>DCYS01000027.1:0-66700 GCA_002331485.1 Flavobacteriales bacterium UBA2104
CATGTACAGTGGTTATAGATATGGGTTCCAAGGACAGGAGAAGGATGACGAGGTGAAGGGTGAAGGAAACAGCATCAATTACAAGTACAGAATGCACGACCCTAGAATTGGTCGGTTCTTTGCGGTGGACCCGTTAGCTGCAAGTTATCCTCATAATTCACCTTATGCATTTAGTGAAAACGTAGTTATAAATGCAATAGAACTGGAGGGTCTTGAGAAATTTACTTTATTTACGACAGGAAGACTTGCAGGTGCGGGAGCTTTTTACAACTCAGTCACGGGCCAAAATAAAGATTTACTTTTTATTACTAATTCTAAACTAATCCGCAGAAACCTCTCTTTTAATGAATCTACTAGTACGATGAACAGTAACCTAATACAGAGGTTGAGTAAAATTGGTCGAAATAATAATGACGCAACCATACCAACTACAGGTGAAACGGTACAAGTTCGACAAACTAAGGAATTTGTTGAATTACCTGATTCTCATGTTTTGTTAGCAATTACAGAGCTAATGCGAACAAATCCAGAGAATGGAAGGAGAATCAATGAAAACGGGCTTTACAATTTTTTCACAGACCCCGCAAATCAAGTGCAAAGCACTATAAGCGGTCCTAACAGCTCTACCGGCGTCTCTTCCACTTTCCCTATAGCAGGAGGTGCTACAGGAGGATTTGTATCTTTTAATCCAACAGCTCCAAGTGGTGTAGGTGCACAAACATTTCAAATTACAGACCAAAATGGTAATGTAATTCCTCTCACTGACATATCAACAGGAACAGTAGTTACAACTGGTACATCCACTGCAATACCCGCAGGCACAACTGCAACAGGAGGGGCAGCAGGTGGTGCAAGACAGTATTCCTTTGCTGTTCCTGCAAACACTTCATTTTTAACAATAACAGTTACTTCTGGTGGAAGTGGAACATTTTCAACACGAGTTTCAACTTTTGGTCCAGATAATTCTGCCACAACAACTCCTTCAACTCCTACTCAGGCTCCTAATGTTACCGTTATAACTAATGGTACAGATGTACAACCTAGAAGAAATAATAATGGAGGTGAGGGAATCGCAGTAAATCAATAACTATGAAATTTTCAATTACAATATTTATTTTATTTATTAACCTGTCCGTTCTAACTCAGGTCAATATTAGTTTCGAAACTGAGACTAATGAAGAGTTATTTTTACATATGACTAATTCAGGTCGTAAAAGTCCAAATTCAACATATGAATCTGGAGAACTTAAAGAAGTGTTTTTTTATAATGAAACGTATAGTAAAGACTCTGTTAAGCGGTATTATGAAAATGGGAATATTGCATTTGAGGGTTATTGCTTCAAAAAGACTTTAATAGAGAATAATCCCTTAACAGAATCATCTTATTTTTTAAAATCATTTGAAAAGTCTTATTATCAAGACAGTTCTTTACGATCGGTTTATTATTATGACATTAATCTTGGTAAAACTACATCTCTGTTTCACTATTACAGTGAGAGTTGTGAACAAATTGTTTATTCCAAAGAATGGTTACATGGTTTGAAAATTAATGGATTATTCCAAAAGTTTATACCAGAAACTAAAAAATGGATATTTGAAATATATAGACATGGTAAATTAATTGAAAAATGGTACGCTTCCTCAATAAATTATTCAGAATCACAATCGTACTTGGTGGTTAATAAAGTTGAAACATCCAAGTCAAAAGTCTTGACTAAAAAACGTAAAATAAGAAGGCACTTCTCTACAATAAAACTAGTCAGAGTAGGGGGTCAATTTATTATATACCAATTATAGTATTTTGGAAATAGAGTTAATTGTTTTTCAATTGATATTATTTGAACCATATTACAAACAAAAAGTAAAGCTTATAAAATATTGCGAAAAACTAAAGCTTACAACTACCGAGTAAACAAATACACATACTCCAACCTAAATGGTCACAATTAATTGCATAAAGACAATTGTCAACACAATAATTCTTTGACAAACTTTGAAGAGCTGGGAGTATTTTCAAATTGTACCAATGCTGTAACATCTGCAAGGGCTAAGGGCTATAATGCTGATGGTTGTGTGAATTGTGTTTCGGAATGTCATAGGGGGTAGAAAGATGAAAAATACACACAGCCTATATATCCGTTGTATATTCGATTTTAATATTCAAAACTAGTCAATTCATAATAACCTGATAATTTATGCTTTCTACCTCTGTTATAAAATTCAGATCTAATTACACCAAACCCGGGTAAGAACCAAGATTTATTTGGATGAATTTCATCCGATAATTTTCCTGTCTTTTCATATTTTATTTTTTGGGAAATAACGTAAGTTTCAAATTTACCCGCTTTAGTTGATAGTGTATCTAACCCCGTGATTTTCCGATCAAAACATCGTCTTGTCCATTCAGTCCACCCCCCTGTCAAACCCGATCCTGAGGGCGATTGAACATAAATCAGCGCATTAAAACTAAATGTTTTGGTACTTCTAAGAGAGTCTCCAATGTTTGCTTTTTCCAGAAACTCAATACCTGGGTCATAAACCGTTGTATAGGTACTACGGTAAACGCTTCCAGTACGAAAACCATGATTGAAAAACGTCTGAATGTTGAGCCTGAGAGTTCCTGAAGCCCTTTTAATTGAGTCGGTCGAATGATATGCCGTGTCTCCGTTTTTATAGTGCCTAGTAACCTCAAGCAATATATTTGTGATGTCCCCTTCTTTTTTATTGATCTCTAAAACCTCATAACTTGTTAAGCCTTTTGCCTTATCTCTTTTATTATATCTTGTTACTTGCCATTTTGATCCTTTTCTTATAAGACTTGAATCAATTTCCAATTGAGCAACAACGCTAAAGCTTAAATGAACAATGACGAAAAACAGGAAGGGAAATCTCATATCTATGCAACTAGGTTTTAAGTTATTTCTCAACAAATATAACAACTTAACTATATTTGGTAACTGGAGCAATATCTTAACACCCCCCTTTCATTTCTCCATAAAAACTCATAAGTTTGAACCATAGAAAACTATATGCATCCACTGATGAAATTTAACATGCAAAGACCATCTGTTCAAAAAGATAAATCAGGTAGATTAAAAGCGTTCTCGTTAGCAGAGATTCTTATTGTATTAGCCGTGATCGGTATTTTGATCATGTTAGTGGTTCCAAATCAAACTGCTGTTGCATCAAGAGCAAAAGCGATTGAAGCGCAGACTGCTCTAAATAACTTGCATAATTTGCAGTATGCTCACTTTTTACAGTATTCAAAGTATTCATCAGATCTGGACAAAATTGATTACGTACCTAATAAATTAGTTACGGAAGGCGGGCGAGCCAACTATAAAATTGAAATCGTCGAGGCTTCTACTTCAGGTTTTAAAGCAAAAGCTACGGCAGTTGTCGACTTCAACGGAAATGGCACGTTCAACACCTGGGTAGTGGATGAAACTGGAGAGGTAAAAGAGACGCAAAAAGACTAAATGGGTGGTCTTATCTTCGCCTCTATTATTATGGTCGTGATTTCATATCAAGATCTTAAAGATCGATCCATTCATTGGATCACAATCCCTTTACTGTTCTTAAGTTTATTGTGGTGGCAAGATTTTTCCATTTCTGCTCTAGTCGAAACGGTTAAAAACCTTTTATTCATACTTGTCATCCTATTTTTTCTAACGGTCTATGTCAGTTTTAAGCATCGATCCTATCAAAACATAACAGAATCCTATTTTGGTTGGGGTGATATCTTGTTTTTATTAGCCATAACACCTGCTTTTTCAAATCAGGTTTTTATGCTTTTTTTTATTGGATGTACAATCGTGGTGTTAATTATCTCACTGATTTTAATGAAAATGACACCTACATTCGAAGTCATACCATACGCGGGTCTTTTTGCCCTGCTATTAAACGGATTTTTATTATTTTCAACGTTCATTAACGACAAAGCACTGTTATATCTTGAATCAAACTTTTTTCTGATTGAATAAAACCACCGAAATAGCACTAACTCCTGAACAGCAACAGTTCATCCCGGCAGATTTAGCCTGGAACTATCGAGTAATTCCCAGAGAGATTTCAGGTGACGTGGCTCAATTTTATATTGATGAAAATCAATCAAAAGATGCAGCAAAGGAAGAACTGGAAGTTATGCTAGGGGTTTCTATTGACTTTGAACCTCTTGAAAAGGACGCCATTCAACGTTTGTTGGGAACGTATTACCGTAAAGTTCAAAATCAGGAGAAAAAAGCGCTTTCCGTTAATGGTAAAACAGATTTTGTTGACAAAATCATCACAGAAGCAGAGGGATTAGGAAGTTCTGATATCCACATTGAGAAATTCGAGGAGAAAGGACGGGTGCGAATGCGTATCGATGGTCATTTGATGGAACGCTATACCATTCCTGTAGAAACCTATCCTGAATTGGTGAATAAAATCAAGATCAAAGCAAATCTGGATATTTCAGAAAAGCGTTTGCCACAAGATGGACGAATCCAGTATGGTGATTTCGATATTCGTGTTTCCATTTTACCCACGTTGCACGGTGAAAAGATTGTATTGCGTATTCTCGGTCAAGATGCTACCAACATTCACATTGATGGGTTGGGAATGACCTCCGAAGAAAAATACAACTACCTCGAAGGCATTAAAAAACCAAATGGAATCATTTTAATTTCGGGACCAACGGGTTCAGGTAAAACAACGACATTATATGCAACATTGAAATTGCTCAATGAAGAAAAGCGCAACATCGTTACCGTTGAGGATCCTATTGAATATACGCTCGATGGAATTAATCAAGTACAATTAAAAGAAGATATTGGTTTAACGTTTACATCTGCCCTTCGCTCATTCTTGCGTCAGGATCCTGATGTGATCATGCTCGGTGAGATTCGTGATGGAGAAACCGCACAAATGGCGATTAGAGCAGCTTTAACAGGTCACCTGGTGCTATCTACAATACACACTAACTCTGCATGGGGAACGATCTCTAGACTAATAGATATGGGTGTTCCTTCGTTTTTGTTGGCGAATACATTAAACTGTAGTGTAGCTCAACGATTGGTGAGAAAACTGTGCGATAATTGTAAAATAGAGGAAGGGGTTAATCTCGAAGATGTACCGAATTCTTTTGATCGAAACAAAATCCCAAAAAAGCACTTTGTTAATGTCGGTTGTGATGAATGCCACTTTACAGGATATAAAGGAAGACAAGCGCTTTACGAGATCATTCCGATTCAGGGAGAACTGACTGACAAAATAAAAAACGAAGAATTGAAGGTCGAACAATTGCTAAAAGAAAAAGGAGTTGTATGTTTGTCAGATCGAGCACTTGAGCTATGGAAAAATGGAACTACAACTCTTGAAGAAATCTATGCTTTCCTGATTAGTTAATTTAATGCCAAACCGAAACCAACATACCACGATTATTCTCGCATTTTTATTAATGCTCCTCCCCTTCTCTGCTCATCTGCAGGATTGGACAATCGAAGAGCTAAATGCCGAGTTGGATTCAATGGCAAAAGTTCAAGAAGGATTGACTAATGAGGTACAACTTAACGTTACCCGAATCGAAATGGCTGATTTACTCAATACGATTGGGGTTGAAAACAACCTTAACTTGAGTGTAGATCCAAACTTGATTCAACCCGTTGCTTATAACTTCTATGACGTATTGGTGAAGGATGTTTTTGTATTTCTTTACACGAATTATGACATTGATATAGAGTTTGTAGGTTCTATTATTTCATTTAAGAATAGGCCAAAGTCAAAGCCTCAGCCAAAAGCTTATGAAAGAGACATTCCTGAAATAGAGTATAATGCACAAAACACTTTTCTTTCTGTAGATTTAGATAATGATACTCTACAGTATGTAACGCATGAAATCACAAAGCTTTCAGGCAAGAACATCATTGTAGATAATAACATCAAATACGAACGTGTTTCAGGTTACTTCGTCAATCGACCTATAGGTGATATCATGAAGATGATCGCTGACGCTAACGATCTGGAAATAGAGAATAAAAACAACAGTTTCTATTTCAAAAGAGCAGCTGTAACAACTCAGAACAACAATTCCAACGTGCGTAGGAATAATCGTAACTCTAATTCTCGAAACAATGGTCAAAATGGAAACAATGAGAACCTGCAATTGGAAAAACTGAGCGATGGAACACTGTCTATTAGTGCTAATGATGTGTCGATTAAGGACATTATTACTCAATCGGCCAATGAGTTGAATGAGCATTATTTCATGTATGAAATGCCTGAAGGGAATATTACTCTTTCGGCAAACCAAATTACGTTTGAGCAATTGCTAAACAAGTGCCTAATGGGGACTGACTTTTCATACAAAGAAAAAGATCGCGTTTACGTAATTGGTCAGCAAATTTCAGAAAGTTTACGTGCTACAGAGTTAATAAAATTAGAATACCGAACAGTAGAGAATATTCTTGAATTGGTTCCTAAAGAATTGGTTAATGGATTAGAGGTTCACGAATTCATTGAATTAAATGGATTAGTTGTTTCTGGGTCTTCAAGGCGATTAGAAGAATTAAAGGCGTTCCTCCACTCTATTGATCAAGTTGTGCCAATGGTTCAAATTGACATTATTATCCTTTATTCCCAAAAAGGAAGTGATTTGGCAACCGGAATTAAAGCCGCGTTGGACGCCAATAATCAGCAAACAAGCGGTCAGATTTATCCTGAATTAGATATGAACTATAATTCTACCTCTGTAAACGCAATAATTGATGCATTAAATGGGTTTGGAAATTTAAATTTAGGAAAAGTAACTTCTGATTTCTTTTTATCGCTTCAGGCGCTAGAATCTAATAACGTAGTTGAAACAAATTCAACTCCAAAAATATCGACGTTGAACGGTCATGAAGCGTCAATTTCAATTGGTGAGCAGCGCTATTATCAGGAAGAAAGAGTCCAGATATCAAATGTTGTAGGAAATGCGAATGTTCAGAACAGTAGGGTCTGGAAGCAAATTGAAGCTTCATTGGAGGTCGAAATAAAACCATTTGTTTCTTCTGATGAACATGTGACACTAGAGATCGCGGTAGGTCAAAATGATTTCGGAGAACAAGTTGATCCTACTGCTCCACCAAATAAAACAACACAAACGTTTAAATCATTCGTTCGTGTTAAAAACGGAGAAGTTATATTGATGGGTGGACTTGAAAAGAAATCAAGTCGAGATACAGGGTCTGGAGTGCCAATTCTATCGCGTATCCCAATATTAAAATGGTTCCTTTCCAGCCGCAATAAATCAAAAGAGAAATCTAAGCTTCACATTCTTATTCGTCCAACGGTAACTTACTAATGGAATTTGATTGGAAACAAATAACGCACTTTCGAAAGGTTCAAGTAGTTTCTATCGAATTTACTGAGCAAGGTGTTATTTATAATTGGGTTCAATTAAAACGATCAAAAGGAGAGGTTCAATTAATTGATTCTAAGGATAAATTAAATGCCGAATTAATTTGTGATCAAATAATTAGTTCAATTCCCATTTTAATTCACGTAATTGGAAAAGGGGTTTTAAATAAAATCACTGATCCGAATGAAGATTATATTGAAAACGTATTAATGAATGCCGATCCAGACGAATTTTATATTAATTATTTAGATCTGGAGGAGAAAAGATATGTTTCATTCACCCGTAAAACGGCGGTTAACGATGCTTTATCGCCGTTGAACGACGTTAATGACAATATTCTGGATATAATTATTGGTCCTTTTCATACGTTGATCGACGATCTACGACAAAAAACGCGTTCAACGCCGATCGGATCAATTGAATTTATTAAAGGTGTTTATTCTTTTAATTCAGAAGAATTAAGTCAACGCCCAAAATTCAATGGAGAATTATTAATTAATTCTTTTTGGGCTGTTACAGTCGGATATGCTTTTTTAAAAAATCAATTATCCATTAGTGTTTTTGATTCAAAAGAACGAAAACAAAAGATTTCGAATTACCGCGATAAACGACAATTCAAACTGATTGGAATTGGTGCTATTATTATTTTTCTAATTGCGCTAATTGGAAATTATTTCTACCAGGGACATATTAATTCCATTAATGCTGATTTAGAGGCCAAAATAATGGTCTATAGTGACAACCTAAAGAAGATTGATCAAATCGACCAGGAAATGCTCCGTAAAAAGCAATTAATTGCAAATAGCGGTATCATTCGTAATAATTATTTCAGTACCACTCTCGATCAAATTGGATCTTCTGTTCCATCTACCATTAAATTGGAAGAAGTAAAAGTCTATCCATTAGAAAAGAAATTAAAACGAAATGAAAAACCGGAATTTAAACGGAAATCAATTAAAATAGCCGGATCTACTCAATCCAGTGAATATGTAGACAATTGGATTGAGAAATTAAATCAATTAGAATGGGTAGATAATGTGGCTATTTTATCTTTTACCACAAATGAAGATAAAAACACTTCTTTTTTCGAATTAAAAATCGTTGAACGATGACATTTTTCGAAAAGTACACATATCGTCAAAAGAAGGTCGCTCTATTAATTATAATTGTGCTTTTGGGGGCTGCTGCTTATAAAAGAGCATTTAGTGTTACACTTGATCAATTGGCGTTGAACGACGAATTAGAGCAAAAAAAGAATGAAGCACAAAATTCCGTGCAAACATTAAAAAATAAAACGCTTCAATTAAATCAGGTCAATAAAGTAATTGGAAAAGAAAACGTACCAAATGAAATTGTCCAGCATTCTTTTTTAAGCTTTGTCAAAAATCAAGATGTAAATCTAATTGTCAATTCAATTGACGAACCTCATCAATATCAACACCCCGATTTTATTATTAACACCAATAAAGTTACACTTAAAGGGAATTATTTAGCCACCACTTCTTTTATTCATCAATTCGAAACTAAATTCAATTTAGGTCGATTAGTTTCCCTGCGCTGTTTTAAACAGAAAAACCGTTCAACGCGAAAAGAGGAGTTGCTAACGACTTTATTTTTTCAGAATTTTTCGGAGTGATTAGAAGTATTAAATAATAAATTCCTTAACTTTTCATCATAATCTATTAAACCTAAATTATGTCTTCAGAAAAGATCGGTGTTGAGTACTATTCTATAGGTCTTCCTGTAAAGGATGAATCAGTTATTGTTCGTGACAATTACCTTTCACAGATAAAGAGTTTTCATGAAAATGGAAACAAGATTGTTTTCATTGAAGGGGATGTGGACTCTGGTAAATCAAGTTTATGTGCACAGTTTGTTCGTTCTAATTTAAACAACACTATAAGCGTTTTTTTTAACCCAAATAGCGAAATCGATTACAACGTAGATTATTATTGTAGCAATTTTATTCCTCAAGCTCGTCATATAATTGGGTCTGACAAAGATAGAAACGTAGATATCTTTAACCCAGAAAATTATAGGAGAACCATATTTGAACTAAGGAAACATTTAAAACATAAAAGGCACAAAATAAATATTATAATCGACGGATTAGAAAACAAACTAGATGAACAAAACAGCTTTATAAATCAAATTCTTGATTTAATACCCTTTGGAGAAGACATCTTTAATATAGTATTGACCGGAAACAAAAATAAATACTTTAAAATAAAACCCCAACTAGATTCAAATCAACACAATACACTTAGACTAGTCGGTTTTAGTAAGTCGGAAATACAAATATATTTAAGTGAACTAAATTTAGAGGAGGAAGATATAAACGAGATAATAACAATAACAAAAGGTTTACCTGGAAGGCTTAAAACGGTAAAACGAGTATTAAAGGATAACAAAGAAAACACTAGTGAAATATTGAATAAATCACATGAGTATTCAAAGTGGCTCGAGTTGGATTGTAAGAAGATTGATTTGACAAATCCTCTTACAACAAGTATTATCTCTGTAATAGTCTTTAGTGATAGAACTTTTACAGTTAATGAATTAGCTCAAATTTGTAAAGAAAAAACGGAAGTTATAAACTCAATAGTTAATTCAATAGAAATAATTGAAAAATCAAACAATTCCGTATCTATTTCTTCAGATCGACATAAAAAATATCTGGTTAGTCAGCTGAGAGGTAAACAAAAGAAAGTGAATGAGCTTTTAACCATGTATTACGCATCAGATGATTCGGTTCAATCAACTCTGGAATTGACAAAGCTTAGAGCCAAATCTGGTGAATGGGGTAAAGTAGTAAATATGTTAAGTTCAGACATTCTATCCAGGATTATTACTAATACAGGGTCATTAAATACAGCAAATGATAATTTGCGAATGGGTGTCAGAGCCTCAATAGAAACAAAGGCCTACTCTAAGCTATGGAGATTTTCGATTGAATCTGGTTTGATAAACGAACTTGATAATTTTCTTTTTTGGGAGTCTGAAATTGATGCAAGAATCTCAATAAATGATTTTTCAGGAGCGATTAACATTGCTGAGTCTGCAGTTATAAAAATAGACAGATTAAGGCTACTGGTGCTAATTGCACGAAAGCAAAAGGAAAAAGAAAAGCTTGTAGATGAAGAGTTAATAGACTTGATTAAAAATCTATATTCAGAAATTGATCTTCACTCTTTAGGCACAAAGATTTATGATATCGTTGGAGATCTTCTTTATGCAATTCCCAACTTGGCAATCGAGTTGATCGAAAAATCCTCAAAAACAAGTAGTGACACGGAAAAAAGCATTAATGATTGGATAATTACTAAACTCTCTTTTGCTGCCATCGACTCAAGTCTTAAAGAAGATGGACAACTTAAAGAGAAAAAAGTCAAAGCCGTTCAAAAACTAAATAACCCTAAGGTTGAAAAAATTAATAAAGCAATTTCTTTCATGGTGGGTAATTACACCTCTGAAAAAGTCCTCTTAGAGATGAAGAAGATGGAAAGTGCATCTGAGAAGCTAAGGTTTTTACGACTCTGGTTAAATAATAACAAAAGTTACATTTCTGGGGTTGATAAAGTTATGAATGAGTCTTTAGATTTGTTAATAGAAGAGTCTTCTAACTCAACTTTAACAATTGATCTATTAAAAGAGTTATCCACTAATTTATCAAAAATTAAAGATGAAAAAATTAAAAGGCAACTGCTAAAAAGGTTCGAGGACCTAGAGCCAAACATGAATGATCTTGGACTAGCAAAAAACAAATATATCTATCGATTAAATATTATTCATACCAGGTATTCGTTGAAGCAGAATGACTGGGAAAAAGATTTAAATAAATTAATTTCAGAAATAAACGAAATAGGGGATACTTTAATAAAGCTTGAATCTTTTTCAGAGGTGTACAACAAGCTTCACTTTCTTAAATTTAATAATAAGAAAAAGAAAATCGGTTTCGTATATGCAAAAATAAATGAGCTCACTGCGTTACTGTATTCTGAAACAGCAAGCCATATGAAGGTTTCAGAGTATTTCTTGAAAACGATTGGAAAAGTTGACCCCTTTTTTGGTATAAAGATTATTGAGAGAATAAACACATCGAGACGAAGAGACAAGTCTCGTATCAATTTGTTGGATTCCTATTTAGGCAATAGTTTAAAGTATATCAATCACAAAGGCTTACACACAATATATAAATCTCTAGAAGGCTCAGATTTCAAGGAAGAATTTATAGTTTCTCTTTTTGAAAGGTATTCTAAATCAAAACACTTAAGGGCCAAGTCTATAACCGATCTACTTTATTTCGCGAAAGGTGTTGCGGATTTCAAAAATAAATCTAAGCGCCTGTTTTGTTACGTTCTAGGGATAAAAATCATAAATAAGAATGAAGAATGGAAAACTCGCCTTTTGGCTCGCCAAAAAGAACTAGTTTATAATACTTGGCACGAAATAGATACTGAATGGGACAAAATAGACAGTGGCTTTCTAATCTGTTCTGAGCTTTCAGGAATTGCTCCAGAGTTTGCAAAAAAAATCTTTAATGAAACAGAGTTAATCAAAAAGGAATCAACATTTGATTCACCTGTAATAGCAAATACGTTTAGGTTAACACTAAAGATTTTGATGAAAGCTTTTGTAAATTTATTTAACACTAATAGCAATACAGCTAAGGAGTTTAAATCGATTAAGGAAGTTATTTTAAGAATCCCATCAAAGGTTGATAGAGTGTTATTATGGAGTGAGTTAGGCTTTCAATGTTACATGAATGACGATACGGTACTGTGTAAAACTATTTTGGATGACCATATACTTCCTAGTATAGCCGACCTATTATCAGAAAACGAAGATATATCTCGGGTTCAAGAAGCCATTATGTTTTTACATTTATTTAATCCTGAAATGGCTTGTGAATACGCTAACAACTTATCCAAATCAAATAAAGAACAGTTGTTTTTTGAATTAACATATTTTTATCTTACTAAACGTTGTCCTTTCGATATTTATGAAGATTCCATTTATAAATACCCTTGCGACTTCAGCGACCTCAAAAAATCGATTACAACTCTAAAGAAGGTTTCAACAGATTCAAGCGTTTATATTTTAATTAAACACATTTGTGAAGTTATAACTACTAAAAACAAGCAAATCAGTCAAATTCAAAGATCTGAAGTTATTCAAGAATTGAATGAATTAATTGAAGACAAGCTACCTGACAGTAATAACATAACTCATTCTGGATATAAAATCTTAGCCAATTTAAAAGTTCAGAAGCCAAACGGTTATAGAGGTATTAACCACAAAACTCACTGGTTAGATTTAATAGATGATATTAAAAAGATTGATAATCGTTCTGATAGAATTTTTATACTAGCTATCACCTTGGATGAAATACCTTTTGACAAAACTATCGGTATTTTGGAAAAAGGAGAAGTTTTCGATATTATAATCGACCAGCTTGAAGGTTTAAAAATACATTACGAATATGTACAGCGAGTTATAGATATCTCGGAATATATGTATCAAGTTAGTCAAGAAAAGTGGAAGAAAATCGTTAAAGAAGCATTCAACATTTCCTCCAAATTCGACAAGGGAAGTGAGGTTTTTGACTCGCAAAAAGACTTAATAGACTCAATGTATAGATTAGACAAAGACTATGCTAAATCTTTGGTAATGAGTATGGACCGCGACTCCAATGCAAAAAAGGTTAGCGGTTTACTTAAAGAACACTTTGAAAGCCTAGAAATATCCTCAAAGATTAAAAACAACAAATCACTAGAAGATCGTGAGAAAGAAAGTTATAGACAAGTTATAATGGCTATAATAAACTCTATTAAATCTCTAAACGCTGATAGAATTTCCCCAAAAAAAATAGCTGATCTCACAACTTATTTAACAATAGGTAACTCCACACTACCTTTGAAAGAAGCTTTTCCTGCTTATATGTATTTTTTAATTAACTGTGGCAAATTATATAAATCCACAGCATTATCAGGCCCAGTAAGAACATTACATGAAGACAACTTTAATGAGTTATTAAAATCTTTTAGACTTATTGAATTACTAAATCAAAGAAAAAAAATTGAGTCATACGGTTTTAATTCTTTTTTCATAGATCAAGAATTTAGCGAGAACAAGACGGTATCACCAGGCTCAAGAGAAGAAGCTTTGGATTTCATCGGTGAATGGATGAAAGAAGAGGCAAAGGAATTTATCATTATTGCCGACCCTTATCTTGTATCAGAGGATTTAGAGATTTTAAAAATGGTAAATACTCATTGTGATAATGATATCGAAGTTAATTTGTTAGGTTCTAAAAGTGGTAATAAACCCGGTATAGAAAAAGAATATTCAAACTATTGGAATAAAATTTCAGATGAGTCGGCTCCATATACAAAAATTACTTTTTGTTGGATTGAAGAAGGAGGGGCCAAATCTCCGTTTCATGATCGGTGGATAATAACAAAAGGCAGTGGATTAAGAATCGGTACATCTCTTAACTCTTTAGGGGTTAATAAAGAATCTGAAATTTCAGTGATGGATCCATCAGAAGCCCTAAATATTCAAGAAAACTCATTACAAGAGTTCATATACGCTAAAAAAAGAGTGTTCAATAACCACAGAGTTTCATACAAAAGTTTTACTCTTTAACATTAAAAGCGTTCCCAAAATAAACCACTGCATTCAAATCCTCCTCTAAATAGTTAGATATTTCGGATGGGTTACCCACTAGAAGGAAAATCCGGCATTCTTAATTGACTGCTGGATTTTTTTCTTTTAGGATAGGTTGGTGAGAAGTCTGTACCTACATAAGCACTCGCGAATCGTCGGAAGCCCAGGTGGAACCACATAGTAGAGTGAGAAAGAGAATGAGTGCGAGAATACTTGCTCTTTTTTGTGTCTTGTTAAAACCGTACGCCAATTACACAAACGTCATCGATCTGTTCCAAATCACCCTTCCAGTTATCAAATTCGCTGCTCAGTTCTTCTCGTTGTTCATCCATCGGCATGTCTTTTACTGAGAGTAAAAAGTCTTTAAATCTTTTACTTTTATACTTCTTACCTCCTTCAGGAATATGAGAGAAATGTTCTCCTCCGAACTGATCAGCAAAACCATCGGAAAAAAGATAAAGTTGATCACCCCTTTCGATGCTTACGATATGCGTAGTGAACTTTTTGGCATGACTATGAGAACCTATTGGTTGCTTGTCTGGTTTTATCACATCCAGGCTATTATTCTTAGATCGAATGATCCACATGCCATTGTTTGCTCCAGACCACATGATCTCCGTTTTTTCAAGCATACGATCCTTTTCTTTCATGGCCACTAGTGATATATCCATACCATCATTAACCATTTCACCGCTTTTATTTAACTGTTCGATCACGATCTCCCTTGTTCTATCAAGGATCTCGCCTGTTTTATAGAGGCCTTCTTCTACGACACACTTTGTAAGGGCGTTTGAACATATTACACTCACCATTGCTCCTGGAACACCGTGTCCGGTACAATCAGCTGCTGCAAAAAAGATATATCCATTTGCTTTCTCCAACCAATAAAAATCACCACTTACAACATCTTTTGGTCGAAATAGAACAAATCCATCAACAAGGTTCTCAGAAAGGACTTGTTTTGGGGGCAAAATAGCCTCCTGGATCCGCTTTGCGTAATTTATACTATCCGTGATCTCTCTATTCTTTTCCTCAACTACTTTACGCTGCATTTCTGAGGTTTCCCTCTGCATATCAATGATCTTATTTTGCTTTCGCGTAACTCTAAATCGATTGAACACAAACAATCCAAAAACTACAGACAAGGAAAGTCCTCCGAAAAGAAGATACTGTTCATTTCTTCGTGCTTTCAATTCTGCTTTTTGTTTATCGATCATTGCGTCGTGAATAAGCGCCTGGTTTTCATAACGGATACTGTCTTCTGTAAGTTTACGCTCATAGTTATACTGGGTCTCACGTTGAATTGCTGCTCTTTGTGTCTCAGCATTTTGAAGACTATCACGGAGCCAAATGTATTTTTTGAAGTATCTCAAAGCTTTCTCTGGTTGATCATCATACTCATAGATCAAACTATAAAGGTGGGCTGTGTTTCTTAAACTAGCTGGATATCCAAGTTCATTTGCCAGCTTTTCAGTTCGTTGAGCGTAAGCAATAGCACTATCCACCTTCTTCACTTTGAGGTATGTTAAACCTGTATTGTACAGATTAAAACAATAATCTCGTGTTTCACCATTGTCTTTTCGAATCTCAAGTGCTTTCTTAAAGTTTTGAAGAGCTAAAGCATATTCTTTTTCTATTAGATTAATATCCGCATAGTTTTCGTACGTCTGAGCCAAACCTACAGCATCTTCAATTTTCTTCCTCAAGACAAAAGCACTGTCTAAATATGACTTGGCTAAAACCAACTCTTCTAGTTTAATATAGACCTCTGCTATACTATTGTAACAGTATGCTCGGCCTACATCGCTATCAAGTTCGTTTTCTATTTCCAGACTTTTATGGAAATAGTTCAGCGCCTGATCATTCTCATTCTGATTACTGTATATGTATGCAATATTATATAGTGTTATAGCTTCTCCAGGGAGATCTCCAGAACGTTCTCGGATCAACAAACTTTGATTGTAATAATCTAAAGCACGGGTAACATCCCCTTGGTTCTCAAATGTTATGGCTATGTTGTTCAAAACAGAACCTTTCCCCTCAGGGTCCTGTGTTTTCTTGTGAATTTCGAGGCTTTTAAAATAAAAGGTAAGTGCATCTTCCGTATTACCATGATCTCCATAATAAATTGCTTGATTATTGAGAGCATTTGCAAGGTTTTTGAAGAGAGTTGATAAGACTGTAGAATCTTTATGCTTTGGAATTATACTATCTATAAACTTTTGCTCTCGTTCTGCCAGGGTTAAAATTGTATCTTGATTATAAAAGTAAAGTATCTCAGCAAGCTCACTCATAGCGTTAGTCTTTGTGGTGTCATGTGCTTTTTTACTTTTTATCAGGCGGTCTAAGGAGTCTAAAACAGGTTGATCTGCCCCAAACTCCTGACTGAATGTAAAGAGAGTTGAGAAAACCAGAATTCCGATAATGACTATATGTTTCACAGTTTTAGCTTAGCGATGACAAATTAATAAAAATCTGATGGACAAGCATCTGTGATATAATAAAAAAGGGTAAACCAACTTTGTGATTTACCCCCCTATTGTAAAGAATTTTAAAATTCTATTTTGCTAAATGAATATAACTGTTTTCTAAATCGATATTCACACTTGATGGAAATTCACCATGCACGACAAGAACGTTATTATGGTGGTGCAACTGCTCGATCATCTTGTTTCTGTTGAGCAAAACTACTGTTGAGTTTCCATGGTTGTCCATTTTGTCCAATATAGTCTCACCATTGAAGTCACATTGCCAATGTGTTTCAGCAACATTCTTATCGTATGCAACCTCGATAGTCGGCACTGAATAAAACCCATCTTCCTTGAACTGTCCAAAATCAAAGACTAACCTGAGAAACCCACCATCAACACTAATTTGATCTTTTTGAATTCCTAATTCTTTAAAGGTTACCTTACCTGAAGACTCGGAAGACATTGCTACTTTCACTTCACCTTCTCCCACTTGAATATTTTGACTCATAAACTTTATTTTTTTACAAATCTATATCCCTATCGTGGATAAAAAGATGACTTTAGTCAATTGTCAATGAATTAAATGTCATAAAAACTAACAACTAGCCTTTCACCTTTTTTAATTTGGCGAATTGATCAACAAAAGGAAGATAACCCTGAACAGCTGGGACACCATTCTTTCCGCCTGATTTTACTGACTCTCGAGAAGAAATTGTGCGGAATACCAATGTTTTCTTTTTGATCTCATAACTTACAAAAATGTGATTTCCTTCAACTTCAAATGCGCTAATAAGTCGGTTTTCAAACAACATTAAAGGAAGAAATATTCCGTTTTTTTCATCCATCACAAATTGATTTCCTTTGTCGTGGATCAACTCATATTTTCTTTCTTGATTGGTTGTGTCGTTAATATAGGTTAGAGTAAACGCATACGACGTATCTGTTTTCTCAGCGATCGATAGCTTCATGCTCACTTCACTTTT
The DNA here is from genome assembly GCA_002331485.1 of Flavobacteriales bacterium UBA2104. GTDB lineage: Bacteria > Bacteroidota > Bacteroidia > Flavobacteriales_D > Crocinitomicaceae > Brumimicrobium. The sequence continues at coordinate 17,505 of DCYS01000027.1, forward strand.
TTCACTTTTGTAATTAGTTATTGTAAGTTTTCCTTCATAGGTTCCAAACCAGTTTTCAGGTAATTGAGAAAAAACGAGGTTTGTGCAGAAAAGAAAAAGCAAAATGAATACTGTTCTTGTATAGGTTTTCATAAGAGTGTCCTTAATTTACTACTTCAAAAATAGAAAGGTTATTTGATTATTGTATAATTGAATAAATAATACAATATTCTTACACATGGCACTCCTATATAAATTTCATTTGATTCATTAGCTACAAGACTTAAAGCTATGCAGAATATCCAAGCCCAAATCCGTATATTTGCACAACCAAAAACAAGTACTATGGCAAATGACGGAAAGTTTAGCACAAATAAAGCACCAAAACCAGTAGGTTTATACCCTCACGCTAGAAAAGCTGGCAACCTTTTGTTCTTGTCTGGTGTTGGTCCAAGAACAGCAGGATCGGATGAAACTGACTCTCATGTACCAGGACTGGAATTAGATAAAAACGGTAATTTTTTGTCGTTTGATTTTGAAGCTCAATGCCGATCTGTTTTTGATAATGTAAGAGCAATTTTAGAGGAGTCTGGATCAAGTTGGGACAATTTGATCGACGTGCAGGTGTTTTTAGTGAATATGAAGCGAGATTTTCATACGTACAATAAGATCTACGCGGAATACTTCAAAGACAACCAACCATGTAGAACGACAATTGAGATCTCTTCTCTTCCAACACCAATTGCTATTGAATTAAAGTGTATCGCAACAATTGAAGATTAAATTATGATAGGATTTATTATTAGAGTTATTCTTGGTTTAGCAGCAGTAGGTTTCAACGCCTATTTGTTCTACGTAGGATCCTGGGGATGGGGTATTACCTTTATTTTGGTGACTGCTCTGATCGTGCTTAGTTTCTTCCGTAATGAGAATATGATCATGGCTCTTTACCACATGAGGATGGGAAAACAAGACAAGGCCTGGAAAGCTTTGAATAGAATCAAAGCTCCCCAAATGATGCCTAAAAAACAGCATGCATATGTTATTTATTTAAAAGGTATGCTAGGGCTTCAACAAGATCTGGGTTTTGCTAAGTGTGAACAGTATATCCGAAAAGCACTCAACATGGGGCTAAGAACTGATCAGGATAAGGCTGTCGCTAAAATGCAGTTGGCGGGTATTTGTATGCAGACCGGACGAAAAAATGAAGCTAAAACATTGCTGAGCGAAGCAAAAAAGCTCGATAAGAACAACATGTTGAAAGAACAGCTCGATATGATGAAGAAGCAGATGGGAATGGTAGCTTCACGTAATCAAATGCGCATGGCACAGATGCACAAAGGGCGCAAAAAAATGCCTAAAAGACGCTAATAATGGCTGAAGAGCTCGCCATAAACAACTCCAGCAAGGAAGAAAACTATAAGTCTCTGATCCCACAGATCAAGGCATTGTGCAGTGGAGAATCGAATGCTATAGCAAATCAAGCAAACATTGTTTCTGCACTGAAACAGGCTTTCAACTTTTTTTGGGTTGGTTTCTATTGGGTTGACTCTCAAGAAGAATTAGTTCTTGGTCCATTTCAAGGTCCCATCGCTTGCACGCGCATCCGAAAAGGTAAAGGTGTGTGTGGTACATCATGGTCGGATGCTAAAACACTTGTCGTTAACAACGTTGAAGAGTTTCCTGGTCATATTGCTTGTAGCTCTGAATCAAAATCTGAAATCGTGGTACCGATCATTAAAAATAACTCGGTAGTTGGTGTACTAGATGTGGACAGTGACCGTTTATCTACTTTTGATGATGTCGATAGCCATTATCTGAATGAACTCTGCAAATGGATCAGTACAGATATTTTATAGTTTTATTCTTATCTCTTCTTATATCCTCATGTGGTCAAGTAGGAAGAATAACTGGTGGACCCGTAGATAACGAAGCGCCTAAACCCATTGAGAATGAAATAACTCCTCCTAATGCGAGTTTGAATATAGCTCCACAGAATATTGAAATCCCTTTTAACGAGTATATAACACTGAACAAACCATCTGAAAACATTAAGGTTTCTCCAGATGATGTTTCACTCGAATATTCCATAAAGGGAAAATCTCTCTTAATGGAGGTTTCTGAAGGTGAATGGCAACAGAATACTACATACTCTATTTATCTAAACAGAGCAGTCGAAGATATTACAGAATCAAACGATAGCATAATGCTTTACGTTTTTTCCACCGGTCAGTTTATTGATTCACTTCAGGGCGCCGTGAAAATAGAGAGCGCATATGACGGTAAAGCAAAATCAAACATAACGGTTGGTCTTTACGAAGAGGAGATTAATTCAGACACAACAGATCAAAAGCCTAAGTATTTTAGTGTTACTGACGACCAAGGTGTTGCCAGGTTTAAGTATCTCAAGTCGGGGGAATATTACGTATACGCGTTTGATGATGAAAATAAAAACAACATTCTAGACCCTATAGAAGACAGAGGCAAACTGCTTAAAAAATTTGTTCCTGTTAACACTGACTCATTGGTAGGATCGATCGAAATAATGCCTCCTTCCCCTACTGAACTTATCGTTCGTACTAATGAATTCATAAGCCCTGGGGTCTGGTGTTTAGGTTTCAACATGTCAGTAACAGAGGAATATGAAGTTGCCCTTTTATCAGAGGGTTTCATTGACTCAACATGGAATGAAACAATGGATTCTCTGACTTTCTTTCTAGAAAATTCGCAGTCTGGATCAGCATCAATTATATTGAGTGGTCAAAATCAAAAAGATACCGTTGTCAAACGATTTTTCTTTAAAGATCCAGTAACGTTAACAACTACTAGTGATCTGAGAGAAAACAATTTGATTTTTGGCCGTCCTCTTGTGTTAAAAGCAAACGATGCAATAAGTGCTATAGATGCATCCAAGATAACGCTGCACTACATCGAAGACAGCTCAAAAATTGATGGAAAGCCAGAATTAAAGATCCAAAACACGAACGAAATAGTCATTAAAAACCTGGATCGTACAAAGAACAAAGTAGAATTGAAACTCCATCCTGAATCTCTAATTGGTGAAAACCTAGTTCAAAAAGATACGATCTTGTTATCTTTTAATCTTGGAAAAGAGGAAGATCTCGGAACATTAATCTTAACACTCGATACTATCCCTGAAAACGGCTTGTTGTTTCTTCAAAACGGTAAGGGACAAGTTGTAAATAAGAAGGTTATTGAAAGTAAAAACATCCGATTTGAATATTTAACTCCGGGTAGATACAAGTACTATATTCTAATCGACGACAATAATAACGGGGTTTGGGACACTGGGGACATATTCACTAACAAACAACCTGAAAATATTTTATGGCTCAATCAGTCATCAACGGTAAGGTCTAATTGGGAAGTGGAGTCCAAATTAAACCTAAAAAGTACCTTAGAGTAAAAAGACTTTGATTTACGGAAAATAAGACCTAATTTGCTAAGTAAATTAATGCTAGCCTTTTCGTGCCACAAACTTTAAACATGTTGCGACCTAAACTTTTTGTGTTTTTATTGCTCTGCTTTACAGCAGCCAATCTTGTATTCAGTCAAGATTACTCAATAGCTGACACGGTTCGGTTTCGCGACATTGTTGAAGATGCAGACAGTTTAGTCGGTCGGAACAATGTTGAAGCTGAAAAACTCTTGATTGAAGCTGAAGGTTTTGTTAAAAATCTTAACTACAAAGTAGAAGACGCGGATGACAACCTCATCAAGTGTGTTGCAGAGTATTTCTCTGTTTGGGGTTATCTATACTATAGTAGGAATCAATTAAATGAAGCCGTCCAATCATTTCGAAAAGCGGAAACTCTATTCAAAAGGATCGATGCGATAAAGAACCAAGCTGAATGCTTAAATAACAGTGCTGTTATTCTAAACACTATGGGGAATAACATTGAGGCTATAAAAAATTACCATTCAGCTATTGAGATCTATGAGGAACAAAATGATTCAATTGGAAAAGGTTATGCTTTCAATAATGTTTCAAGAGTTTATCGTCAACAAGGCGATTACGGTCAGGCAATGAAATACATCACTGATGCATTAAATATTGCACAAGACATCGAAGATAAGCAACTCGAAACTCTTGCGCTTAACTCCAGGGCTGGTTTACTCAAGGTTACGGGAGACACTACAGAAGCATTGGCCACCTATCAACGGGCACTTTCGATTCGAAAAGAGCTCCAGGACAGCGTGGGTACAGCATCTATTTTGAACAACATTGGTTCAATTTACAAGGCTAAACAAGAGTATAGAAAGGCTTTAGATTATTTTACACGTTCAGAACAAATAGCCATTCAAAAAGACTACAAAGTCGGAATAGGGCATACAAATAATAACATCGGTGAGGTTTATTTTAAACTAGGTGAGTATCAACGGGCAAAGGAAAATGCGTTAGTAGCACTTCAAATAAGCGAAGAGTTAAACCAACTTTCACTTAAAAAACAGGCAGCTGATCTTCTAAAACGAATCTATGAAGAAACGGGTGATTGGAAAAAAGCCTATGAAATGCAGAGCATTGTTATAGATGCCCAGAAAAAAATCACTAATAAGGAAACAAAACAAGTAGCTCAGCGAGAGGCGATGCGCTATGAATTCGAAAAAGAGCGTGCTCTTGATAAAAAGGAAGAAGAACAGTTCATGCGGCTTCAAAAAGAAAAAGATGAGCGTCAGCAAATTTATTATGTTACCATCATATTAGTAGCTATACTGCTATTATTTCTTTTATTCTTTGTGGTTAATAGGTTACGATCTGCTCGAGCTCAGAATAAACTAATACTAAAACAAAGTAATGAACGGAAACTCTTATTGCAAGAGGTTCATCATCGTGTGAAAAACAACTTTCAGATCGTTTCCAGCCTTTTAAGGTTGCAGTCATATTCTATTGAGAACGAATCATTTCATTCATCATTTGATGAGGCTGTAAGCCGAATTAATTCAATGGCGATCGTGCATGATATTATTTATCGTCAAGAAAAGTTTTCGGAGATCGATTCAAAGGAATACCTGGAAAAACTAATTGAGAGTCTTCAGAGATCATCTGGCCAACAAAACGTTGATATTGCTATTCAAACTGATCAACCTAAACTTAAAATAGAAACACTTATTCATTTGGGAATAGCCCTAAATGAACTTGTTATCAATTCGTTTAAATATGCTTTTAATGATACTGAAACTCAACCAAAAATAAATATAACTTTAGCCGAAGTTGGTTCAAAAAAGTTCGAGCTCATCTATCAAGACAACGGTGTAGGTTTGAATAAGGAGTTAAGCAAGTCTAGTTTTGGTATGGAGCTAATTGAAACCTTGATCGAGCATCTGGACGGAGAGGTTGAGATTCAGAACCTCGAAAACTGGAAAACCACAATAACACTTCGTTTTTCAGACGTCTAGAAACGATTGATCACACTTGTCACTGCACTCAAATAAGCCGGCCCGAATAAATTCAAATGAACGAGGTTAGGATACAACTGTCCATATGGTATTCTCTCATCCCAACCTTTTTCCAACGGATAAACCTCACAATAATGATCGTAAAAAGCTTGCGAAAACCCTCCGAAAAGTCGAGTCATAGCGATATCGATTTCACGGTGACCAAAATACATCGCAGGATCGTACAACAATGGTTTTTCGTCTGATGTAATAAAATAATTTCCTCCCCAGAGATCACCATGTAAAAGTGCGGGTGACTCCTTTGGGAATATTGACGCTAGTTCTTTACAAAAAGTCTCCATTTGAGATACGGTTTGCTTAGTCATATGACCTTTGTCAAAAGCCAACTTTGTTTGAGCCAACAATCTGTTTTCTGCATAAAAGTCTTCCCATGAGATCCTTAGATCATTAGATTGTTGTAGAGAGCCTATATAGTTATCTTCTTCCCAGCCAAACTTATCGCTTGTATGTTTATGGTGAGTAGCTAGTGAATCACTCAAGTGAAATTGTCCTTTTTCGGTATTGCTTCCTTTTTCGTGATACTCGATCACTAAAAACTGATGCTGGATGGATGAAAATGCTTTAATCGGTTTTGGGTAAAGGTCTGGGATTATAATGTTCACATATTTCAGAGCTCTAAACTCTTTTTCAAGCATTTCGGGAAACTCTTCCTTTCTGTTCTTCTTAACTACATAATGCTCCCCCTGAATTTCAACCTGAAACACTTCATTGATATCTCCTCCTGAAAGTCGTCCTATAAACAAGGGTATGGATTCACTATTTAGTTCCTTTTGAATTAAAAGCAAGTCCCTTTCCTCCATATCGGCTTTCTACTTATTATTCCAGTTAGACATTGTTTTTTGAAGGCCAATAGTTGTGAATCCTTTAATGAACTCCGTTGCAGTTTTGATCCTTTCCTTAAGCTTTTCCTGTTCCTCTGAACTCCACTCCCCCAGCACATAATCAACTTGCTGGCCTTTGTGAAAGTCGTTTCCAACTCCAAACCTGAGCCTTGCATATTTCGGCGTATTTAATGTTTGCTGAATGTGCTTAAGTCCGTTGTGTCCACCATCACTTCCTTTCCCTTTCATTCTTAGTTTACCGAAAGAAAGAGCAATATCGTCTGTAATGACCAAAAGTCGTTCGAGTGGAATTTTCTCTTTTTGAAGGTAATAGTTAACCGCTTTACCACTTAGGTTCATGAAAGTAGATGGTTTTAACAATAAAACAGTCCTTCCCTTCCATTTTGCTGTTGCAAGATCTCCCAGCTTAACAGTTTCAAATTTTGCTTCACGTTCCTTGGCAAATTCATCCAACACCTCAAACCCAATGTTGTGTCGTGTATTGGCGTATTTTTCCCCTGGATTACCTAACCCTACAACAAGGTATTTCATTTTGTCTTCTTTCTTTGGATTAAAAAGGCTTCTGAAAAACATTTTTTAGCTTCTCGGATTCGAGAATGTGTTCACATCAAATCCTGTGATCTCATCATCACAAAGTATAACCATTCGTTCTACGATGTTTCGTAGTTCACGTATATTTCCAGACCAATTTGTATTTTTCAACGCCTCTAAGGCATCTTCAGAAAACTTCTTTCTCGGAATACCATGCTCCGCACAAGTCATTGTCAAAAAGTGATCTGCCAAAAGAGGAATATCATCTGGGCGATCATTTAATGTCGGCACATGGATCAAAATCACGCTTAATCGATGGAAAAGGTCCTCTCTAAAGTTTCCTTCTTCGATCTCCTTACGCAAGTTTTTATTTGTTGCCGCAACAATTCTTGGGTTTACTTTAATGTTTTTTTCACCTCCAACACGTTGAATTACGTTCTCTTGAAGAGCCCGCAACACTTTTGCCTGAGCTGAGGCGCTCATATCTCCAATTTCATCAAGAAAAAGTGTTCCTTTTGTGGCAAGTTCAAACTTTCCTTTTTTCTGCTTCACAGCGGACGTAAAAGCCCCCTTTTCATGACCAAATAATTCACTTTCTATTAATTCAGCAGGAATTGCGGCACAATTGACTTCTATGAATGGGTGATCCTTTCTTGGGCTATTATCGTGTAGAGATCTTGCCACTAATTCTTTTCCTGTTCCATTTTCACCCGTGATCAAAACACGCGCTTCACTTGGTCCTACTTTTGCGATCATTTCTTTGATCTGCATGATCTCATCCGTTTCTCCAATTATTGAAGAACCTTTGAATCGTTGAACCGTTTTTTTCAGGGTCTTTTTCTCCTCTACTAACGAAGATCTATCACCTGCGTTTCTGATCGTTACAAGAATTCTATTAAGATCTAGTGGTTTCTCGATAAAATCAAAGGCCCCTTTTTTAATCGCTTCAACAGCTGTCTCTATATTTCCATGCCCTGAGATCATGATCACAGGGCTCTCTATTTTCTCCTTCTGGATAGCTTCAAGCACTTCCATACCATCCATTTTTGGCATTTTAATATCGCAAAAAATGATGTCGTAGAATGATGACTTGGCCTTGTCAAGTCCTTCTTTTCCGTCTTGAGCCTCATCAACCTCAAAATCCTCAAATTCAAGGATCTCTGTCAACGCTCTTCGGATACTTTTTTCATCATCAATAACCAGAATCTTACCCATGCTCTTGTGCTTATGAAATTACCATTCAAAAATAGCAAACTTCATGGAAATAACAGGACTGACAGAAAAATGAGATGTAATGTGCTATTCTTTGAGCTTCTGTTTTATAACCTGAAGAACCTCGTAGTTATCAGTATTATAAACATAGATAAGAAAATGCATGTTTTCCGGATTGTATCCAGAAGGCACCTCATATGAGTATAAAAGCTCCTCCTTGGTTCCTGAAGGAACAGAAGACTCAAAGGTAGGGATCCCAAATGCATTGCCATCTATGCTACCTAAGTGTAGGTCTCTGTGTAAATAATTAGGGTTATTAGTGTTGTTTGGCATTAGTTGCCAATCTGTTAGCGTGTCTTGCAAAACGTATACAACAGTATTCACAGAGATCTCTTCGTTCGTCACCTTTTCTACCTCTACATGTAAATAACCTCCGTTTGTAGATTCATAAAAGTTGAAAGCAGACTGAATATTGAACTTAAGGTCATTTGTTGTCATAATATCAGTTGCTCTACTTTGCCACGTTCCATAGAAGTCAAACATTTTACCATCTACCGTTTTACGATTAACCGTTCCTTGAGGGTTTCCAATAAAGTTAAATCCATTTTGAAACGTTTCTCCATACTCTATTGCATCTGGATTTGTATGGTCTGTAGGATACGTTCCATTAGTTTGAGGTTGTTGAAATGACAATACGGCTCCTGGGTCAACATGAATAGAGGCAACAAATACTCTATCTGGATAATTCTCGTGAATCGTGTGTGCGGCAGTTGCTGCCGTTGGACAGTTGTTACATAAATGACCAGTATAATCTTCTAAGAGAACATTGACATCTGTGTTCGAGTTAGCCGTAAATACCGGCGATTCATTATCAACATAATCCTGCCAATTTCCAGGGTATAATGTTGTGTCTACGGTAATAGATGCCTGGTCCTCGTAAGGGTTTTCAACTTTATCACAACCTACTAAAAGACCAAAAGTAATGGCTAAAAATAAAACTGAAATATAATATTGTGTTTTCATGCTCTAACTAATTAAAAACTATGTGTAAAACTTACTGTTAGTCCATTTGAGGCAGGTACAAAACGACAAACACCTCCTACACAAAACAAACCTGCGTTTTGTCTACCATATCCAGCCTGAAGTCGAGTTGCTCCCCAGATCTTCCCTACAAAGATCATTGGGTAATTAATCCTATCTTCTGGTATTGGGTTTCCATAGTTAGACTGGAATATTGCACTGAAAAACCAGTCTGGAGAGATCGTATATTCTACCAAAGCTGTGGCCCAATCACCTCGATCCTTGTTGTTTACTGTCCAAAGACCCTGCAGCTCTGCTCTAATTGTGTGTTTTCTATTGATCTTATACTGAACATCTAACACGCCTATATGAGATTCAATGATTCCTTTTTCGTTCGTCAACTTCAACACGTCATTATTCATTGAAATATTGAAGTAATTCAACTTGACAGTCCAACTCTTATTTAGCTTCCTTTTGATCTGAACGTTGATATCTCTCCAGTACAACAGGTCGCTCTTATCAAACAATCTACTCTCATACATAACGCGAGAAGAATCTAAAGCGTTGATTCCCATTGTGCGCTTGAGCGGCTCGTATGCAGTAGAGAAGTTAAGTGATATATCCGTTCCGTATTGTCTGCCGACAAACTCGCATAACTACCTAAATCACTGTCAAGGGCAAAAGTGCTTAAATCCATCGTTACATCAGACAATCCGTTTCTTGAGACTATGAGGTTTTCGCCTGTTACGCTACCGGCTGTTGTATAATTATTGCCGTCGCCACCAACACCGCCATCGTCTGCCATCCAACTATAATCATAATCCGTTCCTGTGTTCTTTTTGAGAACTTGACCAGAAGTTCCAGCGGCTGTTATTCTAAACTTTTTTTCAGAAAGTTTTGGAAACCATTGGTTCAAATTGAACTCAAGATCCGCGCCTCTCACAATCGCTGGAGAGTATTGGTTTTTACCACCAACAAAAGAAAAGCGCTGTCTTCCATAAACAGTTTTAAGGGTAACACCTTTGTAAGGGCGTAGGTTTACTTTGAAACCATTCATCATGTTGTCAAAACCAAGAGCTCTGTCTTCATAAGCTCTAAATATGAGTCCTGAACCAAATTGCTCGTAGAAATTACCAACTGTTATATCAACTAGGTCATTCTCATATCCAAAATAACGGTAGCCTAAACCAGCACCGTCAAATCTATCAGGATAACCAAGTATTCTTGGTAAATAGGCTTCAAATCGAACACCTGCTTTGAACCCCTGATTTCGGTAATTGATATTCATGTATGAGTTTACCAAAGACTCCTCATCAGGTTGTAGTGCTCCAATTGCACTATCTGAAACTAAATATTGGTAAGTTGTTTCTAAATTTCCCGATATACTCCCTTGAGCATGAAGCTGAGTATAATACATTGAAAAGAACGCAACGCAAATTGCTAATAATTTTGGTTTCATTCGTAAAGCAGTGTTTATTGTAAAGGGTTTCTCTTATTCGTCTTCTGACTCAACTAATTCGAGAATTTTGTCGTACAATTCGTACTCATCTCCTGGTGCATAGTTATTATGAGAATAAACAATATTTCCTTCACCATCGATCAAAAATGTATGTGGAACATTGTTTACGCCCATTGCTCTTTTAAACTCTCCATTTGGATCAAGTAGAACTTGGTATTCCCATGCCTTCGAATCAACGTAAGGCACAACTCTATTCTTCGTTCTCTCATCATCAACGGAAACAGCTACTAATCGCACTCCCGTTTCGTCTTGCCAATCAATATACATGTCATTAATCGTATTCAACTCCTTTTTACAAGGTGTACACCAAGTTGCCCAGAACGAAATTATTATTGGTTTCCCATCGTTCTCCAATTTTCCGGTGTTGATTGTTTCACCATCCGTATCTTTTATTTGTACTTCAGGAACTTTTTTATCCAATAGTCCTTTGTCTTCTTCCTGAGAAAACGCAAGTCCTGAACCTAATAACAGAGCGGTTAGTGATGCAATAATTGTAGTTTTCATTTCTGATCTGGATACGGATATTAGTGGAACAACAATAGAGGTTACAGGTGATCCTTCAGACCCTACAATATACTACGACATGCGCGTAATCAACCTGAGCGGTCAGACGATAAACATGGCTTTTAAACGCGTTCGTTTAGCTAATTCAGGAAGAGTCGATCAAATTTGTGACAACAACTTATGTTATAATGCGGATGATCAGCTAGAGTATACAACGCCAAGCCCAGCAGCAATAGATGATCAAGACACATCTATATTCAAGCCGCAGATCGTTCCGAGTGGAAATGAGAGTTGTGGAATTCACGATTATTATGTAGTGAGTGCTTTCGGAGTTGTTTATGACTCCATTCGTATCAAATTCAAAACAACAAACTCTAACTGCTTTTTGAATGTGGAAGAAGAAGTTGCTGATTTAAATAAGTTTAATATTTACCCAAACCCAGCTCAAAACGTTTTAAATATTGAAAACCTAACCTATAAGGATGGCCGTGTAATCATATATGATGCATTAGGAAAAGAGGTGCTTAATGAAGGTTTGAATAAGGAAATCAGTCTTTCATCAATCAGGAACGGTATTTATTTTGTTCATGTAGTTGATAACAAGGGTGTGCTCAGTGACCCGAAAAAATTGATTATAAGAAAATAATATAAATAGACCAAACTATTAATTAGCCCTCAGTAATTACTGGGGGCTTTTTAATTGAAGAAGTATTTTCTTGATGTCCACAAGACCCTTGGTAGCTGGACGCTTTATAATAGTTATTTCGGTGTTTACAGGTACATCATTTGGGTCGATCAAGTATTGTTTAGTGCCCGGTCGAACATAATGAATGAGGCTGGCTGCAGGATATACGTTTAAAGAAGTTCCAACTATTATAAAAATGTCAGCGCGTTCTACTGCTCTGGCTCCCTTGTCTAACATCGGAACGGACTCTCCAAACCAAACCACATGGGGTCTCAATTGATAACCCTCAGGACATACATCGCCCATTCTCACTTCCCAGTCCTTCTGGTCGTAGTATTCTTTTTCCTGGTTTGGTCCTGAACTTTTTACTTTATTAATCTCGCCATGAAGATGAATTACATTCGTACTACCCGCCCTTTCATGAAGGTCATCGATATTTTGTGTAACTATAATAACATTATATTTTTTCTCTAGCTCGGCAATAGCCTTGTGCCCTTCGTTTGGAGAAGCTTCATAACATTGTTTACGTCTCATATTGTAAAAATGAGTAACCTTTTCTGGGTCTTTGACCCAAGCTTCAGGCGTTGCAACCTCCTCTATTGGGTACTTCTCCCATAGTCCACCACTATCTCGAAAAGTGCCTAATCCTGACTCTGCACTCATACCTGCTCCAGATAATATCACTATTGTCTCTTTATTCATAAGCTTCCACTTGATGTTGTTCTGTTCTTGTTAGCTATTTTATTAAATTTACGCCCTTGCATTAGAAAAAGAAAATACGCTTATGGCTAAGATACGAAAACAAGACGCACTTGATTATCATGCTCAGGGAAAACCTGGAAAGATCGAGGTAATTCCTACGAAACCATATAGCTCTCAAAGAGACCTGTCTTTGGCATATTCTCCAGGAGTGGCTGAACCTTGTTTGAAGATCGCGGATAACCCAGAAGATGTATATAGATATACAAGTAAAGCAAACCTGGTTGCAGTTATTTCCAATGGAACTGCTGTTTTGGGGTTGGGGGATATTGGACCAGCGGCATCAAAACCAGTTATGGAGGGTAAAGGTGTTTTATTTAAGATATTTGCGGATATCGATGTGTTTGACATCGAAGTCGATGCAAATGATCCTGAAAAATTCATCCAAACTGTAAAAGCCATTGCTCCTACCTTCGGAGGAATAAATTTAGAGGACATTAAGGCCCCTGAGGCTTTTGAGATTGAGGAGCGCCTTAAAGAAGAGTTGGATATACCCGTTATGCATGACGATCAGCACGGAACTGCTATTATCTCATCGGCTGCTCTACTAAATGCATTGGAGCTGGCTGAAAAAGACATTAAGAAAGTTAAGGTCGTGATATCAGGAGCGGGAGCTTCTGCAATGAGCTGTGCTAAACTCTATTGTTCGCTTGGTGTGAAGTTGGAAAACATATACATGTTCGACAGTAAAGGATTGTTATCGAAAGAAAGAGATGGGCTATCAGGAAATAAAGCTCATTTTGCGGTTCACAAGAAATCAAGCGACTTAGAAACTGAAATGAAAGGAGCCGATGTGTTTATTGGTCTTTCTAGAGGTGGAATTGTGTCAAAAGACATGATAAAGTCAATGGCAGAGAACCCAATCGTATTTGCTCTAGCTAATCCGGAGCCTGAGATTTCTTACAAAGATGCCATGGACACACGAGATGATGTTATCATGGCTACAGGTCGATCAGATCATCCAAACCAAGTTAACAACGTTCTTGGATTCCCATTCATATTTAGAGGAGCTTTAGATGTTAGGGCTAAATCAATCAATGAGGAAATGAAGCTTGCTGCTGTTCATGCAATTGCTGAACTTGCGAAAGAAACAGTTCCGGATGAAGTAAGTGAAGCTTACGGAGAGAAGAGTATTACTTTTGGACGTGAACAATTCATCCCTAAACCACTCGATCCAAGACTGATCTATTACGTTGCTCCGGCTGTTGCAAAAGCAGCAATGGATTCGGGTGTAGCCAGAATGCCAATTGAAAACTGGGACGCTTACGAAGCAGAATTAAAGAAGAGATTAGGTCTGGACAATAAACTTGTTCGAACGATAACAGAAAAAGCAGAGCGAAACCCGAAACGAGTGGTTTTTGCTGAAGCTGATAACTATAAAGTTCTAAAAGCAGCTCAAACTGCATATGAAGAGGGGGTTGCTATTCCTATTCTACTTGGAAGAAAAGAAAAGGTAGAGCACATGATCGAAGAATACAGTATGGAGTTCCCAGAGGTCGAGATTCTCGACCCAAAAGCTGACGAAGAAAATGAACGTCGCGAACGCTATGCAGAAGCGTTTTTCGATATGAGAAAAAGAAAGGGGTTCACTGCATATGAGGCGAAAAAGATCATGCGTGAGCGTAATTACTTCGGTGCCATGATGGTTCAGTCAGGTGATGCTGACGCAATGGTTTCAGGTGCTACACGTAAATATAGAGATGTTTTGCGCCCTGCTCTACAAGTTGTTGGAACACAAAAAGACGTAGAAAAAGTTGCAGGAATGTACATCCTCATTACGAAAAGAGGCCCTGTATTTCTTGCTGATACAACGGTGAATTTTGAATTGAACGCCGAAGAGGTTGCAGACCTTGCTAACAATTTGGCCAAAACAATACGTAAGTTTAAGGTAACTCCTAGAATTGCACTACTCTCTTATTCAAATTATGGCTCTGCCCCAGGTGAGGATGCAAATAAAATGGCGAAAGCTGTTGAGATCATTCATGAAAAGTATCCAACACTAACTGTCGATGGAGAGGTTCAGGCTAACTTTGCGCTTAACAACGAAATGATGCAAGATCAATTTCCATTCTCAGAATTAGCAAACAAGGAAGTTAATACGCTTATATTCCCAAACCTTTCATCTGGAAACATTGCTTATAAACTTCTTCAGGAAATGACAGAAGGTGAGGCAATTGGGCCTGTTCTAGTTGGGTTGAGAAAATCAATCCATGTGCTGCAGCTTGGCTCTAGTGTAAGAGAGATTGTAAATATGGTAAAAGTGGCTGTTGTTGACGCTCAAAACAAATAATTATGATCACACATCTTAACGGTCGAATGATCGAAAAAACACCAACTAACGTAATTATCGAGTGTGGTGGGATAGGATACGAGGTTAAGATCTCTTTAAATACATTTTCCGCTTTAGGTAATGAAGAAAGCCTGAAGATCTACACTCAGTTCGTTGTTCGTGAAGACGCCCAGATCTTGTATGGATTCGCTGATCAGGAAGAAAGAGAGATGTTCAACTTCCTAGTGTCTGTCTCAGGAATTGGACCAAGTACAGCAATACTAATGTTATCTGGTTTAACTCCCTCTGAGATCGCATACGCAATTACTGCTGAGGACGTGGCTACAATTCAAGGAGTCAAGGGAATCGGAGCAAAAACTGCACAACGCGTTATCGTCGATCTAAAAGATAAAATGTTAAAATTTGAGGTATCTGACGATAATGTTGGTAATTCAAACAATACTCTCCGCTTTGATGCGTTAACTGCATTGGTCTCATTAGGTTTCGACAAAAAACAAGCTGAAAAGGCCCTTAAAAAAGTAATGAAAGATCAAGATACAGTAGAGCTCTTGATCAAAGATGCGCTTAAAGTATTGTAATTGTTGTTGTATTGAAAGAATTGGCACTACAAAGAATGTTAAAGACCGGATTATCAGCCTTTTTGCTGTTAATGGGTTTTGCTTCATTTGGTCAAACGGATCCTGATTCTATTGATCTGAAGTTTCCGATTCAAAACCCTTATGACCCAACGTCTAATACCGAACAAAGTTTTGACCTTGGTGATCCTTCTAACGTTGAAAAGACAATTGTTTACGACCCGAGAACCGGAAAGTATATTTTCAAAGAGGTCATGGGTGATAGCTTAAATTACCGTAAGCCATCTATGATGACGCTCGAAGAATACATTGAATACGAGCAGCGTCAAAAAATGCAGTCGTATTGGAAAGAAAAAATTGATAGTCAAACTAAAGAAGAACAAGGTTTAATTCCACCGATCAAGATCGACAGTCCTGGTTTTGCCAATATTTTTGGTTCAGATGAGATTCAAATTCGTCCTGAAGGTAGTGTTGAACTTTCTCTTGGAGTGAATTCAGCACGATATGACAACCCAATGCTACCAGAAAATCAGCGTCGTATAACTCGGTTTGACTTTCAACAACGTATTCAGTTGAACCTCGTTGGTCAGATTGGTGATAAAATGAAGCTCGGTGCTTCTTATAACACAGAAGCTGCTTTCAACTTTGACAATGTCACCAAGCTGGAGTGGACTGGTAACGAAGATCAGATCCTTCAAAAAGTTGAGGCTGGTAACGTTTCGATGCCTTTAGAAACCTCTTTGATCGAGGGATCTCAAACGTTGTTCGGTGTTAAAACAAGAATGCGTTTTGGTAGGCTAACTGTAGATGCCATAGCTTCAACCTCTAGAGGACAGAAAAAAGAGATAAATATTAAAGGTGGTGCTCAGGTTCAAGACTTCGAATTGAAGGCAGACGAGTACGAAATGAACCGTCACTACTTTTTGAATTATTATCACAGAGATCACTATGACGAAGCGATGGAATCTGTTCCATTCGTTAGCTCACTTGTTAATATTACACGTATTGAGGTTTGGGTAACCAATCAAACCAATCGAGTTGAGGATACTCGAAATATTGTTGCCCTTACAGACCTTGGTGAATCTAATCCGGACAATTGGTCTGGAAATCCGGGTGGTGCATCAAGTAATGAATTGCCTGACAACAGCTCAAACAATCTTTATGATTATGCTTCGAACAACCCTAATATTCGTGGTTTCAACAACGCTGTTGTAGAGCTAGAATCTCAAAACACTTCACCTGGTCCATTTCAACAGGCGGTTGATTTTGAGAAAGTCGAAAATGCTCGAAAGCTTACAGAACAAGAGTTTTCTTACAATGCTCAACTTGGTTTTATATCGGTTAACCTTCCACTGAATAATGATGAGGTTCTTGCCGTTGCTTATGAGTATACTTATTCAGGAAGAACATATCAAGTTGGTGAATTCTCAACTGATGGTGTTGTTGGACAAGACGCACTATTACTCAAGCTATTAAAGCCAACAATCATTAGCCCAAAGAATAAACTATGGGATCTAATGATGAAAAACGTTTATTCAATTGGTGCTTATCAAGTTAGTCAGGAAGGGTTCCGTTTAGACATTCTTTACAACAACCCAGATAACAGCTTAAAGGTTAATTTCCTTCCTTATCCGGGCATGGACGATCGTCAGGTCATCGATGTTGTTGGAATGGACAGGTTAAATCAGAATAATCGAGCACAACAGGATGGTGTTTTTGACTTCAAACCCATCACCTTCGAAGGAAATATGGCCACGAATGGTGGTACGATCAACACCCGAAATGGTAGGATCTACTTTAGTACTATTGAACCATTTGGCGAAACGATAAGAGAGGAAATGTTGGATGCCGGTCTATCACCACAGATCGTTGATAATGTAGCTTATGATGAATTGTATGATTCCACTAGAATTGCCGCTCAACAGGTGCCAAAGAAAAACAGGTTTTATTTTAATGGGCGTTACGAATCTTCTGTTAGTGATGAAATACCATTGAACGCATTGAATGTTCCTGAAGGTTCTGTTGTTGTTACAGCTGGAGGTATACGACTACAAGAAGGAACTGATTTCACGGTAGATTACAACCTCGGCCGTGTTAAGATCTTGAATAGTGCTGTGTTAGAGTCTAACCAGGATATTAAAATCTCAATAGAGAGTAACTCTGTATTTGGTTTCCAAAACAAGTCTTTGATGGGAACTCATTTGAATTATATGATCAATCCTGACTTCAACGTAGGAGCAACATGGATGAGGATGACAGAGCGACCTATAACTCAAAAAGTGGATATTGGAGACGAGCCATTTAAAAACAACATTGTTGGTTTCGATCTTTCTTATCGTACAGACATTCCATTTTTGACAAAACTGATCAACTTTATTCCTACGATCTCAACAAAACAAATGTCGACGTTGACGCTAAACGCAGAGGCCGCTCATCTTATTCCAGGTGCCCCTCGTGCTATATCAAGAAAAGGAATTTCGTATGTTGATGATTTTGAAGGAAGTCAATCAACGATCGACTTGAGAAACTTTTCATCGTGGATGCTGGCTTCTATACCTCAAGGACAAGACGACCTTTTCCCAGAGGCAGACCTTACTAACGATCTCGCTGCAGGGTTTAAGCGTTCACATATGTCCTGGTATACGATCGATCCTCTTTTTTTCCAGTCAAACTCTTTAACACCGCAATATATAGCTGAAAACCCTGAGTACACCGAAAATGTAAATGTTGCTCTTGTAAATAGAGTTGACCTATTCCCCAACTTAAACCCGGCCCTTGGAACAATTACCAACTTGCCTGTATTCAACATGACATTCTATCCGAAAGAGCGAGGAATGTACAATTATGACACTACAAATACAGTGAATGCAGATGGAGAATTTATTGATCCTCAGGAACGCTGGAACGGAATAATGAGGTCATTGACTACAACCAACTTCGAGCAGACCAATGTTGAGTATATCCAATTTTGGATGCTTGATCCATTCAATGAAGACCAGGAAGACCTTGATCCAAACACTACGCATACTGGAGGTGATCTGTACTTTAACTTAGGAAACTTGTCGGAAGACGTTCTTCCTGATTCAAGAAAAAGTTTTGAGAATGGGCTTCCAAGTGATTTCAGTGAAACAGAAAACGTAGACGAAACGAATTGGGCCCGCGTATCTACGGAGCAGGTAGTCGTGAACGCATTTGATAACGATCCTGATACACGTGCTGAACAAGATGTCGGATTAGATGGGTATAGTGATCAAAGAGAAACTGATGCCTACCAGAACTTTGTAAACTGGGTTAATAACAACGCAACTTTATCTCAGGCTGCAAAAGATGAAATATTAGAGGATGTTTCAAGCGACAACTATAATTACTACCGTGACGATGAATATGATGCTCAACAAGTAGACATAATTCGTCGTTACAAATATTGGAACGGTCACGAAGGAAACTCTCCTACCCCAGAAACTTCGGCAAGTCAAAATGCAGACGGATACCCTACTCAAGCTACAAACTCTCCAGATATGGAAGATGTGAATAGAGACAATAACTTGAGTGAGTCTGAAAGCTATTATCAATATAAAGTATCCCTTCGCCCAAATGATATGGAGGTGGGTAAAAACTACATCATTAACACTCGCGAATACAGCAAAGGAACCAAGGAATTTAAATGGTATCAGTTTAGAATTCCCGTGCGTAGTCCTGACAAAGTAGTAAATGGCATATCTGATTTTCGTTCTATCCGTTTCATGAGAATGTTCCTGAAGGAGTTCGGGGAAGAAACTACATTGCGTTTTGCTAAGCTTGAACTTATTAGAGGTGAATGGCGTAAATTCAGAGAAAGCTTGACTGAGCCAACTGATGGTCAGCAAGCCGATCCAGACCTTACATCCTTCAATATCGGTGCAGTTAACGTCGAAGAACACGATCAGCGCGAACCAATTAACTATGTTATACCTCCTGGAATTCTTCGTGAGGTAGATCCATCTCAAGCTTTCCAGCGTCAGTTAAATGAGCAATCAATGACACTAGAGGTTTGTGATCTGAAAGATGGTGATGCTCGAGGAGCAACTAAAAATGTAGGTATGGATATGGTTATGTATAAAAACCTGGAAATGTTCATACATGCAGAGGAGCTCGAACCAACGAAGCCGCTGAATGACAATGATGTATCGGTTTTTGTACGTTTGGGTACGGATTTCAGGGAAAACTATTACGAATATGAAGTTCCGCTTAAGGTGACACCTTGGGGAGCATCCACCGATCTTGAAATATGGCCGGAAGAAAACAACTTGAGAATTGTCTTTGATGAACTTATACAGCTCAAAAAAGACAGGAATGAAGCAATGGAAACTCCTGGAAGTAACGTGGCCTTTAACATTGAATATGAGAAGGCTGTGGATCATCAACCGGGAGATTCGGACAACAACAATGTAAATCATCCCAAGCGAGTCATAAAAATAAAAGGTAATCCCAATATTACGGATGTCAAGACAATTATGATCGGTGTTCGTAATCCATCGCAAAACAAGGCGCATCCATGGCAACCAGATGATGGTTTAGATAAGTGTGTACAAGTTTGGGTTAACGAGTTGCGTTTAACGGAATTCCAAAATGAAGGTGGTTCTGCCGCTCTTGCGCGTGCTCAAGTTCAGGTTGCAGATTTTGCGAACATTCAGGTTGCTGGTTCATATAGTGGATTGAATTGGGGAAGTATCGATAGTCGTGTTGCGGAGCGTCAAAGAGATACTAGATTGAATCTAGATGTTTCTGCAAACGCTCAACTTGGTCAACTTTTAGGAGAGCGAGCGAAAATTGATATTCCATTCTTGTATACTTATTCAGTAGGAACGATTAATCCGCGCTTTGACCCTTATAATCCTGATGTTGAACTTTCTTCTTATGATGCCGAAGAACGCAGAGAACGAATGCGTGACGGTCAAGACTTTACACGTCGTAGATCCTTTAATTTCACAAATGTGCGAAAAGCCAGAAAACCAGGTTCAGAATCACATATTTGGGATATTAGCAACCTTTCGTTTAATTACTCTTACAGTGAAGACCTTCATCGTGATTTTAGAACAAATTACGATAAAACGACTATTTGGAAGGGTGGCGTAAATTATGTATACAATGGATCACCAACTTTATGGGAGCCTTTTAAAAAGGTGAAGTTTATGCGTAAATCGAACTGGTGGGACCTCATCAGATCTGCCAACTTCTATCTTGGACCTAAGAATATCAGTATTAAGAATAATTTGATCCGTAATTATAACGAACGCCAAATTCGAAATAACATTCCGAACACGAATTTTGAGTTCCAGCCGATATACATGAAAAACTTCACCTGGAACCGTTCGTTCAACTTTAAATATGATCTTACTCGTAACTTAAAATTCGATATTGCTGCGAACAACAGTTCTATTATTGATGAGCCAGCTGGTCAGGTAGATAGAAATGAAAGCCCTGAATTGTATCAAGAATTCAGAGACTCAGTAAGCACACAGCTTCGTTCTTTAGGTAAAACGATGCGATATG
Organism: Flavobacteriales bacterium UBA2104; assembly: GCA_002331485.1. Lineage (GTDB taxonomy): Bacteria > Bacteroidota > Bacteroidia > Flavobacteriales_D > Crocinitomicaceae > Brumimicrobium. The sequence goes on from DCYS01000027.1 coordinate 38,431, forward strand.
ATCACACATACAATATTTCATATAACATTCCTTTCGATAAGATACCGGCGTTGGACTTTTTAAATTCTAACATCCGCTATGGGGCTTCATATGAGTGGAACAGACCGAACCTTGGTTTAGAGGCGTTTGGAAACACGATCCAAAACAGTAGAAATCTCAACCTTACTGCTCAAATGAACATGACCAATCTATATAGAAAGTCGGAGTTATTACAAAAGATAATAAATGATGGCCGTGGTGGGAGAAGAGCAGGAAGAAGGTCTATACGCGGTCGTGTTGGTGGTCGAGGAGGAAATAATTCTAGAGGTTCTAAGAATGATAGTCGATTAGCGAAAAAAGTTGAAGAACTCGAAAAGAAAAAGAAAGAATTAGAAGCTGTTGATGTAGAAAAACTAAGTCCGGAAGAACTAGAAGAACACGAAAAAGAACTCGCAAAGGTTGTAAAGAAGCTTGAGCGTAAAGAACCTCGTTTAGAACGTCAAAATGAACGTATCGAAAATAAAGAGGAACGGGAGGAAAAATACCAAGAAAAATATGGCAAACCATTCCACCCTGTGACAGGTTTCTTAGGCCGGGCCTTAATGAGTGTGAGAACCGTTTCAGGAACATATACCCTTAACGACGGAATGCTATTACCTGGATTCAACCAAGAAGCTCAGCTATTTGGTATGAACTCTAGTACTTTTGGCGATGCGCAGATTCGAAACTTTGCTTTAGGTCAACAACAGAGAGATTTATTTGGAAGACAGACTGGATTTGAATACGCTCCATACACTGCTGATAGAGGGTTTATTGTTGACACGAGTTCTCTTAATACGCAACATACGATACAGCATTCTCAAAACTATAATTTAAGGGCTAGTCTTGAACCGCTAAAAGATCTTAAAATTGATCTTACAATGAACCGAAACTTTACTGAGAACAGTGCTGAGTTCTATAGGTTCAACGACACTTTACAAGATTTTGAACAACAAAGTAGATTTGTTACAACAAACGTTACTTACTCTACGATTTCGATACAGTCAGCATTTGAAACATTAGGAAGAAATTACAGGTCTGGTACGTTCCAAGACCTCAGAGATAGTCGTGATGAAGTTTCTACATTCCTCGGTCTGCAAAACCCAAATAGCGTTACAGATAGTGCCGGTTATTATGACGGATATGGTCCAAGTCAACAGGATGTGATCATTGGAGCATTCCTTACCACATTCTCTGGTAAAGGTGTAAATGATAAGAGCATTTCCCCGACGAGAAACATCCCATTACCAAACTGGCAAGTATCTTATAACGGCTTAACTAAGTTTGATTTCTTTAAAAAGTTTGTGCAGAACTTTACGTTACGCCATGGTTATCAATCTACGGTTACTGTATCAGGCATGCAAACTAACCTTAATGCTGAAACAGACAATGATGGGTTCCTTACTGCACGTGACATCAATAACAACTTCATTCCAACTCAACAAGTTCAAAACGTAACGATCTCTGAGCGTTTTTCTCCTTTAATCGGTTTTGATGCAACTTGGAAGATCAATGGTAATGGTTTGATCACTAAGTTTGAGTATAGTAAAGAGCGTTCTTCATCATTGTCTTTAGCTAACAATCAGCTTACTGAAGTGCTGGGAACAGAGATCGTTGTTGGTGCTGGATATAAGTTCTCAAACTTTAGAATCCCTATGACATTCCAAGGGAATAAATTACAGCCGTCCGATCTGAATATTAGATTTGATCTATCAATCAGAGACAATCTTACTGTGATCAGAAAGATCGTTGAAAACACGAACCAGGCGACGGCAGGACAAAAAGTTCTTTCCATTCGTTCAAGCGCAGATTACCTAGTAAGTAAGAACTTAACCTTCTCGCTTTATTATGATCAGCAGTTAACAAATCCTAAGGTTGCAACTTCATACGTAACTGGTAATACGGCTGCAGGTGTTCGATTACGATTTAATCTAGGTGGGTTATAATATGGCCTCAGAATATATCATAAGAGACGCACAACCTGGCGATGAAAGAGCCATAATGGATCTCGTTCAAGAGCTTGCAGAATATGAAAAAGAACCAGATGCTGTCATTAATACTCCTGAACAACTAAAATTTGATCTTTTTGAAGACCCAATTTGTGAATGCTTAGTCGTTGAAATGGATGGTGCGGTGAGAGGGATGGCGTTATACTACACATCGTATTCTACCTGGAAAGGAAGATGCTTATATCTGGAAGACCTGTACATTCAACCTCAATATCGTCGCGGAGGAGTTGGACAAGCTTTATTTAAAAAGCTTATAAAGATCGCTAAAGACCGGGGTGTTAAACGTATGGATTGGCAGGTACTGGAATGGAATGAGCCAGCTATCGAATTCTATAAAAAAATCGGTGCTACTTTAGATCCCGAGTGGTACAATGGACGTCTGTTTTTTGATTAATCGTTACCCAAAAAGCTCTCTCAACACTTCCTCAATTCGGGAGCATTCAACTACTTCAATTTTAAAATCTGCTTGTTTGATTCCCTTATTTTCTTTTGAGATTATGATCTTGTCAAAACCAAGCTTTTCTGCTTCAGAAACACGTTGGTCTACGCGATTAATTGGTCTTACCTCTCCTGACAGACCTACTTCTGCAGATAGACAGATGTTCTTATTAATAGCAATATCAGCATTGGAAGAAAGTATAGCTGCTACTACAGCCAGGTCAATTGCTGGATCATCCACTTTAATTCCTCCTGCAATATTCAGAAAGACATCTTTTGCACCTAACTTAAATCCGCAGCGCTTTTCCATAACGGCAAGCAACATGTTGAGCCTTCTCAGGTCAAAGCCTGTGGCACTTCGTTGAGGCGTTCCATATGCTGCAGTACTAACAAGAGCTTGAACCTCTATAAGCATCGGCCTAAGACCTTCAAGGGTTGCTGCAATAGCGCTACCACTAAGTTGGTCCTTATTGTTAGATATTAATATTTCCGATGGGTTTTCAACTTGTCTTAACCCGTCTCCCAGCATTTCGTAGATCCCTAATTCATTTGTTGAGCCAAATCTATTTTTAATAGAGCGAAGAAGGCGGTATACATGATTTCTATCTCCTTCAAACTGTAATACCGAATCAACCATGTGCTCAAGCACCTTTGGACCCGCTAATGAGCCTTCTTTCGTTATGTGTCCAATAAGAAAGACAGGTGTTTCTGTTTGTTTAGCAAAGCGAAGCAGCTGCGCAGTACATTCTCTGATCTGAGAAATACTTCCAGGGGAGCTTTCGATATTCTCACTATGAATCGTTTGAATAGAGTCTATGACCACAAGATCTGGACTTAGTTGCTCTGCATGTTTAAAAATCGACTCTAATTGTGTTTCTGTCAATAAATAGCATGATTCATTCAACTCTCCAATACGACCGGCACGCATTTTTATTTGCTGCATGCTCTCTTCACCAGACACATACAGGATCTCTTGATCTGTTTCCTGCATCGCCATTTGCAACATCAATGTAGACTTACCTATTCCTGGCTCTCCTCCAAAAAGTGTTAATGAGCCCGGGACAAGGCCTCCACCTAAAACACGGTTGAGTTCTTTGTCCTTCATTTGAATTCGCTGAACGGGAATTTCTTCAATCGTATGAATCGCAGTGGGCTTGGCTGTTTTTTTAGACGATTTTGCGAAGGCTGTAACTTCTTTCTTTCCTTTACTGATCACTTCCTCAACAAAAGTGTTCCACTCATTACATGAGGGACACCTTCCCAACCATTTTGGTGCTTCGTGTCCACAGTTCTGACAGAAATATGCGGTTTTTACCTTCGCCATGACTCTATTGATCTAAAAACTTAGCTAATTTACTTATTGCGCGAGCCCGATGACTCATTTTATTCTTTTCTGACAATTCCATTTCAGCAAAAGAGTGTGTTTCTCCTTCAGGTATAAAGATAGGATCATAACCAAATCCTTCCTCACCCTTTCGCTCAGTAGAAATATTACCTTTTACAATTCCTTCGAAAGTATGTTTTTTTTCTCCTTCGATCAATGCTATCACTGTTCGGAACTGCGCAGATCTATAAGGTTCACCTTTCAATTTTTCCAGAAGCTTATCCATGTTTGCTTCACTATCCTTTTGAGGACCAGCATACCTTGCGCTATAAACTCCTGGCTCGCCATCAAGCACGTCTACCTCAAGCCCTGTATCATCTGCAAAACAGTCATAACCAAAATGTTCTTTTACATATTCAGCCTTCTGAAGGGCATTACCTTCTAACGTATCTTGTTCTTCTGGAATATCTTCGTTACACCCTATATCAGACAAGGTTTTGACCTCTATGTATGAAGGTAGCAACCCTTGAATTTCTCTTGCTTTATTTTTGTTCTGAGTGGCAAACACAAGGACTTTGTTCTTATCCATATAATGATGATTTTAACACGAGTAAAGGTAAGTAATATTTAGCTCGTTCATTGCATCATGAAGAACAGAATGGTCTTGTTTTTGTATATTTAATGAAGTAGAATTACCAATATGCTAAAATCTTCCTTGATATTAATGCTGCTCATCGTTCTAGGTTCATTTATGACACCTGAAGATGATCGTGTGAGTTACTGGGAAAGTAAAGGTAAAGATCCGTGGCTTGCTCAGATCATTCATACTCCCGACGACCAGGGTAGGGATGTTTTGCATATCAACCTATATCTTTCAGAAAGTTGCACTACGAAGATGTTCTATGCTATGCCTTTGGAACGGTCCAATCACTATGTTCTTACAGACACATTTGGTCAAGTGATAGAGGATGATCTCGAGATCATCATTAAAGACAAAGGTGTTTTAAAGTTGGAGGGTAGAAAGTTTCAGAAGATCTCAGAGACCAAGTATTTTGATGACATGAAGCGGTTTGAAGTAAAAAAAAGCAATCGATAAACTAGATAAATGGGCCGTTAATAGAGCTCTTCTATATTGCCTTCTGCGTCTATCGAATAGGTTTTTCCAGCGGTCAAATTTTCAAAGACAAACATAGTATTGGGTCCAAAGATCACTTCAAGTTTATCCAACTGTTTATCAGAACCTAAACCAAAATACAGCTTTTTTGTTCCTTGAGAAGCGTGACCACTTGCCCCGTCCACTTCACGAACATTCTTTTTTCCTTTATGATGAAACACAACACGCGCTCCAATAGCCGAACGGTTGAAGCCTCCTTTTCCTTCCAAACGAATTGCGACGTAATTCCCTGCATCAACATCATTGCGGAATGCCTTAATTTTCTGCTCTTTCCCAGCATACGCTGCCCATGGCAGCTTAACAACCGATGAAATAATATCAAGGTCTCCATCTCGATCATAATCGAAAATTACAGCCCCTCTATGCGATAAAACATCACTAACACCTGATGTGAGCGTAGTATCTTTAAAGCAACCTTCATCAAAAATAAACAATCGGTTTGGGTCGCTGATAGCAGTTGGTGGAACAAGTGTTGTAACATTACCCTGAGAGACATACAGATCCTGGTCTCCGTCAAACTCATAATCAAAAAATAGCCCGCTCCAACTTGTTCCGGCAACGCAGTCATAAACATATGGGTTATCAATCCCTTCCTTTCCGGCAAGATCGACAAAACGACCATTCTCAAAAGAAAAAAAATAGTTCTCACCAATATTTGTTATATAATACTCAAGTTTACCGTCGCTATTATAATCAGATTGACCCACACCCATTCCATACATTTCTTGATCGAATGCATACTTCATTGACATATCGGTGAACGTTGGATCAGGATATTCATTTATGAAACATCTGTTTCCCTTTTTTGTCCATTCTCCGAAATCATTTAGTAATAATAAATCAAGGTCATGATCATTGTCTATGTCCGTAAAACTAACTGCCAATCCACACCCTCCATCGCCGATTCCGTAAGACGCTGACATTTCTTTGAAACCTTTACCTTCTTCATTTATAAGCAACTTGTTTTCGTAACAGCTTGGTTTATAACCTACCTCTCTTCCTTGATCATTTTGAACACCACTCATTGTTTTTACGTAGTTGGCTAAATAGATATCTACATAACCATCGTTATTTATATCTCCCCAGCAAGCAGCAGCATAATTTTCGGCAGGTAGTATAGAATCCAAATAAATCGGTTCAAAATAGTCTCCTTTTACATTATGAAGTATGACGGGGGCATGCTTATCTCCCTGACCAAAACCTTTTCCGAAATTGGCAACAACAAAATCTTCATAGCCATCGTTGTCATAATCTGCTGAAACGGCGCCTTGAATGAAATATCCTTCCAATACATCCAGCTTATACTCTATCGTCGCATCTCGGAATAACCCATTTTCGTTGAGCCAGAGTTTCGAATCAAAAACACCTCCTGATTGATATAGGTCTTCCCAACCATCATTGTTGACATCTATAACCATTAAACCACCACCTGCTAGCTGATTATCATTTCCTGGGTATCTATAGTCCAGCCCTATTGAGTCACTCACCTCAGTAAACAACTTCTGAGAAAAGCTAAATCCAACTAAGAGGTTCAACAAGAATATGACGCTTATTTTTTGCATTCTACTGTTTTTGCAACATACTGACCAATTTTTCTGCCATACTTCAAGCTAAGGTCTAGTGTTTTCTGAAAATGTATCCCTCCATAAAATCGCGAGATAGATATTTCCTCAGACATTTCTGTAAACGAGGAATAGGTTCTGGGGGAACCATCGATATCTTTCCTGTAATCGTTCGTATGATCTGTAAACTCCAGGGTATCACCAAAAACCGACTTCATTACTTCAGATGCTGCTCCACTCTGAAAAGAATGTCCTGAAGGAAACTCAGGAAAAGGTGGGCTGGCCAACCTAGAATTAAAATTAGGGTCTATGTAACGCTGTATGTAAGAAATTGGGCGGATGAAGTTGAACTTGTATTTCAGGTGAAAAGAAGAAATAAACGCTTCATTAACGGCAATTCCAAGTTTTACGTATAGCTCAAGCGCCTTTTCTAAACCTATGTTTTGCTTTTCTGCTACCGTTTGAGCAATGGTGAAAAAATGTCCTGACGGCGTACCAGAATAACCCGCACCATCAGCCCAGTATTCAGCAATGACCTCATACTTTGGGTCGTCTGACTTACTGTTTTCAAGTACCTTAAGTGCTTCCTCATACATAATCGTCCCTGGAACAGTATCAAAAGGAAAGATCTGCATATCAGCAGCTACGCTTTGACTTTCTGGTAATATAGGTCTATTAGTTCCCCAAAAAGGAACCTGAGCATTCAAATAACCAGGAAAGGTTCTTGACCAGCATGAAACACATGCTTTTGGTTCAAAGTCACTTGGATAATTTCTTTCAAACCCGTCATCTGCTCCATCGGTTTTTGACCAATCAATAATAGCTTTTGCTATTTTTTTACCATAACAGACCGAATGTTCGATCCTTTTCTCTTTTTTACCGACAGAGTAAACATTCTTAATTGAATCGTGGAGATGTTGTAAATGCTTCTTGTTTGAAGGGGGCATCGCGCGATACATATAACTCAGTAATTCATAATTTGCTGTGTTAATTGCCAACTCCCAGCTTACCCTTCTCTTTTTAACTTTCGGTCTTTCATACCCATTGAGCTGACCATCTAAAGACTGTAAGCTAGGTAAAAGATCTACCGTAGTTTCATACATTCCAATTGTAATATATCCATATGCCCTGCCGCTGATCGCAGCAGTAAAACCAACCGTGTTTCTAGTCAAGTCAAAAGCCTCACTCAAATAAACATGGTGTATATTAAGGCAATTCTTATTTGTTTCTCCATCTTTTGGTGTTGTATTAGCGAAAGACAAAAAACTACACAACAAACTGATTACAAGAAAGAAATGTCGGTTCGGTTTCATCTTAGTAAAGTTATTTATTTTTAATCAGAATACAATTTTTTCTACTTTTGAGTATGGATTCAAAAATACTTCTTTTTGCTTTAGCTTTTCTTACATCGATCTTTACATATGGACAAAGCAGGGTATGGCGAGTAGATGTTGAAGGAGCAAGCTTCTTCTCTTCTCCCAGAGCAATAGATCTAAATAATGATGGAATACTCGATATCGTTATTGGAGGTGGTGTTGAAAACAACCCAAGTAAAAACGGAGTAATTGCTATTGATGGTAATTCGGGCGATGTTCTGTGGACGGTTAAATCACGCACTCAAATCTATACAAGTGCATTGTTTCAAGACATCAACGGTGATACTATTCCTGATGTTTTCATTGGTGGGCGTGCTGCAAATTATTTTGCTATTGATGGTTCAAATGGAGAGCTTTTATGGGAGTTCTTTGAAGGTGGACAAAACGAGTCAAGAAAAGCTGGTTTTCTAAATTTCTTCGGCACACAATTCATTCATGATATAGACAATGATGGTTTTAAAGATCTTCTGGTCACAAACGGAGGAGATTATCTTGCAGATTCTACTGTAAAAGATCGACCAACAGCTCGATTAATGGTGCTAAGTTCAAAAACAGGAAAAATACTCAAAAGCGCAAGAATGCCAGATAATAAAGAATCATACTATGCTCCTCATATTATTGGTATATCTGGAAAAGAACATGTTGTTTTTGGAACGGGTGGAGAAACAATAGGGGGTTCGATTTTTATTGCTCCCTTAGAAGAATTTCTGGAAGAAGGATCACTGCAAAATGCCAATGCCATTGTTTCAGATTCTCTGAAAGGATTTATTCTAAACAGCGTTTCAACTGACTTGAATAATGATGGTCAAGCAGATATCGTTTGTGCAGGAATGAATGGAGAATTGTTTGCTATTGATGTGTTGACAAAGAATAAGATTTGGTCCAAGAAGTTTTCCAGTCGGGAATGCTATGTAACACCATCGTTAGGTCATTTTAATGCTGATGATACTCCAGATGTATTTGCGATCCTGGCAAAAGGGACCTTTCCACAATATAGTATGTTTGAAATATTGGTTGTTGATGGAGAAACTGGTGATGTGATCTTGAGACGAGAACGAGGGTTCAACCAATTTTCACCAGCCGCAGTTATCAATTTTGATAAAGACGAGGTTGATGAGATCGTTTACCTGGAAAACAAAGTTGTTGACCCTTCTACATACAGCATAGAAAATAAACTGTGCATATATGATGTTGAACAAACAAAAGCAACTTTTCTAGGTCCTCAACGCCAGGGAATGTCCATGGCTTCAGCTCCTTTAGTTGTTGATCTTGGAGGGAATGGAGATTTTGAAGTGGTTGTGTGTTCTTCAACTATTCCTAAAAAAGAAGGACAGCTTCCAAAAGGAACGATAGAGTGTATTACACTTCCAAAAAGTGTTAGTAGTGTTAGATGGCCCGGTTATTTAGGACCTAACGAAAACGGAAAGCTAGATAATTAAAAAGAGATGCACCAAGTAGAAAACCATAGCTGTAAGACTTGCGAAGGAGTCGTTGATCCAGGTAAATATTGTCCTGATTGCGGTCTTCATAATATTGGAAAGAAGTCAGGGTTGTGGAATTTCATTTTAGAAGGTGTTGAGCAGATTGTGTCATTAGAAAAAGGTTTTATTCAAGGCTTTAAAAACTCCTTAATTAACCCTCGTAATATCGTCATGGATTATTATTGTGGTTATCGAAACCATAGTCCTTCTCCAGGAAAAATGGTGCTTTATACTTTACTTTCTTTAGGAGTTCTTTACCTGGTCTTTGGAAGAATCGGTGCTTTAGACGTAACTATATCTGGTGAACAAAAAGATGATTTCAATTCCCTAAAACTTTTTATGATCATCTTAATTCCTTTCATGGTTTTATCATCCAAGTTTCTCTATTGGAAGTCATTTAAAGGTTTAGTAATTCACATGGTAAGCATTGCGTTTTTGTTTCTTCCACGATTTATAATCCTTGTGGTAGCCTTTACGTTGGCAAGTTATATTTCTGAAGAACCGACACTGTTTTTATCTGTTGGTTTACTTTTTACACTCATATGGTTTTTCTATACCAATGCCATAGCTTTAAATGTTAAAGGAGTAATAAAAAGATCCTTGTTTGCCTTGGCTCACTTAGCCATATTTATCGGGCTACTTCTTTTTACAATTATCATCCTATTGCTTTCAACATTTGCAACAGTTCAGGTTGGGTAGTTTCGTTTTACTTGACAACAGGAAATACTATCTGACTACTCCCATAAACAGTATGAAACGCCTCTTCAAAATCGCTTTGTTCAGCTTCATAGATACTTCCTACCCATTTTTGAGGGTTGATATCAAACAAAGGAAACATTGAGCTTTGAACCTGTATCATGATCTTGTGTCCTTTCTTGAAGGTATGGTGCACATCTAGAAGCGGAACATTTACACGATCCATTTCATTTGGAGTGAATGGCTTTGGCTCTTCAAAAGAGTCTCTATACCTACCCCTAATGTACCCCAATCTCACCAATTTTTGATATCCATTCATTTTAATGCCTTCTGGATCAGTTTCAACCGGTTTTCTATCCAGGGGAAGGACATCGATTACTTTGACATAAACGTCTGCATCCTGATGATCAGTTGCAAAGTCTATAAGCGCTTGTATCTTCCCAGAAACAGTGATGTCTTCTGTCAAAACATCAGAAGTAAAAGTTAGAACATCGGGGCGCTTACTTGCGAACCGCTGATCGTCGTTCATATAATGTTTTGGCGCCATTCGATGAAAGTGATTGCCTTCAATGAAAGGAACAGGGTTTTCTGGGTCAGAATAGAACCTAGACGCTCCATCTTCTTCTTTACGACTCAACACCCCTTCTTTTGACAAATAAAACGTTAAACTATCTGATGCTTTTTGAAATGGATTCGAGTTGAAGTTTTCCCACTCATGCGTTCCCATATTCCACACTTTTGCCGAGAAATCTGGAGCTGTTCCACGTTCCTTAAGATAAAACTCAAAGTATGGGTGTTCTACCTCGCGTTGAAAACGTTCAGACACACTGTCTCCGTAGAATATATTTCCAAGACTGTACTGTCCTTGTCGACGTTTATTATGTCCATGCGACCATGGCCCTAATACTAACTGTGGTTCAAGCTGAGGGACTTCTTTATCTAATTTCTGATAAGAGTTCAAGATCCCGTATAGATTTTGCTCATCATTCCACCCACCAACGACCATAACTTTACATTTGGCGCGATTCAGATAGCTGATCCAGTCTCTTTTTTGACGAAACTCATCGTAATCCGGATGATCTTTTATTTGTTGCCAAAAAACGTTTTCGGGATGTAACATCTTTTCTAACTCTGTTAAAGCTTGTTGAGATCTGAAAAACTCATAATAATCAGCATTGAGTTCATTTTCCTCATCAATTACATATGGAGCGTTAAAGTCAACCGTATGTCCTTCTTTAGATGGGTTTGGCATTGCCACACCGAAATAATCCAATACAGGTAAATAGTTTAGCGCAAATAAGCCATATCTATTGAAATCCTCAAAGTAAAAGTTAGTAACTGGCGCCATTGGCATAACGGCTTTGAGGTTTGGATGACCCGTTGTACTCGCTAGTAAAGCCGTATGACCTAGATAGGAATTTCCATACTGGCCTATGTTTCCATTAAAGTTCTTAAGGTTCTTTTTTAGCCAATCATACGTATCATAAGAGTCAGTAACCTCATCCGTTTTCTTTTTATCAAAGAAGGAATATGGTGGTTTCGTGTTCTCGAAAGTACCTTCGCTCATATATCGCCCCCTCATGTCTTGAAAAACGAAAATATATCCAGATTCCAGCAAGTGCGGATTATGAGTGATAGACTTCATCTTCTCATCACCATAAGGAGCGCAACTATACGGTGTTCTTTTTATTAAAACTGGAAGTTTTTCTTCAGCATTACCTGGTTGATAGATTGATGTAAAAAGCTTTACTCCATCACGCATTTCAATGTAAACCTCTTTTTTGACGTAATCCTCGTAAGTGTACTGACCAAAAGTTGTAAAAAACACGAAAACACTAAATCCTAACAGTATAAATTTCATCCTCCTTATTTTAAACGTGAACGAATATAACTAAAAGAAAACAGTCTGTTCAAGTTGAATGGGGCAATAAAATAGTTGGTTTTTGGTTTGTATTGTTTACTATTGCTTAAAACTAGTGCCTTATGAAATCGGTTTCATTTACTCTGATGTTTCTTTTTTGCTTTTGTGGTTACTCTCAAGACAACAAAATCAGATCAATTTATTTAGAATTAGGGGGTAGCGGAGGTTTAGGCTCTATAAATTACGAAGCTTCTATTTTTCCATCTCTAAAGTCAGATTTGCATCGAAACACTTGGCGTGCAGGTTTCAGTGTTGCTCCTATTGATAAAAACAATGGTACAGGGTTGGTTTTTCCGATAATGATAAACTCTCTGATCGGAAGAAAAAACCACTTATTAGAACTAGGTGTTGGACAGGGTGTTACTATCACTACTCGAGGAAGTTTCTTTACACTCACAACTGCTGCTGTAGGCTATCGATTTGAATCTTCGGCAAAACCATGGTTTTTTAGAGCAACCTATACACCTTTAATTTCATACTTGGTTGACTTTCAAGTTCAACAGTGGGGAGGAATCAGTTTAGGCTATCGTTTTAAATAAAGTTTATGAACAAATTCACATTAATCATTTTGATATTTACATTCTTGTCTTGCAACAAGAAGGAGTATTTTGACGGCGTTACTTCATACCAAGATGACTTCGAAAGTTATACATCTTTAGATGATCTGTTGATAGAAGATGAAACGTACTGGTCTTTTACTCAAATCACTCGTAGTTCAAACTCTATTACTGTTGATTCAAGCTTCGCTCATACAGGAAGCAAATCACTATTATTTGAAGGTAACCCAACTGATGAATCGGGAGCTTCAAAGACAAGTATAGCCAAGCAAAACTTTGCTTTTTGGGAAGGGGAAACTGTCTATCTTTCTGGCTGGTACTATATTGAGGGAGAACAGTCTTTACAATGGATGTTTCTAATGGATCTTGAAGAGCGAACACCAATAGGTGCAGGACCAGGAATGAGGTTGGCGCTGGTAGACGATCAATTACTAGTTGAGCATAAATACAATGAGCCTAATATCGTACAGTCTGGTGACGTTCTATTTCCGAGAAATCAGTGGGTTCATGTGGAGTGGGAAGTGTTACTATCTCAAAAAGATAAAGGACGAGTTAAAGTCTGGCAAAATGATCAACTCATAATCGACAAAGAAAATCATCGCACTCTTCCCAGTGACTTTCTTTATTTTCAACAGGGAACCAAAGGAAGTTACAGTAGCTGTGAAATAGGAATTACTGCAAATTCAGAGGAAAATAATGCTCGAATCTGGATAGATGATGTATCCTTCAGTAAGAAATGAAAGCCTTATAGATTAAATCTATAGCTATATAGAAATAATTGTTTTTAACATTTAGTTGGAACAAACTAGATTTGTTGCAGGTTCTAAACATATAATTTCTTAGATATGAAAAAGTCAATATATTTTTTAAGCGTCTTTAGTTTAACATTTACATATGGGCAAGATAGCGCAGATAATGGAAGTAGTGGTTGTCCATTCGGTTTTGGATCAAAAAAAGAGAAAACTGAAACAACTCATCTTAAAATAGAAGACACAACTACAGCAGCGGTTGAACAGCACGTTATTGGAATGGGCAGAACGAATCAAGAATGGTGGCCAAACAGACTCAACCTAAACGTTCTGCGCCAACACTCTGAACGAACTAACCCGCTTGGAGAAGACTTCAACTATGTTGAGCAATTTGAAGAGTTGGATTACGATGCCTTAAAGAAAGATCTAGAGGATTTGATGACAGATTCACAGGAATGGTGGCCAGCAGATTTTGGTCATTATGGTCCATTCTTCATACGGATGGCTTGGCATAGTGCGGGAACTTACCGAACAGGAGATGGAAGAGGTGGTTCTCGTTCAGGAATGCAGCGTTTTGCTCCGATCAATAGCTGGCCAGATAATGCCAACTTAGATAAGGCACGTCGCCTTTTGTGGCCTATCAAACAAAAATTTGGAAACAAAATTTCTTGGGCTGATCTTATGATTTTAACAGGAAATGTTGCTCTTGAATCTATGGGGTTTGAAACGTTTGGATACTCAGGGGGCCGTGTCGATGTATGGCAGCCTAACGAAAATGTTTATTGGGGCCCTGAAGAAAAGTGGTTAGCGGATGAACGCTATTCTGGTGACAGAGAATTAGAAAAACCGCTTGCCGCTGTACAAATGGGGTTAATTTATGTAAATCCTGAGGGGCCAAATGGTAACCCAGATCCAAAGTTAGCAGCTCACGATATTCGTGAAACATTCGGACGAATGGGAATGAATGATGAAGAAACAGTTGCATTAATAGCTGGTGGACATACACTGGGTAAAACCCACGGTGCAGGGAATGCCTCTCACATGGGGCCAGAACCAGAAGCAGCCGGAATAGAGCAACAAGGTTTAGGATGGCAAAGTGATTATAAGTCGGGTAAAGGAGCTGATGCGATTACATCTGGCCTTGAGGTAACTTGGACTGCTACACCTGCGGAGTGGAGTCATGGATTCTTCAAAAGTCTTTTTGAAAATGAGTGGGAATTAACAAAAAGTCCAGCTGGTGCTCATCAGTGGGTTGCAAAAAACCCGAAAGTGATGGTCCCTCATGCATTTGACTCTACAAAAATGTTGAAGCCAACGATGTTAACAACTGACTTATCGCTTCGTTTCGATCCAGAATACGAGAAGATATCTAGAAGATTTTTAGAAAACCCGAAGGAATTCGAGGAAGCATTTGCAAAAGCGTGGTTCAAATTAACACACAGAGATATGGGGCCAAAATCAAGTTATGTTGGGCCCGAAGTCCCAGAAGAAGACTTAATTTGGCAAGATCCTATTCCAGAAGTTGATCACAAATTAGTTGATAAAGAAGACATCAATAAACTGAAAAAGATGATTCTCTCATCTGATTTGTCAATCGATGAAATGGTTACCACTGCTTGGGCTTCTGCTTCAACTTACCGTGGTTCCGATCGTAGAGGAGGAGCGAATGGAGCTCATATCCGACTTGAACCGATGAGAAGCTGGGAGGTTAACAACCCAGAAAAATTAAATAAAGTTTTTTCTAAACTAGAGACTATCCAAAAGGAGTTCAATAAATCAGTTAAAAATGAAGGAAAGAAAATATCAATGGCTGACCTCATTGTATTAGCTGGGTCAACTGGAATTGAAAAAGCAGCGAAGAATGCAGGCTACGAAGTAGCTGTTCCTTTCACTCCTGGTCGAATGGATGCAAAACAAGAGCAAACTGATGTAGAAGGTATGGCTGTTTTAGAGCCTATGGCTGACGGTTTTAGAAATTACTTGAAAACAGAATATACTGTTTCAACAGAAGAGCTTTTAGTTGATAAAGCACAACTTCTCACATTAACAGCACCTGAAATGACAGTTTTGGTTGGAGGTATGCGTTCACTTGGAGCAAATTATGATAATTCTAACACTGGAACATTTGGAACTAACAAAGAAGAGCTAAACAATGATTTCTTTGTAAAGCTTCTTGACATGGGAACGGTTTGGGAGGCTACAGATAGTTCGAAAGAATTGTTCGTTGGTAGAGATAGAGAGTCAGGAGATGTAAAATATAAGGCGACACGGGTAGATCTTATTTTTGGATCAAACTCTGAATTAAGAGCTCTGGCAGAGGTATATGCTCAAGAGGATAATAAAGAGCGCTTCGTTAATGATTTTGTTGAAGCCTGGACGAAAGTTATGATGCTAGATCGCTTCGACTTGAAATAATTTTTAATCTCTAATAATACTAAAGTGTGGTCATTTGATCACACTTTTTTTATGCTTTTCCGTTTTATGGTTGATTCAGTTGAATCGTTCTCTTTCTTATCTTTACACGCATGACTAAAAAACGCGTAATAGTTTCGGTAACAAATGATCTGTATACGGATCAGCGCGTTGATAAAGTTTGTACCTATTTGCATGATCAGGGTTTTGATGTATTACTTGTCGGACGTTTGCTTCCCGGGAGTAAACCAATAAATGATCGGCCGTATCGCACTCATAGAATGCGACTATTATTTAAAAAGGGAGCTTTGTTTTACGCCTTTTTTAACCTGAGGTTGTTCTTTTTTCTTCTTTTTAGAAGATCAGACATTCTCTTAAGTAATGACCTGGACACGCTGTTGGCTAACTTTATAGCTAGTAGGATTAAAAGAAAGGCACGACTTGTATATGATTCTCATGAATTGTTTACAGAAGTACCCGAACTAACATCAAGACCGAAGGTTAGAAAGGTTTGGCTTCGCATTGAGAAATGGATCTTTCCAAAGCTTAAATACGTGTACACTGTTAATCAGTCCATCGCAGAAATATATCAGAACAGATATAATAAGGACGTTGGTGTAATAAGAAACGTTTCACGTTTATGGAAACCAAAGACTATTGAGCCTAAAGAAGAACTAAAAATTCCTGTAAATAAAAAAATGATCATTCTTCAAGGGGCGGGAATTAATATAGACCGCGGAGGAGAAGAAGCTGTTGAAGCAATGCAGTACATTGAGAACGCTGTATTGTTTATTGTTGGAAGCGGTGATGTAATCGGACAATTAAAGCAGACTGTAAGAGAGCTTTCACTTAAAGAGAAGGTGTTTTTCGTAGATCGTGTTCCGTATGACAATATGATGAACTACACCTATCATGCAGACATCGGTCTAACACTAGACAAAGACACAAATCCAAACTACAAGTATTCTTTACCAAATAAGGTCTTCGACTACATTCATACTGAAACACCCGTAATAAGTTCTAATATTATTGAAATAAAGCGCATTATTCAAAAATATAACATGGGTAAGATCATTGATGATCATAATCCAAAACATCTTGCATCCACTATTTCTGAAGTTTTAGTGAACGACGAACTACTTGAGGAGTTAAAAAAGAACTGTAAAATTGCCTCTCAGCACGAGAACTGGGAAAAAGAAAAGAAGAAGTTAAAACAATACTTTCCTTAATTACCGTAAACTTTTGATGTAAGCAACTGTTTTCTTTACTATAATCTAACGTATTCTCAACCTTATGTTGATTGCGTTATGTTAATTTTGTTGTATAAAATACGATTCCATGAAGTACTGTAATGATCCTTATAACCGTTCACGATTTATCACCAAAGAGGTTCCGGTTGGAAATATAGGTATTGGCGGTAAAAACCCCATTCGTGTTCAGTCAATGACTACTGCAGATACCATGGATACTGAGAAGTCGGTGGAAGAATCAAAGCGTATGATAGATGTAGGTTGTGAGTTGGTAAGACTAACAGCACCTTCAAAAAAAGCAGCAGAAAACTTGCAGCACATAAAGGACGCCCTTGTAAAAGAGGGATATAACACACCACTTGTTGCCGACATACATTTTACTCCTAATGCCGCAGAAATAGCTGCTGGAATAGTTGAAAAAGTTCGTGTAAACCCAGGAAACTACGCAGATAAGAAAAAGTTCGAAGAAATAGAATATACAGATGAGTCGTATCAAGCTGAGCTAGAAAGAATAGAAGAGAAATTTACTCCATTGGTAAAGCTTTGTAAAGCTAATGGAACAGCTATGCGCATTGGGACGAATCACGGGTCTTTATCAGACAGAATTTTAAGTCGTTACGGGGATACACCAGAGGGAATGGTAGAGTCTGCTATGGAGTTCTTGCATATTTGTAGAAAACATGACTTTCACAATATTGTGATATCTATGAAGGCTAGTAACACTTTAGTTATGGTTCAAGCCTATCGTTTCCTTGTTGCTCGTATGATAGAAGAAGGAATGAACTATCCTTTACATTTAGGTGTAACCGAGGCTGGAGACGGAGAAGATGGTCGTATAAAGTCTGCTGTAGGAATTGGTACTTTACTCGAGGATGGCTTAGGAGATACGGTTCGTGTATCGTTAACCGAAGCGCCCGAGGCCGAAATACCTGTGGCCCAAAAACTAGTAGCTCAGTTCATTGATGAAACCCAGAAGATCGAATTACCACAAAACCTTGACACTCCATTCGATCCATTTGAACACAAAAGAAGGCATACTGTTGATATTCAAAACATTGGAGGGTCTAACAGTCCTGTTGTGTTCGCGGATATTAGTGGGAATGAAACTATTTCTGAAGCTCAGTTTTTTGGTTTTGGATACAACTATTCAAAGAACTTAGATAAATGGTCAACGCAAGACATTTCTGCTGACTACGTGTTCGTTGGTGACCACGAGGTTCCATTTGAAGTACCTGGAATGCTGGGTATAGTTATGGATGTAAAAAACTGGTTATCAAACGGTAAGGGAAGAGAGCATTTTTATCCAATGTACGATAAGCTTCCAGAAGAAGGTTTTGCACATTCCAAATTAAACTTCTTAAAATGGGATCCCACCAATCTCGACTTACAAGCACTTCATTTCCTGCGAGACGTTGTTTTAGTCGTAGAAACAAATGCTAGTAATTACGTTCAAGTGATGAGGCATTTCTACCGAGCGTTGGTTTTAAAGAACATAGATCTTCCTGTAATCTTAAAGCACACGACGCAAACAGGTGATGAAGAATCATTTCAGCTGTGGCAGTCATCTAAAATGGGAGCACTTCTCATTGATGGTTTTGGAGATGGTGTATGGTTGTCTAATACGAGCCGTATGGCGCCTCAGTTGATCAACAGCACGGCGTTTGGTATTTTACAAGCTACACGAACACGTATTTCTAAAACAGAGTACATTTCTTGTCCCTCTTGCGGAAGAACACTTTTTGATCTTCAAGAGACTACTGCCAAGATCAGAAAACATACCTCTCACCTTAAAGGGGTAAAAATTGGAATTATGGGTTGCATTGTAAACGGTCCTGGGGAAATGGCTGATGCAGATTATGGTTATGTTGGAACCCGACCAGGTAAAATACATTTGTATAAGGAGAAAACTGTTGTTCGAAAAAATGTTCCCGAAGACGAAGCAGTAGAGGCTTTGATCGACTTAATCAAAGAAAATGGTGATTGGGTTGAAAACTAACAAACCTATGGTTTTTTGTTAAATATTTCACTTTGATTTACGCTAGATCAGCTTTTACCCGATAAATTGCCCCAAAGAGGTCACAAAACATCTTAAATCAAGCTTTATTTGCCTTACTTCTTCTCCAAAACGTATACCTGACTAGAATAACCGTATTTTTTTGCCTTACGATTCGAGATCCATCCAATAACTACTCCAAATAGAGATAAGCGCTTTTTATACTTTTCGGACAACATTGAAACATAATATGAATCATATTTCATCGGTATAACTTTTTCTAGTTCGAAACCGAGGTCCATAAATAGTCTCGCTATATCCTTTTGTTGAAAATGATAAAGATGGCGAGGAACATCATATGCAGCCCAAAATGATTTATAATACCTGGCATCATATGAGTTCATATTAGGAACTGCAACAAACAGCTTTCCTCCTGCACTTAATATTTCGTGCATGCGTTGAATATCTTTTCTAAGGTCATAAACATGTTCCAGCACATGCCACATTGTAATTACATCTGCACTGTTTTTATCAATATTGTACAATTCAGATTGATCACAGCTTCTTACATGATTTTCTTTGTGAGCAAAATTTCTGGCATCCTCATCTGGCTCTAAACCATAGCCATCAAAGCCATTCTCTTTTGCAACCCTCAAAAAGTGACCTGTACCAGAACCAATATCTAACAGTCTCTTACCATTAACAGCATTCTGAATCCAACCCACCTTTTGTTTCAAGGTGCGTTTACGAACAACATTATAGAGGTAATTGATCAAACCCTTATTAGAAGAACTGTGTGAAACATACTCCTCCGACTTATAGTAAGAACCTATATCTTTTTTATCGGGTATTGGGTTAGTGAAGTGGAAGCCACAGTTTTTACAGTTTACTATGGTGAACTCTTCTTGAGTTATCATATGATCTTTGAGTGAAAGAAACTCTTCTAATTCACTTTTCTGACAAACCACACACTTTTCTATGGTATTCATTTTCTTTTGTTTCACGTGAAACTATCGTCCCAAATAGATCAATAGCACATTAATATCACTTGGAGACACACCACTAATGCGTGATGCCTGTCCAATATTTGCAGGTTTTATTTCGGTGAGTTTTTCAACAGCTTCTGAACTCAGACTTTCTAGTTTGTCGAACGTCATATCTTCAGGGATCTTTACATCCTCTAAGCGATTTAATTTATCAGCCACATCCTGCTCTCTTGAAATATAACCTTCATACTTTAGTTGAATTTCGGCTTGTTCAATAACATCTTGATCATACCTCGAGATCTCACCAGCAATTTCTGAATCCATAGCAATCAAGTCACTCATACCGATATTTGGTCTAGTTATTAATTGGGTTAATTTTAACTGCTGTTTAATTTTAGAGCTTTTCTTTTCCTCTAAAACAGGATTCGCCTTTTCCGGAACCACACCTTGTTTGCGAAGATACTTCTTTAGAGAAGTGACAGCATCTTTCTTTTCATTTACACTTCTCATTCTATCGTCATCGATCATACCAATAGCATGGGCTATCGGACTAAGACGAACGTCAGCATTATCTTGACGTAACAAAATACGATATTCTGCTCGCGACGTAAACATTCTATACGGCTCCTTAGTACCTTTTGTTATCAGATCATCAATTAACACACCGATGTACGCATCTGATCTATTTAATATAACAGGTTCTTTGTCTTTAGTTTGTCTAGCAGCATTTATTCCTGCCATCAATCCTTGACATGCTGCTTCTTCATAACCTGTCGTTCCATTTGTTTGACCTGCAAAATATAAACCTTCCACAAGTTTAGTTTCTAACGAATGTTTTAATTGAATAGGAGGGAAGTAATCATATTCAATAGCGTAACCTGGTCGGAACATTTTAACTTCCTCAAAACCTGGAACTGTCTTTAAGGCCTTTATTTGTATCTCTTCTGGCAACGATGTGCTAAAACCATTTACGTAGATCTCTACTGTGTTCCACCCTTCAGGTTCAACAAAAACCTGATGTCTATCACGCTCCGCAAAACGATTTATTTTCTCTTCTATACTCGGGCAGTATCTCGGGCCTGTGGATTCAATAGCACCATTAAACATTGGACTTCGATCAAACCCGCTTCTCAATATTTCGTGGGTTTCACTATTTGTATAAGTGATATGGCAGGATCTCTGTTTGCTAAGAGGAGAAGTGTTCGTGAAACTAAACTTCTTCGGATCAACATCTCCAGGTTGCTCCTCCATTTTACTATAGTTTAAAGATCTTCCATCAACTCTAGGCGGAGTTCCGGTCTTCATACGTCCATATTCAAAACCAAGATCGACTAAATCAGCAGTAATTCCTGTAGAAGCTCTTTCTCCTGCTCGACCACCTCCAAACTGTTTATCACCTAAATGAATAGTGCCATTCAGAAAAGTACCACTGGTTATGATAACTGTCTTTGCTAATATATCAATACCGATACCTGTCTTTACGCCTTTGATCCTGCCATCAACTGACAATAGACCAGTAACCATATCTTGCCAGAAGTCAACATTTGGGTTTGACTCTAAATGTAAACGCCACTCCTCAGCAAATCTCATCCGATCATTTTGAGTGCGAGGTGACCACATAGCCGGACCCTTACTCATGTTTAGCATTCTAAACTGAATAGCGCTTTTATCAGAAATAATAGCGGAACCTCCGCCTAGCGCATCTATTTCACGCAGAATTTGGCCTTTCGCAACACCTCCCATAGCAGGGTTACAACT
This sequence comes from Flavobacteriales bacterium UBA2104, assembly GCA_002331485.1. Classification (GTDB taxonomy): domain Bacteria; phylum Bacteroidota; class Bacteroidia; order Flavobacteriales_D; family Crocinitomicaceae; genus Brumimicrobium. Next base: position 60,135 of record DCYS01000027.1, read on the forward strand.
CATTTGAGCGATTGTGTTCATATTCATCGTAACCAAAAGGGTAGAAGCGCCAAGTTTTGCAGCAGCATTCGCCGCTTCACATCCAGCATGACCCGCACCAACAACAATTACATCGTACTCCTTTAACATAGACTTTGTTTCACGTGGAACAAAATTACAACAGGTTCAAATAGTAATCCTCTTTTTTTCTCATTAATTCCTTTTCAGAGACAGTTTTATCACCATAACCACACAAATGAAGAAAGCCGTGTACAACGACACGACATAATTCTGTTTCACGTGAAACATTTAATGTTAAAGAATTATCAACCACACGATCAAAAGAAATCAGCAAATCTCCGGAAATTACATTTGATTCAACATAATCAAACGTAATTATGTCCGTGTAATAATCATGATCTAAATACTGCTTGTTATACTCTAAAAGCCACTCATCTGAACCAAGAATAATAGATATCTCTCCTACTGAAAAACCTTCAGATTCTCCAACCTGGTTGAGCCAATCATTTAAGTTCGGAATCGAGACACTTTCTGATATTCTCGATTGATCAAAAGTAATCATCTATAGTATTGAAAACACAACATGAACCTCAGAACCATTGTTCTCAAACTGAACATCATCGGCTAAACTTTTCATCAAGAATATGCCTCTTCCGTTCTCTTTCTCAATATTCTCCGGAGCGGTTGGATCAGGAAGATTATTAAAATCAAAACCCTTCCCTTCATCCTTTACGACAAAACACAGGTCTTTTTCGTTTCTTTTAACAAAGATCTGAACGGATTTTTTGTCGTCTTCCAAATTGCCGTGATTAATGGCATTGTTTACAGCTTCAGTTACTGCAATTAAGACGTTTCCAAAATGGTCTTCATGTACTTCATTAAGGCGACAAACTTCATCAACTAGATCCTCAGCAACCTTGATGTTCTCGATAGAGGAGGGGAACGTCACCGTCTCAATTTCTTTATAATTCGTTTCCATTCACAATAAATTTATTGTAAACTGAGCTACTGACAGGTTAATCTAGTCTCAAGAAATAGGCATTAGCTTTTTCCTTGTAATACTTGCTGAACGACGGATCTAAAGTACGCAGCAACTCAATTTGTTTTTCTTTTTGATTCTTATACTCCAAAAATTCAATTTGGTTACTAAAATCTTTATTTTTTCCTGAATTACTTTTTCGCTCCTTTTCGAAACCTCGTTCTTCCATAACTTTTTCACTCTCCAAGAGGCGTGTCATAATTCTCTTTTGGCGTTCAATTAATTCAGAATCCCATTCCTTATTTATCAAGTCCTGCTGCTGTTCTTCAAGCTCTTTAAGTAATGGGTTCAACTGGTTTCCTTTTCCACTACCATCCTTATTCATTTGCTGCCTTAACTCCTCAAGCTTTCTTCTCATTTGACCTTGTTCTGCAGCCATCTTTGCTGCACCTTTTGAGTTCATCGGAATCATACCGTTGGGATTCTTCTGTCCAGGGTTTTTACCTTGTTTTTCACCGCCAGGGTTATTCCCCTTCTTCATTTCTTCTAGCTGCTTCTTGAGCATCTCTTTGATGCCCTGCATCTGACCCGATTTTCCACTCCCTTTCTTTCCACCAGGTTTACTACAACTTCCTTCGCCCTGCATCATACTTTGCATATTCTGTTGAGCACTTTGCAATGCCTCATTCATAAAAAGCGCAAGATTATTTAAACTTGTCATCACCTTTTGCTGTTTCGATCCTAAGGCACGTTTTTCACGTTCACCTACATGTGTTGGAATATATTTAAAATTCTTATCTATTTCCTGTAATTCCTGTTCCACAAACGAAGCAACCTTTGGTACACGATCTGCTAAAGCTCTTAGACTATCCTTCACTGGCTTCATGTTATCCATTATCTCCCTTTGATCTCGTCCTAGCTCAACAAAATACGGATCATAAATACTGGTTTCCGCAAAAGCATCCATGTTGTTCTCTTGTGTGAAACTAAGGTTGATCAAGTTTTCTAATAAAGCTCTCATTGATTCGATATCTTCCCCTTGCTGTTCTTGCTGACTCTGTTGCATTTGAGCTTGCATTTTTGATGACATTTCTTGCATCTGTTCAGAAGCGTTCTGTTGATTTTCCCCTGCTGATTTATTCTTTTGTTGATCTAAGTTTTCCTTAGCTTCCTCCATTTCACTTTGAGTGTCCTCAGCGTCCTTATCCAGATCATCTAAAGTTAATGGTCTTTGCAACTCACTATTTTTATCCATTAACTCTTTTAGCTCTTCTTTCTTTTCATCAAACGCTTTGTTTAGCTCTTCTTGCTGATCTTTTGCTTCTTCATTTGTGAGGTTTTCATTTTCAATGTCTTCTTTTAACTCTTCTTGTTTCTTGGCAAGCTCTTCCAACGACTCTATCATGTCTTCAGCACGCTCTTCAACGTCCATTCTTTTTAACATTTCCATGGTACGGTCCATCTGGCGCTTCATCATCTCAGAAGTAACTTCTGACTCCTCCATCTTTTCGAGCATTTCCGAATTATCATTCTCGTTCATGAGTTTTTCTAACTCCTCCAGTAAATTCTTAAGCTCTTCATCCATCACATTTTCCATCATTTCCTCCAATAGCTTCTGTTTTTCTAGAAGTTCCTCATCTGCTTCAGTAAACTGTGATTTCTCTTCAAAACTCTCACTCATTTTCTCTTTCAATGACTTCATTTTATCCTCTAAAGATTGGCGCTCTTTCTGAAGGTTTTCCAACTGTTTTGATTGCTGCCAGGAATTAGATTTTGAATCCATCATCTCTTTCTTCAGCCTGGATACTTTTTCATTAAAGTCTTTCGTTTTCTGGATTAGTTGCTCCATTTCTTTTTGAACACTTTCTTTTGTTTCGTTTCTCGATTCTTGTAACTCTTCTTTAGAAGGTGCTCGATACTGGAAAACAGAAGAACGTGTTGACTTTGGTCCATTTACTCCATCATTATCGTAAGCCACAAAAAAATACGTCACTTCATCCTCAAGGTCAAGGTTTAATTTATTGATGTCGAGAGACATTGAAAACGGTCTGTTTTTACCACCAATACCTGGTACTTTTTGTGTTTCCTTAATCGTTTCACCTGACTTCTTTTTTATAGTATAGTGAAAATAAACATTTGAAAGTCCATGGTCATCTGTTGCTCTACCAGTAAAGAAAACTCTCCCTTTAGTTGTTGTATCTTTTTCCTGTCGAACTGATAGATCTGGGTAACGATCTTTAACAACATCTATCGAATAAAATAAAGAGTCGCTTTTATCCAGCTCTTCATTCTTAAGAATAAACATAAGTCTACCCCCTTCATAAAAAGCGTTTTTATAACGGAAGCCTCTATCTTTAAAAATAGTTGCGCTATCGTTGTATTCGATCTTTAATTCTTTCGTGTTTTTAACAATGCCATCCCAAACAACCTTTGTTCCTTCAGGGAGCATCATATCACCCGGGTTTTCAATCTCTTCGTTCTGAAGTTCAAGGTAGTTTGGGTAAATAATTTTAGCTTTCATCTGTCCAAGAGAAGTTCGCTTAACAACTTCTATTTTATACTGTCTAGAGCGTTGACCTTTTCCAACAAACTCAAAAAAGATATCTTCATTTACATTTTCAAAATTATACTTAGCCTTATTCTTAGCTGACTTGCTCATTGCAAAACGACCTTCACTACTTTCTATAAATACTGCATTGGGTATTGCCTTTCCTTCTCGAGGGTCCAGAAGTACACTAACCGGTACAGAACTACCTTCTTCAACTTTTAAATTGTCGTTTTCTAGTATAAAATCGAAGTCTGGATCTTCAACAAACACCTCATTATACTTGAAGAGTCGCTCTGATCCATCTGTAAACAATTTAGGAATAACAACACCCAGCAACACAACGGTTAAAACTACTGGTATAACATATCTTAAATACTTCTTATTCTCCCCGTAATCAACAGCAGTTGTAAACTGGAAGGAATTAAGTTTTTTAGAGTTCTGTTCAACACTTGCTTTGAGTAATTCTATATTCCCTGCATTCGCTGACTCAGCGTCACGAAGCTGAAGTGTATTCAAAAGCTTATCACTAATATCAGGAAAAAAAGAACCTATGATCTTTGCTGCTTGATATCTATCTATTCGCTTCCCGAATGAAAATAATTTTGCAAGAGGAATTATTATATAACGGATCAAAACATAGGTGTTCAACCCAATGAAAGAAAACAATAGGAAACCTCTTACAAACGAATTAAACCTTCCTATATATTCTAAACCAACAACTAGTAAAAAAGAAGCCAGGAAAATAAGTATAAACAAGAGCGCACCTTTGATCATAAGGTTCTTGTAAAACTTTCGAATGAAAGCATCTACTTGATTCAATAAAGCGTCAAACGTTCCCATTTTATATAACTGTACAACTATAACCAAATAAAGTTACAAAATGCTTGAGTATTCCTTTGCAAAAAGATGTTAATTACATCGATCTTTATTCTTTGGTCAACATATCCTTTATAAAAAACGTATTTCAACCATAGATATTCTCATATAGCGGCTTAATCAATTATCTTTGCAGAAAAAATTAAATAGCTTATGTCATCAAACGTTCGTGTTCGTTTTGCACCTTCACCAACTGGACCTCTTCACATGGGAGGTGTGCGTACCGCTTTATATAACTACCTTTTTGCTAAGAAAGAAGGAGGTAAGTTTATTCTTCGAATAGAAGACACAGATCAAAAACGATTTGTAGAAGGAGCTGAAGAATATATAAAAGATGCCCTTAGCTGGTGTGGTATAACTCCAGATGAAGGACCAGGTATCGGTGGAGATTATGGCCCATATAAGCAGTCTGAGCGGAAAGAAATGTATAGACCGTATGCTGAACAGCTTGTTGAAAATGGTAAAGCTTATTATGCATTTGACACCTCTGAAGAACTGGATGCGATGCGTGAACAAGCTAAGAAAATGAAAATGCCGAATTGGCAATACAACGCTGTTTCGCGTACTTCTATGAAGAATTCTTTGACGCTTCCTGAAGATGAAGTGAAGTCAAGAATTGAGAATGGTGATCCCTATGTTATTCGATTCAAGATGCCTCGAAATGAAGATGTTCGTTTCGAAGATGTCATAAGAGGTTGGGTCGTTGTTAATACAAATAACTTAGATGATAAGATCTTGTTCAAAAGCGATGGAATGCCTACTTATCACATGGCAAATATTGTAGATGATCATACTATGGCTATCACTCATGTGATTCGAGGTGAAGAGTGGTTACCGTCGGCTCCGTTGCATGTTCTTTTATACGAGGCATTCGAATGGGAGGCTCCTAAGTTTGCTCATTGTCCTCTATTGCTTCGTCCAGATGGAAATGGTAAGCTTTCTAAACGTGATGGTGATCGATTAGGGTTTCCTGTCTTTCCTACTGACTGGATCACTCAAGATGGAGAGAAGTATTCAGGATATAGAGAACAAGGGTATCTGCCTGGAGCATTTATAAATATGCTGGCATTTCTAGGTTGGAATCCAGGTACTCCACAGGAGATCTTTTCACTTGAAGAAATGGTTAAAGCTTTCTCTCTTGAGAGAGTTAGTAAAGCAGGGGCTAAATTTGATGCTGATAAGACTAAATGGTTCCAGCAACAATACTTACGTGCTAAAACAAACGAAGAATTAGCGGAAATGGTGTTGAGCAAGTATGATGACCTCTCGGTTGACAAAGATTACTTAGCTGCTGCCTGTGGACTTATGAAGGAGCGAGCAACTTTCATTGAAGATATTAGAACTGAAGGAAGTTATTTCTTTGAAGAGCCTAAAGAGTTTGATGCTAAGACTGTTCGCAAAAAATGGAAAGATGATACGGAAGAAATAATCAATGAATGGACAAATCGTTTAAGATCGATTGATGATTTTTCAGCTGAAAATATTGAGAAAGCATTCAAAGAATATTTAGAGGAAATTGGAAAAGGTATTGGAGCTGTATTACCTGCTTTTCGTGTTTTAATAACAGGGAAAGGTATGGGGCCAAGTATGTTTGAGATCGCTTCTCTTCTCGGTAAAGAAAAAACCTTAGCGAGAATGGAAAAAAACATTCCTTTGGTTAAAGCTCAAAAAACAGAAGCATGAAGCACACTGTTGAGGTCAATGGCATAAAACTATATGCATATCACGGTTGTTTGCCTGAAGAAGGTGAGATTGGTGGACATTATACAATAGATGTTGCCGTTAAAACAGATTTCTCACCCTCCTTTGATTCCGATGATCTAAATGATACTGTAGACTATGTCATTATTAATAAGATCGTAAAAGAAGAGATGAAGCAGCGATCGAAACTGATAGAACATGTCGGTAAACGTATTTTATCTCGATTAGAAAAGGAAATTACTGGTATTAGTAACGCTAAAATCAAGGTTATAAAACACTGTCCACCTATTGAGGGAGATGTAAATAATGTTGCTGTTATTATTGAAGAAAGTTTTTCTTAACCTGCAATTTTAACGAGCTACATACGTTGAATGAAATAATATTTGTAAATTTGTCTTCCCGTTTTTCCTGCAAAACAGGATAACATATAAAACGGTCCTGTGGCCGAGTGGCTAGGCAGAG
>DCYS01000027.1:67020-186871 GCA_002331485.1 Flavobacteriales bacterium UBA2104
TAGGCAGAGGTCTGCAAAACCTTGTACAGCGGTTCGAATCCGCTCGGGACCTCTAAAAACCCTTGATTCTTAGCGAGTTGAGGGTTTTTTGTTTGGTTTTTACCCCGCATTTTACCCCGCATTCTTAGAAAACCTTTGTTTTGCCGTAGTTCCAATCGTTAGAATATGGAATTATTTAACCTTTACGCGCTAAACAAAAAAGTTGAATACTTATTTTGAATGTTAAGTTTTGACAATCTCAATTGACGTTGTTTGAGCAACGATACATGCACGAATAGAACGACTCTCTTTTTGATAGTATAAGAAAACTAGTTGTTAAAACATTTAATCTCACCTAATTCTATAAATTAGTGAGATAATCTTTAAACTTTAAGTATGAAAATTAACGTATTAGTTTTGTCAATAATGTTCTTTCATTTAACCTCGACCGTTTTAGGAAAAGATCCCTTTACAAAGTCAGAATTAAAAAAGATATACAAAGCTGCTTGTTCCTCTTATTTCAACTGTGGTGTTAAAATAAGTTTTGATAAACACTCAAACAGAATAACTATAATCCAAAAAAAGCCTTTAACATTCACTGGCGGATCAATGTCTTTTGGTTTCTTTTTAACAAAAAACGGAAACAAACTGATAAAGCGCAGGTTTTTAAAAGTTATTTATCGAGGCAGTAACTGGCGTTTTTTAAAGAGGCTTGATATAACTCTAGGTTTCTTGAAAGATGGTGATGAAAATAAAATACAAAACTTATCAATTGACCTATCAAACGTAAACAGAGTTGTACATAGTGGGGGTAATGTAACCGAAACAGCCTACGTGAATGTTAATAAAGAAATTGATGCTTTTTTTCGAGAAAGATTCAAAGATGAGAGGTTTCTCTCACTCAAAATTGTAGGTGAGGACACTTATTCAACTGCTGGTTTGTTCGGTAAATCTCCAAGAAAAAGAAGTCAGCCCGTTTTTGAATTATATGATAATGAATATAATGAAGACTTTCTAACTATGTAATGGGTTTCTAAACTTCTCCATTTACCTTTAAGATACTTTTTTAAGTGTAAGAAAACCCCTATTCAATTTTAAGGTTTTTACCACTTAAAGTATTGCCATTATCTTTTATTTCTACCTCACAAGAAAATGTGTTTTTAACCATTCCTCCCAAAGAGTTTTTACTTCTAAACCATGAGTTCACAATAAATATATTACTCCCTTGATATGTTTCATTCACATGATCTCTTCTCTCAGATAAAGAGGGTATCTCTAAAGAACTTGGATCTTTAAGACGTGGTTCTATATTTTCAATTGCATAATCATAAACCAACATTTTCTTTTGATTGAGGCTCATTTCATTTGAACCACATGAAACAAGAAAAACTAGAAAAAATAAGTAAAATAGGTGTTTCATATTTTTTTTGTTGACAATATACTAAACTATATACAGGTAATAAACTACAACTATATATAAACTCGTAATTCCTTACCCTTTGACAAATCAAATAGACTCGTTTGATAGGCTGGGTATTTGCTTAATTGGTGGTTGTAACGGCTTCTAATTACATGGGCAATTTCTTTAACTTGTTTATATATAGATGAGGTTAACCAATTGTTAGATAAAAACTTATCCTTAATCTTTTTAAATGTTTCGGGTTCATGTTTTCTCAGGTAGTATAACCCACCATGAGAAAGTAGGAAACTATCTTTTCTTTGCATAGTTATTTCTATACCCGTAAGTACACAAAAACGCCGTTCTTTAGTAAAGTTGTAATTCCTTACCCCCTGCAACTTGTTAACGTTTTTGACAACCTCATCATTAACTAATTGCTGAACGTTTAAACCATGTTTTTTATTGATTTCTCGGAGTCGGTCGCGGTGTTTCTTTTGTGTTTTGTTACTCTTTATTCTGAGTTCACGCCAAAAGTTAATATTAGAATATTTGCCCCATTTTTCAACGCCTTTATTCGTTGGATCATAGAAAACAATATCATTCCATTTTGTAAGTAGGTTGTTCAAAAATAGGAGTTTATTACATTGGTTAAAGTCCTCTAATGAATATAACCCTTGTTTTCTGTATTCGCTCCAGTTAGTTTGTTTTATCTCAATTCTTAATATCTCATCTTTACAACCGTACTGCAAAGCCTTGTTATAAATTTTAATAATATAGTTTGAACGTTCACATTGATAATAATTGCCGTGTTCGTTGCTTATCTTATGTTCAAAGTCTCTGTTTTTGTGTTGGATGAGGTTGTTTAATACTTCGTTTGTTATTATCGGTGGTGTTATGTTTACCCCATATTCTAACCCTAAAATTTTAAGGTTTTCGGGACGTATTCCATATGTTTCGTTAAGTAGTTCCAATGACTGGTAATATTTGTTTTCTGTAAACTGGTCATAGTTGTGTTTTCCCTCATTGATAAACTTGTGAAGACTTCCAGATAATTCAATTCGATTGGTTTTAGATTTGGGGTATACCGTTACTTTCATATTGTGTTTTGAGTAACTTAGGTTAACTTGTTTCTTTTCCTTTTTACTTTCGTACTTTGTTAATATCATATTCTGTTCAAAGTAATCCCTATCTAAACCAATTACCTCACATTTTATAAAATCAATCGGTATATAATCGTATCTTTGTTGTAACGCGCCGTTAGTGGGTGTGTTATTCGCAAAAGAGGGGAGTTTAACGCTCCCCTTTTTATTTGTCCTTGCTTTACCCATTTAATTAAATTTGATTAATTAATGAGTCAATTACTTTGCGACTCGGATAATATCCTTTTGGATACTCATAAACGTACATTAGTTGGCTCTCTGGTTCTATCTTAAATAAGATTAATGTTTTACCCTTGTTGGTCTTGTAATCGCCGTAATAGTGGTTTAAACGCGTTGTCTTAAACATTCCTGTTAACGCCTTTGATTTCTTCCAACTGGACGAGGTTTTCACTCTGAAATACAAACCGAGGTTATACGCCTTAGAATAGTTTTGAAAAACTTCAACCTTTACAAGTTGTTTAATCGTTTCGGACTCTGGATAACCTAAACACAATTGATAAATAGTATCGTGTTTATTGTACTTGACTACTTCGAACTTGTGTATTAATGGATCATTGTTATTCGCTCCCATGTTACGCCGTTTTTGATTGGTTAAACATTACGCGAATACATTCTTCTTTTGAAAAATATACACGTTGCCCGACTTTGTGAGGGGTTAAAATTCCCTTGTTGCTCCAGTCAGTAATACAGTTAACTGAGACATCAAAGAATTTCGCCGTTTCTTTCTTTGTTAGATGAGGACGTTCATCTGTTTGTACTTTGGAATTAATACGCGCCGTAAACGCTTGTAATTGTTCTTTGATCCCCGCGTTTATTAGTTCTACTAATTCGTTGGGACTTACTTTTGAAATTGTGGTTTCAACCATTGTGATAAATTTTTATGTTTACCACAAAGATTGGTTAAGATTGTGCCTATTTTGGAAACCTATTTTAGGTCTATTTTTTACTAAACTCTTTAATTAGTTCTAAAAGTATTTGTTTGTCTCTATTCTCATCTCGTTTAACTTTATCGAATTGAAATTGTCCAGTATATCCAAACCTTTGAATTACATACTTTCTGTATTCGTTTTTAAAAGGTGCTTTGTAACCCTCTAAAACATTAATTATGTTCCATATATCCGCCCATTTTTGCCCCTTCTCGTAATCCCAATTATCTACAATGTAATTAAATAATTCGTGGGTTTTTGGGTCGGTAAATGGTGTTTTTGGGTCTGGTGGTGGGGTTGTTTTGGTGCTTATACTTTTGTATGTATAAACTAACATATCAATTCTTTCACATACTGTCTTATAGTAGTTTTTTAACTTATCATTATCAATGCTTTCAAGTTCTACAAATATTCTTTTTGTATCAATATCTAATTTAAAACGTTCAACGGTATCAATATTTTTACTGTTATAATGATTCGAAAATATGTCATTTAATAACTCTATAAAAGACTTCTTTACATTTAAACTTACTTTTTTAATATGGTTATAATTGTATTCACAAATATTTTGGTGAACATCTGAGACGTCAATATTTAAACCGTCTTTTTTCATGTTGATTATGATATCATTAACCTCTTTCAGGTTTTTAGAAATACCCTCATAATCATTAATAATTTCAACAATACCAATACCAAAAAACAATAACTTTTTAATATCTGGGTCTTTTAGTTTTATCTCTTTATTGTATTCATTTACAATGTCGAAAAATTTCTCCTCTAATGTTTCATTATTTTCCATATCAAACAACCTTTAAATTAGATTGACCTTGAAAGAATGGGTGTTGACTCATTCTAATTGCTGTTTGTTCTGGAGTTACTTTGATATAATTTAGAAACGCCTTTTCTGTGGTATGTCCGCTTATCACCATTATATCAATTGTACTCATATTCGATAAATACGCGTTAGTACAAAACGAACGGCGCGCGGTGTGTGTCTTAACTAAATCAAACTTGTAATGTTTCTTTGTGATCTCTTTACCCCCTCGGGTTATGGTCGTATAACAAACCTCATCTATTCCCGCACTTTCTGAAACGTCTTTGATTATCTCGTTAATCTTTTGGTCTGGTATTCGTTTTGGTGGTTTCCCGTTGTTCTTACTTAATATTTGTTCAACGATAGGGTGCAAAGGAATTGCAACTTCTTTCTTTGTTTTCTGAGTCTTAACCTTGAACATTTTAACGCCGTTTACAATGCTCAAATTTTCATCTTTAAGGTTGTTGTAGTCTGAAACCCTTAACCCAGTATATGCACCAATTAAAAACAAATCTCTAACGTGTTCTTTGCGCGGTTCGTGTGAAAGATCCAACTTCCATAAGTCGTTTAACTCTTCTAAGGTTAAATAAATATTTACGGCGTCCTCTTTTAATACCTTGAAACGTCTACTTTTAAATTGGTCGTTCGTAGTTATACCCTCTTCAAGTGCGTTATTCATGAACGTTTTAAGGGTTTTAATATGTTTCCCTATGTAGTTAAGAGAAAGTTGCTGTTTCTCGCTCCATTCTATAAAATCGTTGTACCACTCTAAATTTATGGAGTCAAAATCAATCGGATAAACCTCATCGTTAAACCGTTTTAAAAATGTCTTAGTGAGTTTGTAGTTTTTTATACTTCCCTCGGATAAGTTTCTTTTGGTCTCTGGTCGTTCAATCAAATATTGAATGTACCCGAACAGAGTCTTTTGTTTTGGTTGATTGTCCTCTGACTCAGTAAAAAAGTCTTTATAGTGCTTTTTAACCTCGTTGTAGTTCGGTTTGTGTCCCTTTCTCAGGTTGTCAGTTGTAAAGTCGTCAAAGTGTTTCGTTAAATTAGAAATACGGTTGTTTATCTCGTTACGGTCTTTTATTGCCGTTCTATTCTTAACGCGTTTCTTTTCAAAGTCCCAGTTATCAATTAGTACACTTACACCTATTGAAGCGTTAAAATCTACTTTACGCCCTAAACGGTAACGGATATAAATATTTACGGGTTTCTCAGGGTTTAATACTTTCTTACCCTTGTTGGGTCTAAAATCAATGGTTGCCATAAAATGAGTTTTGAGTTATTCGCACTTCGAAGATACAAATAATCAAAGGTTACCCCACATTTTACCCCACATTTATTATTTGCGTTTGGTTTTGTTTGGTTTTATTATTTCTACAAACCCTTTATATACTGTGTAATAAATACGGTTTTGTAAGGTTCTGAATACAGATATAGAAAATATTTGACGTCCGCTCGGGACCTCTAAAAACCCTTGATTCTTGGTGAGTTGAGGGTTTTTAATTACATACCTTTAGGTTTTCTATACCTATAGTTTTTAAAGCCCCATTTGTATTTTCGCTTGTGGAAATTATTATACCCACCTGTTTGTTCTGGTATTTTATAAATAATACCGGCATGGTGGTGAAAATAATTATCCTTTATTATTTCCGGTAAGAGCATAACTTTTGCAGTAGATCTAAACTGAATACCCAAACCTCTCCATACCATAATATTAACACCCGCACCAATATTTCCATTAAGCATATTCGTCAATTCTACAGCCTGTCTACCAGAATAACCAACACCTCCGAACACAAAAGGATCTATGATCTGTTGACGCATTAGAAAGCCAAAACTATATTTAAAGTTAGTTGTCACAGCATAGGCATTACCAGACCTGTTTGTATCCAGGTTAATTGTTTTACCAACCTTATATTGGTTATAGGAGGCTATAACATCTATACTCATTCCTTTTTGGATATAAAAGTCTGCATTTATCGAAGCAGGAAATACAGGTAAGTTCCAGGAGTTATTTACATCAAAAAGACGTGTGAACTGGTAACCATCATCTTCCATTACATTCCAATGAGCACCAACCATCCAGCTATATGGTTTAATTTTCTTGTAGTTCTGAGCTGCAGTAAAGAATGAGCAAAACAACAAAAGGATGATCATGAAGATCATTCTTTTATATTTCGCAAAACCTGATAACATTCTTTCCATTTCTATTCTTATTAGCAGCCTAAATATGATAATTACTAAACCTATTCCTCCAATTATTGAACCAGAAATCAACAACCAAAAACTTATTTTTTTGTTCCGTTCATTATTCGCGTATAACTCTCCACAAAATCCATTTTGATCTCCAGGAGTTGGACGCTCCATTATCCAATTATTGAAATACTCGTCTTCACAATTGCCTGTGACGCGGGCCCAATTCATATTCTGCCTTTCGTGTTTCCATTTTTTTGTAGAAACTTGATCGACAAGCATCGAATCAGCATCATAAAGACGAATTCTTTCCCCTTTCTTATTTATACCAAACGAAAGACCTCCGATAAAGTTATGGTTTTTGTATCTTTTTTGATATCGCATACTATCCTGGGTTATTACTAAATATGCTCCTGACTCTAAAAAAAGATTGTTAGGTAAAACGAAGTAGTTTTCATCATCAGCTATAATCCAATTACTAATATCTAAAGTTCTATCACTTGTGCTCAACAGCTCTATATAGTCTGTATCGAAAGCTTTATCCTGCTCAGCATCTATTTCATTTATAACAACTTGATTTACAAATTGTGAACCTTCTCTTTTTTCAAATACTGGTATTAATACAATACTTTCTTGAGGAACTAATTCAAACTTCAAAGACTTTTTTTCCAATCTTCTCCAACCTACAAACCTGTAATCAAAATCAGGGATTGCTTCTACAGTTAACGGAAGCCCTTTGAAGTATTCTCCTTTAAATTTATTCGTGATCGTGAGGTTGTTTAATTTAACTTTTCCTCCTTTACTAGTCAATACTTCTACTTCTATTCTCTCCTCTAAGTCAAATCTATCTTTAAGTTGATCAAATAATAATTCTGGTCGATGCTTTATATGTGTGTAGATCTTATCAAAACTATATTCATAAATTCGATCGGAGACCCCCCATCTATCTTTATGATAAACGGACTCCTGTTCTACCTGATCCTTTAAATCATCTAAAACCTGCAAAGCGTTTTCCGTTTTAAACGTTGTGTTTAATAGATCTGAAAACTGCTGAATATAAAGCTCTTTAATACTATCATTTTCGAGTAGTTTTCTCATTAAAAAAGTAGACCAATTTGGATGGGGCCAGTCCCGGGGATTTTCTGTAGTAAAATGTTTAACCGAATTCTTTAGATAAGCATCATCAGTAAAAATATTCATGCTATGATCAACATCATAGAATATCCACCTCCACTTGGCTGTATCACTTGTGTGTTTATAATACCTTATATTTCCTCCAGCATCCGCGTTACCAGTGTAAACCTCACAAGCGTTATACAACAAGTAGTTCTTAATGTCTATTTTACTATCAACATATGCTAGGTCTTCAGCTTTACTAAGATCTAACTTTCTCAATCTGTTTAAAAAGGTTCTATAGTCTCTAGTCGATCCGTATTGAGGTCTCTTTTCATGACGCATTATGATCAAGCTATCTTTATCATACCCGAAATGTTGTTTTATAAAATGTTCATTGATCTTTTCACGCAGATTATATTTTCCCCAATATTGACCATTGATATATACAGCTACAGGCCTATACGATTGTACCAATAATCCTGTTGGTTTTACTAAGGTAGTTGCAAAAGCATCTCTGATATGTGCACCCTGCATATCACTACCTGCATTTCTAAGGACAAGGTTTTTATATTCTTTAAATGGTCTGTCTTTAAAGAATGGATACTCAAACCTATTGTTTCCGTATTTTTTTCTCGCGTAAAGAGCGAAAGATTTTTGAGGCATTCCGAGGCTGAAACCACCAAACATTTTTAACCCCGATACTTGATCAATTACCTGTTCGTTATTCTCATTTATGAAACCAATTCTAGAATCTCTTTCTATATCTTTCATGAAGTTCGCTCCTGTGTAAGGCTCTTCATACTCTGTACACGAAGGTCCAATCATGTACATTCCATTATTTCTGTCAAATAAATAGTCTGGATCTATAATTATAGAAAACACTGGAATATCATGTTTCTTATCAATGATATATGTTTTACTATATCTCGACTCATTTCCATCAGGATCAATTTCTAGAAAACGAATTGCTGTATTCCCTTGAAGTTTTATTCTGTCCGATTTAAGCCGCGTACTTCTAATAGTTGGTTTTTCTCCGTGCATTGAGTAGAAAACCTTTGAATTCTCCGGTACTTGAACGGTTACTTCTTTTAAATTATAATGGACACCTGCATCAGGAGAAAAGCGAACGCTTTGCTGTGCTCTGACAGCGATGGTTGATAATAAAAATATTATTAAAACCCTTAATAACAATCCTTTACATTTAGTTAAGGATAAAGATATTAAATAGGGTTATCGGCTTAAATGGAGTTGCTGATAGTTATTAAGAGTGTTATCTTGATTATCCTTTGCAACGATAATATAAATATAGTTCCCTTCAGGTGCTGGTGTACCATTTGCAAGGTTTCCATCCCATCTAAAGTGAATATCATTACTCTTATAAACAACTTCTTGTTTGTTATTTAAGATCGTTATTTGGAATTCTTTTAACCCTTTCGACTCAATAAATAAATAATCATTATCTCTATCTCCATTTGGTGTAAATGAGTTTGGAGTTTTCGTAATTTCCCCTTCTATTTCAACAACAACTTCGATATCCCTGTAAATTTCTTCCTCTCCATTACGACCAGTTACCTGAACCTCGTATGTTCCTGGTTTATCATAAAAATGTTCAGGATTCATTAGAGTGGACAAATTACCGTCACCAAAGTCCCAAACAATTTCCGTTATATTCTCTGTGGAACTCTCAAACTTCACGTACTGATTGTTTTGTTCTTTAATTGATGGAACTAATTTCAAGGTTGGTAACTCTGTATTCGTCTCAGTGCTTTCCTCTTTATCCTCATCTGTAGTCGATGAACTTTCTTCATTATCAGCTTGGTTACCAGAATTTGAATGAGTTTTATTATTTACTTTCTCTTCTGGATCACTATTTGTTGAGTGATTATTTTGTTCAGTATTATTTTCTGGAATAGAGTAATTAGAAGATTCTTTCTGCTCCTGATCGCTTTCAACACTTCCTATTTCTTCATTTTTAGAAGGTAAAACCTCATTCTTTTTGTTCTGGACTACTTCAAGTGAGTTCTTATTTTCGTTTTCCTCAATTGAAATGCTGTCGTCATTTTTAATTTCGACAATGTTTTCAATAGGATTTTCTGCGTTACTTGAAGATAATTTCTTTTCATCATCTTCTGATACACTGTTATAAATTAAAATTGAACCTACAACAACGGCAGCAGTTGAAAGTACACCAATTACAACCTTAGTAGCTATACCTATAGTAGTCGCTGCACCAGTTGAAATACCAGACTGCACACCAGCCCACAGACCAGGGTCAACCTTAGCCTCGTAATTTCCCAACTCGCGTTGAAACAACTCTTTTATTTCGTCTTTATCGCTCAATATTTAATTTATTCAAAATTTCTCTTAACGCAGATTTAGCTCTGGAATACTGTGATTTAGAAGTGTTTTCGGTAATATTTAATTTTTCTGCAATTTCTTTATGACTATAGCCCTCTATTGCAAAAAGGTTAAATACTGTCCGGTAACCGTCTGGCAATGACTGAACAATTTTCATTAAGCTCTCAGCTTGTAATTGCTCTTCAGTAAAACTGTTGGTTGTTATTTCTATAAAGGAATCATCTAACTCCAGATCACCCTGTCGTTTTTTGTTTTTCCGTAATTGATCTAACGCAGTATTTACTACAATCCTTCTAATCCATCCTTCCAAAGAACCATCATGTTTAAACTTCTTCAAGTTTTTAAACACTTTAATAAATGCATCTTGAAGTACATCTTCAGCCCGCTCTTTATCTTTGATGTAACGTATCGCAACTCCCAGCATTTTAGCGGAAAAACGATCGAACAACAAACGTTGAGCCTTCGCATTTCCGGAAACACATTCTTTTACGAGCGTTTCATCATTCATTTTCTCCGTTCAAAGTATGGACTACAATATTACATAAAAGGTTGCATGCAATTAAAAAGAACATAGTACTTTTGGAAAAATCAGTTATATGAATTTTGCTAAAACAGCACTCATCACATTTTTTTCAATACTAGTTTTTACATCCTTCGCAGTTGAACCTAAATCAGGATATTGGCAAGGTTTATTGAAACTGAATGAAGAAACTAATTTACCCTTTGTTTTTTCGATGAATGAAAAGAATGAGATCACAATTTATAATGCAGAAGAAGAGATACAGCTTAAAAGCCCGAAAAGAGAAAATGACAGCATCATTTATTCATTTATAGCTTTCAACACCTATCTTAAGTTATCCATTGATAGTAAAAAGTCGATCAACGGTTTTTATATTTCACCAGATCGAAAACGTCATTCAATAATACCATTTAAAGCAGATTATATTGGTACCGATAAACCAATATGTAATAAGGAAGTAGTTACCAATATTTCGGGGAAATGGAAAACAACATTTAGTCCAAATTCAGATGACGCCTATCCAGCGATAGGTAAGTTCGATCAATCAGAAAGTGGTAAAGTAACGGGTACTTTCTTAACTGAAACAGGAGATTACCGATTCTTAGAAGGGTATTTAGTAGGAAGTAAATTGATACTTTCTTGTTTTGATGGATCTCATGCTTTTTTATTCACCGCTCAGTACAAGGATAATAATTTAGTTGGGACATTTTATTCTGGAAGTCATTGGAAAACAGATTGGATAGCTGAACGGAATGAAAAATTTAATCTCAAAGACCCTGATTCTCTAACGTACATGGTTAAAGACGACTTAACATTCGTCCACCCTGATACGAACAAGGTTGATATAGCTTATCCAAATAAATCAACACAGGGTAAAGTTGTAATCATTCAGTTAATAGGAACATGGTGTCCAAATTGTCTAGATGAAACTAATTTCTACAAAGATCTTTACGAAACATATCACAATGATGGATTAGAGATTATGGGTATAGCTTATGAAGCTCCAGAAAATTTGAGTGATCAGATCGATCGTGTTAAACGATATTCTGCAAATAAAAACATTCCTTACCCAATTCTAATAGGTGGTCATGCATCTAAAAAAGAAGCATCAATGGATTTTAACATGCTTAATGAAATTACATCATTTCCAACATCAATATTCGTAAACAGACAAGGTGAAGTTGTTAAAATACATACAGGTTTCAATGGTCCTGGAACTGGAGACATCTACCAATCTTATGTTGAAGAAACGAAAAGATTAATTGAAAAATTACTCAGAGAGTAAACTAAAAACCTATAAAATCTAGTGGGTTTGGGCAGTTTTCTTGATAAAGCTCTCTATCGTTCTCTGAACAAACACCGGGGTAATCACCATTATACTCACCTATATCTTTTATAAGTTGTAAATGAAGATGTGGAGCATAATTTCCATTTTCTTTAGAATTCCCGAGTTCAGCAATTATCTCACCTTTTTCAAAGTGATCACCTATGTTAATCGAAGAAATACTTTCTTTTGACAAGTGCCCATACAAAGAATAAAAAACTTTAGATGAGTGAGAAGTATGTTTAAGAATGATCGTAGGACCGTAGTCTCCGAAATTTATATTGTTCTTGAAACTATGCACAATCCCTTCCATTGGACATAAAACTTCTGTTCCTGAGGATGCCCAAAAGTCTACACCAAGATGAAGATTTCTTCTATTCTCTTTTTCTCCAAAATGTGCGCTTCTTTCGTATAACTTGCGTTTCTCAAAGTATCCCCCATAAGGGACTTTTTTACCCAAATCATCAGTAATATGATCGATAGTCTCCTGCATTCTATCAGGATCTTCTAAAATCGATAATGTAAATAGCTGATTTTCTACAGATAAGTCAAGTGGGAAATAATCTTCTCTACTTGTATTTTTGAAGATAGGGAAAAAACCAGCGCTCAATAGGATCTGTAATTAAACTAGATTGATCTTCTTCACTAACTGTTCTTTGTAAGAACCACCGATAGGTATTAGCTTTTTGTCTTTCTCTAACTGTAGGTTTGGATACTCAATTGATGCTATTTTATCTAACCTTACGATAAATGATCTGTGAACTCTTATAAACTCTTCGTCACCCAATTTCCTTTCGATATCCTTCATTGTTGAATGAATGGTGTATCTTTTATCTAAGGTATTAATGACTACATAATCTTTAAGTGCTTCTACGAAGAAAATATCTTTCGTATTCAACTTAACGAGTCTCGAATTAGATTTAACAAAAATGAACTCTCTAGAGTCTTTACCTTCTACAAGTGAATAAAGTAGATCTCTTTCCTTCTCTACTTCCTTCTCTTTTTTATGCTTATAAAGAGCCATCTCGATAGAGGTATGAAGATCTATTTCTTTGAATGGCTTTATTATGTATCCGTATGGTTCTGTGATCTTTGCTTTTTCCAGTGTGGCCTCATCAGCATAAGCAGTTAAGAAGATCACGGGTATATTATGTTCACGTTTGATGATTTCAGCAGCTTCGATCCCATTCATATCACCTTTAAGCATGATATCCATAAGTACGATACTTGGTTTATCATCACTAGCAAGCTCAACAGCTTTTTCACCTGTCGCTGCAGCACCAGAAACAATGTACCCCAATCTTTTTAAACTGTGTTGAATATCTTTCGAGACAATTGACTCATCTTCAACCACTAAAACCTTAATCTTTGACATAGAATGTGTAAATCTAGAACAAACTTAATGAATCTAATTTTAGATTCTAAATTTAATCCACTATGAAATCAACATATTCATCGATGAAATCTTCATAATGATAGATTAAATATAAACAATATGAACGACTTATTGAAAGAGAAAGAAAAATTCTAACAGTTTTCCATTCATCTTAAATAAATATAGAAAAGAAAAATTTTTAAAAAGATTTACTACTACTATTAAGCTGTTAGTAATGTGTGTAATTTATTTAATAAAGACTAGTATTTAAGGAAATGAACAAATATTAATCGTTTATAAACATCTTATTAGATACTAAAGTATTTGCTTTTAAAGAGTTTACGGAGTTTTTAACAAAAGCGGATAAATTATAAAGTGTTGATATAATTATTGAAATAAGCAATGTTAAGCACACTAATAAACTGTTGATATGTGATGATAAAAAAGAATAAGTAACACTTGTTTATATGGAACCTATTTTTGTTTGGAAAAAAGTATGAAACTATCAAGAGATTCTTATTACAAGATATTAACAAAGGGTACTAATATTGTTTACAATTATGTAGATAAGTTGAAAATGAATACCCCTGATAAATAAGGGTTCTATTCGTAGAAGAAAATAGAAATGTTTATAACTAAATACAAATGTTAATTCATTAAATTTGAAAAAAACTAAAGATGCAACACGATAAAATAATACCGATTGGTGCAGATCATGCAGGATTTGATCTCAAACAAAGAGTTATTGAACATTTTTCATCTAAAGGATATACCTTCAAAGATTATGGGTGTCATTCTACTGAAAGCATCGACTATCCGGATTACGGTCATCCTGTTGCAGAACATGTTGAGTCCGACAAAGACGTATTAGGTATAGTTATTTGTGGTAGCGGAAATGGGATCAACATGACGGTGAATAAACACCAAGGGATTCGCAGCGCTCTATGCTGGAATAATGAAATCGCCGAGCTTGCAAGGCAACATAATAATGCAAATATCATAGCATTACCCGCTCGTTTTATCTCAGAAGAAGAGGGATTAAAAATGATAGAAACATTTTTATCAACTGAGTTCGAAGGAGGAAGACACGAACGACGTGTAAATAAGATTGCTTTTTCTTAGAATTCGTAAATCTCCAAATTGATCTGTTTCTTAAATAGATCAACACCGATTACCTGTACTTCAACGTGATCGCCAAAGTTGTACTGTTGTTGAGTATTTCTTCCAACAATACAAAAACGATCTGCATCGAAATAGAAGTTATCACCTGGAATAGAAGAAATGCTTATCATTCCTTCACAATAATTTTCATCTAGTTTTACGAACATTCCGAAATCAGCCAAACCTGATACTGTTCCATGAAATATCTCACCAACTTTGTCCTGAAGGAATTTAACTTGAAAGAATTTATTTGATTCTCGTTCAGCTTCAATTGCTTTTCGTTCTTGAGCAGAAATATGTTTACAAATATCATTTAACTTATTTCCATAACTCGTTTTACGATCTTCCAGTTTATCCATCATTATTCTATGAACAACTAGATCAGCGTACCTTCTAATAGGAGAAGTAAAATGAGTGTAATAGTCAAAACCTAATCCGTAATGTCCAATATTATTGGTTTCATATGATGCTTTTGCCATTGATCGAATAGCCATGGACTGAATAAGTCCACTTTCAGGGGTGTCTTTTACTTTATCAAACAGAGCGTTTAAATTTTTAGCGATATCGTTATAATCATGAAAATTAAAATCATACCCGAACTTGTCAATAAACACCTTGAATGTTTCTATTTTTCCAAGGTCTGGTTTGTCATGACACCTGTATATGAAATCTTTGTCAGAACCTTTGTTTCCCGGTAGTTTTCCTGCAAAAGTTGCTGCCCTTTTGTTGGCTAACAACATAAATTCTTCAATCAGTTTATTTGCATCTTTCTGAACCTTGTTTACCACTCTAATTGGTTCACCTTCATCATTTAATACAAAACTTACTTCTTCTGAAGTTATTGAAAGCGCACCATTTTTCAGTCTTTTCTTTCTAAGTTTTTTAGCAAGGTTATCGAGAAATCGAATTTCATTTTGAAGTTCATGTTCTTTTCCTTCAATGATCTCTTGTGCATCTTCATATGCGAATCGAACATCACTATGTATAACTCCTTTTCCAAACCATTCCTTATGGATCTTTCCACTTTCTGAAATCTCAAAAACAGCAGAAAAAGTATACTTGTCCTCATTCGGACGTAACGAACAAGCTATGTTTGATAATTGCTCAGGCAACATTGGAATTACACGATCTTCTAGATAAACAGAGTTTCCTCTTTTAACCGCCTCTTCGTCCATCGCTGTTCCTGGTTTTACATAGTGGCTAACATCAGCAATATGGACACCCAGTTCTATATTTCCATTATCGAGCTTTTTGTAAGAAATTGCGTCGTCAAAATCTTTGGCATCAAAAGGATCGATTGTGAAAGTCAGCGTATCCCGAAAATCTCTACGCTTTTTTATTTCTTCTGGATCCAACTCAATACCAACATTTTCTGCTTCTTCAATTACCTCTTGAGGAAACTTGATCTCAAACTCATTCTTTAAGAGAATTGAGAGCATTTCAGTATCATTGTTACCAGGATTTCCTAGTATCTCAATCACTTCTCCATAGGGGCTATCTACTCCTTTTGGCCATGATGTCATTTTAACAAGTGCTTTCTGACCGTCTTTCCCACCATTCAATTTTTCGAGTGGAATAAAGAAGTCTTGACTAACACGTGAATTATCCAAAAGTAAAAAAGCAAAGTTCTTTTTAACATCGAGTGTTCCAACAAACATCTCTGTTTTTCTTTTCACGATTTTCGTGATCTTACCTTCAATTTTTGCTTTGCGTCTGGCAATAACCTCTACTTCAACACTGTCACCGTGAAGAGCGTGATTCATGTGTTTCGGTGAAATGTAAATATCTTTCTCACTTTGATCAGAAACAACATATCCAGCTCCTCTATTCGTAGCATCTAAAGTACCTGTAATTCCTGCGGAAAAAGATTCATTTAGTATAAACGCACCTTTTTGAAACTCGTTTAGAAAGCCTTCATTTTTAAGGTCGTTTAATATACTTAAAACGAGTTTACGAGTATTTTTATCTGAAACGTCGAGTATAGCACTGATCTGTTTGTAGTTGTATTTTTGGTCGGGGTGTTTTTTAAAAACGGCACGTATGGCTGAAGTAAGTCCTTTTTTATTTTTTCGTCTTTGTTTGTTTCTTGACATTCGTTTTTGTTGCGTAAAAATTTGTTTAAAGATAGTTTAAATAAATTGCTCGGATTTCAAGTACGAAGTTATCATTCTGTAAAGAAATCAAATTTACTCTTTGGAACAGTTCTAATCTAACGCCCAGTATTTCAATACTAGTCGATTATTCTTATTTTTGTTTAAAAACAAGGTAGTTATGAATAAGCGTGTTGAAGAAGTATTAAATGAACAGATCATAAAAGAAGCATCATCTAGTCATCTTTATTTGTCTATGGCTTCATGGGCGGAAAACGAAGGTTATAATGGAACAGCGAAGTTTCTTTACAAGCACAGTGATGAGGAGCGATTTCATATGCTAAAACTTGTAAAGTTTATCAATGAAAGAGGAGGGATTGCTAAGATTCCAGCAATAGAAAAACCACCAATTAGCTTTGATTCAATGATCAAGATATTCAGTTCATTATTGGAACATGAAATAACTGTAACAGAGAGTATTAATAATGTTGTAGATGTGTGTCTCCAGGAAAAAGATTACACAACACACAACTTTATACAGTGGTATGTTTCTGAGCAGTTAGAAGAGGAAGCTTTGGCAAGGACTATCATGGATAAACTTAAGTTGATAGGAAATGACAAAGGAGGGCTATATCTTTTTGACAGAGATATGGAAAACGCTGCAATTACTCCAGAAACGGTAGGAGGAGAGGAGTAGTAATATATCCATATGGTAAACACTTTGAACATTCGACCTCTACTACAAACACTTTGCTGTGTTTTGATTTTGCACTTCGCTACTGCACAAGATCATATTCAGTTTAAGAACTATAGTATTAGTGATGGGTTATCTCAAAGTGTTGTCTCTTCTATAATACAAGATGACCTGGGAGCTCTGTGGCTCGGTACTCAGGATGGTATAAACCGCTTTAATGGGAAGAACTTTGAAGTTTTTTCTGCTGAAAAAGGTCAGGATATTTCCAACGAATATATTCATGTTTCAATAGCAGATAAGGATGGAAACCTATGGTTTGGAACTTACAATGGTTTAACAAGATATAATCCAAGATCTGTTTCTTTTGAATCCTATTTGAGAGATTCTAAAAAGAGACTTGAAATTCATGCTATAGCTGAGGACAAGGAAGGAAACCTGTGGTTAGGAACCGCGTATGGGAGAATTTTCTTATTTGATACAGAAAAAGAAACATTTACATTAAAGGATGACTCTGTATTTGATTCAAAAATAGTAGATATTCAATTTAATGGATCAGAGTTAGTTGTTGTAAGTGAGTTTCAAGGAGTATTATTTACAGACGCCGAATTAATCAATAAAAGAACGATTAAACCATCGGTATCAGGAGGAAACTTTGTTATAAACGGTATTATTGAACACCCATCAGAAGAGTTATTACTTGCTACAAATAAAGGCGCATTCATTTATGACAAAAGATCTAAGCAGCTATTACCATATAGCAAGTTGTTTGATGCAGTAAAAAACATAAACATTGTTGATGCTTTATACTTATCTGACAAGAAAATACTTGTTGCTTCCGAAAACAAAGGGTTGTTTCAGGTTACAGGTGTCTCTGATGACAGCTCGAAGGTTTTGAATTATTCTGCTGATTATTTTCAGAAGGGTTCATTAATGTCGAATAAGATAAGTAAGCTTTATCAGGATAATCAAGGCATCATTTGGATTGCTTCGCAACGAGGTTTGAGCAGCTTTGACCCAAATAACCTTGGGTTTAGAGGAGTAGGTTTTTCGGCTAACCTTTCTAAAGGTTTGCCATCTCAGAATATTTGGGGGTTTGATGAAGACAAGTCAGGTCGGTTTTTATTTATTGCGGCAGATCATGGAGTTACTATGTTCGATAGAAGTGAACATATTTATCATCACTTCATGCGTTCTCCAAAAAACAATGAAGATTATACTACACTCACGGTGTTCTATGTAGATAAGGGAAAGCTTTTCGTTGGCTCTGTAGATGGGCTTTTTGAACTAACATACGACCTCGAAAACCCTGATGACTATTCTTTTGAGAAGCTAGCGCATACTGCAAAAGGTCAGCGAGGATTTGATAAAACATATAAAATTGTCAGATATAAAGAGAAGAATACTTTTCTAATAGGAACGAGAGCAGGTGTAGCTGTGTTGGATTATGATACTAAAAGCTTTCAGTATTTGTTTAATAAATCTGACGTTAAAACAAGTTTAGGACCTGGTCCATGTAGATTAGTATTTGAATCCAAGAGTGGTCAGTATTATGTTGCTCCAAGCTCAGGAGGGTTGTATGAAATATATGTTGATGAATCAGGGTCTTTTAACGTTAGAAAACCAGAGAAGTTTAAGTTGTTGTCAGGTGTAACAAAGGATTATCTTACTAGCGCTCTTGAAAACGAACCAGGAATATATTGGTTTGGAACCTTAGGTGACGGATTAATACGTTATAACGTCAACACTCAGCAAATAAAAAGCTTCGGAAAAACAGAAGGTCTGCCAAACAATGTAATCTATGGAGTTGAATGGTCTCCATCAGATCCAGATCATTTATGGTTGTCAACAAACCGAGGTGTAGTTGCAATGAATATTAACTCTCGCCAGTTTCACATCTTCACCGAAAAAGATGGGTTAATGAGTAATGAGCTGAACCTTGGGGCAAGTTTTGTTGCCAAAAACGATGAGGTATACTTTGGTGGGATTTTAGGTTATAATTATATCGATCCTTCAGAAGCTTTTAGAAAGAACAGTGAACTCAAGGTCTACTTTTCTGGTATTGAGGTTGAGAACAAAACCATTTTCCCAAAAAACAGTGATCTTCTAAGTCAAAGTATAGCATTTACAGATAAAATAGTTCTTCCCTACAATCAACGTAGTTTAAAACTATTATTCTTTGCAAACGATCTGAGTAACCCAGAAAGAATCGAATATAAGTATACGATGAAGGGTGACGACAATGTTGACGAAGAGCTTGGTTCTAGCAATGAGTTAAGGTTTGCGAGCATTGCACCAGGGCGATACGAGCTTAATGTTTATGCACGAACAGTAAATGGAAGCTGGAATAACTCTCCTGCAAAACTGATCATTGAAGTGGAGAAACCTTTTTGGCTGCAGTGGTGGTTTTTCATTAGTATAGGTGCACTGATCCTTTTGATCGTTCTATTAATGGTTAGAAAAAGTATTGATAAGGAGCGTAGGCAACAAGTTAGATTGGAGATGAAGATTGCCGAAAGAACGAGAGAGCTGAGAAGGAAAACCGAAAAAATCGAGGACCAGAAAACACGACTTGAAGAACAAACAAAAGAATTAGCTCAAGAAAAGGAAAAGTCGGAACGACTCTTAAACAACATTCTTCCTAAAGAAACAGCTAGTCAGCTTAAGAAAGACGGAAGGTCTGCTGCACGTGATTTCAACATGGTGTCTATAATGTTTACCGACTTTGTTGGGTTTACGAAGATTGCTGAGAACATGAAAGCGAAGGACTTGGTATCCATTCTTGATAAGCACTTCAGAAAGTTTGATGATATTATTGAGAAAAACGATCTTGAGAAGATCAAGACGATCGGTGATGCTTATATGTGTGCAGGAGGAGTTCCTATCCGTAACAAAACAAACCCGATCAACACCGTTTTGGCCGCAGTTCAGATCAAGTACTATATGCTTGATCAGAAAGAGGAAATGATCAAGAATGGTGATCAATACTGGAAACTACGTATAGGCATTAATACGGGGGCAGTATCGGCAGGAGTTATAGGGACCAAAAGGTATGCATACGATGTGTGGGGTAGCACAGTAAACAGAGCACAACGTATGGAGCAAATGTGTGAACCTGAAACCATAGCAGTAACAGAAGACACATTCGAGCATATAGAACCGTATTTTGAATGTAAGAAAGTAGGAAGGGTCGTTACAAAGAGTGGGTTAAAGATCATGATGTATGAAGTCATATCTATCAAGCCTGAGCTTTCGATAGATGAAAAAGGAATTGAACCGAATGATTCTTTCCATAAACTTGTAAATCTTCACCATTACAGCCAGATCAACTACTATAAAGCAGAAAGGTTTATTCTTTCTAAACTAAAAAAGGAATTAAGCCCTAAACTTCATTACCATTCATACGACCATTCAAAAGACGTTACCAGACAAGCTGAAAGAATAGCGATTGGAGAAGGAATTACAGATGAGGACTTGTTCTTATTGAAGTCTGCGGCATCATATCATGATGCGGGATTTGTGGAGCAGTATGACAAGAATGAACCAATTGGTGCAAGAATGGCTGAAGAGATCCTGCCAAACTTTGGTTATACAGAAGCTCATATTCAACGGATCAAAGAACTAATTTATGTTACACAGATTCCACACCAACCTAAAAATAAGCTTGAGGAGATCATTTGTGATGCTGATCTTGATTATTTGGGAAGAGATGATTTTCACGAGATTGCGGACCGTTTGAGGTTAGAACTAAAAGAAAACGGTAAAATTGATAGTGATAAACAATGGGATCAAATTCAAGTAAGCTTCCTGACGCAACACAGATATTTTACGAGAACATCAATTGAGACTAGAAAAGCTAAGAAGTTGAAAAACCTCGAAGAGATCAAGGAGCGTCTTGCACGAGATGAATACGACGATTAATAGTTTCCCTTCACAAAAGAATTAAGCATAAAAAAGCCGTCACTCTAAAGCAACGGCTCAAATATTATTTGTTAAATAGTGTTTAAGAGAATAGAACACTACTACCATATGGAGTTTCTATTGGGTTTACAACCAGTGTCGGAATCTGAGCATCATTTGTGATCATATATTGCTCGTAATTCGATCCAAACGCTCCCAGGTAGTTGCTTTTGTTTTGATTCATAATAGCAATTAGGTCAGCATCTTTACTAACGGCTAATTTAACTACCTCTTTATCAAAACCACTACTTGGTGCCAAAGTTGCTGTCATTTCAATATTTCTTTCAGAGAAGAACTTTTTAGCGAACTTCACATTTGCTTGAACTTTACGCTTTAAGAACTCATCCGACTCATCTGGAGTGATAACATGAACTCTTGATTTGAAATATTTTGCAATAGAAGCAACTATCGCTAACTTCTGTTTAGTTTCTTTATTAAGATCTAGTGGAGCCACAATATCATCATATCCATTTTCACCTACTTGTTTTTGTTGAACAATGATAAATGGAACAGAAGAATGTGTAACAACTTTTAGTGCGTGTGACCCAGCGATATGCTGCCAACCTGATGCACCGTGAGTCCCCATAAAGATGAGGTCTGCGTGATGTTCAGCAGCAAAATCACCTATATCGTCGAAGATATTTCCAACTCGAACTTTAGGGGTTAATTTTACACCATTATCAGCTTTCTGACTGATAAGGTCTGTCAATTTTTTCTCTGCTCCATCTATTGCCTTTTCTTTAGCAACAACGTGAAGAACAAAGACTTCGGCACCGACAACTTTTGCAGTAGCAATTGCGTGGTTTAACGCACAGTCCGCCACTTCTGAAAAATCGTGAGGGACAATAAAACTTTTGTCAGACATAATTAGTTTTGGTTTTTACAGTCTAGCTGCAAAAGTAAACAAATGTTTATAATGCAGCCACATTATTTAGCGCATTAATATTACTAAATATTTTTTTAATAATGACCTGATAACTTAACTAATCGGTAACCTAAGGGTAATTCATAAGAGCTGGTTTTCAGCTTTTTTTGTCATTAAAACTGAGAAAATGACTTTTGTTGGAAGCCTGATTAAGAACACTACTCGAGCATCATACCAATACAAATCTAACAGAAATGAACCTCACCCAGAACAACGTAAAGTTCTTGAAACACTTTTACAAAAAGGGAGAAAAACAAGTTTTGGGAAGATATATAACTTTTCACGTATTCTAGAAAACGAACGCGTTTTTGAATCATTCAGTGAACGTATACCGATATATACGTACGAGCGACTTTATAAAGAGTTTTTAAAATACCAGCTTTCCGGATCAAAAAAGGTTGTGTGGAGTGGAGAGACAAATTATTATGCACTGACATCTGGAACAACAGAGGGAGGGTCTAAAAGGGTTCCTGTATCAGATAGCATGATCAAGCAATTTCAGAAAACTACTCTACAGCAACTCATAGCACTACACGAACTCAACTTACCACCAACATTTTTTAAGTCTTCTGTTTTAACAATTGGTGGGTCAACCAAGCTTACCAAAATAAAGAATTACTGGGAAGGAGACCTAAGTGGAATTCTACAGAAGAACAAATCGCTTATCTATAGGCTTTTTACGAAGCCAGGTAATACCATAAGCTCAATTAAGAACTGGGATGAAAAACTAGCTGCTATTGTGAAAGATGCGAAAAAATGGGATGTAGGTGTTCTTGCTGGATCTCCAGTATGGGTGAACAGAGTCTTGGAGGAAATAGTAAACGAGTACCAGTTAAACTCAATTCACGATATATGGCCAAACCTTAAGTTCTTTCTACACGGCGGTGTTTTTCTCAGTACTTATGAGAGTTCAATCAACAAGTTATGTAAACAGCCACTGATTTATCTGGATACTTATTTAACCAGCGAAGGTTATTTCGCTTATCAAAAACATCCAGAAGAGGATGGAATGCATCTCTTAACAAATCATGGTATTTATTATGAATTTGTTGAAGAGAAGTATTTTGACCTTCTGTTAAGTGATAAACAATTGCATCAGGTTCCCACAATAACGCTTGGCGAAGTTAGTATGAACAAAAAGTATGCGTTGATCATTTCAATCTCTTCAGGACTATGGAGATACTGCATTGGTGATATAATAACCTTTACTTCATTGGAACCACATTTATTGAAGATATTGGGTAGAGTAAAACATACGTTGAACATTGTTGGGGAGCATGTTTCTATGGATAATATGAATAGCGCTTTACAAAAGACAAACAAGGTGTTTTCTATTCAAACTGAAGAATACTGTGTCGTTCCATCCAAGGATAATAGCTACCATCATTGGTACATAGGATCGAATCAAACAGTTGCAGACACCGAGAGGTACGCTTCAATTCTTGATCTTAACCTGGAGGAGCTGAATGACGATTATAAAAGTCAGCGAAAATATAATATAGCAAAGCCAAAAGTAACGTTCTTACCATTGCAAAAGTTTTATGAATTCATGGAAAAGGATGGAAAAACAGGAGGACAACATAAGTTTCCCAGGGTGCTTAATCAAAAGCAAGCCTATGATTGGGAGGCTTTTTTAAGTCGTTTTGATTGATACCTTTTTATAAATGCATTTCCAAATACAGCTAAAACTATAATTGAAGCTCCATAATAAAAGGAAGGACTTAGTTTTTGATGCTCGTTAAGGATCCATGCGGCCAAACCGAGTGTATATATTGGCTCCATGTTGATACTTAATGTTACCGTGAAGGCTCCTAATAGCTTTTGAATTTCGACGGTTACGAGAAAAGCAACTGAAGTACATACGATCCCAAGGAAAAGAAGCAACAAAATGTCGTTCAGCGAAACGTTAAGTGATTCAACGTTAAGCTTTTCAGTGAAAAACAAGAAAACGGTCATAACAAAAGTTGCGCTAAACATTTCATAAAGTGTGATCTTTGAAGCGCTAACGGACTGAACCAGTTTTTGATTGAATACTGAAAAAAGCGCCGCCATTACAGCAGCAACCAATCCTAAAGAAAGACCAATACTTAAACCTTCTTGTGTCCCCTCTTTAGCAATTAGATAAATACCACCAATGATCAATATTCCTATGATCAATTCAGACCATAAAAACTTTCTCTTCATTACGATAGGTTCGAGCCATGCTACATGAACAGTCGTCGTAGCCAGGCAAATGATAGTGAGAGAAGCTGTAGAGTACTTGATACTTAAATAAAAGGTGAGCCAATGGAGCGCTACAATCGCTCCCACACCAATAGTTCTCCATTTATCTTTTTTACTCGTGATCTTTCTATCTCTTCTTAAAATAAATAACATTAGCCAAAGAGATACCGCAGCGATCAGAACGCGATACCAAACCAAAACAAACGCATCAGCATGAATTAGCTTTCCTAATATAGCTGTGAAACCCCAAATAAAAATAATTACATGCAGGGTGATCTGATATTTTAGTCGCTTATCCATCAACGAGTTTTAGCATGAAAGATTAGTTATTATTACAAAAATGCGTTAAAATAGTTTTTGTTAACTAAAAAAGCCCCGCATTTAATGCGAGGCTTTACATAAGCTATTTTGTTATTATTTATCGTATTTCTTTTTTAGTTTTTTAAGGTCCTTTTGTAAATCCTCAAGATCCTCGTCTAATTTTGCATGTTCTTCATCTATTTTTGCCTGCTCTTCTTTCGCTTCTTCAACACTAATTTTCCCTTTATTGATCTTCTTGTCTAACTTCTTCTGATCTTTCTCAAGCTTCTTTCTTTTCTTTTGTACCTTCTCCTGGTCATCTACAATCTTACCAAGTTTCTTTTGGTACTTTTCCTCTTCTTTTTTAGCTTTTTCAGCTTCCTTTCTTGCTTTCTCAGCTTCTTTAGCCGCTTCCTTTTCAGCCTTAGCCTTTTCCTCAGCTTCTTTTAGCCTCTCCTTTTCTTTCTCAGCTTTCTCTTTTGCCTCTTCTTCTTCCTTTTTAGCTTTTTCCTTTGCTTCTTTCTCTGCCTTTTTTGCGTCTTTTTCGGCTTGTTTCTTAGCCTTTTCAGCCTTCTCTTCCGCCTCTTCTTCGGCTCTTTGCTTTTCTAACTCTTTAAGTCGCTGCTCTCTTTCTTTAGCCTCTTGCTCTCTCCTTTTTTGAGCTTCTTCAGGACTTAGGTCTTCTATTTTTTCCTCAAGGTTTTCGTTCTTTTTTTCAAGCTTCTCCTTCTCTTCTTGAACTTTATTTAACTCCTGAGTGTTTTCTTTTTTCTCTTCGATATACTCCTCTTTTTCCTGTTGAGCCTCTTTAGTTTCTTCGATGTGCTGCTCTTTTTTCTCATGAATTTCCTTAACCTTTTGCTCTGATTTTTCACTTATTTTGCGCACACCACTGGAAACTTCAGTAGTAATAGTACCAGAGCCTTTGACCATCGAAAACTCGTAAGCACTACCATTTTTAAGGACAAGCCCCGTCATGATCTGTGTTTGATATCCATCTTTTTTGATCCTTAAAGTAAGAGGACTATTATCATAGTTATCAACTTTTAGCGTTGCCTTACCATTAGACCCTGTAGTTGACTGGGTAACTGTTTTTCCACTTTTCATCAATGAAACCATAACACCTTGTGAAGCTCTTCCTAAATAATTTACTTCAACTGTAATTGAAACACTACTTTTTTGATTCGTTTCAATAGTCTTGAGCGCATTATTATTTTCTGTCTCTGCGTAGGAAACAGTCATAAACGAAATAAGTACTGCTGATAGAAATAGTTTTTGTCTTTTTAAAAGTCGCATGGTTTTAAATCTTTTTATTTATGTCCAATGTACAAAAAACAAACCATTATTAATATTTGGGCTCTCACAAAAGGGAAATTTATTTTTAAAACCATATTTCGAGGTTAAATATTTATCTTTATCCTATGCTTTTTAAGGATGTTGTTGGACATGAAGAACTGAAGAAAAGTTTAGCACAGGAAATCGACAATGATCGAATTTCACATGCTCAACTATTTCTGGGAAAAACAGGTTATGGAAGCTTCCCTCTAGCAATGGCTTTTGTGCAATATTTACTTTGTGAAAACAGAAAGAACCATGACAGCTGTGGTGAGTGCCCTTCATGTAGCAAAGTAAGCAAAATGCAGCATCCAGACGTACATTTCTCTTTTCCAACAGTACAGGCTGAAGCAAAAACATCTGATGAGCAGTTCTCCATTTGGAAGAGTATGATGGAAGAAAACACATACTCAAGCTTAAATAACTGGATAAACACGAGCGACCCAAAAGGAAGAAAACCAATAATATCCAAATTTCAAAGTGAACAGATCGTTAAGAAGCTCTCATTAAAATCTTTTGAAGGTAAACATAAGGTCAGTATAATCTGGATGGCAGATGAGATGAATACCGTTTGTGCAAACAAACTTTTAAAGATCATAGAAGAGCCACCAAAGGATACTGTATTCATTTTAATAGCTGAATCACAAGAGACGGTATTACCAACAATTCTTAGTAGAACACAGCTAGTAAAAGTTAAACAGTTAGATGACACAGCCATTTTAACTGAGCTTAATAAAAAGAATAACCTGGGTGATGATGTCCTTAAAAGTATTGTCTCTCGCTCAGAAGGAGATCTTGGAGTTGCTTATAATCTGCTTTCTGCCCAAGGATCAGAATCACAAAATAGAGAACGCTTTATTGAGTTAATGCGGGTGTGTTATAAAAAACAAGTATTGCCAATGATGGCCTGGGCTGAAGGGATGGCGAAACTTGGAAGGGAGGAACAGAAGCATTTTTTGAGGTATTCTTTATATATGGTTCGCCAGAGCCTTATGAAGAATTATACTGAGGACAAACTGTTGAGGGCGTCTCCAGAAGAAGTTGCTTTCTTGGATAAATTTGCTCGCTTTATAACTGGAAACAATGTTTTAGATTTTACAAATCTATTTGATGAGTCTCATTATAATATAGAAAGAAATGCTCACGCGAAAATGCTGTTTACAAACATTACGTTTGAGGTGATGAGATATATTCACAAAGCTTAAACGAATTTTTCTAACCAGATCATTGCTTTTTCTTCTGAAGCGAAAATACTCGTAGGGGTTTTAGGCTTTTTAAATAACATATATGATTTTGCGGCCAGGCGTTGAGAAAAGCTTTTTACGACAAAAGCATCTGCAAGTATAAGCTTCCTTCGTTCTGCTGTTGAAAGAAACTCTGTCACTTCGTTAGATGGGGTAACGAAAGAATATTCAGCGGTATACATTACTGGATATCTATTTCCTTGTGCAAGTTTTGTTCTGGCTTCAACTATTATAATAGAATCTTTCATGGTGAAAGAGTTTCTAATTTTAATATGAATATGCATGATATTATTATCGTAAATCACGATATCAGCAGCGGATGTAGATACGGACCTGATAATACTCAACTCTTTCACAACCATGAATATACG
This sequence comes from Flavobacteriales bacterium UBA2104, assembly GCA_002331485.1. Classification (GTDB taxonomy): domain Bacteria; phylum Bacteroidota; class Bacteroidia; order Flavobacteriales_D; family Crocinitomicaceae; genus Brumimicrobium. The sequence goes on from DCYS01000027.1 coordinate 94,491, forward strand.
TAATAAACTGATTAATATCATGTTTCAAACTATAATTCATCATAGTTCTACCTGTTTAAATGAGTCAAATTTGTAAGAAATAAAAAACTACAAGTTATGAGTACAGTAAATACAAACGCAGGTTTTTGGGATCGTTTCTTTGATGGAGGAGCGGAGTATAATAGATACGCAATTATTAGTGCAGTTCTTTTAATTGTAGGTTGTTTAGGTGGTCTAACAGTAGGGTATGGAGCAATTGATCATTTGTATCAGTTGTTTTTGATCATTATTCCAACAATGACGACTTTGTCTTTATTACTTGCGGTTGCGCCATTGAAATATATTTTAAACATGGCAGCACTGACAGTCGTGATCGATGTTGTGTTTTTGATCATTAACTTTCTAAGTTAAACTAACGCTCAAGTTAAAGGATATATTATTCGTAACTTTGGGATCATACATGCGTTATGATCCCAGGTTATGAGTAAGTTTTTTTTAAGCATCATTTTTATATTTCCCGTTCTGTTTTGCGTTGGTCAACGTAAAACGAAATTGAACACTAATGGTGAGGGAACAATGTTCTTCAGTGGAGGCATCAATCGATCTGCATATTCTTCAGCCGATGTTTCACTTGAAGGGAACAACTATTCAATAATTTTAGGAGAATTAAGCCTAACGGATAGTCAAAACGAAACATCACCCCTCTCTTTATTTGGAAGTGAAAACCACCAGTTCAATATTCAAATTGGTTATTTTATTTCCAATAAATGGGCGATCATCGGAGGATATGATCGTTACAACACCTTTTTTAAAACAGAACAACCGATTGAATTATCGGGAACCTTTTCTCCATCGTCGCATTCAAATTATTCAGGAACATATGATAATGAATCAATAGATCTTGATGTAAACGATTTTAACCTGATGCAATCGCAAGGGATGAACTTTTTTAATATTGGAGCCCTTAGGATGGATCAATGGTATAAATCGCGCAAAGCAGAGTTTGCATTTAATACTGTGGCAGGAGCAAAGTTTGGCCCCATATTCTCAATGGTAGATTATACGTTTGATAATTCCACAAGACAACAGATCTCCTCGCTGAGCGGTGTTGGATTTACAGGGTTTGCAGGAATACGGCTAGACTTTTTTCAGCACATTTATTTAGAGACTATTATTTCGGGAGGCTATTTAAACCAAAGCAATATCGATCTGTCAACCACAGGTTCTGAAACAGCAGGGCAAAAAGTAGCATTCATATCACCACAGGTCAATTTAGGTTTTTCTTTCTTTGCCAGACCCACAAACGGTTGTGGAACTTGTCCACAATGGTAGCTACTTGATCAAAACCCCTTTTTTATTAATGATTGGAACAGACACAAAGTGTTCCTCCTTGATTGTTTCTGATAAGAAAATATATTTCTTGTCGTACATTTTGTTTCCGATCCAGAAACTAACCCAATATTCATTATTTAAACCAAAAAGGTCTTGCATGATAGGCTCTATCTTTTGAAACGAATTTGTTTCAACATCGCCTAATGACTTCCTTAAAGTAGATGTTTTTATCTTTTCACCTGTTTTTTTTACTGTTGCGTATCCCTTTGAGGTAACGAGAACTTTTTCGAGATCTTCATCTCTCTGATTGATAAGGTAAACATTATAAACTAATGTGTTATCGTCTCCCACTTCTTGAACTATCGCGACAGCTACATCCCCAACCTTCGGTATATCAATATCTTCTTTCATTCGTTTAATTGTTACTTTTAAGAGCAACTCTCTTTGCGATCGAAATGTAGGTAAAAAGATCTTTTGGATGAAGAGATCTATAGTCGTTTTTTTTCATTGGATACTTTTCCTTTCGTTCATGCCCAGTTCTCACTATAACCATATTCATGGATGGAATAGCAATAATATATTGGCCGAGTATTCCGCGAGCATATACGGTGGGGTTCTCAGGGTTATTCAATATCCAAAAATGTAAACCATATTGAGGTGTATCATTCAGTAAAGGTTTACTCAGCTCTTTCATCATGGCGTTAGAGATGATCTGTTCGTTTTTATATTCACCTTCATTTAAGATCAATTGACCAAAACGAGCATAGTCCCGAGTTGTTGCATATATACAACAAAATGCTTTTTCCATGCCGTCATCACTATCTAAACTCCAGCTAAGGCGTGATTCTGTTCCTAATTTTGACCAGATGTATTTTTCAACAAACGCCGTAGGTGTTAAACCAGTAGCCTCTTGTAAGATAAAGCCTAATAATTGAGAGTTTCCACTAGCGTATTCAAATTCAGTTCCAGGACGTTTTCCAAAAGAAACTCTTTGAATCACATGAGATAGATCACTACCATAATAGGCCCACGCGTTATCCGATAAGGGGTTGCTCCCACTTTCGGACCAATTAATATCACTAGACATAGCAAGCAAATGGCGAATCGTAATATTCCCTGCCCCTTTCATGCTAAACGGAAGGTAGTTTGTTATCGTATCATCTAGACTCTTTATAAAACCATGGTCAACGGCTATTCCTATGGATAAACCAATGAAGCTTTTAGCAGCTGAAAATGAATTGCTTTTTGTGTTAGCATCATGTGAGCCGAAATATTTTTCAAGTATTATTTCGTTGTCCTGAATGATCAAGAAAGAAGTTGTATTAATATCATTAAGCTTCTTTACCTCTTCTTGATTCAAGGTTTTCTGATTTGAGCTTACGATCCATGGGACAGATTGCTTATCAGGATTGGCCGACCTGACAGGAAAGACGAGAGAGTCATAAATTCCAGGCCCACTTTTACCTGACAAATACGTTTCTTTAACACCTTTGTAAATATAGGTTCGGCCTGAGATCCAAATAAAAATATTTAAAGCGAGAAAGATGAAAAAGAGAACCCAAACAAAGCGTTTCAGCCATTTAAAGATTCTATTTTTTCTTTTGAATTTCAACGTTAAAAAGGTCTTTTAGTTTTGCAAGAAGGATAGCTTTAACCTCATCCATATCTACCTCGTGTCCAAGCTCCTTACTTAATGAAGTTACACTTTTATCCTCAATACCACAAGGAATGATATGATTAAAGTAGTTTAGGTCTGTGTTTATGTTAAACCCTATTCCATGCATTGTAACCCATCGAGAAGATTTCACACCCATAGCACAAACCTTTCTTGCACGATCTGTTTTTCCATCTATCCACACCCCCGTTAAACCATCTACTCTTTCTCCAACAACACCATAATTCTCTAGCGTTTGAATAACCGCCTCTTCCAAAGTTCTCATGTATTTATGGATGTCGGTAAAGAAATATGATTCAAGGTCTAAAATGGGATAAACAACAAGTTGTCCTGGACCATGGTAAGTTATATCTCCGCCTCGATTTATTTTATAATAAGTAGCATCAATACTCTTTAGCTTTTCATCAGATAGAAGAAGGTGCTGTTGTTTTCCGCTTTTTCCTAACGTGTATACATGAGGATGCTCACAAAACAGAAAATAGTTTTTCGTTTGCTCCTCTGTTTTATTATCACGTTGTAAGATCTTGAGGTCAATATTGGCCTTAAAGAGTTTCTCCTGATAATCCCAGGCTTTCTTGTAATCTATAACTCCTAGGTCTTCATGAATAACTAGCGGTTTCATAGTTAGGATTTGCTTAGTTCTCCTTTCAGATGATCGATAACCTTAATTTCAACAGGATCAACCCCATTGAGTTCCGCCAAATACAATGATGCCCAATCAATGATATGAATAAAGTAGAAGGATTCTTCAATCAAGGACTTTCCTTTACCAGCAATAGAAATGATTGCACTAGTCTTTTTGCTTATAATGTCCGAGCTGATTTCAAACCTCAGCTTGTTTCGATCAGATAGAAACTGAGATGTAAAGAAGACAACAGCCATATCACTATTTCCACCACCCCAGCCAACAAGTTCGTTGTGATTCATTTCAGGGACAACATGATGCCAACAAAGCTGTTTACTGTTTTCATTAAATTGTTGACGTGCTCTAATAACTACAGACTCAAGCTCTGTGCTACTGTATAGAACGCAGAGTTTTTTATGTACATGCTCGGCAAGTGTTTTCGCCTCTTTTTTTATCGTAATAAGCTCAGTGTTCAGTAGGTGGCGACAATCATCAATTTCATGTAATGAGGACTTGTCAATAATACCGTTATGAGAAAGTATTTTAATGAGTTGAATTACAGAAAAAGCAAGCATACTTCTAGGAGGGTTTCCTCCAGGAACTTTAATAAAATCACTTTTTGTTTCCTTGCAAAACTTCACAAGTTCACCACCGGAAGAAACTCCAATGATCGTTGCTCCTTTTTCGTGAGCCGCTTTAACAACAGATAATGTTTCTTCCGTATTTCCAGAGTATGAAGACCCAATGACTAATGTGTTTTCATTAACAAACCCGGGAAGGGAATAGCTTTGAACAAGAGAAATGGGAACATTTGCAGAAGATAAGAACCATTGAGACACCATTTTACCACCAATTCCTGATCCCCCCATTCCACAAATAACAACGTTTTCGAAGTCTTGCTCTTTGTGGTAGCTTAGATCTGCATTCTTTGCAATTTCTATAGCATCAGCGATCTGTTTGGGAAATTGGGCAATAAGTTTGTCCATATGATTCTTTTGTAACGTTCTACTTAATGAACGTAATAATGTTTCAATTAAAGCTGTAAAATTAAATGAAAAAAAGAAAACGCACTCCTATAATGGAATGCGTTTTCTAGGGAATTTATTAATATGTCTATTGTTTTGACACTTTATGAACAGACTGTCCGTTCTTTGAATTGATTACAACAGTGTACAGACCTTTTGCATATGTGCTTAAGTCTATAGTGTAAGATGCTTTGTTTACCACCTCTCCATTATTTACTAACCTTCCATTAGCATCATAAAGAGTGATTTTTGCATTATCAATACTCGACCCAAAGTCAACTGTTAAGTTGCCCGTTGTAGGGTTAGGATAAAGCGAAACATTGAACATTTCCTCATTTGAAACACTAGCGTCATCCTCGTACATTACTTCTATAGTACAAGTACTTGTGTTTCCGCAGTCATCTGTAACAGTTAACGTGACATTGTTTGCCCCTAATGTCAACGCAGTTCCTGCTGCAGGAGACTGAGTTACCTGAGGGTTATTTGTGCAGTTGTCACTTACTGTTGCTGTACTCGTATAATTATCTAAAGTACTTCCTTCTGATGTGAAGATCGTATCTTGAGTTTGAGAACAGCTAATTGTAGGGTTCACATCATCATTTACGATAATAGATTGAGTTACCTCCGTAAAGTTACCACACTCATCAGTTACTCGATATGTTCTTGTGATTGTTTCTGGACATGATTGACCATCAGAAACATCACCTAAGAATAGAACATCTAAGTTTGCTGAACAATTATCCGTTGCAGTAACAACACTTGTATTAGCCGCTGGAATATCTGAAGAACATGTCACGTTGATATCTGCTGGATTAGAAGCAACAGGGTTAGTAACATCTTCGATCACGATTGTTTGTGTAATCAAAGTTTCGTTTCCACAATCATCAGTAACGCTGTAAGTTCTCGTAATTGTTTCTGGACATGTTTGTCCGTTCGAAACATCGCTTTCAAACGCAACAACAGGGTTTGCAGTACAGTTATCAGCTTCTCCGGTAACAACATTTACATCTGGTGCTGGAACATCTCCTGCACATTCAACTTGAATTTGTGATAATGGATTGGCTGTCGGTGCAGTCAGATCATCTACCACTACAAGTTGATCATACGTCTCAGTATTCCCACAGTTGTCAGTAACAGTCCATGTTCTCGTAATTGTTTCTGGACATGATTGACCATCGGAAACATCTGAATAAGTGATTGACAAACCACCTGAAGAACATGATGTTTGTGCGATCACTGCACCAGTATTTGATGGATCAGTTGATTCATCACAATCTACGGTCACATCATTAGGTGCGGTAGTTATCGTGATCCCATTATCATTAATTATTGTAAGTGTCACTTGACAGTTACCAACGTTACCACACTCGTCTTCAGCAAGAACGTCTATGGTATAAGTTCCTGGGGTTAGTGAAGTACCTGCAGCTGGGTTTTGGCTTATCGTTAGATCCCCATTAGCAGAACAGTTGTCACTAAATGTAGATCCTGTGGTATAGTCCGGCACATTTGCCGAGCCAGAACCAGTGTTAATTTGGTCTGTACTTTGTCCACATGTTACAACAGGAGCAGTATTATCCTGAACTGCTATAGTTTGAACATAAGTTTCTGTATTACCACAGTTATCTGTTGCTGTCCACGTTCTTTCTATAGTATACGCATTAGCACAAGAACCAGCAATAATATTATCAGTGTAGGTAATGTTTAACCCACCAGTACCACAAGAAGTTGTAGCAGTCATTTGACCCGTGTTTGAAGGGTCTGTTGACTCATCACATTCAACAGTAACATCTCCAGGGTTGTTGGTAACAGTTATCACCTCGTTATTAGTGACTGTTACAGTAACTGTACAGGAATTAATATTTCCACATTCATCTTCTGCAGTAACGTCTACAGAATATGTTCCTGCAGTCAAAGAAGTTCCTGCTGTAGGGTTTTGACTAATTATCAGGTCTCCGTTAGCTGAACAGTTATCACTTATTGTACTTGTCGCAATGTAGTCCGGTAAAGTAGCAGTACCCCCACTTGTATTTATGTTATCTGTGGACGATCCACAGGCAACTGTCGGAGCAGTGTAATCTTGAACAGTTATTGTCTGAACGTAAGTTTCAGAGTCTCCACATCCATCAACAGCAACCCATGTTCTTTCTATTGTATATGCATTGGCACAAGAACCAGCAATGACGTTATCTGTATAAGTCACCGTTGCTCCTCCAGCACAACCAGTTGTCGCCGTCATTTCCCCTGTATTAGAAGGATCCATAGATTCATCACATTCTATCGTAACATCTCCAGGATAATTTGTAACAATTAACCCACTAACAACACCTGACAAGTTAATGTCATCTATTGACACGTACCATTGATCTGCAGCACTTGTACAATGCCAACCAATGTAATACTCACCACTTGTAGGAACAGTAAATGTTATGATTTCCTCGTTCCAAGTGTTGTCTTGTATTCCATTCAAATCTTGAAGACTTGTTGTCATCGCAGCTACTGTTTGATCATCTCCTATAAAGACCTCTAGATCCTCAGCGTAGGCGTCATCAGTGGTCCACCAATATGAAAGCGTATAAGTCGCCCCAGCAACTAGATCCTGACATCCAGTGATTATCCAATCATCTCCAGGTGTTGTAGCATCATCGTTGTAGAAATATCCAGCAACGTTTACACCACCACGTGCTCCTTGAGGTGCACCTGAGAAGTCATAAAGACCCCAAGTATTTGCATTACCTCCAGAGTTTGCATCACCATTAGCGTTAATAATAACCCACTGAGATAAGTCTTCACCTGTCTCAAAGCCCATTGTGTAAGCCGTATTAAGTGGGTTGCCACACACAATTGCGTTTACGGTTATGTAATCAACTTTTGTTTCTGTATCACTTCCTTGTCCATTAGTTGCAGTTAGTTCTACAGTATATGTACCAGCAGTATTAAATTGCACCTCAGGGTTCTGGCTGGTAGATGAAGTAGTATTAACATACTCCCATTCAACTCCCGCGGTTCCTGGAGTTATTGTCCAGCTCCATGATGTTGGTGCACCCGAAGTAAGGTCTGTAAACTGAACCACATCTCCTTCTAATACCGTTGTCTGGTTTGCTGTAAAGTCGGCAACCGGAACAGCTGGTGTACTACAAGGGTCATATGAACCGTTCATTACAGAAACACCTGTATTACCTGGATCTAACCAAGGCTCTAACTGTTCTGCGTTTGAAGTACCATTAGAATTCCAGTGATAAGACATTTTACCATACTGATCTGGGTTGTTTGGGGAAGTACAAAACGAGCTACCACCAGTTAGAGTCCCGATGATCTTTGAGTCTTCGTTTCCACCACCTCCAGTATATCTAAATATCGGACTACCTGAAGAACCACCTTCAGTAACACCGTTACCGTTAGTTGTAGAAGACCATGTTACTCGCCAGTGTGAACCAGGTGCAGAACCCCATTGTGTAGAGATGAGGTTTGATGTATAAGTCGATATTTTTTTAATGTCTCCAGACGGGTGGTGTATACCAACTCCATCACCAGATGTAGTGTTGTTTATGTCCCAGCCATTCCATCTAGCATTAAAAGACTTTAAGGTGTTTATAGTCGCGGCCTCATTTCCAGATGTTCCCAACTGAACTAAAAGAAAGTCGGAACCACTAGTTCCCCCTCCATCATTAGAGTCAGCAACTCTAAAACAAGACTGAACAAAGTTGTCGTCTAATGTTCCGGCAGAAGAAGGGTTTGTACAACCCGGTGCTTCATAACCAAAATAGAAGACCCAGTTATTCATATCTGCAGCACTAGTAGTTTCACCACAGTGTAAAGCTGTTAAGAAGTAAGGCTTACAATCTTGAGCAGTATTGTTTACAAGCGATCCAGTACACCAACCTGCTCCACCACCACTAACAATATAAATTCTGGCAACACCATCATTCTCTTCTTGCCAAAGGTCTCCTTCAGGAGAACAATTAACATTTACCTGACACGGATCAGACTCGTTGATTTTTTCAACCATTGGGTTTCCAGTTTCTCGATAATTGTAAAAAACATTCTCAAGATGAACTGTTGTTTGACCGATTGCACTTTGAGGTTCTATTATCTCGAGAACGATCTCATCTCCATATACCATTGGCAAAAAGAAACCATTATCTGCACGATTATCATTCTCTGTGTAAAGTTTGGAGTAATGCCAACGATCAACATTGAAAGCTCTGAAGGTAGCACCAGCAGGTAAATGAAAATCATTAAATTCAAGCGAAAGCGCCTCAGCCCCATCACTTTTAACGATCATTGTCATTTTTCTTGAGCCATCGTTAAGTGTCTCCCAGTTTCCATAAGTAACCAAATTCTGATTCACTGCAACAGCAGTTGCAATTCTGAACAATTCACCGTTCTTATAATTAACTTCATCTTCAGCAAGTAAAGCCTGAACATTTGGTGCGGGAGCACTCAAAACAGGTGTACTTTTACTGATAGTTGTTTTTGATTTTGGTAAATTTGTTGCTAGTGATAGCGGTTGGGTTTGTCCGAACACAATAATTGAAACGAACAACCACGACGCCAAAAGCGCTAGTTTTTTCATAGTTAATGTTTTAGTTTTACAGTTTAAAGTGCTACTAAATTACAATTTTTAACAAAATAAAAAAACAGAAGGTTCATTTCTAACAAAATAGAATGATAAACGGTCGAAATAAAATATTGTTAGTTGAGGATGAGGAAAGCTTAAGTAAAGTTGTTGCCTTAAACCTTGAACTAGAAGGTTTTGAGGTTAAAACCGTGACAAATGGTAGAGAAGCCCTTGAGCAAAAAGATAAAGTCGACGAATTTGATCTTGTTATTCTTGATGTTATGTTACCTGAGGTTAGTGGTTGGGATATTTGCACGGCATATAAAAACATCTCTTCAACACCAATTCTATTCATTTCTGCAAAAGGTTCTTCCTCAGACCGAATTAAAGGGTTGAAACTAGGAGCTGATGATTATCTGGCGAAACCTTTTGACCTTGAAGAATTATTGCTTCGAGTAAAAGTTTTGATCCTTAGAAGAACGGATGCGAAAAAAGCACCTCAGAACAAATTGATTATCGGAGATCACGTAGTAAATACGAAGACCTACGAGGTGTTTAAAAAGGATAAATTAGTAACAGACCTCACAAAGCGAGAAGTTGAATTGTTAGAGCTCTTTAACGATCATGAAGGAGAGGTTGTTTCTCGCGACTATATTCTTGATAAACTATGGGGAACAGATAGTTTTCCAACCAGTAGAACAATTGACAACTATATCTTGTCATTTCGAAAATTGTTTGAAAAAAACGCAAAAGATCCAGAGTATTTTCATAGCGTAAGAGGAGTTGGTTACAAGTTTACCAATAGCCAATGAATTGATTACCTTTGTTGGCAACAATGATCTATCATGAGTAAATCAAAGCAGCTTCGATACGATAAGGCCTATTTGCGAATGGCTTCTAGTTGGGCAAAACTTTCACACTGTCAAAGAAAACAAGTGGGTGCGTTAATCGTTAAAGACGATATGATCATTTCTGATGGTTACAATGGAACGCCAAGCGGATTTGATAACTGTTGTGAAAATGAACAGGGGGAAACACATTGGTATGTGCTACATGCAGAAGCGAATGCGATTTTAAAGGTTGCAAAATCTACAAACAATGCAAAAGGAGCAACACTTTATTTAACGCTTTCTCCTTGTAAGGACTGCAGTAAACTAATACTTCAGGCCGGAATAAAAAGAGTAGTATTTGTTAACTTATATAAAGATAGTGCAGGTGTTGATTTTCTTGAAGCGGCAGGCGTAAACATTGAGCAAATAAATAATATTGAAGATGAATAATAAAGCTGTTTATCCTTTCATTGGTACGATTCTGATCGTAATTGGAATCTTACTTGGATTAACCCTTTCCAGAGATAGTGTTATTGGAGGGCAAAGTAATCAAGGAAAGTATGAGCAAAAGCTTGCTGATATTTTAAACGTATTAGATAAGGAGTATGTAGATTCAGTTGATAAGGAAAAACTATTCAAGGAAACCATAGCCGACTTACTTCATAGCTTAGACCCACATTCAAACTATATTCCAGCTGAAGATCTAGCACGAATGAATGAGTCTATTGAAGGAAAGTTTGGGGGTGTAGGGGTAAGATTCACCATCCTAAGAGACACGCTGAACATAACTAACGTAATTCCAAACTCTCCAGCTTATAAAGCGGGAATGAAGAAGTTTGATCAGATCATAAAAGTAGATGACACGCTTGTTGCAGGTGTAGGCCTCACAAACACTAGAGTTCAAGAATTGCTCAAAGGGCAGGCAGGAACTGATGTAAATGTTACCGTGAGAAGAAATGGAGAAACTCTAAGTAAAACGATAACTAGAGGTATGGTTCCAATAGAATCCATAACTGCTGCGTATATGATCACCCCTGAAATAGGTTATATAAGATTAAGTCAATTTAGTATGACCTCTGCCAATGAGTTTTACATGGCCGCGTTAGACTTGAAAACCAAAGGGATGAAAAATCTCATTTTTGATCTTCGGTTTAACGGAGGAGGAGTAATGGGTAGTGCAGTTTCTATAGTAGACGCATTACTTGAACCAGGAAAACCTATTGTGTCTACGAAGGGAAAAAATAGTCCCGAAGAGGTACTGTTTTCTGAAAACAACCCGCTTTTAGGAGGGGTTGACCTTGCTGTATTGATCAATGGAAGTTCGGCCTCTGCAAGTGAAATTGTTGCAGGAGCTATTCAAGACAATGATAGAGGCACGATAATAGGCCGTCGATCTTTTGGGAAAGGTTTGGTTCAACAGGATATAAACCTTAAGGATGGTAGTAACCTTAGGCTTACAGTTTCACGATATTATACTCCAACTGGTCGCTGTATTCAAAAGCCATACACGGGAGACTATAAAGAATATATGATGGATGAGGTAAATAGGTATGAGAACGGAGAACTCTATGAACTTGACAGCTCATTATTGGTTGATTCCTTAAAGTTTACAACGCCCGGTGGGAAAACAGTTTATGGGGGTGGGGGAATAATGCCCGACATTTTTATTCCTTTAGATACAAGTGGGAGCTCAACTTACCTAAGAAGATTGAGATATGCGAATGTATTTAATGATTTTGCCTATGATTATGTGAGAGGTAATGCTTCCAAAATGAAGCAATTCAAAAACCTTGAAGAATTCGAACAGCAATTTGATGTAGACGAGAAGTTATTGAAAAGCCTAACTGATTATGCTTCTAATGAACACAACATTTCACTTAATGAATCAGAGTTTTTGAATTCAACTGAACAGATAAAGGAAAATTTAAAAGCTGAGATTGCACGACAAAAGTGGTTGGAAGAAGGGGCTTATTATATTTTCAACAAATCTGACCGCGAAATCAATAAGGCAATTGAAGTATTAGCGAATTAAACGAGTTTGACTTTCAGAAGAATACTACTGCTCATTGCACTAACTTGTACATTTCTACAAGTTCTTATTTCCGAATATAACCTTTCAGAGGTCGGAGCTGATGTACTCATCGAAACAGCAGATTCTCCATCATATATTTCTCCCGCGAAGAACTATAAGCAAACGGGAGTTTGGAAAGAAAACTTTAATGGACCATCGTCATATGTGCAGAGGCCTCCAGCATACGGTGCCTTGTATTTAGTCTGCAGTTTCTTTTCAGAGAGTCCAAGATTGATACTTAAAGTTTTCCAGTATTTGTTCATGGGTTTTGGAATCTATTTTTTCGGAAAATTATTGGATAAGCTTATTCGTTCAAAACGCCTCGTAGCTGCTGCAACCATGGGGTTTGGTGTCTTACCATTCTTTCATGGCTTTGTTGGATATATAATGACAGAAGCCATAGCTCCATACCTATTGGTCATTTTTACCTATTTGTTTGTTGAGCTTTGTAAGAAACGGCGGAATATGTTCACCCTGCTATTCATTACCGTTGGAGCGGTTATTACGATTTTTCGAATTCAATTGATCATTTTCCCGGTTGTATTTATGATTATTCTGCTCCTTAAATACAGAAGGGTAATGATCATTCTACCCATAATGTTTTTACCTTTTATACTTTGGCAAATGAGAGTAGTAAATGTCATGGGAGCATTTGACTTGCATCCAATATACAGTTATAAGAATGAAAGTATTTTTCGACCACCTCACCAATCACTGACAAAGCTTTTTAAAGTTTGGGAGCATGATGGAGGGCGATTTCATAATGTTGAAGCTACCTTAAGAAAAGACACTTCTAAAGTTCAACTCGATAAAGCATTAAACTCTATTCCTAGCGAGTTGAGGTGTGAAGTTAGAAACAACCTTATTCTTTATCAACAAGTAGCGCATGAACAGAAAAAAATGTTTAGAAACGGAGAAAACACTGTTTTACCCATTGAAAAGAAGTTTGAGCAAGAAGTTGAAAACTGGATGACAACAGAAGCGGATGATTTTTTTGTTCAGCGATGGATTATTTCACCTACAAAAAGCACAATGGCTTTGATATTATCTTCACAGCTTAACCTATTCATTTTTCAGAAAACATTCAGAGGAAATATATTGATAGAGTCTTTAAGAACAGTAGCAGTATTGGTCATTCTACTATCGGTCTTAGCAAGTACCATTTTATTATTCCTTCCAGGAATTAGCATCTCGTATAAAGGGATAATTGGAAGTGTTTTTGTATCACTAATCTATCTTGCCTTCGTACAAAAAATGAACGAGACGCGCTACATAATCCCTTACCTTCCCCTGCTGTTTACTTCAATTTCTGTTGCCTTAGATAGATTGATCCTTAGCAAAAATAAAGTCTAGTTTTTTACGATCTTTTGGTCGTATAGAACGCCATTCAACCGAATAGATAAATAATATACACCACTCTTCAAGCCAGAACCATTAGTGGTATTCCAAGTTAGTTCTGTTTGATTTGTAAAATGAAGACCTTGAGCCAGTGTTTCTATTTTTCGCCCCTGAATATCATAAACTGAAGCCGACAGTATGTTATCCCCTTGTTTTCCCTGAATAGAAACTGTTGCGACTTCATTCACAGGGTTTGGGAAAACAGAAATTGTTGAAGGTAAAGTATTATCTAAATACGATTCTACAGATAGACTAGTTAGATCCTCAATATTATAGTTTTCATCTCCCTGCTCATAAGCTAAGTAGTGGAAATAAACCAAAAACATTTCATCTGTAGTGTTTAACCCGGGATAAACTGTGATCGCAGGATTATTTGGGTTATGATCATTGGCCGCTGTATTATTAAACGCCCCGTCTGCGTGTAGAGTCGAGTTTGCAGGTATTTTGACCATATTCTTAAACATGTAAAAATCTTGCCATTCGAAATCCCAATGTGGTATATCGATCATGCGAATAGTATCATTATTTGTATCGAGTCCGTAGCTTTTGATTTGATCCCCCAAAAGATGCATGTGTGGAAAGATGCTCAAAATCGAAACATCGATCGGGATATTAGAATAAGAAGCGCTTACCTCTGTAATTTGTTCTGGTGGTAGGGTGAAGCTCCAGTTTTGAAGTATTGGTTCTGCACTAATTTCTCTCACTCCTGAAACAGGCTCGTCGTAAAAATGGAATATTACCTTCGTACTATCCTTCATTCCATTACTTCCTGCCGGATAATGCATTGCAAGTACAATGTTTGAATTAGCGGGTAGGTCCATACCTAGCTTTAGTCCCGACCCATTGGGAAAAACAAGCGGTGTAGCTCCTGGAGTATAACCACCAACTAGTTTCGCATTTGTTGGACCAGCACAATCACCTCCCACTGTATCAGTAGCATAAGTAGCTGACTCATCAATATAGACTAATGCATGGTGAACAATAGGTGCGTTGCCAGGTACAACTTCCATTGCTTTTATAGTCCTGCCTTGAGCTAGGTTTGATGGAAGAGAAAAGCATACGTAATCATCGAAAGATGTTGCCTTACTTGTATATGTTGGGATCTGTACCTCTAGGTCGCCTGCTCCTAGTATGGCCCCAGAATCAAAAACGGGTGGAGCAGGAGTATTATTTGGGTCACCTTCCGGCATACCATTACTTAACCAGTCAAGGATCATTGTTTTCTCCTGACCTTCTAATGCTCTCGAATGAGAGAATTCTTTATAGTTTTCATTTGGAGGCCAAGGCGGCATTCTATCTTGAGCAATTGCGTCATAAATTTGTGCTGAGTTTGCTGTTACATCTTGATAGTTCATTAATGAGAATGGAGCTATTCCATCAGGGTTGTGACAACTTGCGCAATTGTCAAAAACGAGCTGTGCCACATCATCTGCATAGGTTTGTCCAAAGGAATTGGAACCGATAATAGAAACGGCTAAAAATAGTAGTAGTGCTCTTTTCATAGTGTTGGTTTCAAAAATGTTTCTCAATTTAGCTAAATTTTACGGAAACAAAAACTAATATCTAAGGTTTAGGCGTTGAGCAACAGAAAATTATGACTGAAAAAGGAGTTTTGATCAGACCGATCAAGAAAGAGGATAATGTTGAATTAGCAAAAGTAATGCGCACTTCACTGGAGGAGTTTGGTGAGGCAAAACCAGGTACAGTCTATACAGATCCAACAACTGATCGGTTATATGAATTATTTCGTGAGCAAGGAAGCTACTATTTTGTGGCGGAAGACAAAGGTCAAGTAATTGGTGGTTGTGGCATTTATCCCACTAAAGGGCTACCTGTAAAATATGCAGAATTAGTCAAATTATATCTTCGGTCGAGTTATAGAGGAAAAGGACTTGGGAAAGAGTTGATGTTAAAATGTTTTGAAAAAGCCCGTGAATTAGGATATAGTCATTTGTATCTTGAATCTATTCCTGCATTGAATAAAGCAGTCCATTTATATGAAAAAGTTGGGTTTGAAAAGCTAGGTCATCGATTGGGAGACTCTGGCCACTTTTCTTGTGATCTGTGGATGATAAAAGAGCTTTAAATACAATAGTCGCAGAATTTAGCTTCGATATTATGCTGAATAGGTTCAGCATCATCGAATAGATCTCCAATTATTTCTGTTAGGGCCTCTTTAAATAAACGCATAAGTGAATCCAGGTCTTCGGTAAGCTCATTTTTCAGATAAAACGGACCATCCTGAATATTAACCATCGAAATTATTCCTGCTTTTTCAGGATATCGTTGAAATTCTTCATGGTACATCCAGTTGTAAATCAACAACTGTAAAACGTATTTCTGTTCTTTTATGTTTTTGATCAAACGCTCAACGTTGGATAGAGACTTGTTTCGGCTATAATTACTGATAGTCACATCTTTTTGCTCACATGTCCCTGATTTATAATCAATAATTCGCGACCTCCCCTTATAATCGTCAATTCGATCAATAATTCCGACAAATCGAATTGTTTGATCTCTATCATGGACCTGGACATTCATCGTTGCATTTAGAGTGATTTCCAGACCTTCAATGTAGAGATGTGCTTCGCTATTTTTGAGCAGGTTCCTCTCGTGAGTTAAGAATCGTTTTACAAGATGATCTGCTACCTCAAGACTAAGAAAGTTCTTTCCTTCGAGTGCTGCTGATTTGTTTAGTGAGAAGTGTGCCTCAAACTTTTCTTTTAAGATGGAAGAATAAGTTTTCAGCATATTGCTAACATCATGGTGACTGAGGCTTTTAGGTTTTTGCTCATTTCTGATCTTACCCTTTTCATCTTTTTTGAATCGGGCGAAAGGTGTGTAAAGTTCTTCAAGGGTATCATGTATGAAGTTACCAAATGAACTTGCTTCAATATCTTCTTCAACTTGACCCTCCTCACCAAAACCAAGCAGGTATTTATAATAAAAGTCAAGAGGACAGCTTAGAGCGGTTTTAATTGCTGAGGTTGATGTTTTAGTTTCAAAATAATCTGACAGACGTTCTAATAAGTCCTTCGTTTTTGCAACAGAAAGCGGTTCACTTTTTTCTTCTTCATTTGTCAAAGTATAGTCCTCTTTGTGGAACGCAATTTTTTTATTTTTTCTAGCCAGCTCTAATTCCAATTGCTGTATATAGCGTGAAGGCTCATCCATCCCCATACTAGATTCAGCGGAAGAATAGGTGATCCAGACCTTCTTCGCATGATGGAGAAGTCGGTAAAAGTGGTGTGCGAACAAACCTTGTTTTTCCCTTGGAGTAGGCAAATTATGATGCCTCCGGAGATCCATTGGTATGAACGTTTGAATTGGATTGGTTGGAGGCATGCTGCCATCATTTAAACCTATAACGATAATATTTTCAAAGTCTAGAAGTCGTGTTTCTAAGAGCCCCATTACCTGTAAACCATCAAGAGGATTTCCATAATATGCAATGTTCTTGTCAGACCAATGTTGATTGAAAATAGACTTAAAAGTTCCCAGGCTTATATCAGGCTTAAATTCATTTAATATGTTTTCAAGTCTCTTTAACGCATCATCAAAATGATAAACTATTGCTTTTTCAATGGTATATTTTTCTATATCTAATCCGTTAAAAATGATTTCGTTTAGCTTTCTAATTTCTTGAGTAACCTCTTCTTTGGATTTTCCCGACCATTCTTGAAAAAACAACTTGATCACAGTTGATAGCCGTTCACTAAAGGATAAATGTTTAGTACTTATGAAGAGCCAGTTTTTATCCAGAATCATTTGTTCTAATCGTTTGATCTCTTTTTCATCTGACTCCGTGGAAAGGGCGTGAATAAAAGGATGCTTAATGAAACGAATGAAATCTTTATGGTATATCGCTTTAGTTTTGAACTTTTGGAAATGCTCTTGAACTGTAAAGATCAACTCAACCCAAGATCGTATAGCCGTATTTTTTAACGGCATTCCCAGGGTGATATTTGTTTCCTTCACCGATTTCGGTATGTTTTTTATAACTGGAACAACCATTTTTTCATCAGCAAGCAGTAAAAGGGTATCAGATAAGGCTTTTACGTCTATAGAGTTGTTGAGTATTGTAGCGCTTACTTTTGCCTGGCCAGTTGGTTGAGCACAGTTGATCAAATTGATTTCTTTACTTTCAGTACTCAACATATCTCCGACGAAGGGCAGACTTGATGTGTTCAGACTGTTCTGTAAGTCTCTGAGAAAATGACCGGCTTCATGTTGTTCATCATTCAAGTAATAATTGTCGGCATCAATAAAGACATTTGCTCGGCCCATTCTCTCCAATTGCTTCATGATCGATTTTTCAGCTGGCGAAAGCGCATTGAATCCTGCGAAAATGAACTTACGATCTTTATCTTCTTGAAACACGAGATCTATGTGCTGACTAACAAATTTATAAGCACTTCCCATGTAACATTCACTGTCACCATTAAGCTTTTCATTGAATGTTGAATAATAATCCTTTAGCAGATCCCAAAACCGCATGAATCGTTTTTGACCTTCTGTAAGTTCTTCGTCGGTATTAAAACTCCAGTTCTCAAGCTCTTTAATATCTGCCAGGTTCTTGAAAAGGTCCTTACTATCAATAAGGTATCGATCCATTTCGTCAAAATCTGAAAGTAATGTTTTACCCCAGTTCAAGAACTCATCAAGTGTTTGTTGCTCAGTTTTATCAACCTCCTTATGAACTTCGTAAAGTTTAAATAAGGCGCGGGTTGGGTCAATTATCGGAAGTGGGCTCAAATCCTGTATCCAGCGATTCATAGTAATGATCTCGGGAGAGAATATGGGTTTTTCATAGACCTTAAAAAGTGCGCGCTGTAAGTATTTTTTCGCTCGCTGAGAAGGAAGTACAATTGTAAGGTTTGATAAAGGCAGGTCTTCATCATAAATGTATTGTGCAATACGGTCTATGAAATAGTTCATTCGGATTTTAGAATTTCAGGGTAAAATAATAAAATTTTCTCCTACATTTGTATCGCGTTCTTACAGGATTGAAATACTTATAAAGAAAGGTGGAGGGACAGGCCCTGAGAAACCTTGGCAACCTTTCAGCTCTAGTCTGATTTCGGTGCCAAATCCTTTCTGCATTTTTGTGGAAAAGATAAGTAGCAAGGAGAACCGTTAGCTTCTCAAATTTGTTTCTACATTTTTCTTTAAGTTGTAATCGCCAAGGCGTAGTTAAATATATGCGACCGTATTCGCATTTTTAAAGTAAAGTAGAATTATGAGCAAACCTGATATAAGAGAGTTGGTAAATCAAAGAATCCTTGTGCTGGACGGAGCAATGGGAACAATGATCCAACGCCATAAACTTGAAGAGGAAGATTTTAGAAAAGGCTGGTTTGAAGAACACGATCAACCTTTAAAGGGAAACAATGACCTTCTTTCTTTGACGCGTCCAGAAATCATCAAAGAGATTCATGCTGAATACTTTAAGGCAGGTGCGGATATTGCAGAAACAAATACGTTTTCCGGGACGACCATTGCCCAGGCAGATTATGGACTGGAAGATGCGGTTTATGATATCAATTATCAGTCAGCCAAAATAGCCAAAGAGGTAGCAGATGAGTTTACGGAGAAAGAACCAAATAAACCCCGATACGTCGCCGGATCCATTGGACCAACCAACAGGACGGCATCAATTTCGCCAGATGTAAATGATCCTGGATATAGAGCAATTACTTTTGATCAGCTGGTGGAAGCATATTCTCTTCAAGTAAAAGCACTAATTGAAGGAGGTGTTGACCTTCTTCTTGTAGAAACAGTGTTTGATACGCTGAATGCGAAAGCCGCACTCTACGCAATTGATTTAGTTCAAGAGGAGCTGAAAACAGATCTTCCGATTATGGTTTCGGGAACAATAACAGATGCTTCTGGTCGGACATTGACCGGGCAAACGACAGAGTCTTTTTTGATTTCCATATCACATATGCCTTTATTTAGTGTTGGGTTAAATTGTGCACTTGGAGCAAAAGAGCTCAGACCTTACCTCAAGATAATGGATGATAAGGCACCATTTTTTGTTTCAGCTCATCCAAATGCCGGTTTACCGAATGAGTTTGGAGAATATGATGAAACCCCAGAACAAATGGGGGAGCAGATTGAATCATTTTTGGACGAAGGGCTTGTAAACATCGTAGGAGGATGCTGCGGGACAACTCCGGATCATATAAAGGTGATCGCCGAAATGGCAGCTGAACACGAAGCTAGAAAGATCAAACAACTTTAGAAAAAGGAAAACAAATGACCGAAACGAATACATACCCTCCATTAAAACTTTCCGGATTAGAGCCGCTGATCGTAACACCCGAATCAAACTTTATAAACGTTGGAGAACGAACCAATGTTACAGGGTCGAGAAAATTCCTTCGCTTAATAAAAGAAGATAATTATGAGGAAGCGCTCGAAGTTGCCTTAGATCAGGTTCAAGGAGGCGCTCAAATCATTGATGTCAACATGGACGAGGGCATGATCGACGGGAAAGAAGCGATGGTCAAGTTTCTTAATTTGATTGCTTCAGAGCCAGATATAGCTCGTGTTCCAGTAATGATAGATTCATCCAAATGGGAGATCATTGAGGCGGGATTAAAATGTATTCAAGGGAAAGGCGTGGTCAACTCGATCTCATTAAAGGAAGGAGAGGAAACGTTTATACAACAGGCAAAAACGATCAAACGATTTGGCGCAGCAGTAATTGTGATGGCCTTTGACGAAGATGGTCAAGCTGACAACTATGAAAGAAGAATAGAGATCTGTAAAAGGTCGTATGATATACTCGTTGATCAAGTTGGTTTTCCTGCTCAAGACATAATTTTTGATCCTAACATTTTCCCTGTCGGAACAGGAATGGAGGAACACCGCAACAATGCAGTAGATTTCTTTAGAGCTACAAAGTGGATACGTGAGAACTTACCTGGTGCGCATGTTTCAGGAGGTGTGTCTAACGTATCTTTTTCGTTTCGAGGAAATAATGCGGTAAGAGAAGCAATGCACTCGGCGTTCCTTTATCACGCTATTCAGCAAGGAATGGATATGGGAATTGTAAACCCAACAATGCTCGAGGTTTATGATGATATTGATAAAGAACTGCTAACATATGTTGAAGATGTTTTATTGAATAGAAGAGACGACGCGACCGAAAGACTACTTGAGTTTGCTGAATCTTTCAAAGGTGAAGGAAAGAAAAAAGAGGTTGATCTATCTTGGAGAGAAGGGAATGTAAATGAACGATTATCCCATGCTTTGGTAAAAGGTATTGTTGAATACATTGAAGAGGATACAGAAGAAGCAAGACAACAACATGAAAGACCCATTCAAGTGATCGAAGGTCCATTAATGGATGGAATGAATGTCGTAGGTGATCTTTTCGGTAGTGGAAAAATGTTCCTCCCTCAAGTGGTTAAATCTGCACGTGTGATGAAGAAAGCAGTAGCGTACTTGCTACCGTATATTGAAGCTGACAAGCGTGAAGGAGATAAGCCGAATGGAAAGATTTTAATGGCTACGGTTAAAGGGGACGTTCACGATATAGGTAAAAATATAGTTGGAGTTGTATTGGGATGCAACAATTATGAGGTCATTGACCTTGGGGTTATGGTGCCACCTGAAAAGATCATTAAAACAGCTATTGAGGAAGGAGTTGATGCTATTGGACTCAGTGGTTTGATCACCCCTTCTCTTGATGAAATGGTCACTGTTGCGAAAGAAATGCAGAGAGCAGACTTGAAGATTCCATTATTGATCGGTGGAGCAACAACATCAAGAGTACATACCGCCGTCAAGATCGAACAGCATTATAAAAATGATCAAACAGTTCACGTTTTGGACGCATCTCGATCAGTAACTGTAGTTGAAAAGCTACTTGGAAATCACAAGAATGAATTTGTCGATGACATTAAACAAGATTATGAGAAGCTTAGGGATCATCATGAAAAAAACAGGGGAAGAAAAACGCTGTTGTCATTGAAAGAAGCTCAAGCCAACGCTTTTCCAATTACCTGGAATAAAGATGATGTATATCAACCCAAACAACCTGGAATAACAACATTCGAAAGTTATGAGCTTAAGGATTTAGTTGATTATATTGATTGGACACCATTTTTTCAAACCTGGGAATTAGCAGGCCGCTTTCCGAATATTTTAAAAGATGAGGTTGTTGGTGAGTCTGCGACCAAACTTTACGAAGATGCCAAGCAAATGCTTCAAAAGTTAATTGAAGAAAAATGGCTGGAGGCGAAGGCTGTTGTTGGTTTATTCCCTGCTAATAGTGATGGTGACGATATTGAAATTTATTCAGATGACTCGAGATCTGAGGTCCTTTCTGTTCAACACACGATGCGGCAACAATTAAAAAAGTCTAAAAAAGCTTTCAATATAGCCCTGTCTGATTTCGTAGCCCCAAAGGCCTCTGGAATAAAAGACTACATAGGTGGGTTTGTAGTTACAACGGGAATTGGAATTGAAAAACACATTGAACGATTTGAAAAGGATCATGATGACTATAACTCAATTATGCTTAAGGCGCTTGCAGATCGTTTGGCAGAGGCTTTTGCTGAAAAAATGCACGAACATGTTCGCAAGGAGCTATGGGGTTATGCCAAAGAGGAGCAGTTTGATAACGATGCATTGATCAAAGAAAAATATCAAGGGATTCGTCCTGCACCTGGCTACCCAGCCTGTCCGGATCATACTGAGAAGCCAGACCTATTTAAGATATTGAACGCTCAGGAAAACACAGGTGTCGACCTTACGGAAAGTATGGCCATGACTCCTGCGGCGAGTGTTAGCGGTTGGTATTTTGCACACCCAGAAAGCAAATATTTTGGAGTTGGAAAGATCGGTAAAGACCAGGTAGAGGACCTTGCAAAAAGAAAGGGAATGCCCTTCGAAGAAATGGAGAAATGGCTTGGACCGAATTTGGGATATTAATGACTAAGCCAAAAACTATGCTCAGCATTGATGATGAGTGATTTCACTCGAGTTGATAAGTCTTCGTATTTGCTGGGATTATCCAGGTCTGGAGATATCATCGAACCATCTAGTTTATTTTCATCGTAGATTATATCTGAATATTGTCTGAAGAAAACGAAGTCATCCAGGTGTTTTATTTCGCTGTTATAATTTATGGTCAACGAGGACAATAGTTTCCTACCATCAGTAGGGTAGTAAATCGAAAAACTATTCAGTTTATTGTCGTCACCTTTTAGATGGAAGTTTAGTGCCACAATTCTTTCGATCATCATTTGCAACGACTTATCATAATAATAGTCTTTTTTAAGCGTGATTCTATCTAATTCACAATTAGTAACATCAAAACTCTCTTTGTTTATCACTATACTGAACTCATCGTCATCGTATGCTTTAATCTCGTTCTTTTTCACCAGTTTGTTAATGGCTGAAAGCAAGTTCGCAGAATAGATTTCTTCATTGTTTTTTCGGGTTAGAATGCTTACTACCCTCTTAGACCAAACAATATTTGAATCCAGGGCTTTTGGATAATTGTATAAACCACTGCTATCACGAATTAGATCAAACTTTACGATCGTAGGGTTTTCATTTTCTGAGTCTGTTGCCTTGAAGCCGTATTTAGATGAGTAATCTCGAGTATATATAACATCAGTTGAATCGTAAGTGATAGTCCATTTACCCGTTCGAAAATTATCCGTAAAATCACCTTTTACAACCGTTTCATTATTTGGGTTGATTTGTTCAAAGTGACCGTTAAGCCTTCCGTTCTTCATCGGCAATTGAGAATACGCAGAACAGGTGATGATTAGCGAAAAGATAAGTGCGGTTTTTAAGCAGTACATATTGTTAGTTTTTAGCCATAACGAATATCAAATAATTTGGTTACAGCCCGTTTTATTTCCTACTTTTAAAGAGTGTTTTCAGACAAGACAAGAAAATATTTAGTGGCGGAATCCAGAGAAGAGTTTTTAAAGAAGTTTGGTGAACGTAATTTTCACGTTGAAAAATTTATGTTTGGAGAGGTGATTTTCGTTCGTGATGAAAATGATGTGTATGCTTTCGAGAATAAATGCCCACATCAGGGAGCAAAACTTGACGGATGTTGGATAGAGAAAAACAAGGTTGTATGCCCACTACATCAATATGGTTTTAACGTCGAAAACGGAAGAGGTAACGGTATGCACTTAGAAACTTATCCGATTATAGAAAACAAAGAAGGTATATATTTAGAGCGAACTTATTTTAGTTGGTTTGGTGAGTAAAATAATAGAACATGGAAATTAATATTGAGAGAGCAAACGATGCTGTTTTATTTAAAGTTATAAATGCCAGTGATGCAAATGCATATGTTGATGGTTCTCCTGATATTGGGGGTGTAAATGGTGGATTGCGACCAATGGAAATGATTCTTGCCGCAGTTGCCACTTGTAGTGCTTTTGAAATAGTAAACATTCTAAAAAAACAAAGACAGCCTCTGGAAGATCTTAACATAAAAGTTGTTGGTCTAAGAGAAAAAAAGGGTACAGCGACACCTTTTTCAAGTATAAATGTTGATTTCGTTGTGAAAGGAGATGTTGATTACAAAAAAGCAGAACGTGCTGCTGATCTTGCGATTAATAAATATTGCTCAGCAAAAGCTTCATTAGATCCTAGTATAGAGGTCAATTACAAGGTCAAATTTGAATAATTAAAACAGCATTATGAAAACAGCGTTGATAACAGGAGCAACAAGTGGAATAGGTAAAGCAACTGCAATTCGCCTTGCAAGTGAAGGTTTTAGATTGATACTCACAGGAAGAAGGCAAGATCGTTTGGATGAATTAAGTCAAGAACTGAGTAAAAAAACAGAAGTTTTTACGCTCAAATTTGATGTAAGAGATAAAGATGAGGTTAAAAAAAGTATAGACAGCATTCCTGTAGGTTTTGATACAATTGATGTGCTTGTTAATAACGCAGGTAATGCTCATGGTCTAGACAAAATCCAACAAGGAAGCCTAGAGGACTGGGACAATATGATAGACATTAATGTCAAAGGGCTCTTATACGTTTCTCGAGCTATTCTACCAAAGATGATAGATCAGGGAAAAGGGCATATTATCAACATAGGATCAACTGCTGGAAAGGAGGTATATCCAAACGGAAATGTATACTGTGCTAGCAAACATGCTGTGGATGCAATAAATCAAGGAATGAGAATGGACTTAAATGAACATGGTATCCGTGTTGGCGCAGTCAATCCTGGATTGGTAGAAACTGAATTTAGCGAAGTAAGATTTAAAGGTGATAAAGAAAGAGCAGCAAATGTATATAAAGGATTTGATCCTTTGAAACCTGAAGATATCGCTGACATAATACATTTTGTTGTAACCCGTCCATATCATGTTAACATTGCTGACCTTGTTGTGATGCCTACAGCTCAAGCAAGCAGTACAATTGTGAACAAGAAACAATAATAACTGATTGGATGGATAAGTTCGGAACGTATACGATCATTATAGCACTCATCATGATGCTACTACCAGATATCTTTTCGGTGTTTGGTGTTGAAGATTTGATGACCGAACCCATTTATCCGATGATAACCATAGCACTAGGAGGTGTTGGAGTAATACTTCATGTGCTTAATTTGATTTTGCGTAAACAATTATCGTTTAGCGCAATTACTTTATTGTCAAGTGTTGCATTAATAATTTCAGGTGTTTCCCTAAGCAAATTAGAAATTCCAAATACACATTATCTGACGCTGGTTGGCTTATTGTTAGTGGCACTGTGGATAGCTGTTCCCCAAAAAAAGAGTAATAAAAAAGCCGATCAGAATTGACCGGCTTTACTATTATTTTGAATAAGCTTAATACTCGAAATCATCCATGAACTTCGTTGTAAAGTTTCCTTTATTGAAGTTCTCATCTTTCATCAACTTAATGTGAAAAGGAATCGTCGTTTTAACACCTTCTACGATATACTCATCAAGCGCACGTCTCATTTTAAGAATTGCTTCTTCTCGTGTCTGAGCAACAGTGATTAGCTTTGCAACCATAGAGTCATAATGAGGTGGAATAGTATAACCTGCATAAACGTGTGTGTCAATTCTTATTCCATGACCACCTGGTTCGTGATACTCTGTGATTTTTCCTGGTGAAGGACGGAATCCGTTATCGGGGTCTTCTGCATTAATTCTACATTGAATCGAATGCATGATCGGTTCATAATTGTTTCCACTGATTTTTTCTCCGGCAGCAATCTTGATCTGTTCCTTGATAAGGTCAAAATTAATTACTTCTTCAGTAATTGTGTGCTCTACCTGAATACGAGTATTCATCTCCATGAAATAGAAATCACGGTTCTTATCAACTAAGAATTCAACCGTACCAACACCTTCATAGTCAACAGCTTTGGTTGCTTTAATAGCAGCCTCACCCATTTTTTTACGAAGTTTTGCAGTCATAAATGGTGAAGGAGTTTCCTCAACCAATTTTTGGTGTCGACGCTGAATAGAACAGTCTCGCTCAGACATATGACAAGCATTACCGTGCTGATCTCCGGCGATCTGAATTTCAATGTGACGAGGTTCTTCAATGAATTTCTCCATATAAAGCCCATCATTAGAGAATGCTGCTTTGGCCTCTTGTTTTGCAGAGTCCCAGTTTTTCTCCATTTCCTCTTTTTTCCAAACAATACGCATACCTTTTCCACCACCTCCAGCGGTAGCTTTTAGTATGACAGGATACTTGATCTTTTCAGCCGTCTTATATGCATCGTCAAGATCTTTTAACAATCCTTTTGATCCTGGAATACATGGTACTCCAGCTTTGATCATCGTTGCTTTTGCTGTGGCTTTATCACCCATTCCATCGATCTGTTCTGGAGTCGCACCAATAAACTTGATGTCGTGTTCTTCACATACTTTAGAAAATTTAGCATTCTCAGATAAGAAGCCGTATCCTGGGTGAATAGCGTCTGCATTTGTTATTTCTGCAGCAGCAATAATATTTGGTATCTGTAAGTAAGACTGCGCACTTTGCGCAGGACCTATACAAACAGCTTCGTCGGCAAATCGTACATGAAGACTATCTGCATCAGCAGTACTGTAGACTGCAACAGTTTTTATCCCCATTTCCTTACATGTGCGAATGACACGTAAAGCGATTTCGCCCCTATTGGCAATCAATATTTTTTTGAACATGTTGTGCCTTTTGGGTATTTAAATTCGAATTGAAAATTATGAAGGATCAACCAAGAATAATGGCTGGTCATATTCAACTGGTGTTGCATCATCGACAAGCACCTTAACGATCTTACCAGAAACTTCTGACTCTATTTCGTTAAACAGTTTCATTGCCTCTATGATACAAACTTGATCTCCAGCTTTAACAGTGTCTCCAACTTCTACGAAAAGAGGTTTGTCAGGAGAAGGAGCGCGATAGAATGTACCTATCATTGGAGACTTTATTGTC
This sequence comes from Flavobacteriales bacterium UBA2104, assembly GCA_002331485.1. Taxonomy (GTDB): domain Bacteria; phylum Bacteroidota; class Bacteroidia; order Flavobacteriales_D; family Crocinitomicaceae; genus Brumimicrobium. The sequence continues at coordinate 121,420 of DCYS01000027.1, forward strand.
AAATATTTATCATCATCTGATTTTGCGGCATCACCACCACCTTGTGCTTCTGCAGGTGCAGGAGCTGGAGCTGATTGTTGAGGTGCCGGAGCAGGCGCCGGTGCTGGAGCAGGTGCCTGTTGAGGCATTGCTTGAGCCATTGGCTGCTGTACATAAACAGTTTTTTCTTCTTTCTGCTTTTTAGACTCTGACTTGATTGTGATCTTAAAATCTTTTTCTTCAATCTCTACCTCTGTAACACCAGACTTTGAGACGAATTTAATCAGGTCTTGAATTTCTTTCTGATTCATTATTCGTGAATTTTTGTGGAATAAATGTATATAAAATTTTATGAATTATAGGCCCATTTGAGGTAAATCGCGCCCCACGTGAAACCACCACCAAAGGCAGATAGAACTATGTTGTCACCTTTTTTAAGTTGACTTTCCCAATCCCATAAGCAAAGGGGCAATGTACCTGCGGTTGTATTCCCATATTTTTGAATGTTGACCATTACCTTTTCTGAAGGAAGCCCCATTCGATTAGCCGTAGCATCAATTATCCTTAAGTTAGCCTGGTGAGGAACCAACCAATCAACATCTTCTGATGTAAGGTTGTTTCGATTCATTATCTCAGCAGAAACATCCGCCATGTTAGTTACGGCAAATTTAAAAACGGCTTTCCCTTCTTGATGAACATAGTGCATTCGCTTGTCCACTGTTTCGTGTGTAGGTGGGTTTAAAGATCCTCCACCAGGTTGTAGTAAGTATTTTCTACCTTGACCATCACTTTTCAAAACGCTGTCAACAACACCTAACCCTTCTTCATTTGGTTCGAGTAGAACGGCACCACCACCATCTCCAAAAATCACACAAGTTGCGCGATCTTCGTAGTCGAGGATTGAAGTCATTTTATCAGCACCTATAACGATCACCTTCTTGTACTTGCCAGTCTCGATAAACTGAGCCCCTGTTGCTAAAGAGTAAATAAAACCAGAACAAGCTGCGTTAACGTCAAAACTCCATGCGTTTGTCATCCCAACTTTATCACTAATAACATTTGCAGTTGAGGGAAAAGGGTAATCAGGGGTAACTGTACCACATATTACCAGGTCGATCTCTTTTGGATCGATGTTCTTTTTCTCTAAAAGCTTTTTAACAGCACGAGTTCCTATATCCGATGTTGCTTCGTCATCACCAAGAATATGACGTTCTTTTATCCCTGTTCGCGTTGTTATCCATTCGTCAGACGTATCAATGATCTTCTCAAGATCATGATTTGTCATAACTTTTTCAGGAACATATCCTTCAACACCTGTTATTGCCGCTGTTATTTTGCCCATTACTTAAATGCTTCTTTTATTTTCTTTGTCAATCTTGAGCTGGCCACATCATATGCATGAATCAACATGTTCTTAACTGCAACATCATTTGAAATACCGTGACCGATTATTACATCAGAATTGACGCCTAATATAGGAGTTCCCCCATAATTTTCATAATTAAAGCGATCGAAATAATCGTCCTTAATACCTCTCTTTTTGATAATACTGTAGATGCCTTCTGCTTGTTTTAAAACTACATTTCCAGTAAATCCATCACAAACGATCACATCAGCTTTACCTGAAAAAAGATCACGACCCTCAACATTTCCTACAAAGTTGAAGTCGGTAGTTCCATTCATGAGCTTGTGAGCCGATTGTGTAAGTAAATTCCCTTTTGATTCTTCTTCTCCAATATTGAGAAGAGCAACTTTCGGATTTTCAACTCCCAAAACGTTTTGTGCATATAAAGAACCGAGCTGTGCAAATTGATAAAGTACATCTGGTTTGCAGTCGGCGTTAGTTCCAACATCCAGAATAACTGAGTTTCCTCCATTTTCAATTGGTAAAACAGAAGTTATACAAGGGCGTATAACACCAGGAATAGCGTTTACCTTATACATGGCACCAACGAGCATAGCACCAGTGTTTCCTGTGCTCGCAAATGAATCTATACTACCCTTTGACAATAATTCAAAGCCGATAGATATCGAACTATTTGGTTTTTGAGGTATCGCTCGTGTTGGATGATCATGCATTGTGATCACCTCTTCCGCTTCGACAATATCTATTCGTGATTCATCATACGATTGAGTCCCTAAAACACGATCTATCTCATCTCGTTTCCCGATCAAAGATATTTTAACATGCTCAGGTAACTCTGATATAGCGTGAAGCGCCCCAATCACATTTGCGTCAGGGGCAAAATCACCACCACTAATGTCTAGCCCAATATTCATAGGGTTGAAGTCCGTTTAATTACGATTTACGAAATTAAACTGCAACCTCTTTTTCAGCGATTACTCGACCTTTGTAATAAAGTTTTCCCTCGTGCCAATGAGCACGGTGGTACAAGTGAGACTGACCTGTTTCTGAACAAGTCGCAATGTTTCCAGCTGTTGCTTTCTTGTGCGTACGTCTCTTGTCTCTTCTTTTTGTCGAAGTTCTTCTTTTAGGATGTGCCATTTCTACTTTTATTTATATAAACAATTAATTCAAATTTTTTAATGCTTTCCAACGAGGATCAATATCGTCGTCTTCATCATTGTCAGGACCTGAGTACTTATCTAAAAGATCAAGCATTTCTTCGTTACAATCACCTTCGTCATGAATTATTTTATTGGGAAGCTCAACAGTAATTAGTTCGTAAAAATGTGGAGCCATATTAAGTTTGAACTCATTAGGGCTAACCATAACAAGATTCTCATCTTCACTAATTTCTTCTCCAAACTTGAACACTAAACTGTGCTCAAATTGAATGTCAGCTTTCATCGGCTCTGTGCATCGATCACATGTTGACCATACAAAACCATCCATTTGGATGTCTGCAGTCATCATGGTTTCCTTCTTCTCAAGAACCATTTCAACGCTGATCTCCCCTTGTTTAATCAAAGAGTACTCAAGATCTTCAAAGAACGAATCCGTAATCTTGTATGAATAAGGGTGTTTACCCACTTTCAAACCTTCAAACGGAATGATAAATTCCTTATCTACGCTCATACACCCGCAAAAATTTGGAGTGCAAATGTATAAAAATTCGTTTACAACACGCTAGTTGTAAATAAATGAATCGACAAAGATAGTGATTTTGATTAACTGAGAATGACTTGAGCCTTAAGTTATTTGATGTATGGTATAAAATGATTTTGGTATTTTCGCTTTATGTTCCATACTGAAACAAGAAAATACGGTCCGGTTGAAGTTCACCTCTTGTATTATGAAAACTTCTTTATGGAAGAACACCTTCATAATTTATTAGATGAAGAACAGAAAAGATTGCAAAAACTTAATCACCCTTCCAGAAAGAGAGAATTTGTTGCGACTAGAGTTTTAAGGTCAATGGTTTTTGGAAATGAGCCTATCTTATACAATGACATAGGGGCTCCTCACATTAAAGGCGAGGGATACATTTCAATTTCCCATGCTCCGCATGTTGTTGGCTTGGCATTTTGTAAGTTGTTTCAAATTGGACTAGATCTGGAACCGATTAGGAGCAAAGCAATGAACGTAAGTGATAAGTTTTTAAGTAAACATGAAAAAACCGTACTTGAAACAACAAGTGAAGTTGAAATGACCAAGGTTTGGTCTGGAAAAGAGGCGCTTTACAAGCTTGCTGGTCGAAAAGGAATTATTTTTTCAGAAAGTTTATTGTTAGAAAAGTTTGATGAAGAAGAATGGGAAGGCAGAATTCAGTTTCCGGGGATTCTTAAATTTGTTCCTATGCACATCGTTAAGATCAATGATTTTGTTTTATCTGTAAATTCAAACCCGGTGTATGAAAAAGAATGATTTTATTTTTTCTCGTTTTAGTGAGAAATTGGGACAGATTGCAATTTTGATCGATCCAGAAAAAACTCAAGATCATCAAAGAATGGTCGACCTTATTAAAAAAGCTGACTTTGCAGGTGTTGATTATTTTTTTGTTGGCGGAAGCACTGTGACTCCCGAACAAATGGAGAGAACGATAGCAGTCATTAAGGGCCATAGCGAAACGCCTGTTGTCATATTTCCTGGAGATCATCAACAAGTTTCGGAAAGAGCGGATGGTCTGCTTTATTTAAGCCTGTTATCGGGAAGAAACCCAGAATACTTGATCGGTCAGCACGTAACAAGTGCAAAGCGTGTTTACAACCTACAAAGCCTAGAGATAATACCCACCGCATATATTCTTGTAGATGGCGGAACCAGCAGTAGTGTCGCTTATGTGAGTCAAACAACTCCTATACCTAGAGATAAAACAACTATTGCGGTAAACACAGCTTTGGCGGGTATTTTACAAGGGAAGAGGCTTGTTTATTTTGATGCTGGAAGTGGGGCGAAACAATCTGTTCCTTGCGAAATGCTAAAAGAGTTAAGGAAAAACGACAAGAGAACACCAATAATAGTTGGAGGAGGAATTAGGAGCGTGGAGCAACTTGCGGAATTTAAGAATGCGGGGGTGAATGTGACAGTAGTTGGAAATCACATTGAGGAAAACATTGATTTTTTACTGGAGGTTAACGCTTACACTAAAAAGACGGACCAATGAAGTTTTTTAGTTTATCAGAATTAAAGAACAACATTTCATCTGGGCTGGATAGTCATGAGTCGGACTTTTTTAAGGCGCTGCGAAAAGAATATGCAAGACTTTTTGAATCAAGTCCAGGTCTTAAAATTGATGACCGTGAGGTGACCGAACAGGAATTGTTTTTTCTGATTGACCTGTATGAAAAGGAAGAGAACCAAGTTTTTAGTTCATGGGTCGAAGCAGATGAAACCCTTCTTTCTTTTTTAAAAAACAAAAGAATCAGGAAGATTAAACCTGTTGATCTGCATGAAGGTCATTTATTACAGGAGAAATATCAAGTTTTTTTAGGTCATTTTCTTTATTCCGAGTTAACTCATAAAGTTAAAGAAGCTATCGAGACAGAGGATTTATTCTCAATGGTTTTATATACGGAGTTGTCAAAAATCCTAACTGAAAAGAAAAGAATAGATGTACAAAGGCCTTTTCAAGAATATATTGAAGGAGCTCTAAAATCAAATAATAAGCTGGTATTTTCGGAGGAGTTTATCGGCCTTCTGAACTTACTTGACGATAATTATTATTCACTGAAGATCAGTTATGTTGACTATATAAAAACAAAGGTTAAAAAAGACAATGAGCTTTGGGGTGAAGGAATAAAACGGTTAAAGCAGCTTAAACTTCACAAACAACATAAAGTAGAAGTTGCTAATCTGATTAACACATTATCTGAGAAGCCGAATAAGAATAGTAGCATTCGTGTTTTTCAACTTTTAAGAACACCATTGTTTTATGCTGGTTTGTTGATCATTGCGGTGCTTGTTTATATTCTTATTCCGAAAGAGGCAGTTAAGCCCCCAATCAAAAGCGGTGTTCCACAAAACAGAACTGGGTTAGACAGTTTGACATTAGCAGAAATTGAAGGAACAGACACGCTATTAGGCTATAAAGAAGACAGTGTGTTACAAGATCTTGAAAAATTTGCCCCACCACCCGATGTTGTTGACGCTTTTCAGGTGGTAGATGGAGAAGACACCCTGAAGAATCAGTTAGTTAAGGCCTTAACCAGAAGTATGGTTGCAGATTATAACATTCAAGATAAGCAGCAGGATTCCGAAAGCTGTAATTCGCTGAGCATTTCCGAAAAAGAAGGTTTTCAGATGAAGGGAGTGCTAGACCTGGATGATTTTTACGGAGGTTTTGATCACTTATTGATTAACAAAACGGAATATGACCTCTACATCATTCTTTTTGAGAACGAATCTTCAGGTGATGCTTATGGTTCTTTCGTACCTGCAAACGGAAAAATTCGGTTTGAGTATAAAAAGAATATGCGCCTTACAGTGTATAGCGGAAGGGACTTGACAAAGTTCAACCCATTACTTCATAAGAATGGAGGGTATGGAAGTGTTCAATACGCAAAAGAGATAGACGACCGTTTTACCGCCCACTTCTGTGAACTAAACATGTATAATTTACAGTTAATGGGAAAAACATGGACAGCAAAGAGTCACGGCTCCAAATCAACTATTTCTAACCAAAATGGACCAATATTGTTCGAGTCCGATGCCTTTGTAGAATAAGCTATCCTCCCAATCACGATTTGTGAATATTTTAACCCAGGACACAATAACTGTGATTTCTTTTCATTGTCAAAAGAACTCCTTAAATTTGCATGAATCAAAAAACAAAACAAATGGCTGAAGTAATGTCTGGAGTTGATATAGAGAAGGTACTCGATCAACTTGGAATTAGAAACGAAATAAACAAAGGAGCTTCAACAGGACAGAATTGGTTAGACACGACAGGTGAAGAAATTGAGTCACACACACCAGTTGATGGTTCAGTAATTGGAAAAGTACGTCTTGCTTCGAAAGAAGATTACGATAAAGTTGTTATGAAAGCTCATGAAGGTTTTCTAGAATGGAGAAAATGGACTGCCCCTGCTCGAGGAGAAGTGGTTCGTCAACTTTCTAACGCACTTCGTGAGTATAAAGAGCCTTTAGGTGCGATCGTTTCGTACGAAATGGGTAAATCATATCAAGAAGGTCTTGGTGAAGTTCAAGAGATGATCGATATCTGTGATTTTGCAGTGGGTCTTTCACGTCAACTTCATGGTCTAACTATGCACTCTGAACGCCCAGGACACAGAATGTATGAACAATACCACCCACTTGGAGTAGTAGGCATTATATCTGCTTTCAACTTCCCTGTTGCGGTTTGGAGTTGGAATACAGCCCTTGCATGGGTTTGTGGTGATGCATGTGTATGGAAGCCTTCTGAGAAGACTCCTCTTACATCTATTGCTTGTCAAAATATTACCAATGAGGTGTTTAAAAAGAACAATGTGCCAGAAGGAGTATCTTCAATGGTAATTGGAGATGCTGAGATCGGGAAAGCATTGGCAGAAGATAAAAGAGTACCGTTGGTTTCTGCTACAGGTTCAACGAGAATGGGTCGATCAGTTGCTCAATCGGTTGCTGCACGACTAGGGAAATCATTATTAGAGCTTGGAGGAAACAATGCGATGATCATTACGCCAGATGCTGACTTGAGCGTTGTTGTTCCTGGCGCAGTGTTCGGAGCAGTTGGTACTGCTGGTCAACGCTGTACTTCTACACGTAGATTGATTATCCACGAATCTATTTACAACAAAGTGGTTGACACTATAACTGGAGCGTATAAACAAATCAAAATTGGTAATCCGTTAGATGAAAATAATCATGTAGGCCCATTGATTGATAAGGATGCGGTAAATAACTACCTGAATGCAATTGAAAAAGCAAAACAGGAAGGTGCCAACGTTTTGATTGAAGGAGGGGTGCTTGAAGGTGAAGGTTATGAATCAGGATGTTACGTTCGACCTACAGTAATCGAAGCGAAAAACGAATATGAGATCGTACAGGAGGAAACGTTCGCGCCGATCCTATACGTTATGAAGTACAGTGGTGATGTGTCTGAAGCGATCAAACTACAAAATGGAGTTGATCAAGGTTTGTCTTCAGCAATAATGACAACCAACCTTAGAGAGGCTGAAAAATTCCTTTCTGCTGAAGGTTCTGACTGTGGTATTGCAAACGTTAACATTGGTACTTCAGGAGCTGAAATTGGCGGAGCCTTTGGAGGTGAGAAAGACACTGGAGGTGGACGTGAGTCTGGATCAGATGCGTGGAAAGTATACATGCGCCGTCAAACAAACACGATTAATTACACGACTGAATTACCGTTGGCTCAAGGGATCAAATTTGACCTTGACTAATTGATCAGTGATTTGATATATTATAAAGCTCGCCTTTAGGCGGGCTTTTTTTATGGATTAAAAATGTTCTCTCTTGAAATATTTATTTTTCAACAAAATGAACCATGTTGTTCATAACCTGTAAAAATTCGTTAAAACGATTGTCAGGGTGTTCTAACTCTCGCATCACTTTCACTGTCAGGGATTCAATGAAATTGCCACTTCTAAACTTTATTTAGAATGGTTTTAAATTAATTTTAAATATCCGAAAATTGTCATAAAACTGTCAGCACATATGGTTAATCTGTTATTTTTGCTTTCGATATATAGTGTGCTGAGGCATGCTCTGACACTGAATTACAAATAAAAATATCTAATAATCAGATGTTTAACAAAGGAAATAAATGGTTGTTCGCGTTGTTTGCAACGCTCTTTTTAATGACCTCTACTTCTTCATTCGCACAAGATGGTGAGGCGTTATTTAATGCGAAGTGTGCTACATGTCACCAGCCACATCAGGACATGACCGGTCCTAAGCTTTACGAAGTTCGAAAGAAATGGGAAGATGGAGGCGCGGCCGATGGTTCGATTTACCAGTGGGTAAAGAACTGGCAGGTTGCTGCGGCTAACGACCCGTACGCTAAAGAAGTTTCTGCATGGTCACCAACAGCAATGTCATTCTTTGCTGATCTTTCAAATGAGCAGATCGATGCAATATTTGATTACGTTGACGCACAGCCAATGCCAAGCGCTGGTGGAGACGGAGGGGCTGTAGCTGATGCTGGAGGGGCTCAAACATCTCAAGAGCAAGAAACTTCTCTAGGATGGATCTGGTACATTATAGCAGGTATTTTTGTTGTGATCATACTTTCTGTTGGGGGAGTTAGAAGACAACTTCAGCATATTGATGAAGACGGTGAACCACAAGTAACTTATGGAGACGAGATTAAACAATGGATTTTCAGAAATAGAAAATCTGTAGGTGTTGGAGTTTTAGTAATAGTGTTAGCATTGATAGTTGGATTGTTTTTACAACTTTATCAAATCGGTGTAGTAACTGCTTACCAGCCCTCTCAGCCAATTCAGTTCCCTCACGATATTCACGCTGGGACAAATGGAATTGATTGTAAGTATTGTCATAACTCTGTTGATAAGTCAAAATCGGCAGGTGTTCCAACTGTGAATGTTTGTATGAACTGCCATAAACAAATTAAAGGTGCTGGAGAGCAAGTTGAGCAGATCGCTAAGATTTATGAAGCAGCTGGATTCAACCCGGAAGGACCTGGTGCATATACTGGGGAGACGGAAAACCTAGTTTGGAACAAAGTTCACAGTCTTCCAGATCACGTTTATTTCAATCACTCGCAGCACGTTGTAGTTGGAGGAATTGACTGTAAGCAGTGTCACGGAGATATGACAAAACAAAAAGAGTTACCAAGAGTGGTTCCTGTTGAGGAGTTGAACCAAATCGAAGGTAACGTTCAGTTGACAAAACCAACTCTTACAATGGGGTGGTGTATTGAGTGTCACGGTGAAAAAGAAATTGCAAACGGACCTGTTTCCGGAAAAGGAGGGGGTTACTATGAAGAAATTCACAAGCGTTTACTTGAGAATGATGAATCATTATACGAAGACTATCTTGAAGATGGTAAAGTAACAGTGAAAGAACTTGGTGGATGGGAATGTGCTAAGTGTCACTATTAATCAATAAGGACTAGTTGATAGCAAATAAGATATGGCAATGAACAGAAAATATTGGAAAGGTCTTGACGAATTAAACGAAACACCTGCTTTCGTTGAACAAAGAGACCAAGAGTTCACTAAAGATGTAACGGTGGATGAATTCATGGGAGATGAGTCCCTTAAAGAGTCATCTACGCCAAGAAGAGATTTTCTTAAGTTTCTTGGTTTTAGTGTTGCCGCTGCAACAATAGCAGCATGTGAGGCGCCAGTAACTAAGGCGGTACCTTACGTAAACAAACCAGAAGACGTTGTTCCGGGACAAGCGACTTGGTACGCGTCTACATATTACGACGGAAACTCTTACGCTAACATTCTTGTTAAAACAAGAGAGGGTAGACCGATCTTTATTAAAGGAAACAAAGACTTTGGATTCACGAATGGAACGGTTAACCCACAAATCATAGGTTCGGTTCTTTCATTATACGATGGTGAGCGTTTAAAGTATGCTCAAGTAAATGGTGAGGACAAGCCAACTGTTGAGGCTGATAAAGCGATCAAGAAAAAGCTTGATGATATCATTAAGTCTAAAGGTGAGGTTGTAGTTGTTTCTAAAACACTTGCTTCTCCATCTTCTTACAGAGCTATTCAGGAATTAGAGAGATACGTTACTGGAGAGAATAAAATGAAGCAGGTTGCTGAAATGGCAGAAGCTGCTGTTGAAGGCGATGTTGAAGAGCTTGTAGAGGCTTCAACAACTGGGGCTACATTTAAGCATATACAATATGACGCTGTTTCTTACAGCGGAATTAGAAAAGCTAATGAATTATCATTCGGAAAATCTATGATTCCTGATTATGATTTTTCAAAAGCTAAAACAATTGTAAGTTTCGGAGCTGACTTCTTGAATTCTTGGTTGTTACCAACTCAGTTCGTTAGTCAATATGGCGAAACTAGAAATCCTGATAACGATTGGATGTCCAAGCATTACCAGATCGAATCAAACATGTCGATCACCGGATCTAATGCGGATGAAAGAATAATGATCAAACCTTCTGAAGAGGCGGCAGTATTAGCTTCGTTGATCAAGGCCTGTGGAGGATCAGCTAGCGGTGTTAGCACGTCACTTCCTTCAACGGTTCAACCAGAAATGATCAAGAAAATGGCTAAGGACCTTAAAAAAGGTCAAGGCCTAGTGGTTTCTGGATCAAACAATGTTGGGGTACAGGTTTTAGTTAATAAATTGAACTCATTGATCGGAGCATATAAATCTACGATCAACGTAAATAATCCAATTCAACTATTTGCCTCAGAGGATGAGGAAATGATGAAATTGGCGAACAATGTTGCAAAAGGAAAAGGTCCTGATGCAGTATTCTTTTACAATACAAACCCTTCTTATTCTTTACCTAATGGTGATGCATTCGCTGAAGGAGTTTCAAAACTTAAACTATCTGTTTCAACATCAGCTTATGCAGATGAAACAGCAAGTAAATGTCAGTTCATCGTTCCTGACCACCATGCGTTGGAGGCTTGGAATGATTTCGCACCAAAGGCGAATGAATATGCTATAGCTCAGCCAACAATTCGTCCATTGCACGATACGGTTGCGGCTCAAGAGTCGTTCTTGGTTTGGGCTGGAAAAGCGAATAGACAAGGTAAGGACAGTAAAGTATTCTTAGACTTCATGAAGGAAACATGGATGAGCAACGGATATGACTCTGAGGCTTACCCAAGCTTCGATATGTTCTGGAATCAAACAGTACACAACAGTGTAATGTCAATGGATGCCAAGTCAATGTCTGCTCCATCATTTAATGAAGCAGCACTAAGTAAGGCGAAAGGAATGCTTCCTAAAGGAGGAGATACAGAGGTTGTTCTTTATCAAAAGGCGGCAATCGGAAATGGAGAACAAGCGGGTAACCCATGGCTTCAGGAGATGCCAGATCCAATTTCGAAAGTGACTTGGGATAACTATATTACTATGGCTCCTTCAGAAATGGAGGCTGCTGGATATAATCAGAATATCGATCAGGAAAATGGAGCATCACTGGCTACAATTTCTGTTGGAGAAGTTTCTTACGAGCTTCCAGTTTACCCATCACCAGGTCAGGCACCAGGAACAGTTGGTGTTGCACTTGGATACGGTAGAGGGGCAAACGGAGAAAAGATAGGTAAAGCTGCTTACCATACTAAAGAGTACGGAGGGTATCAATCTGGAGATAATGGTGATAAGGTTGCTATAGGAAAGAATGCATTTAGAATGGCTCAGGCTACTAAACATGGTCTAGAGTTTACTGCAGCGGCTACTGTGGCAAAAGCGGAAGGAACTTATCCAATCGCTACTACACAGATACATCAAACGGTAATGGGGCGTAATTCGATCGTAAGAGAAACGACGTTCGATATTTATAAGCACCACTCAAAAGACGCTTATAACCCAGACTGGACACTTCAGAAGATAAATGATGAAGGAAAACACGTTGAAGCGCCATTAGAAGAGTTTGACTTATGGGATGCGCATCCTGTAGAAAACGTAGGACACAGATGGGGTATGACGATCGATCTTTCGTCTTGTTTTGGATGTGGTTCTTGTTTGATCGCTTGTCAGTCAGAGAATAACGTTCCAGTTGTTGGTAAGGATGAAGTACGTAGAGGTCGTGAAATGCACTGGTTACGTCTTGATCGTTACTATGCGTCTGATGAAGAAGCAACAGTTGGTCAAAGAGAAGATAAAGATACATTTAGCTATGGTGATGCAGAAAAGCCTGCAAGTAACCCAAAAGTTGTTCATCAACCAATGATGTGTCATCACTGTAATCACGCACCATGTGAAACAGTATGTCCTGTTGCTGCGACAACTCACTCTAACGAGGGGCTAAACCAAATGACTTATAACCGTTGTATTGGAACACGTTATTGTGCGAACAACTGTCCTTATAAAGTAAGAAGATTTAACTGGTTCAACTACCCATCATACAAGAAGTTTAATGAGGTAAACCCTGCACAGGATGATCTTGGAAGAATGGTATTGAATCCAGACGTTACAGTTCGTACTAGAGGTGTAATGGAGAAATGTTCTTTCTGTGTTCAGAAGATTCAGGAAGGAAAGCTAAATGCTAAGAAAGAGCAGCGTCCAGTTCAAGACGGAGACGTAGTAACAGCTTGTTCTGAAGCATGTCCAGCTAACGCTATTACAGTGGGTGACTGGAATGATACTGAATCAGCAGTTAGAAAATCCGCGGATGACAAAAGAGCTTATCAAGCACTTGAGGAAATCGGAGTTAAGCCGAATATCTGGTATAAAGTGAAAGTAAGAAACGAAGAAAATGAAGTTCTTGCCGGAATCCAGGAAGAAGCTGAAGCTGACGCAATGCATCACGGAGGTCATGGTGAAGATCATGGGCACGGTGAAGGGCATGGAGAACATGAAACGAAATCACATCATTAATTGAATAAATTAGATTGTAATGCATAAAGAAGCTGCAATTAGAGAACCCCTGATATTAGGTCACAAGACGTATCATGAAATTACTGAAGACGTTTGTAAGCCTATTGAAGACAAAGCGCCTAGAACTTGGTATATCTTGTTCGCTATCGCCGCTATCATCGGATTGTATGGTGTTGGGTGTATTTTATACCTATTAGGTACTGGTATTGGTACTTGGGGATTGAATAAAACGGTCGGATGGGCCTGGGATATCACGAACTTCGTATGGTGGGTTGGTATTGGTCACGCCGGAACCTTGATCTCAGCGGTACTACTATTGTTCCGTCAGAAATGGAGAATGGCGATTAACCGTTCTGCTGAGGCGATGACGATCTTTGCCGTTTTCATGGCAGGTCTATTCCCTTTAATTCACATGGGTCGTATTTGGGTGGCTTACTGGGTATTGCCACTTCCAAACCAATTCGGTTCGTTATGGCCTAACTTTAACTCCCCGCTTCTTTGGGATGTATTTGCGATCTCAACATACTTATCTGTATCATTGGTATTCTGGTATATTGGTTTATTGCCAGATTTCGCCACAATTAGAGATAGAGTTAAGAAACCTATCCCTAAAAGAATGTACTCTTTACTTTCTTTTGGATGGACAGGTAGAGCAAAACACTGGAATAGATTCGAATTAGTATCGCTTGTTCTTGCGGGTCTTGCGACACCACTTGTATTCTCGGTTCACTCTATTGTATCATTTGACTTTGCCACATCTGTTATACCAGGTTGGCATACAACGATCTTCCCACCTTATTTCGTGGCGGGAGCGGTATTCTCAGGTTTTGCCATGGTACAAACATTACTTCTTGTAATGCGTAAAGCAATGAAACTTGAGGCGTATATTCATACTAAGCACGTTGAGTATATGAACATCGTGATCATGGTAACAGGATCGATAGTAGGTGTAGCATATTTAACAGAGCTATTTGTTTCATGGTACTCAGGAGTAGAGTATGAGGCATATGCATTTATCAACAGGGCAACTGGTCCTTATTGGTGGGCATACTGGTCAATGATGACGTGTAATGTTGTTTCTCCTCAGTTGATGTGGTTTAGAAAATTGAGAAGAAGCCTTCTATTTACATTCATCATTTCGATTGTAGTAAACATCGGTATGTGGTTTGAGCGATTTGTGATTATTGTAACTTCTGTTCACAGAGATTACCTTCCATCTTCTTGGAGTATGTTCTACCCGACTCACATTGATATCGGTGTGTTTGTTGGTACGATCGGGTTGTTCTTTGTGTTCTTCTTACTTTTCGCAAGATTTTTCCCTGTGCTTGCACTAAACGAGATCAAATCTATTTTGAGATCTTCAGGAGAATCGTTCAAGGACGATAAAGCACACAGTCCTGCTTATAGTTTAGAAGAGCAGCACTTGGCAGTAACGGCAGGTGGAAATGCGCATGCTGAACCAAAAGTATCTAAGGAAGAAACAAAGCAAGAGACTAAGACAGAAGCAGTAGAAACACCAACTTCGGAAAACTTAGAGGCTAAGACTAAGTTGTTAGAAGCAATAGGTGAAGCATCTGCAGATGAAAAAGATGACTTGAAAAAGATCAATGGTCTAGGTCCGGTTATGGAAACTAAACTTAACGAGATTGGGGTATTTACTTATGCTCAATTAGCGAAAATGACAACTGCAGAATATGCATTGTTAGATGAGCTTACTGGCACTATGCCAGGTAGAGCAGAGAAAGACGATTGGGCTGGACAAGCGAAAGAATTAATGAATAATAACGATAATAACTAAGGACATGGCAGATACAGTTATTTATGCAATGTACGACGACGATGAAGTGCTAAAAGCTGGCGCGAAGAAGTTGGTAGCCAATGGTGTGAAGGTAACAGATGTATTCTCGCCATTCCCGATTCACGGTCTTGATCCTATTATAGGTGTTAAAGAGACGAGGTTGGGTATTATGGCCTTCCTTTATGGTCTGACAGGGTTGATGTTGGCCACTATCGGCATGAACTATTTTATGGTACAAGACTGGCCAATGAATATTGGAGGTAAACCAAGCTTTAGCTACTTAGAAAACTTCTTGGCTTTTGTTCCAATTAGTTTTGAGTTTACAGTTTTATGTGCTGCCCACGGAATGGCAATCACTTATTTACTAAGAAACAAGACGATTCCTGGAATGCCAGCAGAGAATCCTGACCCAAGAACTACGGATGATAAGTTTGTAATGGAGTTGAGATTGTCAGAAAACGGAAACTTTAAGGCGACTGACTTAGAGTCAATGTTGAAAGAGACGGGAATAGTTGAATTAGATCAAAAAGAAATTAAATAATTTGCCATGAAGAAAGAATTTAAGGCAATAGCGAAAATATTTGTGGTTTTTTCAGCAGGACTGACAGTGATGTCTTCTTGTGTGAGTGACCCAGATTCTTCAGGATTGGAATATATGCCAGACATGTATCGTTCGCCAGCGGTAGAACCTTACGTTGATTATGGTCGTATCCAGGGTGAAGAGCACATGGACTTAAAAATGAAGCAATCAGCAATGCGTCCACCGCACAGAACGGTTCCTTATTATGGTACTGACTCTGCTAAAGTTGCGATGATGCTTCCTTATCACAGAAAAGCGTCGAGTGCTGCGAATACCACACACGGTCTTTATGAAAGTGAAGGTTGGATCTTAAGTGATAGCGTAGATACTGAGTATAACAAAGCTAAAGCGGATAAGAACCCTATTCGTATAACTCCTGAGAACTATGATATGATCATGGATGAAGGTGAAAGAATCTACGAATCAAAATGTCAGCATTGTCACGGAGAAGAAGGAAATGGTAAAGGACCTATGGTTGAGAGTGGAGCTTATGCAGGTGTACCTGATTATAAGAACCTTCAAGATCTAGGTGATGGACAAGTATTTTACTCTATTTACTATGGAAAAGGTGCAATGGGTGCACACTCAATGATTCTCGATAAAGAAGAGATCTGGACACTTGTTCATTATGTGAATCAGTTCAGATTTGATGATTATGGTGATTTTGAGTTAAATGAAGAACCTGTATCTGATTCGTTAAATGTAAACGAAGAGGCGGCATCTGACTCATTAGAAGTAGAAGAATAAGAATTTAAGTTTAAAGAAAACAATTAGAGATAATGGAATTTCAAGTTTCAAATAAGGCCAAGATCTGGACAACTGTTCTAATGATTGTTGGGATCGTATTTACCGGTATCGGTATTGTTGTGGCTTCCGGACATGGACATCTTGGACAGCAATTTATGGCGAACCTGTTGTCGAACAGCTTCTTTTTCTTCTCAATTGGATTGAGTGCTCTGTTCTTTCTAGCGTTGCAATATGCAACAGAAACGGGTTGGTACGCAGCAATAAAAAGAGTTATTGAGGCGGTTGCGGGATACTTGCCTATAGGTATTGGATTTATGGTGATCACTCTATTGACACTATCTTTCATGCATGGTGCACACATCTATCAGTGGATGGATTCAGAAGTGATGACAGAAGGTGGTTCTCACTATGACGAACTTTCAGCTGGAAAAGGAGCATATTTAAATCTAACTTTCTTCTGGATCAGAACGGCAGCATACTTGGCAGTATATTACATTTTCTGGACAGGGTTTAAGAAAAGATCAAGACTTCAGGATGAGAATCCAGATCAAGCGGTTGACCTGCACTTCAAGAATTATAAAAAAGGAGCATTGTTCCTTGTATTCTTCGCAGTATTCAGCTCAACAAGTTCTTGGGATTGGATCATGTCAATTGATATTCACTGGTTCTCTACATTATTTGGTTGGTATGTATTCGCCGGAGCATGGTGTAGTACAATGGTAGTACTAGTTCTTTTAGTGATCTATTTGAAGAAACTTGGTTACCTGCCGAAAGTTAACGAAAGTCACATTCACGATTTAGGTAAATGGACCTTTGCTACTTCTTTCCTATGGTCATACCTATGGTTCTCACAATACATGCTTATTTGGTATGCAAATATCCCTGAGGAGACAACTTACTTCCTCATGCGTATTGAGAATTACAAACTCATGTATTTCGGTTTGTTCTTTATAAACTTCGCTTTCCCGATGTTAATTTTGATGTCAAGAGATGCAAAAAGAAATGCGGGAATCTTAACGTTCGTTGGTTTAGTTATTTTGATCGGACACTGGTTAGATGCATGGACGATGGTTATGGGTGGTTCTATGGGACCAACTGCAAACATGGGTCTACTGGAAATTGGAATGGGTCTGTTGTTCTTAGGTTTATTTGTTAGAGTAATTCTGACGAACTTATCTAAGGCTCCGCTTATGGCGAAGAATCATCCGTTCCTTGATGAATCTTTACACCACGAGATTTAGTAAATAATAATTTTTGAAAATAAGTTAATTAGATAGACATGGGTAGTAAGTTAATTATATTGTTGGTTATCATCTTAGGCGTGCTAGCGATTGCTCAATTGGTACGTGTAAATGAATTAACTGCAAAACATGCCAAAAGAAAAGAAGAGGATATTCCACACAGAGATAATATCTTCAATTCTCGTATGATGCTATTGTTCATGATTCTGATGTATGCAGGGTTTATTTGGATGATGCTTAAATACGGATACGTAGATATGGGTCCAGCGGCTTCTGCTCACGGTGAAAACGTAGACTGGCTATTGAACCTGAACTTCGTTATCATTATTACGGTGTTCTTCCTAACCAATACGTTATTGTTCGTATTTGCTTGGAAATATGTTAAAAAACCAGGTGTTAAAGCTTATTTCTACCCTCAAAATAACAAGTTGGAGATGGTGTGGACCGTTATTCCAGCAGCAGTATTAGCAGTTATAATCATTTTAGGTCTTAGAACCTGGAACGATATAACTACAAGAGCGGGTTCTGAATCAGAGAATGTAGAGCTATTTAGTTACCAGTTTGGTTGGACAGCACGTTATTCAGGAATGAACAATGAGTTGGGTAAATTCGACTACAAGTTGACTACACCAGAAAACCCATATGCTTTGATGACAAAAGCGAATATCGATTCTGCTTTGCAAAGTATGAAAGTTGGAGGCCCTGGACAAGAAGGAGTGGAGTTATTAGAAGAAAAGCTAAACGATGAGAGTATCGTTATGTCACGTGAAGATAGAGAGGCACTTCGTGTTGAACTAGGTAGAAAAGAAAGAATGGTGAGTCTTCTAGAAGCAATGTCTGCAACTTATAATGATTCATTAGATGCTCTTGCTAACGACGATGTTATCTTAGCTGATAGTTTGGTGCTTCTAAAAGGTCAGAACTATAACATGAGCTTCAGATCGAAAGACGTTATTCACAGTGCTTATTTTCCTCATTTCCGTGCTCAGATGAATACGGTTCCAGGAATGACTACTTACTTCAAATTTCAGCCGTTGTACACTACGGATGAAATGAAGAAGAAGATGAATAACGAAGAATTTGAGTACATCTTGATGTGTAACAAGATCTGCGGTGGTTCACACTACAAAATGAAAATGGCTGTTACAGTTCTTGGACCAGAAGAATACTTGAACTGGCAAAAGTCAAAAACTACTTACGATGGTTCACCATGGCTAGATTATAGTGATAGCGAACGTGCGGAGAAAGAAGCTGAATTGCTTGAAAAGTATACAGCAATTGCTTCAAGAGTAGACGAAGAGAAATAATAATAGCATTAAAAATTAAATAGATAAAGTAATGGCAGCTGTAGCTCACGAAGGAAATCACGGACATGATCATCATGAAGAGAGCTTTGTTTCAAAGTATATCTTCAGTCAGGATCACAAAATGATTGGTAAACAGTTTCTCATGACAGCTATTTTCATGGGGCTGATTGCGATGATGTTGTCCATATTTTTTAGAATTCAACTGGGGTGGCCAGGAGAATCTTCTGATTTTTTGAACACTTTCCTAGGTGACCGTTGGGCACCAGACGGGATTTTGAACCAGGATATGTACTTAGGGCTCGTTACGATCCACGGTACGATCATGGTATTCTTTGTATTAACAGGTGGATTGTCTGGTACATTCTCTAACCTTCTTATTCCTTTGCAGTTGGGAGCTAGAGATATGGCCTCAGGTCTATTGAACATGATCTCATACTGGTTGTTTGCTTTGTCTTCGATCACTATGTTAGTCTCACTGTTTGTTGAATCTGGACCTGCTATGTCTGGATGGACTGTTTATCCTCCATTATCTGCATTGCCTCAGGCAGTTTCAGGTTCAGGATTAGGTATGACATTATGGTTGTTCTCAATGACGATCTTCATTGCATCATCATTGATCGGTTCATTGAACTATATCGTTACAGTATTGAACTTAAGAACTAAAGGGATGAAAATGACGAGAATGCCACTTACGATTTGGGCGTTCTTTGTAACAGCGATCTTAGGTGTTCTTTCGTTCCCTGTTCTGCTTTCGGCAGCGTTACTTTTGTTGATGGATCGTACAATGGGAACTTCGTTCTATTTGAGTGACATTATTGTCGGAGGAGAAATGCTGGATAATGTGGGAGGATCACCAATTCTATACCAACACTTGTTCTGGTTCCTTGGACACCCAGAGGTGTACATTGTATTACTACCTGCACTGGGACTTTCATCCGAAATTATTTCAACGAATGCACGTAAACCGATCTTTGGTTATCGAGCGATGATTGGATCGATTTTGGCAATTGGTTTCCTTTCCTTCATCGTATGGGGTCACCATATGTTTGTGACGGGAATGAATCCGTTCTTAGGTAGTGTCTTTGTATTTACCACACTTCTTATTGCGATTCCATCTGCTGTAAAGGTGTTTAACTACATTACTACATTATGGAAAGGTTCGATCGTATATACTCCAGCAATGTTGTTTGCAATTGGACTTGTATCAACGTTCATTACTGGTGGTGTAACAGGAATTATCCTTGCCGATTCAGCGTTGGATATCTCTGTTCATGATACATATTTCGTGGTAGCACACTTCCACGTTGTAATGGGTCTGTCGGCGATCTTCGGTATGTTTGCCGGGGTTTACCACTGGTTCCCTAAGATGTTTGGTAAAATGATGAACAACAGGCTTGGATATGCTCACTTCTGGATTACGATTGTATCAGGATATGGAGTATTCTTACCAATGCACTTTGTTGGATTAGGTGGAGCACCAAGACGTTACTATGATTATTCAGTGTACGATGGTTTCAACCCAACGGCAGCTGATATGATGATCGATCTAAACGTTGTTATATCTATTTTCGCAATTATTGGTGCACTGGGCCAGGTGTTATTCTTCTTTAATTTCTTCTACTCTGTTTTCAGAGGTCAGAAGGCACCACAGAACCCATGGAAATCAAATACACTAGAATGGACTACTCCTGTAGAGCACATTCACGGAAACTGGCCAGGAGAACTGCCAACCGTTCACAGATGGCCTTATGATTATTCAAAACCAGGAATGGAGGAGGATTTTGTACCTCAAACTGTTCCATTGATGGAAGGTGAAGAAGAGCATTAATAGTTAATTAAATATTTAGAGGCCCGGTTCACAAAACGTGTTCCGGGCTTTTCTTATATTTGACAAAGGCTTAATTCAACATAAGTGGAAGACGAATTTGATTATAGAGAGGAAAGTGAACGACCAGATGGTGAGTTTGATAGGGTTCTTCGACCGAAAGCACTCGAGGACTTTACAGGTCAACCAAAAGTGGTTGAAAACCTGGGTATCTTTGTCAAAGCCACGAAGGAGAGAAATGAGCCGTTAGATCATGTTTTACTTCACGGGCCTCCTGGACTCGGAAAAACAACCTTAGCAAATATTATTGCCAATGAGTTAGATGTAAACTTCACGGTTACTTCTGGCCCAGTTCTTGACAAGCCTGGAGATCTTGCTGGACTGCTAACGAACCTCGAAGAAGGTGA
Source organism: Flavobacteriales bacterium UBA2104 (assembly GCA_002331485.1). Lineage (GTDB taxonomy): Bacteria > Bacteroidota > Bacteroidia > Flavobacteriales_D > Crocinitomicaceae > Brumimicrobium. Next base: position 142,217 of record DCYS01000027.1, read on the forward strand.
TGTTTTGTTTATAGACGAGATCCATCGATTGAGTCCTGTGATCGAAGAATATTTATATTCGGCAATGGAGGATTTTGTGATTGATATAATGATCGATTCAGGCCCAAATGCAAGAACGGTTCAGATCTCACTGAATCCATTTACACTGATTGGTGCTACAACACGTTCAGGGCTCCTTACAGCTCCTTTACGGGCGCGTTTTGGTATCAATGCCCGTTTACAGTATTATACGGCTAAAACGCTTACGCTCATCGTTCAAAGATCATGTGATCTATTGGATATTGAAATTAACGATGATGCTGCCTATGAAATTGCAAGCAGAAGTAGGGGAACACCAAGAATTGCTAATGCACTTTTAAGACGAGTCAGAGATTTTGCTCAGATCAAAGGAAGTGGACTCGTCGACATTGATATTACCAACGTTGCTCTCGAGGCTTTAAACGTTGATAAAAATGGCCTAGACGAGATGGATAATAAGATCTTGTCAACAATGATCGATAAATTCAATGGAGGTCCTGTGGGAATAAGTACCATTGCGACTGCTGTTGGAGAAAATGCTGGAACGATCGAAGAAGTATATGAACCTTTCTTGATTCAAGAAGGATACTTAGTAAGAACCCAGCGCGGACGTAAAGTGACTCCTAAAACTTTTGATCATCTTGGCAAGAGCCCTGGCGCGCATCAGGGAGGATTATTTTAAATACATTTATTTTGTCTGAGCATCTGCGACAAAAACATACTGAATTAGTCAAACGCATCGCTCGTAATCTTGGTTTCATGTATTGTGGAGTCTCTAAAGCTGAGTTTTTAGAAGAGGAAGCTCCCCGCTTAACGAATTGGTTGAAGCAAAACAACCATGGGAAGATGTCATACATGGAAAACCATTTTGATAAAAGGTTAGATCCAACTAAGCTCGTTCCTGGTGCGAAAACAGTAGTCTCTTTACTTTATAATTATAGTGTTCCTGATGAGCAAAGACATGATTCGTTCAAGATCGCAAAATATGCGTATGGAGAAGACTATCATTTCGTAATAAAAGATAAGCTGAAATCATTTTTTACCTCAATTCAACAGGAGATCGGAGAAGTTGGGGGGAGAGTATTTGTTGACTCTGCACCTGTTCTGGAGAAAAGTTGGGCCTCGAAATCTGGTTTGGGTTGGGTTGGTAAGAACACCAATCTCATAAACCCAAAGGAAGGCTCATTCTTTTTTTTAGCTGAACTGGTCATTGATCTTCCTCTAATACCAGATGGTCCTATCAAAGATTATTGCGGAACATGTACTAAATGCATAGACGCTTGTCCAACAGAAGCCTTGAAGCCATACGAAATTGATGGCAGTAAATGTATTTCTTATCTTACAATCGAATTAAAGGAAAACGTTATTCCGTCAGAGTTTAAAGGCAAAATGGATGATTGGATCTTCGGTTGTGATATTTGCCAGGATGTATGTCCGTGGAATCGATTTTCAAAGCCTCATAATGAGCCTCGCTTTTTGCCAGATCAAAAACTTTTGGAGATGTCTAAAAATGAATGGACAGATCTTACAAGGGAAGTTTTTAACGAGATCTTTAAAAAATCTGCTGTCAAAAGAACAAAATACGCCGGGCTAAAACGAAATATTTCATTTATAGATCAAAAAAAAGAGGGATGATAACTCACCCCTCCCTTACCTTCCTAAAGAAGAATATCTAAAAAACTTTGTTTAAGATTGATGGATACATATGACCAAACTCGATCATGCACCACTCTTTGAAAGATTTTAACTCGTCTGACTCTTTGATCCACTGTAAAGCCTTCACAAGTTCCTTGTGGAACAAATTACGATCAAAGCTCACCTTAACGAGTATTTTTTTACTTAATTCAACCATCGTTAAATGATTTTAAAATTCATTCGAAGATAATTATTTCTGACCTGAGAAACGTGTTAAAAAACGTTTAAATTTTAACGTTGATATGTGGAAAATGTCCCTTCGTCGGATATTATTGAGGTTTGGTAGAAATCAACATCTATACAGATTTATCCACAGTCTTGAAAAACAACTGTTTAAAGTGCTAAATTTTCTATATTTATTAAAATCGTTAACAAAAGATGACAAGGTTTCTGAATACTTTATTAATTGTTTGCTTCGCTTCTTTCACTATAGCTCAGAAGGGAAATAGGGAACAGGAGGCGAGCTTCAATGAGCTTGCCGAAAAGATCAGAAAGAGCACTTACTTTGATTCAACAAGTGTGTTTAAATACGGTCAGGACGCTATTAAAATTGCAGAAGACTTAAATGATATTTCTAAGAAGGGGCTGATCTATCAATATTATGGAAATTTCAACTACTATTCTGGTAGACAAGAAACGGCACTAAAGTATTACGACTCCACATTGAACTTTGCAAATCAAGTTGGAGATACTACGTTGATCAACTCTACTTTAATTCGGAAAAACTTTATTGCTGCGGAAAGAGGGAAAAAAGACATTGCTGAAAGTGAGTTCAAGGATCTTCTCAAAGCTTCGAAAAAAAGAAACGATTATAAAAACGCTCTGGAATGTTTAAATGGATTGGGAATCTTAGCTGAGGATAAAAATGATCAGGGACAAGCAATTGACTATTACCTTAAAGCATATTCGTATGCAGAGAAGCTCGAAGATCTATATTTGAAGGGCATGCTTATGAATAACATAGGGCTGATCAAGTTCAGGAATGAACAGTACGATGATGCCCTCACCGACTTTAAAAAAGGGGTTGAGTTCTCTGACTCCATCAATAACTTTAGGTTATCATTCAACTTGCAAAACAATATTGGCCTACTCTATGAGCAAACAGGTGAAACTGAAAAATCAATTGAGCATTTTGAGCAAACTTTAGCAAATGCAAATAAACTTGGTTTTCCATTTAATATTGCGGTAACCCATTTGAACCTAAGTAATAGCTATTCGCTGAATGAACAATATGAGCTAAGTATCCTTCATGCTGATTCTATGATAAATATCTTACGTAGGATCAAAGATTTTAGATATATAGCTAAGCCGTACCTATTAAAATCATCTGTTTATAGAAAGCAAAATAAATTAGATCGTTCTCTTCAGTTAGCTGATTCTGCTTTGCTACTGGCCAGAAAATATGACAAAGTTGAGGACATTGTTGAAGGCTACAAACAAAAATCTGAAGTATTAAAAGCAAAGGGAAATTTTGAAGAAGCTTTATCTTATTATGAGCAGTACTATGAAATGAGTGATAGTATTGATGAAATAAGTAACCAGGAAAGATTCGCCGAATTGCAAGTGGCATATCAAACTGAGAAAAAAGAAGCAGAGTTGAAAGAAGAGAAAGCAAGAACCTCGATGCTTGAAAAAGATAATAAGCTAAAAGAATCAAGAATTGTGATCATAGCTGTTGTGAGTTTCTTTGTTTTAATAGCAACGGTACTATTCTTTTATTTGAGGCACTTAAGATCAACAAGGGCTCAGCAAAGAAAATTTAGTCAGCAACTGATTGCAAACCTCGATGAAGAGCGTTCAAGAATCTCAAGAGATCTTCATGATGATATAGGACAGTCTTTATCTGTAGCTAAATCGAAAGTAAATTTATATAACAAAGGTCAGATCCAGGATCTGGAAGATTTGGAAGAAGGACTAGGAGAAATTATTCAACAGGCTCGATCACTTTCGCATCGATTACATCCATCTTACTTGGAAAAGATAGGTTTAAAAAGATCTGTGATCTCTTTATTGGATCGAGTTGAAAAAAGTACCGGCGTAATTACGAGTTGTGAACTAGAGTCAAGAATAGACGATTTAAACTTGTTTAAGCAAACTCAGCTGTATAGGATATTACAAGAATGCATTAACAACACATTAAAGCATGCTGAGGCTAAGTCGATAAAAGTTTCTATTGAACGTAAAGAAGGCGAGTATACTCTACTTTATCAGGACAATGGAAAAGGCTTCGAAGTTGGCAGTAAGAAGCTTGGGCTAGGAATGATGACAATAAAGGAAAGAGCCCAGCGAATAAACGGAAAGTTGAACATTCTGAGTCAGCCCGAAAAAGGCTTCAAGCTTATCATAAAATTTAATTAAATTTAGGCATGACTTTCCTCATAGCAGATGATCACCCTATATTTCGAAGTGGATTAAAATCACTTTTGAATAACGCTTTCCCCGACGCTACGATCATAGAAAAGGAAAATGGACAAGAAGCAGAAAAGGTCATTCAAGATGAGAAGCCTGATTATGCTTTTCTGGATATAGACATGCCAAAGAAAAATGGTCTAGAGGTATGTAAGTCATGTGCAGATAAGTTTTCTACCAAGTTGATCATTTTAACCATGTATAATGATGGTGAAATGCTGCGGAAAGCAATGAACAATGGTGCGAATGCCTACATGGTTAAGGACAACACTTCTGATGAACTTGTTGAGTGCATTGAAAGCTTAAAAAGTGGAGAAAAATATTGGGCAAAATCATTGCGAAAATCTTCAAAGATCCAAAAAGAGCTTAAGGAGTATAAGGATATTTCTGAAAAACTCTCGACTTTAACAGAAACGGAATTAAAAACCTTGAAGCTCGTTGGGCAAAAGTATTCCAGTAAGGAGATTGCAGACTTACTCTTTGTCTCACCTAAATCCGTTGAAAACTACAGGTCCAGGATTTGTAAGAAGTTAGCACTTGATGCCAGAAATAATAGTTTATTGATCTGGGTCTTAGAACACAAAGGGGTGATCGAAGAGTTCGGTAACGACTAATTAAAGTTGAATTTTTAACATTAAGTTAATTTGAGGGGGTGCCCCTCTTTTACTGAATATCAATTGAGTGTAGATTTGTGGTGTTATTTAACACACACATCATGAAAACACTACTACAACTGGTAGCAATTTTTATTGCTACATGTTCATTCGGTCAACTTACCACCACTTTCAGAATTAATTATGACCAGGCGTTGCTTGACCTGCCGGGTAATGCGGTTGAATCATTGACACCTGATCAATATGTTTTTGCCGGTACGAACCTAACGTTTATTCCTATTTATGGGACGGTTACCGAATTAGACTCAAATGGTGATTTGGTTTGGTCAAAAAGTTACTCTGATGGATCTTTTGGTTTTCAATTAAATGATATCAAAAAAGATCAATCTCAAAATGAATACTATGTCTGTGGTGGAAGCGATTCCAACGCAGGAGTTTTCATGCGCTTAGATGCAACTGGAAATGTCGTTGTTTCAACACGTTTTCAGATCAATGAGGCAGATGGAGCATATTTAAATAGAGTGATCAAAACTTCCGACGGAGGATATTTAGCCGCGGGTTACGTAACCGGGCATGATCCAGATGGAGCTGGACCAGAAACGTATTTCGCACCAATCACTTATACAGATAATAACGGTGATTCTCAAACTGACATAATTAGCTCACCTCTTCTTGTAAAGTTCGACGCTAGTGGAAACCACGTATGGCATCATGTTACTAGATATTATACAACTGTTGCAAAAAACCCTGGTGATAGAATATATAACGATGCGTCTTTTAGAGACGTAGTTGAAACTGCTGACGGCTACATGGCTGTTGGTCAATATGATGTAAATCAACATCGCTCAAACCAAAACAGTGATGGTGATGATGCAACACCTACGGATGCATTGATATTCAAAACAGATTTGTCAGGAAATATTCAATACCATAGACAAGTAGATAACCCAAACACAAGTACAACCCAAAACAGCAAGTTTTTATCTGCAATTAATAAAACCAGTGCAGGTGATCCAATTGCAGCCGGAGGAGACGATGGTGAAGAATTAGTTATGAAATATGGAGCGACAGGTGCATTTTCTTTGACATTCAGTCAAACAGCACTATACTCTGGTGGCTTTTTTGGTTCGGATCCAGTAGATATTTCTCAAATTTATGAGGTTAACGGAAGCACAGATCTAGTAACAATGGGTATGTATATTAGACCTTTTGCTTTCGAGTTTTCGAATTCGTTACATAGAATGAATGCAAATGCAAACTCAACTGTTTGGGCAAAGAAATATACATTCGGTTTAGCGACAATATTACCTAGAGGTCAACAGACAAGTGATGGAGGGTATTTAATGACTTCTACAACATCTGGAGCGTCTTGGGATTATCAAGTGATTAAAACGGATCAAAATGGAGACACTCCTTTAGCGGACTGTCCTCCAGGTACATTTAGTCCATCTCACTCGGGAGGACCAACAACGATAGGAACACCGAACTATAATGCATATTCAGGAACTGTAGGAGCTAGTTCGCTAACTGTTGCTGTTGGTACAATTAATCCAACTCAGAATATAGTCTGTAGAACTATCGAGTGTACACCACCACCAGTTGCAACAACGGTAACAGCAACACCTTCAACGATATGTGCTGGAGACAACTCTACTATTACAGCTTCAGGGCCGGGAACTAATGTGTCTTATAATGTCTACGATGCTGCCTCTGGAGGTACTAATTTAGGAGGTGTGCCTTTATCGGTGTCACCTGGAACAACAACTACATACTATGTGGAAACGGTAGATAATTCAGACCCATCTTGTGTGAGCACAAGTAGGGCTCCAGTCACGATTACTGTAAACCCAGTTCCAACAGCAAACCCGGCGAGTAATTCACCACTGTGTGTTGGGGATAACCTAAATCTTACTACAGATAATGTAGCGGGTGCGACCTATTCCTGGACAGGACCGAATGGTTTTACAAGTAGTTCAGAAGACCCAACGATTAATGGGGTTACACTTGCCGCAGATGGAACTTACTCACTTACAGTTACTGCAGGAGGTTGTTCAAACGGCCCAGTAACAACAGACGTTGTTGTAAATACCACACCTACTGCTACTGCTGGAGCTGTTTCGACCACTATTTGTTCAGGAGATGATATAGAGTTGACTGCGAACACAGTTTCGGGAGCAACATATTCATGGACAGGACCAAATGGATTTACAAGTTCTGATCAAAATCCGACAATTGTTGGTGCTGGAACAAATGCGGATGGGACATATAACCTGACAATTTCTGTAGGAAGTTGTACCTCAAATTTAGCAACAGTGGATATAACAGTAAATTCAACTCCGACTGTATCAGCAGGTGCAACAGCAACCACTGTTTGTGAAGGAGACAATATCGAATTGAACTCAACTACGGTTTCTGGAGGAACATATTCATGGACAGGACCGAATGGGTTTACGAGCGGGAATCAAAATCCAACTATTAATAATGCTACCACGGCAGAGGATGGAACATATTCGTTAACTGTGACTGTTAATGGTTGTACATCGTCATCTTCAACTGTGGATGTAACGGTTAGCCCTGCGCCAACAGCAACACCTGGAGCTATATCAACGACAATTTGTTCAGGTGATGATATCGAGTTGACTGCGAACACAGTTTCAGGAGCGACATATTCCTGGACAGGACCAAATGGATTTACAAGTTCTGATCAAAACCCAACAATCGTTGGGGCCGGAACCAATGCAGACGGAACGTACAGTTTAACGATAACAGTTGGTTCTTGTTCATCATCTACCGAAACAATAGATGTAACAGTAAATGAAACACCTACTGCAACAGCATCTGCAACATCTACAGATGTTTGTGAGGGCGAAGATATTGAGTTGAGTACTAGTCTTGTTTCAGGAGCGACATATTCCTGGACAGGGCCAAACGGTTTCACTAGTTCTGACCAAAACCCGACGATCTCAGGGGCAACTTCAGCAGAGTCGGGAACTTACACACTTGTTGTTACTGCAAATGGTTGTTCATCAGCCTCTTCAGATGTGACGATAACAGTGAATGCACCGGCAAGTTTGAGCGTTGCAGGAACAGACATTTCTTGTAACGGATTAACAGATGGTGAAGCCACAGTTACACCAACAGGAACTGGACCGTATTCTTATAGTTGGTCACCGGGTTCTGCTACTGGACAGACTGCTACTGGATTATCTGACGGAACGTACACAGTTGAAGTAACAGATGGAAACGGATGTATTTCAACAGAAACCGTTACTATAACAGAACCAACGCCGATCTCATTAACAACATCTGCTACTGCATCACAGTGTAGTGTTGATGATGGTACGGCGACTGTTTCAGCAACTGGTGGAGAAGGAACTTATACTTATGATTGGACTCCATCTGGTCAAACAACAGCGACGGCGACAGGAATTGGCGCAGGAATTTATGATGTGGAAGTAACAGACGGTAATGGGTGTACCGAAACTGCATCGGTAACTGTTCCGTCGCTTAATGGACCATCAATAACTGTGATCGATCAACAAGATGTTACTTGTTTTGGTGCGAATGATGGTAGTGCAGAAATAGAAGCAACTGGAGGAACACCAAATTATACATACGATTGGTCTCCAAGTGGAGGTACAGCGGCAAGTGCAACAGGTCTGGCTCCTGGAACATATACTATTGAGGTGACAGATGACGGAGGGTGTACGGCTATCGAAACAATCACTATAACAGAACCAGATGCAATTCAGATTACTGAATCTATTTCAGATACGGATTGTGGAACTTCTGATGGAGCGATTTCAGTGAACGTAACAGGTGGAACACCAAATTATACTTACGGTTGGACACCGAATGTTGGAAATACTGCTTCAGTTTCAAATCTAACAGCTGGTACATATGACCTTACTGTAACAGATGATAATGGATGTCAGGCATCTTCGAGTTATACAGTATCGACTACAGGATCCTTACCAGTTGACATTACTCCAATTGGAGCGACTATAGATGCCGGTGAGAGTGTTGATCTTGATGTAATTGTAGGTACGGGAGTGTCAAATGAAAGTTATTCATGGACTCCTTCTGATGGATTAAGTTGTACGAACTGTCCTGACCCAACAGCGACACCTGATTCAACGACAACGTATTATGTTACTGTCACTACAGCTGATGGATGTTCTGAAACAGACTCTATTACAATTGTAGTTAAACAGGCTTGTCCGGAAATCTATGTTCCAACAGTGTTCAGTCCAAATAATGACAATAAAAATGATATGTATTGTATTTACGGTGGTTGTATAGATGTCTTTACACTAGAAATTTACAATCGTTGGGGAGAATTGATCTTTACAACAAATGATCCTGAACAATGCTGGGATGGTACTCAAAAAGGAGAGCCAGTAAATACAGGAGTATATGTTTATAAATTAAACCTAACAAGAACTGACGGAGAGGTCATCCAAAAAACGGGTAACGTAAACGTCGTAAGATAATTTGATATTAACGAGCTAATAAATAAGATATGAAACGATTAATTTTTTCTGCACTACTTATAGGAATGACTGCGTCCGCTTGGGGTCAGGATGTGCACTTTTCTAATATGGATTATTCTCCATTAACATTAAACCCTGCTTTAGCTGGAGCAAACTATGATTTGCAGGCTAATGTAAATTACAGAACTCAGTGGAACTCAGTTGCTGCACCGTTTCAAACAATTGCAGCAAGTGCAGACATGAGACTAAACAGTAATAAAAGAACAAAGTCTGGACACTTGGCAGCAGGACTAAGTTTCTTTAATGATCGAGCGGGTGAGGAAAGAATTTCAACAAATAATGTGAATCTTTCTTTAGCATACCATTTAATGGCTGATCAAAACAATACTATTGGTCTTGGTTTGTACGGTGGTTTCGGACAACGAACGTTCGACCCTAATGGAGGAATGTGGGGAAGTCAGTACAATGGAATGGCTTATGATCCAGCATTATCGAGTGGAGAAACATTTAATAACGCTTCTTTCTCTATGTTTGACGTAGGTGCAGGATTGGTTTATACTTATAGCGAGGGAGAATCTCGAATGAGATCAAATGATGGAATTCGAGTAAATGCTGGTTTTGCGGTTTATCACGTTAATCGACCGAACTTCTCGTTCATTAATGATGGAGATGAAAACCTATATATGAGATACTCTGGTTTTGCGAATGCCTCGATTGGTATTGGACAAACTACGATGTCAATTGACCCCGCGTTGTACGCGCAGTTTCAAGGTCCAGCTATGGAAATCTTAATGGGCGCAGACTATAGAGTTTTACTGAATGAAGGGTCAAAGGTGACAGGTAATCTTCAAAGAACAGCGATTGCATTAGGTCTATTCTACAGAAATCAAGACGCAATGATCGCAAGACTGCTTGTTGATTATGGAGGGATCACAGCTGGATTTTCTTATGACTTTAATGTCTCAAGCTTATCTGAGGTTTCCAAAGCAAGAGGTGGAGCGGAATTCTTCTTGAGATGGGTTATGGATAATCCGTTCTCTGCAACTCGAGCTAGAATTTAATAAGCACTCAACATAATTTGAAAAGGCTGAATATTATGATGAAAAAGACACTACTACTTGCATTGTCTATAACTCTTTCAACCCTATCTATAGGTCAAAACAGTGAAGAAGGGCAATGGAGCTATTCGAATAGAGGATTCATTGAAAATCAGGGTCAATTTGTGAATAGGGATTGGAATAGTAATCGAGAAACTTCGTTTGCTTACATTAAGAACCCATTTAACATCTTCTTTTCGAAGAAGGGGGTTACTTATCGTTTTGATCGAATAATCAAAAATCCAAAACGGAAAGAAGACAAATCGATTCGCCCAAAACGAGTTAATATAAGTGAACTGGTATCAGTTGAATGGATTGATGCAAACCCAGAGCTGGAAATTATAAAAGGAGATGAATTAGACCATACATTCACGTATGCTATGGTTGATGAAAAAGGTGAAGATTATGACATTTCAGGAGTCAAGGCTTATGATAAGATTACTTACAAGAATGTCTATGACAACATTGATATCATCTACACGATTCATCCAGAAGCGGGAGTGAAGTACAATGTGATTCTTTATCCCGGGGCGGACCCAAGCGACATCAAGTTTAAGTATTCAGGCGCTCATACGGAAGTTAAAGATGAAAAGGTAGAGATTTTCTTGAATGACAACGGACAACTGGAGGTTCAAACCTCATTAGGAAAGATCCTGGAACATGCTCCAATAACTTTCTATACTGAATCTAATAAAAAAGTAAACTCGACTTATAAGTTTGAGAATAACATACTTTCTTTTGATCTTGAAGGTTATGATAATACAAAATCAGTTACTATTGATCCTTGGGTGGTTTCACCAACTTATTCGACATCTACAGCTGCCTGGGAGGTTGAAACTGATGGTGTAGGGAATGTCTATTCTATCGGAGGAGAAACTCCAATGGAATTAAAGAAGTTTGATATCAATGGTAACCTTCAATGGACTTATGTTACACCTTGGGACACAAATAGTGTTTGGCTAGGAACGCTAGCGACGGACGCAAACGGTAATAGCTACGTTACGTCTGGTGTTGAAGCCAATATGCATAAAGTAGACAATGCCGGAAATCAAGTTTGGACTACCACATTAACGGGGAGTATACAGTATAATTCAGAATGGTGGTCAATTACGTTTAATTGTGATGAATCGCAGCTTTTAGTTGGAGGAACATGGGTTGATGGGATACTTTCATTTGATTTTTATGCTGGTATTTTTGAAATTGATGTTGCTAATGGAAATGTAATTTCAGATCAAACAGTTGATTACACGAACATAGGTGGTTTTGGAGCTAATCCAATTGAAGTAAGATCAATAGCTTCCTCACCAAACTCAAGATACATTTTTCTAACTCACAATGATGTTGGGGCGATAAATCAGAATTTCGCTGCATGTCCTCAGGATACTTCGATCTTCCAGGTTGACAATCAAGATAATTTAGGATATAAATGTGAGAACTACCTTCCAGAAACACAGAATGGTGGTGGACTTAAAGCCCTAGTTGCAGGAACGGATTATTTCTACACACATGCTGGTGATGAGATCAGACAGTGGGATATTACCGACGGAACATTAATTAATACAGTTGCTCTACCAGGTGGGGTTTCCAATACAGTTCCACTAATTGGTGGAATTGTAGTGAGTAATTCAGGATTAGACATTGATGATTGTGGAAATGTCTATGCTGGAGCAACTGATCGCGTTGTAAAGTTTGATCCAAACTTGAATATTATCTCTTCAAGTAATACATCTTTTGCGGTGTATGATGTGAGCGTTAATTCAAACGGAGAGGTTTTAGCTTGTGGAGCACAACAGGATAATGGATCAACTAACCGAAACGGACGAATAGAAGCGATAAATATGTCTGCATGTGCTCAATATTCTTTGACATGTTGTGATGCTAACTTCTGTCAAGTTCAAGATGTTTGTGAATCAGATGCTGCTTTCCCACTTACTCCTGCAACTCCAGGAGGAACATGGAGTGGTAATGGAGTAGATGCGAGTGGAAACTTTGACCCTTCAGTAGCAGGGGCTGGCTCTCATGATATCACTTATACATTACCTTGTGGTTCTTCAACAGTAACTATTGTGGTGGACCCTTGTACATCACTTGATATATGTGTTGAGACAAATGGAGACTTAACAGTAACAAATGGAACGGGACCTTATACTTGGGAAGAAGAAGGCACTGTAACTACGCCTATCACAAACCAAACAGAATGTCAAGATTGTGGATACACATGGACAGGAATTAATTGTGTAGACGGAAGCTTTAGCCCAGTTACGGATTGCTCTTCTACAGGCTGGGTACAGTATGCAACCGGAACGACAACAACTCCTCCAGGTACTTTGCCTATCCAGGTTTCGGATAACGGTGGAGCGTCAACTATTATAACAGATATTTCTTCTCTACCTGCATGTAACTCTAATCCTTGTGCGGGTGTAACGATAAATGTGAATGTTGATAGCCAGACCGATGTTACATGTAATGGTGATACAGATGGAACAGCTACAGTTTCTGCATCAGGGGGTGATGGAAATTACACTTACATATGGTCACCAGGTAGTTTGTCTGGTGGATCTCAAACTGGTTTGGCTCCAGGAACTTATACTATTGCAGTTCAAGATGGCAACGGATGTACAGGTTCAGGAACTGTAACAATTGGAGAACCAACAGCTCTTGTAGCAAACCCATCTAGTAATGATGCAACTTGTGGGGCAAGCGATGGTCAGGTTTCCGTTGCGCCATCAGGAGGAGACGGAAACTACACATATTCTTGGTCACCAGGCGGTCAAACAACTGCGACGGTATCAAATGTTGCTGCTGGCTCTTATGATGTCACGATCACTGATGGAAACGGTTGTTCGATTACAGAAACGATTCAGGTAACAACAACCAATGGACCAACTATTAGTGTTGATGCATCGGCTGATGCGAGTTGCTTTGGTGAAAGCGACGGTTCAGCAACAGTCTCTGCGACGGGCGGAACTTCACCATATACGTTTACATGGACTCCCGGAGGGTTAACAGGACCTTCTCAAAATTCACTTTCAGCCGGAACATACACTGTTGAAGTAGTAGATGATGCCGGATGTGTCTCAACAACAACTGTGACAATTGACGAACCTTCTGAAATCGTGTTAACAACGAGTAGTACTTCTTCTTCGTGTACAACACCAGACGGATCAGCAACTGTATCAGCAACTGGCGGTGCAGGAGGATATACATACTCATGGTCACCGGGCGGTCAAACAACTGCAACTGCGACCAACGTAGGAGCTGGATCATATACAGTAACTGTTACCGATGCGAATGGATGTACTGCAACAGCAACGGAGAATGTTCAGTCTACGAATGGACCAAACATTACGGTTGATAACGTTTCTGACATTTCATGCTTTGGAGATGCAGATGGTTCTGCTTCGATTAGCGTTACAGGAGGAACTTCTCCTTATAATTACAGTTGGTCACCTAGTGGAGGTACTGGGGCATCAGCTACAGGACTTGACGCTGGATCTTATACTGTAACGGTAACAGATGATGTTGGGTGTATTTCTACGGAGACAATAACAATCTCTGAACCTGATCCACTGGTTGTAACAGGTACGGTTGTAGATGCAGATTGTGCCGCAAGTAATGGAGAAATTACTACAACGACAACAGGAGGAACAGGAGCGTATACGTATAGCTGGTCACCGGGAGGTCAAACAACTGCTGATCTAACTGGAGTTGGTGCAGGAACATTTGATGTTACTGTTACTGATGATAATGGATGTACAGCAACAGAGACATTCCTTGTAGATCAAGGTGATACAGTTGATGTAAACATTATTCCAGATAATGCTACAATACAATCAGGTGATGAGGTTACTTTTGATGTTACGATTAACCCAACGGTAACTAATCCAACATACACTTGGACACCAAGTAGCGGATTGAGTTGTACGAATTGTCAGAATCCAACGGCTTCTCCAAATCAAACAACGACTTATACTGTTACAGTAACCTCAGATGAAGGTTGTGTTGGTGTTGATCAAGCGACAATAAACGTTGTTGAACCTTGTGCTGACCCATTCTTGCCAACGATCTTCTCACCAAACGAGGACGGGAAGAATGACCAACTTTGCATGTATGGTACTTGTATTCAGGCAATGACACTTGTGATCTACAATAGATGGGGTGAAAAAGTATTTGAATCATCAAATATTGAAGATTGCTGGGATGGTAAGTATCGCGGAAAATATGTAAATTCAGGAACTTATGTTTACAAAGTACGATATACTGTATTTGGTGAACAGGAAGTAGTTAAGTCAGGTAATTTAACCGTAGTTAGATAAAATATAATATGTTGAATAATAAAATTGGGGCACTCATAGTAATATGTAGTGCCTTTTTTCAAGTAGTAGGGCAAGAGGATGAGGTGATCATCAAAGAAAAGAAGAATGTTCGTATTGAAATTCGTCCAGTTTCTGGAGAGATCAATACACCTTATGATGATTATGCTCCCGTTATTACAGCTGATGGGGAAACCATGTACTTTACCTCTAGAAGACCATTCACGGAAAAAGAAAAGAAGAGAAACCGTGAGTCAATGGAACACATTTACTGGGTTGAGTTTGATAAGAAAGACAGTACTTGGGGTTCTCCAATGGCATTATCTTCATCTGTGAATGTAGCAAAACGCCATAACTCAAATATTGCCGTTTCCAATGATGGTCAGCAGCTATTGAAATATCAGGATGATGGATATGGAAATGGAGATATCTATGAAACATATTTGAGTGGGTCGAGTTGGTCTTCTCCTTCTTCTCTTGGAAAGAACATAAACTCGGTGAGTCACGAATCTTCAGCGAGTATATCTCCTGATGGAAGAACTATATATTTTGTGAGTGATCGAGATGGAGGACAAGGTGGAAGAGACATTTGGAAAAGCACGCTAGATGAGAATGATGTTTGGGGGAAAGCAGAAAACCTTGGTAGTGCGATCAACACCAAAAAGAACGAAGAGGCTGTCTATATACATCCAGACGGTAAAACACTTTACTTTAGCTCTGAAGGACATGATGGCTTAGGAGGGTATGATATTTTCAAATCTACCTTTGAGGAAGGCAAATGGTCTGAACCAATTAACCTTGACGCGCCCATTAACTCAAAAGGAGACGACTTGTTTTTTGTCCTTGCGGCAAATGGGAAAATTGGGTATTACGCAACTACTCGTGGAGGAAGAGATAAGGATATTTATTCCATACTTTTTATCCCAAAATCTCAAGAGAAAGAAGATAAAGGACCTGAACTGACTGTTTTTAAGGGTGTTGTTTCAGATCGTGAAACCGGAGCACCAATCGGAGCAACAATAGAAGTAACCGACAACGAAAAGAATGAAGTTATTGCAACGTACAATTCTAATAGTGCAACGGGAAAATACTTGATCTCGTTACCTGCAGGTAAAAATTATGGGATCAACGTAAATGCGGAAGGTTACTTATTCTCCTCTGAAACTTTTGACTTGACGGATTCAACTTCTGCTGAATATAGAGAGATAGAAAAAGATATTGCTTTAGATAAGATCAAAGTAGGATCAAAAGTGGTTCTGAAAAACATCTTTTTTGATTTCAACAAGGCAACACTTAGAAGTGAGTCAAAAGCTGAGTTGAACAGACTGAAGCGGATTATGAATGACAATCCAACAATGAAAATTGAGATTGGAGGGCATACAGATAGCAAAGGTTCAGATGCTTACAACGAGAATTTATCTAAGAATCGAGCAGGGTCTGTGGTAGATTATTTGGTTCAACAGGGTATCGACAGATCTCGTATGACGTTCAAAGGATACGGTGAATCACAGCCTATAGCGACAAATGAAACAGAAGAAGGTCGTCAGGAGAACAGAAGGGTAGAGTTTAAGATTCTACAGAAGTAATAGATTCGTATTTCAACGCAGGGATTACTTACCTTTGTAAAAAAAGAAAATGAATCTCAAATCTGCTTTAGGTGCGTTGCGTTTACTAGCTCTTTTGGAAGGGATCTCTTACTTGCTATTTGCATTAACGATGCCACTGAAATACATGTACGATATGCCCATGCCGAACAAGATCGTGGGTATGGCTCACGGATTTTTATTCATTGCTTATTGTGCTTTCGTATTTATCGTCAATCAGGATAAGAAATGGTCGTTGGCGACTAATTTCTGGGCATATGCAGCTTCATTAATACCTTTTGGCACTTTTGTCGCCGATGCGAAGATCTTTAAAAATTCCTGACAACTAGGGTTTTAACTGTCTAAACGGGACGTTGTAATCATCGGAAATAGTTGGTTCAACTGGATTGAGGGGGTAGCCCCCTATTTTGATCTAATGGACTGCCTTAAATTTGTACCAAGCATTAATTGTTAACACTACATTATTTAACTTAGTACTACTGAGTGAGGCCGGACTGAAGAGTTCGGCTTTTCTATTTTGAAACTAAATCGTTCGCTTTTTCCCGAGCTTCTTCATCTACCTTTACGTAGTCTTCATAAGCTGGCTTCTGAATATTAGCAACACTTTCCATCGTTTGGCGATTGATCTCAGCAATATCCAGGAATCCGATCTTACCATCCAAAAAGGCTTGCACTGTGATTTCATTAGCCGCATTAAGCGCACAGGCGCTTGTCCCTCCTTCATCCATCGCTTTGAAAGCTAAATTCAGGTTTTTAAATGTTTCACGATCAGGCTGCTCAAAAGTCAATGACGGATAATCCAAAAAGTTGAATCGCGGGAAGTCCGTTTTAAACCGATCGGGATACGTCATCGCGTATTGGATAGGTAACTTCATGTCAGGAAGTCCCATTTGTGCTTTCATACTCCCGTCTTCAAACTGAACGATAGAGTGTACTATCGATTGTGGATGTACGATCACATCAATTTGATCTGGCTCAAGAGCAAAGAGCCATTTTGCTTCGATGACCTCCAAACCTTTATTCATAAGTGTTGCAGAATCGATCGTTATTTTTGCACCCATATCCCAATTCGGATGCTTGAGGGCTTGTTCTGGTTTTACATCTTTTAGTTTGTCAGCTGACCACCCTCTAAATGGTCCTCCGGATGCTGTTAAATAGATCTTTTCGATCTTGTTGTGGAATTCTCCCGTCAAACACTGAAAGATAGCTGAGTGCTCTGAATCTACAGGATAAATATTAACACCATTTTCGCGCGCTAATTTGGTAACTAATTCTCCTGCAACCACCAACGTTTCTTTATTGGCAAGCGCAATGCTTTTCTTAGCTTCGATCGCTTTGATCGTTGGTTGAAGTCCAGCGTAACCAACAAGTGCTGTAAGCACAACATCAACCTCTCCATATTCTACCACTTGACACAACGCATCCTTACCAGCAAATACGTGAATGTCATCTTCCCAAAGTGCATCTTTAACTTTTTCAAAGTGGTCTTCGTTAACGATCACAACCGTGCTTGGTCGATACTTTTTGGCTTGTTCAATCAGTAGATCTGCGTTGTTGTTTGCCGTGATGACCTGAAGATCAAAATAATCGGGATACGCTTCAATAACATCTAATGCTTGTGTTCCAATTGAGCCTGTACAACCCAATAGGGCGATTCCCTTTTTTTGCTGATCTTCAGTTTTCATTGCAGTATCCACTTTTATGATTTATGACGTGGGTTAAAAGTAAGCAAATAGGAGGGGAAAGTGTTCGGAGGATGGTACTTTTTCTAATCAAGAGGACTTTGACTGAATTACAAACCAATGTAGTATTTTATACGTTAAATGTAATATGAGATATACACTGACTACCTTACTTTTATTTGGAACGTTAATAGCTATTGCTCAACATGATGTGAATTGGGTTATTGGGAAGAATCTGGTCCTTTCGTTTGGTAATGAAAAATGCGAACCAGAAGTTATAATACTTCCACCTGGTGAATCAACATCAGACTTTTTTGAGGGAAACTCATCCATTTCAAACTCAGAAGGCGAACTATTATTGTGCACCAGTGGTCGTGTCGCTTTTGATGGGGCAGTAAATACTATTCCCAACGCTTCAGACTTAGGGATGATGAGCACAATGGGTCAGAATTTAATTTTACCAAAACCGAACACAGATTCAATATTTTATATTTTGTCGACAGAAGTTCAAGCAGGACCAGGACAAACGATTCCAGGACCACCAGTTGGTCTCGTTTATTCAGAAATAAAAATTAATCAATCTGGAGTGGCTTCGGTTATTAGTAAGCACAATTTATTGCAAGGAGAAGGTAATTGTGAAATGCTAAATGCAGTACCTAAATCTTCAGGAGATGGGTTTTGGATAATTGGTCATTATTACCAGTCAAGTTCGTTTTATGTTTTTGAATTAACAACATCGGGAATCAATCCAACACCAAATATTTATAATGTTGGACCACAAATTATTAGTCCTCCTCAGTTTGATGCTTCACCTGGAACTGCAGCAGATCGACCCGATGCTATCGGAGAACTTTGTGTTTCTCCTCAGTACAATAGAATAGCTTTTACCACCTACTACTCAGGAATTTCTGCAATATTTGATTTCGATCAAAGTACAGGGGTGATATCTAATGCAGTTCAGTTGGACTTAATGGGCGATGGTGGATATGGCACGAGTTTTTCTCCCGATGGATCTAAATTATATATGAGTGTGGTTGACTCTTCACTAGCGTTATATGGGGGTTCCTTTAATTCACCACCACCAACCTTTCATTCAGGACGAATTATCCAGTTCGATTTGTCAAGTTACAATCAAAATGATATTCAAAGTAGTAAGACCGAAATTTTTGAATGTCCAGACTGTAGATATGCTAGTTTGAAATTAGGTCCTGATGGAAAACTTTATGTGGCTAAATTTGGAGATTCATTAAATTATGAAACGGGTGGTTTTTACATAGATGTAATAGAAAATCCGAATGAATACGGCTCAAATTGTGACTTTACCTATAAGGCTATCTATCTTGATGGATTAACAGGTTCTTGGGGACTCAACAATACATGGGAAAGACAAAATTATTGTGAATCAAACCTATCTGCCCCAGAAGTTAACTTTACTCATTCCAAAAAATTAATAAAAGTTGTCGACCTAACAGGTAGAGAAACAGAGTTCAAGCCTAATACATTGTTAATATACATTTACAGTGATGGTACGACCAAAAAGGTTTTCAATGCTCATTAAATTATTGTTTTAGCACTGTCAAAGACTTAAAAAACCCACGGCACCCTGAAAAACGAGAACCGTGGGAATAAGATCAATGTCTAAAAATGAGCAGTAATCGCCAAAATGAAGTTTCGTCCTGCTCCAGATAATCCAGAACTATAGGGACGATAGCGTTGATCAGTAATATTCTCAACACCGCCGCTTACGCTAAATGCATCGTTAATACGATAGTTCATTTTTAGATTGAGGGTATACCAAGCTGGTGCGTAGGTATTTCCATTTGCATCCAGGGCATAAATCTCTTCTTTGCTACGCTCACCAATGGAAAGCTCTTCGTGTTCGCGCTCTCCTTGATATTGTGCATTCAACTCAATACGAAGATCTTTGTGCTTATAGCTAAAACGCGTTACACCAAACCATGGAGCTGCATGTCGTGATGGACTAACAGTTCCGTCATTGGTTTCCTCTTCTCCATATTGATAGTTGAAACGCGTAGAAAGCAGGAATCCATGTGTAAAGTTGATCTCCAATCCGGTTTGTATACCATAAACTGTTGCAGATGCTGCGTTTTGTAAGGCTTGAACCTGGCTTAACTGTCCGTCGTATACAATACTGTCCAATCCATCCAACGTAAAGTCTCTGCGGACCATAGCGTTTTCGAGAATGGTGTAGTACCCTGTAAGATCAAACTTCACTACATCTCCAAAGATCTTTGTCACACCAATATCTCCATTGTAGGCATATTCAGCTTGAAGTCCAGGGTTAGGTACCACAACACTTCCAGGCTCTGAGTCGAACACCTTGCCGACGTCATCCACATTTGGAGAACGGAATGCCGTTGAAAGATTCATTCTGAACACTGTTTTGTCGTTGAGTTCATATACTGCTCCAAACCCTCCAGTTAACGCACCATTGTCTATGTTGGCAGTTGTGAAAGGGAATGGATAGAATGCTGTATCAAATGCAGCATCCATAAAATAGTGAGTATATCGAATTCCCCCCTGAAAGGTGAGATCCTCAGTTACTTTGTGTTCATCGTTCACATATACCCCGATCGTTTGCCAGTCTGCCTGTGGGTAGCGTGGAGCACCAGGGGCTGTGGTCATCGTAAAGATCTGCTCATTGATTCCCGTTGAAGTCACATCATTCAGAACATATTCAGCACCATAGAAGATGTTATTCTTATTCCCCAATGCTTTTGAGAAATCAAAGTTTGCAGAGTATGCATCTACTTCTTCAATGCGATTTTCTCGATTAAAATCGTTCAAGTCTCGTGAAATACGACTTTCTTCGAAAGACTGCTGAGCTAATCGAATACTCATTTGGTCATACAAAAGGGTCTGTTTTAGATGACTCACTGAAAATTGATTCATCATCCATTTTTGTGGACCATAGTCCCACTGTCCGTAACGAGGCGCCCCGTTTTTCATCCGATTGTGACGATCATACCGTCCGTAAGATGAGGTCTCAGAATAATGAAATGCATATTCCAAGTCCCAATGCTCGTTGGGTGCAAAACGAACTTTCTGCATGAGGTTCATTTGCAGGTATCCCGAAGGGATTTGTAATAATGGATCGTCTTGCTGTATAACAACATCCATACTGTCGATCATATCAACATAATAAGGTTTCACATAGTCATCAGGACCATTTGAACCTTGCCTCAAGTGATCGAATTTATTAGCTGAAACGCTGGTAACGATTGCCCATTTTTTCCACCCTACATTGATGTCAAAGTGACCGGTGTTTTCATTATTCGCTGAAGAATATCTCATGAGCGCCTTTCCTTTGATATACGGTTTGTCATCAACTGATAAAGTCGGTGAGAGTGTCTGGAAACTCATCACCCCCCCTATGGCATCACTTCCATACGTTGTGGAGTTTGGTCCAAAAAGCACTTCTACATTTTCCATGGCAAACGGATCCAGTGAGATCACGTTTTGAATATTACCACCTCTGAAGATGGCCGTATTCATACGAATTCCGTCTACGGTGTAAAGCAATCGGTTCGTGGCAAATCCTCGGATCATGGGGCTTCCTCCTCCTTGCTGGCTTTTCTGAATGAAAACTTCTCCAGAGGTTCCCAAAAGATCTGCCGCAGTTTGTGGGTTTTGAAGCGCTATGTCTTCTGGAGAAATACGAGCAACTTTTAACGGAACATCCGAAGAAAGCTGACTCCATTTATTGGCAGAAATGACCACCTCATTCATGGTGAAAACAGTTGATGTCAACACGACTTTAAAGTCCTTTTCTTTTAACTGATTATAGTTAAACTCCAACGTTTCATATCCGAAGAACTTGATAATGATGTCATTTAACCCTTTAAAGGGAGTGATGTCAACTATACCATTTTCATTTGTAAATAATTGTTTTGTGTACCCTTTACATCCTACCTGAACCATTTCTAATGGTTCACCGGATTCTTTGTCTACAATAGTTAGGGTTTGACCTATTGTAGCGGATGCTATAATAAGCATCATGAATAAAACTATGTGTTTCATTTATAAATAATGATTTACGTATTTTACTTCAAGTTTCTAATACGACTAGTGTCGTTAAAGGATACGTAGATCTTTTGGTGGTGGTGACGGATTAGAAAGGTGGACACTCTCAATGTTCATTAAATAGCTAAAGAAATGTTCCTCTTCGTGCTGTTTGTGATGTAAAACAAATGATTCAATTTCTTCAGTGTAAAGTTGACTTAAGAAAAAGGAGAGTTGTTGTGAAGATCGTTCTTTCGTAGGTGATCGATCAAATAATGAAGAAGCCAACTGATTCACCTTTCTGTTTAACTTAGTCTCATCGTGATCCCACCAAAGGAAGTAAGTCACTTGGTCACCGTGATACTCTCGTCTTACGACGTCATACATTTCGTTGTTATATTCAAATTCTTTACTGTGCTTCCAACGTAGAACTTTAGAAGTATCAGCTTGGTCGAAAGTAAAAGAGATGAGTTCGTCGTTCGAAGTAACCTCCATGATCTGATGCTTTACTTTTTTACGAATAGCCTGCCTTTCAGATGACATCCAGCTGAAAACACTCAAGAATGGAACCGAAAGAGTGAGAATAAATACTATGGCTATAAAAAGTCGCATCTTTCAAATATAACTACCAAACGGGATAATCCAGTCTAATATTTTGAACTCTTGTTGTTGGAACCTGTTTTCCTTGTGATAACTTTCCAACCTTTTCGATCAGATAATTCTGTAGTTCTGATAGCATGATAGTACCGTCATTATTCAGGTCTGCCGTTTTGTTGGTCATTCCATTCAACAAGCAATACGTGAAGAGTCCGTTTTTCCAGTCTTCGCCTTCCATTGCGAATTCAACACCTCCTGCACTAGAGATCACCGTTGCCCCTGTTCCTTTTCGAATGTCTGCGAATAGTAGTCGTGCCATCTTTCCTGCAGAAGCTCTCGTGCCATCACCTTCTCTTAGTTTTGGGCCAACCGCACGGAACGTCACATCTTCAAAGTCAAGATCATCCTCTTTTTCGTTTTCATTATTTGCGACAACTTCAACTTCGTCGGCCTCAACTTCACCAGAATGACAAGTATCCATGATCAATAACTTTTTAACTGGAGCAATCCCCGCTAATATATCTTCCAGTTTGTCATAGGATAATCCCCGGTTTTGAGGATCAAGAAAATCGACATCATGCGTCCCATAGTAGTAGGCATAGTTTTCATCCAGCAGTCCATGACCAGCGATATAAAAGATCACTTGATCATTTCGCTTTGAGTCTGCTAAAAATGCTTTCAGCTTTTCAAAGGATTCTTTTTTAACCTCATCATTCGTGATGGTATAAGTTTTAACTGTTGCGTAATGCCCTGCGTTGTAATTCTCAAATAATGTGTTCAGGTCTTTTGCGTCTTTCGCGGCATAATTCAAGTCAAATCGATCATCTTTATAATCAGAAGTCCCCACGGTTATCAAGTAGAGATCAGGTTTATCTGTTCTACCACAGTTGATCGTAAAGCTTTCAGCCAAACTTTCTTCACCTGATTCATTCTTGATCAAGACATTTACTTTATTGATACCAGCTATTAACTCTATGGATAATTCTTCATCAAACGTATTCCCACTAATCTTGTGTTCTTCAACCGGTACATTGTTGATCGTTATACGAAGGGAAGATAGCGATGAGGTTTCACTTTTTCCTTTCAATTTAAGCTTGATGAATTTCTCTGTTTGCGAAAAAGGGATTTCGTCTCTGTTCAAGATGGAAAGCTGTGGGAGCGATGAGAAATCAGGTGTTTTATCCTCTTCGATCTTCAATTTTTTCAATCTTCGATCGTGTGCATTTGCATAAAGCTCGATGTACTCTTCGTCTGGACATTTTAGCGCCTCCAATACCAGATCTGGACGGTTGAAGTAGGCATCAAACTGCTCAAAAGGATAAGCTTTTCGCCCGACTCTAAATGATACTAATTCGAAACCATCTTTATTCACTTTATAGTAGTTGCCGTGAGTTTTTATAATCGTGTTTTGACCTTCACCTATAAATGTTGCCAATAATTTACCATCCGTTGCATCGATCACACGGAACTCTCCATTTTTCATAGCTACCCCTATGTAATCCCGAAGAGAAGCATCAACATCATTGATCAGATTTTTATTGATATCGAAAGTGATCAAGTTATTTGTCTCAAGATCTTCGATATACCCCCTTTGATCATCAAAACCAACCATGAAGTCTTGTGGTGCACCTAACGGATAAGGTGTCCCAGGCATCTTAAGTTTTGTAGTTCCCAGCACATTGAATTCATGGATGTCATATCCTCTCACTCCATCAAGACCCTTCAAATACAAAGTTTTACCATCTTGAGAATAATTTACAAATGCATTTTTCCCTGCTCGGAAGATATTCGAACCTTCTGACTTGTATAATCTTGAGAAACTACTGCTCCAAACGAAGATCTGACCACGACCAGTACAAACGGCGAAATTCTTACCTGTTGGATTATAAGATGCTGAAATAGCATTATTCAAAAACTCATATTCCGCGTCGTCATTTTCAGTATTCAACTTCCTTTTTAGTTCACCTGTTTCAAGATCAACTATAGATACTGCTTTATTACCTGCACCTAGGCAGATCAAGTATTTTTCGTCCGGACTGGTAATAAAATTGTTGATTCGTTCTTGCTGATGCTTAGCATAGTGCAAATATTCAACATGGTCTGGTTCCAATTTATAGATACGAACTTCGTCGTCATCAAGTTTAGTGATCAAGTAATTCCCTTTTGAAGAGAATTTGAACAATACAGGTTCCTTTCTGATCTTTCTATTCACTGTTCTTCGTACAGTATTATCAACGACCTTATCTCTTAGCGTTCCGAGTTTCGGAACTTTCGTTCTTACACCAAAAACAGACGTTGTTTTCGTGCTTTCATTTTTATCTTGCTTAGATAAAAGCTCTATCTTTTGTTCTCTTTTGGGTTCCATTAACTGATGTTCGAACAACTTTTCAGCATAATCCATGTCCCAAAAACTTACAACTCGATCTTCACCAAGTAAAGCAACGATATTTCGCTCTGGGTCGAAAGAGAATTTATTTATTGGATTAACGGTACCTTTCAGTTCGCCGATCAGTCCTTTTCGAGTAAGATCCCAAACCTTAATACTGTTTTGAGAGGTTTTGGTTTGTCTAAAAATGGTTTGTTTGAAACTAGAAGAACACAACACATTTCCATCTGGGGAAAATTCAAGCACCTTGATCTGTTCGGCTTCAACCGTATCTACCAATTTAAAAAGCAAATTTCCCTCAAGGTTGTAGCAATCGATCTGATTGTCCTCACTGATATATACAACTTTCCCTTTTCCTGCATGAACTTTACCGTACTGTTCACCAAAGTTTATTCCGCTCAGTGGACTGATCGTTTTAGTAAGTGAAAGCTGATCTTTCGCGATAATGGATACGGATCCATCTTCATTGAAAGATAGAATTCTATTTTCTTTTTCAGACACATCTAGCTCTTCAAAATCAGTATCATCCAAGGATGTTTCAGTAATGATTTTTGCCTCTTTAAGATCGACCTGATATAACTCACCTCGATCTGTGCCCACCCAAGCCCGAGAGTTTTCTGCAAAACCACTTTTGATGAGTCCTTTTACTTTAATCGTTTTACTTGATTTAAGATCACTACCATAAACAACTAATCCATTCTCAGATGCCGTAAGTGGTTGTGTAGCCCCAAAGCCTATCCAGGTTGGTTTTTCTTCTAAACGCACAGAATCAGTAATAGTCCAATCGTCCAGGCTCCATCGAATTAACAGATTGTCCTCGTGTAAACTGAGTATTTGATTACCTTTTGAGCTATAAGCCAGCTTTACAGGATCTTCTGGATAACCCTGCAATGATCCAATGATCTTTTCTGAAGCTAAGTGCCAAACATGAATGCTATTATCATTTTCACTACAATTCGCAACATATTCTCCATCAGGACTAAAAACGAAATTTGTTATCGTTCCACGAATTCTTTGCTGGGTAACTAGCTTCGCTTCTTGTGCAAAAATGGATAGTGATAAAAAAGGTAATAATAGGTGTATCAGACGCATAGCGTAAAAATTTTGAATCAAAGATACGAATATAGCAGCTAATGAAAAACAATTTTAACACCAGCTTAACGGTAGAAAATAAGCACTGTCATTTTTTGTGGGAAATCATTAAATTTGTTTCAAAATAAAAGAACATGGGAAGAGCATTTGAAGCGAGAAGATCGGCAAAGGAGAAACGATGGAGTAAGATGTCTAAAGTATTTCCAAAATTGCTTAAGGCAATTACAATGGCAGCGAAAGAAGGTGGAGAGGACCCAGCTATGAATGCTACATTGCGTACAGCAATTCAAAATGCTAAATCGCAGAATGTTCCAAAGGATAACATTGAGAAGGCGATCAAAAGAGCCTCATCGAAGGACGTTGAGAACTACGAATTGATCAACTATGAAGGGAAAGCCCCACACGGTGTTCTTGTTTATGTGGAATGCGCAACAGATAATCCAACCCGAACAGTCGCTAATGTTAAGTCGTACTTCAATAAAGCTGGAGGACAAGTAGTTCC
The DNA here is from genome assembly GCA_002331485.1 of Flavobacteriales bacterium UBA2104. Taxonomy (GTDB): domain Bacteria; phylum Bacteroidota; class Bacteroidia; order Flavobacteriales_D; family Crocinitomicaceae; genus Brumimicrobium. The sequence goes on from DCYS01000027.1 coordinate 168,742, forward strand.
CAATGGATCGGTTGAGTTCATGTTCGACCGGAAAGCTGTTTTTGAAATAGAGGGAGAACACACAGAAGGATTAGATATTGAAGAGCTAGAGTTAGAGCTCATCGACGCTGGTCTTGAGGAGATCGAGAAAACAGAAGATGGAGACATTATCATCTACGGAGACTATACAAGTTTTGGAACGCTTCAGGAAGCACTTGAGAAAAAAGAGATCGAAGTAGCAAAGTCAAACTTGAAGCGCTATGCAACATCTCCTGTAGAATTAAATGAGGAACAAATGGAAGAGATCGACAAGTTGCTGGATAAGATCGAAGATGATGACGATATTCAGCAGGTGTTTACAAATATTGCTTAAGAAAATAGACTATAAAACAATCATAGAGGAGTGTCGTAAGGCGCTCCTTTTTTTATTATTCAATTTTTGTTGTTAGCAAGATTGTTGCCGTGTTGAAGAACAAAAAGCATTTCCGTTTAATTTTGGATCATGAACTTCGTTGATATCATCATAATTGTTCCGCTGATCTATGCGGGATGGGTAGGCTTTAAAAAAGGTCTGGTAATCGAAGTTTTTACATTACTGGCACTGCTTGTTGGGATTTATGCTGGTATTCATTTCTCAGATTGGACATCAGGATTGATCAAGGACAACATTGATATCGAAGGAAAGTACCTTCCTGTTGTTGCGTTTACACTTACCTTTCTTGCTGTTGGAGCGATCGTTTATTTCGCAGGAAAAATGATCGAGCGTATGCTAAAGGTCGTGAATCTTAGCCCTTTGAATAAAGCGTTTGGTTTGATTTTCGGATTGATCAAAATGGTATACACGCTGAGTATTTTGATCATATTATTAGAGACTTATGATGAAAGAGGCGATTTTATTCCGGAAAACATCAAATCTGAGTCGTTATTATATGAGCCAGTAAAAGTAACTGCGTCAGCTACAATTCCAGCGATTGAGGAAAGTACGATCTGGATGAAGAATAATGTGAATGGCGACATGTTTGGGGAAAGTGATGTAACACTAGATGATATCAAACGTTTAAAACATACTGCGGACAGTCTAGGAATAACCGTTGAGGACTTGAAGCAATTAAAGAGAGCAAAAGACTCTTTGGATAACGCTCAATAAATTATGTATCGACTTTCGGTTTTTGTGTTGATAATTTCAATAATGGTTTCTGGAGGAGCTTTTGGACAAAAGAAAAAAAAGCCCTTGATCGATCCTTCCGTAAAAAAACTAGGGCCTTATTTTGGGATTCAACAAGGCAGATATACAGTGGGAGAGATCGGGATGGAGTTTCAGCACAAAGACATTCGATTAAAAAAACCTAAAACCAATGCTTTTCATCTGGGGTTTGGCTATAACATTCCAAACAATTCACTTCAGATCAATGGAGGATACTGGCATAAGCCGAGCCGCTTTGATCTAACATACGGTGCAGACATTTGCATGCGATCAGATTTTGAGGAGGAGCGATTTGGTATTTCACCGGTAGTGGGATACAAGATCTTTGGCTTTCATATTCGAGCAGGTTATATGTTCTTAACGCCTTCCGATACGTTTATAGCAACTAATACCTTGTTCGTCAACCTGCGATTTACGTTGGTGAATAATCGTGATTTCGATTGGAATAAACGTAAGTAGATACTTTTGTTACACAGAGATCACAGAGGAAAAAAGGAGTGTTAAGATCACGGAGCATGAGACATGGATGAGTGACGAGTGTTGTAGTGAGCAGCCGTGCCTATCGGCAGGCAGGGGACTAATTACAACTTCCAACTCACGTTACCTACGTTGTGTGCCCCCGTGGTTCATGAGTTTCGTACTTATACGGTTCCGAATTCAAAATTCTGCGGTTTTATCCCCTTACATGCTCTGAGTTCTCCCAGCACACCATGCACAAAACTCTCCATGCGCTCCGTGAAACAAAATAATTACACATAGATCACAGAGGAATCTTTTCATGTACTCTTTGAAATAAAAAAGCCGCCTCAACAAAGAGACGACTTTCACTCTACTTTTATTCTGTTGTCTACTGTTCAAGTGTAATGGTACGTTCAACTTTATTGAACGGTCCTTCAATGTAGTTTCCTTCATTGTCAAAAAGCTCTAATTTTATCGTGTTTTCCCCCATTGGCATTCCTTCAATAGCGTAAGGAGCCCATTCATCGATCATAAATTCTTCACCGTTTATTGTGGCTTTAACTTTATTTCCATCTCCTGATAGATCAGTGTTGATCAAAAAGAAATCGAGCATTATTTTTTTTGCGTCTTTTCCTGAGTAAGTCCCTTTGGGACGACTATAGAATAAATGAGGTGCTTCGAAATCTACATCAAGCTTCTGCCCTTCTGTCGGTTTACCCACTCTGAACTTTTTTAATACGTATGAGCTCTCAGTTTTTACAGCCATATGGTAAGATCGAGATAAAAAAGCCAATAGCACATGATCACCAACGGGGAGGTCTTGAGTGAATTCTTCATTGTATTTTGCTCCATACGGACCATTATTTAGAATAAAATGTACATGTTGACCTTTTGATGAATTTGCCAAGCCCAATGTTTCTGAACCTATTGTTTGTTCTTTCAACGTGTAATTCTCGACACCAAACTTAAAGCTTGTTTCTCCCTTTTCTAGTTTGTTACCTTCAGGCATCTCTAAACTGAGTTTCGCGTCAGGAAACATCTCGTAAGAATCTAGCTTCGTTAGGCTTAAGCTTTTTTCTGTTTTCTCAGGAGCTGGCTGCTCTTGATCTGTCTTAACATTTTCACTTTGTTTACTCTTATCTTCACCGCAACTTGTAAGTCCAATGGCTAGTAATATCCCAATTGTAAAAGTTTTTGTTTTTATCATCATCTATTTTGTTTTTTACTACTGTTTCTAACAGCAGCGTTGATAATGATGTTTACAGACAAAAGGGAAGTGTCGGACAGATAACATTAATCAGATGGTTTGAATCCACCTTTGAACTTTGGTAAGAATCGACCCACTTTTGTTTGATAAACCTTGTATTGAGGATATTTATTGGCAGATATACCTTCACTAAAATCACTTGAACCGAAAAACAGTGCGCATAATAAAACACAACCTGTAATTGTCCAGTTTAGCCAGTCACCTGTAGCCGAAACAGAGAAAAAATAAAAGGTAATCCAAATCGCTTGCTCAGCTAGATAATTCGGGTGCCTAACTAGTCCCCAAAGACCAGTATGAGTAAAACCTACCTTGTACTTTCCTTTTAACTCCTCATCGTTATCGAGTTGGCGATATTTTTCTTTTTGATATACCCACTGTTGCTGATCAGCCACGGTTTCCCAAACAACCCAGAAAATAAATACTGCGGTAAGCAAATAATCATAAATGTTCAAAGGAGTTCCAACTACCGATTTTATTATTGGGAGCGTGAATAACATGATCAAGCCCATTTGATAAATTGAGATAAAGAAGAGATTAAATAAAACCCATTTCCATGATGCATTAAACTCCTTTCTCGATTGAAGAATAGACCAACGATAATCTTCTTCTCCCTCCCAAAACTTCCAGGAATAACCTCCTCGCCTCGAGAAGTTGTACGTCAATCTTAACCCCCAGATCGTAACTAAAACAGCCATCAGTATGCCCCTGTCATCAAAATCGGAGATAAAAGCCGCCTCCCAGGCATAGACGATTGGAATGATACTCCAGAGTTTATCGACCTGACTGTAGTTTTTAGTTATTGAGCTTAAGATAAAAACAACGGATGTAGCAACCCCGTAAGTTATTAATACAGGCTTCAACATTTCCCATTCTTGTTCAGTTAAGGGCTCATCATAAATAAACCCCAATGTTGGGATAACTATGATTGATAAGATCAATAATAAAGCAGTTTTCCACATGGTTGAAATATTTACACTAAAATACCTCAAAAGTGGATACATTGAATTTCGTATTCTAAATTTTTTATCGAACAGTTCTCAAAGAGTCAGAAAATGAATTGATTCAACTTCGTATTTGATCGACAATATTTACCGCTAATCTTTTTATCTTTGAGTCAAACCCGTTTCATGGCTCAATTCAAATTTATACATGCTGCTGATCTTCACATTGAAAGCCCATATAAAGGGGTGAGTAAGTTGAATGATTCGTTAGGCAGTGCTTTGGTCCAACATGGAGTTAAAGCTTTTGAGTCATTGATAGACTTAACCTTGAACGAAGAAGCTGATTTTTTACTTATTGCGGGTGACAGTTTCGATAGTGAATCAGGAAGTTTAAGTGCACAATATCGTTTTGTTCGAGGAATGGAGAAGTTAGCTCAAGCGGATATACCTGTTTATATCATTTGTGGTAATCATGACCCATTGAATAGTTGGTCTGATCATCTTGAGCTACCGAATAATGTTGTTCTTTTTAAAGCGGAAGAAGTTCATCATCATATTGTAAAAAAGGATGATCAAGATATCGCTGCAGTGTATGGGGTGAGTTTTGGCCAAAAGGAAGAGTACGAGAACAGAGCGAAGCAGTTTAACAAGGTGGATAAGACACCTTTTGCGATTGGGTTGTTGCACGGAACGATCGCAGGAAATGATGCACATGTTCCATACTGCCCGTTTGATATGGATACGTTGAGAACTTCCAATATGGATTATTGGGCATTAGGTCATATTCACAAGCGAGAAATTCTTGCTGAAGAGAATCCCACTGTGGTATATCCAGGGAATATCCAAGGAAGACATTTTAATGAAACTGGAGAAAAAGGGTGTTCGGTTATTACTGTGGATAATGGAAAAATGATTGATCACTCATTTGCTCGCTTATCGGATGTAATTTATGAATACATTGAGATGGAGGTGGATGGAATGGAAAACTTGTCCGAATTTACAAATGCACTTGAAAACCTCAAACAAGAGCTTTCGAAAGACTGCTCATACCTGTTACGAATTCGATTAAAAGGAAAAACATCATTACACAGCATCTTCGCTGATAAAAGTGAAATGGAGGCGCTTATCGATGAGATAAACACTCAGAACGAATATAGTCAACGATTCATTTATATAGATAAATGTTTGAATGATACGCTTCCTGAAATAGACCTGGAAGCAAGAAAAGAGTCTTCTGATTTTATTGCAGACCTGCTAAATCGCTTTGATCAATACAATGATGACCCGGATAAGTTAAAGGAACTTGTTGATAAGATCATGGAAGAGCTGAGCAGCTCTAAAGCGGGGAGAGCATTAAAGGATACGAACTTCAATGAAACTCTAGATAACGAATTACAAAACCTGTTAAGTTCTGCCAAGTGGAAGTGTGTAGACGGGCTATTACAAAACAGCGCTGAATCGTGAGAATAGATCGTATACATATCGATGGTTTTGGCGTGTTTCATGATAAGGGAGTTGCGGGCTTTCAAAAAGGGATCAATGTATTGTATGGTCCTAATGAAGCTGGAAAATCTACATTGCTTGATTTCATTCGCTTTACTCTTTTTGAGTATCCAAGGTTCAAAGATGAAAGAAGACCTCCTCTATCGGGAGGAACGCATGGAGGCCGACTTTTCTTGAGAGATAGTGGAGACCAGCCGTTTTCAATTTATCGCAAAGGAGACGGCAAGACTGCTCTTTTTGAACAGAATGATCGGGAAAGTAATAACTTAAGCACCTATCGACAACTGATCGGTAATGCTTCAAATGATCTGTATAAAAATGTTTATGCCATTACTTTAGATGAGCTACTTCATGTTGATCAACTCAGTGACTCTGGAATGGAAGACCGTATTTTCAGCATGGGAATGGGTTTGGCAGGCGTTGATTTCGGAAAATTCGAGAAAGGGCTGATCAATCATGCTGATGATTTTTATAAAGCTCGAGGGTCTACTCAAGTACTTGTAAATCTGGTGGATCAAATTAATGAGAAAGAATCAGCGATTCGCGAGTTAAGAGGAAAGCTTGATGATTATGATCGTCTCTCTGCCAAAAAAGAAGAGTTGGAAAGCTCACTATCCAAAATAAAACGATCAAGGGAAACCTTAAGTGCTGAGAAAAATAAGTATGCCGACCTATCTAGAGCCTATGAGTCGTATGTAATTTATCAAACAGTTAGCGATGATTTGAAGTCCCTCGGGAAAGTAGATCCAATTCCAGATAAATTAAAAGAGGAAATAGAAGCCTGTAGTGAAGATATAAGATCAATTGAAGCTTCTAGATCTAAATTAGCTAGATCACTTGAACAAATATCGGAATCCATTGAATCCATTGAATGGAATGAAAGCCTTGCACCACATGTCTATCTTTTAGACTTCTTCAAAACAAATGTAAAGCTCTATGAGGAAGCACGTAATTCGATCGTTCAACAAAAAGATAAACAAAACTCATTAGCAAGATCATCTGAACAGATCATTCAAAAACTAGGTAATGAACTGAAAAAAGATGAGCTATTAAAAATAGAGGGAACCTTCGAGTTACGATCATTCGCTTCGGATATTGAGGATAAAAAACAACAACTGCAGCGAAAATCTGAGTCTAGAAAAGAGGAGCTTAAACGGATTGAGAATGAAGTAAGGAGATATGAAGAGCAGCTTAATTCGACCGTAGATCAGTTCAAAAAGATGAGGGTCAAAAATGATGAGGATAGAGAAAAACTAGCGAATCGGAAAACTGATTTAGACACAAAGTTCCAAAAGGCATTACAAAATCCAGGAAAAAAAGATTCTACAAATATTCCGCTGATGCTCGCATTTGTATTTGTTGTAATGGGCGGAGCTCTATTTGCATTACATACTTTATCTGCTGCAATAGTTCTAGGAATATCACTATTGAATTTGATCGTCGTATTACTAAGGAGACCACGAGGTGGTAGCGGTATTCAGGGAATGGATGCGAATTCTATTAACAGGGAAATTGAGGAGCTCAAGTCAGCCTTGGTGATGTATGATGATCTGAAGCAAACGAGTGAAAAACTACAACTGGAATTAAAACAATTGAAAGATGACGAACAGCGAGTTCAACTGGAAGTAGATGAGCTCAATAGGGAGATTCAAAAGTTGAACGAGTCCTGGGAACTTGAATTATCAAGTAAGAATTTGCCATCTGATATACCCCCTAATCGTTTTAGTGATTTTCTAACGAATATAGATGAACTAAAACGACTCGAGAATGATCTTAAAGAAACAGAAAAAACTATTCTCAGAAATGATGAAATGATCGGGCGGTTTGAAGACAAATTGCGATCTGTCTTACCCTCAATCGAGAGAATTGATTCATCTGTTCCACATGATCTGATAAAGACTCTGGCAAAACAAGAAAAATCGCAAGAGAAGAGAGATCAGCTTAAGGAGCAAGAAGAAGAGCAAAAAAGAGAATTAAAGAGCCTTGATTCCTCTTTAGAAGAACTACTAGAAATCAATAAAAAACGATTGTCCGAGGCAAATTCAACATCTCTATCTGATTTTCATGAATCGATTGAAAGGCAGAAAAAGTGGGAAGAATTTAAGTCCAGGCAAGATAATGCCGTCAATACCATTAAAACGATCTGTGGTGCAGATCAATTAGAAGAGACGTTAAATACGTTAGGAGATTTTACACCGTCGGAACTCAACACGAAGAAGGAAAATACGGAAAACGAGTACGAAGCTGTAAAGCAACAATATGACGAACTAAATCGTGAATTAGCCACGATAAAAACAGAAATTCGACACATATTGGAACCCGACGAGATGTATGCTTTGCAAAACGAAAAAGAAAGTTTACAAGAGCAACTTAAGGAGCAAACAAAGGAGTGGTTATCGACAAAAATGGCGCTGGAAGTTCTGAATGAAAGTAAGCAGCGTTATGAAAACGAACGTCAGCCTGAAGTAATTACTCAAACACGAAAATATTTCAAAGCCATAACTGAAAATGCCTATGAAGACTTGCGTATTTCTCTAAGTGATCGGCATGTTAGTATCATTGATGATCGAGGACGCCAAAAATCTGTTGAAGAGTTGAGTCGCGGGACACGAGAGCAATTGTTACTTGCATTACGACTAGGATTGATCGAAGAATACGAGAAAAATGCTGAGCCTCTGCCAGTTGCACTTGACGATATTATGGTTAACTTCGATATTCATCGTTCGAAGAACCTTGTAAAAGTATTGACTGATTTTGCCAGTGATAGGCAGGTGATCTTATTTACATGTCATGAACATACAAGGGATCTTTTCAAGAACGAAGGTGCTACAATTATTGATTGGAGGAATTAGAAATAGTGAAGCAGATATTTTTCATATTGATCTTGATCGTATCAAACTTGAGTTTTGGTCAAAATCGTAGTTTTCCTGCATATCAGGTTGATAGTGTTTGGTCCGTTGATTCACTTACCAAAGAAGATAAACTTTATTTCGTGTATGATGTGTCTTGGTCTTATATCACTGAAGATGTAGATACCGCAATGTATTATGCGAATATGCTAATTGACTCGGCTGAGTTTTATGAACTTGATCAATATAGGGCTTACGGACATTCTTCACGAGCTGAATGCTTCATCATGTATGCTAACTATAAAAGAGCAATTGAGGAGTATCAAAAGGCTGAAGGACTCTATGAAAAAATGGGCGATGAGTCTGGAGTTGGGGCTACGCTTATGAATATGGGTCTTGCATATTTTCATCTTGACGAGCACCAAACAGCCAGAAAATTTATTGAAGAATCCTTGTATTATGATAAAAAGCTCAACGATACGATAGGAATGGTTCATACAATGATCAATTTGGCAGTGAGCTATAAGAGATCAAAAGAGTATGCTAAAGCACTTGAGTATCTAGAAAGATCCTTAGAGCTACTAGAAGGAAAGGAAAAAGATAATATTGGTTTGTTAGCAGTTATTCAAGGAACAAAAGGGAATATTTATCTATCTAAAGAAGAGTATGATAGGGCGTATGAGCCTATGAGGATAGCTCACGATATCAGCGAAAAACAAGGTTTTAAAGACGATCTAATTGTTAACAAGAGCAATTTAAGCATCTATTATGAGCAGAAAGGAAATCTAGACAAAGCATTAGAATACGCAAAAGACTCTTATGATATAGCGGTAACGACAAAGTCCGTTCATGGGGTTGAGTCTTCAGCAAAACAGCTTTCTAGTGTCCACGAAAAAATAGGTAATGGCAAAGAGGCTCTTAAATATTATAAAGTACATGTTAAATACCGTGATAGCATTAAAAACGATGAGAACATTGAAGAAATGACACGGATGGATGTTAAGCTGGATTATGAGATAAAAGCGGCAAAAGATAGTGTAAGGGTTCAGAAAGAAAAAGAGGTATTAGCGGCAGAAAAACAATGGGCTGAAAGATTGAATTATGCCTTTTTCGGTGGAGGGGCATTAGCAATAATTTTCACAATATTTTTATATAGTCGTTACCGAATTATAGGACGGCAAAAACGAGTGATCGAAGAGCAAAAAAAGGCAGTTGAAAGACAGCGTGATATTGCGAATGAAAAACAAAAAGAAGCAGAAGAACAACATCGACTTGTAGATGAAAAAAACAAAGAGATCATAGATTCAATTCAGTATGCACGAAGGCTTCAGTCAGCGATTCTACCTTCTGTTGTTGATCAAGTCAAGTCACTTTTCGCCGATGCTTTCGTCTACTATGCCCCAAAAGACATTGTTGCCGGAGATTTCTATTGGTGTGAAAAAGTAGATAATGTTCATTACATAGCTGCGGCGGACTGTACGGGTCACGGAGTGCCTGGAGCAATGGTAAGTGTGATGTGCAGCAGCGCTTTAACTAAAGCTTTGATCGAAGATGGAATTAAGGAACCTGGCAAAATATTGGATCGAGTCCGACAATTGATCATGGAGCGATTCGAGAAAAGTGGTGAATCTGTAAATGATGGTATGGATATTTCGTTAGCTGCAATACATTATTCGTCGTCAGATAAAAATTCCAAACCTGAGAAGATAGAATGGTCAGGAGCAAATAATCCCTTATGGATTTTCAGGGATCATAGATGGAAAGTTGAAGAAAATGAAGAGAGAATAAGATCAGAGGAGCTAGAAAATAATAGACAGCTTATTCAACTAAAGCCAGACAAACAGCCGGTGGGAAAATCATTTCATGCAAAGCCATTCACAACTATGATCATGGAGGTTCATGAAGGTGATAAACTTTATTTATTCTCTGATGGATACATCGATCAATTTGGAGGTAAAACTACTGATCAGCGTTTAAAAGGAGGCAAGAAGTTGAAAACCAAGGGCTTCAAATCACTTCTAAATAGTATTCAAGACAAATCATTAGAGGATCAAGGCAAAACACTTGAACACAACTTTATTGATTGGAAAGGAAGTCTTGAGCAAGTAGATGATGTTTGTGTGATTGGAATTCAACTTTGACCTACTCCAAGAAAGGTTTCATTTCTTCATTGATCGTTTCTCTTAGAGACTTCAATTTTTTAGCGTACTCCGCAAGCTTTTTCTCCTTATCTGTTCCGGGCTCCCAAGAACGAACTTTAGTAGGCTTACCATCTTCATCAACGGAAACAAAAACGATTACACAATGCGTCGTTTTTTCAAATTCTTTTTCGAAGTTTTTTGAATAAACATCAACTGCAATATGAATACTTGAATTACCAGTGTAGATTACGGTAGCATCTACTTTGACAATATCTCCAATACTGATTGGCTTAAGAAACCTTATTCCTCCTACATATACTGTAACACAGTACGTTCCTGACCAAGTTCTGGCACAAGTAAATGCAGCTTGATCGATCCACTTCATCACAACTCCCCCGTGGACTTTTCCACCAAAGTTTACGTCTGTAGGTTCACTGATAAATTGAAATGAAGTTGTGTTTTGCGGCATGTTGTACTTTTTTCTAAAAGTAATTAATTCAGTAGAACGAATCAATGGATCTGAGAAGAACCGCAGAATTTTGATCCGCAGAACCGTAGAACAGCAGAAGTCAGAAGTCGTTTTTAATCAAGTATGACTAATGATAATTGAATATGAAATAACTTCCTCATTCAATGTTCTGCGGTTCCCTTTAGACTTTTACCAGACCAACCTTAGTATCACCCTCATTTTCAATATCAGCAACGAATTCCGTTCCTTCAATTGAACCAACGTTGATCGCATCAGCAAGAACCTCAGCAGCGATATAGTCTTTATTAGATTCAATAGCCGCTTGTATCTCCTCATTCGTATCAATCGATACATTGATCTTATCAGTTACTTCAAAACCGGCATCCTTACGGAAGTTTTGAATTCTATTCACTAATTCTCGCGCAATACCTTCTTGTCTTAACTCAGGAGTAATGGTAATATCCATCGCAACCGTGATTCCATTCTCAGATGCAACTAGCCATCCAGGTATGTCATCTGTTTCGATCTCGAAATCATTGAAATCAAGTTCAATTTGTTCTCCGTTTACCTCTCCAGACCAACCACGATCGTTCTCAACGGCAGCTATTTCTTTATCTCCCCATTGAGCGATCATTCCAGCGATAGCTTTCATATGCTTACCGTATTTCGGCCCGATCGTTTTGAAGTTCGGCTTGATCTTCTTCGTTAGAACACCTGTCGTTTCCTCAAGTAACTCGAGTTCCTTTACATTGATCTCAGAAAGGATGAGGTCTTGAACATGTTCAATACGAGATTTGAAACTTGGGTCTAGAATTGGAACCATGATCTTCTGCAAAGGCTGACGAACACGGATCTTCTCCTTTTTACGTAGACTTAATGCTAATGAAGACACATCCTGAGCGATCTCCATTTGAGCTTCTAATTCTGTGTCGATATCAGCTTCAACAGGTTTAGGGAAGTGAGCTAAGTGAACAGATGAAACGTCATGACGATTAGCCACTTTATTTAGATCACTGAACAACTCATCACTATAGAACGGAGCGATAGGAGCACTCATTATGGCAATTGCTTCTAAACACTCGAAAAGCGTTTGATAAGCAGCGATCTTATCTTCTGTATAATCTCCTTTCCAAAAACGTCTTCTACATAAGCGAACATACCAGTTTGACAACTGATCATTCACAAAGTTTTGAATCAAACGACCTGCTCTAGTTGGTTCAAAAGTTTCAAATGCATTATCAACTTCCTTCATTAGAGAGTTCAGTTTTGAAATGATCCAACGATCAATTTCTGGACGATCTTTTGTTGCTATGCGGTCTTCTTGATAAGCAAAACCGTCAATATTTGCATAGAGACTAAAGAAAGAATATGTGTTGTAAAGTGTTCCAAAGAATTTACGTTGTGTCTCTTTGATACCTTCAGTATCGAATTTCAAATTGTCCCATGGAGCTGCGTTAGTGATCATGTACCAACGTGTAGCATCCGGACCGAATTTATCTAATGTTTCAAATGGATCTACAGCGTTTCCTAGTCTTTTCGACATTTTTTGTCCGTTCTTATCAAGAACAAGTCCGTTCGAGATCACATTTTTATAGGCTACCGAGTCGAAAACAGTAGTTCCTATGGCATGAAGCGTGTAAAACCATCCTCTGGTCTGATCAACACCCTCAGCGATAAAATCACCAGGATAAGCTTTATTATTGTCGATCAATTCTTTATTCTCAAATGGGTAGTGCCACTGTGCATAAGGCATAGATCCCGAATCAAACCAAACGTCAATTAGATCTGCTTCACGTTTCATGGGTTTACCTGAATTAGAGACTAACGTAATTTGATCCACGTAATTCTTATGAAGGTCTACTTTTTCATAGTTTTCTTTCGACATATCAGAAGGATCGAAATCAGCTAGTGCATTATTCTCCATAACACCTGCATCAACAGCCTTTTGACATTCTTCTTTCAATTGTTGAATAGAGGAAATACAGATCTGCTCATCTCCTTCTTCTGTTCTCCAAATGGGAATTGGGATCCCCCAGTAACGAGAACGCGAAAGATTCCAGTCATTTAGGTTTTCTAACCACTTTCCGAAACGACCTGTTCCTGTTGATTCTGGCTGCCAATTGATCGTTTTATTCAACTCGATCATTCGGTCTTTCTTATCAGTAACTTTTACAAACCAGGAATCCAACGGGTAATACAATACAGGTTTATCTGTACGCCAGCAATGTGGATAACTGTGTTCGTACTTCTCTACTTTGAATGCTTTATTTTCTTCCTTAAGCTTTATTGAGATCAGAACGTCAACAGACTTATCCGGAGCCTCTCCATCATCGTAATATTCGTTTTTGACATACATCCCCGCAAGTTCTCCCATCTCAGGACGGAACTTACCTTGAAGATCAACTAGAGGAACGCCATTTCCCTTTTCGTCTTCAACGAGCAATCCTGGAACCCCTGCTTGTTTTCCTACCATTGCATCATCTGCACCAAAAGTAGGTGCCGTATGTACGATTCCTGTACCATCTTCGGTAGTAACGAAATCACCAGGAATTACCTGAAACGCGTTTTCAGGGTTTTCCATCGGTTGAGCATATGGCAACAATTGCTCATAGCGTAGGCCAACAAGATCAGTCCCTTTAAATTCAGCTCCTACATAAAAAGGTATTTTTTTGGCTCCTTTTTCGTAGTTGTTTAATTCACTTTGGTCTTCTACTTGAAAGTAGTTTTTCGTGAACTGTTTATTTACCAATGCTTTTGCACAAACAACCTGAATTGGTTCGTGCGTGTACTGGTTAAATGAACGAACAATAACGTATTCGATCTTTTTTCCAACTGTTAATGCTGTGTTGGAAGGAAGCGTCCATGGAGTTGTTGTCCATGCCAGTAGGGACGTATGGCAATACGTCCCTACGGCATGATCACCACCCAATATATTTTCAACGAATTTTTCATTCGATTCTTCTGTTAGTTTAAACTGAGCTACACATGAGGTGTCCTTTACATCGCGATAACAGCCTGGCTGATTCAACTCGTGAGAAGAAAGTCCGGTACCAGCCTTTGGCGAGTATGGTTGGATCGTATACCCTTTGTACAAAAGCCCTTTATCATTCAACTGACCTAAGAGCCACCATACGCTTTCCATGTACTTGGATTCATATGTGATATATGGGTTTTCCATATCAACCCAGTATCCCATTTTTTTGGTAAGGTTATTCCAAACATCGGTGTAGCGCATCACCGCCTCTTTACACGCTTTGTTGTAATCTTCTATAGATATTTTCTTACCAATATCCTCTTTAGTAATTCCTAATTCTTTTTCAACTCCAAGCTCAACGGGTAAACCATGAGTATCCCATCCAGCTTTACGATTTACTCGATAACCTTTCAACGTTTTATAACGACAAAAAATATCTTTAATTGAGCGTGCCATTACGTGGTGAATTCCTGGAAGACCATTAGCAGATGGCGGTCCTTCAAAGAACACGAAAGGCTTGTTTTCATCACGTGAGTCAATAGAGGCCTGGAAAGTGTTTTCTTCTTCCCACTTTTTCATTACTCGCTCTGCTACATTGGGCAGATTGAGTCCACTATACTCTTGATATTTTGAGCTCATAAAACGTTGTTTTTTTAAGAAGCGCAAAGTTAGTAATTTTTGATGGAAGCCACAGGCTTAAACAATTATGTCATATTGGATCAATTCAGATAGTAAGTTTTGATTCCAAAATGTTTGATTTATTAGTAAAATCAGTATACTTATGGTTGATTATCAGTAATTAAGAGTGTTTTTGAAAATGAATGTCAAGGGTGAATATGTAGTAAGAATCTTGTACTTGCTTTTTATTTCTGCAATTATCACTTCATGTATTGCAAAGCGATCGCTAGTTCCACCCGTTACGAAAGGTAATCTAGAGAATAAGAGTTTGTCAGACCTTGATCCAAACGACAGTATCAATGTTGAAATTGATCTTGAGCACGAATATGAGCAGGATGTTGAGATCAGATACAAGGTTCAAGATAACGATGGTAATTATTACTCTATCGAAAATGATAAGAATTCAATAAGTAGAATAGAGGCCTTTGTTGATAGTCAGTGGATTGTAATAGAAGATTGGGATTTAATTGAAAAGGAGAAGTCGAATTGCACCCCACATGATTATACCTTGATACTTGACATGAGTGGTTCGATGAAAAAAAATGAAGAACTCATTTCAAATGAGGCGGTTTCATTTATAGATTATAAGAATGAGACAGATGAAATTGCCATTATCAAATATGCAACAACTCCAATATTGGTTTCGGGCTTTTCAAAAGACAGTAAATTACTGATCGACAGCCTGCTCCATAAAAATGATACAACGATCGGCGGATTTACGAAAACGGACCTGGCTTACTTACTTTACAATGATGATTTAAAAGCTAATAGTGTAAATCCAAATCAATCAGTGATCTTGTTTTCTGATCTTAGCGGTTCGTGGGATGAAAAATTTGATAGTCTTGCCCTTGCCAATAAAAGACAGGATATACAAACTCATAAAGTTGTATACTTTCCAGATGAGCAACAAAACACTTTCTTTTTTCGCTTCATTTATTCAAAAGATAATATAAAGAGGGTCTTTGAACCAAAGTATGGTAAAGTATTTAGGGTGGAAGACTATAAAAACATTGGAGCGTCACTGAGAAGAATCATTGACCAGAATTGCACCTTCAATAAGATAATCTTCCATCGTCCTGAAAATGCAACAAAATATAGAATATACTCTCAAATAAATGGTAGAGAATTTATTGATGAGATCAATTCTACGATTCCAATTTCAGAGGAAAGCCAGGCTCTTTCAGACTCCTCATTTACCTACGGAAATGATACAGTAAAAGTAGGTCAGCCAATCTTATTAAACGTTTATTTTGATACGGGTTCTGATTCGTTATTAGCTGAATCGAATGAGGAGATCGAGCGTGTTTTTGAAATTCTGACTGAGTACCCGAATATGAAAATTGAAATCAGGGGGCATACAGATAATCGAGGCTCTTTAGAGTATAATACAGACCTTTCAGAAAGACGAGCGACGGCAGTTTTGAATTCTTTGATCGAAAAAGGGATCGACGAAAGCAGATTGTCCTCTAAGGGTTACGGGTACTCTCAACCGATTGCAACAAATGAGACTCCAGAAGGTAGAGCAAAAAATAGACGAACGGAGTTTGTTGTTATTGAGAAATAAATCGCTTTATATCGGTTTGAATTTGCTCAATATCTTGATCCATCATACATCGAAAATGCTTTTTCGGACATTTTTGATAGCCAATTTTAGAGCAAGGTCGACAAGAAAGGTCTTGGACCTGATGAACTGTATAAGAGTTTGAAGCTTCAGGTCGATAGGGATACATTCCAAATTCAGGGACAGTGTTTCCCCAAATACTTATAATAGGAAGATCATATGCTGCTGCAACATGCATCATTCCTGTATCGTGAGTAATGAGTAATTGAGATTGTTTAATGATCGACGCTGATCCTTGAATACTGTATTCTCCACAAGCATTAAAGATCGTTTTATCAGAAAGGGCATCGCAAATGTCCTCACCTTCCTTTACATCTTCTTTTCCACCAATAATCACAACAGGAAGTTCGATCGTTTCAAGGATCTCAATTATTTTTGAAACCGGAAGCTTCTTCGTAGCAAATTGAGCACCAATTGCCATTGATATATATTTACCATCTGATGAAAAACCGCTAACATCGACTTCATCTTCCTTAGCCAGGAAAAAATCAAGACCGTTTTGGTCATTTTTAACCCCGAGCTCCTTTACGGCTTCAAAATAGCGATCAACAATATGTACATCAGGCATTTTGTTGTACTTGAAGTTCACATATAACCATTTCTGAACATTGAGCTTAGGAAACGAATAGCTTTTCTTTTTTAAGGCGGATTTGATCTTTTGTGTCCTGATATTGTGATGCAGATCAATCACGTAATCAAAATCCAGCTGCTTCAGGTTTTCCAAAATAGCCTTGTTGTCTTCTCCCCACTCATGAACTTTAGTTATGTGTGGATTGGGGGTATACAATGAAGCATACTGTTTTTTAGTAAGTGCGTGTACCTCTACATTGTTAATCTGTTCTTTCAGGCAACGGATCACCGGAGAAGTTAAGACGATATCTCCAATTGAGCTGAAACGTATGACGAGTATTTTGGTCATAGAACAAATGTAGTGAAAGATTCATTTTGATTCGAATAGTCCATTGCATTACTTAACTTTGCACTGTGGATTACGCGATCGAAATAAAATTCAAGGAACTAATAGCTGAACTAGAGGAGAAATTCGGAGGAGGGATGGATGTTCAAGCCATACTATTTCTTATTGGAGTGCAAGAACTCGGTAAAGGTTATCAGAAGTTTTCAAAGCGTCAAAAGACAGAATTAATGCACGTTGCAGTCTGTACGGTTTTAGAGCCTTTTGGATTCTATAAGACCATCGGACGAGATGAAGATAACTGGCCACATTTTGAGTTCGTGAAGAAACTTCCGCCTTTAGATGAACGCCAACAACAGCACTTGATCAAAGAAGCTATTCTCGAGTATTTCAACGCAGAAAAGAATGAGGATCCAGAAACGATCAAAGTTCCGGAGGTTTTGAGGTATTTTAATGAGGAATAGATTAGGCTTAGTATTTCATTTCACAGAGAGCACGGAGCTTTTTTCTAAAGGCGCGGTAGGAGGACATTGAGCCTGTATGGTGTAGATTGGTAACATCTTGTAAACTGAAGTAATTAAACGTTCTACTTACGCCCCTCATGCTCTGTGAGCTCCAAAAAAGCCATATTCACTCTGAGATCTCTGTGTAATGTTTTTTCACAGAGCCATGGAGTGTTTTGTATAGCGCGTAGCAGAAGAGCTCAGAGCATGAAAGGAGATAGATCCGCAGTACTTCGACTTACTCAGTTAGGCGCAGGCTCAGTGGGAGCCGCTCATCTCGACAAGCTCGATACATCGCAGCGTAACAAATTTTGAATGAGGAATATAGAATATCGAATAAATTATCCATAGTTACTCCTCTATTAATTGAGTATGAGTCTCTGTTTTGATTCATCTATTGCTGAATATTTACTCGGCTTTTAAACACTAGAAAATCAACAACATACAAGTATAAATACGTAGATCAGTTTACGTGTTTATACCGTTCATTCCAGTAGTTTTAATTACTAATTTTACAATGTTTAGTGCTATTGAAATAAATCAAAGGAATGATAACCAACAACCTAACCTACTCTACACTTGATCTGATAAAGGAATTAACAAAAGAAAACTTATATCTAAATCCTAAA
>DCYS01000033.1 GCA_002331485.1 Flavobacteriales bacterium UBA2104
TAGCGTAGCCCGGTTATCGCGCCTGCTTTGGGAGCAGGAGGTCGCAGGTTCGAATCCTGCCACCCCGACAAGGGGATGATTGAGTTCATCCCCTTTTTTTGATTTTGAGAGTCTGTACTGTTTATCGGGAAACAGAATTGAAAGACTTTTTTGAAATATCAATAGGTCGCGTAGCTTACCGATTAAGACTCATAGTCCTCTAGGATTCGTCTAGATCGGCACAGGTACCGAAAAAGACTCATAATCCTCTTGGATTCGTCTAGATCGGCACAGGCAGCTTCGCTACACGACGTGAACAGAAGGAAGCTGTATTGAAATACTAAATTGGTCGCGTAGCTCAGCTGGATAGAGCATCTGCCTTCTAAGCAGACGGTCACAGGTTCGAATCCTGTCGCGATCACAAGATTAGAAACCTCATGGAACTCACGTTCTATGGGGTTTTTTGTTGTGATATAGTCGAATATTGTTTACAAGGAAGAGACGTACCAGCCCTCGGATTTCATCTTGTTTTTACATTCTGGCGTGTGAAAAAGTGTGCACATAATTCATAGGAAGTGATCTAATTCATTTCTAATTATGGCAACAATTAATTTAGTACTAGATCTAAGAAGATCTAGAAAAGACGGAACCTATCCATTAGTTTTCAGAGTACGTGTTAAAAAGAAGTATTGTGATATAGCTTCAGGAATAACACTCCATAAGAGTCAGTTTGATCAAAAGAACTCATCTGTAAAGGATGACCTGGAGTTGAATGAACAATTATTGACCTTAAGAACTCACTATCTAAAAAGATTAAGAACTTATATCAGTGAACATATAGATATCCACGATATAAAGGACTTAAGGGATTTCCTAATTCAAAAGAATAAAGATGAGGTCACATTATACTCTTTTTGGGAATCAGTCATTGAAGAACTCAAGAATGCAAATCGACATGGTAATGCCAGGGTGTATTCAATGACACTAAATGCAATTAGTGATGCTATTGACCTCGATATTCCCCTGAAGAGTTTTAGTTATAAAAAACTCATGGACTTAGAGCGTAAGCTATATAAAAGAGGTATGTCTGCAAATGGTATTAGTGTCTACATGAGAACTCTGAGAGCAGTTTGCAACAAGGCTATCAACTATGACCTTGTTGGCTATGAATGGTATCCATTTAGAAAGTATAAGTTCCGTAAGGAAAGTACTACTCCACGGGTATTAAGTATAAATGAGTTAAGTGCATATTTCAATCTCGACTTACCAAAAGATCACACCTATTATAAGAGTTGGTTGATTGGTCAACTGATCTTCATGTTAAGAGGAATCAACATCACTGACCTACTTTTACTATCATCAGAGAATATCAAGAACGGAAGAATCATATATAAACGTGCCAAAACTGGAAAGGTATACAGTGTTAAGATGACTGATGAGGTTAAACACTTACTTGACCAGTTCAGTGTAGACTCAACGTTATTAGGTTTAATTACTGAAGAGGAGTTCAAAAATAAGGACAAACTAATCAAGGTACTGATGCAACGTAGAAAAGTGATCAATACCCACCTAAAACAATTAGGTAAAATGATTAATTCTCAAGAATCAGTAACAACTTATGTGTTTCGGTATTCATATGCCAACGTAGCTAAGAAATTAGGTTATTCTAAAGATCTTATAGCTGAGGCTCTGGGACATGAGTATGGGAATTCTGTTACAGGAGTATATCTGGAGCAGTTTGACTTGGAGCTGATTGATGAGATGAATGAAGATGTAGCAAAAGCCATTAAAAAGGGGGATTGAGTCCCCCCTTTTTCACATTTGATTCTTTTTTTATATGTTTACTTCAGAAAACCTAATTACTTAATTATAAATGAAATCGAAACCAACAATAAGAGAGATAGTATTATGTTGCTTCTTAATACCTATCATGACATATAGTCAAACAACTTTTATACCTGATGTAGCATTTGAAGCATATCTCGAAGATAATTATCCGACCTGTGACGATGGTATTAACAATAATAACCTCGTACTTACCAATGGGTTCTCTGATGTAACAAACATATCTCCGGGAGGCTATGCTATTAGTGATCTTAGTGGAATAGAGAATTGTGTAAACTTAAACTCATTCACATTATCTGATAACGTGTGGCTTACAGAAGTTGATTTAAGTTTTGTAACTAGTGTCCCTTCTTTTTATTTTGATATAAGTGGGGTTCCGAGTAATGTAGAGACGATTATCCTTCCCTCTACTCCACTGAGCTTTTTAAAAATAAGTAATACTAAAATAACTGAACTCTCACTCAATTCTTCGAATACATTAGTAGGTTTGGGAACTGTGCAAATACTCCTAAATGAAAATTTAACTCAAATAGATCTTTCCAACATTTCTATTAACGTTAATTCATCTAGCCCTTGTGCTCTTTATGTGGGAAGTAATCCAGTTCTTGAATGTTTGAATATAGCTAATGGTGATTGTCAAGAGTGGAAATCGGTTGAAATTAGCTTGAATGATCTTCTTTTTGAGATAATTGTAGATGACCCAGTATATTCGGAAAACCATATTAACTGGATTTGGCAAGAAAAAGGTATGTGGGATCTTAATAATCCTGGTCAAACTAATCCGTATAATTATGTCACTTCTGGGAACTCAAACTCATGTGGTAGCTTAGGGATATCAGAGATGGAAAATGAAGAAAAAGAGCTTGTAGAAATCTTAGATCTCATGGGACGTAAATCCAAATATAAACCGAATACAATTCTAATTTTCATATACTCAGACGGAACATCTGAAAAGGTTTATAATGCTGAATAATCAATCCCTCAGACTCAAACCAATAGCTAATAGGGAAAAAACTCAAGCACACCATTTTAGTGTACTTGAGTTTTCTTTTAATAAGTGGAGTAAATGGAACCTCAAGCTTTAAATTTATTTAGGTTCCGAATAGTCTATCATTTTATCCATTAAAAATTTAGGAAATTTGTTTCCACGTCGAATAAGTGATGGGTTTAAGTAGTACTCATTCCTTTTGTACTTATTTTTTTTAAATTCAAAGAGAACCTCTGATTCCATAATATTGGCTAAATAATTATCGAATGTTCTCTTCTGAATTTTTGATATACCTAAACTTCTGAAAGTTTTAAATAGATTTTTTGAGTTGATATTAAGAATATTCTTTTCCTTAGAAAGATAAGTTGATAGCACTAGTGTAAAACCAATAGCTTGAAACGTTAACCCTTCTTTTGATATTCGAAACATTGATTGCTGATCTAGGATACAAAAATCCTTATGATTAAACCGCCCCTTCGAATTGTTGAACATATTAATGATATCTTCATTTATATCCTTTCCTTTTCTTAAGTATTTCGGATTCACTATAAATACCTTCTTTCGATTGTATTTGGTTCCTTTTAATCTGTAATGCTTCAATAATCCAGATTTTTCCAAGTCTTTTGTTATGCTGTTAGATCTTTGAGGAGATATTCCTAATTCGAATGCCAAAGATTTGTTTGTATGTGCTTCATATTTAAAATTAAGACACACATTATCGCAGTAATTCAGGTTATGGCATATTCTAATAAAATACCCTAGATTCTTCAGCGATATAGAGGGGATGACTTTATTTATCTCATCTGGGAAGTATTTTACAAAATTATGAGTTTTAGTCATTTTGAAATAAGGTGAATACTTTTTCAGAAATAGATAAGTTTCGCAACTATCTTTGAATTCATAATTAGTAGTTTCTATTTCATTCTGTAGAATTTCTCCCGTTTCTATATTGCGATACTTTTGAGGATCTAATTCAATTTGTTTTGTTCTATAATCAATTTGCATCATAATTTTCAATTTTATACATTATTTGAAAAAAACACACATCAATAATCCACGTAAACCCCTGATAAATAAGCGTATGAAATAATAGAAGTATGTACTTATAGGGAGCATATTTTCCTAGTAAATTGATGTGTAATGAATTGACGATGTATGATGTCTGAATTAGTCATACGTTATAAATGACTAAAAAAGTGGAGGGGATATATACCTGAATCGTCAATCAGGTAACCCTCATTTTTTCCACGTCGAAACTGACGTTATTACTTGTATGATTTAACTTATATCAATATCAATAATTATTTATTTAATAACTGCACTAAGAAAATCCTAGCGTGACTAAAAAAACAGATTATGAATTTTTGGAAGAGTTTCCGATATCAATATAAATTTTACTCGAAAGGGTAAAATTAGAACATCTGAGATGCTAAATTAAAATGAATATTTCGATAAATAAAATTTATTTTAAATATCTATTCAGTTCCATCATTGATTTCATTGAGATATAGCCCTTCAAAACTGATTAATGAAAATACTTAAACAAAAAATGTTTACCTTTAAATTTTGAGTATAATTATCAGCTTAATAACCATTATGCGATAACCTAGAGCTATGAATAAAGATCAAATGTCTGAACGGGACATATGCACGAAGTTTATCACACCAGCCATCACAAAATCGGGTTGGGACCTACGTCGGCAAATAAGAGAAGAAGTTGAGTTTACTGATGGAAGAATCATAGTACAGGGTAACCTTCACACAAGAGGGAAAAGAAAGAGAGCTGATTACATTCTTTATTACAAGCCTGACGTACCATTAGCTATCATTGAAGCTAAGAGTAACAAAATGAACGTAGGAGATGGAATGCAACAAGCTTTGGAATATGCTGAAATCCTTCACATCCCTTTCGTTTTTACGTCGAATGGAGACAGTTTTGTATTTCATGATAGAACCAAAGGGATCGGGGACATTGAAAAAGAAATTTCACTTGATGACTTCCCTTCACCTGATCAGTTATGGGAGAGGTACTTAAATGAGAGAGAGATAGATTCTCCTGAAGCACGTAAAATCGTAGAGCAGGATTACTACAGAGATGACAGTGGTATGTCACCACGTTACTATCAACAAAATGCAGTAAATAGAACTTTGGAGGCTATTGCTAGAGGACAAAACAGGATCCTCCTTGTAATGGCTACAGGAACTGGTAAAACTTATACAGCTTTTAATATTATATGGAGGCTTTGGAAGAATGGAACAAAAAAAAGGATTCTATTCCTTGCTGATAGAAATGCATTACTTACTCAAACCAAGAACGGAGATTTCTCCCCATTTGGAAATGATATCATGCATATCATTAAGAACCGTAAGATAGATAAGTCATACCAAATATACTTTGCCCTTTATCAAGGATTAACTGGATCAGAGGAATCCCAAAATGCATATAAAGAGTTTAGTAGAGATTTTTTTGACCTCGTTGTAATTGACGAGTGTCATAGAGGCTCTGCATCTGAAGCTTCTGCCTGGAGAGAAGTACTTGATTATTTTAGTGGTGCTACTCAAATTGGTCTTACTGCAACACCGAAAGAAACAAAGGATGTTTCAAATATGGCATACTTTGGAGAACCTATATATACTTATAGCCTTAAACAAGGTATAGAGGATGGATTTTTAGCTCCATATAAGGTGGTTCGTATTGGTATGGATGTAGATGAAGGGTGGAGACCTACTTCGGGCTTAAAAGACAGATATGGCAATGAGGTTGAGGATAGGATCTATAACCTCAAAGACTATGATCGTACATTAGTCATTGATGGAAGAACTCAAGCTGTTGCGAAGAAGATTACCGAATATCTAAAAGCTACGGATCGATTTGCCAAAACTATTGTCTTCTGTACTGATATTGATCATGCTAATAGAATGAGACAGGCATTGATAAATGAGAATGCAGATCTCGTTGCTAAACATTGGAATTACTGTGTTAAGATCACTGGTGATGATGAGGTTGGGAAACAAGAGCTTGATAACTTTACCGACGTAGAAGAAAGATTTCCTGTAATAGCAACAACATCTAAAATGCTAACCACGGGTATTGATACGAAGATGGTTAAGTTTATTGTTTTGGAATCTAACATAGGTTCTATGACTGAGTTTAAACAAATTGTTGGACGAGGAACAAGGATCAGAGAAGCTGAAGGAAAAGTTTTCTTTACTATCATGGATTTTAGAAAAGCAACTAATCTATTTGCAGATCCGGATTTTGATGGTGAACCCGTTCAGATCTATACTCCACGTGAATCAGAACCAGTTACTCCACCGGATATGACTGAAGATGTTGTTGATGAAATTGATAATAAGCTGGATCCTACGTCGAATGAAGATGATGTATTAAGTCTTCAAGGCAATCCCAGTGACATTTCTATTAAAGATGAGGAATCAAAAATTAAGAAATACTACATAGATGACGTGACTGTATCAGTCGTGTCTGAGCGCGTTCAATACTATGGTAAAGATGGTAAGCTCATCACTGAATCATTAAAAAAGTATTCAAAAGATAACATCATCAAAGAGTATCACACTTTAGATGAGTTTACAGACAAATGGAATTCATCAGCCAAAAAACAGGAATTACTTGAAGAAATGGCAGAGCAAGGAATTTTCCTAGAAGCTTTAAGAGAAGAAGTAGGGAAAGATTTAGATGCCTTTGATCTCATCTGTCATGTTGCATTTGATATGCCACCACTTACAAGAAAGGAAAGAGCTGAGAACGTAAAGAAACGCAACTACTTTGCTAAATACGGAGATCAAGCTAGAGAGGTATTGGAGAAACTACTCGAGAAGTACGTTCAAGATGGTATTACCTCAATAGAGAACAATTCTGTGCTTAAACTAAGACCTCTCTCTGATCTAGGAGGACCAGTAGAGATTGTTAGCACCTTTGGAGACAAATCTGCCTATAAAAAAGCAATTAAAGAATTAGAAAAAGAACTCTATAAAACTGCATAGATGAAAATTTCACAAATACTTGATAAAATTGATGAGAAACAGCTTTTTGTTCCTGCATTTCAAAGAGAATATGTTTGGAAGAGAAAAAATGCAAAGGAGTTAGTTGCTTCTTTAATCAATGATTACCCAACAGGTACTATGCTTACTTGGGAGACGAATAACCCTCCAGAATTAAAAGGTGATCATAAATATGATGAAAGACAAGGTGCGGTTAAATTAATTCTAGATGGTCAACAGAGAATTACAACTCTCTACATGCTAATGAAAGGTGAAATACCACCATATTATGAGGAGCATGAGATTCTAGTAGATATCAGAAACCTTTACGTCAACGTAGAGTCACTATCATTGGAGTATTACAAGGCTAAATCTATGGATGGAGATCCACTATGGGTCAACCTGACTGATATTTTCAAAGGAAATGTAAGATATAGAGATGTAGTTGATGACCTTGAGAAAAAACAAGATGGAGAGAGAATCTCAAGAGATAGAGAAGACACCATAGATGATAACTTTAGGGCAATTGAAAAAATACGAGATCGTGAGTTTCAAGAACAAATAATTCCCCCGAAGGCTAGCATTAAAGAAGCAATTGATATTTTCTATATTGTTAATGCAAGTGGTGTAAATCTAACTGATGCTGAACTTGCTTTAGCTCAGATTTCTGGATATTGGCCAGAAGCCAGAGAGTTATTTAAATCAAAACTCAAACAGCTAGAAAAGAATGGCTTCGTATTCAAATTAGATTTCATCATATATGTTCTTCTAGGAGTGCTTCATACAATGGGTTCTAAAATGGAGAAGCTTCATAGTCTGGAGAACAAAGATAAGATTAAAGATGCATGGAAAAGACTTGATTCTGAAGTATTGGACTATGTCTTAAATATAATAAAGAGTCAAGCTTATGTGGACCATACAAAGGAAATAAACTCGGTTTATGCCTTAGTTCCCTTAATAGTCTATACTTATCATAAAGAAGGAGAGAAGTTGTCCCAAATAGAGATTAAAAAGGCTATTAAGTGGTTCTACTATTCTCAGATTCGACAAAGATATATCAGTCAGCTTCCTCAAAAGTTAGATAAGGACATCAAAATTGTTGTAGAAGAATCAAACCCATTTGATAAACTGATTGGTGTAATTGCGGTTGAGAGACCTTTAGAAATATCAAAAGATGAATTTGTAGGAGCAGGAACTAGTAATGCACTCTATGGTCTCATGAAGTTTTATTTTAAGAGTAAGAACGCTATATGCTTAAGTACAGGTATTAACATTCGTAAAAATATGGGGAAGAAATATGAATTAGAAAGTGATCATATATTCCCTTACTCTCTACTTAAAAAGAACGGTTATTCAAGAAATAGTAGGGTTAAGTATAGGCTGGCTCAGGAAATGACCAATAGAGCTATCCTAACACAAACAGCAAACAGAAGCAAGAGTAATAAGTTAGCAGAGGATTATTTAGCCTATGTAAAAGAACAGTTCCCTACTGCACTTGAATTACAATGTATTCCGGATGATCCCGAATTATGGAAACTTGAGAATTTTGAGCAATTCCTTGAGAAAAGAAGAATTATTTTGGCAAGAGAACTCAATGAGTTTTTAAATAGTATCACTGAAACTGTGAATGAAGAGTTAGATCTCGACCTGATGGAAATGATTGCTGAAGGAGAGAATAGTGAGGTGGAATTTAAGACCACCCTGAGATATGATATGCGTCAAAACATAGTCAATAAAAAACTTGAAGAGGTTATTCTTAAAACGATAGCTGCTTTTTCTAATGCATCAGGAGGCACACTTATAATGGGTGTTGACGATGACCTGAACATTGTAGGCTTGGAAAATGACTACAAGACATTGAAGAGTGGAACTAAGGATGAATTTGAATTGCATCTAAGAAATCTGGTAAATCACGCTTATGGGATAGAATTCGCAACAAATAATTTAGATATTCAATTTCCTATTGTTGAGGATACTGAAATCTGTCTTGTAAATATAAAGCAAGGTTTGAGACCTCTTTACACTGAAGTATCTGATAAAAATGGGAATAAAAGCAAAAGGTTTTATGTACGATCAGGAAACTCCTCTCCAGAATTAGATATTACTGAAGTGTCAACATATATTAATCAACGATTTGAAAAAGTATAATGACTAACATAACAACAAACATTAAAGCCATCCGTGACATCATGCGGAAGGATACAGGAGTAGATGGAGATGCTCAGAGAATCTCTCAAATGGTGTGGATGCTATTCATGAAGATCTTCTCGGATAAAGAAGAAGAATGGGATCTAACCATTGATAATTATCAAAGTCCTATTCCTGACCATTTAAAATGGAAGAATTGGGCATCAGATGATGAAGGACTAACAGGAGATAAACTCATGGAGTTTGTGGATAATGAATTGTTTCCAACGCTTAAGGATCTTGATATAACACTCGGGCCACAAGCAAAGATCATCAGATCGGTATTTGATGATACATACAATTACATGAAGAACGGAACACTCTTCAGACAAGTAATTAATGTCATTGATGAAATTAACTTTAACAATACGGAGGAAAGGCATTTATTCAATGATATCTACGAGACCATATTAAAGGAGTTACAGTCTGCAGGTTCAGCTGGTGAATATTATACACCGAGAGGAGTTACACAGTTTATGGTGGACATAATTAATCCTAAACTAGGTGAAACAGTTTATGACATGGCAGCAGGAACTGGAGGGTTCTTAACATGTAGCATAGAACACTTAAGGGATCAGGTTAAAACCTCAAAGGATAGAGAAATACTTCAGAGATCCATCAGAGGAATTGAAAAGAAGCCATTACCTCATCTTTTGTGCACCACTAACTTAATGTTACATGGATTTGATTTACCTGCAGTACATAGAGATAACCTACTGAGTAAACCTTATTCAGATTGGGGTAAAAAAGACCGAGTAGATATTGTCTTAATGAATCCTCCTTTTGGAGGTATTGAAGAAGATGGAACAGAAACCAATTTCCCAGCTAAGTTCAGAACCAAAGAGACTGCTGACCTTTTCCTAGCTTTAATAATTAGGATGCTTAAAGATGGTGGACGTTGTGCAGTAGTGTTACCTGATGGGACTTTGTTTGGAGAAGGTGTAAAGACAAGGATCAAAGAGGAATTGATGGAGAAGTGTAACCTGCATACGATTGTACGATTACCCAACGGAGTATTTAATCCATACACAGGCATTAAAACGAATCTACTTTTTTTTGATAAGGGCAAACCAACAAAAGAAGTATGGTATTACGAGCATCCTTATCCTGAAGGCTATAAGAGCTATAATAAGAGCAAGCCAATTACCGTAAAGGAGTTTGATGCAGAAAAAGCATGGTGGAATAACCGTGAAGAAAATGAATATGCCTGGAAGGTTTCTATAGATGAGATCAAGAAAAAGGACTATAACCTAGATATTAAGAACCCTCATGTTGAAGCTGATAATCTTGAAGCTCCTGATGTTATTTTAGAAAAGTATCGAAATACTAAAGATAGGATCAGCTCTATTCAAGATGAGATCGTAAAAGTATTAACTGAAGCCCTTTCTTAATATGCATTTACTATCATTATTAAAAGAAATGAGTCTTCAACCAAAAAATGCTGAAGACTTAAGGACTCTAATTTTAGAACTAGCAATTCAAGGAAAACTTACAGCTAAGTGGAGGGAGAAGAATCTTGATGTGGAATCGTCCTCTGTTTTACTTCAAAATATTGAAGTTGAAAAAAAAGAATTGTACAAACAAAAATTAATAAGAAAACCAAAAACTCTAGATGAAGTAAGGGAAGATGAAAAATATTTTAATATTCCTACCTCTTGGTTTTGGGAAAGATTGGGGACGATTGGTAATATATTTAATGGGAATAGTGTAAATAAAAATGTTAAAGATACAAAATATAAGGGGTTAGATAGTGGCTATCCTTATATCGCAACAAAAGACGTAGGATATGGTTTTGAGCCAATAAATCATGATAATGGGGTGAGAATACCGTATGATGAACCAAAGTTTAAGGTAGCCAGAAAAAAAACTGTTCTAATTTGTTCTGAAGGAGGGAGTGCCGGTAAGAAGATGGGAATACTAGAGGAGGATTGTTGCTTTGGTAATAAGTTGTATGCTATAGAACAGTTCGGTGAAATAGAATCAACCTACATTCTTGCTCTTTATGGATCCTTGTCGTTTTCAAAGGCGTTTTCTGAGAAAATGACAGGTATTATTGGAGGAATTTCAAGAAACAACTTTGCTGATTTATTAATACCATTACCACCTCTTGAAGAACAAAAAGCAATTGTAGAAACAGTCAACCAGCTATTTCAAGAAGTAGAACAACTTGAAGAGTTAACAAAAGAGCGTGTTTCTCTTAAAGAAGACTTTGTTACCTCAGCATTGAGAAGACTTACTGAGTCAGATAATACAAACAAAGAATGGAATTGGTTAAAAGATCAGTTTCCTATGTTCTTTACAGAACCAAGTGGTGTTAAGAAACTCCGTGAAACTATCCTGCAATTAGCTGTTCAAGGTAAACTGACTGCTAAATGGAGAGTAAACAATCCTGATGTTCAACCTGCCTCAGAATTGCTTGAACGTATAGAAAAGGAGAAGCAACAGCTCATAGCTGAGAAGAATATTAAGAAGGAAAAGCCTTTGCCTCTGATAGAAGAAGATGAGGTGCCTTATGAATTGCCTGATGGGTGGGTTTGGTGTAGGTTAGGAAGTATTATCAGTCTAAAATCAGGACAAGACTTGAAGTCCTCACAATATTCGGACAAAGAAAGTTTTGGAATACCATACATAACAGGTGCTAGTAACTTATTAAATGAGAAGGTAATCATCAATAGATGGACAAATGCTCCTAGGTCATTAGCAAAACGAGGAGATCTTTTGATTACTTGCAAGGGTTCTGGAGTTGGTAAAATGGGATGGCTACATGTTGAATCAGCGCATATTGCAAGACAGATAATGGCAATTGACACTATTGGATCATCAATCGATTTTATTAAAATAATTATGGACGTCAATGCCATGAAATTTAGAAAAAACGCCGTTGGATTAATCCCTGGCTTGGATAGGGCCACAGTTCTTAACACTTTAGTTGGCTTTCCTTCTAAAGTAGAACAAAAAGCAATAGTAGAAAAGGTAAACTCTCTTATGGCATTATGTGATGAGCTAGAAGAACAAATAGAAACGAGTCAAACCCAAATAGAACAACTGATGCAAAGTTGTTTGAAGGAGGTGTTTGAAAATTAGATATTATGAATGAAATAGTTTACTTCTGGATTTCTAGGTTTAGAAACATTCAAAATCAAGGACTTAATTTTGGTTCAGAGTATGAGTATTTCACAAATGAAGAAGATGGGGAAATTGTTACAACACGTTTGAAAAATGATTTATTTATCAAAAATTTCTTTACTACAAATAATGGTGATGAGGTTCTTAATATCTCTGCAATTGTTGGTGAAAATGGGGTAGGAAAAAGTAGTTTTATTGATGCTCTTAAATATGCTTTAACAAATGATAGAGATAATTTTGACTTTATATTGATCTATAAAGATTCTAGTGCAAACGTATATGTCGTTGATACCTATGAAGATAAAGCAAAATATGATTTTGACTTAACAAAAGTAGCTTCAGATCCATCAGAAGTGATTTATTATAATCCAGCATTGGACCATAAGATATACCCAATAAAACATGATGAAAATAACTGGGTTGACATATCAACAGACTGGTTGATCTATCAAGATTATCAGGATTTCAAGTCTACGATTCCTGAATTATCTCAAATTGAAATACATAGAGCAAGAGATATAGAGCGTCAACTTAATTTGTTTAATGACTCCCAATTTTCTGCTTTGATAAATGAGAAAATTAGAATTCCTGAATTTGTATCAATTGATTCTTCATCCAGTGACTTTCCTCATAAAATCAAAGATAGTAATTCAGCTGTTCGAAATGTACCATATGCTCTTAGGCCATATTACGATTTGCTTTTTGAAAAGGTCGTTCCGATTGTAAATAAGTATGCAAGTGATGAGGAAAGATTTAATAATCAGCGAAAGATATCTAGATCATTTAACCCTCATGCACGTAAAAAGTGTTACGCAACTTTTTTGAATCATTTACTAATCAATATGTTTTATCATTTTGAGAAAACTAATCACTTTCTTGACAAAGGTAAAGTCAGTATCGATAAAAGTGACTTGGATAAACTTCAATTTGAAGATGCGGTTATTAAGTTTATTGAAAACATTGATATAATAGACGATACTAAAGTAATCATAGACTTTATTAAATATACAAGAGAACTGATTTTTAAAGCTAAGGTGGAATTTCATGATTTCGGAAATATATCTTGGACTGCGTCCAAAAATGATCTTAAGAATTTCTTAGAGTTAAAGTATTCTTATCTCAATCAGCTCTCTAAATTTACGAGTTATAGGGGTGAAGCAAGATCATTTATTTCTTATGGTTGGGAAGCTTTAAGTACAGGAGAAAAGGCAATGTTTAATTTATATAGTAGGTTTTACTATGCGAAGCAACTGATAATAAAAAAAGTAAAGTCCGAAGATCAAGCTCCCAAATTTATTTACATCTTAATTGATGAAGCTGAATTAGGTTTTCACTTGCAGTGGCAAAAAGAATACATATATGACTTGATTGAATATCTTCCAAAAACTCTGGTGATGGACTTGAAGAATTCAACGATCGAGCCTAAAGTTCAAATAATTTTTACTACACATTCCACTATGTCCCTATCAGATATTCCTAACTCTCATATAAATTACTTAATAAATCAAAGAGATTCACCATTAGTTCTTTTAGGTGATGAGAAGCCTAGAAAGTCTTTCGGTGCAAATGTCCATTCATTGATGTCAGATTCTTTTTTCTTACGAGATGGTCTTGTTGGTAAATTGGCTATAAGTAAAATCAATTCAGTTATAAAAACACTGAATAAAGACCCAAAAAAGCTAAATCAAGAAATGATAGATAAAGCAGAATCAATAATTAATATAGTTGATGAACCTGTGCTTCGTAAAAAACTTGAATCTATGTTAGCAGAACTAACAGAACCAAAGCAAAAAAAGATTGCAAGGCTTGAGCGTATTAAAAAAGATGTTGAAAATAGAATAAATGCATTAAAAAGGGATGATTAATATTATTACTAAACACACTGTTCAAGCTAGGAAAAAACATAGTTCCGGTCTATACAAAAAAACAAAAATCAAGGTTAATAGCTCTCAGTTGCCTAAGTATTTAAAAGATTTTTTATTCGATAAATTAAATGATATCTTGATTGGAGAGCCGAAGGAACTGAAAAAAATCCAAACTGAATACTATTCTATAGTCAAAGGGAAGAATAAAAAAAGGTTCAACCCCAAGATTAGAAAAATATTTAACTATGATAATTTCACAAGTAAGAAGCAAGAATACAATAGTTATTCACTAGCAAATAACCTAAAAGTAAATTGTTGCCCTAATTGCAATCGGCTTTATACAATAACTGTGAGTTCAAAAAAAGTAAAAGGACAGATCACAAGACCTGATTTTGATCATTACTTCCCCCAAAGTAGGTATCCTATTTTATCTCTATCTTTTTATAACCTTATACCGAGCTGTAAGATATGTAATAGTACATTCAAAGGCAGTAAACCGATGAACTTGGCTAAGCATATACATCCTTACTTAGACGACGTAATTAATGATTTTTCTTTTGATTATAAGCTTTCCTCAAAAAAACTGAATAAATGCGAAAAGATTTCGATTAGTTACAATAATCCCGAAAGTAGAGATAGAATTAAAAATACTCTCGATTTATTTGAAATTGAAAAAACCTACAATGCTCACACTTTTATTGTTGATCAAATTTTAGAATTGAAAAACTCATTGAATGACGATTATTTGGAAATCCTCACACAACATACTTACGATATAAAAAATTGGTCACCTGAGGAAGCATATAGGGTCGGATTTGGTGTAAATTATGGGGATGAAGAGTTGTATGAGCATCCATTTTCTAAACTGAAGCGGGATGTTTTATCAAAAGAAGAGATGTTAAGTGTATTTGAAGAATAAAAGAGGAATCCACATTTATATGTTTATTGATCTACCTTTATCCCCCCATTTCTTTAAAAGAAGAGATATGAAAAGTAATTCAGGGCTCTTGATGAGTATATAACTAAACTTTCATTTGTAGAATTTGATCGTAGCCATAATCGTATGTTTTGAAGCTACCTAGTGATTATCCCCCCGGTAAGTTATCATTTTTTGACTACCCCCGGTCTTTCTTATAGTACATAACTAAAAATAAAATCTCATAGTCTTTTTTTAAGTTACCAATTAGATCTTACCCATATTCATGGATCTTTGCATTCTGCTACGATCCCTTTTTAGAATAAATAACACCTGTTCCAAAAAGAATTATGAAGAATCACATTCAACATGAGTTAAGAGAAATTGAATTAAACTATTCAGTAGGTAAAGAGGTATATGAGAATACATCGATTCATTCCTCTCAAGAAGCATTTAACTATTTCAAAAATCTATTTACAGAGGGTAAGATAGGCTTTAAAGAAGAATTCTATGCAATACCGTTGAATAGATCCAATAAGCCACTAGGAGCTATTAAAATGAGTGAAGGAGGTATATCTGGTACAGTAGTCGACGTAAGAATATTACTATCATCATTATTGAAATGCCTGGCAACTGGAGTTATTATAGCTCATAACCATCCTTCTGGTAATAAGAAACCTTCTGAACCGGATAAGAGATTAACAAAGCAAATTGAAAAGGCTTGTAGTTTTTTCGAGATTAAGTTATTGGATCATTTAATCTTGACTCCAACTGGAGAATACTATTCTTTTATGGAGATGGGAGAGTTGTGAGATCATACGTACTATAATTTAAGAAGGTCTTCGAATATGGAGATCTTCTTTTTTTGTATGTTATGATTTTAAAATTGTATATTTCTTGGATAAGAAAGATTTAAATCACAAAACTCCTAACCATACTAGATGAAAAAAAGGTATTCTCTAATACTATTCTTTCTAACAATAGGTCTTATAATCTATTTTCAGTTGTTTGTAATTGAAAGAAGTGAATATGTTGCTGGTGAGGATAGACATTATACTTTATACGAGAGACATTTTAATAATGACCCCGATTATTTTGGAACATCTGCTTTCAAAAATGATAAATATAATCTAGAGAAGATAATAGATGAAATATGGGTCAGAGATCATAAATCTGAGGAAGTAAGAAAAAAACTAAAATTCCTCTACGACAAACTAAAAACCAATGTTTATGAGTTAAACGAGTACAAACTATGTATTGATACACTTGAAAAATATGAAAAACATTTGTCACAGATTTCCACAAACTTATCAGTGGATCAAAGAAATTTATTAGAGTTAAAGACATATATATCTGAGAACGAAAACCAAGTAAGATCAAGACTACAGTATTCTGTTAAGATTGATTTTTACTACAACATGTCAATTGGTATTGACTCTCTAATAGGAGAATACTCAGGTTTCACAAATAAATTGAGTGCTAGTGTTCAGGAATTAGTATTTGATATAGAAAGTGAGATAGATCGACGAGAAACTGAGAGAAGGTTGGCACGTCAAAAGGAGTTTGAGAAATCCTTAAAACTACGTCAAAAACAATCCAGAAGTGTACAATCATATTCAATCGATAATAATCAATTTAAGCAAAGTACTAGAGAACCCAGAAGATCAATAGATCATTATACTAATTCATTTGGAGAAAGTGTGCAATCTCCAACTCACTACAACAAAAGACCAAAAGGAGCAACTGCAATATGTAATGACGGAACTTACAGTTTCAGTAGAAATAGAAGAGGAACATGCTCAGGTCATGGTGGAGTAAAGACTTGGTTAAGGTAATTTAGAAAAGGCTATACCAACTGTATTTTGCTGATGAGTGTGTTTAACATATATGTCTTCATTTAAAGTGTCAAATTTTAGTACTTTAGAACAAATACAAGACCGTGAGAAACCTGAATAATTATCTAATAATTCTCTTTTTAATCTTTAGCTGTAGTTTTTTCGTTCATTATGATGATGAGTACGAAAAGCTGAAAGGTCAGGTTAAAACTGTTGAAGAATCCACCTATAGTATAATCGAAAGCAATGGAAAAGTTGAAAAATCCAGACTTACATCTAAGATCGTGATGGCATACGATAAAGATGGAAATGAAGCTGGGAGAAAAATATATGACACAAATGGTGATTTAAAGGAGGTCATTGCTTGCTTATACAATGAACAAAATAAACTGAAAGAAGAAACAGGGATAAATGCTCAAGGTGAGATGACCACTCGCACAACATACAAGTATAATGATAAAGGTATGATGGTTGAGGAGAATTTATGGACACTGATTTACGCAAACCCAATAGCAACAACGACGTATAGTTATGATGACGAAGGAAGAATGAAAGAGTCCATTGCTTGGTACTCATATAAAAAAGATAAGGTTATGTGGAGATATGTCTATGAGTACAATGCTCAGGGGCAAAAAGTGATGCAAAAAACATTTAAAGAAGATGGTAGCTTAGAAAGGAAATATGTTTATGAGTACAACGATAAAGGCTACCAAAGTAAGGAGGAGGTAACAGGAGATGTGATACTCGGATCAACTTATATTTTTAAATATCAATATGATAAAAAAGGAAACTGGATCAAGAGAATTGAAATTTTTGAAGGTGAACCATCTGGTATTACAGAACGAATTATAAACTACTATGAATAAAACGAACATTATTTATTAACCCATCATTTCTTATGAAAGGTGTGCACATTTTAAACATGTATTTACTGAATGTAAGAGTATATAGGGTGCTCAGCTGGATAGAGCATCTGCCTTCTAAGCAGACGGTCACAGGTTCGAATCCTGTCGCGATCACGAAACTAAAGCTCATCAATAATTGATGAGCTTTTTTTAATTTTTAGGTCTAATGACCTTCTAAAGATTATCTGATGCTGTCAAACATAAAAAACATCTAACCATCACACTCAATGGCACGATTTTAGTCTTCCGTTTGAAAAATTAATTATTATTTTAGTAAAAAACCGTGCTATGAAACTAATACTGTCTGCATTATCAATTTTTATCCTAACATCTGGATTCTCTCAATACCTTCAGTTTTCAGAAGGGCTAACTGGTAAATATAAAAGTGATCAATTCAAAGAGTCGATCAACGTTATGGCACCAGGTGAGGGTAGTGATGAGGTTGAAAAGGAAGAATTGTTTAGAGTTATTTATAAGAAAAAGAATGTCGATGATCAGGAATACATTTTTCGTCAATTAAAAGGCAGTCAAAATGGAGAATGGTATACCTCCTCGAATAATAAAGCATTTATCCGATTTACGCTTAAAAAAGACGGTCAAGTCATAGCTGAATTCGGGAATGACCCAAATTATGACCAGATCATTGATCCTTTTCGTGTATTTAATTATTCTGGCAAAGTAGCAACGAACGAGTTGGTTAAATTCAATGGAGTCTCGAATAAAGATCAGATCAACGGAAATGTTGGAGGCGTTCAATCTCGAGAAAGTTGTGAGCAAGAGAAAGTAAAATTAAAAGAGTACTTTATTGATAATGATGAAGTTGACGTATATGAGACCAAAGGTCAGCGATTATATGTGATCCCTCAGATCTATGGTGATCATGAAACTTTTAAAGGAATTCTCGTTAAATTCGATGCTGACGGTTCAAATGAAAAGATCACGCACAAAGTTGATATTTGGTATCAACCGAATAAAGATGAATATGGGTGTGCTTTTCAAATATTTAAGTGTGGTCAGAAAACTCAATTAGAAAAGTATACAGTGCTATTCAATGAGGATAAGTCAATGATCACTTTAAATGGGAACGGGTTCAAAAAAGTAGACAAATAATCTGGTTGCAGCTTAATCGTTTACAGGTTAACAGTTATTGTACTTTACGCACGTTCTTCCATCTTTTTATTGGCGAGTGTATTATCCATTTCTGATTCTCTTTCTCCATGTCTGCGGTCTTTCTTCCTTTCTTTCAGTTCATGTTTGATTAGACCGAGCTCTCTTCCTGTCTGACCTTGAGCACTAGAGTTCTCTTGAGCACGACGAATTAAGTAGGGCATCATTTCTCTTACAGGTCCGAAAGGAACATATTTCGCAACATTATAACCTTCGTGAGCCAGGTTATAGGAGATATGATCACTCATTCCTAACAATTGCGCACTGAAGATTCGTTTGTCATTTTTTTCTATTCCGTATTGATCCATCAATTCGGTAAGAAGATAGGTACTTTCCTCATTGTGTGTTCCGTTACATAATGCGAAGTCTTTAATATGCTTTATGATGTATCTGAGACAGTTATTGAAACACTTGTCGGTTGCATCTTTGTTTTTGTGAATAGGTGAGGGGTATCCGTTTTCTGCAGCACGCTCCCTTTCTTTTTCCATGTATGCTCCACGGACGAGTTTCACTCCGTAAGTGATACCTTCTTGATGAGTTTTTTCATGCATCGATTGTAAAAATTCGTAACGGTCTCTTCTGTAAGCCTGAATGGTATTGTAAACTATTGCTTTCTTCTTATTAAAAATCTTCATCATTCTCCAGGTGATATCGTCTATTGCAGGTTGAAAAGCGTAATCCTCTGCATCTACGAACAAGGGAACGTCTTTTTCATAAGCTGTTTTCGCTATTTTATGCATTCTCTCTTCAACCCTTGACCACTCTGCTTTTTCCTTCGTTCCCATTTCTTGATCATGCCAGCTTTTTCGTTCTAAAATTCGGTCGCTGGCAATACCTGAGACTTTAAAAACTGCGAAAGGGATTGCCTTGGTATGTTCGGCTTTGTCGATTGTGCGG
Source organism: Flavobacteriales bacterium UBA2104 (assembly GCA_002331485.1). GTDB lineage: Bacteria > Bacteroidota > Bacteroidia > Flavobacteriales_D > Crocinitomicaceae > Brumimicrobium. The sequence continues at coordinate 19,713 of DCYS01000033.1, forward strand.
ATGATCATTTCTGCCGTTTTATTGAGTTGCTCTTCTTCAGCACTACCTTCTACAGAATAGTCAAGAATAGAACCAATACCATAATTGTCCAATTTAGCTATTCGATGATCACACTCTTCAATTGTTTCTCCACCGCAAAACACCTCGAAGATCGTTGGTTTTACAAATGGTCGAAGTGGAAATCGGATGGCAAGTAAAAAGTTGAGAACGTGTTTACCTATATTAACCACCCAGGAGCGAGCTACCAGTTTAAACAAAAACCTGGACTTCCTTAGATCATTATTCGATTTTGATGAAAATGCAATTTCGGTATTCTCAAAGTTTAACATCACGTATTGTTGTTTATTCCAATCGTCAATTGGATGGTTCGTAAACACGATCTTGATACTTTTGCTAAAGTTGAACAGCTAGACGCGCTTATTCTGGTTTCAAGATCTATATTATAAACGTGAAGAATAGACTATTGTTCACTACGAAGTACTGGTATCCTGATTGGATTTTACTTTCCGAACAGTATTTTTAGGAATGTTGATCACGAATTCAACCTGCATTGATCTAAGCCTAACTACTACACGGTGTTTTCCATTGTGATTGACAAGTTCTCCATAAACTCCTGAAAATGGTCCACGTAACACTTCAATTGGATCACCAGCAGCTAATGGTTGATCTTGATTTGTTTCAATGACATCACCATTCCATTCTTGAGAAATGATCTCCAGATTTCTGATCTCCTCGTTTTTAACAATACCTGGTTTCCCTTGTTCTTTCAATATTCCATTAACTTGAGTAAACCTATAAAGTTCATTCAATTCAGCTGGAGTCGTGCGAACAAATACAACACTATTTATAAGTGGAATGGATACCTTTTTCTTTCGATCGCTCCATTGACGGATCGTAGTATACAAGGGTAAAAATGTTTCATACCCAGCATCGGATAACACTTTTTCAAGTTTCTTCTCTGCATTATAACGGGTATAAACGACGTACCAATGTTTTTTTGAGGCTTCCATCCAACAAATTAATTTAGAACGGGTTCGTTGCGTGTACATTGACTTCTGGGATATAACCCCGATTATCCATTTTTAATGTACTAACGATCGTATGAGCGATCTCGAGAGGTCTCAGTTTGTTGTCTTCTAATGGTCTTTCTTCTCTATTTTCTTCGTCCCCGAATGCTGTTGGAACCTCACTAGGATTTACCTGAATAACTCTGATGTTATCTCTTCGAAGTTCTCCTTGCCAGCATTGTGTCATCCCTCTGAGAGCAAATTTCGATGAACAATAAATAGAACCAGTTGGATATCCTTTCAATGAAGCTGTAGAAGCAATATTTACAATGTCTCCGCTTTGTTGCTTCTTGAAGATCTTTGCAGCTCCCTGTGCTACCATAGCAGCACCGAAAACATTTACTTCGTAGATCTCTTTCATATCCTCTCGAGTAAGCGCTGTAAGTTCTCTTCGTTTTCCGATTCCGGCATTATTAATGAGGATATCCAGCTTTCCGTATTCTTCCGAAATGAAGGTGTATAGCGCATTGATCTCATTATCATTAGTTACATCGCATTTAAATGGTATAGCTCCGATCTCTTCAGCTACTTCTTGAGTTTTGTTGTGATCTCGACCTGTTATGATTGCAACTGCGCCTTCCTGGATCAAGAGTTTCGCTGTTGCTTTTCCCAGTCCTGAGTTCCCTCCAGTAACTAATGCTATTTTGTCTTTTAAGTCCATCGTTTGTCGTTTTTATAAAAATGAAATGTATTTATCAAAAAAAAGGAGCCGATCACAGCTCCTTTTTGAATATTGTTTATTAGAAATTAGCTTACACTAACTCCCAATGCTTCTGCCATTTTATGTCCGATCTGAGCAGGAGAATCAACTACGTGAATTCCACATTCTCTCATGATCTTTTTCTTAGCTTGCGCAGTATCATCGCTACCTCCTACGATCGCACCAGCATGACCCATTGTTCTTCCAGTTGGTGCAGTTTCACCAGCGATAAATCCAACTACAGGCTTAGATCCATTCTCTTTGATCCATTTTGCTGCATTTGCTTCAAGGTTTCCACCGATCTCACCGATCATAACAATACCTTCTGTTTCTGGATCATTCATCAATAATTCTACTGCTTCTTTTGTAGTTGTACCAATGATTGGGTCACCTCCAATTCCAATTGCAGTAGTAATACCTAATCCAGCCTTGGCAACTTGATCAGCAGCTTCATATGTCAATGTTCCTGATTTCGAAACGATACCAACTTTACCTTGCTTAAATACAAATCCTGGCATAATTCCTACTTTAGCCTCTCCTGCAGTAATAACTCCTGGACAGTTAGGACCAATAAGTGTTGTGTCAAATGCCTTGATGTATTCTTTAACGCGCGTCATATCTTTAACCGGAATACCTTCCGTGATACAAACGATAACTTTAATTCCTGCATTAGCAGCTTCCATGATCGCATCAGCAGCAAAAGCTGGTGGAACAAATATGATCGAAACGTCAGCACTCGTTTTGTCAACAGCATCTTGAACTGTGTTGAAAACTGGTTTGTCAAGGTGAGTCTGACCTCCTTTTCCAGGAGTTACACCACCTACTACGTTCGTACCGAACTCTATCATTTGTCCAGCGTGAAATGTTCCTTCACTTCCTGTGAAGCCTTGTACAATAACTTTCGAATTTTTATTTACTAATACGCTCATGTTCGCGAAATTTGATCTTTAATTAATGTTGCCCAAAAATAGAACTTTGAATAGTCAACCGCAAGCAAACACTGAAAAAAGTTTAATCCAGTTAGTTGTACTGATTTTATATTTTTTTTGACGAACAATCTTTGAAGAAAGGAGGGGCGTGGTCTTTTATTCCGACTAGATATTTTTTGATTTCGTCTAACGGGATCAATCGTTAATCTAAAATTTATGTTAAATTATTGTATGGTTTGCGGTCGAACGAAAAAAAGAACTTATATTTGCAGTGTAATTGTTTCATTTCATAGTTGGGACAATTGGGTTTTATAGTTTTAGCATGGTTTAGCAAAGAGAGGAACAAGTGTGACGCATTTGTTCCTCTCTTTTTTTTGTCTAACTCCTTATCATTTCACGAAATTAACATTGAACACTTGATAAGAACTCGTTAATGGACTAAAAGCAAGAAACATCCGCCGTATTTTTGTATTGTGAGGGTAAATACTTCAATACAAGCACTTGTTGATCTGATGGATGACCCCGATGAGTTGGTGTCGAGTCACGTGGAAGATCAATTGTTGCAAAAAGGGACTGAACTGATCCCAACCTTAGAAGAGATGCTTGAAAATTCTCTTGATGACCCTCAACGCTCCGATAAAATCCAAAGTCTTCTCAGCCAACTGAGATTCGAAAAAGTCTACAATGACTTAAAAAACTGGATCGATTCGGAAGATAAAGGATTAATTGAAGGACTGTTTATAGTAACAAAATATCAATTCCCAGAATTAACAAAAAGCGAGTTTACTCATCAGTTTGTAGCTTTAAAAGAAGCAATTTGGTTGGAGATCAATGCAAAGCAAACGAGCTTTGAACTCGTCAAGATCATGAATAAAGTATTCTATGATCATTTTGATTTTAAGAAGTCGGCAAGTTTTCCTGTTTCTCCCTTCGATGTCTTTGTGAATACTGCATTGGAAGCCAGAGAAGGAACAGATATAACGCTGGGATTGATCTATAGTATTGTCGCACAATCGTTGGATATTCCTATCTATGGGGTAACACCTCAGCAGGGAACGGGACCTTTCATGTTGGCTTATCTCGATAAGCATGATATGCTCAGTCTTTTGGACTGGGGAATAGATAACAATGGTGTTTTATTCTACATCAGCGTATCAAACAAAGGTGTGATCGTAGAGCCTAAGCGACTTAAAGAAGCATACGCGACCAAAGGAATGGATCATTTGAAATCATGTTTTGAACCCTCTCCGAATACTCTGCTGATCAAAAAGTATTTGCAAGAGATCTGCAAGAGCTGCGAGAATAATGTTCAGTTTCGTTACAAGATCGATCACCTGCGCTCATTGATCCAGTTGTTCTAGTTTGCTAATTCATCAGCCATAACCTTATAAGAAGGATCTTCAAGAACGTTCACGTCAATTATCTTGTCTGCGTTTTTAAGCAATTTTCTACAATCTTCACTGAGGTGTTTCAAATGAATGGTCTTTCCAGCTTTTTGATATCTTTCTGTGATCTTATTCAAAGCTTCTATTCCAGACATGTCTACTACTCGGCTCTCTGAGAAATCAATGACAACTTCTTCAGGATCATTCTTGACATCGAATTTTTCATTAAAAACGGATACCGAGCCAAAGAAAAGTGGACCATAGATCTCATAATATTTAACTCCTTTTTCATCGATTCTTTTTCTGGCCCTAATTCGAGTAGCGTTTTCCCAGGCAAAAGAAAGTGCAGAAATGATCACACCCACTAAAACAGCAAGCGCTAAATTGTGGAATACTACGGTTACAAACATCACAACAAGCATCACAATGATATCTGTTATTGGCATCTTGTTAAATGTTCTCAAACTTGCCCATTCAAAAGTACCTATTGAAACCATGATCATAACTCCTGTAAGTGCAGCCATTGGCAGTCGTTCAACAATTCCAGAACCGAACATAATAAATGTCAATAGTCCCAGTGAAGCAACAATTCCTGAAAGTCGAGCTCTTGCTCCAGATGAAATATTGATCAAACTTTGACCGATCATTGCACAACCACCCATTCCTGAGAAAAATCCAGTTACTGTATTTGCCGCTCCTTGTGCAATACATTCTTTATTTGTTCGTCCTCTAGTTTGCGTGATCTCATCAATTAGGTTTAGCGTTAACAAACTTTCTATCAATCCAACTCCCGCAACAATTACTGCATAAGGAAGAATGATCAATAAAGTGTCCCAGGTAAAAGGAACCTGTGGGATATTAAATGGCGGGAAACCTGCTTCTATAGTTCCTCCGTCAAGCGTATCCTTAACAGTGCTTGTATCAATTCCAAATCCGATCGTTAGTGCAGAAATAACTATTATAGCTGCTAAGGAGCTAGGAACTGCTTTGGTAAGTTTTGGTAGACCCCAAATGATAAGCATCGTTAGAAGAACTAGACCGAGCATGATCATTAATGGTGTGCCTGTTAACCAGTGCATTGTCCCTTGAGCGTCTTTTGTTTGAAATTGAGCTAGTTGGGACATGAATATTACAATTGCTAACCCATTAACAAAACCATACATTACAGAGTGAGGAACTAATCTGATAAACTTCCCTAATCGTAAGAACCCGATCAACATCTGTATGACACCTGCCAGAATAACTGTAGCAAAGATATACTGAACAACTTCGTCACCTGACACATCTAGTTTCTCGTTGAGTTCTACGATCATTCCAATAAATACTACTGCGATCGCTCCAGTCGCTCCAGAGATCATACCGGGTCTTCCACCAAGAATAGAGGTGATCAATCCGATCGAAAACGCGGCATACAAACCAGTGATCGGAGAAAGTCCTGCTAGCAATGCAAATGCTATCGCTTCTGGTACAAGTGCTATGGCAACTGTTAGTCCAGATAAAACTTCATTCTTATAGTTTACTTTTTGCTTGAGATCAAATAGATTGAAAAACTTCTTCATAGTACTCCTTTGCCTTTTGGCTTGATTCTTGAAATAAGGCGCAAAAGTAACCATATTTTATGGACTGAACATGGTATATACGTTCAATATTGTTAACTTTAAAACAAACCAAATCAGTAATTATGAAACTTGTACTAACACTACTATTGGGCATGATCGCCACATTTTCTTTTGGACAAAAAGTATTCACAGTTGACTACGAAAGTAGGGCAGATGTAAAAGTTTTCGTTGTAGATTACGAAAGTCGAGCAGATCTGCTTGTTTATAAAGTAGATTATGAAAGTCGTGCCGGAGATAATGATGGAAAATGGTTTTTCGTGGATTATGAAAGCAGAGCCGATAAAAGCATTTATTTTGTTGATTATGAAAGCCGCGCTGACCTAAAGATATTCTTTGTTGATTACGAGAGTAGAGCAGGTTGGAAAAATTCTTCAAAGAAACATTTATTGTATTAAAAAGTGAAACCCTGTCGGTGTGATTTGTTGCGCTCATCACTTCGACAGGGTTTCTATAAATACATGTTGCGCTACGAGGTAAATGAGTAACTAAAAACGTAGATGTATTTACTTTTTGAGAAAAAAACAATTACTAACTCCTTCAAACTTAAGACAAACAAATTGATCTTTCGACCCGAAATGAGGGAATAATAATATCTATTGATTAAATGGATGTTTTCTTTGATTGAATGTATTAGCTTTACCTCAAAATCCTCAAATCAAACAACATTAAAGTGGATAAAATTACAGAATCTGATAGTGTATATGATGACATTGAGAAAATGTCAATTTCAGAATTATTAACTGGGATGAACAAAGAAGACCGTCAAGTACCAATGGCAGTTGAAAAGATCATTCCTGAGATCACCGCATTCGTTGAAGAGGCACTTGAAAATATGAAAAAGGGTGGAAGGCTTTTTTATTTAGGTGCTGGAACAAGTGGGAGACTTGGAATAGTTGATGCATCAGAATGTCCACCAACTTTTGGGGTTGATCAAGGAGTTGTTGTTGGTTTAATAGCAGGGGGAGATAGTGCAATTCGAATAGCCGTTGAAAATGCAGAGGATGACATAGTCGGAGGATGGAGAGATCTCGAGAAAGAATCCATTGGTAAGTTGGATACAGTAGTTGGAATTGCTGCATCTGGAACAACTCCTTATGTTATCGGTGCAATAAATAAAGCGAACGAACAAGGGATCTTAACAGCTGGAGTTACTTGTAATCCTGGAAGTCCTTTAGCAGAAAAAGCAAAGCATGCTTTAGTACCTATTGTTGGACCTGAGTTTATCACGGGAAGCACACGATTAAAATCTGGAACGGCACAAAAATTAGTGCTAAATATGATCTCTACATCGTTAATGGTAGGACTGGGTCATGTTCAGGGAAATAAAATGGTTGATATGCAGCTGAGTAATAAAAAGCTAGTTGAACGAGGTGCTAAAATGGTTGCGGAAAAGTGCGATATATCAATAGACGAAGGAAGAACACTTTTGTTGGAACATGGTTCAGTTAGAAAGGCAATTATCGCATACCAGGAAGATTAATTTCTTATGGTCTCCTAATCATTTTTTTTACGATCACTTCTGACAAAGATCAAAACAATGACCAGCATCAGGAATAGTCCGATCATGATTATTGTCGGGACGTCAAGCCACGGAAGATAATCCTTCTTTGGAGGAATAGAAGGAGGTTTGAAGTTTAATTTAGGATCGATCGTGTCTTTTTTGAGTTCAGTCAACTCCTCATTCAATTCATAGCGGTTATCGAGTACCTTACCAAATTTAGTTCTGAAGCTAGGAAGTAAATAGTTTCGATCAGCTATTTCATCAATTGCACGGTTGTATTTTTCTGATAGTGTCTTATCGTTTCGGTTGTAATGTCTGGCTATAGCATAACACAAATAGGCATTACTAATGTAGAAGTATTTTTTCTGAAAGTCGCCATATTCTTCAAAGGCTCTTGAAAGAACTGCATTTCTGCTATCGTTTAAGAAAGTAAAATAACGAAGTGCCGTATCAACATTTTTGGCAATGCTTACCATGTCCGTTCTGTATGATCTTCTCGATGATTTCAGTTCATCCATTTTTTCGCTATACAGATAAGGAAAGATTGTGTCCCTTTTTTCTTTCTTACTCGAAAAACTCACAAGTGCTTGACTTACTGATAAAATAGCATCTTTCACACTAAATAAGCTAGTTGAATCCTCAGGAATAGTAATCTCATTATACGCTAGTAGTTCTTCATAGCGTTTTGTCATGAGCAAAGATGTTCTATAAAGTTGTTGAGCATGTGTCTCACTCACCGTATCCATTTCAACACGTGAAAAAATACTTAGGGCGAATCCAAACTCTTCTAAGTGCACTTTTTCATAAGCATAGAAAAGACTATCTTTTTGCGACCATTTTGATTTTGGCTTTTTTGTGATTCGATCTATTTCATCTCGAATGTATTTTGGAGGAGTTGGTTGTCTATTGTATTGCTCGATTGTGAAATAATAGGTATTCTGCTTCTTTGGCGGAACTGGAATGTTACCATCAAGCTGCGCATGTCCAACACAAGCAACTGTCAAGATCGTCAGGCATAATAACAGCTTATTCATTCTATACCTCCTTTAAGTAAAGCAAATTCTAAAATGTTCATTCCCATTCGCAACGCTTCCAGGTGTTTAGCTTCGGAATCGTTGTGCACAGATGTATCTTCCCATCCATCACCAAGGTCACTTTCAAACGTGTACAAAAGCGCTAAGCGTTCTTCAATAAAAATGCCGAAAGCCTGAGGTCGCTTATCATCGTGTTCGTGTATCTTAGGAAGACCATTGAAATCAAATGTTTGATGAAATATCGCGTGATCGAACGGAATCTCAACAAGTTTAGCATTAGGAAATAGCTTTTTAATCTCTGGACGAATGAATTTATCCATGCCGTAGTTATCATCAATATGAAGGAATCCACCTCCCACAAGGTAATTTCTTAAGTTTTCTCTTTCGCTATTCGAAAACACAACATTTCCATGCCCTGTCATATGAATGAAAGGGTAGGTATAGATCAATGGACTTCCAGCTTCAACATAAGGAACTTCTTCATCGATCCCTGCATTGAGCTGACTGTTTACAAACTTAACCAGGTTTGGCAGTGCAGTTGGATTGGCATAGTAGTCGCCTCCACCACTATATTTTAAGACAGCTAATTGATAAGTCGACTGTGCATAAGAACTAAGAGAAAACGTAAGCAGTATACTGATGACGATCGTTAATTTCATTCTTCTAATTTAAATTTTGCGAGTGAACAGGCGTATAGACCTGCAGTTTCAGTTCTTAATCGCGTCTTACCCAAAGATACAGGCTTATAACCATTTTTCAAAGCTAACTCGATCTCTGCAGGAGTGAAATCACCTTCAGGCCCTATTAATATTGGACAGCTTGAAGGCTTTAAAACATTTGTCAGTCCCTCTTTTGCGGTTTCCTCACAATGTGCGATCAAACCAGAAGAGTGTTCTGAAATGAAATCAGAATAACTAGTCAACTCATCTAAATGAGGTAGAAATAGTCGTTTTGACTGTTTCATTGCGGCTACAAGTACTTTATTGTAACGATCAAGTTTTATTTTTTTTCGCTCAGAATTAGAGCAGAGCAATGGAGTTATCCTATGCACTCCAAGCTCTGTTGCTTTCTCCAAGAAAGTTTCAAAACGATCATTCATTTTTGTTGGAGCAATGGCAATATGTATTTCAAACTGATCTCTATCGAATTGAGAATAGTTCAACTTTGACAATTGACATTTCTTCGTGTCGGCAATAGAAATTCTTCCTGTAAACAACTCTCCATTGCCATTAACAACTTCCATTTCATCTCCCTGTGACATACGGAGTACTTTGCATGCATGCCTGGATTCTTCAGGTGGAAGAACGAGTTCTTCAATATTTAAGCTTGGTATTTCAACAAAAAAACGTCGCATTAATGCATCAGTTGATAGATAAGCTCTCTTAGTAGATCTGCATCGCTCCCTGGACCTCTGTTAACACCTTTACTTTTTAAGTCATATTCGTGCAACAGGCTTATGTTTTTGGCGATCTTCTTTGGTTTGTAAATGTTCTTGGCTTTCACCGTTTCCATCGCTGCATAATAGTTCATCCCTAATTTTGACTGTAATTGTTTTACGTCATTTGTTCCGGCAAAGTGAACCTTCATTAATCTTTCAAAGAATGAAAAGATCGTTGGAATGATCATCGAAATGTGAGCTGCTTTCGGATTCTGTTCAAAATAATTAATGATCTTGTGAGCTTTCAGAATATCTCTTTTGGCAATAGCATTAGATAACTCGAATGTATTGTAGTCTTTCGAGATTCCAATATTCTCCTCGATGTGCACTTCACTTATCTCAGTACCTTTTTCAAGAACTAATGCCAACTTATCCAATTCTTTCGCAATCTTACCTAGATCAGTTCCTAAGAAATCGATTAGCAACATGGTCGCTTTTTGATTGATCGTAAATCCTTTAGATTTCAAATACTTTATGATCCATCCGTCTACCTGATTCTCATACAGCTTTTTGCTTTCGAAGACTACAGCATTTTTCTGTAATGTCTTGAAGAACTTTTTTCGCTTATCTACTTTTTTGTGCTTGTGACACATCAAGAAAACAGTTGTATCAGTAGGGTTCTCAAAGTAAGGCTCTAAAATACTCCAGTCTCGAACATCTTGAGCTTCTTTCAGGATCACAAGTTGTTTCTCAGCCATCATCGGATATTGCTTGACTTGTTCCTGGAGTTGATTTAAATCTACATCCTTACCATAGACAATGGTTTGGTTGAAGTCTCGTTCACTTTCTTCAAGAATATATTTCATTGCTGCATCAGCGATTTGATCAATGTAAAATGATTCATCACCATGCAAAAAGTAAAGCGGTTTTGCCTCCTTATCTTTAAACTGTTTTATGATCTGATTTGCGTCCATCTAGCTGATGTACTATTATTTGAAGTATCTAAAATCCTGACCGTTTTTCAAAGCTAAAACTGATTCATAGATCAACTTGATCGTATTCTCAACATCTTTTTCATGCGTCATTTCCACAGTTGTGTGCATGTAGCGAATAGGAAGAGAGATCAAAGCAGAAGGTACTCCTTCGTTCGAGTATGCAAATGCATCTGTATCTGTTCCTGTTGCTCTTGAAGCAGCTAGTCGTTGAAAAGGTATCTTATTTTTCTCTGCCGCAGAAATAATATGCTTCAGTAGATTGTTTTGCACAGCCGGACCATAAGTCAATACCGGACCGTCTCCACCTTTAAAATCTCCCTGAACTTTCTTATCGATCAAAGGAGTATTCGTGTCGTGACATACATCTGTAATAATTGCAACGTCAGGTTTAATGCGATGTGCGATCATCTGAGCGCCACGAAGTCCGATCTCTTCCTGAACTGAGTTTACAATGTACAGTCCAAACGGTAATTTCTTTTTGTTTTCTTTCAACATTCGGGCTACCTGAGCGATCATAAATCCTCCAACGCGATTATCTAATGCTCTGGCAACATAGCGGTTTTTGTTCAGGATCGTAAATTCATCTTCGAACGTAACAACACAACCTACGTGTACACCAAGTTCTTCGATCTCTTTTTTGGAGCTACAACCACAATCTAAAGTGATGTTCTTTGTGCTCGGTGTCGGATCTTTCTCATGTCTTGTGTGGATCGCAGGCCAACCGAAAACAGCCTTTACAATTCCTTTATCCGTATGAATATTAACGCGTTTCGAAGGAGCGATCATGTGATCCGAACCACCGTTTCTTCTAACGTATATAAATCCGTCATCTGTGATGTAATGGACAAACCACGATATCTCGTCGGCATGAGCCTCAATAACTACTTTGTATTCCGCTTCTGGATTGATCACTCCTACAACAGTCCCGTAATTGTCTGTGAAGTAATCATCGATGTAAGGTTTCAAATGTTCTAACCAAAGTTTCTGACCAGAAACCTCGAATCCTGTCGGAGCAGAATTGTTTAAATATTCTTCTAAAAATGATAAACTTTTCTTTGTTATTGCTTTAGCCATTGTGTAAGTAAATTTTGATTCTCTAAAGATAGAATTACTTCGTTAATCTACAATTCAAAGGCCCAATTAAAATGATGAATTTTAGTTCCTTTTTTGATCATTCTCGAGAAGATTTTTTTAACCATAGAATAGCAATTCAATAATCACGATCTGTTTTTTGATCTTAGGTTGAATCAAAAGTGATTTTTATCTTACATTTACCGCGTTATAATTTAAAAGTCGTGATATGAAGTATATCTCTCCAGAGCAATTGGCAAAGGATCTTCAGAAGAACGAAGATCTTATCCTGCTTGATATTCGTGAAAATTACGAATATGAAGTTTGTAAGATTCAGTCATTGCATATTCCGATGGCAGAAATACCAGTTAGAGGTGTGGAGTTGAAACCACAAGACCGCACTGTTGTGATTTGTCGAACTGGTAACAGAGCTTCTGCAGTAGCTAATTACCTGGAGGCCAACTTTGGCTTTCAAGATGTTGAAGTATTGGAAGGTGGAATCGTAGCTTACGCAGAACGAATTGATCGAGAATTAGATACCGAATATTAATGGAAAGAAGCCTACTACAATATTTAGCGGTGACCCTACGAGGAATTGGAATGGGTGCAGCTGATGTCATTCCAGGTGTTTCAGGAGGAACAATAGCATTCATTACAGGGATATATGAAGAATTGATCAGCAGTTTGGGGAATATAAACTTCGGAGCATTAAAAGTTTGGAAGAAAGATGGGTTTGGATCATTCTGGAAACATATCAATGGAAATTTCTTTGTTGCTTTATTTCTTGGAATAGGGATAAGCGTAGCGTCACTTGCTAAGTTAGTAACTTATCTATTAGAACACTACCCAGTATTATTATGGTCATTTTTCTTTGGACTTGTATTGAGTAGTGCCATTCTGGTATTGAGGACGATCAAACAATGGAATGCTGTCGTATTGATTGGATTGTTGATCGGAACTGCTGTTGCTGGATATATCTCCTCAATTGAAACCGTTGCGAGTGGAGGAGAATCCTGGTACATCGTATTGAGTGGTGCAATTGCTATTTGTGCAATGATACTTCCCGGGATAAGCGGTGCATTTATACTTGTTTTATTGGGATCTTACAATCTGGTTATTGAAGGGATCAAAGATGTTGATCTGAAGATCATTGGTCTTTTCGCTATTGGATGTATTGTTGGACTACTTTCATTTAGTAGACTGTTGAAGTATCTGTTCGCCAATTTTAAGAATACCGTGCTGGCTGTACTTTCTGGCTTTCTGTTTGGGTCACTATGGAAGATCTGGCCCTGGAAGAATAGAGTAGGAGATGAACCGCTTGTCGTTCATTCAGATGGAAAAGAGGATTGGATGTTGACAAATGTCTTACCAGCTAACTACGAAGGAATGGCTCAATTGGGCTGGGCAATTGGACTAGCTGTTCTCGGATTCGCGATCGTTTTTATAATGGAGCGATTTGGAGCTTCACAGCAAAAGTGATCTCGTCAACTTCACTATCTTTAGCGCATGGAACGTTACGGATTACTAGGAAAGCGCCTTGACTACTCATTTTCGAAATCATTCTTTACGGAAAAGTTTGATCAAGATTCGATCAGTGCAACTTATGAGAATATTGAGTTAAGCGATGTCGAGAAGTTAAAGCTGTTTTTTTCTAAAGAAGTATATAATTATCAAGGTTTAAACGTTACAATTCCATACAAACAAGACGTAATTCCTTATTTGACACGCTTATCAGATGATGCTAAAGCAATAGGAGCAGTGAATACAATTAAGGTTGAAGGAAAAGAGTTGATCGGTCACAATACAGATGCCTACGGATTTGGAAAGTCCATCAAGCCTTTTTTTCGAAATGTTCATGAAAAAGCATTGATCCTGGGTACAGGTGGAGCATCTAAAGCAGTTGAGTACGTGCTAGAAAACCTTGGTGTTGAAGTTTTTTACTTATCCAGAAGCCCAGAAGGAGCAAATCAATTCTCTTATGACGAGGCGAATGAATTGATGATCAACACGTTTAAACTTATTGTGAATTGTACACCGCTTGGAACACATCCGAACGTAGATGAAATGCCGAATATTCCTATCCAGTTCGTTGGTAAGGATCATCTTGTAGTGGATCTTATTTATAATCCGGAAGAGACAAAACTATTGCGTTTGGCTAGAGAGAATGATGCTGATACAATGAACGGTTTGTCAATGCTACAACATCAAGCGTTGAAAGCCTGGGATATTTGGCAGTCTTAATTATTTTTGTTGAAACTCATTTCTCAGTGGATATCCTCAAATCATATATTCGAGAAGGGGAACATCAACAACAGGATTTTAAGTTCCGTGTAGATGACCCTAAAAAAATCGCCAGAACGTTGGCAGCATTTGCCAATACGGATGGCGGAAGACTACTCGTTGGTGTAAAAGACAACGGAAAAGTTGTTGGCGTATTTCCAGAAGAGGAGTATCACGTCATTCAAGGTGCTGCAGAAATGTTTTGTAAACCGCCTGTAGAGATCACAACAGAGATCCTCCAGGATGATCACAAGTTAGTTCTCAAAGTAGATACTCCTCCAGTTAAACATAAACCTGTTCGTGCCAAAGATGAACACGATCGATGGAAGACATACGTCAGAAGAGATGATCATACTTTATTAGCCAACAAGATTCTAGTTGGAGTCTGGAAAGCTCAATCCAAAGAAATTGATCTGCCTCAACGCTTTGACGATGATGAAATGTTGATCCTAAACACGATCAAAGAAGCTGGAAAGATCACGCTGAGTAAATTATACCGTAGAACAAAGCTTAGAAAATCATATATCGACAAGTTATTGATCCTTTTTATTCGTTGGGGAATAGTTCAAATGGACATTACTCATGAGGGAACCCATTATTTGCTAAGCGAAAAGGAAATCGAATTAAGTAACGACTAGTACAAACAAATTCTCAATGAAAAAACCGAACGCTGCAAAGGCACCAATTGCCAAAAAAGAACCACATAAAACAACGATTCATAATACCACCTGGACTGATGATTACTTCTGGATGCGATTATCTGACGAGCAGAAAGAAGCAGAATCACCCGATGATCAAACTAAAGAAGTATTGGCATACCTAAATGCTGAGAATGACTATCGCGAGTCCATAATGTCAGATACCAAAGAATTGCAAGAAGAACTTTACGAAGAAATCATCTCTCGTATTGAACAGCGATTGGAAACTCCACCCGTAAAGAAAAATGGATATGAGTACCGTATTAAGTATGAAGAGGAGCAGGACTATCCGTTGTATTTGAGAAAGAAGCTGGAAAAAAGAGCTGAAGATGAGGTAATGCTCAACGGACCAGAACTGGCTAAAGATCATGCCTATTTTCAAATTGGAGGCAGAGCTGTAAGCCCCGATAATAAGTTATTGGCTTATGGAGTGGATACTGTTTCCCGCCGACAATACAAGATCAAGATCAAATCGCTTAAGAATGGAGAAACGTTTGATTACGCAATTGAAAATACTACAGGAAACGCTGTCTGGGCCAATGATAATCAAACATTGTTTTATACCAAGAAGGATCCACAAACTTTACGTTCCAATCAGGTATTTCGACACAAACTTGGAGATGATCCAACAAATGATCAACTTGTATTTACTGAGGAAGATGAGACTTTCATTTGTGAGGTGCGTAAGTCCAAGTCAGGTGATTACATATTCATCGACAGCTACCAAACCGTTTCTACGGAATCACGCTTCATCTCAGCAGATGATCCTGAAGGGGAGTGGAAGGTGGTGATTCCGAGAAGGAGACACCATGAATACTCCGTTTATCATCACGATAAGTATTTCTATTATTTAACGAATGATCAAGCACAAAACTTTCGTTTGATGAGGAGTCCTGTTGAAGCATTCGGCGATCAGGATTGGGAAGAGATCGTTCCACATCGTGATGAGGTATATATTGAAGATGTGGCGTTTTTTGATGGTTATCGCGTTCTGGAACAACGGGCCAAAGGATTAACTCAGCTCCATGTGACTGATCTGAATAAAAATGAGACACATGTTATTGATCAAAATGATCCTGCTTACACGGTACAGTTAGGGCAGAACCCCAATTTTGATACGAACTTGGTGCGATTTGTATATACATCATTGACCACTCCATTATCTATTTACGATTATAATCTGGAGACACGAGAGCGAAAACTATTAAAGCAGACGAAAGTCGAAGACGAGAATTTCGATCCGAACAATTATACATCTGAACGTATTATGGTTGAGGCTAGAGATGGCGTAAAAGTTCCAGTTTCTTTAGTTTATAAGAATGATGCGAAACCCAAAAAGGAGAATCCCCTTTTGCTTTATGGATATGGTTCTTACGGAATCAGTATTGATCCTTATTTCAGTCCGGTGCGATTGAGTTTGCTGGATCGTGGATTTACTTTTGCTATTGCTCATATTCGCGGAGGACAAGAAATGGGTCGAGCCTGGTATGAAGATGGAAAGCTATTGAAAAAGAAAAATACGTTTACCGACTTCATTGATGCTGGAGAGCATTTGGTGAAATCAGATTATACTTCTCCAGAACATCTCTATGCTCAAGGAGGTAGTGCTGGTGGATTATTAATGGGGGCTGTCATGAATATGCGTCCCGACTTATGGAATGGATTGATCGCTGGTGTTCCTTTCGTGGATGTGATCAATACGATGCTGGATGAGTCTATTCCATTGACTACGGGTGAGTTTGATGAATGGGGTAACCCAAAAGATCCTGAATATTTCGAATACATTCGTTCGTATTCTCCTTATGACAATATTGAAAAGAAGGATTATCCCAACTTGTTGATCACGACAGGCTATTGGGACAGTCAGGTGCAGTATTGGGAGCCCGCCAAATGGATTGCTAAACTGCGCGACCTAAGAACAAATGAAAATCATTTAATGATGTATTGTGATATGGAGGTAGGGCATGGGGGAGCATCAGGTCGATTCCAGCAGTATAAAGAAGTGGCGATGGAGTATGCGTTTCTATTGGATCTGGAAGGATATAAATAAAAAAACGGTTGAGATTTCTCCCAACCGTTTTGTAAAATCAATCAAATTAAGCTTAGTTGATAGGAGTTAAAGAGTAACTTCCATCACCAATAAAGTCAGTTAACGTGATTTCAACCAACCATTTACCTGCTTTTCCTTCTTCAGATACGCCAGAGAAACTGTCTTCTCCGCTTCCTGCAGAACGCGTCTCATTAAGTACTTCGTCTCCTTTTGCATCCTTCAATACAAATGTGACGCTACCTGCAGATGTGGTGATATCATAATTTAATTCCGCTTTTTTACTTGAATTGTCCCAAACGAAAGAGTATGTTCCTGAATCACCATTCCCAGTGAAATCTCCACCAGGATTAGATCCTGTAGAACCTACATCCACATTTCCAGTGAAGGTATTCTCTACTACTTCACCATCATCATACTTACGGTATTTCTTACAAGAACTGATTCCTGCTACAAATGCCACCGCTAGGGCTACTGTCATAATTGTTTTCATCTTTTTCATTTTATTTTAATTAAGGGTTTTACTTTATTCTAGAAAGGTGGATTTCGATTTCATTGGGTATCTTCAACCACATCTCATTTCGTTTTAACTTTATTACATCGTATTCGTCAACTGATCCGTCATTTTCAGCGATCATAAATCGATCGTTTCCATCGATCCATGCCCAACTTCCTTTTAATTCATTATTCTCATAATACTTTTCGTCTTTGCTGAATTCCCAAGTATCTCCTGTGAAATCTGAAGTGATATCCGAACCATCCTCTAGATCTGTAGCTTTTTCAATTTCCCACTTATCTCTTGTAAGATTAGCCTTCTTGCAACTTGATAATGAGGCAATCACAGATATCATGATCATTAAAAACATTATTCTTTTCATAATCGCTTTTATTTAATTGCCGAAAGCAAATACAGAGGGGTTGGAATTTTTTATAATTTTTTCTTAAAACTGATAACCTAGCCTGAAATATAGGCCTGTTGAAAGTGTACTTGCACGATTCCATGACTTGGTACTCGTTTCTTTCATTACGTTGAATAACCCTTTGTTGACTTGTGCTCCGTACGCAAGAGATAAACGTTTAAAATTATGAACGATACCGAAATCTCCATCTAACCCCACATTCCAATCTGAGAGTGTCTTTTGATCTGAGACCAATGTTCTCCCTCTGTATTCTCGCTGGTCACTGAGATAGGATACAAAACCACCTAAAGATGTTTCAAAGAATGTTGAAGAACGAGATGATTCAGTGATCAAGAATCTTTTTCCTCCATACAGATGCAATCGTTGATATTTTAATTCTGTTTTTCGAGTAACGTATGATAGATCCTCGTATAGGTTAATACGTCTCGATATCTTATAATTTAAATATAGATCGGCTTGAACTACCCAGTTATTTTGTGTTCTGTACTGGGCAAATAATCCTGGGTTAATTGCTATTGAGAATTCAGAAGATGTAAGCGAATTTGATGAGAGAGATTCTCTGAATAATGCATCCATCAGACTCGTACTAAGTATTCCCGTTGTGATTCCAGCAGTCCAATTGTAATTCTTATTTAACTGCTCTTCACGATCAACATTTGTAATTGTATCTGGTAGAGCACTCAAATTGTCAAAAAGGTCATGAATCAATATTGGCGATAAAGGGTCAATTTGTTCAAGACTGTCGGGCTTTTTATCTAAGGTTAAGTTATTCCTGTGAACTTTAGAACTCTCTGCCGATCCTTTTTCAAGATCACTTTTTTCAGCTTTCAAATTGGAATGATCCGATGTATCGCCTTGGTTGGATATACCTCGTGAGTATCCCTTTGGAGTTTTAGAGAAACCTTTTTTCTTGATACCATCCTCCGAAACGTTTTGTTCATCAATTTTTGCAATTTGTTCTTGTAAGAAATAAGAACCTTTGCTATTCTCGTGAGCTATTGAATCAACGTAGAGTATTTGTTCATCTCGAGCATATCTCTTATCGATTGATTGAGAGTCCGGGAGGTTTATGAAAAATAAAGTTACAAAGGCAGCAGCAAAACCAATGGACGCTGCATTCCACCACCATAAAGCTCTCCTTTTTCGTTTGTCAAGAGAAACATCTATGCGACTCCAGACCGTATCAATGTCTAGTTCATCATTTACATTACTCCAAACGGAAGACGAAACCTCTTCTTCTGGAAATTCATAAGCTGAGACAACTGCCTTATCAACATCATTTTCACGATCTAGTCTATCTTCTAGTTTATCCCAGGATCCGAAGTCAAAATCATCGGCTTGTTCATCAAAACTATTTTTGATAATATCATCGATATGTTTCTCTTTCTTACTCACTTTCCAGTGCTTCTTTTAGTAACGTTCGTGCCCGATTTAATTGAGACTTAGAAGTTCCTATTGTTATGTCAAGATATTCAGCTATTTCTTTATGAGACAGACCTTCTAATGCGAATAGTTTAAGAACCAATCCAGCTTTTCCAGGCAGTTCATTAACTAAATTCCTCACGCGATCAGCTTTTAGCTCCTTAACGTTTTCAAGTTCGAAAGTTTGGGCTTCAGTTTTTAGTTCGGCGTCGAATTCTCTTGCAACCTCTTGATATCGATTTTCTTTTCTTAGTGCATCAATTGTTTTATAGACGATCACTCTTCGTATCCAACCACCAAGTGGTCCCTCAAATCTATATCTATGTAATTTTCGAAAAACCTCAATGAAACCTTCTTGCAAGAAATCCATTGCTTCGTCTCGATCGCGAGCGTATCGCTTACACACTACATACATTTGCTTCGCGAATTTCTTGTATAATTCTTCCTGAGCTTTACGATCGTCTTCAAGACAACCCTTTACAAGTGCTCGATCCTGTTCTTCAATATGTATGTCTTTGTTCTCCAAGGATTAGTTACTAAAAACAGAAGAAGTTTGTTCATCAATTCGATCTACGACATTGTCGTAAATTGATGAGTTTACAGACTCATTTATCAAGATCGTCATTTCCCCATTTATCTCAGTGAGTGTTGCGTTTTCCCATGAATTGATCGATATCAGATCAAACCAGTAGATTGGATCAAGTGTAATGAGTGCATTTGAATTGAAGTCTTTGTCAAGCTCAATTACCGAATTCCCATCCTCAGCTTCACTATTTATTGAAAAAGACTCGCTTGAAAGGAATTCGAAACGCACAGGTATATTCTGACTTGCTTGATTTTTATAAATGCCTT
Source organism: Flavobacteriales bacterium UBA2104 (assembly GCA_002331485.1). Taxonomy (GTDB): domain Bacteria; phylum Bacteroidota; class Bacteroidia; order Flavobacteriales_D; family Crocinitomicaceae; genus Brumimicrobium. The sequence continues at coordinate 39,611 of DCYS01000033.1, forward strand.
CAACTAAGATTGTTGGATCGCCATTATCATCAAATGTGTTAAAATTAATATCTAGATCAATATAATTTCCTTGGGGTATAGCAATATCTAAGTTTGAGACTGGAGCAGTTGAACTGAAAGTGTGAACATTACCTGTTTCAAACTCTTTGGAAAGCTCAACTTCAGGACCTTCTTGTCGAACTCCTTCAACGCCAAACGAAGCTAGCCTTATGTAACCATAATCGAATTCCAGATGTCCAGAGCTACTTTGAGCCCGGTTAATGTCTATTCTGATTGAAACACTTGCAGGTTCATTAAGCTCTTTTTTACTACAGCCTATTAAAAAGATGATTGCCGATATGATCAATAAAATGCGCATAACCTTCAGTTTCTATTAATTAGTCGAATGAATAATAGAGGGGGTTGGAAAAAAATGAAAAAAGTTTACAATTAGTTATCTATGTAATCCTTGGTAACCTTTAACCGTTCAAAGTAAAGGATAAAGCACCAGTTGGACATTTACTAATTTGTTCTTTTAAACCTTTTGTAGAAGCATTTTTTATTTTGATCCAGGGTTTCTCTTTGGGATTGTATACTTCTGGCAGCATTTTCACACATACACCAGCGTGTTGACATTTTTTTGGTTTCCAATGTATAGTGATCTCATCATTTGTATAAGTCTTTTCCATATCGTTGTTTTATCTAAACTTACGGATTTCCAATGAAAAATTCTATTCAAACCATCAATTGCTCAAAGAATCCACCAATCTCTTCTTGTTCATCTATAAAATGAACTTCGTAGATCCAATTTAGATATTTACCATCTTTTCCTTTTCGCTTCATAGGAAGGTTGTTTTCTGGATGAATGTAATTGATCGTTTCCTCTCCTTCGATTCTTTCGTGAGGGAAATTACCGATGAGGTGACCACAATGTTCATTTCCATATTTCCAGCCATATTTTTCAGCGAGTTTTTCAGTGTAATGATAAAATTCGGCACCTGTTATTTTCTCTTGATGCTTCAGGAAATACTCCTTTCCTTCTTTCCAGGCAAGCTCAATATCATTTGCTAATTTCAGTTTTCTTGGATCATTTCCGATAACAAATGTTCTTCCTACATCTGCTTCCCATTCCTCGAATACAGGTCCAAAATCTAAAAAGAGTATATCATCCTCATGTAAAACGAGATCCGGTGGATTCTCTCGATAGGGAAGGAGTGTGTTCTTTCCAGCACGAACGATGCGCTTATGCCAGTACTTTTTTATTCCAAAGAGTTCAAAGGCTAATTCATAGATAGAAGTATTGAGATCTTTCTCAGTTATTCCTGGTTGAATAAGCTCCCGAATCTCTATCTCTTGAAATAGTCGGATTGCTTTTTCTTCAGCTTTCTGTAGCGCATTTATCTTATTCATGACGATGCTAAGGTGCTTATTTTTTCAGTTTTATTCGTGATCCCCCGTAAAAAAGATTCAGTTTCATTATTCTGTACGGCTCTGAGAAATGCTGACCCAATAATTCCACCATCTACATGTGCTGTTTTTTGTTCAAAGCTCTTTCGATCGTGGATACCAAACCCGATCATTACTTTGGTACTTCCTGCAAGTTTTTTTACCTCAAGATATCGATCATCTAATGAATTCTGACTTTTACTAGTTCCACCAGTGATCTGATTTGTAGAAACGAGATACAAGAATCCATTTTTCGAAAGTTCAGCTGCTCTTTTTATGCGGTCATCACTTGTTCTCGGTGTAACTAGAAAACAAAGTGAAATACCGTATTCCTCAAATAAGCGTCTGTAATTACGTTCATATATTTCAATGGAAACGTCGGGTAGAATTAGACCGATTATCTGATTATCAACGCACTTTTTAAGAAAACGCTCGATTCCATACTGTTCGATAGGATTCAAATAACCCATTAAATAAATGGGTGTGTTTGACTGTCTTTCAGATAGTTGTTTGAATAAAAGGTCGATATTCATTCCATTTGAAATTGCTTTCATACTAGTTTCCTGAATGGTTGGGCCATCTGCCATAGGGTCGGAAAAAGGAATACCTACTTCACAGAAATCGATCTCAAATTCCTCAAGTAGATCAAGTTGTCTATTTAGACTGTCAATTTCTGGATATCCTGCTGTTGTAAATATGCTGATCTCTTTTTTCATTATTCCATGTTTTGTGTTAGGGTACTCATGTCTTTATCTCCACGTCCTGATAAATTTATGACGATGATCTCATCTTTTTTGATCTTCAAATGATCCAAGACTGCCAATGCATGTGATGATTCTAATGCCGGAATAATCCCTTCAGATTTAGCAAGGAAAGAGGCATGATCTAGCGCTTTATCATCATTTATGGCAATACAATCAACACGACCAGAATGAATGGTTTCTGCATGCAATGGACCAATACCAGGGTAATCTAATCCAGCCGATATTGAATGCGGTTCAGTAATTTGACCGAATTCATCTTGCATCAACAACGTATAACTTCCATGAATTACTCCAGGTTTCCCCAATTGTGCAGTGGCTGCAGATTTGCCTGATTTAACCCCAAGTCCACCTGCCTCAACCGCAATGAGGTCAACTTCAGGAACATCATAAAAATGATAGAAAGCTCCGGCTGCATTACTTCCTCCACCCACACAGGCAATTACTTTGTCAGGATGATTAACACCTTCTTTTTCTTGTAATTGACGAATGATCTCCTCGCTGATCACAGACTGAAAATAAGCAACCATAGAAGGGTAAGGATGTGGACCTACCACGGACCCGATCAAGTAAAATGTATCTGGATTATTGATCCAGTGTCGAATGGCTTCGTTCGTAGCATCTTTTAACGTTTTACTTCCTGAAACTGCGGGAATCACTTTTGCACCAAGGTACTTTATGCGCTGGACATTTGGAGCTTGACGTTCCATGTCCTTTTCGCCCATGTAAATAATACATTCCATACCTAAGAGTGCGCAAACAGTTGCAGTCGCTACACCATGCTGACCGGCTCCAGTTTCAGCAACGATCTGGGTTTTATTCAGACGTTTTGCTAATAAGATCTGACCAATTGTGTTGTTGATCTTGTGGGCGCCTGTATGACAAAGATCTTCTCTTTTTAAATAGATCTTTCCACCATATTTTTCAGATAGCTTTTCGGAATAATAGAGTGGAGTAGGACGTCCAACATAATCTTTCAAAAGTGCCTTGAATTCGTCCTCGAAAGAAGTATCATCTTTATATTTTAAATACGCTTTTCGCAGTTCTTCAACTGCAGGATACAATAATTCAGGGATATATGCTCCTCCAAATTTACCGTAAAATCCTAATTCATCTGTTTCAACTAATGACTTCATGTTTATATTCATTTAAAAATGCTTGAATAAGTGCTATATCTTTATTTCCTGGCTTCAATTCAAATCGGCTATTCAGATCTACACCCTTGAGCTGATCATGATTAATTGCTTTAATAGCCTGAATATCGTGCGGACCAATTCCACCACTCAGCAAGAAAGGCGTTGATCCTTTATAATGTTTTAGTATACTCCAATCGAATTGTTTTCCGCTACCTCCACCAAGTTTCGAAGGAGTGTCAAAAATGAATAGATCACAATATCCTTCATAAGCTTTTACCTTTTCGAATGTATGCTCGTCGTTAATAGAAAATGCCTTAATTACTTTGGATATTTCACCTATTGATCTACAATATTCAATAGATTCTTCACCGTGAAGCTGGATATATTCAAAATTCATTCGTTCCTGAACAGACCGAATTTCATTTAGCTTAGCATTTCTAAAAACACCTACTGATTTCTTGGCTGTGGAAGGATTTGTGAAACCTCTTCCTACATATCGTGGAGACTCAGGAACATAAATAAACCCGAGAAAATCAATTCCATTTTCCGAAGAGAGCTGCTGGATTTCTTCTTCGTTTTTTAGTCCACAAACTTTTACGAGCATACCGGAATTATTTTACTGGTTAATGATTGAATAACTTCTTTTGGGGAGCCACTTTTAACGATAGACTCACCGATCAGTGCTCCTTGATAACCTATTTCTGCCAATTCTTTTATTTCATCAGCTGTTTTAATCCCAGACTCAGTTATTCGAATTGGTTTAACAGGAAGGTATTCCGCGAGATTTTTACTGATTGAAATATCTGTGATCTGTCGATCCAGATCTCGGTTATTTACACCAATAATATCAATCGATTCAGGAACTTTATTCAATTCTTGTAAGTTGTGAACCTCAACAAGTACTTCCATGCCTAAAGTTTTGGCAATGATCGAGAACTGAAGTAATTCTTCTTTACTGAGCACAGAAGCGATCAAAAGAATACAGTCAGCTCCCATGGCTTTTGATTCAAATAGTTGAAACTCATCAACGATGAACTCCTTCCTCAACATTGGAACATCGAACGCATTACGCAACGTGATAAAGTCGTTAGTTGTTGTTCCGAAATACTCCTTGTCTGTGAGAACAGATAATCCTGCAACGTTAGCTTCAACATAATTCTTAACGTATTCAACAATGTTATTCGTGTTATTTAACTCACCCGCACTAGGTGATCTTCTCTTGAATTCTGCAATGACTCCGAATTCCCGCTCAGCTATCGATCTTGATAATGAATTCACTTCTCTTTTGTAAAGCGGAGAATTTTCAAAAGTTCGCAAACTAACTTCGCGCTTAAGTGCTTGAACTTCTTCTTTCTTATGCGCTATTATTTCATTTAATATATTCATGCTAAACTATTTTCTGTAGTTAATTGATTCAGGATCTGGATCGCCCTTCCTGATTTTATGTGTTCTATTGATTCTTTAAAAGCCTCTTCTAAAGGTGTCGAATCCATTAAATTAATGGCCTTAGCACAGTTTATTGCCACGACTTGATGCTGTGGGATAGTTCCTTTTCCAGAAAGTATACTTTTGAGTATTTCTGCAGCTTCTTTCGGATTTCTCCCTCCATGTATAGCTTTAGGATCAATTCGTTCAATACCCAGACGCTCTGCGTTTATGATCTCATCCGAATGCTTAGAGAAAACTCGTGCGTCTCCCGTTAAGGTGATCTCGTCATATCCGTCAAGTCCGTAGATAACACCATAATTTTTTCTGCTTTTTCGAAGTGTATGTTGGTAAACTCGGGCTACTCCCATACTAAATACGCCGGTTAGTTGAAACGCAGGTTGAACTGGATTTACCAGAGGCCCCATAATATTGAAGAAAGTTGGTATCCCTAGGTTTTTCCGAAGCGGAGCAACTTTCTTCATTACAGGATGGAATAGTGGAGCATGCAGAAAGCAAACGTTGTTTTCATTCAACTGCTCATTAAGGCGTTTACTGTCATTGGTAAACTCAACACCTAATTCATTCAGAACATTAGAAGATCCGCAGAGTGAAGAAACCCCGTAGTTTCCATGTTTGATGACTTTATAACCCATACTTGCTAGTACAAAAGCCGTTGTAGTACTCACATTGAAGGTATTTTTTCCATCTCCTCCAGTACCACATAGGTCAATAGCATTACTACCATCCAATTCAACAGGTATAGCTAATTCAAGTAGTGCTTTCTGAAATCCATGAACTTCTTCAACTGCAATAGGTCTGGATTGAAGAGCGATCATAAATGCTACGATCTGTTCATCAGGGACTTCAACCTTTGCTATTTCTAACAGGGAATTATAGGCCTCTTCAGAAGATAGCGTTGCTTTATTCAGTATTTTCTTTATTTGTTCTTGCATGTCGTTATCCAGTTATTAATTATTGTTCTACCATTCGGCGTTAATATACTTTCGGGATGATACTGAACTCCCATATGTGGAAGTGCTTTGTGTTCAAAAGACATTACCAGATCATTGAAGTATCCCGTAGTTTCAAGATCATCAGGCAAACTCTGTTCAAGATGCCAACTGTGATATCTTCCGACTTCTAAATCAGTGTCAAGTCCGCGATATAATTGTGACTGTGGTTTGATCTTAATATGAGAAGACTTTCCATGAATGATCTCGGGAGCGGGTGATAATTTTGCACCGTAATGTTCACCTATCGCCTGATACCCTAGACAAACTCCCAATAGTGGTTTCTTATGAGTTTCTGCATATGAAATGATCTTCATTAGATCTCCAGCTTCAGATGGTATTCCAGGTCCAGGAGACAACAAGAATCCATCATACTCATCTAATTTATCATGGTCGATCTCGTCATTTCTAAAGAGATCAACGCGCTCAGTTGATTCGTTCTCCTTTAAATAGCGAACCAGATTGTACACGAATGAGTCGTAGTTATCGATTACACAAAAATTCATTGGACCAAATGTTTTTTAGTTGATGTTGTTGCCTTGATCGCTTTTCGAACGGCATTTAATTTATTGTCTACTTCCTCCAGTTCACTTTCAGGTAATGAATCAAGTACGATTCCTGCACCCGCTTGATAGTGAAGCACATTTGATTTTGAAAGAATAGATCGAATGACAATAGCCATATTCAGAGATTGATCTGCTCCGATTATTCCAACAGCTCCACCATAATATTCTCTCGGTTCATCTTCATATTTGGATATCAGTTCCAGAGCTTTTGGTTTTGGAGCTCCCGATAAAGTTCCTGCTGGAAAGGTATCGAAAAATGCGGCTAGAGGAGACGCTCCCTCGAGTGTACCTTTTATAATGGAAACTAAATGGATCACGTGGCTGAAGTATTGCACCTCTTTTAAGCTGTCTACTTTAACATGGCTACAATGCTTGCTAAGGTCATTTCTTGCCAGATCAACTAGCATCATATGCTCGGCATTCTCTTTTTCATCATGGAGTAGCGCATTGGCATTTTTTTCATCTTCATGTGTATTGCCCGTTCGTTTTACCGTGCCCGCTATCGGATGGATCTCAACCTCTTTGTTTTTCACCCGTAATTGGGCCTCAGGGGAAGACCCCATGAGTCGATACGATTCGAAATCAAAATAGTACAAGTAAGGAGAAGGATTTAGTCTTCTGAGCTGGCGATAAACCTCAAAGTCCTCACCAATAAATGGTTGACTGAATCGACGAGATAATACAAGTTGAAATACATCACCTCTTTTTACATGATCTATTGCTTTTAATACATTTGACTTGTATTCATCTGGAGTAGTCGTAGATGTCTCCTCCCCGATGTGTTCAAACGGAAATTGGGGCACATTGTGTTGATCTAAAGAGGAAAGTATGTGATCAATACCATCAAATTCATTATATAAGGAGTTTTCAATGATCATTCCCTCATCTTTAAAGTGATCGATAACAATTATGTATTTGTAGATCATCAAATGCACATCAGGCAGATCTAGACTCTTTTTACGTTCAACCGTATGTTTTTCTAGATAATTGGCAGCCTCGAAATTGATTCTTCCTAGAAATCCATTATAGGATGTTTTTTCTTGAAAGCTATATTCATTGATGATCTTTTCGATCGTTTGCACTGCACTGCGGCTTTCGATGATTTCTTCGCGAATGGATTGAGAATGCTGAGTGAGTTTTAGCATTTTCCCGTTCAAGGTAAGCTCGACAATGGGATCGAGTCCAATAACAGAAGAACTATCTGTGCGATCGTGATAATCATTACTTTCCAATAAACATGGCTTTCTGTAATGGTCACGAAGACTCAAGTACATTCCAACGGGTGTATAGAGATCGGCATTAAAAGATGTAGATTTTGTATAAATTTTCATAACGTTAAATAAAATGGGGTAAAAAAAAAGAGCCTCTCGGATGTGAGAAGCTCTTCTAAATATCTATTGGATATAATACAATTACCAGCTTAGCTCACACCATCGTGCAGTAAGCCACCACCAGTTTGTATTATTTGCTTTGATCGAAATCATGATGCAATTATAAGTAAATATTTTATTTAAAAAGATGTTTTTAAAAATTTTCACTCAAAAAGTAGTTCCAACGTCATTGTTTAACGAACTATTTTTAACTAACTTAAATGGAAACCTAAAATTAATTGTTTCTCACAGCACTGATTAAAACACAATTCTTTATTTAGATTTTAATGACTCTCTTAATGAATAGACCTTCTTTAGTATATAAATGAATAAAGTATAATCCTTTGTCCTGATTTGATATATCAATTTCAATGTTTTGAGAATTTTGGAATGAAATATTATTAAATGATAATTTCTCCCCAGTTATTGAATATAGATCAACTTGATTCAATTCTGGACTTGAACTTATCGATATTTTACCATTGGTTGGATTCGGATATATCATTATCTTATTTGAATTAATTTCTTCTATGGACAGATCATTCAAAGTGATACAATAGGATAAAGCTCTACACATACCTTGAGATATTTCTACTCCATAGTCTCCATTATATGTGGGTAAAAAAGTTTCGGTATTACCATATGTTAAGTCAACACCACTATCACAGTCGAACCATTGATATGAATCCATACCTTCCTCAGCAACTAGAATATAGTTGTTGTTTTGAATATCAGCATCGAGATAATAACAAGCGTTGTATTCTATTTGACTGATAAATCCTGATAAGGGAGCTAGAGTTGTATTATGAGCTCCACCAACAAGAATAGAACCATCATTTAATAGCTCAATTGGATTACTTCTACTTAAATTATCAATTTGATCTATCTTTATTATTGAATCCGAAAGATTGTTATTTAATTCATTAAAGAAGATTATTGCATCCGAACTATTATTATTCGAAGAGTACCCACTAACTGCTACATAACTATTTTCATTATTTACGACAAGATCTTGTACAGTCATATTTGCATAAGAAACTGTATCAAGGTAGTTGATCCATTCGATTTGACCATTCACCTTATTTATGCATGCTACATTTAGTTTGTTATTGCCCGAACCGGCAGTTATCAAATGATTTAGACTATCCATGTCAATTCTGACGAACTCTCCATTTTCAGTACTGGTATATTCATAGTTCAATAATCCTGTAATCAGATTGTATGAAGAGATTGTTTGATTCCCTGAAGGTCCTTTACCACTCATATAAATTTTATCATTTTCGATTAGGTGGTCATAATAAGTAGAATAGGGGAACGATAAAAATGATGACTTAATCATACTATTTTTGTCGACATAAAATATATTTTCACTGCCAACAGCGATTAAAGTGTCTTCGTTCTTTTTACTGACAATATTTAAATTTCCTGTAAAATTTGCGTTATCATTGATTTCATCAAAGTATTCTATGTTCGAAATAGAATTTCCCGACCATTTGACATATTTAATTGAGTCATTGTGAATAAAAAATACGACAAGATTTGAATCTAAAAGTTCGATTTCAATTGGTTTTACGTGATTTTGATTGAAATCAATGGAGTCATTGTCAATTAAATCACCTGTTGAAAGACTGAACTTGAAAAAATGTATGCTTGATGTTTCATTTTCGTGATAAGGTGGTGTATTCAAACTATCTTTAGCGTGCCCTGTGATATATATGTAGGAGGAATCTATTTTCATTTGATCTGCATAAATTATCCCAGGACGATCAATTCGCATTGTCCATTGTTCTTGTAATAAAGTATCTAACTTTTGTATTTGGATAGAAGCCCCAAGTTGAGATAATGTAATTACTTCATGTTGATAATTTTTTATATCTCGAACTTCGGATTCGAATGGATAGAATCCTCCAATTCTTCGTTTCAATAGAACATCACCCATTTGATTCAATTTAGTGAAGACAGGATAACTGTCATCAATAGGCCATCCACCAGTGTATCTGTCTTGATTTCCAATTATAACCGGAGTGTTTCCGTAAACGAACGAAATAATTCCAGTGCTATTTTGATCGTAAATTGTTGAATCCTCTGTTATGGTCAAATCATAGATCTTTTCACCAGTGTTCCCATCAATTTTCATTATCCCCCATGCACCAGGGCCAAAATTCGGATCTCCATAAAATCCTGTAGAGTAGATGTCACCTGAACAATCTAAGTCGATTGAAAGAGCGGATTCAACTCCTCCGCTATAATTTTGAGGGACGCCTATTGGAGTCATACTCTCTATAGTAAGCCAACTTCTCAAACCTGTGTATTTATTAATCTTTGCACAAAGAAAACTACCTTGTGATGTTGTTCCTTTTTTGTAAGAAATAAAAAGAATACTATCATTCTCTGCAACGTCTGATACGCGTACATTTCCATAGCATCCGATAGTCTTCCATATAGTATCGCCAGTATGTTCATTTATTTTAATGACTATACCATTTCCAGATGAATAACAATTTCCTTCAGAGCCAAATAAATAAATACCGTTATTCTTTCCTTTGTGAATATCTTTGATACAGTCTAGTCTTTCATCTTCAGGTAAACCAGTATTAAATCTCCTTCTCCATAATCGTATATTGATATTATCTCTGTTGAATTTATGAAGATATTCATTTTGAGCTAGGTAAATGTTCTTCGATTCATCAGTAATAATATTGCAGTGTTCAGAATCTTCAGGAAAAATTTTCGTTTCAATGGTGTCTCCAATTAACTTATCTACCTTGACTATTTTAGGATAATCTCCACCATACTCATCTCTTAAATACCCTAATAGAAATTGAGATGAGTCGTAGTCAAGAATTTCAACTTCCCATGAAAATTGCGTATCTAAGTATAATTTTCTCCATACAAGTTCGCCTGTTTGAGCATCAACTTTCCATAGGTAATTGTTTTGTTCATTTTCTGGATGATCCAGAGAGATTCCGTATACATAGCCGTCGTTGGATAATATGATTTCAAATGTTCTCGTGGCATTTGCCGTCATTTTATCAGTGTTATTAGTTGACCAAACAATATCTCCATTCAAATCTACTTTGATAATACATGGATGATCATCATAAACTGAATCTACACTCGCTGATAAGATAATTCCATTTTCAACTTTTATAAAATCAAATACATTATCTATAAATCCATTCGTTGTATCAGAGAAATACTTTTCACTAACTATTTCAGGGTTCTGACCGAAAGTATTAACAAGAAAAAATATTGTAAAGCAAAATAAGATTGGTTTAGACATAGTAGTTTAGTTTATTGTTATAGACTCTGATGAAGAGCAACCCCAAGGATCTGTTACAGTAACATTATAAACGCCAGGTGAAGAGACAGATATTTTTTCTGTGGTTTCACCCGTTGACCATATTACTGTGCAGTTTGGCGGTGGATTAACAAATAGAATATGATCCTGTTGACAATATATGTCTTCAATTTGATGTATTTGAATCAACCCTAAATGAAAATAATTCAAAGTTTTTCTATTATCATAATTATAGTTGTCAACTTCACCATTGGGTAAAAAAGTCTGAACATGTATTTCATATAAAGTCCTCTCGTTAAAAACTAAATTCTCTAAAAACAAATTAACTGTATCTGAACTTGGAATGTTAATTACATAATGACTTGAATCTTGTAACTCGTCATAAAGCCACCACATAACCACTAAAGAATCAATGTCAAAAACCGAATGATTGATGATTGAAATGGATAAAGAGTCAGGTTCCGAACAAACTGAAGTGTCAGGAGACGAGATTGAAAGTAGTTCAAGATTATGATAGGTAGAGGAATCAATCTCAAACTCATCTGCTCCAAGGTCAGGTGTCAAAGGATCTCTTAAATCACCATCTATATCAACATTGACTGATGGTAATGGAATTGCATTTTCATTTAGGGCTAAACTATTGTTACTTCGGAAATCTTGGTTGCTTATTAGTGTAGGAAGATCAAATAAACTATTAATATCATTCCCTGTGCTGTCTCTCCAAGTTTCAAGATCATATTTATAATGTCCAATAATACTGAAGTAACCATCATCAAGAGAGTAGAATAAATTATGATTAGAATTAATTTCTGACACTTGAAAAATTGAGGCTCTAATAATTTCACTTTGCTCATTATCTAATGATAGAAAAACATTGTTGAGTAATTCATAATTAGAACCTCCTCCAAAGTATAGGCAATTTACAGCTTGGATCGTGTTATTGACAAAATATACATCAGAACAGCTTAAAAAGCGACTTGTGCCGTTGATGCAATTGTTTTTAATTGTAAAGGAGCCGAGTGAATTTTCGTTAACATGATCAAATCTTATTTCACTGTTTGGATAACTAAAATAGATGTCATTTTGACTAAACAAAGTGTTTCCTGAACAGTAATCTACATAGATGCTTTTTGAATTAGTCTTTGTATTACCCGAGAATACTACGTCTTTCAAATAGTAAAGGTAAATTCCTCCACCTCCATTTTTAAATTCATTGTTTTTTATTTGAATATTTTGAGATGAATTTAAATTACCTTGGTTTCCTAAGCAAATTGTCTTACCCCCACTTTCAAACACATTATTTTCAATGATTAAGTCATTGTTGTTGTTCTCATTCATATAAAAGAACTCCTTATTCAAGTTTGTCGAAGTTGTATTAGCAATAAAATGATTGTTTGAAAAAGAAACATTCGTAGCTCCATTGTTAATAAAAATTCCTCTCAGACTTTGCACTCCATCAGATTCAATGGTCATGTGGCGAAATTTGATATAATCGGTTCCGTTTAAGCGGATAACATAATTCATATTGTTATTTGTAATGAAATAAAACAATTTGACAGAAGAACTGTCTAGAGTACTCGACTGAAATGTTATGGTATTTGTGGATGATGCTCCATTTATTTCATACAACATGATCTGCTCATTGTAAGTCCCGGGAAGAATATTCATTACCACCGGTCCGTTCACTCCTTCATTGTTTAAATCATCAACCGCCGCAGTTAATGTTGTATAATCCGCACTTGCATTACCTATAGTGTATGTTCCATTTAAGGGCTGACTATAAGATTTAAAGAGGATTGTAAACGCAAAAACAACTATTAGAAAAATACGAAGGTTTCGAGGCAATAAAACTATGGACATGATTTTTAGATTTAGGTTCTAATAAAAAATAAGTAGATACTGATAAGAGTAAACCTGATTAATCAACACCATAAAATTAAGGGTTTTATCGCGAAGAATCAAATGAGATACTCCGTGGATAAGGTAATATCGAAATTGTTTTTGAGGATGAATTTAAATTATATTGTTTAACGAGCTATTTTTCATTAACTTAAATGGAAACCTAAAAAATAACCACATGTATAATCCTCAATTATCAATCAAATCGTGGGCTGAAGATGATCGTCCACGAGAAAAAATGCAAGAGAAAGGAAGATCTGCACTAAGCAATGCTGAATTACTCGCTATTTTGATCGGATCAGGAACACGTTCCAAAACAGCAGTTGATGTTGCTCAAGAAATTCTACAGTCTGGAGAGAATAGTCTATTCAAACTTGGAAAGTTTTCGCAAGCAGATCTGATGCAATTCTCAGGAATAGGAATGGCAAAAGCAATAACACTAATGGCCGCTCTTGAACTTGGTAGAAGACGGACGGAAGAGAAGCCTAAGAAACAATTTAAAATTGCTCAAAGTAAAGATGTTGCTAAATTGATGCATGCTCATTTTGTTGATCTTCAACACGAAGAGTTCAGAATAATTGGACTATCACGTGCGAATCATGTTATTGCTCAAAAATTAGTTTCAAAAGGAGGAAGATCAGGAACGATAGCCGACGGTAAGATGATCTTTAAAGAGCTTTTGGATATGAAAGCATCAGCCTGTATTTTGTGTCACAACCATCCTTCAGGGACGCTTCGTCCTTCTGATGCAGATATTCGTTTAACGAAACAGCTGTTTGAATTTGGTCAGTTAATAGAATTGAAAGTATTGGATCACGTAATTTTCACGGATGAAGGTTACTACAGTCTATTGGAACATGGAGATATATAGACTTACCAATCGATCGGTTCAGAACCTTGATTTTTCAAGATGTTATTAGCTTTGCTAAAGTGTTTATTCCCAAACCAATATCCTCGGTTAGCGCTTAGCGGAGAAGGGTGGCCACTTGTTAGAAGATTATGTTTTTGTGAATCGATCAACTTCACTTTTTTCTTAGCGAAACCTCCCCATAACAAGAAGATGAGCCCTTCTTTATTATCTGAAAGTGTTCTGATCACTTCATCAGTGAATTGTTCCCAGCCTTTTCCTTGATGTGATCTTGCCTCGTGGGCACGAACTGTTAATGTAGCATTCAATAAAAGAACGCCCTGGTCAGCCCAACGCGATAGATCTCCACTTTTTGGTATAGGTTTGCCCAGATCATCTTTAATTTCCTGAAAGATATTGACGAGGGAGGGAGGGAAGGGAATACCATCTTTCACTGAGAAGCACAGCCCGTTTGCCTGGTTCGGTCCATGATATGGATCCTGGCCGATAATCACAACTTTTGTTTTATCAAAAGTAGAATGATCAAAGGCAGAAAAGATCAACTTACCTGGTGGATAACAAGTATGAGATTTATACTCATTTTTGACAAACTCGGCAAGATTTTTAAAGTAGGGCTTTTCAAACTCATCATCCAGCACTTCTTTCCAGGAAGATGCAATATTCACATTCATGATATTAATTATTTGATCAGTCCAAATTGAAGAAGGTGATGCGTCAAATGTTTTTTATTGAGCTCTTGCCATTCCGCAAAATTCAAATTTCCAAAGTAGGGATGTAACTCTCTCTGATCATTATTTTCATAATGCTCCTCATAGGCGATCCATTCTTCTGTGAATTCGTCAATTGCATCTGATAAGTCATCATGACGTAAAGTTCTCTCTTCTGGAGCAAATGAAACATTTAATTCACGTTGTAAAGGAGATTCTGACATTAGGAATTCGTATGACTTTTCCAAGTATTTTTCGGGTGTAGCAAGAGGAAATTTGTCCTTGCCACTTGCAATGCGTAAAGTGTCACTTAAGTGTTCGACCATTTCTTGCGCGCTCATTTTTCCCCAGTCGGGTTTAGTGTCAGACTTAAGCATGTCTAGATAGGTCAGAGCAGTTTCGAGTTTTGGTTCTATGTAATTCATTATATGATCACTTTTAGCTGTGAAGGGTTGCAATGCAGTTCAACGGTCGAACTATCTATATCTACAGGTTCACCATCGATATGGATCATTCCATTACTAGCGTCAACCTGGGCGTGGCTAACTGGAACAATATGATATTTTGAAGATTTATGAATAGTTCCAAAATAAGATCTGATCAACAATAACAGAAATCCGAAAAGCTTAGGCAGTTCAATACAAACGATCTCAAACTTTCCATCCGTTGTATCTGATTCTGGCGATATACTAAAACCATTACCGAACTGAGAAGCATTAGCGAAGCTACAAAACAACAATCGATCAAATCGATCTTTCTTATCAATGGTGATGCTTATTCCCTTATAGTTCTTAAACTCCTGAAATACAAGTCTGGCATAACTTATAAATCCTCTTGAGTGATATTGATCAAATTTATTCGCAACTAAAGCGTCAAACCCGAATCCTGCAACACAAAGAAAGGTCATATCATTGATTGAAACCGTATCGATCTTTTTATAATCGAGTTTGTTGATGTTTCTGATCGCTTTCTTTAGTCTCAATGGAAGACCAAGGTGTCTTGCAAGTCCATTACCTGATCCTGTTGGTAAAATGGCAAGGATCGTATCTGAATTTGCCAGAACTGTTCCAACCTCGTTGACAGAACCATCTCCTCCGACAGCGCAAACAACATCTATATTTTTGTCAATGGCCTCCTGAGCTAATTCTTTAGCATGTCCTCTTCGTTCAGTATATACGATCTCATGATCAAATTTATCTGTATCAAGATTTTGATCGATAAGTCCAGGAAGAATATTTTTCTTCCCTATACCTGAGATCGGGTTTATTATGAATCGAATTGTCTTTTTCATTTTACACGCATGTCATTATTGATCAGGTCGTGATTATACCGTTGAATAATTCCCTTCAATCTGTTTTCCATTTCCTGAACCAAAGATGGGTAATATTTCAACGAATCATATTGCATTAATGTATCTATTTTGTAATTATATAAACCTGTTGATTCATCATCAACAAAGTTAAGCATATAAGAGCCTTCAACATAATGATAAGTATTACTTATATAGTTGATCGCAAAAGGTGTCTTAACAGATTCGAAATATGAATTACCAAAAGCGTAAAATGGTTCGTCATATCCTATGATATCAAGAACAGTTGGGGCTATATCGATCTGATTAAACAATTGATCTTCGTTTTTAGCCTCAATTTTATTTCTAGGATCAAATATAGCGATGGGTATTTGATACATTCCGATTCGCTGCCAGTACCTCTCAGATGTCCCGGCAGGTGTATGATCTGCACACAATATGAAGACAGTGTTATTGTACCAGGGTTGCTTTTGAGCTTCTTCAAAAAATAAACGTAAACTCATGTCTCCATACGCTGTGGATTTAGCCATTGGATGTGGACCATCAGGAAGAATACTACGATGTTCTTTAGGAACAAAATAAGGATGGTGGGAAGAAAGAGTGAACATTCCTGTCATGAAGGGTTCCTTCAACTCTTGAGTCATTGAACGTGCTGTCCAAGGCATAAAATACTCATCGAGGACGCCCCATGTCGCATCAGTATGATCTTCATTATTGTACTCCGTTCTACCAAAGTAATGATCAAAACCAGCATGAGCTGCGAATACGTCGAATTTCATGGATCCATTTGTAGCTCCATGATAGAAAGCAGTTTCATAGCCTTTCTCTTTAAGCAATTTTGGCAGTGCATTGATAGAGTTTGTTCCATAATGCGATGATATATAGGGATTATCTAAAAGGCTAGGAATACTTGCGAAAATAGCTGGTACTGCTTCAATCGATTTTTTACCATTAGCCCAGGCATTAGAAAAATATAAAGACTCGTCTAAGATCGAATCAAGGAAAGGAGTATATGGACCACCTGTTTTTTTGCCAAGCCATTCATTTCCGAAGCTTTCTAAAATGATCACCATTACATTCGGCGCTTTCTCCTTTTTAAAACTGTTATCGAGATCGTTTACAGGGTTATAAATGTATTTTGATTCAGACTCAAAGAACTTTACTTCTTGAAGAGAAGCTTTTCCGATCGTTTTAATTATGGATAATGGAGTATTAAGAACTAAGGCCGTATTTTCTGGTCGGGTTAGTTGTGATGCTGTTAACATGTCAGCCGGTCTATAACCAAATCCCCCTCGACCCATTATGAAAAGTAATGCGCTGAAAAGGAAAAAATGTATGGTTCTGTTTAAGTAGTTGAACTGATCATCCTCACCAGTTATCTTATTCGTTTTATTGTACATCCATAAAAACGCTACTATGGCTAGAATGAATAGAAGTATTAGCCACCAGAAGTCTGTTATAAAAGTTCCTAAGAGTTGATTGATATCATTTCCTGCTGTGACAATTGTAAAGAGATCTGCTGTGCTTCGCTTTGCTGTGTATTTATAGTATTCGACATCCAAGAGATTCAACCCTATCATGATAATACTTGTTATGACAAAGACAAGTTTGAGTAAAATTTTGTAGAATTTATGTCTTACGAAAGGTAATGGTAATAGAGAAAGACCATAGAATGGAATAAACCATATACCGATCGAGATACAATCCATCCAAATTCCAGCGATGAAATCAGTAAAACTAACACCATTAAAGCTAGCAGAATTAGCAATATAGAATATGATCCGAGTTATTGTCATTAAGATCAGAACAATACCTAATCTAGCCAAAAGCTGAATTACATGTTTTGGAAGGATTTTGAATGACTTCATGCCTCAAAAATACTGATTTGATCGAAAAGAATAGGGGAGAGACTGAACTTCTATTGTTAAAAAGATGTGATTATTTTCTAAATCTACTAATTAACTTTTCTGTTCCTTCAATGAGTTTTCTGAAGAAGTCAAAATATAGAGTAATTCCGAATAATAAGGTCATGAACCAAAGCATGATAACGTTAGCCCAGAACGTAGGTATGTATTGCCCAAATAGATTTTTTCCAGGACTGTAAAAATGAGCATCAAGGAAAGATTTTCCTCGAGGCATTTTATAGATAGGGTCTGCTTTTTGAATCAACTTACCATTAAACTGGATTATCTTATCCAGATCATTTCTGTTCGTTGCAAAATCACTCAATGCATCATTGTAGTAGTTCTTCTTCAACGATTTAAACTTTTCAGGACCTATCTCTCGCTGTAAAGCATTGTTTTCGTCAATTGCTTCATTTACTTCTTTTTTATAGATCTCTTTTAGGATCTTCAAGTAGTTATCAAGAGATTTCTGATTTTCTTTAGTCCAACCATCAGACGATAGGGCTTCTTCACAACCTTCACAAACAAAATTCAACGAAGGATCATATAAACGTTCTTCCTTGGCGATCTCATTAGAAAGGATCAATCGTGCATTTTGAACGATCTCAGTTTTAGACGTATCATCGTGATAATTATTGATCAGATTTTGCTGATTCCTTAATTCAGGTAACCAGTAATCTCTTTTCCAAGATGCTTCACTTTCTTTTTGGTTGATATAATAAAATGGAGCTTCGTATGCATTTCTCTTGTACTGAGCAACGGCGAGTGCCTCATATGCCCAGCGCGAGGCCATCACATTTCCAATCCAGGGAACACTATTTTCCTGTGCGAATATTGGGTGTAGTTTATCAAATTTAACGATCACTCCGCTAAATAATAATTGAGGAATGATCATGATCGGAATAAGTATGTAAATAACCTTTGCAGAATTGAACGTTGAGGAAATATTCAGTCCTAAAAGATTTGCAAAGCATGACGTTGAGAATAAGATCAACCAGTATTCAAACCACATACCCTTGATCTCGAGAATGAAGTTTCCGATTAAAACGAATAATAATGTCTGAACAGCAGAGATTATGAACATTATGGAAATCTTGGAAAACAAATAACTTCCTTTTGATAAGTTCAGGAATGATTCCCGTTTCAAAATTTTGCGATCCTTAATGATTTCCTCTGCGGCAACCGTAAGTCCAAGGAATAGCGCTACAACAACAGCAATAAAAAGGAACTGAGGTAAATTTTCACTATTCTCAAATGAATATTCGATCCCTTTCTTTGAAGTACCAAAGTACTTGACAAAGAATCCAAGTATCAAAGCAAGTAAAGGAGCTTCGATTGTGTTTATCAGAATATACTGCTTATTGGTTAATTTCGATAAAACATCTCGGAAGAAATAAACCTTGAATTGCTTCCATTTATTAGGAATCTGGTGAAGAACATGCGGTTTTTCATTCACTTCTTCAGTTTCATCCTCAGGTCGCGACTCTATATATCTTCGATTCCATTCTTGTGGAGAGATCTTTCGTTTACTAGTTTGATTACCAAATTCATCAACAACTTTGGCCTCAATGATGTTGAAAATCTGTTCAGGATTTACATTACCGCAGACAGGACATTCTCGTTCTTCACAGTTCGCATGATCGATCTCTGTCTTGAAATAAACGACACTGTCGATCGGGTTTCCATAAAATATTGGGTAACCTCCTTGATCCAGAAGTAATAATCGATCAAACATCTTAAAGATCTCAGAAGAAGGTTGATGAATTACTACAAAGACCAGTTTCCCCTTTAGAGCAAGTTCCTTTAACAGGTCCATGATGTTTTCAGAGTCTCGGGAACTCAATCCTGAGGTAGGCTCATCAACAAAAAGAACGCTAGGTTCCCTAATAAGTTCCAGGGCAATGTTCAAACGTTTTCGCTGACCACCAGATATAGTTTTCTCTAATGGGTTCCCAACTTTCAGATCTTTACTATCATAAAGTCCAATCGCCTGAAGGATCTTGATTACCCTTCGGGCAATCTGCTTTTTGCTCATGTTTTTGAAACATAGTTGAGCATTATAAAACAGGTTTTCGAAGACAGTTAATTCCTCGATCAAAAGGTCGTCTTGAGAAATAAATCCAATAACACCTTCAATGTCATCTTTATCGTGATGTATATCGATTCCGTTGATCGTTACTTTCCCATCCGACGGCGTGTAGTTTCCGTTCAGGACATTCAAAAGTGTTGATTTACCTGCACCTGAACCACCCATTATTCCTATGAGTCCACCGTTATTCTCAGCAAAATCAATCTTGTGCAGACCTAAAGCACCATTAGGGAATCTATATTCAACTTCATCACATTTGAATTGCAGATTCTCGCTTGACTCGTCGCTCAGGAATTGAGAAATTACATCAGAATAATATACCGGGTTGATCTTCGGTGTACGTATCGTAGATCCTGGGGTGAATATATGCTGTCTGTCATTTGGAACTACCTGGCCATTCAATGTAACCTGATCTTCACCGAGATATCTAAAGAAAAATAAATTTATACTTTCAATCCTCAGAATTCCGATCGTACCATCTAATCCTTCAACCTGCATCTGCTTTGCATGCTCCCATCGATCAGATGTGACAGCATTGAGATACATAACATTTGGCACATCAAGCAGAGTAGAAGGATCAGCTTGAACGAATTTGTAAATCGTATTGTATTCCTCCTGGTTTACATTAAACGCATCACCCACGGTGTTAACGAACTCAAGCTCCTGGTCAGTAATAGCTTCATTTGCTTGAATAAACTCGATGATACGAATTAAAACAATAAATTTCTGACGCTGTGTCAACTCTTGATTGATCTCAGAACAAATTCTTAGGATCTTAACAGAGTTTACAGAAGTTCTCTTTTTCCTTCCGTCTTTCTTTTTCTTTATACCATGGTGAGACTGCAAGAACTCATCAAAAACTGCCAAGTATTGCTTGACAAGTTCAGCGTTAAGTTCTTGACTTAGAAATAGTTTTACGATCTTACGTCCTTTGGAACTCGTGATCGTATCATCAATGGAATCTTCAGGTAATTCATCAACTCTCGCGATAATCGCGAATAGCTGCATTAATGCCCGAAGTATTCTTTCACTCATTGATCTTGATTAATGATGTTATTTCAAGAAACCGATCATCATAACTACACATCCCGTTATTTTCTTGTTCGTATCAAGTTCGGTTTGAACTTTGACCGGAATGGTGTTTTCAACTTTGAAATCCCAATAAGGACTATTTAATTGATCCTTATTCGTAAATAGAACGTTGTCTTCCATGTCTTTGATCGTGAAAATGGCATAATCATCTTCAGTTCCAGCTGATGCAGCAATTCTGTACACTGATCCCCCATATAGAGTCGTGCTAAATTCTGCTCTTTCATTATCTAGGAATGCAGTATATACCTGTCCATCAGACACGAAAACTCGCCCTTCATCGTTTTTAACAAGGTAGCTCTCAACTATTCTATAAATTGAATCACAATCCTGTGCCTTAGCAGTGAATGCTCCCAACACAGAAAAAATCAATCCTATCAATAATATTTTTTTCATCGCTTTATGCTTTAATGCTTATTTCGTCAATTCAATTAATCTTATTCTTATCCTTCAGGGTTAGAAGTATTTGTGACATTACCTCTAATTTCCTTCACTTTTTCAATGATCTTTTCAGCAAGTTCATCTGAAATTTCAATGTTCATCTTACTGTTGATCGTTGTCAATTTTCGTTCTTTATCTGTTGTTGGCTCAACAAACTCATAACTTACTTTGATCTCCTTAAACAATTCATTTAGTGACTTGAAGTCAGCAATAAATTCATCATTTTGACCTTCATCATTATACTTTTCTAATAATTCAATGATCGTTTCTAATGATTGTTTCTGTTGACCAATACGCTCAATTATTTGAGGTTCTTTACTTTCTTTGTAAAGCGCAGTCGCAAGATGCATAGACTCTAACCATCCACCAGTAAGAATAAGTGCTGAAGTGTTTTTTCTTTCATTTTCTTTCAGGAAGTTATCACCTTGTCTGAAGGCATCAGAAAGGATGACCAGCATACTATCCTCATTGTTGCTATTTGCTTCAAATCGCTCTAGGAAAGTTTTGTCAAAAGCTCCTGAGATTCCCAGGTCATTAGCAAGAGACTCAACTGCACTCAAATAAGAAAGAGCTTTCGAATTCTGATCGTAAAGGGTAACATAACCTAGATCAGCCCCGTAGATTCCGAGGTTCATTGCTTTTACACCTTCTTCAGTATATCCACTCATGTTATCCTTATTGTTCAACAAGGTCTCATTAAATGGAATCTCTAAAGATTTAATCAATAAAGCTGTTTGAACAGGTGACGGCACTGAGAAAAGTTTTCCGTCAAATGTTGTATTAAAAGATCTGTCGGGATCTAAAAGTGATTTATCTACTTTTTTCTTCCCCTCTTTTTCTACAGTTGGTTTTGTTTCATCATCTCCACAAGACGCCATAAAAAGGCAAGATGCCACTGTACCAAGAAGTAATAGTTTTTTTCGTGAATTCATTGTGCTTAAATTGTTTAAATCGTATGCTAAAATAATAAAATTTAGCGCTCGCGTATGAAATTTCTCAGTTTTTACGCAAAATATTGATTGACTTTTCAACTCTATCTCAATCTTATTAATTTTGCTTAAATCTTATAAACAAGAATATGTATTCCAGACCCAGAAGAAACCGTAAGTCTACAGCGATCCGAGACATGATCAAGGAAACTCAAATCGGTGTTGAACATCTTATATATCCTCTTTTTGTAACAAACAATCCTGGTGAAGAATCAAGGATAGACGCACTTCCAGGTATATATAGATGGGGAAAGGATGTTGTTGTTAAGGAAGTTGAGAGTTGTGTTAAACTAGGATTGAAGCATTTTGTCCTTTTCCCCGTAGTCCCAGAAGAACTGAAGGATTCTAAAGGCAGTTATAGTTATCAGAATAATAACTTTTACCTCGAAGTTATAGCTACTTTGAAAAAGGAATTTCCTCAGATCACTTTAATGAGTGATGTTGCTCTAGATCCATACAGCTCAGATGGGCACGATGGACTTGTGGAAGATGGGGTGATTCTAAATGATAGAACATTACCGATTTTGGCAGATATGAGTTTAGCTCAAGCTCAAGCTGGTATTGATATTATTGGACCGTCGGACATGATGGACGGAAGAGTTGGATATATAAGAGAAGCTCTTGATGAAAAAGGATATACCGACACTGCGATCATGTCATATTGTGCAAAATATGCTAGTGCCTTCTATGGACCATTTAGGGAAGCACTTGATTCAGCTCCCAAGAGTGGAGATAAAAAGACCTATCAAATGGATCCAGCCAATAAGAAAGAGGCACTCAGAGAGGCTTTCCTCGATATGGAAGAAGGAGCGGATATGCTAATGGTCAAGCCTGCATTATCCTATCTGGATGTTATTCAGACGATCGATGAAAATACAACATTGCCAGTAACGGCATATAATGTTTCTGGAGAATATGCTATGTTGCACGCAGCTGTGGAAAAAGGTTGGTTAGACTATGAATCCACAATGACTGAAATACTACTAAGCATTAGACGTGCCGGAGCGAAGGGAATACTGACATACTTTGCAAAAGATTTTGCTCAGTTCCACAGATCTTAGTTGTTAATTGTACGACAAAAAATTGCAGAAAAAGTAAAAACTTTAAATTCATTAATTTACGTTTCAAGAGTTTATATATATTTGCAACATGATTTTGAACAAAACACATCATCATTACTGGTTATCGCTTCAAGCGAGGTAATGTTGTATGTGAATAATTTTACATAAATAGAAACCCGCTTGTTAATTCGAGCGGGTTTTTTGTTTTCGTTCGAATCAAGCACTTTAATGACAAACTAAAATGGAAAGAATTAAGATTGCAGTACAAAAATCTGGTCGACTACTTGATGGTTCACTAGATATACTCAAAGAGTGTGGTATTAAAGTACCAAAAGCACAAGGTCAGCTAAAAGCTTCAGTTGAGAATTTCCCATTAGATCTACTTTTTCTGAGAAACAGTGATATTCCTCAATATGTGGAAGATGGGGTAGCAGACATCGCTATTATTGGTGAGAACATACTTGTGGAACAGGAGCCTGATGTAAAAACTGAAATGAAATTAGGATTTTCAAAATGTAAGGTATCTCTTGCCGCTCCAAAGAATTCTAATATAAATTCAGTCAAAGATTTTCAAGGAAAGAAGATTGCGACATCATACCCTGTAACGCTCAAGAAGTATTTGAAGCAACAAAACATAGAGGCAGAGATACATACGATTTCTGGATCAGTTGAGATCGCACCCACTATTGGTTTGGCAGAGGGAATTTGCGACATAGTAAGTACAGGAAATACGTTGTTCATGAATGGACTACGTGAGGTTGACGTAATGCTTCGTTCTGAAGCTGTACTGATCAGTAATTCAGAGCTTTCTGATGAAAAAAGAGCTGTTCTAAATAAATTAATCTTCCGTATTCAGAGCGTTCTATCTGCCAAGAATAGCAAATATGTTTTATTGAATGCACCTGAATCGCAGTTGGGAGAAATAACAGACATTTTACCGGGTATTAAAAGTCCAACGGTTATTCCTCTTGCTCAAGAAGGTTGGATATCTATACACTCTGTGATAAATGAAGAAAAATTCTGGGAGAATATAGATGCCCTAAAAGATGCAGGAGCCGAAGGCATTTTGATCGTACCAATAGAGAAAATGGTTAAATAGAGGAAGAATTTAGGATTTAGAGTTTTGAGTTATGAAGAAAATTATTGATCCAGGCAAGGACGAACTGATTGAAGCGCTTAAACGTCCAGCACTGGAACAGAAAGACTTGACAAAAACAGTTGTCGATATCTTTAAAGATGTTCAGTTAAATGGTGATTCAGCAATTAGGAAATATGCGCAGAAATTTGATCAAGTAAAGCTTGAAACTCTGCGAGTGACTGAAGATGAAGTTGAATCGGCAAAACAACAATTAGCTCATGAGTTGAAAAGCGCAATAATGCGTGCTGCAGAGAATATAACTGCTTTTCACGAGTCTCAAAAGGAACCAATTAAAGAAGTTGAAACTTTCCCTGGAGTCAAGTGCTGGAGAAAATCAGTTGGTATAGATAAAGTTGGACTATACATTCCAGGAGGAACAGCACCTTTGTTCTCAACAGTTTTAATGCTCGGAATACCTGCAAAGATCGCTGGATGTCAAGAGGTAGTTTTGTGTACTCCTTCGGATGCTAATGGAGAAGTTCACCCTGCAATTTTATATGCTGCAGATCTGATCGGGATTAACAAGATATTTAAAGTCGGAGGAATTCAAGCAATAGCGGCAATGACATATGGGACGGAATCTATCCCCTCTGTTTATAAAGTATTTGGTCCAGGAAATCAATATGTGACGGCTGCAAAGCAATATGCACAACAGATCGGTGTTGCAATTGATATGCCTGCCGGCCCATCAGAGGTCATGGTTGTAGCCGATAAGGAAGCTAATCCTTCATTTATAGCTGCAGATCTTCTATCTCAAGCAGAACACGGAGCGGATAGTCAGGTTATTTTACTGACTGATGATACTGATCTTTTAGATAAGGTTGAAAAAGAGATCAAGTCTCAGTTAGATCAATTGAATCGCAAGGCACTGGCTGAACAATCCTTAAAATATGCAAAACTGATAGCAGTTCAACAAGATCAATTAGTAGATGTGATCAACGATTATGCCCCTGAGCACTTGATTCTTTCTACGCGTTTCAATGATAAACTCGTACAGGGAATTAGAAATGCCGGTTCAGTATTTATTGGAGATTATACGCCTGAAAGTCTTGGTGACTATGCAAGTGGAACAAATCACACGTTGCCAACCAATGGTTTTGCAAGAATGCACAGTGGAGTTTCATTGGATAGTTTTGTTAAAAAGATCACGTATCAACAGGCTTCAAAAGATGGTTTAACTAAATTAGGTCCAGTAGTTGAAACTATGGCAGAGGCTGAGGAGCTAACGGCTCACAAGAACGCTGTTTCTCTACGATTAAAAGCGATACATGATGAAAGAGATTGATATTTCTGCGCTCACAAGGTATAATGTTCAGAGTCTGACTCCATACTCTTCAGCTAGAGATGAGTTTTCTGGTAAGGAAGGAGTTTTTCTCGATGCAAATGAAAATCCTTTTCCATCCGCTGTAAATCGATATCCTGATCCTCAGCAACGCGAATTGAAGAGCAAATTTGCAGACCTGAGAGGAGTTCATAGCGATCAGTTGATCATCGGAAATGGATCAGATGAAATCTTAGACCTCGTTTTTCGTGCTTTTTGCGAACCAGGTAAAGATTTTGTGGTTACGATCAAGCCTTCATATGGGATGTACAAGGTGTTGGCAAATATTAATGATGTCAGATTGACCGAGATTGCGCTTGATGCAAATTTTGAACTCGATCCAGATGCAATTTTAGCAGTTGCGGAAGGGGCCAAAATGATCATTTTGTGTTCACCCAATAACCCAACGGGGAATAGCCTCTCCAGGAAAAAAATCATTAAGATCTTAGAAGGGTTCAACGGTATCGTATTGGTCGATGAAGCGTATATTGATTTTGCAACAAATCCCTCTTTGGTATCGGAGCTGAAAAATTTCCAAAACTTGATGATCAGTCAAACCTTTTCTAAAGCGTTTGGAATGGCAGGAATTCGAGTAGGAATAGGTATTGCTCACCCTGAAATTATCGAAGTGTTGAATCGTATTAAACCTCCTTATAATGTAAACGCTATTTCTCAAGAAATGGCTTTGAACCGACTTGCGCAAGTTGATGAGGTAGCTAGTGAGGTTACGCAATTAAAACTGGAACGATCAAGGTTAATAAACTTTCTTGAACATCATAAAAGCGTCTCAAGGATATATCCTACGGATGCCAATTTTATCTTGTTTAAAGTAAACGATGCTAATTTTTTTTATGATGAACTGGTTAAACAAGGTGTGATCATTAGAAATAGGACTACTGCCTTTGGATGTGAAAACTGTCTACGATTATCAGTAGGAACGAAAGAAGAGAATAACCGATTCATGAAGGTATTTGATAACATTTAAAAAAGAAGAATGAAAAAAGTATTATTCATAGATAGAGATGGAGTATTGCTGGAAGAACCTCCTGTTGATTTTCAAGTGGATTCATTTGAAAAGTTCTCGTTTTATCCAGGTATGATCAGCAACCTTTCAAGAATTGCTAAGGAATTGGATTTTGAATTGGTCATGGTAACCAATCAAGATGGACTTGGAACAGATGCTTATCCTTACGAAGATTTTGAAGGTCCTCACAATCTTCTCATTCAGACGCTAGAGAAAGAAGGTGTCGTGTTTGAAGAACAATGTATAGACCGATCTTTCCCTGAGGATAATGCTCCGACGAGAAAGCCACGGACAGGTTTATTGACGAAGTACATTGAAGGTGAATATGATCTCCAAAACTCTTTTGTCATTGGTGATCGATTAACTGACATGGATTTAGCTAAAAATCTTGGTTCTAAAGGGATCTACATGAAGAATCCTAATGATCCTGGGACTAGTGAGGTTTCGACGGAGCAAGAGGAAATTCTGAAATCTGTTGTGCTTGAAACCAGAGATTGGAAAGAGATCTATACTTATTTGAGACTTGGACAGCGAACAGCATCTGTTAAGCGAACAACGAAAGAAACGGATATTGATATCTCACTTGACCTGGATGGCTCAGGTAAAGGAGATATTTCAACAGGACTCAAGTTTTTTGATCACATGTTGGAACAAATTGCACGACATGGGGCGTTGGATCTTTCTATTCAGGTAAAGGGAGACTTAGAAGTTGATGAGCATCATACAATAGAAGATACTGCAATTGCTCTGGGAGAGTGTGTTAGAGAAGCGCTGGGTAGTAAGATCGGGGTTGAACGTTATGGATTCTTCCTTCCGATGGACGATTGTAATGCCAAAGTAGGGTTGGACTTTGGAGGAAGAAATTGGTTGGTATGGAAAGCTAAATTTAAGCGAGAAATGGTCGGTGATATGCCTACGGAAATGTTTATGCATTTTTTCAAAAGTTTTTCTGATGCATCGCTTTGTAACTTATATATCAAAGCAAAAGGAGATAATGAACACCACAAGATTGAAAGTATTTTTAAAGCTTTTGCTAAAGCAATAAAGATGGCGAAAAAAAGAGACGTAAATGAGGCTTTTCTCCCGAGTACAAAGGGTGTTCTATAAGACATTAATATGAAGAATATTGTAATAATTGATTATGGGGCTGGAAATGTGAAGTCCGTCAACTTTGCTTTTCAACGCTTGGGCTATGAACCAACTCTTTCCGATGATCCTGAGGTGATCAGATCAGCAGACTATGTTGTTTTTCCAGGTGTAGGACATGCTAAAGCTGCGATGGAAACGATTAATGAAAAAGGACTCGTGGAGGTGATTAAGAATCTGAAACAACCTGTTCTCGGGGTATGTCTCGGTATGCAGTTGATGTGCAGATATTCTGAAGAAGGTGGCGTGAAAGGGTTAGGAATTTTTGATGTTGACGTTAAAAAATTCGATGATGAATTGAAAGTACCTCATATGGGCTGGAACAATGTTGAAAATTGCTCATCGATCATGAATGGAGTAGAGGGGCAAACTTATTTCGTGCATAGTTACTATGTTCCGATGACTGAGGAAACAATAGCTGAATGTGATTATGGCCTAACTTTTTCGGCATCTTTAGCTAAAGACAATTTTTTCGGGTGTCAATTTCATCCTGAGAAAAGCGGTAAGGTAGGAGAGAGTATCATTCAGAACTTTTTAAATCAATAAAATGGAGTCAACGAAAATTAAGATCATACCAGCAATTGACATTATCGAGGGTAAATGTGTTCGTTTATCTCAGGGGGATTACGATCAAAAGAAAGTCTACAATGAGAATCCATTGGAGGTTGCAAAATCGTTTGAAGATCACGGGATAGAGCATTTGCATTTGGTTGATTTGGATGGAGCTAAGTCTTCAAAAGTCATTAACTATCATGTTCTTGAAAAGATTGCCTACAACACTGGGCTTAAAATCGACTTTGGAGGAGGTGTGAAGTCGGATGAAGACATAAAAATGGTCTTGGAATCAGGTGCTAACCAAGTAACAGCTGGAAGTATTGCTGTCAAGAATCCTGAAAAAGTTTATAGTTGGATCAACAAGTATGGTGCTGAAAAAATCATTCTAGGTGCAGATGTAAAAGATCGAATGATAGCGATAAATGGATGGAAAGAGACAAGTGAACTAGAATTGAATGATTTTCTGGATAATTTCATCAAGCGTGGTGTAAAAACATCCATCTGTACAGATATTGCTAAGGATGGAATGATGTCTGGTTCATCCATAGAATTGTATAATGAAATAATGAGTGATTTTCCAGGTCTTCAATTGATTGCGAGTGGAGGAGTTTCTTCACTTAAAGAGATAGAACAACTCGAAGTAAATGGACTTTTCGGTGCAATTGTAGGTAAGGCGATCTATGAAGGTCAGATCAGTTTAAATGAAATTGCAAATTATTACAAGTAAAATGCTCAGTAAACGAATTATACCCTGCCTGGATATTAAAGACGGAAGAACGGTCAAAGGCGTGAACTTTGTCGATCTTCAGGATGCAGGCGACCCAATTGAACTCGCAAAAAAATATTCAGATATAGGTGCGGATGAGTTGGTCTTTTTAGATATTACAGCAACTCATGAAAAACGTAAGACATTGGCGGAATTAGTGGAACGAATTGCAATAGAGGTCAGTATTCCTTTTACGGTAGGTGGGGGTGTTAAGAGTGTTGAAGATGCTGGTGTATTACTTCATGCAGGAGCAGATAAAATTGCAGTGAACTCAGCGGCTGTGAAGCGACCAGAACTACTCACAGAACTAGCAGATAAATATGGTAATCAATGTGTTGTGTTGGCTGTAGATGCTAAGCTTACTGAGGAAGGTTGGAAAGTTCACTTGGTTGGAGGTAGAGAAAGAACGGAAATAGACCTCTTCGATTGGGTTGTACAAGCTGAAGAACTTGGGGCTGGTGAAATACTATTTACTTCTATGGATCACGATGGAACCAAGTCGGGATTTGCCTTGGATGCGTTGCGCAAAGTTGATGGTCTAGTTACTATTCCCGTGATTGCCTCTGGAGGTGCAGGGTCGGAAGCTCATTTTTTAGATCTCTTCACAAAAACAGATGTTTCTGCTGCACTGGCAGCTAGTGTTTTTCATTTTCAGACAATTGAAATTCCGGAATTAAAACATAAATTAGCACAAGAAAATATACCCGTAAGAATAATTTGATATGGAAATAGATTTTGAAAAAGGAGATGGTTTAGTGCCTGCGATCGTTCAAGACGTGGACACGATGGATGTTCTTATGCTTGGGTATATGAATGAAGACGCTTACGATAAAACACTCAAAACTAAACAAGTTACGTTTTATTCACGGTCCAAACAACGTCTATGGACAAAAGGAGAGGAAAGTGGAAATACACTTGAGCTTCATGGATTAGAAGTTGATTGTGATAATGACACATTATTGATCAAGGCCAGACCAAATGGACCAACTTGTCATACCGGAACAACGACGTGTTGGGGGGATACAGCTTCGAATCAATTTGGAGTGATCGAACAATTAGAAGGGATCATTAACGATCGTAAGATCAACCCGAAGGAAGATTCATACGTTTCAAGTTTATTTGATCAAGGGATAAATAAAGTTGCTCAAAAAGTAGGTGAAGAAGCAGTAGAGGTTGTGATAGAAGCAAAAGATGACAATGAAGAGCTCTTTCTAAATGAGAGTGCTGATCTATTTTTTCATTATTTGATCCTTTTACATCAAAAGGGTTACGCTCTGAATGATGTATTGAACGTACTTAAGGAAAGACGCAAGTAAATCTCTAAAGAAAAAGGATCTTACGAGCAATACCTGTATTGGTCTTGATGTAGTATATACCTTGACTCAAAGAGTTAATATTTAACTTGTCAGCATTTTGAAAATGAAGGATCTTGGCTCCGTTTGAATTAAATAAGGTTCCAGTTATAGTCTGAGAAAAGTAAAGAAGTCCTTCTGCGTTTGGATTAGGATAAACAACAAGGTCTTCATCAGTATTGGAGCTTTCAAGTTTTTTGTTGGGTGCATTAGGAGTAGTGTTTTTGAATGTGATCCAATCTTGATCACCATCTGTCTTTCTTCCATACGAGTAATCTTGATAAATAGCATTAAAAGAAATACTATCTATATAATCTCCTTCAGGTGAAAGCAATGCAATAAAATCACCAAAGCGATTCAAACTAAAATTCGTATGATTTACCCCTTCGTGGTTTTCATTATCACACCAGATCACGAGATGTTCGTTTCCTGCCACCAGTAGGTCATTATCGATTAAATATTTCGTCGAATCTTCAGGGTCATCCGTTAAATAATACCCCTTAAGGTTAACAATTGAATCATTAGGGTTGTAGATCTCTATCCAATCATCAAAATCCCCACTTTCATCAAGATAAGTATCGGAATTACTTGATTGAATTTCATTAATTACGACGGGTTGAAGGAGTTCATAGTTAGGGTTTAACTCAAACCGAGCAGTGAAAGTGCTGTCACCACTTAGGGTAACTAGAATTGTTTGATCTGTATTGCCAGTTTCGATCCATTCCACAAATCGATACCCAACGTTAGGTTTTGCCGTAAGTGGTATTTGCAGATCTGAAAAATATATGCCCATCCAGGGATAGATGGAAGGTGATGTACCTTCTAATTTTTGATCGATCAGTATTGAATTTACCTGGACTTTACCCATTGTCTGATCATTTACATCAATATGCAGTCTAACGGAGTCAGAAAGTCCCCATTGATCATACATATGTTTTCTCACGTAATGAGGACGCTCCATTAGAAAAGTATCCATTTGGGCTGTAAGATATTCCCACTGATCTGTATTTGGAACTTCATTATATCTATTTGCTAAGGTGTTCGCCAAAGAAGGATATCTCCACCGATCGATGTGATCATTGATCTCAAGATCTATCGTATTCTTAATTGTTTGAAGTTTAGGTCGCGTAACCGAAGACTTAAAACTTGAATTTATGAGATCACATGTTCTGTTGATAAAGTCTGTTTTATACTGTTCGTTCTCAATTAGGTTTCTGAAAAGCACTGTATATTTTGCAAAATTGGCATCGTCGCGTAGTGCCCATTCTACCGTATTAAAGGTAACAAAAACATCATTACAGGATCCACCAAAACTTCCGTCGAGGTCGAATAAGACCCATCTCCATTTTCCATCATGACCATAATTGGACGAACCATTTGGGACAGATCGGTTTCTCCAAAACTTTATATTACTATTAGGCCAATCGGCATTGCCCAGAAAGATCTCGGAAGCTACATATTCTGTAAAGTTTTTTATGTCTACCTGAGCTTCAACTGAATCATAGTGGACTTGAAGCGATAGATCATTATTCTCAGCATAGTCCATTAATTCAGCGTAGTCAATTGAATCATTGAGTTCACCATCCAGAAGATCACCCTCATTTCCTAAAAAAGCAATGCTATCCTTATGAAGACCATACTTTTCCGCTAAGTAATGTTTGTTCATTCTTTCTTTGATTGCATGAATGCCCCAATATTCTCCGTTTAAATATGTACTTGCGTAGCGATATTCAGCATGATCAAAGCTCAATTGGTCTACTAGAGCTGTAGCAAATTCATCTTTTGGTAGACAGTCCGGTCGATGACCACCAGACCTAAAAACCAATCTGTTCCAGCGATCTATCGGACTGTCACTAAATAAGTTTTCATAAATCCACTGTTCGCCATAAGCCCCTCGAAAGAAGACGTTTAAGTTCTTTTGCGTCGAATGTCGAGAGCCATTCCCAGCAATTCGTAGACCTGCGCCATTTGAAAAGATAAGTTGACCATTCGAATCAAAGAAGTCTATTTTACAAGCTCTTTCACTTTTTATTCCTTCTCGGTTATAATTTCCTAGTTGATCATCTCCCCAAACATAAATTCCATCTTCATCAGAAAAGAAGCCCATGCTATCTGTCTGAATTGATAAAACATCCCATGTATGATTCTCGTCGATCAAAAAGGTACGCGCCACTATTTTACTTGAGATACATCCTGATTTGAATGCTTGAAGTTTTATTATGTTGATCTTGTTCTGTGCAGAATATGGAGGCACCCAGCCACGATTATTTGCTCTGGATTCAGTATACCCTGGTTCAGGAAAATCAAAAGCTGGATTGGTTGGGATACCGCTGTAATCAACGTCATTTGAAGGACTGTTCAGAGTTATGCTACCTGAGGCGATCGGATCATTGGAGGAGGGGTCATTTCCGTGTAAATTATATCTGATTTCAGCATTATTGTCGATATGCGAAATATTAAGATCAACCGAACCAGAATAGCTTCCTGATAATTTATCAATATCAGGGGGGCTGAGTGAACAGGGAGAATATTGAGAATTATTATTTGAGGCGTTAGGTGTAGATGATTCGAAAAAGCCCCAGTTATTTGAACCATCAGATTCTCGTCCATAAGAAATGTCTAACTTCAATTCAGGTATGTTGACCTGATCAATGGATAACGCATATTGATTAGCTAAGAACAACTTTTCACCACCTGAAGATAAACTAAAGTTTGTATGATACTCGCTATAACTCTCTGCTTTGTTGGCGGCATAAAAAACAATAAAATCAGCTGGAGCCAAGTATTCCGCTGGAAGCTGCCATTTTGTTAAATCTGATTCATCATCAGATAAATAATAATTTCCTAAATATACAGGTTCATTGGTGTTGTTGTAAATCTCTATCCAGTCATTGTTTTCGTCAAATTCATCCACATTAGCAATAACATTACTGGTCATCACTTCATTGATCACAAGATCCTGACAGCATGTATAGAAATGTAATACGCCTAGAAATAGGAATAATAATATGTGACGAAGTCGTCGATTCAAAGCTGTTGAAAGTTAGTGAGAAAATATTAAATCCCGATCTGTTTTGCCTTTGAAGATGTTTTCTCCGGGTTCCATGCGTCTTTGTAAGAGGATTTGAAAAATAATTCTTTCAAATAAGCAATGGATCTTACGATCCTTAGGTAATAACCGTGATAAATAACCATTAATGGTATAAATGGGAAATAGATATAAATTGGACTATTTCTTCGCTCTCTAAAAAAGTTGAAGACCATCAGTTTTAGTGCATTAGAGCACGAGTATAGGAAAAAGTTCATAACGATTATCATTCCCACGATTCCAGGGAAGTTTACAAGCATATCTATAATGTAGAAGTACCATTTAAGATTTAAGCCGATGGTGAAAAAAATGTTCTCGAGAAATGATAAGAAATTGAGAATTGAAAAATTTTCATTCGGGATGAACACGTCTTTGTGTTTTCTTAACCTAAAACGGATCAATGATTTATCCCAACGTAATCGTTGTTTTGTTAGTTTCTTAAAGTTATTTGGCACGCTTGTTTGACATACTGCGCGATCTTCAAAAACGATCTTGTATCCAAGTTTTCTGAATTTAACCGTTATATCTCCATCCAAACCAGGACCAATATCCCAACCATGAACTTTTTGTAGAACGTCTGTTCTGAATGCCCCGAAAGCTCCAGATATAATTCGGTATACACCGAGATAGCTTGCAACCATCCTGCCAATACCTATGGCGTCATTATATTCAAACGATTGTAAAATTGTAGCAAGTGAGTCATTATAATTCCGCACCATTATATTTCCACCAACGGCACCAACTCTGTCATCTTCATAAAATGGTAAAATGATCTGCTCTATAGCGTCACGATCCAACGATGAGTCGGCATCGAGATGGACAATATAGTCTCCCTTTGCTACTCTTAAAGCAGTGTTGGCTCCTGAGGCCTTCCCACCTCTGACTTCATTGCGTATGAATACATCGATCATACCGTTTCGTTTAAGACTTTTACAGATCTGCTCAGTGTTATCATCTGAACCGTCATCAACAATTATCAATTCGAAATTGCGGTAGGTTTGTTCTTTCAGCGATGATACTAGCTTGTAAATGTTCTTACCTTCATTTTTTCCAGGTACGATGATCGAAATTAGCGGATTGTATAGGAACAGAAGTCTTCTAGCTTCCTTGCGTTTCTTTTTAGTTAATTTACGTTTGACATAAATGAATATCAATGCTAAAAAGTCAATCACGAATAGTCGGGCAAATTCAAAAATGACAAAGAACCAAAATATACGAATTAGCTTGCCGGTACCAACCTCACTGATATAACTGAAAAAGTAGTCAATTTCGGCTGCTATGAAATCCATTGCTTATGCGTCTTGATCGAACTTTTTGATCAGATTTTGAAGTTGTATCTCATGAGAAAGCTCAGTATTGAGAGGTTGAGCGTGGTGATCGATCTCGATTTCGATGTTTCTAAAGTTTTTCTTCAGTAGAGTAGCAGTGAGTTTTACAACATCGTCTAAGACATTATTCGCAATCTTAGTTGGAATCTCATTTAGTGACAGGATCAAAGTTGATGCATTATAGAACGCGATAAAGTCGGATGACCTTAAGTTTTTTCTTAAGATCTTGATCATTTCGGTTACCAAGGTCTTTTGTCGATCTATTCCTATTCGAGAATAAAGCTCTCCTGCGTTAGATATCTTTAAGTAAGCGATATTACTCGTAGCATCGTTTTGCTTTAATCGCTCAACTTCATATTCTAACATCGTTTTAAATACATCGAACTTAACCGTACCAGGAATTTCATTAAAGTCTTTTGATGTACTTATAAAACCATGGTATGCGATGTTTCGACCTTTCTTAGTGAGATAATAATTTGAAATAGTACGTGGAATAAGATTCTCTACATCGTTATCGTGATAGCACGTTATACATTTTGCTTTGACGTGATAATCTTGATATTTATGCCCACATTTATTACACGTGTGCAGTAATGCAGGCTTATCGTAATCAACACCTATATGATTCAGGAACTTATTACACTTCGGGCAATTTAATTCATCATCTATAGCATTCTGAAAATCTGAAATAGGCCCTACATAAGCACATGAAAAGTGATGAACTAAGTCTTCAGCTTTAGAGTTGGCAGAGCTACATTTTGGACAAACTTCTCTATAACTTAAAATTCCGGTTTCACAATTTGTGCAAAGGTAGATTCGGTCGTTAAACTCTGAAGTGAACAGTCCTTCAATTTCAGCTGTTTTCATCACATTCAAGAGCTTGTGTTCATCTCTTGGAGTAAAATAAATTGAAGCTTCTGGATAAACGTATCCTAGACCAGAGTTCAAATATAAATAAGCGAATAATTCGTTTTTATCTCTGGAAACCATCAAGTAAATGATCCTTGAAATAACTTCTGCTTCCAGCGATATTGATTTTGCAAAAACGAAGTCATTAATTCTCAGTAAGATCTGTCTAACATAATCAGCAATGATCTCCAATTGATTAATGGAGAATATCACACCGTCAATTAGATTTCCGATCAATGGATCCTCAACTTTACTCGATTTAAGCAGGAAGATCGGCTTCAGGTATACATCCGGTTGATTGTGGGTTCGAACTGCACGAACAAGTTTTTCTACAAAATCACGATTACCACTGTCGATAATGATAGAATCATAAGCCATGAACAATTCTAAGGTGTAGGTAGACTGCTCGTGTATTCGAATAAATTCGAATGACCCTTGTCTCAATATGTCAGAATCAACGACTTCTCTCATTATCTTTTTAAAACTTACTTATTCTCACGTTAACCTTCATTTTGTAGAAAGCTTTCCATTTTATTTGATCTTCACGTTCAATTGGGAAAATATCGGCTGCAATTGCTCGAGTAGTAGACTCATATTTCTTTTGAAATTCCTCCGGTAACTTATAGGAAGCAAAATAAAAACGCTTAATATGTCCAACACTTTTCTCTCCATCTGGGAATATAACGGTTACTTTGTCACCTTCGTTGACATATTTAAAGTCTTCTTGATCAAAGAACGCCTTGATGTAAATGTCTTCCCTCTTGTGGATGTTTAAAATATTCTCTGATTTCAAGGCGACTTCAAAATTGTTTTTGTAGATCCTTGTTGCCGTTCCTTCGATAGGGGCTATATAATATTTATTTAGATTAGACATTCCGCCAACACCATTTCCATTAATTGTTAATGTTTGGCCATTTCCGGTATTTGCTCTGCGTAATGACGCAATTAAGTTATTGTATGTCGAACTAGCGGCTTTAATGTTTTCAATCTCCAACTTCAGTTTTTCATTGTCCTTTTGGTAGTTCTCAAGTTTATATTTTGGAGTTATTCCGAGAACAACCTCGTCTTCGATCTCTGCAATCCTCTTTTTATTCCATTCGATCAATTGTTCTTTCTCGAAAACATCTATTTCATTAAGTCCGATCTTTTTTTGTAATTCATAAATTTCCCGCTCCATCCATTGATTGCCCTTGTTGACCATATTGGCACTCATATTTGAAATAGCGAGCAATTCATCTTTAGCTGAGACATAAGAAAAAAGTGTATCTCCTCTACAGATCTGGTCTCCTTCTTCTTTGTACACTTCTCTTAAGGTAATGTCTTCAGGGACCCGAATAGACAAACTTTTAAAAAGTACATGTCCTGGCGCCTCAACATAAACGATACGAACGAAGAAGAAATTGAATGCAAAGTATACGATGGTTAGTAATACAATGAAATAAATGATCTTATCCCAATTCGTATTTCGTTTTTTACGTTTGGCTTCATCCTTATATCTCAGGACCGATTCTTTTCTATTGAAATGTAGGTTTTTCACTTATTTTTTCTCTAGTTCTATCATTCTACGTAAATCGTGAATTACAAATTCAAGAGGTACGTAATTAGACTGAATATCTACTATCTTCATTTCTATTTCCAACGGATTATCAAAATCTTCAGTTCGTAGTGCAATTATCGTCTTTTTACCTTCATAATCTTTGATCTTTCTAACAATGTAATCGGTTTTCACATTCTCATATGCCATAAAGTATACCAGGTCACAAATTTCATATATTCTTTCAACAATTTCTTCAGGATAATGAAGAGGGATAGATACGGATAATTTTATTCCATGTTCATCACAATACGTTCTAGAATCTTCAAGTAGTTTTAAATATTCTAGAAGATATTCACTTTTGTTCTCTTTCCAATCTTCAATAGTATGTGGTTCTACGTCTAGATGAAGCGCCTCAATATTATTCATGTTGAGAGATACAGTGATCGAATCGTAATAGGTGAAAGGAGATGATCCAAGCAGACTGTTCTTGCCAGTCATTACTTCTACCTTTATGTTTTTTTCAATAAGTGTGTCGATGAATCTCTTCTTGATAGGGTTATTTTCTTGAGACTTATTATAGCTGATTATAGCGCGTTCATATCCTTCTTTTTCAATGTAGTTAAGAAGGAACTCAGGAGATTGATCATTAAATATATTATCCCAGATATATACAGACCTATCGGCAGAATGAATTTTTTCAAACTCATCTTCCAATTCATATGTTGTGTACAGCGCATTAATTTCACTGTAAGGTATGTCAGAATGAATAGAAATGAGTTTAAGGTACATCTGTTGTTTTAGATCAAGCATTTCAATATCGATCTTCATAAGATCGTCTATAATCCTTAATGAGGAAACCGGGTTGAAAGAAAGATAATCGATACTATAACGAGCATTTTCTTTCCGCATTAATTCCTTATACATAAGTTTTTTGTAATGCAAAGCCGAGTATTGCTTTAGTTTGTATCTGAACTCATAGAAATTAGTGAGAACAGATTTTTGAATTTTAATTTTCTCTTCTTGTGGTAATACGGATGCGTGCTGTTTCTGAATATCGATCCATTCTGCCTTAGCTTTTTTGTTGAAATTTAGTGGAATTCCAAGTGAAACCCCGAGAGAGATAAAGTCTCTACTAGATGGATCTAGGGTTACAAGATCGTAATAACTGTACCTTACTGATGTGCGAAGCGAGATTTCATTGATGAACTTATTACGTAGATCGATGTTTTCCTTTCGGTAGAAGACGATCGAATCTTGATCCTCACCATCTAATTTATCTTTGATAACACTGTAGTCAATATCAATAAGAGGTAGATCAAGCGTGTCGGAGGTTACAAAACCGTACTCTTCTTTTAATCTTTCGTTGAAGTCGTTATAGACTCTATACATGTTTTTGATCTCCGCCAAACTTTCTAAATGCTTAAGTAATTCATTTTGATCAACTTTGTTCAGGAGATATAACTTTTTAATAGCATCGATCTTATTTTGAGCGAGTCTCATTCGGTCGTTCAAAACTTGAACCTTTTGCAGGTTGAACTGATAGATCACGAAATTCCACAATATAGCAAAACTCGCGTTTTTCCGCAGTTCTTTGTCTTCAAAAAGAGCAATCTTGCGCTCATTTTCGGCGATCTGAGATCTTATTCTATTGTGAACGTATCCACTCTTTAAAATATCCCATCCCAGATCCGTAATGAATCTACTTCTATATATGATGTTGTCGAAGTCTTGTTCTCCACCTGAAGGATTGAACAAAAGACCTCCTTTAACCCCCAGTCCAATATCCCCTCTATAGTATTCAGCTTCTTTCTCTTTTAGCTCAGCTATGAAATTAGTAACCTCTACAGAGTCGTAGAATTCATCTGAAAGAAGCTTTTCAGCATCCCTAATATCACCATTTTTTGATTCAAACTGATATTTGGTGTAAGTAGACTTCCAATTAGAATATAACTGATCGATGTATGATCCAACACTGTCTTTTTGACAAAAAATCAGTGAGGAGCTCATTGAGATGATGAGTAGCAATATGCAGTTAAAAAGGTGTTTCACCTAAAAGTTTCGTTTACAGTAGTTTCGAGCTGCGAATTTAGAAAGAATAAACGTACTAATTAAATTAAAATATATGCTTCTTTTAGAGGAGTAGTTATTCAGGTGAGAGTACCCAAATAATCACTCGTGTATTTTTTGTGCAAATAGGAACTGGAAACGGTTCAATGTCTATTATTCATAGTTGTAATGCTGTTCAATATTTCTGTGGAGCGACTTTGTTAATGAATTCGTACTTCTCGTTCAATTCAAATCAAATTGAAATTGGGAAACGATTTGATCTATTTATTCAATCAATAAATAGATCACAAGACCGCTTATCCAAAAAGCGAGTATATCAAATGGACGTTAGGAAAAATGGACTAATTTTGAACAATGAAAACATCAGTTTGTAATTAAGCCATCATTTAAAATGTTTAAAGTGAAGACATATAAGTTAATATTAGTTCTCTTTTTATTCTTTTCAAATTTCGTTTCAGCTCAACAAGTTTCGGTATCTGGAACGATCAAGGATGGTACAAATGGAGAGGATCTTTTCGGTGCGTCTGTAGTTGTTAAAGAGTTGACCAATACAGGAGCACGGACAAATGCTTACGGTTTTTATTCGCTTTCTGTCCCTGCTGGACAATACACCTTGATCTACAGAAATGTCGGTTTCGAGAATCAAGTATTAGAAGTCAACCTAACAAAGGATACTACTATAAATATTGAACTAGGAGTCCCTACTGAAGTGCAAGAGATGGATGAGGTTGTGATCACTTCAAAGAAAGAGAATAGCAATATTACTTCAGCTCAGATGGAGGTAACTCGCCTGAATCCAAAAGACATTGAAACTATTCCGATTCTGTTTGGAGAACAGGATATTATGAAAACCTTGCAGTTAACCCCAGGGGTTAAAGGAGCAGGAGAAGGAAATGCTGGTTTTTTCGTTCGTGGAGGTGGAGCTGACCAAAATTTGATTCTCTTAGATGAATCTACAGTTTACAATGCTTCACACTTACTCGGATTCTTTTCTGTTTTCAACTCAGATGCAATTAAAGACGTTGCTTTATATAAGTCAGGTATTCCTGCAGAATACGGAGGAAGAGCTTCTTCGGTAATGGATGTAAAGATGAGAGATGGTAACAACAAGAAATTTGAAGCCTCAGGTGGTATTGGACTGATTTCCTCTAGGCTAACAGTTGAAGGTCCTATCGTAAGAGATAAAGGATCTTTTATTGTTTCGGGAAGAAGAAGTTATGCGGATATATTCCTCCCTCTAGCACCTAATATGGATCTTGATAACACAAAGCTTTATTTCTATGATCTAAATGCGAAGGCTAATTATCAACTGGGTGAAAAAGACCGGATTTATTTGTCTGGTTATTTCGGTAGAGATGATTTTTTACTAGATAATCAATTTGGCTTTGATTGGGGGAATCAAACTGGTACGTTACGTTGGAATCATATCTTTTCTGATAAATTATTCTCAAATACGTCTTTTATTTATAGTAAGTTCGACTATCAATTCACAATTGGTTCAGGAGATGATGGATTTGGAATTCGCTCATCGATAAGAGATTTTAATTTGAAGCAAGATTTCTCTTACTTCT
This sequence comes from Flavobacteriales bacterium UBA2104, assembly GCA_002331485.1. Classification (GTDB taxonomy): domain Bacteria; phylum Bacteroidota; class Bacteroidia; order Flavobacteriales_D; family Crocinitomicaceae; genus Brumimicrobium. The sequence goes on from DCYS01000033.1 coordinate 80,766, forward strand.
TGAACTCCAATAACACGATAAAATATGGATTCAATGGGATTCATCATACATTCGAACCAGGAGTCCTTGAGAGTGGAGCCAATGTCGGCTTTAATCAAATCGAATTGAGCAAACGTCGTGCACTTGAGTTGGGTGCATACATTCAGAATGAACAAAAAGTTGGAAACCGCTGGGCATTCATGTATGGATTGAGGTATTCAGGATTTAATTACATGGGTGAGGGTACAGCTTATGTATACGATGACGAAGGGCAAGTCGTAGAAGAAACTTCATATGACCCTTGGGAATCTATCAAATATTATCAAGGTTTTGAACCTAGAGCGAGTGCTAATTATATTATCAATGAAAAAAGTTCGGTAAAGGCTGGATACAACAGAATCTATCAATACATCCACCAACTTTCTAATACAACAACAAGTAGTCCAACAGATGTTTGGGTTCCAACATCTAATAACGTAAAGCCTCAGATCGGTGATCAGATCGCAGTTGGATATTATCGAAACTTTGACAACAATACCTATAAACTATCTGTGGAAACTTATTATAAGTGGTTGCAGAATCAGATCGATTATAAACCAAATGCTAATCTCATTTTGAATGAACAAGTTGAAAGTGAATTGGTCTATGGTAGAGGTAGAGCTTATGGGGTGGAATTTCAATTGAAGAAAACAAAAGGGGATTTTACAGGATGGATCAATTATACATTGTCGAGAGCATTGCGTCAGTTTGATGATATCGATAATGGTCAGGAGTTTTCTGCCAGACAAGACCGTATTCATGATCTTACTGTAGTTTTGACTTACAAGATCAAAGACAAGTTTGTTCTCAGTTCAAGTTTCACTTATTACACTGGTGATGCTGTGACATTCCCGAGTGCTCAATATAGTTATGATGGATATGACGTTCCTTACGTGGGACAACGAAACGGAAATAGATTGCCAGATTATCACCGATTAGACCTTGGATTTACCTGGTATCTTAAAGATAGAAAACACCTTGAACAAAGTCTAAACTTCTCTATTTATAACGTTTACAACAGAGAAAATGCGTTCTCAGTGCGTTTTACAGATAATTATGAAGGGTTTGAAGGACAAACTGTCGCTGTTCAAACAGCTTTGTTTAAGTTGATTCCTTCAATAACGTGGAACTTTAAAATTAAATAAGATGAAACTGCCTAATATTTTATTCATAATCTCTGGGTTCTTCATAGTTCTATCTTGTGATAAAAAAATTGATCTAGAAGTCAATGATGTTGAACCACAATTGGTGATTGAAGCAAATTACGATGCGATAAAAGAAGAGGTACGTGTTAGAATTACCAAGTCGGTAAATGTTTTTGCTACATCAGATTTTCCAACGGTTGGAGGAGCTCAAGTTGAAATTGTAGATGGGAATGGTGCTGCCACTCCGTTGGTTGACCAAGGAAATGGTGTATATCTTTTAGAGAACTATGTTCCAGATTTTGGTACGAATTACACTGTGAATGTGGTTGTTGAGGGTCAGTCTTATCAAACTTCAGATATGCTTCCTTCTGTAGTTGCGATAGATTCGCTGACGCAAGAGTTTCAGGAGCAAAGTCTTTTCGGAGATGAAGGGTATATTGTTTACACGAACTTTTCTGATCCACAGACAAACAATTACTATAGAGCAAATCGAATTGTGAATGGCGATTCTCTAACAGATCTAGGTGAACAATTCATTTTTGACGATGGGTTTTCAAATGGTAATAGTCAGGCTGTACCCTTTTTCAGTACAAGACACGAAGTAGGAGATACAATTATCGTTCAACTAATTTCGTATAGTGAACATTCCTTTGATTATTATGACCAATTATTTGAAATTGCTGGAGAATCGGGGCAAAGTGCCGCACCAGCAAATCCAGAGTATAGTTGGACCAATAATGCTCTAGGTCATTTCGCAGCTTATGGCTATGATGTGGATACCATCATAATTCAGGAATAGAAGTCATCTGGGAGACTGTTGAAAACTCTTAATAATACTTAACGCTTTGTTAATGTTAAGCACTTGTGAAAGGCTTAATTTTGCATCAAATCTAAATAACTTAAAAATGAAGAAAATTTACTTATTGGCGGTTCTTTTAATAGCAAATTACGGTTTGTCTCAAACTGTTCTCTATCAAGAGAGCTTTGAGACTAATACTAATGGAACCAATTATAATACGAATCCAGCAGAATTCTCAGACGGAACAGGAGACTTTTTTACTAGAACTGATGGTACGGATATCACAACAAGTTACGAAGTAACGAATATAGATGGATCGTTCTATTTTGCAGCAATGGATATAGACGGAGACCAGCCAGTGACGCCAGTTGTTTTGAGTACTACTCAAATTGGTGTGAACGGATTATCTGATGTTGATTTCTCGATCAATCTTGCAGAAGATGATGATGGGACAAATCAAGATTGGGATGATGCAGATTATTTACATATCACTTATTCTATTGATGGTGGTGCTCAACAGAACCTGATCTGGGTTGAAAACGACGGTACAACATTTAACGGTGTTCCTCTAATTGATACGGATTTTGATGGTACTGGAGATGGTGCAGAAATAACTTCAGTTTTCACAACCTACACTGAGAATATAACATTGTCAGCTAATTCAACAATTCAGTTTTTTGTTGAAACAAATGTTAATTCAGGAGATGAGGATATTGCCATTGATAATATTGTAGTTACGGCAAACCCTACTGGACCTTATATTTCTGTAAGTCCAACGAGCTTGACAGGTTTTCAACAGTTTGTAGGTACTCCAAGTGCAGAGCAAACATTTGAAGTAAGTGGTGTAAACCTTACAGCTGATATAGATCTAACCGTTACTGGTGATTACGAAATTTCTACAACAAGCGGAACTGGCTTCGCAAATACATTAACTTTAACTCAGACAGCAGGTACTGTAAATGCAACAACTATCTATGTAAGATTGAATGGAACAGTTGCGCAATCTCCATCTAATGGTGATGTAACAGCTTCTTCTGCTGGTGCGACAAACCAAGTAGTAACTCTTGAAGGAGAGATTCTTACTGCAACTCCAACTGTTTTTGTTACTCCTGCTTCCTTAAGTGGATTCTCTCACTTTGTTGGAACGCCATCAGCTGAACAAACAATTGAGGTATCAGGACAATTCTTAACGAATGATATTATTGTTACTGCACCTGCAGAATATGAAGTTTCTTTAACCTCTGGAAGTGGTTTTGGAGCATCGGTAACTTTAACACAGAGTGGAGGTGATGTAAATCCTACGACTGTATATGTAAGATTGAATGGATCAGTTGCAGACTACACTCAAACTGGAGATATAGTTGTGTCTTCTATTGGTGCAACTGATGAAAATGTTGCTTTAGATGGAGAAACTCTTGATTATACACCTTACACAATTGGTGAAGTAACAACAAACGACGCGGATCTTAGACCAGATTCACTTGATGTATATGTTTCATTAAAAGGTATCGTTCATTGTATTGATTTTGATGGTAATGCCGGTTACAGCTTTACTATTATTGATAGTAATAATGATGGAATTAACGTTTTCAATTTTAATGATGTTGATGGTTACGTAGTTACAGAAGGTGATTCAATTACTGTAAATGGTCAAATCGATTTCTTTAATGGTTTAACTCAAATTTTTGCTGAAGAGATCGTTCTTGAGACACAAGGAAATCCAACTCAAACTCCAATGGTAGTAACTGCTTTGGATGAATCAACTGAAAGTCAGTACATTACTTTGGAGAACTTGACATTAGTAAATAATGAAACAACTTGGCCATCTAATGGTAATGTTGATGTAACTGATGGAAACAATACTTTTGTGATCAGAATTGATGGAGACTCTCCATTGGCAGGAACGAATACGCCAAATGGTCCTTTCGATGCGACTGGATTAGGAGGTCAGTTTGATAATAGTGGAGCACCTTTTGATGCGGGATATCAATTATTCCCTTGTTCTATCAACCCATTATGTAACGTAGATGTAACAACTGCAACAACCAATGCAACTGCAACAGCAAATGCATCTGGAACTGGTGTTACTTATCAGTGGATCGATTGTGATAACAATAATGCACCAATCAGTGGTGAAACTGATCAATCATTTACTGCAACTACAACCGGTAACTATGCAGTAGTAATTACAGATGGACAGTGTGTTGATACTTCTGACTGTGTAAATCTAGAAGTATGTAATGTAGATGTTACAACAACTACTACAGATGTTACTATTGAGGCAAATGCTGCAGGACTTACTTACCAGTGGATCGATTGCGATAACAATGATGCTCCAATTAGTGGAGAAACTGGGCAGTCGTATACAGCTACGTCTAATGGTAACTACGCAGTAATTGTAACAGACGGACTTTGTGCTGATACTTCTGACTGTGTTACGATTAATACTATTGCTGTTGAAGAGGAACATCTTGTATTATCTGTATATCCAAATCCTGTGAAGGATCAATTGACGATCAATGCAACTGGTTCTGCAATTGAAACAGTTAAGATCGTTACTGTAACTGGAAAAACAGTTGCTGTAATTGCAGTTGAAGGAGAATCAACAAAGATCAATACTTCAAACTGGAAAACGGGTGTTTACTTCATTGAAGTAAATACACTAAATGGATCTAAAATTGTGAAAGTGATCAAGTAATCACTGGAATAATTAATATATTAAGGCTCGGTTTTTACCGGGCCTTTTTTTTGAACTTTAGTTTATATTTATTGTTTTCAGATTGATGACACAAAACGAACGACTTTCAATTACTGTATTAGGAACGGGGACATCTCAAGGAGTTCCTGTGATAGGATGTCAATGTGAAGTTTGTCAATCTACTGATCCAAAAGACAAGCGACTGAGAAGTTCGATCATGTTTTCTTATAAAGGAGAAAACTATGTAGTAGATACAGGACCTGATTTTAGACAGCAAATGTTGAGAGAGGATGTTCGATCACTCAAAGCTGTTTTGTATACCCATTCACACAAAGATCACATTGCTGGAATGGATGATGTACGATCATTTAACTTTCTGGAGCGAAGAGATATGGAGTTGTTTTGTAATGAACAGACAGAGGAAGCGTTGAGGCGAGAGTTCTACTATGCTTTTGAGCAAAATAAATATCCAGGTGTTCCTAACGTAAATATTAACAATATCAGCACTGAAGATTTTAGACTTCCTAATGGACTTAATGTTACTCCAATTAAAGTCTATCACTACAAGATGCCTGTTTTAGGCTTTAGGATAGGTGATTTTGCTTATTTGACTGACGTAAAGACTATTCCAGAAGAAGAAATGGAGAAATTGAGAGGAGTGAAAATGTTGATCCTTGATTGTTTAAGAGAAAAAGAACATATTTCTCACCTGAACCTTAAAGAAGCATTAGAGATGATTGATGTTTTGCAGCCAGATCAAACCTATTTGACTCATATATCACATTTGTTTGATACACATGATGGAATTTGCTCGAAGCTCCCAGAAGGAGTAGAGCCCGCCTATGATGGTTTGAAATTATCGATTGATTTGAAACACTGATATTTATCATAAATATCTATTTTTTATCAAGAAATTAACATTGTGCTCTTGAAAATATTTGTAACCTTGTTGAAAGTGCACCGTAAGATGGTGTAGTTTTACTTAAAACATAAAAATTTTAATTATGAAAAAAACAATTATTGCTGTTGCGGCATTGCTTTTTGGAGCAGGTGCTTATGCACAAGATGGTGAAAAAGTTTATTTGCCAGAAGCTGAAGATTGGGCGATCGGTATCGATGCGACTCCATTCTTGTCTTATTTTGGTAATTTCATAGGAGGTACAGATGCTAACGCTGCACCAACTTGGAACTTCTTAACGAACAATCAGACGATTACTGGTAAGTACTTTACGTCTGCTGACATGGCTTATCGTGGGAACCTTCGTTTAGGTTTTGGATCAGCTTCAATGACTAACATGGTTGCAGACAGAGCTTCTACAGCTACTGTTGATTATCCAGATCTTCCAGACATGGTTGAGAACAACATGAAGGCTTCGTTTACGAACATTGGACTTTCTGGTGGTATCGAGTACCGTAAAGGTAATGGAAGACTACAAGGATTCTACGGAGGTGAATTAGGTATCTCATTTGCTTCTTCATCAGAGTCTTACACTTATGGAAATGAGTTGACAATTCCTTCTGCTTCAAATCCTGTATCTGTTGATGCAGCTGATGATTTTGGAGGAAACATCACTACGGATCCATACGGTAACGCTGCACGTGTTATTGAATCTAAAAACGGTTCAACTTTTGGAATTGGAGTTAGAGGATTTATCGGAGCTGAGTACTTCGTTCTTCCTAAGCTTTCAATCGGAGGTGAATTTGGTTGGGGTCTTGGTTTCACTTCAAACGGTGGATCTTCTTCAACAATCGAATCAGTTGGTTCAAACACAAACGGTGATTTCTCTGTAGAGCAGATCACTCAAGAAAATGCAGGTTCTTCGAACTTCGGTATTGATACTGATGTGAATAACTCAATTTTCGGAACTGCAGGTTCTATCCGTTTGACTTTCCACTTCTAAGAAGTAAGAAAAACGATATACGAAAGGTCGCTCATTGGAGCGGCCTTTTTTTGTATATTTGATTTTTAATCTTTTAATTATGAATAAATACTACTTTGTTATTCTAGTTTCGATCTTCTTAAGTTCATGTAATAAAGGTCTAACTCCAGAAGAGCAGTTAGAGGAGGATATCTCTATAATCAAACAATACATTCAGGATAACGGACTTGAAGCAGAGGAAACATCCTCAGGTTTACATTATGTAATAAATGATCTTGGTACAGGTAATTACCCACAGCAAACTGATGATGTGAGAGTAAGGTACAAAGGTTATTTTACAGATGGAGGTGTTTTTGATGAAAGTGATGCAGCTGGAATTACTTTTAATCTTCAAGGGGTTATTGCTGGATGGACTGAAGGGATACCAAAATTCAAAGAAGGAGGAGAAGGGATCCTTCTAATTCCTTCTGGATTGGCATACGGGGAATCAGGTAGCGGTTCAATCCCTCCAAACACAGTACTTATCTTTGATGTGAACTTATTGGATATCGTCGAGTAAATTTGGAATTCTAGACATTTCTTATTATACTGTAGTGAATCAAAAAACAATCCAATGAACTACAGTAAAGAAATGTACAAACAAAAATTGAATGAATTCTTTAACAGACATGATCAATCGAAATTACATCTAGTCGATAAAATTGCAGATCAATTTCCAGATCAACAAGAGGAAGTTTTTAAACATCTTACAGCTATTTACGCTAAGAAAGAAGGTACAGATGATGTTATTATTTCTGAAGATTCAATTTTCTCAGTTCCAACTGGGGCAAATTCAGGAATTGCATAATATCTGATCAAATAAATTCGTTAAGGTCCGAGAGGGCCTTTTTTTGTGAGAAAAATGTTGATAACTGAATCAACGACTGTTGATTATCAGTATTAATTATCCTTAAATTTAAGTTTAAGGCCAAGAGTGAAATTCTTTCCTCTGGGAATGACTAAATTTGTTTTATGTTCGAAGATCAAGATGACGAATGGTTTGGTGCGGAGTTTAATAGTCAGTTAGAACGACTAAACTCGATGTACGAAAACGATCATTATGAATATATGGATGCTGATCAGGTAGAGCTCATTTTAGACCATTTATTGATCGCAAATCAATTTAAAAAGGCTAAATGGACAGCTGAAAAAGCATTAGATCATTTTCCAAATAATAACACCTTATTGCTGCGTAAAGCACAAGCTATGTCTCTTGCTGGTGATCTGAATGCAGCCCTGAAAATTCTTTCTTCGTTAGAAAGAATGGAGCGCGGTAACTTGGATCTAACATTGACGATCGCAGCCTGCTACAGTCAGCTGAGAGATGTCGAGTCAGCGATCAAATACTTCAAGCGTGCTATAGAAATAGCTTCGGGAGATGAAAAAACTGAGATCTACATCGATCTTGCCATGGAATATGAGAATCTGGATGATTTTCGTTCAGCGATTGAAATACTCAATAAGGCTTTAGATGAGAATAGATTGAATGAAGCTATAATCTACGAGTTGGCGTATTGTTATGAGCAAGTAAAGGAGTATGAAAAGGCTGTAGAGTGTTTTCTACTTTACATTGACGAGGCGCCTTATTCATTTACCACTTGGTACAATCTCGGGAATGCCTATACGAAAATGGGGAATACAGAGAAGGCATTGTGGGCTTATGATTATTGTACGCTTATCAATGAAGACTTCGCTCCGGCATTCTATAACATGGCTAATGTCTATATGGATGAAGAGCATCCTGAAAAAGCGATGGAATTTTATAAGAAATGTCTGGATATAGACGGTGATGATGGTATGGTGTATTGTTCTCTGGGAGAATGTTATGAAGAATTAGGAGAATTAGAGCGTGCCTATGATTGTTATGAGCAGGCTACAACACTATTACCTCACTTAGCAGATGCATGGTTGGGTAAAGGAATAATTTCAGATATCCTTGGTTTTCATCCGCGAGCGATCGAAGAAATTTTACAGGCGATCGAATTGGAAGCTAAAAACGTAAATTATTGGAGAGCTCTTGCTAGTGCATACGAAAATGATGGACAAGATCAGAAAGCTGAAGAAACCTATGAGAAAGCATATGAGGTTGATCCTAAAGATGGTGATACAATTATGGATTGGTTGATCTTCTTGTCTGGCCAGCATGCTGAGATAGCCATGGAGAAAATTTACGATGACGAAGAATTACTTGAAACGTATGAAGCTAAATTAGTGCTTTCATATTGCAATTGGGAGATAGGAAATCGAACAGAAGCAATGTTATTATTCGAAGAAGTCATAGAAAATGATGTGAGTTTAGCGAAAAGTTTATTTTTGCATTTCCCAACGCTGAAAGAGATTGACTATTTTGTCAAGCGCTTGGAAGAAATAGACAGTAATGAAGAACTTTAGTTTACCATATATACCAGAGAGAAGATCAAAACCAAGAAAGGATGGTTTGACAATGATGATGGATAAAGGACTCAGTCTGAGAGAAACTGAAAACTTCATCGAAGCAAACGGAGAATTTACTGATATTGTAAAGTTTGGTTTTGGAACTGCTTATGTTACCAATCAGCTGGAGGAGAAGATCAAGCTGTACCGTTCTCACAATATTCGTCCTTATTTTGGAGGAACGCTTTTCGAAGCTTTCTACGCAAGAGGGATGTTCAATGAGTTCATAGAACTATTGGATAAATATGATCTTGATCTAGCGGAGGTTTCAGATGGATCTATCATAATACCTCATGACGAGAAATGTGAGATCATCCATAAGATGGCTAAAGATAGAACTGTGATGTCCGAAGTTGGTTCGAAGGATTCAGGTATTCTCATTAGTCCGAATAAATGGATTAAAATGATGAGTACTGAGCTAGAGGCCGGTTCTTGGAAGGTCATAGCAGAAGGTCGGGAAAGTGGAAATGTTGGTGTGTTCAGACCAAACGGTACAGCCCATACATTCCTAATCAATAAGATCATAGCGAAAGTTAAACCAGAGAATATTTTATGGGAAGCTCCTAAAAAGAATCAGCAGGTTTGGTTCATTAAATTATTCGGAGCAAATGTCAACTTAGGAAACATTGCGCCAAATGAAGTCATTCCATTAGAATGTTTAAGAATAGGATTAAGAGGAGATACATTCTTTGAGAACTTACCTCAAGATTACGCAGAACGTTTGAAGCAGGTCAATGATTCAGACGAAGAAGAATAGTTGATGTATGTCTAGTCAAAAACTAGAACTATTAAAATCGCTTAAAGGTCACAGTGGCGCAATCTACGACGTTATTTCTGATGATAATTTCATTTACACGACGAGTGCGGATAAGTTTGTAGTTCGTTGGAATGTTGAAACCGGTGAACAAGATCAGTTTGCAGTGAAACTTGAGCATACGGCCTTTAATATAGCATTCAGTGCTGAGTATAACCAACTGATTATTGGAAATAGTAAGGGAGGTCTTCATGTGATCAATACTGAATCGAAGAAAGAAGAACGATACATTACTCAACATAAGCATCCTATTTTTTCGGTATACTATGATCCCAATAAAAAAGTGTTTTACACAGCGGATGGTGATGGTTACTTTTGTGCTTGGGAAGCAGGAACAATGAAGCTACTCATCACTTTACCTTTGGATTGTGGTAAAATAAGGCAAATATCTGTAGATCAGAACGGTGAGCATATAGCCATTTGTGGTCAGGATGGTAGACTCCGAATACTAGAAACTTCTTTCTTTAATGAGATCAAGAATATAAAGATCAATAAGGATGGAGTAAATACTGCTTTATTTATTGATGATTTCCTTCTCACCGGTGGGAAAGATGCGAAGATCAGTGTCTGGAATTGGAGAGAAGAGCAATTGATCCAAGAAATTCCTGCGCATAACTATGCTGTATACGATCTTTCTTACTTTGAAAAATCGAGGTCAGTGGTTTCAGTTAGCTTTGACAAAACCATAAAACTATGGAGTTTTCCTGACTTAGAGATCCAGCAACGTATTGAATTTAAAGATAAAGGTCATCGCCATACAGTAAATCGTCTAGCTCAAATTGATGAGGATAGATTCGTTACTGTTAGCGATGACGCTCTGATAAAAGTCTGGCAAATTAAAGTTGACGACTAGATAGCTTAAGCTACTTTTATCTTTAATTCCGTATAGATATTACCTTCGATAAATTTGCTTTTTGGAGCTTTTCTTAAATTGTAATTAAGTTGCATACTAGATCCGTAAGCCCCAGTGCTTAGAATCTCAACTAAATCTCCTCTGTTTAATCGAGGAAGTCGATGATCAAAACCAAAATGATCTGAGCTCTCGCAACTTGGACCGTGAATGGTGTAGTTCTCTTCGATCATATCTTCTTTTCGAGTTGTTATTTTATGGCGAGCATCGTATAGTGCAGGTCGCAGAAGTTCACTCATTCCCACATCTAATATTACTAGGGGTTGATCACTATCCTTGTGCTTAATATATTGAACCTGACCAACTAACCTTCCGCATTGACCAACAATACTCCTTCCAGGTTCCAATGAGATCGTCTCAATGATCGAAGTAGGTAGATGAATTCTTAGTGCGTTCATCCAACCTTCAAAATTTGCAATTGGATTTCTTTCAGGATTTCTGTAGTCAATTCCTAATCCACCTCCGAGATTAAGGTAATTGAGTTTAAATCCGTTCGGTAATTGCTCTATTAAGCTACGCACTTTGAGCGAGAGATCTTCAAAATATTGCATATCTAGAATTTGAGATCCAACATGAAAATGAAGACCTCTAACTAGAGTTGGATGTTCACTTATGATCATTGTAGCCTCTTCAAAGGACATCCCAAACTTGTGATGGCGTTCACCTGTGCTGATCTTACTGTGTGTATCTACACTTATATCTGGATTAATTCGCAGTGCAATTAAAGTCTGACTATTGATCTGTTCTTTAAGATCTTTTACGAGCTCAAATTCTTCAACAGATTCACAGTGGATCATATAGATGTCATTTGAAAGCGCATAACTGATCTCATTAAGTGTTTTTCCGGAACCAGCGAAAACTATTTTACTTGATGCCCATCCAATTTCCAGCGCACGTTCGATTTCTCCGCTTGAAACACAATCAACTCCAAGACCTTTAGATTTGATCTTTTCCAGAATCTTGCTTTCGTGATTTGCCTTCATAGCATAATACATTGAGCAATTATTTTCAGATGCAGCTCTCAAAGCTTCTGAGAGTGTTCTGTTCAACAGATCAAGATCGTACTGATAAAATGGTCCTTGGTACATTTGTATTCTCGTTTTATTAATTCGGGACAAATATAATCACCAGGACTGAATAAATAACACAAAGTTAAATATATAACATATAACAAATAAATATAACTTTTTATATCAGCACAATTCTGTTTTTCTATTGTAATGATAATATGGGAACATCAAAAATCGAAGAGCTCACTGAACGAGACAAAAATAGAATAATTGAAATGGCCTGGGAGGACCGCACTCCATTTGATGCTATAGAGTTTCAATTTGGGGTTACCGAAAAGGATGTAATTGAGATCATGAGAAAGTCGATGAAACGATCGAGTTGGCGGCTTTGGCGCAAAAGAGTCCAAGGTAGAAATACTAAACACGCCAAAAAGAGAAATTTCAGATCGGGTCGACATAAGGCAGACCGTCAGAGAACGATTTCCGGGAATAAGCTTTCGAAGCGCTGGTAATTATGGAATAACATTGGAGTAAGAGAGTGTTATTGGTTGATTGCCATTTCCCTTAACATAACCATTGATCTCACTACCCTGATCAAATGAATATATCTCCCATGGAATTGAGAACTCTATGCCTTCACGTTTAAATTGCACGAGATAAGTCGGATATTGATTTAGATTCCTAAGACGGTCAATTTCCTCATTACTGATCGAGAAAAAGTTTCTCCAGTCAAGTTGTATTTCTTGTCCAAACTGCCATTGACCATCGATCTTTGAATATAGCTGTAATTCTCCGTATTCTTTTCTTGCCTCCGCGTATCTTCGATATACAAACATGTGTTCTACCGAGTCTATAATATGGTAGTGCATTGATATGGAGCGGTATTCATTGCACAATCCAAAAGGATCGATCGTTATCGTCTGGTCAGACTTTCGCTCCAGAGAAACTCTGTGATTGTTTACATAAACAATATTCGCTTTCTGCAGCTCCTTTACTGATGCGCTATCCATCTCATACAAACAATCCTCTGATGGATGATTCACTAAAAAATCGTAGAACAATTTATCATTATCAGATTGAGCAACTGAAATGAAATAGCTAAAACTTATAAAATAGGTAAGTAGAAAAAACTTCATCTGTATAAGGCTTTATTTATATAGCAATTTAGCCCGACAGAATGTTCATTACGTGATAATACTATTCAAGGTCATCCAAGATTTCGCTATCAGTATTGACAATCTTATTTTTGCTCCAATTATATTTTAATAGGTGATAAATTCCGATCGATCCCAAGAGACCAAAACCAATACCAATAAAGTTTAACGCGACTTCGTTATACATGGACCAACGATAAGCAGTTAGCCCAATGATCAGTCCTAACAATACTTGTAAGGCATAGAAGAAAACAACTCCTAACACTCCCCAAAGCCATTTTGAACGGTTGTGTTCATCAGCTAATCTAAAATAAGATCTCCCCAAAAAATAAATGAATACTATTCCTAACATTGTAAGTGGCTAAAGTTCGATTTTTATCACCTTTGTTTTCTTGTAATTAAACATCTTCATTACTGGAGACACAATTACAAATTGCTTATTTGTGTTATCCGCAGCCACGTTATTAGGATCAATTGACACATTCTTTTCACCTATGTCAAATACTTGTTCGGTATCAACATTACCTTTAGGATCGATGTGAGTAACAGACGCAAATTGCATTTTTCTATCCTTCCATCTAGATCTTTCACTTGACTTTCTGCCTTCCTCTATCATATCATTCATTTCATTAGATGCTTGATGTAAGAAATATAAGTCATTACCTTGTTGAACTGCAGAATACCCTTTACCAGGATTGTAATTTATAGTTAACTGGTAGAAAGGAAGAAGCTTCGTATATACAATATCTCCATCTTTACTTGTTTTCACAGCAATTACATCTCGATAATAATGATAGTAATCGTATGTGACAGTTCGCACACCATTGGCATCCGTAGATGAGTGTCTTACTACATGGAGCTCATAATCCTGAAAGATGGAGATCAATCCATCATCGGTCGTTTTGAACGTCTCAATGAGTCTAAAACGTGTTGAAAAGTTTTCATCATCATCATTCTCTCCTTTACGATCTCTCCTTCTTTCTTCTTTTTTCTTTTGTTGATCCGACCAATATTTGGTCACAAAATCAATATCGAAGTCTTCGGTTTTAATATCTGTTATTTCGTTACTCTTAAGATTTACAATAGCTGTAAACAAACCTGCAAACCCTTTTTCCTGAATGATCTGTCCGGATATCAATAAACCTTCATCTACCTTTTTTAACCGAAAATCACCCACCTTTAATGGTTCTAGCATAGACTCTACGTCAATTTCTTCAAGAGCACCATTTCTTGTATCTACCTTATATAATCTATGATGAGTAATCCATCTTTTAAATAATTTGCCATCTACTTTCTTTCTATCTCTAGTATCCACCTTTATATATGAATATTTATGCCCCCTTTCATAAGAAAAATTAAGCACAGACTCAAAGTCTAACTTGAATGTGTATGAATTTTCTACTTCTAAGTTTTTATCTAGTTCTAATACTCTGTATGTTTTTAATTCATCCTTTCTACAAGTAACATTCGAAATAAATGTGGCTTCACCATTTTCATTTTTAAATTGAGAAACACCTGAATAATAACTTTTACCTCGTTTTCCAAATCCTGAGCAGTCACCAGCTACTCCAATTTCAAAGGCATCACCAATAAGGTCGCCATTTTCATTTATTTCAATACCAAAGTATTTACTAGGTTCATCCCCTCTAATCTTTTTACATATTACAGTTGGTTTCTTATCGATAAACCTAACGCTCAGGTATTCCATACCTCTTGCCTTTAGTTTATTTGATTTTTCAAGCTGAACTTCAGCATGCATCTGACCTGAATTAGCATTGAAAATTTTTAGATAGGTTTTTGTTATTGTTGTAATAACAACATAGGTGGACTTTTTCGAGATTGTATAGATATAGCCATTTTCATCAATACCTACATACCTTGAACCTCTCGTTTTTCCTTTACTTTCATCAAGTTCAATAACATTGTACGAATCTTGAGCATAACTGAAGTGAATAAGGCTGATTAATACGAAAAGAATAATTTTTTTCATGGTGGTTTTTTTTATTTTGTTTTCAAAAATACAGAATTTATCGAATTATTATTGTCACATTAGAATTTACGAATTTTCGTTTGTAAAGTATAATAGCGATGAATATTTTGTTACTCTCTGATACTCATGGGTATGTAGACCCAAGGATTGAAAAGTATGCTAAAGGCGTAGATGAAATTTGGCACGCAGGTGATATTGGTCATATGAATGTCATAAATGAGTTGAAAAAGTTTGCTCCAGTAATTGCAGTTTACGGTAATATAGATCACGGTGAAGTTAGAAATGCTTTTCCTGAATTCATTCGGTATGAAAGGGAAGGAGTACATATATTAATGACTCATATTGCTGGTAAGCCTGGGAGATACTCAAAACCATTAGTCGAAGAGATCAAAGACAATGGTACGGCAGATATTATAGTTTGTGGACATTCTCATATACTCATGGTTAAACCAGATAAAAGGTTTGATTGTCTTTGGCTAAATCCTGGTGCATGCGGAAATCATGGTTTTCATAAAACAAAGACAATGTTGAGATTTGAAATTTATCAAGGAAGGCCAAAAAACATGGAAGTCATTGAATTTAAAAGATGATCACGTGAATAACAATTAAATTTAAACAGGTAACAATTTTTTATATTTACAAGCGTTCAGAACATAACTATGAAATTTGGTTCGTTAATTATTTTTCTTGCAATCGCTTGTTTTTCTGTTGGACAGACTGGCGGAGTCAATGTTTTTCCATTTTTGGAAATGACCTATAATGCCAGAAGTGCGGCACTTGGAAGAAAACTTATCACAGCGTATGACGATGATGTTAATATGGGAGTGTTGAATCCAGCCTCCTTTAATCAGGGAATGCATAATTCGATTGGATTTAATCAAGCGCTTCATGCTGGTGGAATAAATCATGGAATGGTTTCCTACGCTCGTCATTTTGAAGGAAAAGGAACAGGAGCAGCTCATTTAAGGTATGTGGCCTATGGTCAAATGGATAGAACTGATGAAACGGGACAAAAGATCGGGACCTTTTCTGCAGGTGATTTTGTTTTGGGAGGAAGTTTCTCAAGAAGAATAAATCCTCGAATATCAATTGGTGCAACTTTTAATATAATCTGGTCTCAATTGGAATCCTATAGTTCTTTAGGTTTAGGTTTAGACGTGGGTGGAATCTATATATCGAAGAATGAGAGGACAACTGTTTCTGCCGTGGTTCGCAATGCCGGACTTCAAGTAAAAACGTACACAGAGAATGATCGTGCTCCACTTCCTGCTCAAGCAATGATGGGGATCTCTCATAAATTAGAACATGCTCCCTTTAGAGTTTCTGTTGTTGCTCATCACTTAAATCAATGGGATCTAACGTATAATGACCCTAATTTAGAGCCAACAATTGATCCATTGACTGGTGAGGAAGTGCCTGTTCCACGTGCAGGTTTTGGAGAGAAACTGGCACGACATTTTTTGTTTCAGGTAGAGGTTCTAGCAGGAAAAACTCTGCGTATTAGAGGAGCATTTGATTATCATCAAAGACGTCAGATGCTTGTGCAGAATAGACCTGGTATGGGAGGCTTTTCTTTTGGAGCTGGGTTAAACTTTAAAAGATTTTCTGTTGATTACGGACTGTATATATTCTCAAGTGCTGGCTTCAATAATCTATTGACCTTACGTACTGATCTGGATAAGTGGAAAAAGTAGTCCATTCTTGGATGCGCTTTTTTGCTGGCAATAACCATTAATTTTAAAATAATATTACTTTTGCTAGTAGTACGTAAATAATTACCAAATATGTCTAATAAATATCAAGATCGAATAGATGCTTTCATGGAGAGTATGAAAGCTAAAGGTGCACACGAAGAGGAGTTTTTGCAAGCTGTTGAAGAGGTTGCTGAAACAATCATTCCTTTTATTGCTGAAAATCCAAAGTATGAAGAACATAACATTTTGGAGCGAATCGTTGAGCCGGAAAGAACTATCATTTTCCGTGTACCATGGACGGACGATGAAGGTAAAGCTAGAGTAAACAGAGGATACCGTGTTGAGTTTAACTCTGCTATTGGACCTTACAAAGGAGGATTGCGTTTTCATCCATCTGTGAACCTCTCAATCTTGAAGTTCTTAGGATTTGAGCAGATCTTCAAAAACTCCCTTACGACTCTTCCAATGGGTGGTGGTAAAGGAGGATCTGATTTTGATCCAAAAGGTAAATCAGATAATGAAGTAATGCGTTTTTGTCAGTCATTCATGACTGAATTATCGAAGCACATTGGTCCGAATACTGACGTTCCAGCAGGAGATATTGGTGTTGGAGGTCGTGAGATCGGATACATGTTTGGTCAATACAAAAGAATTAGAAATGAATTTACAGGAGTACTGACTGGTAAAGGTCAGAACTGGGGTGGATCTTTGATCCGTCCGGAGGCAACTGGATACGGTGCAATCTATTTCGTTCAAAATATGTTGGAACGAATTGGAGATAATATCCGTGGAAAGTCTGTTATTATTTCTGGTTCAGGAAACGTTGCTCAGTTTGCGATTGAAAAGATACTTCAATTAGGTGGTAAAGTACTTTCAGTTTCAGATTCATCAGGGTATGTATTTGCTCCAGAAGGAATTCACTCTGAACACCTGGATTATATCAAGGAACTTAAGAATGTTAAAAGAGGTAGAATTTCTGAATTAGGTGATGCTTATCCAGACATGAAGTTCTTTGAAGGAGAGCGTTCTTGGAATGTACCTACAAGTGCTGATATTGCAGTGCCTTGTGCAACTCAAAACGAACTGAATGGTGAGGATGCTAAAAAACTAGTTGAAAAAGGAGTTAAAATAGTCGGAGAAGGGGCAAATATGCCAAGTACTCCTGAGGCGATTGAAGTATTTGAACAGAACAAAATTCTTTTTGCTCCTGGAAAAGCTGCCAACGCAGGTGGAGTTGCGACTTCGGGATTAGAAATGTCTCAGAATTCACTTCGTTTAAGTTGGTCAAGAGAAGAAGTTGACGATCGTCTAAAAACGATCATGGCTGATATTCACGATCAATGCGTTAAATTTGGAAGAGACGAGCATGGACATGTTGACTATATCAAAGGAGCTAATTTAGCTGGATTTGTTAAAGTAGCAGATGCGATGATCGATCAAGGTATCGTTTAGATTATAGAGTCGAAATAAATTAAAAAGGAGTTCTTAATTGAACTCCTTTTTTTATTTCCTTTTTTTTACAAAGATCTATACCTCTGAACCATTGGTATTGGTACAGGTAGAATCTCTCCGTCAGCTATTATTCCCGCAAATCCAAACTGAACAGCTTTACCTTCGTCCTGATGCCATCTAATTCCAGGGACTAGTAATGCCCCTCCAGGGTTTCTTCTTTCAACTTGTGTTGTGTATGTGATGTATTCATTTTGCATTGTAGATGGGTTGTACTCGTAGGTGCTGTGGGTGACAGTTTCTGTTCTCATAGGACCAGGAAGTAATATAAATGAATCAAAGATCAAGCTGATTTTTGGAGAAATCTTAACCATTCCCGCTACGCTGCTTAACGTTCTTCCTTCAAAATTACCGTCCAGAGCTAATGCTCCATAACCTCCAGAGAAGGCGATGTTTGCGGATCGATTTCCAAAAGAAAGTGTTCCATAGGGAAGGGCTCCTCCATATTCCGGTAATCCCCAAGATCCGGTTCCAACTAAGGCGCCAATTGCAAATTGACTATTTTCACTTAGCCTCCAACTTTTCTTAATTGTTCCAATTATTGGTATGCCCATCCAAGAAGTCATAATACCAACACCAAGATTCTTTCCAACCCCAAATTCAATATCAGGACCAAATAAGTTCCATTGTATATAATGCTCTCCTTTATTAATTGGTAAACCGTTAGTTGTTATAAAATAGCGAGTTGCGAATTTATCTTCTCCTATAAAATCTCCCTTTGTGTTGAACTGAGATACATCGACAGTTTCAATTTTTTCAATTACATACTGCGGTATAATGATTCTCCGTCCATCAGTAGTTAAAAAAAGCACTTCTCGCTCATCTTGTTCTAAGATCTTTCCAACAAATTCACCGCCATCAGACTTTAAAATTCTATATGTGAGTGTGTCATTCTTTTTAGAATTCAGTGTGTCGACTTGACCAAATAGTGGAGATGAAATAAATAAGACAAGTAATAAATATACCAACTTTCTCATAATCACTTTTTTACTAAAAGTAATATCAAAGTGTTCTTTTAAAAATGATGGATGTCAGTTATTACTGTGAAATTTGATGTTGATCTACGATGAAACGAAATAGAAGTATCATAAAGTTCTTTTGATCATCGTCTAGGATCATAAACTCAGGTGATAATGGTCTTCTTGAAGGCTCCCATTTAAAATGTTGTGTTTTTTCCTCGTCTTTTTTGATCTGGTCCATAGGATAGAGCACTCCATCAGGTTCGCTTCTATAAGTAGCGCCAGAAATATCTCCATCCTCAAAATACAAACTAATATCGGATGAATACAATCGATTCATTCCCTGTCTTTCTACTACAATAGCTGTATCTGATTCAGATTCATCTTCAAGAAAATAAAGTGTTTTAGCATTCTTCTCAATATCAACTCTGCTGATATTTGTACTATCAAAATAAGCAGTCATGAATGAACCGGATACCTGATTGAAATAGGAACTCTGTTTAACTTCAGTAACTACTAGCCCTTTTTCCCTCAAATACGCCTTACTGATGTCACCATCTTTTTCGTAAACACTAATTGTATCTCCTGATAACTGTGCTTGTTTTGCCCATAGAACGGGATCGTTATACATATTGATCTCACCAATAACTTTCTCATAGGTAAGGGAATCACAAACACCTTGCAGATCACCTTTAAATATTTCTACCTCATTGTAAGCATTTATCAATTTCGTTTCATTTAGTGTGTCTAGTAAGTTGAATAGCGTATCAGCATGAATGTATAATGTGTCTTCTTTACCATATTTCTCAGCTAGCGCATGTCCGGTTATCAAGGCATAGTGTTCACGTTCATCGTTTCGAGCATAATCTCCTTTAAAAGATAGTTTATTCGCAGTGTCTTTGATAAACACATCTTTTTCAGCAATGTAAAGACTGTCTTTTGAAGAGTAAAATAAACTATCTGCAGCAATATAAATATCCGCTCTGTCGATATATGCATTGTTTGATAAAACACCTTCATCTTCATTGATATTATACCATCCGCTTTCGCAATACATTTTACCTGATTCACCGGTTATATCAGTTGGTCCATAGAAATAGGCTTTTTTACTCATTCCATTGAACTGAAGTGTATCAGTAGTTACTTTAAATTTATCACTACTGTATACAACATCTTTTCGAAAGTTAAACTGTTCACTCTTAGGATAGAAATAACCTATTTTGCTCGTCAATCTGTCGCTTGAAGTAATGCTTGTAATCACACCACCGTTCTTATAAACTCCCATGTCCTTTGAGATATCGTAGTCCAGTGAATCAGTAACTAGCTTATACTCATTGTCTCGAACACGAACATTTCCCCACAGTTTTGCGAGTTCATTCTCAAAATCGTAGAATAATGAATCACAATACATGTTCAGGGTGTCTTGTTTATTAAGGTGGACATTACTATATGCTCGAACTTGATCTTTAACGATGTTGTAATAAGCAGAGTCGCAATACAACTTTGCACCATCTTTCTGGAAAACAACATTTCCAGTGAGTATATAGTTACCTGACTTACCGTCCACTTTCATCTCGTCAGAACCTTCGAGAAGCTCAATTACATCATCCTGTGCAAAAGAAGTGTTGGTAAACAAAAAAAATG
Source organism: Flavobacteriales bacterium UBA2104 (assembly GCA_002331485.1). Classification (GTDB taxonomy): domain Bacteria; phylum Bacteroidota; class Bacteroidia; order Flavobacteriales_D; family Crocinitomicaceae; genus Brumimicrobium. Next base: position 101,462 of record DCYS01000033.1, read on the forward strand.
CGCTTCCTGTCAAAAGCGCAATTAAAAGTATATGTAGAAATTTATTCAATTACTTTTTGTTGTTCAACGTTTGCGTACGATCCGGACCTACCGAAACAGTTGTAATCGGAACTTCAAGATGATCTTCCAGGTACTTCACATAGTCTGTCAACTCCTTTGGAGCTTCATCCATTGATGTTAGTCCTGTAATATCTGTATTCCAACCTTTGATCGTTTCAAGAACAGGTTCGATCTCTGTATCCGTTATATCAAACGGTAAATAATCAACTTTCTTGCCATCAATGATATAATGAGTACAAACTTTTATTTCTTCAAAGCCATCAAGAACATCTGATTTCATCATTGAAAGTTCAGAGGCACCGTTGATCATAATGGCGTATTTCAATGCAGGAAGGTCTATCCATCCACATCTTCTTGGTCTACCTGTTGTTGCACCAAATTCTGCACCTGCTTTTCTGATCGACTCTCCAACTTCATCGTGAAGTTCAGTTGGGAAAGGACCAGAACCCACACGTGTACAATAAGCTTTGAAAATACCGATCACATCGCCAATTCGCGTAGGAGCAACTCCTAATCCAGTACATGTTCCTGCGGTTACCGTATTCGAAGATGTTACAAATGGATAACTTCCAAAATCAATATCTAAAAGCGTACCTTGAGCACCTTCAGCGAGTACCGTTTTTCCTTCTTTTAAAGCAGCGTTTATGTACTGCTCAGAATCTATAGTTGAAAGTGATCTCAACAATTCAATTCCTTCAAAGAAAGCAGGTTCCAGCGATTTAAGGTCATACTCGAACCCTTCATGATGATCTAAAATACCAACATGTTTCTCAACTAGCTTGTTATATTTTTCTTTGAAATTTGGAGAAAATATATCTCCAACTCGCAAACCGTTACGACCTGTTTTATCCATATAAGTTGGACCAATTCCTTTTAAAGTAGAACCGATCTTTTCTTTTCCTTTGGCTTTTTCTGAAGCCGCATCAAGCAATCTGTGAGTTGGCAGGATCAAATGAGCTTTTTTCGAGATCAAAAGAATATCTTTAATTGGAAGGTCAAATTGTGCAAGGTTATCGATCTCCTGTTTAAAGATCACAGGATCGATCACAACTCCATTGCCAATGACATTCATCGTTCCTTTTCTGAAAATTCCCGATGGAATAGTGTGAAGGACATGCTTTATGCCATCAAACTCAAGAGTGTGACCTGCATTTGGTCCGCCCTGAAAACGAGCGATTATGTCGTATTCTGGAGTTAAGACATCAACGATCTTACCTTTACCTTCGTCACCCCATTGTAATCCTAATAGTACATCTACTTTGTTCATGCCTCGTGTGCAGTTAAATGTTGTAATGCCGATTCTTCATTTGTTTCAATACGAAAAACCGTGTTTAATTTTGATATTTCCAATAGCTTCTTAACCGATGATGATGGATTAAGAATTACTGATTCACCTCCTTTGTTTCTAATTTTTGTGAATGTGCGCAAGAGACAATTGAGTCCACTGCTGTTCACATGTTCGAGTTCACTGATATCAACAATAAATCTTTTCTTGCCTTTTTCAAGATCTTCATCTGCTTGAAGAACCATCTGATCTGCAGTTTCAGCAGAAAGAAGCTGTCCTGACAACGAATAGATCATAACACCCGATGGGTGAATAGTTGTGTTGAATAAGCTACTCACGATTCTTTTTTATCCGATTTATCTGACTTATCATTGCGTACACCGTAAAAGTAAAGCGAATGGTGGTGGATCTTTACCCCAAAAACCTCTTCGATAGTACTTTTTATATTCTGAATACGTGGGTCGCAAAACTCTATGAGTTCTCCAGTATCTGTGCAGATCATGTGATCATGTTGCTTGAAACCATGAGATTTTTCAAATTGTGCGATATTCTTGCCGAACTGATGTTTTCTTACAAGATTACAGGCAAGTAATAAGTCAATAGTGTTGTATAACGTAGCTCGGGAAACTCGGTAGTTTTTATTTTTCATTTTTATGTACAACGACTCAATATCGAAGTGACCGTCGTAATTGTAAATTTCCTCGAGAATTGCAAACCGCTCTGGAGTCTTTCTATGACCGTTCTTCTCAAGGTAGGCAGAAAATATGTCTTTTACCGTTTCTTGTACGTTTTCCATACACCTTTTGTTAAAAGGCAAAAATAATGATTTTGCATTACTCGTTAGGAAATTATTAAGCTTTTGTATAGAAGTTATGCACAACTGTAGTGGATAAACTTGTACCTCGTTAATACCCTAACAATACTTACCTAATAAACAAAAAAAACACACGCTCTAAATGAACGTGTGTTGACAACATGATGAAACTCGATTTACTCTTTTGGTAGTGCGAATTTGATCGGTAAAACCATTTTGACTTTTACTTTTTTACCATCTTTTTCTCCAGGATTCCATGCTGGCATGCTACGTATAACTCTCACAGCTTCTTGTGATAAGGATTCGTCTGGAGATTTAACGGCCTCCACTGAGGTTACCTCACCATTTTCAGCAATGATCATGGAAACAAAAACTTTTCCCTCAACATTACTTTCAACAGCTTTTTTAGGATATTTGATCTCATTGGAGAGAAAACTCATCATTTTTTCTGCTCCACCTTTGAAAGATGGGAACACATCCGGATCTTCCACAGGGTCATTATTCATATCAGTAAGGGCAGTTTCTTCAACTCCACTTGCTGTTTCAATGTACGTGAAACTTAAGGATCCTAATGCTAAAGCAGGCACTAATAAGTAGGCAAACAAAGCACTTTTTTTTCTTTGGTTCATTTTCATAATTCTTAATTTTAAATTAGACATATTGCTTGTTAGATGATATGTAGGTTGATGCGATCGCATCTTTTGTGCAAGAAGAAAGTTTCCATACGTTTTTTTGTCGTTTGATTTCAATACGGACTCATCAGCCAAATATTCGTGATTTTCAATAATGGCCTTTTTGAGTAAATAAATGGCAGGATTAAACCATAGAACGATCTGAAATAGTGAAACGATCATCCTATCAAAACTATGTAATTGTTTTGCGTGAGCAGCCTCATGTTCGATTGCCAGTCCCCATTCGTTTTGAGCAATATCCTCACTTATAAAGATCCACCCAAAAAATGAAGCTGTAGTATTTCCCACGTAGATCGTCTTACCTTTCACAGTTTCTATTTTAGCTGATCTTTTCAAGCTAACTATTGATATGATCGCCTTCGAAATGAAAAACGTCATGATGCTCGCTCCCACAAAATATACTAGCCAAAGATTATTAAAAATCGATTCGCTTGTTTCAAAGGGGATAGACAAATCAACAGTCGGAAGAGTTACTACCGCAATGTTCTGTGTTGTCTCATAAATAGGCTGAAAGTAAGAAAGCCCGAAGAAGAGTAGTGGAAGGCTTAAAAACAACCAGCGATTTACTTTATGGATTCCTCTATTATGTATAAGAAAGTAGGCGAGTATTCCCGCGACGAATAGAAATATATTGAATTCTAAGAACCAATGCATAGTATTATTTATTTAGTTGTTTCATAATCTCATCTAGGTCTTCGACGTTGAGTTTGTCGGATTTCACCAAATACGCTAATAAGCGCTTCGGTGAATTATCAAAAAAGCGGGAAACGATCGTGTTCACCTGTTCTTTAGAATATTCACTCTTTTCAATAAGTGGATAATACTGATGTGATTTGCCGAAAGCATTATATCCAACGAACTTTTTCTCTACTAAAATTCTTACTATAGTCGAAACAGTATTATACGCAGGTTTTGGTTCAGGTAGTTCAGCAAGAATTTCTTTGACGAACCCTTTTTTTATATTCCAGAGGACTTGCATGATCTGTTCCTCGGCCTTAGTAAGTTCCATTTTTTCATGTTTCATGGAACAAGTATAAAACTAAATATTTAGTTAAACAACTAAAAACATAGTTAATTAACTAAAAAGTTAGTTACATTGATTAAACTGTAGTTTTCGCTGATCGTAAGGATCAGGCTTTAGATAGCTTGAATTCAACGACTTCAGGAGACATCCCGACTCTACCAGGAAAACCTAAGAAGCCAAAGCCTTTACTCACGAAAAGGTATTGATCATCTGATTGATAAAGACCCATCCAACGTTTATAGCGGTATTTGACAGGACTCCATTGCCAACCAGGTATTTCCACACCAAATTGCGCTCCGTGAGTATGACCGCTCAATGTTAGATCAAATTTATGTTGATGGTTTAAGACTTCGTGATCCCAGTGATCCGGGTCATGTGATAGTAATATTGAGAACCGATCGGTTGGAAGATCGGTTGTTGCTTTATCGAGATCTCCATATTGAGGAAAAGGATCTTGCCCCCAGTTCTCCACACCTACGATGTCTATTACCTCACCATCCTTTTCGATCTGCCGATTTTCATTTGTTAGTAGTTCAAAACCAGTTTCCTCAAAGACCTTGAATAGGGATTGCATGTTTTCGATACGTTCTTGTTCAGATTCATAAGGCACGTAATCACCATAATCATGGTTCCCTAATATGGCAAACTTACCAAGAGGAGCATCAAGCTGTTTTAGCATTTCAATAAATGGTTGACTCTCACCAGCCCTGTTATTAACAAGATCTCCTGTGAATAGAATGAGATCTGGTTTTCTTTCGTTGATGTATTCAAGTCCATTTTTTACTGCTTCGTAATCGTCAAAACTACCGGCATGAAAATCTGAAAACTGTATAACTTTTAATCCATCAAACGCTTTTGGCAAGCGAGAGAAGGTGAGTGGTATTCTTTTTAATTGATAATTATATTTACCGATCGTTATTCCGTAAACGGTCCCGAGTATTGGGATCGAAGCAATTCCGAGAGAGATGTTTCTGACGAATCTTCTTCTGTCTGGCATAGATTCTTTTCTCGGTTTTCTTTTAAATACCCAATTGTAAAAGAATAATGGTATCCTTCTTATGTCTTCGATCAGGAAAGGTATGGACATGAGCAACTTTGCGACAAAAACACCAAACGAAAATCCAACCATCATATTTAAGGTGTAGTTTGCATTCATTTCTCCGTCTGCAGCACGCATTAGGTTAATGAAAAACCCTAAAAAAAAGATGAGTGTTGTGAGTGGAATAATCCATTTCACGTACGTAAAGGTCTTTGGAGCAAGTGTTCTTTTTAAACTACGCCATATAAACACATCGAGGATGGTAAATACCGCGAGCATAAAAGAAAAAAGAATAATGTAACGATAGCTCATTCTGGAATATATTGTCACGAAAGTAACGCTTAGATCCTACCGAATGTTCTGTATTAGCGTTTTTTAACTTAAAGTTTCTTCGTCATAATCGTCTGGCGTTTCATGTTCCAGATCATCCCATCGCTCTACACGTTTGATCCCTTCAAGCAATTCGAATTTTTCGATCAACTCTTCGAGGTGGTAGCGGTCGAGAACGTAGACTTGAATTTTTCCTTCAAACATTCCATCCTTAGATTCGAAGCTGATCGATCTCATATTAACATTATGCTGAAAAGAAACGATCTCTGTGATCTTATTCACGATACCAATATCATCAATACCAATAATTCTAAGTTTTGCGATATGTTCCTTAACTTCCTTAGCTTTCCATCTTGCCGAAATACATCTGTATGCCATTTTTGACATCAGGTTTTCAGCATTGGGACAGTCAGTTCTGTGGATCTTTATTCCATCATTGATCGTTATAAATCCAAATACTGAATCTCCAGGAAGTGGATTACAACATTTAGCAAATTGATAATCGATATTGTTAAAATCGTCTCCAATGATCAGCGTATCCTTCTTTTTATCGATTCGCTTATTGATATCGGAAGCTCGACGTATTTTCTTAGGTTTCTTTTCCTTTTCCAGCTTTAAGACACCTCCTACATTTTTGATCTGTCTAAGTTTTGCAAGGTCTACCTTTCCTTTTGCAATTCGAATATAAAGATCAGTCGCAGTTGATACATTATAATAGTTTTCGAGTAAAGAGATGTTTTCTGATATGAAACGAATATTATGCTGCTTGAATTTTCGATCAAGAATTTCTCTACCGTCTTCAGCGATCTTCTTTCGTTCATCATTTAGCGCAGCTTTGATCTTTTGCTTTGCTCTTGCTGTAGTAACGAACTTTAACCATTCTTCATTGGGCTTTTGCTTGCTGGAAGTAATGATCTCGATCTGATGACCGCTTTTCAATTGATGACTGAGCGGAACAAGTTTATTATTCACTTTGGCACCAATACATTGAAGTCCAATATCCGTATGTATGTCGAATGCAAAATCCAGTGTTGAAGCGCCTGTTGGCAGAACTCGAAGTTCACCTTTTGGTGTAAAAACGTATATCTCATCATTGAACAAGTTCAGTTTAAACTCATTCACAAAATCCATTGCATCTTGAGAATGATTGTCGATCAGGTCCCTGATCTCACCAATCCAACGATCAAACTTATTATCTCCATTCTTTGATTCCTTGTAATTATAATGAGCTGCTAAGCCTTTTTCAGCGATGTTATCCATTCGCTTAGATCTGATCTGAACTTCTACCCATTTTCCTTGTGGACTCATCACAGTTGTATGCAAGGATTCATACCCATTTGCTCTCGGAGTAGAGATCCAGTCACGCAAGCGGTCTGGATTCGGCTGATAAAAATCTGTCACAATACTATAAACTCTCCAACAGTCAGGTTTTTCTAACTCTTCTGGAGTGTCCAGGATAATACGAATGGCAAAAAGGTCAAAAACTTCTTCGAAAGGAACCTCTTTGTTTTTCATTTTACGCCAAATAGAAGCGACTGATTTTGTTCTGGCTTTTATATCAAAAACATAACCTTCTTCTTGAAGAGCTTCTTTGATCGGATGAGTAAATCGACGAATGAATCGTTGACGCACCGCTTTCGTTGACTTTAGTTTACTCTCGATCTCCTGGTAAGCCTGAGGATTCATATACATCAAACAAAGATCCTCCAGTTCACTTTTGATCGAGTACAAGCCGAGTCGGTGGGCGAGGGGAGCATAAAGGAAGTTCGTCTCCGATGCTATCTTTAATTGTTTATCAGCTCTCATACTGTCAAGCGTTCGCATATTATGCAAACGATCGGCAAGTTTGATCAGTACAACTCTAAGATCATCAGAGATCGTGAGGATCATTTTACGGAAGTTCTCCGCCTGGATCGAAACATTCTCATCAAATACTTCAGGTATTTTGGTTAATCCATCAATAACCTTTTTAGGAGTCTCGCCAAATAACTCTTCAATGTCATCGAGCGTGATGTATGTATCTTCAACTGTGTCATGCAATAACGCACAAACCACTGCTGTTGGGCCTAATCCCATTTCTTCAGCACAAATCTTAGCAACGGCGATCGGATGATAAATGTAAGGTTCACCCGATTTCCGTCGCATATCTTTATGTGCCTCAACGGCAACATCAAATGCCTTACGAATCATTTTCGTTTCCTCCTTGTTACGGTTGTCTTTCGTAACTCTTAAAAGGCCTTTGAAGGCATTTAAGATCTCTTTTCGTTCCTTTTCGAGATCTATGTTTTGATGTTTATCTGGCATTCACGATGTTTTATTAATCTGCTGGAAGGATCTTTGTCGATACTTCTCCAAATCCAATACGAACACCGTCTTTTTCACAATGTCCTCTCATGATCACAGTATCGTTATCCTGTAAGAACTTTCTCTCAGAACCATCTTTCATTTTGAAAGGTTTAGTTCCTTTCCAGGAGATCTCAAGCATTGAACCAAAAGATGATCTCTCTGGTCCAGAAATAGTTCCTGAAGCCATCATATCTCCGCATCTCACATTACACCCATTAACTGTGTGGTGAGCTAACTGTTGAACCATATTCCAATACATGTACTTATAGTTCGAGTTACACACCGTGGTTTCTTCTGAGTTTTCTGGTTTGATACTAACTTCAAGATCAATGTCGTAATGATGCTTCCCTTCGTATTCTAAATACGGAAGAACTTTTGGATCCTGATCAGGTCCATCAATACTAAATGGCTCCAATGCATCCATTGTAACGATCCAAGGTGAAACTGATGAGGCAAAACTTTTAGCAAGGAATGGCCCTAGTGGAACATATTCCCATTTTTGAATGTCACGAGCAGACCAGTCATTCATGATACACATACCAAAAATATAGTCTTTCGCCTCTTTGGTAGAGATCGAATCACCAAGTTCCTTTCCGTCGAATGTTACGAACGCCATTTCTAACTCAAAATCCAGAAGTTTACATGGTCCGAAAACAGGTCCTTCATCTTCATTTGGCTTTTGTTGTCCTTTTGGTCGTTTAATTGATTTTCCAGTCGGTATTATAGAACTAGCTCTTCCGTGATAACCAACTGGAATATGAAGCCAGTTTGGTAACAGTGCGTTGTCTGGATCTCTGAACATTGTTCCAACATTCGTGGCATGGTCTCTTGAAGAATAGAAATCAGTGTAATCCCCAACTTTCACGGGCATGCACATTTCAACATTCTGAACGTCAAAAAGAACTTGCTCTACATGATGTGCATTGCCTGCAAGATCTGTGTTCTCTGAATTAAACAGTTTGGAAATTCTATTTCTTAGATCAGATGTTGCAGCTTTTCCGTGCTTCATTATCTCATTCAAAGAGTCAGTGTCAAAATCTTCCCGCTGAAAAGGTAAGTTGTCAAGGTAGCCGAGTACGAATAAAGCGTTAAGGTCAACTACTTTATCTCCAATACGCGTACCAACACGTTCTGAAATATTGTTTGTTTTAAATACTCCAAATGGAATGTTTTGAATTGGAAAATCAGAGTCTTTACTGACTTCAATCCATGATTTCAATGCGGGATCGTTTGCTTTTATCATTGTAATTTTTGTTTGAATTTTGTGCTAAACAAAAGTAACAAAGTCTTTGCATTAATTCAAGGTGTATCGAACATTGAATTATAAGAGTACGATCAGTACTTTTTTATGATGGATATAGGTGGATTGCAGATGCTGAGAAAAATGTGAGGACTAAAAAAGATCACCGATCGCTCCTAAGACCTCTAAAAGACCTGAAAAAAATCTTTTGATCGGATTTTCCTTCGATTTTTCGGAATTCTCGACTTTACGTTTATGTTTTTTCATTTTAAAAAAGAACCCCGATTGACAATCGTTTAAATATCAACCGGGGTTTGTAATTATATCATTATGCAATACTAATATTCGAAAAGTGGTTTCGGACTCATCATCGTTTGAACTTCATTTCGAACATCTTGGATGATTTTTTTATCTCCAATATTAGTCATCACTTGGTCCATCAAGTCCACTATTTTAGGGATATCTCCTTCTTTCAGTCCTCTTGTCGTGATCGCAGGCGTACCTACACGAATTCCAGATGTAACGAATGGTGATTCCGTATCAAATGGAACCATATTCTTATTGACAGTGATATGCGCTTCATTTAAAGCGTTTTCTGCATCTTTTCCTGTGATATTCTTTGATCTTAAGTCGATAAGCATACTGTGGTTATCTGTACCACCTGAGATGATCTTATATCCTTTCTCGACAAACGCTTCCGCCATTACAGCTGCATTTTTTATCACTTGTTTTTGGTATTCAATGAATTTTGGATCAAGTGCCTCGCCAAATGCCACTGCTTTCGCTGCGATAACATGCTCTAGAGGTCCTCCTTGAGTACCTGGGAAAACTGCTGCGTCAAGCAGAGAAGCCATGCTTCTAGGATTTCCATTTTTCCATTTGATCCCAAACGGGTTATCAAAGTTTTTGCGCATCATAATTATTCCTCCCCTTGGACCTCTCAGAGTTTTGTGGGTCGTTGAAGTAACAATATGACAATGCTCTAAAGGATCGTTCAGTAATTTTGAAGCGATCAACCCTGCAGGGTGAGAGATATCAGCAAGAAGAAGAGCTCCAACTTCATCAGCAACTTTTCTTATTCTTTCGTAATCCCAATCTCTGCTGTAAGCAGAAGCTCCACAGATGATCATTTTGGGTTTGATATCTCGAGCTTTACTCTCCAGGTCTTCGTAATCTATTGTTCCAGTTTCTTCTTTAACCCCATAAAAATGTGGATTGTATAATTTCCCAGAGTAGTTTACTGGAGAACCATGCGTTAAATGGCCACCATGAGAAAGGTCAAATCCTAGAATGTTATCGCCAGGTTTCAAGCATGCCAGCATAACTGCAGCATTTGCCTGAGCTCCAGAGTGTGGCTGAACATTTGCCCACGTCGCGTTAAAAAGCTTGCAAAGACGATCTATTGCCAATTGCTCTACTTTATCAACAACTTCGCATCCTCCGTAATACCTTTTTTCAGGAAGACCTTCCGCATATTTGTTGGTAAGAACTGAACCCATAGCGTTCATAACATCCTCACTTACAAAGTTCTCTGAAGCGATCAACTCGATGCCATTGGTTTGTCTCTCACGCTCTCGATTGATCAGGTCAAAAATTTCTTTATCTCTATTCATGATCTCTATTTGGAATTGTATATTTTCTTTAATCCTTCTTCCAGCGTAGTATCTGGTTTCATATTTATAAGACGCTGTAATTTATCAGAGCTACCCACTCTACGTTCAACCTCATAGTCGTAACGCTTTCGAGGTGCATCAATATATTTTATTTCTGATTTAGAACCAGTTATATCTTTAATTTTTTGAGCTAGATCTTCAATATTCCATTCTTCTTCATTGGCTATATTGACAATGTGATATCCATCGATCTCAAGAAGTCTAACACAAGCTTCTATCGTATCGTCGATATATGTGAAATCACGCGTTTGTTTACCTGTGCCAAAAACTGTAATAGGTTTGTTCTGAATGGCTTGTTCGAAAAAACGAGGTACAACCATTCTATTGTCTTGATTTTCACCGTAAACATTAAAGAATCTTAATGAAATAGCGTTGAGTCCTTTTTCTTCATGATGTGAGGCGAGGTATATTTCGTTGTATCGCTTTGCCATGGCATAAGATGTTCTAGGATCAACCAGCACTTCTTCTGTAAGTGCATTTTCGATAGCAGAATGTCCGTATATACCTGAAGTTGATGCGTATAAAATCTTAGCTACATTATTTTGTTCTGCCGCATTTACTACATTCCGCGTTCCGATAACTTCAACATCCATTGTTTCAACTGGAGCATCTGCAACAACATCAACTCCTAAAACAGCAGCGAAATGATAGATCACATCACATCCAACAGATAGATTCTTGACAAGATCAGCATCTCTTACATCTCCATTTACAAATGTGATCTTCGTAAAAGTTTCTCGATCAATTTTGTTTCCACGAAGCAAGTTGTCGAGCACAATAACTTCGTGCCCTTCCTTAACCAACCTTTTCGTTAAGTTGCTCCCAATAAATCCAGCTCCTCCAGTAATTAATATCTTCATTTCATAATAGTATTAGCATCATAAATAACGGCGGATAGCATAAAATTCGTGGGAAAGATATTGTTTTTCTAAATTGTATATTCCTTCAGGTCTCAATTCATCAACTCGCACGCGTCCGTGAGCGTGAATGATACTCTTTTCCCCAAGATATATTCCTACATGAGTAACATTTCCAGTTTTTGAACTAGCAAAAAACACAACATCACCGGCTTTAATATTTTCGAAATCAACCTTTTCTCCTTGCTTGACTTGTTGTGAGGCATCACGCATTAACTCTATTCCTTTTTGATGGAATACAGTCTGTGTAAAACCTGAGCAATCAATCCCATATCTTGTTCTACCTCCCCATAAGTATGGAGCGTTAAAGTAACTCTGAGCAATTTGAACGATAGAATGATCACTCTCTACCGGTGTCTCATTAAACCAGCTGAATTTCATGTTATCGACCGTAAAACTTGAATCAGATGACAAAATCGGAGAACCTTGAAATACGACAGTTTTTCCCCAAGGTGTATTGAGTTGTAATACGATCTGAGCTTGTCTTGATTTTTGTTGAGCGAGTTCATCAAATGTCTGTTCTTCGATCTCGATCACTTGTTTGCTATCTATCCAACCTTCATAGCTGTCATGATGTACAGATATTTTTATCCATTGTTCATCCTTCTCAAGTATCGTTGCAACTTCACCAAACAACAGTTGAGATACAATTTCTGATTGATCTTTCTGTTCCGCTCTAAGTGGAATAACAGAGAGAATGCACATCACTTTTACTCCAACAATCATTGTTTCTTAGGGAAATTAGGGTGAGACATCAAATTCTTGATCTGTTGTATATGTCGTTCGTTGTGATATATGACAAACATCAACGCGTCACCTAATCTCAAACGAACGATCTTACTAATTGAGATCTTGATCTTTACTTTTTTTAAATTCACTGATTTAGTCAATTCAAGGATCTCGATCAATTCTTTTTGATCATTAATGAATTTATTTACAGCGTCATGACTGACGATAGAAGTGTTGTTTAAAGGATTATAGTTCTTTGGGGCTTTAAACTTTCGCTTAACATTATTCGCTCTTCCTAGCTTCATAGATTTCCATGCACTTTTCCCCAGAGGTGAGGACACGAAATTTTCTTTTACGCTTTTAAACTTGGTCTTTGCAATTCGCTCTTTGAAATTCTTATGATAGTATGAAGAATATGAATTTAAATGAGACAAGATCTCAAGAATGTTCCAGCTACCTTGCTTAGGTCTCCATTCCAACTGGTTTTCACCGAGATGAACACATTTTTTGCTCACAAAATCAATATTGTTTTGTGTTATCTCAGTTAAACTGGCTATCAGCTGATCGGTATTGAATCCTTTCATTATCTATTTTCCCATTGAAAGATTCAAAAATAATATCTTATCCCAACGTACCCAACATTTAAACAGACAAATTCGCAGTTTTATCAATTATCTCATAATCTTTAGCAGATATTAGTAAAATCAGAAGGAAGCAGATAAAAACTTATGCTTATTTTCGCGTTAAATATTTCAGCACATGGCAAATGATCGACCGTTAATTCTTGTTACAAATGATGATGGAATTCAGGCAAAAGGAATTCGATGTTTAGTGAACTCTATTTCAGAATTCGGCGATGTTGTTATCGTGGCTCCTGATAAACCTCAATCCGGAATGGGACACGCGATAACAGTCAACGATGTTCTGCGATTGAATAAGACAAGGCTCTTTGAGGAATATAAAGCTTTTACTTGCACAGGTACACCTGTAGATTGCGTGAAACTTGCTATTTCTGAAGTGCTGCATCGAAAACCAGATCTTTTAGTTTCTGGTATTAATCATGGTGAGAATAGTGCATCTAATGTTTTATACTCAGGAACAATGTCTGCTGCAGTAGAAGGAGCAATGGAGGATATTCCATCGATCGGATTTTCCCTTCTCGATTTTGATGCAGACGCTGATTTTACTGGTTCGGAATGGGCAGTTAAAGAAGTTGCGAAACGTGTCCTAAATAATGATTTTCCGAGAAATATATGTCTAAATGTTAATATTCCACAGCGCTCAGTTAACGATATCAAAGGAATCAAGATCTGTAGACAAGCAAAGGCATATTGGGAAGATAGTTTCGATAAAAGACATGATCAATTTGGTAAACCATATTTTTGGTTGAAAGGTGAATTTTACCGAGAAGATAGGAGTGAGGATACAGATATTTGGGCATTGGATCACGGCTATGTAAGTATTGTTCCAACTCAATTTGATATGACTGCTTATCATGCTATCAGTGAGTTAAATGAATGGAAGTTTTAAATTTGATTTGAAATGTCATTAATTGATCGATTAGGAAAGAAACTTGATAAAACATCTGTAGGAGTGATCTTTGCATTAGTCCTACCGATCATTTCATTTATAATTTTTTGGCAAGTTAAATACGGCCAGAAAGATGTCGAGCAACTGTATTATTACATGACGTTGAACTCAGCGAATAGGAATGATCTTATGATCTTTCCTCTATTACCTAATATGGTGATCTTCTATCTAACAAATTTCCAATGGAGATGGGATAAGTTCACGGTTGGTTTGGTTGCAACTACGATCATTCTAGCTGTTCCAACCGTAATTGCATTGTTATAATGAGCAAATACTATGTCATAGCTGGAGAAGCCTCTGGAGATCTTCATGCTGCAAACTTGATGCGATCTATGCGACAAGAGGCAGAGGTTGATTTTAGATTTTGGGGAGGTGATAACATGTCTGAAGTTGCAGGTACTCCAGTTAAACATATTTCAGAACTTGCCTTCATGGGGTTCATTGAAGTTGTTGCTAACCTTAGAACGATACTCGGCAACATCAAATTCTGTAAAGAAGATATTCTAAAGTACAAACCAGATGCGTTGATACTAGTCGATTACCCAGGGTTTAATCTTCGTATTGCTAAATGGGCGAAATCACAAGGGATTAAAGTGATCTATTACATTTCACCTCAAGTTTGGGCTTGGAAGCAGAAACGCGTTCATACGATTAAGGAGGTTGTTGATAAGATGCTTGTTATTCTCCCTTTTGAAAAGGATTTTTATCAAAAGTTTGGAATGGAAGTCACTTTTGTTGGTCATCCATTGATAGATGCAATAGATCAATTCAAAGGAAGAACTGAAAAGGTTAACCTCTATAGTAAACATGGACTAGATGATAGACCAGTGATCGCATTACTTCCAGGTAGTAGGAAACAGGAGATCAAAACTAAACTTCCGATTATGTTGAAGAGTCTGGAAGGGCTTGAAAAGTATCAGTTCGTTGTAGCTGGTGCACCTGCAATGGATCGCTCCTTTTATGATCAATTCATGAAAATGAATGAAAATGTTCGTATCATTCATGGGGAAACCTACGATCTTTTGTCAATTGCAACTGCTGCATTGGTCACTTCTGGAACGGCTACCCTGGAGACTGCATTATTCAGAGTTCCTGAGGTAGTATGTTACAAGGGTTCAACAATATCCTATTTAATTGCAAAGCAACTTGTTAAAATAGATTTTATCAGTTTGGTTAATCTTATACTTAACAGAGAAGCAGTCAAAGAGTTGATACAGCAGGACTGCAATTCAAAAAATATTTCAATAGAGTTGAAAAAGATCCTACCCGATGGTGAAAAGCACAAAAAACAAATGTCGGATTATGATGAGTTGATCACATTGCTGGGAGATGGGGGAGCAAGTCAAAAAGCAGCTAAAGAGATTTTAAGCTTCACATAATTTATATCACTTCAAAAGAGACGTGTTAATAATTTTGGAGCTTGGTTCAATCATTGATGTTATTCTAACGTAATTTTGAAGAACGTGCGTATTTCATTGATCATATTCTACATTCTTACTGTGTCTTTTTCATTTGCACAGGATCTCGAGGTTGGTTTATTCCGGCACAAGAAGATCAAACAAATTGATTTCGCTTATCTTGAAGGTAGCTATATGATCGAAGCCGATACTGCAACGTTTGGTGCAGTTTTACCCAATGAGTTTGTTTCAGTTCGGTTTTTAAAGGACAGCATGGTAAACCTCAAAAAAGGAGTGAGGACTTTAGGTACTTTTAGAACTGTACGACTAATTCCAACAGGTGAGGATCATGCGATGCGATTGCGTCCTCGACAACCAATACTGAAAGAGAGAAAGTACAGAGACGGTTTTACCATCTTTGCTGGTGAATCAAGTTTAACCATCGTTAATAATGTAAGTTTTAAACATTACCTGGGTGGAGTCATCGAATCTGAAGGAGGAGGAGGGAAGCATCTGGAATATTATAAAGCTCAGGCCGTGATCTCAAGAACCTATGCTTTGAAACATATTACGCGACATGCTCATGAAGGATTTGAACTTTGTGACCAGGTTCATTGTCAAGCTTATCATAATATGCTTCGTTTTACTGATGAAATTACTACAGCTGTGAATGAAACACGTGGGATCTATATGGTTGATACAGTAATCCATGAATTGGTTGATGGTTACTTTCATGCAAATTGTGGAGGTCAAACAAGTCCATCAGACTATGTGTGGAGGGAGGATATTCCTTATTTGAGATCATTTAAGGACACATTCTGCATTCATACTCGACAGGCAACTTGGACTAAGAAGATACCGAAGAGTGAATGGCGCAACTTCATTGTTGATAATTATTTCTATCCGATATCAGATTCTGCCCACAATTATAAATTGTACAACTTTGACCAGCCAGATCGGAAAGCCTTTTTCATTAGTCCTCATTTAGGTATTCCACTTAGAGATATCAGATACAAGTTTAAACTGAAATCCACCTATTTTTCAGTAAAACCTGAAGGGAATTTTGTGCTTTTGGAAGGCAGAGGTTTTGGTCATGGAGTTGGTTTATGTCAGGAGGGAGCAATGAACATGGCTAAGAGTGGACTCGATTACAAACAGATCTTAAAATTCTATTTTGATGGGATCGTTTTCGAGCATTATTTTGAACTGTTGTACTTCAATCAGCCGACACCAGGATTATTTGATTTTTAATAAGTTACCTTCTTTCATGAGAATAATAGATTCATCTATCATCCATGACAATGTCTTTTGAAGCTGATCAACATCTTTGACCTTAAGTTCATCTTTTATTTCATCAAATGATGATTCTTTTTCCTCCAAAATAGTTTGAATGGCTTCGATCAATTCTGATGAAGAATAATCAGAATGCTTTTCGGCTTTACAGATATCGCAAACACCACAAGGTTTTCCTTCTTGTCCAAAGTATTCGAGTAATAAGATCGATCTGCAAATGGGTTTGGAAACATATTTAAGTAAACCATCTAGCTTGTCGTGGGCAACTGTTTTTCGTGTATCGTAAACACTTTTATCAATACGCATATAATCATCTGGAAGTCGTTCGTGTAATAGAACTACTTGCGGCAACTCACTCTGCCATGAGATATCTAAAACGCCGTGTTTTTCAAGATAGGATAACTGATCTTTTAACTCTTTTAGTGAAATACTTAGCTTGTTCGCGATCTTAGTCTCATCTATCGGATAGTAATAAGAGAATATTCCGGGAAAACTTCTCGATAATATAGAGATCAGTGGATCGTATTTCTCATTTTTCAACTGAAAGCTATAGAGCGTTTTATTTTCAATGATGAACTTAGCTTTTGTAGGATGAAAAACGGATTCATTCAATACTATTGTTCCATTAAGCTCCAGGATCTTCAAAGCGTTGTATACCCGAATTGGATCAAAATTATATTTCGAAATGAAATGTTTGATATCCAGACCATAACTCTCATTCTCACCAGATCCAATTGCGATACTAAAGTGATTACAAAGCGCTCTGTAAACAGATTTTATAAAATCAACCGGAGGGAATTGGGCCTCGAGCTGATCTTTCATTTTTTGTAGGTCTTGGTCATGATAAAAAGCCATTGTTCGAGCTGCTTTTCCATCTCTCCCGGCTCTACCTGCTTCCTGAAAGTATGCTTCAAGATTGTTTGGCAGTTCATGATGAAGTACGAAGCGGACATCGGGCTTGTCTATTCCCATTCCAAAAGCATTCGTTGCTACAATGACCTTTATTCGGTTTGATAACCATAGATCAAGTTTGTTGGATCGTTCTTTTCCAGAAAGGCCTCCATGATAGACACCAGCTGAAAACCCATTTGCGATAAGTATCTTCGCTACATCTTTGGTAGATCTTCTAGTTTGACAATAAACTATACCAGTTGAGCCCTTGAATAATTTACACGCTTTCAGTAATGCGGCATGTTTATTCTCTACTTTATATACTTCGTAGGCAATGTTTGGTCTGGCGAAACCTCCTTCAAAATAATTGGGTTCTTTTAATTTTAGATATTCTGATATGTCAGCTCTAACTCGTTCTGTTGCTGTCGCAGTAACGGCAATAAATGGAACTGTTGGATGAATCTCTCTTAACTCGTGAATTGAAAGGTATGGAGGTCTAAAATCATGTCCCCATTGGGAAATACAATGTGCTTCATCAATAGCGATCAATCCTACTTTCATCTGTTTAAACCGAGCAATAAAAAGGTCGGTTTTTAGCCTTTCTGGAGAAACATACAAGAAGTCAACTTCACCGAATTTGGCGTTATCCAAAATGATATCGATCTCTCTTCGAGACATACCAGAATTAATAGCATATGCTTTTAATCCTTTTTGCTTCAGTGCTTTTACTTGATCCTCCATTAAGGCGATCAGAGGAGAAATAACAATACAAACACCGTCTCTTGCTATGCCCGGGACTTGATAACAGATCGATTTTCCTCCTCCGGTTGGAAGTAGAGCTAACGTATCATGACCATTAATAGCACTTTCAACAATAGCACCTTGATCTTTACGGAAACTTTCGAATCCCCAATATTTCTTTAATATTTCTTCTGCTTTCAATATGATTCTCTTCCATTCAAAAGTAACTAAAGTTTGACTAAAGTATACCAATTGAAAGTGTAAACCAATAGAAAGAATTATTCTTTTACAAAAGGAATATTCGTTTCTGAATCATTGATTGAGACAAAATAAATACCTGAACTAAGGCTAGATAATTCAATGTTTATAGAATTATTACCAGCCGAATGATCAATTGAAGTTTTATTTGTCATATCTCTTCCCGTAAGGTCAAAAATCTTGACATCTGAGACTTGTTTATTTGACTCGGTTAACTCAAGAGTTAAATACGATTTACACGGATTCGGATATATTTCAAATTCAGTACTTTGGTTTTCCTTAATTTCTAAAATCTGAAAAGAGTTTAATAGGTTTAGTCTACCTGAACCCAGTTTGTTTTCGAATCCAGGATTTAATCCATCAATGTCATCACAGCCTTGTAAAAGAGCATTCTCAATATCTTCCTGGGAGGCGTTCGGAAAATGACTCAAAAGCAAACCAGCAGCACCTGCAACGATAGGACAAGCCATAGATGTTCCATCACTATATCCATAATCACTGTCATTCCCTCCAAATAAATTCCAAATAGATTTCCCTGGTGCCATGAGATCTATGTCAGGACCGTAATTCGAAAAAGATGCTTTTAGATCATTCTCATCGGAAGCACCAACTGAAATTACGTTTGGGTTAGATGCAGGAGTCAATGCGTTCTCTTCATTGTCATTTCCTGCTGCAGCGATCAATACGATTCCATTTAAGTCAGCACTCGTTAATAAAGCGTCTCCAGTAAAAGATGATGCTCGTCCACCCCATGACATACTAATCACATCTGCACCGACATCTATTGCGTATTTTAAACCCTCATAAGCAAATGGCAAAGTTGCTCCATTTGAATTGTCAGGAGTACATTTAATTCCAATTATACTACAATTATAACCGATTCCAGCTACCCCTTTACCATTATTAGTAGATCCTGAAGCCGTACCTGCACAATGTGTTCCATGAGAAAAGACACCACCAGTAAACGAGGAAGGTGGACTTGGGTTATTGTCAGAGTCTGCAACATCATAACCATTAATATCGTCAGTATATCCATTTAGATCTGAATCAAGACCATTCTCACTTTCTGCAGCGTTAACCCATAAGTTATTTACGAGATCCTCATGAGTAATTCTGACAGCATTATCTACAATTGCAATAGTAACGTCTTCACTTCCAGTAGAAATATCCCACGCATCAAATGCTTTGATCTTTTCTAGATACCACTGCATTTGACTAGCGTCATTTGGTACATTACTCGTTTTGTACAAAGGAGCTTTTTCACAATAGTCAATCCATGATAAAGCATTTATCTCTGATACCAATTGGTTCACATTGAACGTATCCTCGAAATAAATTTTAAAAGTAAGATCGAGCGTGTCATTTCCAATTCCTTCAAAAGGTTTTGAAATCTGAGTGATCGAGTAATCTGAAATTATCTGATTGAAGGTTAGATCCAGAGAATCATATGGTTCAAGATTAATTGTTGCGCTTTCTTCAATTTTAAAATAGGCCACGCCGTCTAGGTAATCAGGATCAGCCTGTTGAGTGAAAGAGATGTTTATATTGAATAAAGCAATTAAACCAAGTAATTTTATGTTATTGAAATTATTTCCCACCATTTCCTTGTAAGTCTTTTTTACAGTTTTCGTCAATTGTTAAGATGTCATTTCCAATCAAAAAAGAAGCTATGTCTGTTGTTTCAACAGCATAATACATCAGACAGTTCTCATTATTGCAATGACCCGAATTATTTGTGGCTTCATGATCAACAACCATTGGACATCCGATGTTCACTAAACCTAGCACATGACCAAATTCATGATTTAGAATAGTTGACTCTAGCTTCGTTTTTGAGGGCTGATTAAGTCCACCTGCATTTTCATTGATGGTCTCACCAAAAATTGCCATACTAGTATTTTTATAAGCTACTCCTAAGACGTTTTCACTTGAATATTTCCCATCGACAACAATAATTGAAGCTGCTAGAGTATTCTCGTCATTATAAAACGTTCTGTGATTACTTTCTATTGACTTGAGATTGTCGAGTGTATAAACACTCTGAGTTGAAGAGGGAATCTCTTTTGTCGTTATATTTATACCTTGAGGTTTATTTAGATGATCAAATAAGAAATCTTTCAAGTTTTCTATTGAATTCTGATTAGGCAAATAACCGGGCATATAGAGTATTTGAATGTCTAATTTTTTATAATGCTCATCTGACAAGAATGCTTCGGAAGATGATCCTACACTACTGTTATTATCAACAATTATGTCTTTATTCTTTTTACAAGAAGTAACTGAAAGTATCGATGCGAGAATAAAATATTTAAATAATTTCATAGTTCTCAATATATACAAAATTTATCTAAATAATCCAAACATCGCGGCTTAATGAGTGTTTAAACAGGAAGTTTCTTTTTGATGAACGGGATGGCTGCTCCTGAAAAAATCAGTATATTTGCACCGAATTTAAGATTATGGAACATTCAACATATACAATCAAGAAAAATCGTACTGAAAACTCTGATCTGAGCAGAGTAGATTGGGATAACTTGCCATTTGGAAAAGTCTTTTCTGATCACATGCTCGTAATTGATTATGATAATGGCGAGTGGGGAACCCCCGAGATTATGCCATTTAAAAATTTAGAGTTACATCCTGCGACTTCTGCCATTCATTATGGTCAATCCATTTTTGAAGGATTGAAAGCATATAGAACAGTTGATAATGAGGTTGCTATCTTTAGACCTGACATGAATGCTAAGCGATTTGCTGAGTCTTGTAAAAGAATGTGTATGCCTGAGTTTCCACCAGAACTCTTTGAACAGTGTGTTCGAGAGATCGTTGATTTTGATCGTGAGTGGATCCCGAAAAAAGAAGGATATTCACTTTACATTCGTCCGTTCATGTTTGCTACTGATGATTACATTGGAATCAAGCCCTCTGACGCATATAAATTTATGATCTTTACTTGTCCAGTTGGAGCTTATTATGCAGAACCGCTGAATGTTAAGATCGAAGAACACTATACACGTGCTGCTGCTGGAGGTGTAGGTAGAGCTAAAACAGCAGGTAATTATGCAGCATCACTTTATCCAGCCAAACTAGGTAAGGATGAAGGATATCACCAATTAGTTTGGACTGATGCTAAGACTCACGAGTATATTGAAGAGTCTGGAACAATGAATATCATGTTTGTGATCGATGGTAAATTGATCACACCTGCAGAAGATGCAGATACTATCCTTCCAGGAATAACCAAACGAAGTGTAATCGAGTTAGCTAAAGATTGGGGGATGGAAGTTGAAGAGCGACAAGTAAGCGTTTCAGAAGTAATCAAAGCCATCGATGAAGGAAAGCTTACTGAAGCATTTGGAGCTGGAACTGCTGCTACAATTGCTCAAATTAAAATGATCGGATACAAAGGTAAGCACTATGAACTTCCATCTATTCCAGAAAGAGAGTTTTCTAACAAGGTTTACAGACATCTAGATGATATCAAAGAAGGAAGAACAGAAGATAAATTCGGTTGGGTGGTTAAACTTTAATCGGAAGAAATAAAAGAGTTTGAAAAAGTCGTTTCTGAAAAGGAGCGACTTTTTTTTAATTATTGAGGTTGTAGACGAATCGATAATCGGCACTAACTAATGTCAGTTGTTTACGATCACTGGAGATAGTAAATGCATAGTATTCACCATTCATAGCGCAGATATACATTTCCTCTTTTGTATTCTTTTCGTTTTTTTCAATGATCTTTAATTGCTTATCTCCTTCGTCGTCAGCACTATCGATCACAACAGCTTTTTTGTCAAAGTGAATTTCTATTTGACCACTGTCCTCTTTTTCCCCAACATGTTCAAAGGATTGATTGTCGTAGTTATAGACCGCTTCTTCGATATTATCGAATTTAAAAGTCATCTTTTCCTGTGTCCAGGTGAACCCAGCAAAAAATAAAAACACAAATAATAGAAGCGTATTTTGCATTTTAGTTGTACAGTTTAGCGCCACAAACATAATACATGATAAGAAGAATTTGAAGATCAACGAGTTAATTTTTCCTTAACATTTCGGTATTGTTAATACATATTTTTCTGTTTGGTAGAAATATTGTGGGCTAGAGCAATTTGTAAAACTTATTAACAATCAAGAATAAAATAGTATTGAGAAATTTTATGGAATCTATATTTAAATTGCATCTTTAAAGTAATGATGAAAATATATAACGTCATACTATTTTGTTATTTGTTGTCAAACTTCGGTTTGGGTCAGGATGATAGTCGTATCAAGATCAAGTTTAACTTGCTAGATAGTCAGACGAGCAATGAAGTTTCACAAGCCAAAATCACCATCGAATCAAATGATAGTAAGCGTTTTAAAACAACCTATCAAAACGGAGATACCTTAGATCTTCCGTTTGATCAAAAATTAAATTGGCAGCTAGCAGCAAAGGCTTCTGGCTATAAAGTATTAAGAAAAGAGATCGATCTAAGTAGATTCAAAAGAAAAGTGGCTAGAAATAAAGTCGTTGAAGTCGATTTGCTTTTTGATTTTGATGGTCAGTATACGGATGCTGTAGATATTAATGCGACGTATAAACCATCAATAAAATTCAAATCAGATACACTAAGTGTTAGTGATTATGTTTTGATAGATGAGGATCATCAGATCTTGCTAACATACCCTCAACGATTAAATAAATCAAGTGAACTTATATGGTTTGAAAAAGGAGAGATCGAAGGCAGATTAGATATTCAAGGAGTTGCAAAAGAATTGATTACTGATTTCCAAGGAAATGTGTACTTAAGATGTGAGAAAGCAGATTTCCTAATAAGTAAAGATCAAACATTGATGCCCATAAGAACAAATACTAAGGAATTAGATAACTACATATTGCCGATCCTTGACTCACTGGAAGAAAATCGATTATATTTCTCAAATTACAATCCTTATTATCCTGCATACGATTACTTTATGGTTGAGAAATCTGATACAACGTATACGAAGATCAGACACATCGAGGATGATCTCATGATGGAGCAATATCGTGCTGAGTACAAATGGGCCGATGTAAGAACTAAGCTTTGGGCCTGGGATATGGAGGCTGAAACAGGAATTGATCGAGAGGTATGGGTAGGAGCAAATGTTTTTACAAACTCCATATACTACGAACCTCCGATCGGAGATTTCTACAGAGATGGACAAGATCTATACGTTTTTGATTTTTACAACGATCTCATGATCACATATGATGCTTATACTGGTAAGTCTATCGACAGTGTAGCTATTAACTTCCATCATAAAAATAGAAAAACGGGTTGGGAAGAAAAGGTAATACAAGATCCTGTAACTAAAAAAATGTATACTTTTTTTGATGATGCAGGTACGATGGAGATCGCCTCAGTAGATTCAAAGACAGGAGAAATAGATTCTAAATTTAGGTTGCACTATCGCTATGTTGAGAATATACAAATATACGATGGAATGATCTATTACATCTATCGTCCTTATGAGTCACCTCAAAAGAAGTATTTGTACTTTGAAGATCTTCAGAGGGAGGAGAGCAGAGTTTCTATTGATCACTAAATAGCTTCATAACTATACCGCTGCTATCAGTGTAATAACCGCGGAACATTCCCGCTGTGTTAAAGGGCATATTAATGTTTCCTCGTTTGTCAAGACAAATTACACCCCCTGTTCCGTTTTTAGTCCCAAGTTCATTGATGGTCTCGTTACTTGCGTTGATCAAATCTTGTCCATTGTACTTTATTCGTGCGGCAATATCATAAGCAACCACATTTCGAATGAAAAATTCACCATGTCCGGTGCTTGATACAGCACATGTTTCATTATTGGCATAAGTTCCAGCTCCAATGATCGGGGAATCTCCAATTCGACCATATTTTTTATTTGTCATGCCTCCTGTTGAAGTTCCTGCCGCTAGATTACCAAATTTATCTAACGCACAAGCTCCTACAGTTCCCATTTTTTTATCCAAGATAAAAGGATCAATATCTGCTTTTGATCTATTTTTAACCTTCCGCAATTGATCAAGTCTTTTTTCTGTAATGAAATGATCGGGGGTTACCATTGATAATTGTTGAGATCGTGCAAATTTGTGAGCTCCCTCACCTGACAGTAAAACGTGATCAGAATTATTCATGACCATGTAGGCAGCCATGATAGGGCTCTCGATCTGATTTGATCCTGCAATCGCCCCAGCTTGATTAGTTTCACCGTTCATTATCGATGCATCATGAGATACCGTTTCATCATTGGTTAAAACTGCTCCAATGCCTGCGTTGAATAAAGGAGATCTCTCAAGAACTTGTAAGGTAGATACAACGGCCTCTGTACTTGTACCTCCTTCATTTAGGATTTTATAACCTATTCTTAAGGCTTCGCTTAATTTGTCCTCATAAGCTTTTTGTTTTTCAGGAGTAAAGTTTTCCTTTAGAATATTTCCTGCACCACCGTGAATTACCAGTCGAGGAGAGGCAGTTTTTTTTTCAGTTGATGAATTTTTGATGTCTTTTTCTTGTTTGGACAATTGATCTGAATTTTCATCTGTCTCAATATTCTGACAAGAAAACAAAAGAGCACATAAAACAATAGTGTAAAATCTCATGACATTTTAGTTTGAAGGAAATTTACGAAATTTCATTGAAATGAAAATCTGTTAGAGTTCCTTACTGATACTGATAAGTGTTTCTTGGTCAATGTTATGAGGTCCTTCAAATTCTCTTATACTTAGGTTTGGCAGTTGATCTTTATAAGTTTTAATGATATCATAATATTTTTCTTGAAAGTATTCATCCTGTTTGCCTAAAACAAAATAGTTCTTAGATCCCTGAAAGACCGGACTGGAATAACTGGATTCCAAATCTGGTGGAAAGACACAGGCCCATAGTATTAAATTGTCAGCGTTAAATGAATTTCTTTGGTGCCATCTGGAAGCAGTAGCTCCACCTTGTGAAAAACCTAAGATCGTTCTTTTCTGAAATGTATATTTTGAAGTGAATTGACCTACCAATTCATCCAGGAAAAGGTGATTGTCTTCAATGTCATCAAGTCTGGCTTCTTTGGTCATCCACGAAGCCCCAACACGTCCACTCGTTCCCTGTAAGTAAAAACGATGCATTCCTTCTGGTGCTATGATGAAATGATTATCATCTAATGATCTGAATTTCCGAATGAAGAACTCGGCTAATTGACCATATCCATGTAAAACGATCCATATATGCTCAGCTTTTTCAGGATCACCGTGTGTAAAATACCGGTAGGTTTTAGTTAGTTTAATCTTTCCTTCCATTTCTTAATTTCTTTGATCACAATATCCTGTTGCTCTAAGTGAGGTGCGTGTCCACAAGAATCAATGAATAAAGTCTGGGCATTATCTAATTGTTCTGCAATTCCTAAAACTTGTTGATCCGTTCCATATTGGTCATCATCACCCTGAATGATCAAAGCAGGAGTACTATTGTCTTTTATATCGTTGGTTATATCCCAGTTTTTAAAATCATCTTGTAGCCAAGTTCGCGCCCAGTTATAAAATAGATGTTCGGTTTTTTTACCATGATAAAACTCAAGACCCTTTAACTTGCCTTCCTCGAAAGCTTCAATAGCCGGTCTTATTCCTTCTCTGGTAACTTCTTCATTGATGTAATGCGCTGCCATTGTTACTATCCCTCTAACATGTTCAGGGAATTTAGAACTATAAAGTAACGCGTTCGTGCCACCATCTGAATGTCCAACAATTATAAGCTGCTTACTTGGGCAGATGGTTTTTATAAAATCAGGTAAGACTTGAAGTGAGAAATTATGCAAATAATTTGCATCGCGAATTGTATTATCGGCCTCTGAAAAACCGTATCCTGGAAATTCGGGAACGATCGCTGGTAAATTCAATTCGTTCGCCAATAACTCAGGGAATTCCTTCCACTGGGCAATTGATCCTATGGCTTCATGCAGAAACAGTAAATAAGTTTCATCGGATAGATCACCAAAAGTTTGGTAAGACATTTCACCAAAGGAGGTCTGAGCCCAACGATAATTCAAAGATTTAGCCTGTACCTCAATAAGTCTTGCTGTCTTTTTAGGTTTGATAAACCCAATAGGGTGGGGAAGATGTGGAATTTCAAAGTATCGAGCCTCTGACATGTACTTTACCGCATTGATCGTTTCTTCTTTGGAAACCATTCTATCTTTTCCTCCCCGGGTCATGCGAACAGGAACATTCACAGCTCTCATTACACTTGAAGTTAGTACTGGTTTATCCCCTAGATCTAACATGAGCGAAGCAGTTTTTGTCAATAGATCTTTCAAATAGGAACCGTGCAGGTCTTTGAGATAATCATAAAAGGGTAGAGCTTTTTCTTTCAGAAACTCTGCATCCAGTGATTTGATCTCTCTTGCAGCTATTTCCGGAGACCAATCCATTTTTGTGCCCTGAGTAATGATTCCTTCAATATTTCGATCGTCTTTTGAAGCTGCGGACAATGCTACATAACCACCAAGACTTAACCCGTATATTATGCATTTTCCTTTTTTTTCTAAAAACATCAAAAGGTCATCTGCCAGGATTTCTACCGTGAAAGGAAGTTCACTCTCTCTTTTCTCACCGTGATGAGGTAGTTCATAGTTGAAAACTTCAAATTTATCCTGTAATAAAGGGATTATATTTTTGAATTCCTTACCTGAGCCTAAAGCTCCATGGATGAGTACAAGTTTCTTCATGATGAAAAATAAAAAAAGCCCACTCGAAAGGGGCTTTAAAATGTAATGTCAATTCGACTATTTGATTCTTTCCACGTATTCTCCTTTACGTGTATCAACTTTGATCTTCTCTCCAGTATCAATAAACAATGGTACTCTAATTTCTGCACCTGTATCGATAGTAGCTGGTTTCAATGTATTCGTGGCTGTATCACCTTTGATACCTGGCTCAGTATATGTTACTTCTGCTTCAATGTGCATTGGTAGATCAACTAGAAGAGGATTCTCCTCATCAGCGTGGAATGTGATGTCACAAACCATACCTTCTCTCAAATATTCAGGTTGATCGATCATATTCTTTGGGATCAAAACCTGTTCGAAAGTATCTGTATGCATGAAATGATAACCAACGTTATCCTCTTCATATAAATATTGATAAGGTCGTTTTTCGATTCGAACTACGTCAATTTTATGTCCAGCGGAAAAAGTATGATCAAGCACTTTACCTGATTCGATCTCTCTCAATTTAGTTCTAACAAAAGCTGGACCTTTTCCTGGTTTTACGTGTTGGAACTCTATGATTGACATGAGTTTACCATTCAAATCTAAACATAGTCCGTTCTTTATATCTGATGTTGTAGCCATAATATTTATTGTTGGATTCCAAATATAATAAGAAACCTAGAATAATTTGGAAAAGGTATTTCGTAAAATTTCTGTGGATTAAATTTTCCTGAATTGAATGAGTGCAGTACTCAAGAAAACAATTGATATTGAGCTCAGAGGCATTAGGATAGCGGCAAATAAGGGGGTGACATAACCCATAACAGCAAAGGAAATTCCAACAATATTATAAAGCAATGAGAAATAGAGGCAAGTTTTGAGTGCCGATCTCGTGTATTTACCAAATCTCATAACATTGGTTAGTCGATTGATCTTATTACCTTGTATAATTGCATCACATTTAGGAGTAAATCGAAATTCATCCTCAGCAACACTAATTCCTAAATCTGCAGCCATGAGAGCTTCTGAATCATTTAGACCATCTCCCACAAACATTACCTTTTCACCTTTTTTTGTCAATTCCTCAATGATCGTCTTTTTTTCGGGAGGAGTAAGATTGAAATGCATTTCTAACTTCCCTTTTACATCCTGGAATAACTTGGCATCATTTGATTTATCGCCTGATAGTATACTTATCTTATAATTTTCTGATAGTTGATTGATTGTATTGATGACTCCATCTCTGAGTTTTGAATCAAACTTGAAAAAGCCGATAACTTCATTATTTAAAGCAATGTGACTTCCACTGATATCTGAGTCTTTTGTTCCTACGAAACTGGCATTCCCTACTTTAAGTTCATCACCATTTTGGGTTTTCCCTACAATTCCTTTTCCTTTTATTTCCGTAAAATCGTCCAAAGGAAGGACTTTACCGTAATTTTTCGAAAGATAGTTCGCAATACTTTTTGAATAAGGATGCATGGATTGCCGGGTCAACTCAAGAAGATTTGCCGCAAGTTCTTCATCGAGTTCCTTCCCTTCGTATGTCACATTTTCAATTCGATCTTTGGTTAATGTTCCTGTTTTGTCAAATATGATATGGTCAATTTCATTTAACTTTTGAATTTCACTGCTATTTCTGAAATACAATCCAGACCTCCCCAGTTTTCTTAGTGCGTTTCCATAAACGAATGGGAAAGAAAGAGCTAAGGCACACGGGCAAGCGACTACAAGTACAGCGGTTACTATGGATATGATTTCTGCTGGATCGATAAAATACCAGGTAATGGCTGCAAGCAAGGAAATGACACTAACTGCAATTAGGAAGTATTTGCTTAAGATGTTTTCGCGATTCTGAATTAGAGATTGAGTTTTCTGATTCGCCTGATTCCAAATACTGGCAAACTTACTTTGGTCGGTCTTTTGCTCGACTTTCAAATAAGTTGAACTTCCGATAAGTTTAGATCCAGCATAGATTCGATCTCCTTTTTTAAGGTTGACTAGTTCCGACTCTCCAGTGATAAAACTAGTATCTATAACAGCTGAGTCTGAGGTTAATTCTCCATCACATGGAACTATTTCCTCATTAAATATGTGTATCTGATCTCCTTTTTCAAGATCTTGAATCTTAACGATCTCTTCATTATTTTCCTTTATTCTGTGTACTCCTAATGGAAAATAAGCCTTTGGATCATTATCGAATGACATTGTCCTGTACGTTCTGGATTGAAACCATTTACCAATAAGCAGGAAAAATACGAATCCTGTGAATGAATCAATATAACCTGACCCTTCACCTTGTAGAACAGTTACAAAACTTTTGAAGAATAGAACAAGTATTCCTAACGCAATCGGTATGTCAAGATTTAATTCTCGTGTGCGAATTGCATGATATGCGGATACGAGATATGATCGGGCAGAGAACAGCAATACGGGAATTGATATTCCAATTGATAAATAAGCGGAGAAATTTCGAAATGATTCAAATGACTCATCCAGACCCAGGTATTCAGGAAAGGTCCAAAGCATTACACTACCAAAAGCAAAACCTGCAAAACCTAATTGAAGCAATAATTTTTTATCATAGGATGACTTATTGTCCTTAGATTTCCTTAATTCTGGCTTATAACCAATACTTTCAAGCAGAGCAGCTATTTCTGATAGTTTTCGATCCTTTTTAACCGTTAATGTTAAAGTCCTCGCTGTAAAGTTTGATTCACTTTTTAAGATCTGATCATCTAGTTTTTTAAGATTCTCCAAAAGGTAAATACATGAGCTACAGTGAATCGCAGGCAGGAAAAAGGTTACGATATAAATTTCATCATTTTGAAAGTCAACAAAGTCTGAAAAGATCTCTAAAACATCCAACGCGACAAACTTGTTGTTCCCTGAATTTGTTGGTTTAACACCGCTTTGTTCGTTGAATGTGTAGAACTGGTCTAATCCATTCTGATCTAAAATTTCATAAACAGTTAGACAGCCATTGCAACAAAACGATTTATCATCTTTTACAATTGGTTTACCGATAATTTTATCCCCACAATGATAACAGCTCATGAGACAAAATTAGACAGATTTACTGAACCTGTTGGATTCCATTTTGTTATTGTTGTAAGGGTCCAGTGTCATACATACGTTTCGAACAAATGGTTTTCCATCTTCCGTAATTGCTATTTTTCCATCACGCTTTTCGATAATACCATCCTTTTCAAATGTTATGAATTCTTCATTGAATTTATTCACTTGCTGGTTGACGATAGATTTATCGCAATACTGCGTTTCGAAATTACACATGAGGTTTAGAATATGTCTTTTCAATGATCTATCGGCAGGACTGTGTATATGACCTTTGACTACTGGTAGATCGTTATTCTGAATTTTTTCCTGATAAGATTTGATATTCTTTTCATTCTGTGCATAACCAAATTCGTATTCAGAGATTGCAGAGGCTCCAAGTCCGATCATACGATCTGTATTACTTGCTGTATACCCCATGAATGTCCTATTAAGCTTACCTGACTTCATAGCAACTGCTAATTGTTCTTCAGGTAGCGCGAAATGATCCATCCCTATCTCAATATAGCCTGCATTCAAAAGTAGTTCCTTTGCTTTTTCGTAGAGTTTTCTTTTCGTTTTGTCTGAAGGTAGATCCTCTTCAGAAAATCCACGCTGACCAGTTCCTTTTACCCATGGGACGTGAGCATATGAGTAAAGCGAGATCGAATCAGGCTTTAGTATAAGTGTTTTTTGAACAGTATCTATTATGTTTTCCAGGGATTGCTTTGGAAGACCAAAAACCAGATCATGACTAATAGTTGTGTAGCCTAGCTCTCTGGCAATATTCGTAACCTGTTTAACTTGATCAAAAGATTGAATGCGGTTGATTGCCTTTTGTACTTCTGGACTGTAATCTTGTACACCGAAACTTACCCTTTTGAATCCAAGGTTGAACAATGTCTTTAATTGCTCTTTAGATGTGTGGTTCGGATGACCTTCCACACTGTACAATCCTTCCTGTTCTGCATTTTTGACGATAGGTTTTATAAGTCTCTCGAGTTCTTGTGCACTGAAAAAAGTGGGTGTTCCACCTCCCAGATGGATCTCGTTTACCTTGATAGGAGCACCATTCATTTGTTCATACATCTCCCATTCCTTAAGTACGGTATCAACGTAAGGTTTTTCAACTGAGTGACGTTTTGTAATGTGTTTATGACATCCGCAGAACGTACATAAACTCTCGCAAAAAGGAAGGTGGATATAAACGCTAGTGGTTTTATTCTTGCCTCGTTCTTCAGCCTCAAAAACCGCTCTAAATTCCTCAACATTCATAGATTTTCTATTCCAGTCAAGAATGGTGGGGTATGAGGTATATCTTGGACTCGCAATATTATATTTCTTGATGATCTCTTTTGGCAACATATTCTCATTGTTTCCTGCAAAGATCATCCTGTTCAATGGAATGCGAAATGACTTAAATCAGTTTTTTCATTGAAAAAGGTTAGTCCAGTCAATTAATCGGGAAAAAGATATCGATTAGTCCTTTCCTTGACTCTTTAACATAGTGTCAAGTTTTTCGCCTCCTTTGATTCCGAAATCCAATGTCCTGATAGGGAATGGGATCATGATGTTATTATTGTCAAATGCTTTCTTTATGGCAATGATCGCTTCACTTTGAGCTTTAAGATAATTCAACTGACTATCGAAATCTACCCAGATCATAATTATAAAGTTGATTGAACTGTCTCCGAATGCTTCATAGACTAGTGATATCTCTTTATCCTTTTTTCTTCCAGGAATATCTTCAACTGCCTTGATCGCAATATCTCTTACTTGCTCTAAGTCTTCACCATAAGAAACACCAACCCCCAGATCAATACGGCGTTGCTTATTTGTGGAGTCATTGACAAGAATGTTTTGAAAAAGCTCTTTATTTGGAATTATGATCTCTTGCCCCTGAAAAGAGGTGATAACTGTAGTTCTGATATTTATAGTTTTTACAACTCCTTTGTAGTCTCCTGCTTCGATAACATCACCAACTTCAAAGGGACGTCTTGCAGCCATTAAGAATCCAGAAATAAAGTTTGTAGCGATATCTTGAAAAGCAAAACCTAAAGCCAAACCTATTATACCTGCCCCGGCAAGTAGAGAAGTTACTGTCTTTTGAAGGTTAAGCACACTGAGTGCTACAAATGACCCAACAATAATTATAACAACATAAACTATTTTGGCTAGCAATTCACTAAGCTCACGATTATTTATAGCTCTGTCCATGATTCGCAGGAAAATCTTACGAACGATCTTTGCAATAATCACGAATAAAATTAGAGCTAGAACAGCTAGTACGAAATTTGGAAGCATACTGACAAAGTTCTCAGACCAGTGTACTACCTTTTCGACTACCAGATCATAATATTTAGAGAATTCCATACTTAATTTTTTTTAGGACCAAGGTAAAATTTCCGTTTTGATTTTATGAAGTTGGTCGTTTGATTTATTTCGTTGAATTAAACGTATTAAACCTTGAATATGTTCTTTCTTACTGTTTCGAGTAAGGTTAATTCCGATAATTTGCCTCACCGGGACGATATTTTCCACTCGCTTAAAATCTTCTTTGTCCAATTGCAGGTATGGCAAGTAATTCGACGGTACGAGTGTATAGCCACCTTGTATTTCAACCATCTTTAATAGCATATTAATGCTTCCTCCCTCATATTTCCAGGTATCTTCATGCTTTTGTTTAAGATTACAAAAATTGATCATTTGCGTCCGTAAACAATTTCCTTCACTCAATAACCATGGCTTTAATTCTTGCAGTTTTTCCTGAGAAATGGTTTTTGATTTAGTTTTCGGACTGTAAACAAATATCTCTTCGTCAAACAAGCGCTGTTGATTGAAACGCTGATCCTTTAACGGTCCTGCCATTACTCCAAAGTCAATTTGTTTTTTCTCGACAGCCTTGATTAAGTCGGGAGTTTTAAGCTCTTTAATATCTAATTGAATATCTCCCAATTGATTTTGCCATTGATCGTAAAGATCCGGAACTAAGTAACCAGCAATAGTAGGGATGATTCCGATTCGGATCTCTGCTTTATATGTTCCTTTAAGCTTAGCAATCTCATCTTCAAGTTTATTGTAATCATCCGCGATCTTCTCGAGTTGAGGTATGACCATCTCTCCGAAGGATGTAAGAGAGATTGGACTAGTATCTCGATTAATGATCTGACCTCCCATGGCAGCCTCTGCCTTTCGAATTTGCATGGATAAAGTGGGTTGAGTTACAAAACAAGATTCAGCTGCTCGCTGAAAACTTTGCTTTTCAATTAAGGATAAGAGATATTTGATCTGAGCTGGAGAAACCATTATAGATAAGATTTATGTGAATATAAAAATAATCAATTAAAATTATATGATTTAGTGCTTAAATTTGTAATCGCAATGATTGTTGAAAAAGTGGTTCAGAAGACCGCAAAATTGTGAACAAAATAGATGCATTGATGTTGTCTTAAAGGAAACAAAAACTGTATATTTAACAATCAATTTTATAAACCAAAAAAACAAACAAAATGGCAGTAGTAGGAAAAAAATTTCCAAGCATTGAAGTTGATGCGATGAATGAAATGGGAGACACATTTAAATTGAACGTAGTAGAAGAGGCGATCAAAAACAAGAAGAAAGTTGTCCTTTTCTGGTACCCGAAAGATTTTACATTCGTTTGTCCTACAGAACTTCATGCTTTTCAATCAATGGTTGAAGAATTTGACAAGCGTAATACAATGGTAGTAGGAGCTTCATGTGATACTCCAGAGGTACATTTCGCATGGTTGAATACTCCAAAAGACGAAGGTGGTATTCAAGGTGTTACTTATCCGATCTTAGCTGATTCTAACCGTAACCTTGCGAACATGCTAAGAATATTGGATATTCAATCTGAAGAGTATAATGAGGAAACAGATTCTTTCGTGTACGAAGGTGATAATGTTACATATCGTGCAACTTACCTAATCGACGAAGAAGGAACCGTTTTCCATGAAGGAGTAAATCACATGCCTCTTGGAAGAAACGTAAATGAATATTTAAGATTAATTGACGCTTACACTCACGTTCAAAAGAATGGTGAAGTTTGTCCTGCTAACTGGGAAGAAGGTAAGACGGCCATGAATGCAACGCGTGACGGTGTAGCAGATTATTTAAAATCAAACTAATATGGCATTTGAAGAGTTAAAAACCGATACTTTGCAGGAAGTAGTTTCCAATAATGAAACGGTCCTTGTGCAATATGCAGCAGGATGGTGCGGAAACTGCCGTATCATGAAGCCAAAGTTTAGAAAGTTTTCTGAGGCTCATGAGAATGCAAAGTTTATTGTGATCGACGCTGAGAAGAATCCAGAATCACGAAAGTTAGCTAAAGTTGATAATCTACCAACTTTTGCTGCTTTCAAGAACGGTGAGCTTGTCGATCAAACACAGACGAATAAAACAGAAGTACTAAAACAATTTATCGATGAGGTTACCAGTAATTAAGCACATTTCAAATTTCATTGAAGAGAATGACGAGGATTTTGTTCATGAGACACTAGAAACTCTGGAAAATCTTACAGAACTATCTTCGCTCAAAGATGAAGAGTTGGACGTAATTGGAGAACTGATCTCTAATATGTACGGTGCAATCGAGGTTCACAAAATGATGCGTGAAGAAGGAATATCCCAAAAAGACGCAGCTAAAAAATTTATGGATCGAGTTCTGGGCTCAATAGATAAATAGTTAGTACTATCTTAAATCATTAAAAGGTCGCTCATTTGAGCGGCCTTTTTTCGTGTTCCATTTTTTTTATTGAAAATATTGTACGAAATTGCTAGTCAAACTATTAAAACTCTTTTAGCTATGAAAAAACTATTACTTGTGCTGGTCGGTATCCTGACCACCCTAACTTTTTATGCACAAACCGTGCATCCGGATTATTTAGATGGGTCGATATGGTTTAAATTAAAGAACGATTTGAGTAGGAATCAGACTGTCGATGTTCATACTGGACAAGTTAGTCAGACTTATATTGACATTAAGAAATTTGATTTTTATTCAGAGATTCAACGATTCGGAATTAAACAACTTTACGCTTCTTTCCCAGAAGTCGATGACGATCGATTAAAGAATATATTTCGTCTGGAAGTTCAGGATATTGGAGCTGTAAATGAAATAATAGAATTGATAGAGAAATCTGAAGCAGTTGAATATGCGGAGAGAATTCCATTTATCGAGAAAACACTTACTCCTAATGATCCAAGTTATAATTCTTCAACGCAGTGGGGGTTATTTCAGATGAATGCTGCTCAAGCGTGGGACTTCTCTACAGGAAGCAGTGATGTTAAAGTAGCTATTGTAGATGATGCCGTAGAAACAACTCACAGTGATCTTTCAGGAGTGATCTGGACGAATCCAAATGAAGTTCCAAATAACGGAGTAGATGATGATAATAACGGTTACGTTGATGATGTGAATGGTTTCGATGTCGCAAACAACGATAATAATCCAGATCCTGATACACCGATCTCTAGTTATGATCACGGTACTCATGTTGCTGGTATTGCTGGTGCTGAAACAAATAATAACAATGGTGTAGCCTCAATTGGGCATAACATCACTTTGATCCCAGTCAAGTCTACTAACTCTGCCACAGCAGTAACACATGGTTATGAAGGAATTCTTTATGCCGTTGCTGCAGGCGCTGATGTAATCAACATGTCATGGGGAGGTAGTGGTTCAAGTACCACTGCTCAGAATATCATTAGCTATGCGTCAGGTGAGGGGATCATCTTGATCGCAGCAGCAGGTAATGATAACGTTTCTTCTGTATTCTATCCAGCTGGATATAGTGAAGTAATAGCTGTTGCATCAACAACTTTTGGAGATAGTAAGTCATCATTTTCCAATTACGGATCATGGATCGATATTTCTGCACCAGGTAGTGCGATCTATTCAACGATTCCAGGAGATTCATATGGAACTAAGCAAGGTACATCTATGGCAAGTCCACAAGTTGCTGGACTCGCTGGTTTGATGTTGTCATTAAACCCTAGTTTATCTCCAGCAGATGTTGAAAGCTGTATTTTAAGTACTGCAGACGACATAGATGGAGCTAATCCAAG
Source organism: Flavobacteriales bacterium UBA2104 (assembly GCA_002331485.1). GTDB lineage: Bacteria > Bacteroidota > Bacteroidia > Flavobacteriales_D > Crocinitomicaceae > Brumimicrobium. Next base: position 137,622 of record DCYS01000033.1, read on the forward strand.
TTACATTGGTGAGTTAGGAGCAGGTAGAATCAATGCTCAAGCTGCTATGAACTGTATATCAGCAACGCTGAACTGGGCTCCAGTAGCTAACTTTGAAGCGGATGTGCAAACGATCCTGGAAGGACAGTCCGTAAACTTTACGGATCTATCTGTTTATAATCCAACAAGTTGGTCATGGACGTTCAACGGTGGTACGCCAGCAACATTCAATGGTCAGAATCCACCTGCGATCACTTACAACACTGCAGGAAGTTATGAAGTGTCTTTAACGGTTACAAATTCCAATGGTAATGACACAGAGACGAAAACAGCATATATCACGGTTAATGCATTAACAGGGTGTGATACAATTTCAAATACTCAAGCTTCTGATAACATCAGTATAATCTCCTGGGCGAATGGAGATGGTTATTTGAGTGGTCATAACGCATACAGTATTACTCGCTTTGCTGAAGAGTATTCGGCATTAGGACCAACAAATGTAATGGGAGCCGATTTTTATTTTGCTGAAGCTGATTTAGGAAATGCTAACTCTGATATTACTGTAATGGTTTGGGAAGACAATGCGGGAGAGCCTGGAACAGTTGTTTATCAGGAAGATGTTCCACTTTCAGTTATAGAGAATAATGTAACTAGTGCTGGTCAGGGTTCATTTTTTATCACTCAGGTTGATTTTGACGCGCCAGTTGCAGTTGGAACAGGTACATTCTATGTTGGTTACTCCATAGAAAACGCAACAGCAGCAGGAGATACGGTTGCTTGCGGTAATGTTGATGTAACTTCTGATGGAGCGCGTCCGAATAAATTATTCGCGTTTTTTGAAGCAGGAGGTCCTCTAGGATATAATGGTTGGGAGGAATTTTCAACTTTTACTGGAGGTGCACAGTTTGTTTCACATATTTATCCAAGAATTACTCAAACTCCTCCAACTGCGGTTATCAGTGCTGCTCCAACTACAGTATGTGAAGGAGAGTTTGTAGATTTCGACGCGTCTTCTTCTCCTAATATTGCTAATTGGCAGTGGGCGATCAACGGTACTTCAACTCCATATCCAACAGCTATCGACCCTTCTGTTATAATGGGGACAGCAGGAACGCATACTGCTTATCTATTGGCAGAAAACTCTTGTGGATTCTTCCATATTGATAGCATAGATATAACGGTTGATCCTACACCGAATGTAACGTTGACTGGTACTGCAGATACAATTTGTCCAGGTGGATCTGTTGATTTTACAGCATCTGGTGCAACTAGTTATTCATGGAGTCCTGCAGGTTCTCTATCTTGCTCAAACTGTGCTAATCCTACTGCAACTCCAGGAGGAAATACGACTTATACAGTTACGGGAACAACAGGTAGCTGTTCTTCAGAGACTTACTATGCTGTTGTTGTAAATGATGCAGCACCAGTCGCAGAATTCCTGATGAGTTCAGATACGATCTGTGAAGGAGATGTGCTTGAAGTGAATGGTGCACTCTCAGATGGAGCATCAGGTTTCGACTGGACATTCGCAAGTGGTACGCCAGGAACTGGAGTAGGATCCATTTCTTCGACAACTTATAATTCTCCAGGTACTTATACTGTGAGTCTGGATGTTGATAATGGTTGTGGAGCAACAGATAATACATCACAGGATGTGGTAGTTCTGCCATCAGCAGACTGTTCTAGTGGAATTGATAGTGAAGGAATTGAAAGTTTGGAAGTATTCTATAATGCGAATACTGAGCAGATCATGATTAATAGTAATGATCTTTCTTCAGCATATGTAATAAATTCAGCAGGTCAAAAAGTTTCAAACTTAGTTCAATTGCAAAACGGTAATGCTCAAATTGGTGTTGCAGGTTTAGCAAAAGGAATCTACTTTGTGGTTCTTAACAATGGTAGTCAATCTTCTATCCACAAGTTTGTTAAATAGATAATTATAATAGAATCTATAAGAAGGGGTGATTCCGTAAGGTCTCACCCTTTTTTTTTGAAATTAACATATTAGATCGCTAGGGTTCTATAAATCAGTCTTGACAGGACGTTTAGAATTATTTAACACTGAAATAATTTGGGAATGAGGCAATTATTCGTATCTTGCGAGAGAACTAAAAACAAAAAGTTATCAAACTAATAGGAACAGTCCGTAAAAGCAGATTTGAGAATAGGTATCATCCAAACATGGGTAGATTGTGTGCACAAGTTACACGTATTCAACGTCACTTCTTGGGAATACCTTACAAAACGATCCATAAGTACAGAGAGACGTACAGTGGTGAAGTAAAAGATTGTGAGGATTGCAAAATTTCCAGAGTAGAGGAGAAATAAGCCTATTAAGTATTAACTCATTAACACAAAAGGAGGACAATTTTCTAATTGTCCTCCTTTTGCATTTATTGTATGATCAACTAACCTTTATAGAAAGGAAGTTTTACAACTTTCGCTTTTAGCATTTTCTTTCGAACACCAACGAACAGTTCCGTTCCCTCTTCTTTCATTTCAACTGGAACATATCCTAGTCCAATTGCTTTATTTAATGATGGAGACATAGTACCTGATGTCACTCGGCCTACTTCTTCGTTATTTTCGTTGTAAATAGGGTAATCCTTTCGTGGGATGCCTTTATCTACTAATTCAAAGGCAACGAGTTTTTTTCGGATACCTTCTTCCTTTTGTTTCTTTAATTCGGTTGAGTTGACAAAGTCTTTTGTGAACTTCGTGATCCATCCTAACCCAGCTTCAAGTGGAGATGTTGTATCATCTATATCATTTCCGTAGAGACAATATCCCATTTCAAGTCTAAGAGTATCTCTTGCTCCCAATCCAATTGGCTCAATTCCAAAATCTTCACCGGCTTCTAAGACAGCATCCCAAACTTTTTCAGCTGATTCATTGGGAATATAGATCTCAAAACCGCCACTTCCTGTATATCCAGTTGCAGAAATAATTACGTTTGGACAACCTGCAAAATCACCGATCTCGAACGTGTAGAACTTAATATTCTCTAGGTCTGTTTGAGTGAGAGATTGCATGGCTTTAGCCGCTTTAGGACCTTGAATAGCCAATAAGCTCCATTTATCTGAGGCATCTTCCAGTTCAGCATTTACATCATTGTGAGATTGGATCCAATTCCAGTCTTTTTCAATATTTGAAGCATTAACCACAAGAAGAAACTCGTCCTCTTTGGTTTTGTATATGATCAGGTCATCCACAATACCACCATCTTCATTAGGCATACAGCTGTATTGAGCTTTTCCAACAGTAAGCTTACTAGCATCATTAGAACTGATCTTTTGAACAAGAGCTTCTGCTTGAGGTCCTCGAACAAAGAATTCCCCCATATGAGAAACATCGAAAACACCTACACTTGTTCGAACGACTTCGTGCTCATGTTTTAGTCCCTTGTATTGAATGGGCATTGAGTATCCTGCGAAAGGAGCCATTTTAGCCCCAAGCTCTTCATGTACTTTCGTAAGTGCTGTTTCTTTCATATTGACAATTTTGAAAGCGTAAAATTAAGTTTACCTTTCTCAATTCCAAGTAAGATATCACGAATATTTTGGAGTCGTTTAGAAATTAACCAGCCTCAGATTTTTATTTAAATAATGTAGATTAATTATTCAGAAATCCAATTGGTATCTCGGGCTGGGTAAACAAAGTTGCCATCAGCGCCTATAGAATCATCACCATATACATTCGGAAGTGGGTTTACAGGTCTTGGACCTAATGTATATTCTCTACCTGAAACACTATCGACCTGCGGCACTACTTCATCATTGACTCCAAAATCGAGTTGATCTGCAGTTCCATAAACAATGTTGCCTTCCGCATCAACTGAATCGGATCCAGCGGCATTGACAAGTGGAAAGAGAGGTTTACCATCAGAGTTTACTTTTTCCTCCATTTTAGGCTCTTCTTTCTTATCATCTTTGATCTCATCATTTTTTGATTCTGATCCGCAAGAGGCTAAGATGATTGATCCAGTTGCGATTAATAAAAGTCGAAAGTTTGATCTATTGATTTTCATAGTTTTTATGATTGGTTCTTTTTAAAGATATTAAATATTAATTGATTCTCCTTTTATGTTGTGCAATTCTAATTAGTGTTAGTGCATTTGGTTAATTGCTGAATTCACTGAATTCGAATAATTTGAACAATTTTGTGTATTTTCGATAAATGGTCTTGTAAGCTATCCGAATAATGAAGAACCTATTACTACTTATACTACTGACCCTCCCTTTCGTAAGTGCAAATGCACAAAAGAAAATAGATAGTATTGCATACAGTTATGGTAGCCGACTAGATACAATCTCTTTCTCAGATAGTGAAAACGATGAATTGATCAATCAACTTCTTGACTCATTAAAAATTCGTTCAGGAAAAGGAGAGAATTTTTATGCCTCTTCATTGTATTATGGGAAACTAGGTAGGAAGTTTTATTATTCAAGTAATTATCATCGAGCAGGAGAGTATTTTGATAGTGCTGCACATTATTCATTATTGAATGAAGATACGCTGATGAGTTTTAAACTAACGATGAATGCTGGAGCGTTAAGGTATATTGAAGGTGATTATGCAAATGCATTATCAAGGTATCTGGATGCTGTAGAATTTGGGAAATTGTCTGCGGAAAGCGAGCTAGGAAGGCTATACTCTAATATAGGTATGCTCTATAACTCGATTGATATGCTTGACAAAGCGCAGGATTATTTGACTTTATCACTAGAAAACTATAGAAAATACAATGCTGATAGTTCGTCGTTGATTAAACCACTGAATGTTCTTGGGATGATAGCACGAAAACAAGGTCTTTTAGAAGAAAGTTTAATGATGCTGAAGCGTGCAGAAAAAGTTGCGATAGCTGAAAAACAATATCTAGATGCTGGAGATATCAACCATAATTTATTCGAGACATATAAAAAAGTAAACGACGTTGACAAACAGTTGTTTCACCTAAGCAGAAGTATTTCTTTTTATGACTCTACAGGGTTCGAGAATAAGGTTTATGCTGAGAAAGGTGAATTAGCTAGTTTCTATTTGTCACAAAATAAGATTTCCGAAGCTGGTAGATTACTTAATGAGATTTTTGACAGATATAATGATTTGAATTTCGAGAATAGTGTAAAACAGATGCTCAATTATGAATATTCAACTTATTTACATGAGATAGGAGAGTCTCAAAAAGCATACAAATTTTTGAAAAGATCTCTAGCTTATAAAGATTCTGTGCATGATCAATCACAACTCAATGAAACAGCAAATCTAGAATTGAGGCTAAGAATGAAACAAAAAGCTCAAATTGATTCAATACAGCATGCTGAAGATGAAGAACGGAGAGCTCTCCTTGCCGAGAAGAAAGAGGCGGAATTTCAGGCGGAACTTTCTTCTCAGAAACTAATCAGTATAGTGGGTTTTGGTGGAGGTGCGTTCGCATTGATATTTGTATTCATTCTTTACAAAGCAAACCGTACCAAATCAAGAGCGAATCAGGTGATAAGCAAGCAAAAGAATGAAATTGAAGAGAAACAGCAAGAGATCATTGATTCAATCCAGTATTCACAACGTTTACAGCAAGCTATTATGCCTGAAATAGATGAGTTTAAACGAAATTTCCCTAACAGTTTTATCTTTTACAAACCAAAGGATATTGTAGCGGGTGACTTCTATTTTCTGGAAAAAGTAGAAGACGATAGTACTTCGAAAGTATATTTTGCAGCAGTTGATTGTACCGGTCATGGGGTTCCTGGAGCTATGCTCAGTATTGTAGGAGCAAATGGACTAAAGAGATGCATTCGCGAATTGAAACTTAGGGATCCTGGTGAAATACTGACAGAGTTGAGTTCTATAGTTGCTGAAAATTTTACCTCTTCAAAAGAGAAGATAAGGGATGGAATGGATATCGCGCTATGTTGTATCGAATTAAAAGGCTCTGCAAAGCAACTTCATTTCGCTGGAGCTCATAACCCAGCCTGGATAATAAATCCGAATCGAGCTACTTGGCCAGAAAATACCAAAGTTTTTAGAGAGGGTGACGGAGTAATGCTATCTCCAGATAAACATGCAGTTGGGTATAAAGAAAAAAAGGTATTTTATCGCACTACCTCGATAGAACTAGTCGAAGGAGATAAGATCTATTTATTTTCTGATGGATATGCAGATCAATTCGGTGGCGACAGAGGTAAGAAAATGAAATCTGCAGTGTTCAGAAGGTTCTTAGTTGAAATAAATGAAAAGTCAATGCAGGATCAAGAACAACTTATTCGTAAGAACTTCGAAGAATGGAAAAATAACTACGAACAAGTCGATGATGTCTGTGTTATTGGAGTTCGGGTTTAGACTAGATGATCCTTAAACGATAGTAGATTCTCAAATCGTATGGATGCTTTTCAACTATTAATGGCTTTACCATTCATATAGATCACTTTTAGTTTTTTACCCACTTAAGGTTTTTTTGAGTTTCTGAACTTGACACAAGAACGTAGTAAACTCCATTTGGTAATTTTTCTGTTTCAAGAAGTAAACTACCTTTTTGGTTCTCAACTTCAATTACTTTACTTCCTACAGAATTGTATATTAGAACATCATAAGACTCGTTCGTATTGGAGTGGATACTTAAAAAATTAGATCCTGGATTTGGAAATATTTGAAAGTTCATTTCTGGTGTAGTTTGAGACAGATTTAAGAAGCCCTGAGTTTGATAATTTCCATCTGTTGAAATCCCATTTTCATCAGCATAAAAATTCGCGTTTTCTATAATTTGTCCTTCTTGTATTTCAATGAAGTGAGTGGAAATCATACTTAGACCTTCCTTATCAACAAGAATATAATACGATCCGGGTTGTATATTTTCTAAATGGTAGTATCCATTTTGGTCTGTAATACTATTAGTGATGAGTACGTCTGAATCCAAATCATATAAGAGGATATTTACATTTTCAATGGGATCTTCTGATTTTACTATACCGGATCCATTCAAGTAGCCTGCTATTACACCTGTTCCAAGAGGATTGTTTATGTCCACAAGTTGAATATTCTCAACTGTTTGTGCATCGCACATTTGGTATATAACTTGAGCATATTGCCAATATGCCGTTGATTCATGATAGGTTGGTAAGTATCCTTGAGAAGGTTGCGATCTAACTAAGTATTGTTTGACATCTTGTCCAACAAAAGCAAATTCTCCCATTAAATTTGTAGTTTGTGTAGCTGCCAAGTTCAAACTGCCAAGGGAAATTCCATATTCGAAAAGCTCAACATCTACACCGGCTACAGGATTACCATTACTATCGGTAACACTACCGATGATGTCTTGAGTAGATATTGCGACTCCGCTTACCACACTGATTTGAAAATCTCTAATTGTTGAACCAATAAGTGTATTATTTCTGTATTCATCAACGCGAATGGCTATGACGAAATTCCCAAGAGAGTTCGGCGTAAGACATAAGTTTCCAGAGTTCTGGTTAAACGTAAAGTTCGATCCAACCCCAGTTGGATTACTAGTATTGAAACCTGTTTCGAAAACAACGTTATTTCCATTTAACCCAATGGGGTTGATTAAAGAATATGCTAATGAATCACCATCAGCATCAAAAGCATTATTGTTGACACAAAATGGGTTGTTTATTTCTGCTACTAAATTCAAACTTTGATTAAATACAGGACTTGAGTTTGACTGGTTGCTATTGTCTAAAGTTGACTCTAAATAGAATCCTTCAGATATACTATTCTGAATATTCTGCGAAATCGCTCTACAACATATACTATAGTTAAAGGTCCAATCCGAGCAGGGAGTAAGTTCTACTGTATCAACATATAAAATCCACTCAATTCCTGGAAGTGTTCCACCATTACAATAATTCGGTAAACCTGTACAATAAACAGTTGTATCCATATCAACAGAATCTAACTCCACCATAAGTGATCCGCACGCGGATACAGCATCAATTATAATTGAAGACGGAGCAGGTACACTAGAGCAGTCGCGATATAATGTTGATCTGATCTCGTAACTATTACCCTGTATATGTTTATAATTGATTGAGCCAGCTACAAGGTGGGTAGCCCCAATTTGAAAAGAAAACAGAATCAAAATGGCTGAGAGTAAATAACGGAAATTCAATATTATCGAAGTCATATGTGAATAGTGTAATAGATTACATCAAAAGTAAGTTATACCAATTGAATATCAAAAAGTTAGTTCTTTTTACTAATATTGTTTAAATGTGGAGAATTACGATTATTATCTTCTTGCTCTTTATACCTATAATCCGATTAACTGGTCAGGTTGATAGTTTGAGACAGGTCTTTGATGAAACGAAAGAAGATACCGTTAAAATGAAGTCTGCAATGCATCTTGCAAGACATTATGTCTACCAAAACAATGATTCATCTCTTTATTTTAATCGAAAGTTTGATTCTCTTGCAAAAAAGGTTGGAGATACAATAGATCAGATCTACGCATTATACACTTATGGAGAAGTGTACTTTTTTGAAACAGAATATCAGAAGTCACTAGATTATTCGAATAAGGCATTTGATCTTTCTGTTGCATACAATGATACAATATATTATGGAAACATATTGTACTATCTCAGTAGATCATATAGTCGAATCGCTCGCTATGATTTAACCATTGATGCACAATTAAAAGCAATCCGTTTTTTTGAAGAGAGAAAACGACCCGAAGCTGTTGCGGTGATGTATAATAATATGTCAATAGCTTACTCTTATTTAGGCGATTATGAAGCCTCTAATATGGCGCTAAAGCAAGCTCTAAAGATTTATCGAGAGACCGATCAAATCGGTAAAGCTTATATGAACTTTTCCAATCTTACCAGGAACTACGTGGAGTTAGAAAAACCTGATACTGCTGAAATCTATTATGATTCAATAAGATATATCATTGATACCTATCACAAGGATGAACCTGAATTGATCAATTACTACAAGTATTGGTTAGGTGAGATATACACAGTAAAAGCAGAGCAAGTTAATGACGATGTAGTTTCAGAACAATATTATGAAAAGGCATTGAAGGCCTTCAAAGAAAGTCATGATCATCGAAAAAAGAATGAAAAGGAAATTGATGAAATGACTTATACATTGTTGGGAATAGGTAAAACACTGATAAAACTCAAAAGTTATGATGATGCAATTCCATATTTGAAAGAAGCCCTGAAGAATGCTGAAATTTCTAATGCAACCAAACGTATAATGATGAGTCATGCTGCCTTGGCTAGAGCATACAGGTCAATTGGTAAGAACGATTTATCTGCTTTTCATTTTGAAAAAGAAATAGATCTTCGAAGGGAAATGTTCAACAAAGAGAAAACTATGGCTACCATGAGTGCAAGAATGGAATTCGAAGTTGAAAAAAAGGAGCAGGAGATCGAATTACTAAATATGGAGTCAGAAGTAGCCAGCAAAGAAGCAAAATTAAAAGATGCAGAGCTAAAACAAACCCGATCTCAGCAATATCTGTTAATTGTGATCTTGAGTGTTGCTGTATTATTTATCGCTGGATTATTTGTTGTTAATAAAAGAAGAAAAAAGGCAAACCGCATTATAGCAGCTCAAAAACAAGAGGTTGAGCATAAGAATAAGGAGATTTTAGATTCGATCACTTATGCAAAAAGATTACAGGATGCTATACTACCTTCTCAAAAGCTCGTAAAGAGTTTTTTACTGGATAGTTTTATTTTTTACAAGCCAAAAGATATAGTCGCAGGTGATTTTTACTTTATGGACGTTGTAGAAAGTTCAAAGACAAAAAGGATTTATTATGCTGCTGCTGACTGCACAGGCCATGGTGTTCCCGGAGCAATGGTTAGTATAGTAGGCGCGAATGGGCTTAAAAGATGTATACAGGAGTTCGAACTAAGGGATCCGGGAGAGATCCTGGATAAGTTGAATGAGATCGTTGAGGAAAACTTTGTTCAGAGTGAAGAACGAATTCGGGATGGAATGGATATCGCATTATGTTGTTTGGAATATGAAGATGATCAAATAAAAAGACTGATCTTTTCGGGTGCGCACAATCCGGTTTGGATTATAAACAAGGAACGTGAAAATTGGCCAGATGAAGCTGTAAAGTTTAAAGAAGGAAATGGAGTAGAGATAAAAGCGACAAAACAAGCAATCGGGTATACGGAAAGAACTGAGAAGTTCGTTTCTCAAAGTTTTGAGCTAGAAAGCGGAGACACTTTATATACATTTTCAGATGGATATGCCGACCAGTTTGGTGGAACGAAAGGGAAGAAAATGAAAACTGCAAACTTCAGAAGATTACTTTTCGATATTCAAGACCTCAATATCTCACAGCAGCATCAACGAATTAATGAATACTTTGAAGAGTGGAAAAATGACTACGAACAAGTCGACGATGTTTGTGTGATTGGAGTTCGGGTTTAGTCGAGTACCTTTTCATAAGCTCTTCTCGGACTTCCGTTGATCAAAACGCCTCCACAATATTTATAAGCCAGTTTTTCGAACAAGTGCATCATAGCGGGATTATCAAAATTGGTATCAGCCTTAACACTTTTTATCTCATTTTCTAAAGCATAATCATGAATTGCTTCGATCAGCTTTTTTGCATATCCTTGACCAAGATATTCAGGAGCGATTGCTACTCTATGGTAGACAACAAAATCTCCATTTGTAAGCCAGGCACCATCAATGTCATCGTATTGAGGCTCATCGTTGATCATGACAGCTGCATAACCAATGATCGAATTACTGTCGCATAAAACAAATCCTTCACCTTTCTCCATATCCTTCTCTAGAATTTCAGGATTTGGATAACCGTCTTGCCATTGATTACTTCCATCTGCTTTTCTTCTAGCAATAGCAGCTTGAATGATCCTCCAAATTTCTTTAAGATCATCTTTATTCGATCTACGTAACACTATCGACATGGTTTTTATTCTCTAAATTCACATCCAAAAATAATGAATTGCCAAAAACATAATTTTAACTTTATCATAGTATCGTACTAGGTATTTCTCTATTTTTGAATTCAATGCAACTAATCCGTTACATACTTTTTCCCTTTTCTATAATCTATGGGATGATATTATGGATTAGAAACAAGCTTTTCGACGTTGGAATAAAGAAGATAACTCAGGTTGACACCAAGGTTATTTCTGTAGGAAACTTATCTGTTGGAGGAACAGGTAAATCACCTCATGTTCAATGGATCGCTGATCAATTAAAGAGTAAATTTAATGTAGCAGTGTTGTCAAGAGGTTATGGACGAACATCAAAAGGATTCGTCAAGGTGAATGTGAACTCAAAAGCACAAACTGTAGGGGATGAAGCACTTTTCTACAAGGATCGATTCAAAGATGATGTCGAAGTAGCAGTTTGCGAAAAAAGAGTGGAAGGAGCAGAAAGATTGCTTTTACAACACCCTAATTTAGATTCCATTATTCTTGATGATGCCTATCAGCACAGATACATTCTTCGAGACCTTAATATTCTGCTTACTGATTACAGTAATCCTTATTACGAAGATTTTGTTCTCCCAACTGGAGACCTAAGAGAATTTAGTTCAGGTCGCAAAAGAGCCGATATTGTAGTTGTGACCAAATGTCCTGAAGATTTATCAGGAGAAAAAAAGGACATAATCACTCAAAAGCTAAACGTTGGAAATTCAACTGAAGTGTTTTTTTCCAGTATCGTTTATGGACAGTTTGTTTCATTTGGAAGTAAGGCTGAATTTGATTTGCCTGAGCGAATTTTACTTGTTACAGGAATTGCAAATCCAAAACCTTTGGAAATCCATCTTTCTAAGATAGCGAAAGTAGACACGCTTTCTTTCAAAGATCACCACGATTTCACTGGTGATGATATAAAGAGAATTCACAATTTATTTGATACATTTGCAGAGCAAAACAAATGTATTGTTACGACATCAAAAGACTACATTCGTTTGAAGAACTCTGTTCATGAATCTCAAGTGAAGAAATACCCATGGTTTTATCAAGATATTACCATATCCATAGACAGAGAAGAAGAGTTTTTGAAGAAAATAGAAGAACATGTTAGAAAAGATAAATGAAGCTGTAACGTATTTACAAGGTAAAACTGAAGTTAAGCCAGAACTGGGAATTATCCTGGGTACCGGATTAGGTGGACTTGTGAACGAGATCAATATTATAGATACGATCTCTTATGAGAATATTCCGAACTTCCCGGTGTCAACTGTAGAGAGTCATAGTGGAAAATTAATATTCGGTGAATTAGGAGGGAAGCATGTTATGGCTATGCAAGGACGATTTCATTTTTATGAAGGTTACAGTCTGGAAGAAGTTACCTTTCCTGTAAGAGTAATGAAAATGCTTGGAATCAAGCGTTTGGTTGTAAGTAATGCTTCAGGTGGAGTTAATCCTGATTATGAAATTGGTGAGATCATGATCTTGAAAGATCATATTAACCTATTTCCGGGTAATCCTTTGATCGGTAAAAATATTGATGACCTAGGTCCTCGATTCCCAGATATGAGTGATGCATATGATGTAGATATGATCGCTATTGCTGAGACAGTTGCCAAAGAAAATAATATCAGAGTAGCAAAAGGTATTTATGCCGGACTAACTGGTCCAACACTAGAGACTCCAGCAGAATATAAGATGATAAATATTCTAGGAGCTGATGCGGTTGGTATGTCTACAGTCCCAGAGATCATCGTGGCCCGTCATATGGAAATCCCATGTTTTGCCGTTTCGATCATTACAGATCTTGGAGTTGAAGGAAAGATTCAAAAGGTTAGTGTACAGGATGTTATTGAAGTGGCAAATCGACAAGAACCTAAAATGACTAAGATCATTAAAGAATTAATTGCTCGCGTTTAAGAATGGAGGTAAAGGAAACAATGGATATTTCAAAAGTACGAGAAGACTATGAGGCGGTGATCGGACTGGAAGTTCACGCTCAGATGCTGACGAAGAGTAAGGCATACTCGAATGACATCAATGAGTATGGTTCACGCCCAAATACTAATATTAGTGCTATTTCTTTAGGTCATCCGGGTACATTGCCAAGGATGAATAAGAAGACGATAGAATATGCGATCAAACTAGGTTTAGCACTGAATTGTGAAATAGCAGAATATCAGCATTTCGCCAGAAAGAACTATTTCTACCCTGATTTACCTAAAGGTTATCAGATAACACAGGATAAGACCCCTATCTGTACGAATGGTCACATTGATCTTAAAATGAAGGATGGTGTAAAACATATTGGTATTACTCGCATCCATATGGAAGAAGATTCTGGTAAAAGTATTCACGATGTTGACGTTTATGATTCGTTGGTTGACCTGAACAGAGCGGGAACTCCGTTGCTTGAAATTGTTACTGAACCTGACATGTGCTCTGGAGACGAAGCGTATGCTTATCTAACCGAGATCAGACAGCTTGTTCGATACCTGGAGATCTGTGATGGAAACATGGAAGAAGGTTCTTTACGTTGTGATGCCAACGTTTCTGTTAGAAAAAAAGGAGCGTCAGAATTCGGAACAAAAGTAGAGGTTAAGAACATGAACTCTATCCGAAATGTGCAGCGTGCGATCAACTTTGAAATTGATCGACAAATTGAGATGGTGGAAAAAGGAGAGGAGATCGCACAAGAAACTCGATCTTTTGATGCTGTGAACATGAGAACGATCTCAATGAGAACAAAAGAAGCAGCAAATGATTATCGATATTTTCCAGAACCTGACCTTCAGCCTTTACACGTAAGTAAAGAGCAGGTGAATGCTGTGAAGACTGATATGCCTGTACTTCCGAATGCATTGTATGAAAAGTACACGAAGGAACTTAATCTATCGGATTATGATGCTTCCAACTTGATCGCATCCAAACCTATGGCACTTTATTTTGAAGAGTTGATCAAGCATACTTCTAATTACAAAGGAGCGGCAAACTGGATGAGTGGTGAAGTAAGATCTTATTTGAATCAGCAAGGAAAGACAATTGAAGAATTTCCAATTCAACCAGAACGTTTGGCAGCTTTAATAGCTATTATCGATGAAGGGCTCGTCTCCAATTCTGTAGCTTCTCAGAAAATATTTCCTGTTATGCTTGAGGATAACAACAAAGCGCCGAAAGCTATTGCAGAAGAAGGTAACTTGATTCAAGATACCGATGAAGATTCAATTGTATCTGTGATTGAAGAAGTAATAAAGCAACATCCTGGAGAAGTTGAACGTTACAAAGGTGGAGAAAAACAATTGGTTGGATTTTTTATGGGGCAAGTTATGAAAGCCTCTGGAGGTAAAGCAGATCCAAAAGCCGCGAATAAGTTAATTAGACAGAAATTAGAAGAATAATGATAAAAACATATTCTTATTTATTGCTATCACTATTCATTATAACAAGTTGTGGTGATGACAAAGGAGTTGAGAGAACTAGTGAGAAGGATCAACCTGTAGAGCAAAAAGTTGATTCAACTGAGAATACTAGTGGGCGATTCGTGAAAGATCCTAATCTGGAGCCAAATGTGATCGTAGCTGGTAAGATAAAAAATGGTCAACACGTGCCATTGATCGTTGAAGCAAATACAGATCGAGGAGCGATAGTCATTGCAAAAGGAAATTCTGATGCTGAAGGTAACTTCAATCTCGAGGGAGCAATCGAAGATATGGGTGTTTATCAGTTACGCATTGAAGAAAAGATTCCTCAAGGTGCGGAACCTCGAGTAGTTCCTATGACATTAGTTCCTGAGGATTCAGTATACATGACGATGGATTTTAATAATTACAATCAATCTGTAAGATATGCTGCAACTTCCTGGTCCGAGCCTTTAAATCGATACATGGATGAAATGAACAAGTTTGTTGAATGGCAAAAGTCAATAACGAATCCTCGTCAGTATCAGCAAAAGGAATTGATGAAGATGGTCATGGATAAAAAGAAGCCAATGGACGAGTTTACTATGGATTATATGAAAGAGAATCCAGCGAATCCGGCAAATATTCTTTTGATGACGAATCTTGTGCCAATGATGGGGTATGAGAACTACGATATTGCTCAGTTGGAAGCGCTTCAGGCCATGCACAAAGCATACGAGAAAGAGTATCCTGAACACCCAATGACGGTTCAGGTGGGGAAACAAGTTGCTCAGATCGAAAATGACTACAACGAGTTCAAAAAGTTCAAAGAAAACAACGAAGCTCCTGAAATTGCCCTGGAAAACCCTCAGGGGAAGGTTATGAAACTGTCTGATCTGCAAGGAAAATATGTTTTGATCGACTTCTGGGCATCATGGTGTGGACCATGTAGAAGAGAGAATCCTAATGTAGTGAGACTCTATCAAAAATATAGATCAGAAAACTTTGACATCTTTAGTGTTTCATTGGATAAGGACAAAGAGAAATGGATCAGAGCGATCAAGGCGGATGGATTGATCTGGGATAATCATGTGAGTGATCTGAAATATTGGGATTCTGAAGTCGTGAGTAAATACCAGATCAAAGGGATTCCTCACACTGTTTTGATCGATCCGGAAGGTAAGATCATTGCAACTAAATTACGTGGAGCAGCTTTGGAACAAAAATTGAAAGAGATCTTCGGAAAATAAAATCATTTTATGATACGAACATACCTTACATTAATTACTACAGCATTATTTTCAATTGTTAGTTTAGCTCAGGAGAGTTTTACCGTTAACCTGGAAGGACAGATCTTTAATGCTCCTTCAGATGAGGTTAAGGTGATTCAGAATCTTGGTGATAACAATGACAAAGAGATCACAACAATAAAGCTTAACAAAAAAGGTAAGTTTTCTAAAGAAATAGAATTATCAGCAAAGGACTATTATGTGATCCAACTTTCAGATGGACAAAAGTTGAACTTGATCTTTGATGAAGAGAAAACGATCAAACTATATGGAAATGGTAAGAACTTTTTCTTTGAATCAAATATTGTGGGGTCAGAGGAGTCTACAGAGATGAACAAGTTCTTGCGTTATAATTTCCAATACAAACAAAAACTGGATTCTGCCAACGCTTATTTGAGAGCAAATCAAGATAAGAAAAGAGAGATTCAAAAAGCATTTCAGTCGACTTACCAATCCTTTAAAGGGGAGCGTCAACGATTTATGGGTAGAAATGCAAATTCACCTGCTTTGATCGCCGTGCTTCCAACGTTTAATATTCAAAATGAATTTCCACTTTATGAGAAAACAGTCAAGGGATTAGAAAAAGGATTTGGTGATAGTCCAACGGTAAAGCGAATTGTTGAAGAATACAATAAGAACAAGGAAAAACTTAAAGCGACATTGCCGGTAGCTGAGGGAAGTGAAGCTAAAGATATTATGCTACCTAATCCAGAAGGAGATACGTTGCGACTTTCAGACTACAAGGGAAAAGTTGTGTTACTTGATTTTTGGGCATCATGGTGTGGACCATGTAGAAGAGAGAATCCGAATGTTGTGAAATTATATGAGAAGTACAATAAGGATGGGTTTGAGGTTTTCTCGGTTTCATTGGATAAATCGAAATCAAAATGGGTCGCAGCGATCGAGCAGGATGGTTTGATCTGGGACGGTCATGTTTCTGACCTTCAATATTGGAGATCAAGAGCGGCTAAAAAATATAATGTTTCTTCTATTCCTTACACGGTTTTGATTGATGAAGAAGGTAAAGTGATCGGCACAAAACTAAGAGGTGCGGCACTGGAAGAAAAACTCCATGAGATCTACGGCTATTAAACCATTATGAATCCTTCTGGCAAGAACATATATTTTGCTTCTGATTTTCATTTAGGAGCCCCAAATGAAGCTGAGAGCAGAAAGAGGGAGGATCTGATCGTACAATGGTTAGATGAGATAAAGAACAAAGCCAAGGAGATCTACCTTGTTGGTGATATTTTTGATTTTTGGTTCGAGTATAAGAGGGCTATTCCTAAGGGTTTTGTTAGAATACAAGGGAAAATAGCAGAGCTTTCAGATAGTGGTATTCCAATTCATTTCTTTACTGGCAATCACGACATGTGGATGTTTGATTACTTTGAAAAAGAACTTGGTGTTAAAATAAATCGAGAACCAATAACAATTGAGGCTCAGGGTAAAAAAATAGTTATTGGACATGGAGATGGTTTAGGTCCGGGAGATAAAGGCTATAAATTCATAAAACGAGTATTTTCAAATAAGTTCTTTCAATGGTGCTTCGCTCGTCTTCACCCAAATTTTGGTATTGCTGTAGCGAATTTCTCATCACAAAAGAGTCGCGCTGCTACAGGTTCGTCAGACGAAAAATTTCTAGGAGAGGAAAATGAATGGTTAGTTCATTATGCCAAGGAGCGAAATCAAAAAGAACATATTGATCTTTTTATCTTCGGTCATCGTCATCTGCCACTCAATATTCAGTTGGATTCTTCAAGCCAGTATTACAATCTTGGTGATTGGATCAAGTATAAGACCTATGGAGTACTGGAAGAAGGTGAGTTCTCACTCAAGGTATATCCGTCCAACGAACACTTCAATTTTGACGTTATTCAGAAAAAAGGAGAATAAACACTATATTTACTATTATGAAGTCAACGATCACACTAATTTTCTTGTCAGTCTTATTTTTTACTACGGCACAAAATGATACGTTGTCGATCACAAAGGAAGATTTCATAGGTGCTTGGAGAACATGTGGTGCAGTCGATATTGATGAAACTGCTGATACTTTAGAGTTTCAACATCCAACTCCGAACTGCAGAGATCAAGATTGTTCTGAGCACAATTGGTCTTTCCGCGAAACAGGGAGTGTAGATTTTATTTTCACGACAGGTTGTAGTAACGGATTCAATAGTAAATCTAAACCGTCTAAGCGTTGGCTTTTTATTGAAAAAAAGAACTTACTGAAATTGATCACCAATGATGGTTGGGTGGAATATTTTGAAGTGTTAAGATTGGATGAGAAACTCGTTCTCGTTCATCGATTCGATCTCGAAAATTAAAATTTATGAAGGCATTATTACTTGTTGCGAGTACACTATTTTTAGGTACTTTTTTATTTGGACAGACTCAGAACTCAGCATATACTGCTGTGGGTAAAGGTGTAGCAACTACATTTTTAACAGATTATCAATGTTTAGGGATCAACAATTCTGCACTAGGATGGGGAACTGGATTTGGTAATACTCGTTTTACGATGGGTACATCTGAACTTCACCTTGGAATTCAAAGTCCAGCGTTAAACAAAGAGCGACTGCAGAATGCGTATCAGGCAATAATGAATGAAGTACGAGGTAATAATGATGAGCCTTTTGACGTACAACAACAAATTGATGCAGCGAAGGATTATGCTGAAGCTGGAATTTCAATTAATGCGAACTACAATTGGTTTGGTGCTTCTTTTCAGGATGAGAAGTTTGGAGGAATAGCCGTTTCGATCTCAGAAAACTACAACTGGTACTCACAGATCAACTCACAAACATCGGATCTTATTTTCAGAGGAAGACTTTCTGGTTATTTTGACTCATTAACAATAGCTATGAATGGAGACACTTCTACGATCGCAAATGATCCAAGTTTATCTCAGGACACACTGAATTCAGTTATTCGTGGAACGGCTAACAATCCAGACCTTTTGAGTGATATTACAAATGGGTCACGCATCAAATTTGTATGGAATCGCTACTATAATTTTGGTTATGGAAGAAAGCTATTTGGACAAGATAGTACATTTGCTTTATATGCTGGAGTAGGAGGGCGATACATTCAGTCAATGGCGATGTTTGATATGCAGTCTGGAGATGACGGTATTCAAGTAAATTCGGCAATTTCTCCATTCTTTGATATCAACTACGGAACAGGCATGAATAATATGTCAAATAGTGGTGCACTTCCTGAATCAGTAGGTAGTGGATATGGAGTTGATCTTTCGGCAAGTGTAATTTTGCTAGATAAGATCCGATTAGCGGCGGCTGTCAATAATATTGGTAGCGTTAAGTATACTAGAAATGTATATTCTGTACGGGATACGTTGGTTGAAAGTGTTTCTTTAGCTGGTCTCGAAGATGCTAATATTCCTGAGACGATGAATCAATTGGCTGAAGATGGTGGTTTACTGAACCTTGTTGGAGAAGAAGAGATCGTAGTAAACAACGCAGCAAACTTTAGACTAGGAGGTAGTATCAATTTTAATGATATCGTTCATGTTGGAGTAGATGTCGTTGCGCCTTTCAATAAAGACAACCCCGGAAGTCTTCAAAACGCTGTTCTTTCTGTAGGTGGAGATGTACGTCCAGTAAAGTGGCTTCAGTTAAGTGCAGGGTATTTCGGAGGCGGAGTATATGCTCACAGTATTCCAGTTGGAGTTAATTTCATCATTGGAGGAGGTAAATATGAAGTGGGAGTTTCATCTCGAGATATGTTATCATTCTTCCTGGATGATGCAAATAGTTTGTCCGCTGCATTTGGATTTGCGAGATTCAGATTTTAGTCGATAATTTCTCCAACTGTGTTCGTTGTTTTAGCGTAATATATATAGAACAGCAACACATGATTTTATTTCTCATTTTTATTGTAGCGATCATGATTTCTTCCTGGATTTACAGAAGGGTTGAGAAAAAACGATTTGAGAGAAATTAGACCAACTAGATCAGAATTCTCTTAATTCTTTATACTTATTCATTCGAAGCATTCGCTGTATGATCATTCTGTCATCTTTAGCTTCATTGTAGTAGGTGATCATTTCTTTCCAGGTATCTATCGAACCATCATTTAGTTGCTTCGGTAGATATCCAAAACCTCTGTAAGTTCCTCTTTCGACAAGAATCAGACTTAACTCATCCTTCTTTCTTCCTTGATCCACCAAAAAGAAACTATCCGTTTCAAAATCTAAAGAGTTGAGTAAGTCGCTAACTCTATCATTGTACGATTCAGCTGATTCTTCACCAATGCAAGCACCTTGACATTGCTTTGTATGATATTGAAAACATGCGCCTTTTGTAGGATAGAGTCCGAGTAATTTTTGACAGAGATCATAATTTTCAAAAGCATAATTTAAAAATCGAGTTCCCTCTCTCTTCGATGAGAATGTAGTATGCGGAGGAGTGTTCTTCCGTTGAACATGATCAATAGTGAGGTTTATGTATCCTTTACCGTCTTCATAAGAGTATAATCCAAAAGGGAATTTATCTTTTCTAAGAGCCCTGTTATATCTGGGTTTATATTTCTTGATAAGATTCGATTCCAATAAAAATGCGATTGCTTCAGAACCTGTTAGTTCATACTTTATATCAGCGATCTCTTCGCGCATTTTAATCGCTTTTTTAGAGCTGTTATTTTTTAAATGCTGTTTGATTCGACTTTGAATATTTCGACTCTTTCCTATGTATATGAGATCATTTTCGGATGAATAGAATTTGTATACACCGGTTGATTTAGGAAGATCGTCGATAACCTCTATATCAAGACCAGGGTGAAGCGATTTCGGTTGAATGTCCTGCTGCAAAAATGTTTTGAGATTATTAGGATCTTTTTCATACAAAAGATGAAACAAGATTGCCGTTGCTCGAGCATCACCTTCCGCTCTGTGTCTGTCGTGAAGAACAATGTCAAGGTCATCAGTTAACTTCCCAAGACTGTATGACTTATGTCCAGGAATAACGTACCGAGAAGTTCGCACTGTACACAGCTGAGTAGCCCTGAAGTCAAATCCCAAAGATTTGTACTCCGTTCTAAGCACATTGTAGTCAAAACCGACGTTGTGCGCGACAAAAACGGCATCACCAATGAATTCTAATACCTCCTTAGCGATTTCATAGAATTTAGGAGCATTTTTGACCATCTCATCATTGATTCCTGTTAAACGAGTGATAAATGGAGGTATACTTTTTTCAGGATTGACCAGCGAACTGTATTCATCTATAATTCGTTCCCCGTCGGATATGAAAATTGCGATTTCAGTGATCTTCGTGGTCTTCATGCTGCCCCCAGTTGTTTCAAGATCAATTATCGCATATTTCATTCAACAAAAATACATTATAAGCTATTTAGCTTCAATAATCGAATGAATAAAATCTCAATTTGTCTTAAGAAATAGTAGCAAATAATTTAAAACGAGCTATTTAGGAAATAATACTTATTTTTAAAACAAAACAACTTGATATGGCAAACGTAAGAGAATTAAAGAAAGAGATAAATAGTATGATCTATGATGTTGTTGAGGAGTGCTACAGCCTTCAACTATATGATGATTCTAAAAGAGAAAAGACAGACAACTTCATTGATGAAGCCGCAGATTTTCAAGAAGAGATCATGGCTCAGATCAAAAAAGCAGAATCCAAAAAAGACTTCAAAGCCATTCGAGAAAAAGTGGATAAAACTGCAGAAGAGTGGGTGAAGAAAGTTAATAAGTTACAAGGATAGGAACTTCTTTATTTTCTTTTTAGGTCACGAATACTCCATTTCCTCAACAACGGCTGTTGAGTGGCATAAACTGACGTTTTGCCTGAAAGGTAATAGGCCATCAAGCAAATAACAATATAGAGCGGTAGTCCTTCAAATCCGAATAACTCTGCAGCCATCAAAGAACTCGCTAAGGGTGTGTTCGTTGCAGCTCCAAATACAGCTACGAATCCAGCTCCCGCCATGAAGCTAACTGGCAATGGTACGAAAAAGGCTAAAGTACTACCCATAACAGCTCCCATAAAGAAAAGAGGAGTTGCTTCACCACCTTTGAACCCTGCTCCAAGCGTAAGTGCAGTAAGTAACAATTTGATCCAAACATCTCCCGGATGAACTGGATAATTGAAAGCCTCTACGATCGATGGGATACCAAGCCCTAGAAACTTACTAATATCAAACAATAGAAATAGACCGAGTAGAATGATTCCTCCAAAGAATGGTCTCAAATAGGGTAGAGGAATTAAATTGAATAACTTTTGAAAAACCTGTTTACTTGAGCTAAATATCCAGGCAACTCCTCCAAAAATGATCCCGATCAACAAAATCCAGAGAATATTTTCGATAGAGAATGAAGGGATCGCTCGAACGATGTATGTCGTATGACCAACCCCAACAAAATGACAAACGAAGTCACTACCGAATGCAACTAAAGTTGAAAGTACGAGGGTTTTTAGATCGAACTTTCTATCTCTTGCAAACTCAATAGCAAAAATTACTCCGGCAAGAGGAGTTCCGAAAACACCTGCAAAACCACCTGCGACACCCATTCTCATCAACAGATGTCTTTTTGTTTTTGTCCATTTAAAAAAGTGTTGAATTTGATCACCGATCGCACCACCCATTTGAACAGCTGTTCCCTCTCGTCCCGCAGATCCACCAAATAGGTGAGTAGCTATTGTTCCAAAAAGGACTAGCGGAATTATTTTCCAGTGAATATATCGTCTCGGGCGATCCATTTCCTGAATCAGCAGATTATTTCCTCCTTCAACTCCCTTGGAGAGAAAATAATAAGACAATCCAATGATCAGTCCTCCAACTGGGAGAAGATAGATCCAAAGATTATTGTTTACCCTTTGATCTGTAACGTATGAAAGAGATTCAAGGAAAAATGCCGAGATTAGTCCCGTTGCAACTGAAATTAACAGTATGATAAGGAACCATAAGAATAGTTTTTTTAGATCAAACTTCATTACATTTTAGTGATTCCTATCGGTTGTTTTCAAGCAAGTGAATAAATTATTAATTTAACCTTTATCAAAGAAGTGTTCATTAAGAACGAAGGTGTAATTGTGATATCCATCATCATGTACAATACTGTAGCCGTAGTCTTCTAAATTAATAACTGACTTTCGTATTCTGGTTAAATAATCTTTATCTAATGGATTATATGCTTCATCATATTCTATACAAATTACATTTGGTTTTATTTGATCTTCAATCATACTATTAACTACCTCGTATTCTGCCCCTTCAATATCTAACTTCAATAGATCTATATGATTATGACCTAGTGTTTTTAGAATATTACTTAGTCTGTCGACCTCGGCTTCAAAATAATTACTGGTTTTCTGAATATTCACAATTGAATGCGATACGTGTTCTCTATTTTTGGGTTCATAAAATTTTAGATTACCCTGTTGTTTCCAAACACCAATTTCATGAAACTTTATCTGATCTATTTTGTCACTGTCTAAGTTATACGTTGTTAATTCATCATTATTGATCGGAACCTTAACGGAGTTCTTTATCCCTTTTTTTAAATGGTCGAAGTGTTGTTTGGCTCTGGGTGTTGGGTCGAAAATATGTACATTACAATTGTATTTTTGAGCAATGCCAACGTCGAAAGATATATCTTCTCCTGCACCAAAAAGATAAACTACAGAATTTCTATCCAAAAATCTATCTGGAATCGTCCATTGACCATAATGAGTTCCTATGGTTACCAAGTTCTCTAAATTTTTTGTTTTCGGTTTCCATTTGAATTTATTTTTAACCTTTGACGTTATTTTTTTTAAGATCGAAGTCATTCTTTTTTAGTGAATTTATCTATTAGTACAGTATAAATATAATGTTTAGTTTATGTTCTATGGTTGAAATCTAGCTCTACTGTTTATCTTCGAGTAGTTTTTGTAATCTGAACATTTCATCTCTCAACCTTGCAGCCTCAATGAAATCTAATTCTTTTGCGGCTTTCTTCATTTCTTTCTCGGTCTTTTTTATGCTTTTTTCCAGTTGCTCTTCTGACATGTATGACTCAACCGGATCAGCAGCAATTTGAACATTTTCTTCTTCCTCTTCAGCAGATTTATAGCGGAACGCACTTTCGTTGGATTTATTCAACGCTGTAGGAGTGATACCATGTTCTTCATTGTATGCGATCTGAATAGCTCGTCTACGATTTGTCTCGTCGATAGTCCTTTGCATTGACTTCGTAACTGTATCTGCGTACATTATCACGCGCCCGTCTACATTTCTTGCTGCTCGACCAACTGTTTGTACTAATGACTTTTCATTTCTCAGGAATCCTTCTTTATCCGCATCGAGAATCGCCACTAAACTTACTTCGGGAAGATCAAGACCTTCTCTTAATAAATTTACTCCAATCAGCACATCAAAGACTCCAGCTCTAAGTTGTTGCAAAATTTCAACTCGCTCCAGAGTATCGATCTCACTATGAATGTATCGACAAAGTATACCAAGACGATCAAGGTACTTTTGGAGTTCCTCTGCCATTCGTTTGGTCAGTGTAGTAACCAATGTTCTCTCATTTTTTTCTACTCGAACTTGAATTTCCTCAATAAGATCATCGATCTGATTTTTACTCGGTCGCACATCGATCTGTGGGTCAAGTAACCCCGTAGGACGAATTACCTGTTCTACAACAACACCATCCGATGCCTCTATTTCATAATCTGCAGGAGTTGCACTTACATAAATAACTTGATTCAATAATGTTTGGAATTCCTCGAATTTTAAAGGCCTATTATCCATAGCTGCCTGTAAACGGAATCCGTAGTCAACAAGATTTATTTTTCTCGCTCTGTCTCCTCCGTACATTGCTCTGATCTGAGGAATAGTAACGTGGCTTTCATCAATGACCATCATGAAATCATTTGGGAAATAATCCAATAGACAGAAAGGTCTTGTTCCAGGTGCACGTTTATCGAAATAGCGAGAGTAATTTTCGATTCCCTGGCAGTATCCTAATTCCCTGATCATCTCAAGATCATACTCTGTACGTTCCTTGAGTCGGTTGGCTTCGAATACCTTTCCTTCATTTTTAAATGCTTCAACTTGTACCATCATATCCTCCTGGATCATTTCAATGGCTTGTTGAGTAGTCTCAGGAGAACTCACGAAAATATTAGCAGGATATATATTAATTGCTTCAAAATCATCCAAAACATCTGTGCTTTCAGGGTCTATCGTGCAAATTCTTTCAATGTCGTCATCCCAAAATTCAATTCGCAATGCATAATCAGCGTAAGCTAAATATATATCGACCGTATCTCCTTTAACTCTGAACGTTCCTCTTTTGAATTCGTCTCCAGCCCTTGAATAGAGGTTCTCCACTAACTTGAACAAGAATTTATTTCTGCTGATTGTCTGACCAACTTCAACGGGGATAATACTTTTCTCAAATTCATTAGGGTTTCCTATACCGTAGATACAAGAAACAGAGGATATGACGATAACATCTCTTCTTCCAGAGAGAAGGGCAGAGGTCGCTGATAATCTGAGCTTCTCAATTTCATCATTTATTGCCAGATCTTTTTCAATGTAAGTATCAGTTACGGGTAGATATGCTTCTGGTTGATAATAGTCGTAATAAGAAACAAAATATTCCACAGCATTTTCGGGAAAAAATTGCTTGAACTCATTGTAAAGCTGGGCCGCAAGGGTTTTATTATGTGACAGTATTAAAGTAGGTTTTTCCACTTCTTTGATCACATTGGCAACTGTAAATGTTTTACCACTACCAGTTACGCCTAGTAAAGTTTGATGAGGGGCTCCTTCATTAACTCCTTCAACAAGTTGTTTAATTGCTTCTGGCTGATCTCCCGTAGGTTCGAATGATGAAATGAGTTTGAAATCCATAAGCGCAAAAATAGTTGGAATAAAGACAATAATGAAAGTTTAAAGTCGTGTTATAATTCTTAAACTATGCTAAAAGTTGTTCGTGGACACATAAAAATTGTACTTTTGCCGCAATGATGAAATTAAAAGCCATTCTTACATTTAGTTTACTTTTCTCAATATTCACGAGTTGTAGTGATTATCAGAAGATCGTAAAGGGAGATGATTACGAAATGAAAGTGATCGAGGCTGATCGCATGTATGAGAAAGGTTCTTACACGAAAGCACTGACATTATTGGAGCAGATCTACCAGCGGTATCCGAATACACAGCAAGGTAGAAAAGCATATTACCGAATGGCAAAAAGTTATTTCGCGATTGAAGATTACTACATGGCGGGATACTATTTTAATCAATACACACAACGTTATCCTTCTAGTGATAAGGTTGAAGAATGTCTTTTCATGACAGCGATCTGTTCAGTTAAAAACAGCCCTGCTCCCTCACTCGACCAGGAAGAAACTGAGCTTGCACTAAATGATCTTCAGATGTTTGTGCAGCGTTATCCTAATAGTTCTTTGGTTGATTCATGTAATCGAACGATGGATCGTTTGAGACTTAAGTTGGAGACGAAGAGATTCGATGCTGTTAAGTTGTATGCAAATATGGAAAATTACAGAGCAGCAGTTGCTTCAGCCAAGTCTTTTCTAGAGGAATATCCTCAAAGTAAATACAAAACAGAGGCTGCATTCCTTGAATTTGAGAATGCCTATTTCCTCGGGAAACGAAGTATTTTTTCGAAAAAGAAGGAGCGACTGGAAGATGCTACAGAAATCTATGCACGATACAGCGATCTTTTTACAGAGAACGAGTTGAGAAGAAAGTCTGAACGATATATTGAAGATATTCAACTTGAGCTGCAATACGTTGCTGAGAAGTATGCCTATAACGAAATATCCGCCGCATATCAGTCTTCGAGATCAGAATCTACACAGAAAAAAGTAACATATCTTAAGGAAACATTAAAAAGATATGATAACTTTGCAAAGCAATATCCAGAATCTTCTTTGTTAGAGAAAGCAAAGAATATCAAGGAGAAAGCGGAGAAAGAATTACTGAATATTTAATTATTGATCAATATGAGCTTTAAGAACAGTAAAGCAGAGCGCACGACTATCACAAGAGATACAGTTGATTTAGAGAAAGATACACAGAATATCTATGAATCGATTGTTATGCTCTCTAAGCGTGCTAATCAGATTAATGTAGAGTTGAAGGAAGAGTTGACGCAAAAGCTTCAAGAATTCGCTTCATCTACAGATAATCTTGAGGAGATTTTTGAAAACAGAGAACAAATTGAAATTTCTCGTTTTTATGAGCGACTTCCGAAACCAGTTTCTATGGCATTGGATGAGCTTGTAAATGAGAAGATATACCAGCGTAGCTTAGAAGAGTAAGTCTTTACTCATGTTAGAGGGAAAGCGCATCGTGCTTGGTATAACCGGAGGCATCGCTGCCTACAAGGTTGCAACACTCATAAGAATTTTAAAGAAAAATGGGGCAGAAGTTAAGTGTATCTTAACTCCTGCCTCTTCTGATTTTATATCACCATTAACCGTATCAACATTATCGGATAATCCGGCATACCAGATCTTTTGGAATAAAGAAGATGGGGTGTGGACAAATCACGTAGATCTAGGTGCGTGGGGAGATCTAATGGTTATTGCGCCATTGACGGCCAATACCCTTGCGAAAATGGCAACTGGTCTTTGTGACAATCTGCTTTTGGCTACCTATTTATCAGCGAAATGCCCAGTGATGGTTGCACCGGCAATGGACCTGGATATGTATGCTCACGATACAACAGATAAGAATTTAAGTACATTAAGTGATCAAGGTGTAAAGATTATTCCGGCCGAGAGTGGTTTTCTGGCAAGTGGACTGGAAGGGAAAGGAAGAATGGCAGAACCTGAAACGATCGCTGATCATATTACTGAATTTTTTGAAAAGTCTCAATCTCTTAAGGGAGAACGAATATTTATAACTGCTGGTCCGACATACGAGGGAATAGATCCTGTTCGGTTTATTGGGAACCATAGCTCGGGTAAGATGGGATTCAGCATTGCCGAAAATACACTAAATCGTGGCGCCGAGGTAATTCTCGTTACCGGACCAACAAATTGTAAGTTAGAACATAAAGATCTTAAGAGAATTGATGTTCGGTCTGCCGAAGAAATGTTAGCGGCCATGAAAGAACATTTTTCGAGTTGCACTGGTGGAATTTTTTCTGCAGCAGTTTCAGATTATCGACCTGCCAAACAAGCCGATCAGAAGATCAAAAAGTCTGATGATAAGATGATCATTGAGCTCATTAAGAATCCTGATATTTTATTCGAAGCCGGAAAATCTAAAAGGGAAGATCAGTGGTTGGTTGGTTTTGCTCTTGAAACTCAGAACGCATTAGATAACGCCAAAGGAAAGCTTGAAAGAAAAAATCTAGATTTGATCGTTGTCAATACGCTTGAAGATGAAGGCGCTGGCTTTGGTTACGATACAAATAAAATTACCTTATTGGATAAAAACAATAATTCGATTAATTTTGAGTTAACATCTAAGGATAAAGCAGCCTCGAATATTTTGAATTATATAACTGAACATATTAAATGAGAACCCTCTTACTATTTTCAATAATTATTTTATCGGGTTCATTCATAAGAGCTCAAGAACTCAACTGTCAGGTTTCTGTGCAATCAAACCCTGCTTTAGATGTCACAACAACGGAGAAAGAGATCTTTCAGCAGCTGGAGCAGACAGTTTTTGAATTGATGAACAACACGGCATGGACCAAAGATGAATTTGAGGTTGAGGAACGTATAAACTGTATCATTCAGATCTCTATTACAGCCATTCCGAGCACAGGTAATTATGAAGCCAACATGCAAGTTCAGTCCACTCGTCCGGTTTACAACACAACGTACAATACAACGGTCTTTAACTTTTTAGATGATAACTTGAATTTTAGCTTTAGAAGAAATGCTAGACTTCAGTTTACGGAAAATCAATTTGTTGATAATCTAACTTCGGTACTGGCATTTTACGCATATTATATTATTGGTTTAGATGCTGACACTTATGCTCAAAATGGAGGGGATCCTTATTTTGCTAAGGCACAAAACATCGTTACCCTGGCTCAAAGTGGTGGTGGATCTGGTTGGAGAGCAAGTGAAAAAGGTAGAAGAAACAGGTATTGGTTGATCGAGAATCAACTACAGGAGCTGTTCTCACCGTTAAGAGAATGTCTGTACCAATACCACAGAAAAGGACTTGATCAAATGTATGAGGATCAAGGTAAAGCTAGAGATGCGATCTACGCAGCGCTACAGAAATTACAACCAGTAAATAGTGCCAGACCTGGATCTGTGAACGTATTGAACATTCTTCAGTCGAAACTGCAGGAATTGAAAAGTATCTTTAAGGATGCTGAGCAAAAACAGAAAAATAGTGTGGTTAGTTTACTTAAGAGACTTGACCCTGCTAATTCATCAAAATATCAGGAAATCCTCGAATAATGTTGCAAAAGTTGACCGTAAAGAATTTTGCGCTGATCGAAAATGCTACAATTGATCTGGAAAATGGCTTCACGGTGATCACTGGTGAGACTGGTTCGGGAAAATCGATCTTACTTGGAGCTTTACGTTTGATTCTGGGAGAACGTGCTGATCATTCAGTAATTCGAGATGAGGAACAGAAAACTGTAGTTGAGGCTGTTTTCAATCTTCCTGATAATAAACTAAAGGACTTGTTCAATTCACTGGATCTCGATTATGATAAGGAAACGATCATAAGAAGAGAGATTCGTTCCAGTGGTAAATCCAGAGCTTTTGTTAATGACACCCCTGTTCCGTTAAGTTCACTCAAACAGGTTTCTGAGCAACTTGTTTACATTCATTCGCAACATCATACACTAGAACTGAAAGATCAAGATTTTCAGCGAAATATTTTAGATACGATTGGAGGTTTGAAAGAGCAAGTTGATTCTTTTAGATCAAAATTTCGATCATATAGATCTCTTCAAAAGAGACTGAAAGAACTTGAGGAGAAAAAGGCTCAGAACGAGTTAAATCAGGAATTTAATGCATTTCAACTTGAGGAATTGTCAGCTCTAAAGTTGTATGAAAGAAACTACAGTGATATTGAACAAGATGTCAATAGAGTTGAGGAGTTTGAAGATATACAGAGAGGATATCAGATGATTGCGGAGCTCATTAATGGGGAAGGAGGAATTTCTGAAAAGCTTGGTTTGATCAAGAAAAACGTTACTGTTAAAGATCAATCGTTGAATGAATTACTTGATAGAGTGAATTCAGTATTGATCGAACTAAACGATATAGGTGCTGTTGCTGAAGATGATCTCTCAGAACTGGATGGAAATAATTTGAATACTGAAGAATTGATCAGCGCGTTGGATGCATTCAATTCTGCTTTAAGAAAACATGGCAAACATTCTCAGGAAGAGCTTATTTCATTATTTGAGGAATTGAGTAAGGATGTCGAGCAATCATCAAGTATAGATTCAGATATTTTGTCTTTAAATGATGAAATTACAAGAGTTGAAAAAGAGCTAAACAAAGAAGGTGACCGAATTACTGAAAAGAGAAAAAAAGCTGCTAAGAATATTGAGAATGAGATCATCTCCCTTTTATCTGAATTAAAATTGGCAAATGCTTCACTCGAATTTGAGGTTTTACCATCTTCAATTAGTGAGTTTGGTAAAGATGATATAACGTTATATTTCCAACCGAATAAAGGTATGGCTAAGAAACGAATTGATAAGTCTGCTTCTGGAGGAGAGCTATCAAGATTAATGCTTATCATTCAATATCTGTTATCAAACGAACAAGAACTACCTACTTTGATCTTTGATGAGATCGATACAGGGGTGTCTGGAGACGTCGCGACTAAGATCGGTAATCATATGGATAAAATGGGTCAGAATATGCAGTTGATAGCAATAACTCATTTACCTCAGGTAGCGAGTAAAGGAACACAGCATATTCGAGTTCATAAGTCCGATGAAGATGGTCAGACAAAAACGTACTTGTCAGTTCTTAGCAAAGAAGAACGAATTCAAGAAATAGCTAAACTGATGAGCGGAGAAAAAGTGAATGAAGCAGCATTACAAAATGCTTTAAATTTAATGGAAGAATGATTGGGAAGAAACTGATCCTTGTAGGATTGATATTTATTTTATGCAGCATTATTTTAGGAGCAATGGCTGCTCATTATATTGAAAAGCTTGGTGTTTCTGAAGATGGTCTGGAATCATTCAATACGGGTGTACGTTACTTGTTTTATAATGGACTAGGTATGCTCGTGATCGCATCTCTTGAAAAGCGTTTTGATTTTAGTCTTAAATTGCATTACAGATCTATACTTTGGGGTACATTATTGTTTTCAGCTTCAATTTTTGCTCTTGTGTTATTACCATTAGCAGAACTAGATGTCAACAAGTATCTGGGACCAATCACACCAATTGGTGGTTTGATCATGATATACGGTTGGTTCACATTACTAGCTAAGTATATCAGAACATATAGAAGTGAATAAGATTTCAACAATATTCGAGGCTTTTGTGGAAAAAACAATTTCTGAAAATAGGTCGACCTAACGAGATAAGTTAACTTTGTAATTAATAAATGCATAAGCAAAACAAATAATCATGAACGAATTTGGTAAGAGAGGTTCTAATACCAATCTCAAAGCAGACATTGGTCTGGAAAATTTAGGAAACGTTTACTGGAACTTAAGTCCAGCAGAGCTAGTTGAAGATACGATCTTGACTGGTGAAGGTGTACTTACAGATACGGGAGCTATCGCAATTGAAACGGGAAAGTTTACGGGAAGATCTCCTCAAGACAGATTCATCGTTTGTGATGCAAATACTGAAAATACGGTATGGTGGGGTGACATCAACAAAAAATTCGATGCTGATAAATTCGATGCTCTATACAATAGAATGAAGGCGTATTTAACAGGTCGTGATGTATACGTTAGAGATGCTTATGCATGTGCTGATGATGACTACAGACTAAATATCCGTGTGGTTACAGAATTACCATGGTCTAATATGTTCGCGAGCAACATGTTCTTGCGACCAACTGAAGAAGAGATCGAAAACTTTAACCCTGAGTGGCATATCGTATGCGCTCCGAACTTCCTTGCTGATCCTGAATTAGATGGTACAAGACAGCAGAACTATGCGATCATCAACTTTACAAAAAAGATGATCATTATTGGTGGTACAGGATACACAGGTGAGATCAAGAAAGGTATTTTCTCTGTATTGAACTATGTGTTACCTCATGAAAAAGAGGTGCTTTCAATGCACTGTTCGGCAAATGTAGGTGAAGATGGTGATACAGCGATCTTCTTCGGACTTTCAGGAACAGGTAAAACAACGTTGTCATCTGATGAGAATCGACGATTGATTGGTGATGATGAGCATGGTTGGGCTCCGAATGGAAGTGTCTTCAACTTCGAAGGAGGTTGTTACGCGAAGACGATCAATTTATCTGCTGAGAAAGAGCCACAGATATATGAAGCCATTAAATTTGGTGCAATTCTCGAGAATATTGGGTTCCATCCTGGGACGACAACTCCAAACTATGATGATGATCACATTACACAGAACACGAGAGTTTCTTACCCGATCCATCATATTGACAATATTATGGTTCCATCAAGAGGAACTAACCCAAAGAACATTTTCTTCTTAACATGTGATGCTTTTGGTGTTTTACCTCCGATCACTAAATTGACTCCAGGTCAAGCAATGTATCATTTCATTTCTGGTTACACAGCTAAAGTTGCAGGTACCGAAGCAGGTATTACTGAGCCACAAACTGTTTTTTCAGCTTGTTTTGGAGCTCCATTCTTACCTCTTCACCCAACAAAGTATGCTGAGATGCTTGGTCAGAAAATGGAAGAGTCAAACGTTAATGTTTGGCTTGTGAATACAGGCTGGTCTGGCGGTGAATACGGAACGGGTAGTCGTATCAAGTTGAAATACACAAGAGCGATGATCACTGCAGCACTCAAAGGAGAACTTGAGAATCAGGAGTTCATTACGGATGAAATATTTGGTTTGAACATGCCTACAACGTGTACAGATGTTCCAGATGAAATTTTGAATCCTAAAAATACATGGGAAGATAAACAAGCGTTTGATGCAAAAGCTAATGAGCTTGCAAGATCATTTGTAAAGAACTTTCAAACCTTTGAGAGTAATGCTTCAGAAGAAATAATGAACGCAGCACCTCAAGTTATGGTGAAGTAAATACACATTTTCAAATAGTGAAAGCCAGTTACTTTTTTAAGTAGCTGGCTTTTTTGGTATCATAATTGTTAATAAATTGCTAAATCAATAAAATTACACGATATGAAACGGATTTTACTTTTACTTATTTTAGGTAGTGTTTTTGCACTTCCAACGAAATTATTAGCAATTGCTGTACCTGATTCAATAGAATATGAGCGACAAGATTCAGATCATATCAAAGAGATCATGACAGCATGGGATGAAGACGAAGGTGAGTGGCTTTATGAAAGTATGGCCTCGATCGTTATGAATGACGCGCAACCAATGCGACAAGCATCTGTAAATAATACAACTTTCGAATTATTACAGAAAATGGATGATGGTAGAGTAGATCGAATCGAACGTGTTGCAAATACTAATCTAGAAAATGAAAGAAATTCATCACCTGAGGATCAGTCAACATATTACTGGGAAGAGTGGATGAGATTACTCCGTTCTGCTGATTGTGATATGAGTTCAGCTAATTCAAATGGAGATCCTCACATGAAATCTTTTGATGGAGAGAAATTTGATTTCCAAACTGCCGGTGATTATTTACTTACCTCTTCGAATAATCAGAACTTCATGATCCAAACTCAGCAAGTTCGCCATAACGATAAAATTTCCGTTAACGGAGCGGCGTTTTTAAATGTTAATGGTGATGAAGTTGAGATTTTTGCTCAAAATAAGCCTGCTGATATGGGGGCGAAAACAATGTTGATCAATGGTCGTACAGTTGAAAACGAAAGAGCAGATATTATCCTGGAGAATGGTGGTATTATCAGATATCAAAAGAATAGACATGTTGTTTACTGGCCAACTGGGGAACAGCTTCAGTTCTCACAAAGGACTTTTCAGAACAGTAGACTTTTAGATCTCTTCGTATTTGTACCTGGATGTAATGATTTTTATGAAGGACTTTTAGGTAATAACAATGGAGAAAGAGAAGATGACGTTGTTGCGAGAGATAGTGAAACTGGTGAAGAAACGACTCGCGCCGAATTAAACATGTCTTTTGACGCTATTTTTGGAAAAGGTAGAAATGATAAAGGGAATAGAGATCGTCAAATTGCAGACCTTAATTTCCTTTCGAGAGACTTTGGAGATCAATTTGCTCTGGATTCAACGAACTCAAGGTTCTCAAATCCAATGACCGATCTGCCAGAGGAGATGCGTTATCCATCTGAGCATTTAACGTTAGCGGATATGGAAGACGAAGAATTGGAAGAAGCGATAAAAGTTTGTCGTGATGCTGGAGTAAAAGAAGAAGATCTTTTCGCCGCAGTTTATGATTACGGTTTTGTTGGATTAGAGCCAATCACGGAAAGACCAGATCCAATAGTTCCAGAAGTTAGAGAAGAAAACGATGAACCAAATCTAGATAAAAAGGAAAATAATCAACGTAGAGATGATGATGGAAATTTAATTCAGATCATCCGTATCGGAACGGGAGTTGTAAATGGAGGAACTATAAGAACCTCTCCACGAACTCAACCTCGACCGACAAATAGAGAAGGAGGGAACAACGGAGGAAATAATAGAAGAGACCGTTAATTGAACGTGTATTTTAATCCTATTCCGGTATCGCTCAATGATAAGTTATTTGAAAACACGTTCTCATTATTCTTGCGATGTAAGGTGTGAACAGCTAGTTGAGTAATATCGAAAAGAAGTAGGAATCCCCCTTGAAGTAAAAGTGAATTTCCAAAACCCCGAAAGCGATCCACGTTTTCGGGGTTATTTTTTGCTTGAGATTTAAAAAGAAATCCAGCTGTGACATATGCAACGTCTAGGCCGGTGTTGATGTACAATATTTTCTCCGTCCTATGACTATTGTTTAATGCTTCTAAACTATTTTCTGGTGTTTTCTTTTTAATGAGTAGTGCCGAAAGTCCAATTCCAGCGTTGATAGCACCCCAGGCACCATTCATTTGATGAAAATATTTTGATTCTCCTGTTGTGGTTAACATTCCCGGTATTCCAGTTGCTAAATTCAATCCTCCCCAACTTATTAGTGCGGTCATAGATCTTTTCTCGATCTGATGTTCTTTTTGCAAAAAATCATCCAGTTCAATTTGCTTTTGAGCATAAAAAACTGAGGATAAAACCGCGAAGAACGTAATTAGTAGTATTTCCCTCATAACTTATTAACAACCTAAAATGCGCTGAAATGTTCGTTAAGAAAAGCTTTCATAAAGAACTAATTTGTCAATTAACACTCAGACGCACAAATTCATAGCATTAAAATTTTACATAGTGTGAAAAAATAATTAAAATTGTAGTGCTATGCTAAAATCCAAGAATGCACATTTAATTATGTCTTACTTCTTGAACGAGATGTGACGTACTTATCTCGTTACTTCGCCTGCTACACCATTTTTTTATAAAACCCAAACAAAACAAAGTCTCATGAAACTAAGATTACTGTCTTTTTTGACATTATTTATCTTTTTGGGGAGTTTTGGCTATTCACAAACTCTCTACAAGTACTACCAAGATGGATTGGTAGTTTTTCAATTAAAGCAATCGGCAAAGATCATTAATTCAAATGATCGAGTTGTTGATTTCAACAATCATCCCTTATTCTCTGATTATCTCAGTGAGTTCGATATTGTCGAGGTGTTAAGATTACACCCGGACATAAAGGATGATAACCTGAAAAGAGTTTATCAGATCCAGTTAGCGAATATCAATGACGTAGATCAAGTTGCTTCAAAATTGAAGGATCACAATTCTGTTCAGTATGCTGAATTAAAAGAATTGCATTATCCAACATTAACGCCAAATGATCCTGGATTTACACAGGCAAACCAATGGTCATTGTTCCAAATACAGGCTGAACAAGCTTGGGATATTTCTACTGGTGACGCTAATGTAGTTGTAGCTGTAACAGATAACGCTATTAACATTGATCATCCAGACTTGACCAATAAGATGGTCGGTGGCTGGGATGCTGTTGATCAGGATACAGACCCTCGTGGTTGTGGATCAAATACCGGATTCCATGGTTCGCATGTTTCTGGAATTGTTGGAGCTGAAACAGATAACAACTCAGGTATTGCATCAATTGGATTTGATGTGAGTATTATGCCTGTTAAAATTGGAAACTGTAATGGATCTTTAACTGGAGGTTATGACGGTATCATCTGGGCTGCTGATAATGGTGCTGATGTAATTAATATGTCTTGGGGTGGTGGAAGCTCTGGGAGTTACGGTCAGCAAGTTTGTGATTACGCATGGAATGCAGGTTCTATTCTAGTTGCAGCTGCTGGTAACAACAATCAGAGTACTCAATTTTATCCAGCGGCATATAATAATGTCATTTCTGTAGCATCAACAAACCAGAATGATCAGAAGTCAAGCTTCTCTCAATATGGAACTTGGATCGATATTTCTGCTCCTGGTTCATCTATATTAAGTACAGACGACGGAACAGGTTATCAAACTACACAAGGAACATCTATGGCATCACCATTGGTTGCTGGATTAGTTGGTTTAATTAAATCTGTTGCTGTGAATGCTACTAATAACG
The DNA here is from genome assembly GCA_002331485.1 of Flavobacteriales bacterium UBA2104. Classification (GTDB taxonomy): domain Bacteria; phylum Bacteroidota; class Bacteroidia; order Flavobacteriales_D; family Crocinitomicaceae; genus Brumimicrobium. The sequence goes on from DCYS01000033.1 coordinate 173,978, forward strand.
ACATCATTAACTGTCTTCTATCTACCGCAGATGATATCGATGCTCAAAATCCTAGTTATATAGGAGAGTTAGGATCAGGAAGAATCAATGCTTATGAGGCGCTAATGTGTGCAAATGCGTTTAACGTTGCTGATGATGCAGCGATAGTTGAGATCATTTCACCTGAATCGAGCCTATGTACGAGTTCTTTCACTCCTGAGATCGTTTTAAGAAATTTTGGAAGTAACACACTTACAAGTGTTACGATCAACTACGATTGGAATGGATCACCTCAAACATTCAACTGGACAGGTAGTTTAGCATCAGGTCAAACTGAGAACGTAACACTTCCCGCTCAAACTGGAGGAAATGGTACATATACATTTGAGGCTTCTACTTCTAATCCAAATGGAACTACTGACCAGAACCCAGGAAATGACGAGACAACAAAGTCATTCACAATAAATGCTAATGGTCAGATCGTTGATCTAGAACTGATCACTGATTGTTTTGGATCTGAAATAACCTGGGAAATTACAGATGATGATAATGGAGGAGTTGTTGTTCAATCTGGTGGAGGATATGCAGATGTTACCGGAGGAGAAACGATCAATGAGTCGTTCTGTTTGGGTGAAGGTTGTTACACATTTACCATTTTTGATTCGTATGAAGATGGAATGTACGGTTCGCAATGGCAAAGCTGTACTGTAAATGGTGATTATCAAATGACTGATGGAAACGGAGGCGTGTTATTTGAAATGACTGCAACGAATGCTGATTTCGGAGCGAGTGCTTCACACCAGTTTTGTATAACTCAGCCAAATAACTTCAACGATGCAGGTATTGAGTCTATAGTTTACCCAACTGGAATTGTATGTTCTACAACTTTCCAGCCAGAAGTTATCTTAAGAAATTATGGAAATGATCCATTAACTTCTGCAACGATCAACTATCAAACAACAGGTGGGGTTCAGACGTTCTCATGGACTGGTAACCTGGCATCTCAGCAAACTGAGACAGTTACATTGCCTGCAATTGCAACGGGTTCAGGAACCGTAACACTTACTGTATACACTTCAAATCCAAATGGAACGAGTGATGATACACCGGCAAACGATGAAAATCAAAGTTCTTACAATGCAGCTGCAAATGCTGTTGCTTTACCTTTCGTAGAGGATTTTGAGACAAACGTCTTCTCAAGTGGTGAATGGACAAGACAAAACCCAGATAATGAAATTACTTGGGAGCTCTTTACTGTAGGAGGAATAACTCCAGGAAGTCAAGCGGCTAAGATAGATTTCTTTAACTATCAGCAATCAGCTCGAAGAGACGGTATGATCTCGCCGAAAATCTCATTGGCAGGATATAGTACTGTTGATATGACGTTTGATCATGCTTACAGACGATTTGATCAGTCTGCAGCGGATTCACTTATCATTTATGTTTCAACTGATTGTGGTGTGACTTGGACAAGAGAGTTTGCTCAGGCAGAGGATGGAACAGGTTCTTTTGCTACGCAAACAACGAATACAGCGGACTTTACTCCACAGGTAGCAGATGATTGGTGTTTCTCTGGTGGAATAGGAGCTTCATGCTTTACAGTAAATCTTGACAACTATGTTGGACAAGAGATCTTTGTAATGTTCGAATCATACAATGCAGGTACCGTAGGAAATAACCTGTATATCGATAATATCAACATTGATGGTGTACCGAACGGAGATCCTCCGACGCCAAACTTTACGACTGATAATAATACAATTTGTGAAGGTGGAACAGTGAACTTTACTGATCAGTCTTCCGCTAATATCACGGATTGGAACTGGACTTTCCCAGGAGGTACTCCTGCAACATCGACAGCTCAAAATCCAACTGTAACGTATGCTACAGCTGGAACATATGATGTAACACTTGAAGTTACAAATGCCAATGGTACGGAGACAACAGTATTCTCGAATGAGATAACTGTAAATACTTTGCCAACAGTTTCGGTTACTGCAGGTAACAATACGATCTGTGAGGGTGAATCAGTTCAATTGACTGCTTCTGGTGCAAACTCATTTACATGGGATAATGGACTTGGAAGTGGAGCGGTGAAAACTGTATCTCCTCAGACGACAACGACCTACGAAGTTGTAGGATCTAATGGAGCTGGATGTGAAGATACACAAACGATCACGATAACAGTGGAATCTGCTCCTACAGTAATTGCATCAGCACAACAGAACTCAATATGTGCTGGACAGTCTGTAATGATCTCTGCGACTGGTGCGGATACTTATGATTGGGATAATGGATTAGGAGCTGGCGCTTCTCATACGGTGTCTCCTTCGGCAAGTACGGTATATACAGTTACAGGTGAAACAACAGCTGCGGGTTGTACGAATACGGCTACTGTAGCAATAACAGTTGAAGACTTGCCAGTTGTTAGTGTTTCTGCTTCTGAAACTGAAATATGTGAAGGTGAAACGGCGACGTTGAGTGCGAACGGTGCGAATACATACACTTGGAGCCCTGGTTCAGGATTGAATTCAGCTTCTGGTGCTACAGTTGGTGCTTCGCCAAACTCGACGACGACATACACTGTTGAAGGAACGAATAACTGTGGAACAGATTCGGAAACAATTACAATAACTGTAGTTGCGGCACCTTCTCAACCTGTGATCTCACAATCAGGAAATACTTTATCTGTTACACTTCAAACAGGTGAAACTGCTGAGTGGTTCTTAAATGGAACTTCTGTGGGTAATGGTTCTTCTATTACAATGACACAGAGTGGACAGTACACTGTTGTGATCACCAACGAAAATGGATGTGAGTCTCAAAACTCAGGAAACTTCGATATGGATACAACTGGCCTGGAAAATCTAGATCTTGCTGAAGCCTTGAATGTTTATCCAAATCCAACCGATGGTATCATCAACATTGATTTCAATGGATATACTGAAGAAATGTCTATCAATGTGATCGATGCAATTGGAAGAGTAGTGATCAACAATAGAGTAGTTGATACGAATAACAAAACAACAATCGACATGACTGCGTTTGAAACAGGAGTGTATACGATCATTTTCCGATCTGGAAATGAAATGATCACGAAAAAGATCACGTTGAAATAATATCAAATTTTGATTTTGTAAGGGCTGCTCGTTTGAGTAGCCCTTTTTTTGTACCTAAATTCAATCAATACGTTATGTGAATAAATTCATTCTAACGCTTATGATTCTACTTTTATTTAAGGGTAAACTTTGCCATATTTGTAGCATGGTAAGAGTACTTCAATTAATTGTCTTTCTGAGTTTGACAACACTAATAGTTGCTCAGGAGGATTCCTTTCTAACACCTCAGAACAAAGCCTACATTTATCACACGGTTCGTAAAAGTCCGATACTAGAAAATAATATTGGAAGGTATATTGTTTACACGGGAAAAGAGATTACGCTTCCCAACGGTGAGATCAATTACGATTCCACAGAGCAAGTTATCATAAATGAACCCTCATTATTACGTATTTATTCCAGTGAGATTCGTAAAGCTCCGAAGGGAATTTTGGCAGAACTATCCAATAAAGTGGCGCTTTGGGAGCTAAATAAGGTTTTGAAAGCACAGCGCTCAAAGGACTTAAAGAAAGAAGGGCTTGAAGATGAGTATGAGGAGTTCGAACTTTACTTAATTAAAGAATTACCTGAACAAGCAATTAAAAATCGAGAAAATGGTCTTAAAGTTCATCCTAAGATCTTAAAGCTCAATAACCCGATGCTTACTTTTAATGACAAAGCAGCGATGCTTGAAGGATTTGCATCCTGGACCGATCAACAAAAAATGCAAGTGATCACAGCATACAATTCAGCCATCAATAAATGGGTCGAAAAGAGAAGTTTTGAGCTCTTTAAAAAATTAGGAGGTACTGCTGAAATGTATCATAACGTTTTAACTGCAGCGGGAGATGGATCAAACACTTCTGGTATGTTCGAGGAAAGAGAAAAGGATGAAAGAGGGCGTTATAATAAAGGTTTACCAAAGGCTGTAGGTCTTTTTCCTTATGATCCTTATATCGGACGTAAACCGAACAGTAAAAAGAATAAAGATGAGATCCTCCCTATGGGGTATACCATCCACACTTTTGATACTCCTGGAAATGGAAAGAAAACAAACATGCATTTTGATGTATGGGGTTATAACTCAGAGAAGCAAACAACAGTTGTAATAGAAAAAGGAGGAAAATATTACCCGCTTTTTGGATCAGCAGAAAACCGCTTTCTTTCACCTGATTCAACTTTTGGAAAAGGGGTGACTTATTATACATTGATCAAACGAGTTCGTAAAGATATGGCAGACCTGGAAGATAAGATCTCAGGAAGAAAGGGACTGGATCATTGGATAGAGTATCACGAGGAGCGCAAGCAAGACAAGTTGTTGGAAATAGATAAAACAGAGAAAGAACTAAATGATATCCGATATAGCACAATCACTACAAATGATAAAAAGTATACCACGGATTCACAAAGGAAGAAAAGAAAGAAAAGACAAGAGAAAGTTGTGCTGTGTTATTCGCAGTTAGCAGCCATTAAAAAGAAGATCAGAGAGCTTAAAGAAGAAAAAGAAGAAATACTAACTAAAAAACAAGCCTTGGCTCGACGATTACAACAAATGTATGACCTGGTCGGTGAAAAATGGGTGCCATTTAAAGTCTCAGGTGGCTTCTACACTTATGAAGATTCGGCAAAGTTTGATATACTTACGCAGGAGTTCACTTTCCCTCCGTCTAATAAGAAAGAAACTTTTCAGGTAAAGCTACTGGCTATTCCGATAAGTCATTTGAGCAGTCAATATGATGAAGTAATGCTCCATATGAACATAACTGATGCTAAACCTCTCTACACAGCGCAAGTACAACTAGAATTGAATGATGTTTTTGATTCTGATGGCATTGATCTGGAAACTGATTTATTAAGCAGTTCGGATAGCATAGCGGTAAAGGAATTTTTTGAGGCGCTCCAGGAAAAAAAGATGTATTTCAATATCATTGCCAGAGGGAATGGTATTGGAGAGTTAGAAAATGGTGATATCAAGAAAAAGAAAGAGCCTGAAACACTAGATCAGTACCCAGGGAGCTCTGATGATGAGAGAAGGACTGCTCGAGAAGATAGTGTGTTCAAATCGCTGAGAACAACAACAGTCACAATATTTATTAACCGTTGTACAACTCTAGAGATCAATAGTTTTACTGATCCGGTTAAAAGTAACTTTACTCCACCTTCATCGGATCTTGCAGAAATGATGGACAAATACCAATTGACGCATAACGAAATGCTTAGTGCTTACAGAACCTTTAAGACACTGCAAAAGCTAAAGAGAGAGTTAAACGTTATGGCTGGTAAATATCTTGATCGACCAACAGCTAAAGACGTAATTGACAGATTGAACGAAACTATAACAGATAGCCGTATTTCAGTCGGCAAGACTTCATTTAAATATGAAGAATTCAAAGAGGGGTTATAATCATTGATCTTCTTCTCCAAAGAAGCTGTGATGAAAATTTACGAGGTATAATTTATCAGTTGCTCTTGTGAAAGCTGTATATAGCCATCTAAAGTATGAATGATCCAACATATCTTCATTTAAGAATCCCTGATCAATAAAAACACAAGGCCACTGTCCTCCTTGAGATTTATGACAAGTCACTGCGTATGCATATTTTACTTGAATCGCATTGAAATAGGGGTCAGCCATGATCCGTTCGTACCTTTTCTTCTTATTTCGTTCATAGGAATACTCTCTTTCAACTTCAAAAAACAGTTCCTTCATTTTCTCTCTGGGCATGTTTGGAGTATTCTCATCGAGCACGTCAAGATTCAACTTCACATCGATCGTATCCATTTCTGGATAATCCAGAAGACGCACTCTGGCATCGGCAAACTCAAAACCATATTTTGTTTCTCTACCATAAACCTTGTCGATCTCAATGATCTCACCATTTGCTATGAATCCAGTTTTTGATTTGTCATTTAGCCAGAAGTAATTGTTTCGCACAACCATCAATAGATCGTTTGCAACCACTTTCTCTTCATACCACAAAATTCTTGCTCTAATTTGCTGATTGAACAGATTAGCTCTTTTATTACTTCGAGTAATGACGATCGTCTCTGTGGAACCATAATTACTGTATGCCGAATCAATTGTGTCTTCCAATTCATTTCCAGAAAGTCGAATTAGGTCGTTCTTGCTGTGAATTTCAAACCTGGGAAAGCTATTCTCAGGAGCCGATCGAAGTGCCGTGGCATTTAAGAGGATATCGGAATCGTATGATTGTCTGAGAACCTCAGTCATTTGAGCGCCTGATAGAGAAAGTTTCGGATAATGATTTTGTAGATATTCAATGTTCAGAGCAGGACTGAATGCAGCACCAACTGGTGGAAGCTGTCCTTCATCACCAATGAAAATCATTTTGCAGTTTTTTCCCTGATAGGTATAATTGATCAAATCTTCTAGTAGATTTCTTGGGCTGATCGTGCCATCGTTCTGTTGTGTGTAATCTCCGATCATTGACGCTTCATCAACCAGGAATAAGGTATTTGTATGTAAGTTTGGTGCAAGTCCCAATTGAATTCCACCACCAGCTATTTTTTCTTTACGATAGATCTTTTTATGAATCGTAAACGCTGCCTGATCTGCTCTGTTTGAGAATACTTTAGCAGCTCTTCCGGTAGGAGCAAGGAGGACTGTTTTTCTCTTTTCATCACGAAGTGCTTTGACAAACGCACTGAGCAGTGTTGTTTTTCCTGTACCAGCATACCCTTTTAGAATAAAAAGTGGGTGTTCGTCTGGAGCAGTGTAAAATTCAGATAAACGATCGATTACAGCTTCCTGTTGCTCGGCGGGAGGAAATGGAAATAAAGCGGTAACCTTCTTTTTTAGTTTATCTGTGAGATTCATGAAACGAAAATAAGGATTCAGTCAGGATTTTTTGTGTTATGAATGGATTTCGTCAAAAAGTCAGGTATAAACGTTGAACTGTTGATTAAACGGTTTAAAAAATCTATTCAATTGCGCCATGCCATATTAAAAAAATTGTAGATTTGTGGAGATAAGATAGTCAAATAAACAAAGGATTAACAATGAATAATCAATTATCTGTGATCATCAAGCGATACTTAATCGCAACGGTAATAGCCATAATGGGTCTTATAATGATCTTTGTAGGTCTTAATACCGATCAGAGTTCACTTTTTAATATTGCTGCAGTAAACCTTTTTGTAGGTGGTGTTCTTGCACTTCTCTTTAGTGCAGGTATTTTGAATCGAAATCTTGTATTGGCGATTGGAGCCGTTTGTATTGCTATTACTATTTACATTGGCTGGTCTTCATGGAATTCAGTTGAAGCAACGATGCAGCATATCGAAGATCGCAAGATCTCTCAGCGACTTGTACAATATAATTTAGTTCAGATCAGAGATATTCAACGTGCTCACAAACAGAAGCACGGAGTTTATGCTGACTCATGGGAGGAGCTTGAAGACTTCTTTAATAATGAGAAGATCGAGAAGATCGAAGCATCTGGTTCTGTTCCTGGTAGAGCGATCACACTAGAGGAGAGAGATGCATTATATGACGATAACAGAGCTATTGATAACCTTATGACAGAGCAAGAAGCTGCTTTACTTGCTGCTATGGGTAACCCTGGGAACTCTCCAGATCTTGAAGGATTTAGACGTGATACCGTTAAAGTACCGTACAAAGATGAGTATCTCGGGAACCTATCTCGTATCCAACAAAGAAATGAGTTAGGATTAGGTGATTTTACTTTCGATGAGTTGAGATATATCCCTATGACTGATCCTAAAGAGGAATGGATGATCGAAACTAGAGATAGTGCTGTTTATTTAGGAGATACTATTCCAACCATCCACGTTTATGGTCGTGAACCAATTCCACGTTTCGAAGGTGGGAAAAGAGATACAATTGGATTCGGAAATATTTCTACGAATTCAGAAAAAGGAACTTGGGAATAAGGTGAGCGGAACTCAACTTACGATTCATATTTCAAGAACCTCAGTGCACGTTGCTGAGGTTCTTCGTTCTAGTAAAGAAATTATTAGAGCGGAAAGCACTACTTTGCACGAATCGAACCCGACTGCATACAAGGAAAAACTCTCGTCTTTTTTTGATCAACAAAATTTCGATAAAGATTACGAAGAGGTAACAGTAGCATGGAGTACCAATTTACAAGCCTTAATTCCGTTGAGGGTCTATAATGATAGTGATCCGAAAGCAATACACCAGTTACTTTTCGGTAATGCTGGCGATGATCGGTCAATAGATTTCAATCGATTGATGGAATTGAGCATGGTCTCTGTATTTGAGATTCCTGATTGGGTGAAATCATTTTTCGTAATAAAGTATCCAAGAGTTACGATAAAACATGAGCACGCTATGATGTTGAGGGCTACTTTTCAATCCTCGGTGTTCGACCGTGCTATCCATATCTCCTTATGTGACGATTACATGAATATATTCCTTGTTCATCATAATGAATTGAAGTTCTCCAATGCTTTTGAATACCAAACTACCGATGATATTCTTTATCATGCTATGTATGTAATGGAGCAAGAAGGATGGAAAGATGAAAATATCAAATTAGCAGCCTACTATTTGAGTAATGATCAAAAAGATGTTCTCAACGATTTCAAACAGAAATTAACTGTAATGAAATCCTCAGATCAATTAAAAGTAGAAGAATTTACGAATAGTTTAACGATCCAGCCACTATGCGTATAGTCAGTGGAAAACTAAAAAGATTAAGGTTTCAACCGCCAAAAGGATTTCCTTCCCGACCTACAACAGATTTTGCCAAAGAAGGATTGTTCAATGTACTGGAGAATCAATATGACATTGATCAACTAGAAGTTCTGGATCTTTTTGCAGGAACTGGAAATATCTCATTTGAATTCGCTTCAAGAGATGCAGTAAAAGTCGTGGCAGTAGATCGAAATTTCAAGTGTGCTAATTTTATTCAGTCATTTGCCGAAAAGCACGAACTCGATAATCTACTGACTCAAAAATCAGATGTTTTCAAGTTCATAGAACAACATGCAGGAAGCTATGACTTGATCTTTGCTGATCCTCCATTTAAGGTTGATTTTTACGATGAGTTGATCTCATCTGTTTTAGAAAGCAACTTATTATCAGAAAACGGTATCTTTATACTTGAACATGAAAAGAGAAGGTCATTTGAAGAACATCCAAATTTCGATGTGGCTAGAAAATACGGAAATGTAGTATTCAGTTTTTTCTCAAAAAAATGATTATCATCGTTTAAATTTAAGATCATGACAAAAGTTGGTGTATTTCCTGGTTCTTTTGATCCTTTTACAAAAGGACATGAATGTATTGTCGAAAAAGCTCTTGGTCTATTTGATGAAGTAGTGATCGCAATTGGACAGAATACGTCTAAGAACTATTTATTCCCTTTAGAAAAAAGAAAAGCACATATTGAGTCACTCTTCGCAGATAATGGCCAAGTTAGGGTAGAGGTGTTCACAGGTCTTACGGTTAAATTCTGTGAGTCTATTGGTGCTAAGTATATCGTCCGTGGATTGAGAGATTCAAAGGATTTTGGATATGAAAGAAGCATCGCTCAAATGAATCAGGAAATTTCTGGCATAGAAAGTGTATTCTTTATGACCGTACCAGAGTATACTGCGATCAACTCAACTATTGTACGTGAGATCCATAAAAGCGGAGGCTCAATGGAATTGTTTGTAACGAACGCTGATTTACTCGTTTAATTAGTAGCCCTTCAAGTAAAGGGTAAGTTCAAGAAAATATGAAAAGATCCTTTTTACTTATTATAATGCTTTGCGCCCTTTTTACAGGGTTCACTCAATCGATTACGACTGTTGAGGGTTTTGCTCCAACTTATGTAGGAGAGAAAGTTGAAATATTTGCTTTTGAAGATTATGTAACACGCGTTAAGGATAAGCTTGCAGAAACTGAAGTTAAGGAAGATTCAACTTTTGAATTGACTTTTTATAATGAGATCACCCGTAAATTGAGAGTGGACATAGGTGATAATCATTTTCTAATGTATGCTCAACCAAAATCAGACTATAAGGTCTATGTAAAAGGATTCTCTCCATATCTGAGTAAAGAAGCAAGAAAGGTTGAAGTTGAATTTTTCTTCATTGATCTCGATAGTACTGACATCAATTATAAGATATTGATGTTTGAGGACCGTCAATTGAGCTTTCTAAAAGAAAACTATAAGAGATCAAGTATGGATACCCCTGAGTTTGTCGCAGCGCTTGATACATTTAAATTGCGTTGTACAAATGATTATGAAGAGGATACAAGCAGGTATTTCAAGAATTATGTACGCTATTCATTTGCTTCATTGGATAATCTTGCTTACAAAGGGAATCGTAATCGATTTGAGAAATACGATTTCTACATAAAGCCACAAACCGTGTTATACCAGAATGACAGGTATATGGATTACATACTGAAGTACTACGATAATTACAGTTTTCAGTTATCAAATGATCTCAATCAAGAGTTTTATGATGGGATCATTCAAGCGAGTCCGACATTGGTTATGAATGCATTAGGTAAAGACTATGCACTGGATAACATACGCTTACGTGAAGTTGTAATGCTCAAGATGTTAGGAGATGTATTCTATTCAGATGATTATCCTCAGACCAATATACTTACAATGTTGGATAGTATCAGTGAGAATGCATTGTTTGAAAAGAATAAAAGTATTGCGTCTAATTTGAAATACAGGCTATTAGAATTGGTGCCTGGTGCGGAAATGCCCGATTTTGTATTCAATGTCGATGGTGAGAAAAAAGGTAAAAATGATTTTGAAGGTAAACACTTATATATTCAGTTTGTCAGAAAGGACGCCGAAAAGTCGGAACGCGATCTTCCTTTGGTGAAACCTCTATTTACAAAATATGGTAAGTACACAGATTTTTTGACTGTTGTGGTAGTAGAGGAAGAAGATGAATTATTAGAAAGTCCTGATGAATTCATTAAAGAACATAATATCAGTTGGAATATTGCAGTTGTTGATGAAAATGATCCGATTTTAGATCGATTGGGGATAGCTGCATTTCCTCAATATATTTTAATGGATGCAGCAGGTTATGTTGTGCAGGCACCAGCATTAACACCACGACCGAATAACGAATATGAAACGATCGAAAAGGTCTTGTTTAATATTCATAAGAGAAGAAAGGCCTTAGAGAATAGAGGAAATTAAGATCAATAAAAAAAGCGAGACCGAAAGACCTCGCTTTTCTTTTTTAGTATATCATTAATTAGTTGATTCCTACAACTTCGATCTCGAATGTAAGCTCTTGACCAGCAAGAGGGTGGTTACCATCAACAACAATGTTGTCATCATTAACTTCCTTAACAACAAGCTGAATCTCTTGTCCCTCAGGAGTCTTAGATACCAATCCCATACCTACTTCAGGCTTGATCTCTTCAGGAAGACGATCTTTAGGAACTTCTTGTATCAATTCTTTACGTGGTTCTCCGTATGCTTCTGCTGAAGGTATAACGATCGTTTTCTTTTCGTTAACTTTCATATCGATCACTCCATTTTCAAATCCAGGGATCAATTGACCGCTTCCTACAGTGAATTCCATAGGGTCACGCTCTAGTGAGCTATCGAAAACCTCTCCGTTTGCTAGTTTACCTGTGTAGTGTACCTTTACTGTGTCATTTTGTTTAACTTGACTCATAAAAAATAGTTTGTATTTATTAAAATCTTGTATTCATTTTAGCGAATACTGGTGCAAATGTACAGGTAATAAAAGGAATGCCCAAATTAAAGCGTGTTAAAGCCTGTGAAATCAAGAACTTTAAAGATATTTTAACCTTCTGAATACTGTTCTACAAACTGCCGTGTGAGTGAACAGACTTCATACAACTTTGGAGGTAGTTCATCATCTTCCCAGGGATGCTTAGAACCAAACGTGTGATCCCCATCTCTGATCACGATCATTTTACCTTCAGTCCACTGACTCAAATGTTCCGCATTGGTGATCGAAACGGCTTCGTCAACATCACCATGGATATGAAGACAAGGCTTTTTTAATTCACTTGCAGCACGTTCAATAGACAATTCGTTCTTGTTTTTCTCCCAATCTTCGTACATGGAGTAGTTATGAGGCATATCTTGATTGGTCCGGCCGTTTTTTACGTATCTCACGCCTTCTTGCTTCCAATTGTCCAGCTCTTCTCCTGATGGAAATCGATCTTCAATTGATGAAATAGCAGCCCAGGTAGTTATTGTCTTAACCTCAGGGTGCTTTCCAGCGAGGATTACTTCACCACCGCCACGACTATGACCAATTAAATGGATCCTAACCGAAGGGTCGTTTACTTTTTCACGAATCCAAATGATCGCATTTTTAATATCTTCAACTTCATAAGAATATCTGTTTTCAGCAAAGGCATCGAGGTCAGGGAAATCGATAGGTTCTTCAACAGTTCCACCATTATGACTGGTATTTAGTTTAGCAAAACCTATTCCCCGGTCTGTAAAATAGCGTTGAACCAGATTCCAGCAGCCCCAATCTTTGTATCCCTTATATCCGTGAACGAATAGAACGATGTTGTTACATTTCAATTTCTCAGGTACTTCCAGATCTATTAATGATCTTTTACCCTCAGCACCTGTATAAACTCCATTCTTGATCTCCATAAAATTGGTCGTTTCGTGTATTTCAAATCTACGATTAATAATACAACTTCAAAGGATGTATTGTTGAGAATACTTGACATTCACTACTTAATAAAAAGTGAAGAATGAAACTGTATTACTCTTTGAATATGCTTATTTTTGGTGACTGTGATACATTTTCTAGGAATATTATTTCTGCTTACCATTCTTGTTGCCTGTGGAATACCAATGGGGAATAGAGTAGATGCAAAAAATCTTCAGGTTTATTACTTGGAGGGAGTTCAAAAAGAAACGGCGATCAAATTTGCCAAATACTGGAAGGATAATGGTTTTGTTGGTGAACGGAAGCAAGTTATGCAGCTAGAAAAAGCAGAAGACGGCTATTCTTTAAAGATTATTGAAAGGAAGATGTATCATGAGTCAGCACTGAGTATAGACGAACAGTCTAAGTTGCAGGAACTGGAAAGAACACTGGAAAAGGAAGTCTTTAATGAGGATCTAACGATCATTATTACGGATAACACTTTCCGACCAATCGAAAGAGAATAAAATGAAAATATCTGGATCTATATATTCTGATAAAAATAGAGCACTCAAGGAGACTGTGAGTGATCTTGAAGCACATCAAGTGGATATGCTTCACGTGGATTGTAATGATGATGTTACTGTATTCGATGATATAGCCGAGATCAGATCATGGTGTAATATGCCAATTGACTTGCATATCATTACCGAAACGCCTGAAAAATACTTTGATCTACTTAGGAAACATCCTGTAGAGTATGTTACTTTTCAATTCGAAGAACTGCCAGATAAACTGGAAATACCTGCAGATATAAAAGGCGAAAAGGGATTAGCGATCATCACCCCGACACCTATCGAAGCGTTCGATGATTATGCTGACTGGGACTTTATCTTGATGATGGCCACGATTCCAGGTCAAAGCGGAGGTAAGTTCGACCCGGAGAATTTTAGAAAGATCAGGTCGTTTAAAAAGAAATATCCGAATAAAAGTGTACACGTGGATGGAGGAGTAAACGGAGAGGTTTCATTTATCCTTCGTAATATGGGGGTTCACAGCTCAGTTTCGGGAAGCTTTTTGTTCAAGGGAGCTAGTATTGGTCAGGCACTCATGGACCTAACTAAACGAGAGATCGAATCCAGATTCAAGATCAGTGATTTTATGATCCCACGAGAAGAATGTCCGATCATTGATAAAGAAGGAATGACACTTGAAAAAGTGCTAACATCCATCGAGGAAGGTCAACTAGGATTTACCATAGTCGAAGAGGACAATAGAATGGTTGGTATAATTTCAAATGCCGATGTTCGAAAGGCTTTATTAAAGAACCTGTCAAGTATTGAGGAGATGGACCCTGAATCTATGGTCAATGAAAATCCAGTTACGATAAATGCTGAGGCCACAGTTGACGAAATGCTAACAGAAGTGCGTAATCAATCATTTCCAGTTACTTATTTACCAGTGATCGATTCAGATAAGAATGCAGCTGGAATTATTACATTTGTGAACCTAATAAAAGGAGAAATATGATCTTAAAACTAGCGACAACAGTTGCGAAAAATGAAGCGTCTGCTTTAGCTGAAAAGGCGAAGGCATTCCATATCACATATCAAGGAAGTGAATACCTGATCACATCTTCATCGGTGAAGTCAACTCCCGAGGGACTTCAAGGAAAGGTGGATAAAGAATGGGTTTTTCCAAATGATATGCAATTGGCATCTAGAGAATTTCAGGAAGAAACCAGAACTGTTCGTATTGGTGCTACGGAGATGGGTGGTAATACAAAGAACACGATCCTTATTGGTGGACCTTGTTCTGTTGAGTCAGAGGAACAAATACAGCAGAGTTCAGCATTATTGAAGTCACTTAATCTAACAACCTTAAGAGGTGGATGCTTCAAACCAAGAACGAGTCCTTACAGTTTTCAGGGATTAGGTCTTGAGGGACTCAAGTTGCTAGCTAAAATGCGTGAAGAACACGGACTCAATGTAATCACTGAGGTACGTGACGCGACTCAAGTTGAACAAGTGATCGAGTACAGTGATGTTGTTCAGATCGGTGCAAAGGCGATGTATGATCAAGGTATTTTACGTGCTTGTGCGAAGATCAATAAGCCTGTTTTATTAAAAAGAGGATTTGGTACAACCTTACAGGAGTTCGTTCAGGCTGCAGAGTTTATCCTTTCTGGCGGGAACGACCAGGTAATTCTTTGTGAACGCGGTATTCGTACGTTCGAGACAAAAACTAGGTTTACGTTAGATCTATGTGGTGTAGCTTATTTACAAGAGTTTACCAACTTGCCGATCATTTTGGATCCAAGTCATGCCCTTGGTTTCAGATATGGTATTGAGAGACTTTCACAGGCATGTGTAGCAATGGGGATAGATGGATTGTTGATCGAAGCTCATCCGGATCCTTCTGTTGCGAAATCAGATGCTGCGCAGCAACTTACTCATGAACAATTCATTCAACTTAAAGAAAAGATCACCCCAGTAGCTAAAAGTGTAGGATATACGATAGTATAATGGAATTACTCGAAAAGAATATCAGAGCTTATTTTCAGCGTGTTGATCGAGATTACGATGCGTTTCTTACTGCTCAAAATGTCAAACAGATCGAAGACTTACCGGTTGGGATCATTCGTTTACTTTGTCAGCAGGAAGGATTAAACTTCAACAATCTATTGACGACACCAATGTATGTTGATCCTTCAAAAGCGAAAAAGATCAAACTGTTGATCCTTGATATAGACGGAGTGATGACGGATGCGGGTATGTTCTTTACAGAGAATGGCGATCAGATCAAAAAGTATAATGCAAAGGATGGAATGGCAGTAAGAGCCCTGGCTGATACAGATATTACTGTGGGTATAATCTCGTCAGGATTTAAATTGAATATGGTCAAAGATCGAGCTGATCTATTGAAAATTCAAAAGGTATATGTCGGACGTGATCCTAAAATTCAAGTACTTCAATCGTGGTGTGATGAAATGGATATTTCGCTCGATGAGGTTGGAATTATAGGTGATGATATCAATGACCTTGAAGTGATGAAGTCAGTTGGCTTTAGCGCTTGTCCTGCTGATGCTGTTAAAATAGTAAAAGAGAACGTGGATCTTGTATTACAGCTGAAAGGAGGGAAGGGATGTGTTCGTGAGTTTATTGATTATTACTTGATGGATCAACCATTAGGATCGTAAATTCAGAATTTCTTAGAATTAGTTTAATCACTAATTATCAACTCATTTCACGACAATCAGAAAAAAAAGTCAAAAAAAACCTAAGAATCCCCTTGCAGGAATGAAATAAGCCTCTATATTTGCACCCGCAAACGCGATAAAACAAAACGAAAAACAACGGTTTTTCTAGTTAACAATAAAAGTTTAGATCTCCTAGCTCAGTTGGTAGAGCAACGCCCTTTTAAGGCGTGGGTCCTGGGTTCGAGCCCCAGGGGGATCACAGAAGGT
>DCYS01000039.1 GCA_002331485.1 Flavobacteriales bacterium UBA2104
AGGAGGTGAGATCGATACAGCATCGTTTGTAATGCTTAGTGAAGTATCAGATGGACAGTCATGTCCAGAGACAGTAACACGAACGTACCAGATCGCAGATACATGTGGTGTAACAGTTACATGTACTCAAACAATTGTGATCAACGATCTAATTGATCCAACAGGAACAGCACCAGCACCGATCGCAGTTCAGTGTATTGGAGATGTGCCAGCAGAAGATGTAACGATCATTACAGATGAAGCAGATAACTGTACAGCAGCTCCAACAGTAACACATGTAGGAGATGCATCAGATGGACAGACTTGTCCAGAGACGATCACACGAACATATAGAATCGAAGATGCATGTGGTAACTTCATTGAAGTAGATCAAATAATCACCGTGAATGATGATATTGCACCAACAGCAACAGCACCAGCACCTATCGCGGTTCAGTGTATTGGAGATGTGCCAGCAGAAGATGTAACGATCATTACAGATGAGGCAGATAACTGTACAGCAGCTCCAACGGTAACACATGTAGGAGATGCATCAGATGGACAGTCATGTCCAGAGACGATCACAAGAACATATAGAATCGAGGATGCATGTGGTAACTTCATTGAAGTAGATCAAACGATCGTAGTAAATGATGATATTGCACCAACAGCGTCTAACCCGGCTACGACAACAGTAGCGTGTGCAACAGATGTACCAGCTGCAGATCCAGCAGTTGTGATAGATGAAGCAGATAACTGTACAGCAAACCCAACAGTAACATTCATCTCTGAAACATCAGATAACAATGTATGTAATGGTGAAGAGTTAACGCGTGTTTATGAAATTGCAGATGATTGTGGAAACACAACAACAGTTACGCATACGATTATCATTGATGCATTCGACCCCGTATTTAACGTAGCTGGAACAGATCCTACTCAATGTGGAGCTAATGACGGCTTCATAACTGTTACAGGATTAAATCCAAATGAAGACTACGACATCTCTTACAATGGAAATCCTGCAGTAACTGTTACAACAGATGCTAATGGAGAATATGTGATCGGAGGATTGACAGCAGGAAGTTACACAGACTTCACTATAAATCCAACATCTTGCCCATTATGTGTTGTAGTTAATAACACTAACATCAACCTTGTAGATCCAAATGCACCTCCGGTTAATGCTGGTCCTGATCAAACTGTTTGTGAAGGAACTCAAGTAACATTAAATGCTGATAACCCAAATGGAGCGAACATTCAATGGAATAACGGAGTTGTTGATGGAACACCATTCACACCGGCCGTAGGTACGAATAACTATACCGTGACAGCTGAAATAGCAGGCTGTACTTCAACTGATCTAGTTGTTGTGACAGTAAATCCTATACCAAATGTTAATGCAGGAAATGATGTAGCAGTTTGTGATGGAGAACAAGTTGTTTTATCAGGTTCTGGTGCAGACAGTTACACTTGGGACAACGGAGTAACTAATGGAGTTGCGTTCGTTCCAACTCAAACAACGACTTACACCGTGACGGGTACTTCATTAGGTTGTTCTGCAACTGATGAAGTTGTAGTAACTGTATTTGACAATCCAGATGTTGCATTTAGTGCTGATAATACAGTTGGATGTATTCCTCAAGAAGTAAACTTTACGAATAATACAGCTAACGCGCTTGAATGTGAATGGAACATAGGTGGAAACATTATTACTGATTGTAACCCAAGTTATACATTTACCGCTGCAAATTGCTATGATGTTTCTCTAACCGTTACATCAAATGATGGTTGTACTTCTACGTTCACGGAGCAAAACTATGTTTGTATTGATGATTATCCTACGGCGAACTTCTACGCAAATCCAGCTGAACTAACATCACTCTATAATGAAACGGAATTTGTAAATGGTTCAACTGGAGCGTCTACTTATGAGTGGGATTTTGGAGATGGTAATGGAAATACAGAAGTGAATCCATCTCACGAATATCCTGGAGAAGAAGAAAATGAATTCTTAGTTCAGTTGATCGCGACAAGTCAGTATGGTTGTACGGACACTGCTTATCAAACAGTTCTGATGAGAGAAGAGTTGATCTTTTACGTTCCGAACACGTTTACACCTGACAACGATGATTACAATGAAACATTTAAACCTGTATTTACTTCCGGTTTTGATCCTCAAAACTATACCTTGCTGATCTTCAACCGTTATGGAGAAACGATCTTTGAATCGAACAATGCTGAGATAGGTTGGGATGGTACTTATGGGGCAGATTCAGATGTTATTGTGAAAGACGGTACTTACGTATGGAAGATCATCTTCAAGACTAAATATGAAGACCAACGAGTTGTAAAAGTTGGACACGTTAATGTATTGAAATAGAGAAAGAAATAATTCACTCAAAGCGCTACAGATGTGTAGCGCTTTTTTTTTGATGTATTTTGATGAAAAATTGTAACAATAACCTATGATTCTCGTTATACATCGGAGTGGTACAATATTTGAATTTATCCTTATAAAACTTATAAATGTTACGGACTTCTACTTTACTTTTCTTATTCACGATCCTATTTTTTTCAACCATCGCGCAAACAGAAGATGAATCGTGTGAACCACCAAAAAAGAAAGTTCAAAAGTTATTAGATAAAGCTAAAAATGCCGAACCTCGTGAAGCTTCAAAACTATTCAATGAAGCTATCGATGAAGATGATGATAACGCAATGGCTTATTACGAGTTCGCAATGTACGCATACAATCGAGGATTAGAACAATACGAAAAAAGTCCGAATCCCAAATTAGGTGATAAAAGCATGCAAACTGCAGAAAAACTGTTTAAACAAACCTTAGAACGCTGTTCGGACTATCACGCCAATTGTTTTTATTATTTAGGAATTATAAATTATTCTTTCAACAAGCAGGATGCGGCAATGAAGTATTTCAGAGCATTTAAAGATTTCAACGTCTCCGACATATCCAAATATTCACCAGATAGAGAAAAACGACTACAAGACGTAGGTGAAGTTTTAGCTAAATAT
This sequence comes from Flavobacteriales bacterium UBA2104, assembly GCA_002331485.1. Lineage (GTDB taxonomy): Bacteria > Bacteroidota > Bacteroidia > Flavobacteriales_D > Crocinitomicaceae > Brumimicrobium. The sequence goes on from DCYS01000039.1 coordinate 3,016, forward strand.
GAAGAAGAGCAATCCTTTTTTGAAAATGAAGTTCCATTTGATCCAAAAAAAGTGAAAAATGTGAGCACAGCACAGGACGAATACTTTCCAATGATTTCACCAGATAATGAGATCATGTTCTACACCAGAAGAGTCGATCGAACAAATAAAGGTGATATTATCTCAACTATTAGAGAGGAGTTTACGTGGTCAAAAAGAGCAACTATGAATAGCGAATTCGATGGTGGAAATCCCTTGAAACCACCATTTAACAATGGAACTTTTCAAAGTTATGGAGCAGCTACAATGTCTGTTGATAATAAAGAGATGATCATTTGCGCATGTAAAGATGTAGATATTCGTGGACAGCAATATCGAAACTGTGATCTATACGTAACGTATTATGAAAGATCGGGAGAAGGTGGTAATGATTATACCTGGACGGAATTAAAAAATCTTGGTGATGGAATTAATACGATTGATGGATGGGAAGGTCAGCCTACTCTATCTTCAGATGGTAACACATTATATTACACAGTGAACAGACCATCTTCGCAAAACAATGATATTTACCTGTCAGAGCGATTAGATGATGGTAGCTGGGGACCTTCTAAACCTTTTGCAGAAATCAATACTAGAGGAAAAGATAAAAGTCCTTTCTTCCACCAGGATAGCGAAACATTCTACTTTGTATCTAGTGTATCAGAAGAAAGAAAGGGATTGGGGGGCACTGATATTTTTTACATGAGAAAACAAGACGATGGATCATGGTCGAAACCTAAAAATATTGGGTACCCAATTAATACTGAAGAAGATGAGATTGGTCTTTTTGTTTCTACCGATGGTAAAGAAGCATTTTTCTCATCGCGACAAAGAGGTGTTTGGAACATTTACTCTTTTGAACTTTACGAAGAAGCCCGACCTAAAGCAGTTACAGTTGTTAAAGGAACCTTGACTGATGAACAAGGAGATCCTGTGGTAGATGCAGAATTAGAGATCTCTTATGAGAATTCTGATGAAGTACAAAAGGTACGTGTAAATGGTAACGATGGTAAATATGCTGCGATTGTGAAAACAGATGAGCCGCAAGATGTTATGATCAACGTTAAAAAAGAAGGTCATGCCTTCAACTCTAAGATCATCACCAAGGATGAACTGGCTGAAGGAAAAACGATCCGAGATAAAGATATGGATGTTGAGAAAATAAAGGTCGGTAAACCTTATACGATCAATGATATCTTATATGAGACCGCTTCTGCAGAATTATCGAAACGATCAAAATTCATATTGAGACAATTTGCGAGATTCCTAAAAGAGAACGAATCTATTACGATACTAATTCAAGGACATACAGATAATGAAGGAAATGCTCAACGAAACCTAGAGCTCTCCGATAGACGTGCTCAAGGAGTGAAAGATTACCTTGTTGAATTGGGAATTTCGAGCAAAAGACTAAGTGCAAAAGGTTATGGTCAAACACAACCTAAAGTACCAAATACATCCGCTGCCAATAAAGCTCAAAACCGTAGAACGGATTTCGTGATCGAGAAAAAGTAATTATTTCGCGAGTTGCTTGAAGTCAGATCCAGTTGGACTTTGATGAATATCCAGATCAAAACTGTGTATCACAGAAAGTAAATGATCAAAGATATCAGCAATAACGATCTCATACTCTGCCCAAACCTGAGTAGCTGAAAAACAGTAGATCTCCAATGGCAGTCCATTATCTTTCGGTTGTAGTTGTCGTACCATCAACGTCATGTTTTGATTTATACTTGGATTGTTCTTCAGGTAATACTCAATGTATCTTCTAAATAATCCTATGTTTGTCTGACGTCTAGCGTGAATTTGCTCATCATCTACAAGCCCATTCTCTTCGTTATATTTTTCTATTTCTTTCTGCTGCTCAACAATAAATTTTGAAAGGATCTTCACCTTTGACAAACGATCTAGCAAAGGTTTTTCGGCAAACTTCACAGAGTCGATCTTTACATTCAAAGAACGCTTGATCCTTCTACCGTCCGAGTCCTGCATTCCACGCCAATTCTTAAAACTATCAGCAATAAAGCTGTAGGTCGGAATTGTCGTAATGGTCATGTCAAAATTTTGAACTTTTACTGTTGTTAAGTTGATCTCAATTACATCTCCATCTGCTCCGTATTTCTCCATTGTCACCCAATCTCCAATACGCAACATATCATTCGCAGTAATCTGTATACTTCCGACGAACCCTAGAATGGTATCCTTGAATACAAGAAGTAGAACTGCAGTCATTGCCCCTAAAGAAGTTAGGAAGAAAGTTGGGGACTGATCAGTGATCACAGAAAGTAAGATGATTATAAAAACAAGTGTTACGATCAACTTGAGCGTCTGATTATATGCACCAATAGGTTTACCTTCAAAAAATGGCTTTTCCTCGAGAATGACCTTCAATGCATTTAGGAATCGTCTGATACTAACCAGAACAGCAAAGATGATCAAGAAGTCATTGATCCTTGTCGTAAAATCAAATGCATCCGGGAACGCAAAAAACACGATAGAAAAGAAATAATCCATAAATAGCAAAGGCAAAACATGAGCCAATGCATTGAAAAACTTCTTCTCAACAAGCACGTCATCCAATTTGGTTTTCGTTCGACTCGCAAACGTGTGGATAATACCTACCAAGACTTGACGTGTCAACCACCAGATCAGAATTGATGCAACGATCATCGCACCTAAGAGACCTAGCATCCAATAGTATTTATCATCCTGGAAAGCCTCGTTTGCCAATAAAGCCTCCATACCATTTTCTTCGCCTTTCAGGTAATAACTTTTAATCCAATCGAAAAGTAGAATCTTCATCCTTTTGGTTATTTTTAGCAAAAGTAACAAATCTATGCGTCCTAAAATACAGTTTCACCTATTGGGATGGATTACACTGCTCGTATTTCCTGGTATAGGACTTTGGCTGCTTTGGTACTTTGAGGATATCCCTATCATTGAAGTTCTCGAGCTACATGATATATTTACACCCAAAACACTGTTAGGAATTGAATTTGGTCTCTTCTATGGCTTATTCATTCTAGCCGTATCACAACATGACATATTCAAATCAATGTCTCATCATCAGGAAAGATTGTTTCGATCACTCCAACTAAATTGGGGTGATATCATTTTTATGTCTTTCTGCGCTGGATTTGGTGAAGAGATCTTATTCAGAGCAGGAATCCAGACCTGGTTGGGACCATGGATAACAACTTTTTTGTTCATTGCCGTTCACGGTTACTTCAATCCAACATCATGGAAACAGAGTATGCTTGGACTAGTATTATTTCCATTCATACTGATTATTTCCTTTAGTTACGAACTCCTGGGGCTTTGGTTCTGCGTTGGAGCGCACTTCTCCTACGATCTTCTAATGTTCCAGGGAGTTTTGAGGAAGCGATTAAAGTGACAACTTTGGATCAGCGATCGCCCCTCTAATCTTAGTAGCGATCTCCTCTAACATGGGCTCAAGCTCAACCAAGGAGTTACTGATCTCTTCAAATGAATTGATCACAAAGTAAAGTTCCTGAATTACGGTATTGTCAAAATCCGTCCTTACCACTTCAAACACATCGTAAGCTTTTCGTTTGGGTCTTTCTGATAGACTGAATGTAGACTCTCCGGAAGATGAAAGTATTCCTGCACCGTAGATCTTCAGATCTTCATCATCGCGTTGAATTAATCCGAATTCAACAGTAAACCAATAGAGCCTTCCCAAACAAGTTAATACCTCTGGCACATCAGCATACTGGACACCCAACCTACCTATTTGCCTGAAGAATGAACAAAACGTTTCATTAGTTAATAAAGGCATATGACCGAAAGCATCATGAAACATATCAGGTTCTGACAAGTAATCCAATGAGTTCATAGCACGTAACCAAGTTGAAGAAGGAAATTCTTTCTTCTCTAATAATTTAAAAAAATCTGCCTCCTCAATAATCCCTGGAACTACTCTAATTTTCCAGCCTGTTGTTTCCTTTAATCGAACATTCACCTCATCAAAATCAGGAATACGATCTGTAAATCCGATCGTATCTATCGCCTTCAAAAAAGACTCATCCGCCATTCTACTCAATTGCTTCATCTGACGATCAAAAAGAATCTTCCAAACAGCTTGATCTTCATCCGTGTAATCCGAGTAAACCTGTCGCATTCCGCGAATCATTTCATATGATTTCATATTTCCACAAATAAAAAAAGCCCGATTCACAATGAACCGGGCTTCTCGTTAATACTAATATTATAATTAATTGCATAACATACCGGTTCCCATTGCTGAGTTACAATACCAGTATGAATACATTTTAGTCATGTCTGCAAAATTATAAAAACTTTTGAATTGTTGTTAATATTTTATGTTGCTCATCAAATAATTAACAATTCATTGATAATTTAATCAATCATAAACGATCTTGAAGTTATGAAGACTTCTCACGAATAAACAACGAGGAATTTGAATACTTCTGTCAACCTGTAGAATATCAAACCGTCGGAAATTACATAGTTCATCAGGTAACTCAAGAAGAAATCCAGCATTACTGAGGTACAATTCATGCATATTTGTCAAATTACCAATTTCTCGTGGAATACTCCTGATATCATTATACCTCAGATCTAAAATTTCTATGCTACCACTTTCAAAAAGTTCAGGTTGTATCGTATCTAATTCATTGAACGATACGGTGAGCGTTTTCAAGTTCGGAAGATCGCCTATCTCATCAGGTAACATCTTCAAATTATTGTTGTCAATCTTCAAATGTTCCAATCGCTTTAGTTGTCCTATTGAACTAGGAAGACTATCGATCTCATTGAAATGAATAAAAAGCACTTCTAAATTCTCCAGTAATCCAATTTCCTCGGGTAAGGTGGTAAGATCATTTCGGCCAATGTATAGCTTTTTCAAGTTTTTCAACTCCCCTATACGCGGAGAAATTTCCTTCAAATTCGTTTGAAATAGTCTGAGCTCCTCCAACTCATTTAGATCAAAAACGTCTTCGGGAATCACAGTTAAGTTCTTTCGATTTAAATTGAGTGATTTGGTTGTTTCATCTGCTTTATCGATATCTCTCAATGCAAACCATGCGCAACCGGGTGAAATTAGAACTACGAAAAAAACTAAAAAAATGTTATTTCTGAGAAAGCTATAGATCAATATGTTACATTTAAAACAATTAACGAAAAAATAAAGATATGAAAAAAGTAACAGCAATATTAGCGTTTGGTTCTATCATCGCTTGTGGCAGCCTTTTCGCACAAGAAGAAAAGACAGTTGAAGTGAAAAAGGTAGAAATGATCGAAGAAAATCATGAAGGTCATGAACATCATAAAAAAATGGAAGAAGAGCTCAACTTATCTGAAGAGCAAAAAGCAGAGATGAAAGCTATCAAAGAAAAATATGCGGCCAAAGAGAAAGCGCAAAAAGAACAGATGATGGCGTTGAAAAAGTCAATGAAGGAGCTTCGTGAAGCAAAGCGAAAAGAGATGCACGAAGTATTAACTCCTGAGCAAAAGAAAAAAGCAGAAGCTCATCATGCACAGATGAAAAAGAAAAAACATGTTAAAAAACAAGTACACAAAAAGAAAGTGGAAAGACGTCAAGAGCTAAGAAAGAATTAAGTAAAAAAGCGGAACTAAACAGTTCCGCTTTTTTCTTTTAATTCATCTTTGAAAGCTGACCTAAACTTTTCAACCTTTGGTCGAACTACAGCCCTACAATATGGCTGATCTGGATTATTCATATAGTAATCCTTGTGATTTGGTTCAGCTTCATAAAAATTATTCAACTCTGTTATTTCAGTAACGATGGGATCTTTGAAAGCCCCCTCCTCTATTAATTTGGCCTTGTACTTTTCTGCAAGTTCTTGCTGCTTCGAATTGTGATAAAAAACAACAGATCGGTATTGTTCTCCCACATCATTACCCTGACGATTCAAGGTTGTTGGGTCATGAACAAACCAAAAAACTTCCAAAAGTTTATCGTAAGAAATGATAGAAGGATCATACTTTATTCTGGCTACCTCTGCATGTCCCGTTGTACCCATGCACACCTCTTTATATGCTGGACGTTTCACATGACCACCTGCATATCCTGGATAAACCTCCGAGACTCCTTCTAATTCACTAAAAACTGCTTCAACGCACCAGAAACATCCGGCTCCAAAAGTTGCTTCTTCCATCTTATAATTTTTCTACAGAACAATTAAGTTACCAATAGGTTCTGTTAATCCTGTCTTCTAGAAGTTTTTCGATAAGAAATAAAGACAAAACCCGCTATTGTCAAAACACAGATCAACACGATCCAAATCCAGTAATCCCAAATCGTATCTACCTTAGCGATTTGATCCCTTAACTCTTTTTCCCGTTGACTTGTTATATATTCATTTTGCTTTAAGTTTTGCTCAAAACTTAATCGCAGCGTAGCGAGCTCACTGCTAATTTTCTCCTCATCTAATTTTTTATCAACCTCAATATACTCCCTTAACATTTTCGTTTCCATAACCGGATTATCCAGTGAATCATATAGAACACTCAATTGCATCAATGCATCTTGAATCCCCACATAATTCTTCTCGTCTCTGGCTAACTTTAATGACTTCTCATAAGCCACTTTCGCACTGTCCATCTCATTAACACCAAAAAAATAATCACCTAAGTTGTAGTAGCTCTCCGCGATGTAAAAAGCATTCCCCCACTTCTTACGATAAGCCAAAGCGAGCTCAAAGTAATCCTTTGCCTTATCCTGATCATCCTTGAAATAAGCCGCAATAGCTAAGTTTGTATACCCATTCGCGATTAGCTTATTGTTGCCCGTCGACAAGTTGTATTCCATACTTTTCTCCAACTCTTTGATGGCTTCTTCAAATTTATTCTGATTCAGGAAATACTGACCATACAAACCATAGGCAGTTCCAAGATTTCTAACATTTGAAGCCTTGTTATTCAAATCAATATACTCGTCCAGAAGTTTCTTTGCCTCATCATATTTCTCCTGACTAATATAGATTCGTGCAAGGTTGGCAAACGACAACGACTCAAAACTTACTTTGCCGCTCTTCTTACCAAGTGAGATTGATTTCAAATAATGCTCCTCAGCTTTCTTTATTTGACTCTGTAAATAATGTGTATTGCCAAGTGCATTGTTTACCACACATTTCATGGAATCATTTTCCGCATATTCATAATAGTCCAGGGCATCGGTCAATTTGGAATAAGCCTCTGTGTAAAGCGCATGATCATTCAAATAATGTCCAAAGACATAATTTGATAATGCAATAGCATCTTCTCTATCGTTCTCAATCCCCTCATCTTGTAGATCGCGAATAAAATAGAGTACCGTGTCTTCTTTGATCGCTGTTAACTTCACATGGAAAAACATCAACTTCTCCATCTTTTTATCGACATCCCCTTTATTGTAATCAACGATTTGCTCTGATAGATCCTGAGCAGAAACGAACTGACCTAAAATAGTCGCAATAAAGACAATAAACACCAACTTGTAAGCGTGCATAAGAAGTATTTTAAACCAAATATATCAAACTTCATTGGCTTTTGCCCCGAAAAAGTCGTTAATCTTTCATTGATTTAAGCACCAGGTTCTGTGTTACTAATGTACTTTGATTTCAACAATTCATTGGTTACTTTTGTTGGGAAAATAAAAAGACAAATAGATTTATGGCAAATGCACATTTTAATGTACCAAAGGCAGTAAATGAACCAATTAATTCATATGCTCCAGGTACTCCAGAGAGAGAATCATTATTAGCGAAATACAAAGAAATGTATAATCAGGAACCTATCGATGTTCCTATGTATATCGGTGGTGAGGAAGTTCGTACTTCAAATAAGAAGCCAATGAACCCACCTCACGATCATAAAAAATTGTTAGGTCACTTCAATTACGGTGATAAATCTCATGTAGAGAAAGCGATAGACGCTGCCTTAAAAGCACGTAAAAACTGGTCTAAAATGAACTGGGAAGATCGTGCAAGTATCTTTTTGAAGGCTGCTGACCTGGTTGCTGGGCCGTATAGAGATAAGATCAATGCGGCAACGATGCTAGGTCAATCAAAGAATCTATACCAAACAGAGATCGATGCTGCTTGTGAGCTTGCGGATTTCTTGCGTTTCAACGTACAGTATATGTCCGAGCTTTACACGGAGCAACCGGAATCTCCACGTGGATTCTGGAACCGTTTAGAGTGGAGACCTTTAGAAGGATTTATTTTTGCGGTAACACCATTTAACTTTACTGCGATTGCAGGTAACTTACCATCAGCTCCAGCCATGTTAGGAAATGTAGCTGTATGGAAACCAGCAGAAACTCAAGTGTATGCTGCTAACGTAATTATGGAGATCTTCAATGAAGCTGGTTTACCTGACGGAGTGATCAACATGATCACGGTTGAAGGACCAGATGCTGGTGATGTTGTATTCAAGCACAAAGACTTTGCAGGTCTTCACTTTACTGGATCTACTGCAGTATTCAAGCACCTTTGGAAAGAGATCGCGAAAAACATCGACAACTACAGAGCATATCCTAGAATTGTTGGTGAAACTGGTGGTAAAGACTTTATCATGGTTCACAAAACGGCGAACCCAGTTGAGGTTGGAACAGCAATCTCAAGAGGAGCATTCGAATTCCAGGGACAAAAATGTTCTGCAGCCTCTCGTGCTTACATTCCTAAAGATATGTGGCCAGAAGTGAAGAAAACAGTTGTTGAACAAGTTAGTGAATTTAAAATGGGAAGTCCTGAAGATTCATCTAACTTCATTACTGCAGTTATAGATGAAAAAGCTTTCGATAAAATTGCAGAATACATTGATTACTGTAAAAATGCGAGTGATGCTGAGATCGTTATTGGAGGTAACTATGATAAATCTGAAGGATATTTCATTGAGCCTACAGTAGTTCTTACAACTGATCCAAAGTTCAGAACAATGGTAGAGGAGATCTTTGGACCTGTAATTACAATTTACTTGTATGACGGTGAAAAGTATGAAGAGACCATGGAACTTTTAGATGGAACTTCAGAATACGCACTAACAGGTTCTATCATGGCTAAAGATCGTTACGCGATCACAAAAGCAATTGACATGTTGGAAAACAGTGCTGGTAACTTCTACATTAATGACAAGCCGACTGGAGCTGTTGTTGGACAGCAGCCATTTGGTGGTGCCAGAGGTTCAGGTACAAATGATAAAGCAGGTGCTAAGTTAAACTTGTTACGTTGGGTTTCAGCGCGTACGATCAAGGAAACTTTTGTTCCAGCAAGAGATTACAAATACCCATTTATGGGATAATATAAATCTTGATTATAGAAAAGCCGCCTCACATTTGAGACGGCTTTTCTTTTTTAACACCGCTTATTTAACAACAAAGTAATACCTGCTCAATTATCACAAACAATTCATCCTATCTTTGAATTGTGATCAAGAAGTTAAAATACCTCAAGAACAAGTATATCCTTACACTGGTAGTATTTGCCATTTATGTTCTTTTCCTTGACGATGTAGATGTATTTACGATCATTCGCCAGGAGATCAAACTCAATAAATTACAGGAAGAAAAAGAGGAGGTGTTGACGAAATATGAAAAGACTAAATCAACTCTAGATCAATTGGATAATCTTGAATCACTGGAGAAATACGCACGTGAAGAAAAGATGTTCAAGAAAGATGACGAGGACATCTTTGTGATCGTTGAGGAAAAATAAACCTTACTTCAACCGATAAGCACATTTTAAGCCTAAAAATAGATTTCTGTTCATAAAGTTATTGACTTCGCCTGGAATAGGATACTGGTTCCTATATTTTAGATAGCCAAACATTAAAGAGGGTACTTCTGTAGATAAACCAATCGATAATCTTTTATTCAACTTAAAAATTGCTCCGAGATAATAATGAACTTCTTGATTAATGAGGCTTTTTCTGTACATGGATTTAGGGTATTTGAGCTCCCTCCATGATTCGTTACTTGGAAGATGATGATAGGTTGTCCGATTCAAAAATGCATAGTTAATTCGATACGTTAAACCGTATTCAAAATCAAAGATCCGCGACCATTTTTTAATGAATATTACTCCAAGTCTGAATCCAAGGTTGTTTGATCTTGTTGAATAGTCGAGTGGGTAATCCGAATCGTAAATATGATATAAAGTAGTGTCAGCATCAACTGGTTGTATGTATAAAAACCCAAAATGATGATCCCTGTAAACCTGATTATAAAGCAGACCTGCCTCAAGTTTCAGTGATAAGCTTCTTCCTTTTTTTTGTTTTTTTAATTCTAATTCAATAAGTGAAGTTTGAATAGCAACAAATGGTTTACAGTTCCATGAAGAAGTATGATACACATTCCGTTCGTATCGATCCTCGCCAAAAAAATCTGAGAACTTTTCATTCGTTACAGATGAATTGAATTTAGCACCTGATGTCACTGAAACATCTGTTAAATACTCCTGACCATATAACATAGAGGTGAGAAATAGGATCGTAAGTGCTAAGCTTGTTTTCATATAAGCTAAAACAAATTTGAAGGTCTAAAAGTTACAATTCAAACCTTATGTACTCTGCAGAAAAACTGATAAAAGTCAGTTTCCTTCTGTAACATTTGTCATTCTGCTTTCATCGATAATTCAAGTCCTTTGTACTAGACAATTAACAGAATTATTCATATAAAATACGAGCAAATGAAAGTAGAACAAATTTATACCGGATGTATCGCACACGCAGCATACTATCTAGAAAACAATGGTGAAGCGGCAATATTTGATCCATTGAGAGAAGTGGAACCATACATAGAGAAAGCGAAAAAAGATAACGCTAAGATCAAATACGTTTTCGAAACGCACTTTCATGCGGATTTCGTTTCAGGTCACTTAGACCTGGCAAAAAAGACAGGAGCTGATATCGTTTATGGACCGACAGCAAAACCACAATTTGAAGCGATCGTAGCAGAAGATAATCAGGAGTTCAAAGTCGGGAATTATACCGTGAGAGTTTTACATACTCCCGGACATACGATGGAGTCGACAACTTACCTATTGATCGATGAAAAAGGTAAGGAACATGGAATAATCACTGGAGACACACTATTTATAGGAGATGTTGGTCGTCCTGACTTAGCTCAACATGTGATCGAAGATCTAACCGAAGAAAAGCTTGCAGGTCATTTATTCGATTCACTAAGAAATAAGATCATGCCGTTAAGTGATGACCTTATCGTTTATCCAAATCATGGAGCAGGAAGTGCTTGTGGTAAGAAAATGTCATCTGAAACAACTGATACGCTGGGAAATCAGAAAAAGACCAACTATGCTTTGAGAGCAGACATGACAAAAGAGGAGTTCATCCAAGAATTACTTTCTGGTCTTACAACACCTCCTGGATACTTCCCGAAAAATGTTCTAATGAATATTCAAGGCTACGAAAGTCTAGATGATGTGATGGAAAGAGCCGAAAAACCTCTAAGTGTAAAAGCATTTGAACTTGTCGCCAATGAAAAAAGACCGTTAATCCTGGATACTCGTCCTGCTGATCAATTCCATAAAGGGTTTGTACCGAATAGTATCAATATAGGACTTGACAGCAACTTTGCAATGTGGGTTGGAGAGCTTATTCCAGATATCAAACAAGAGATTCTTCTCGTTACAGAACCAGGAAAAGAGGAAGAAAGCATAATTCGCCTATCAAGAGTAGGTTATGATCATGCGATCGGATACCTTGATGGTGGATTCGATGCATGGAAAAAAGAAGGAAAAGAAGTAGATACAGCTAAACGTATCACGGCGACTGAATTAAAATCAAAGATGGAAGCTGGAATAAAGGTATTCGATGTACGTAAAGAGAGTGAATTTAATGCTCAACACATTGAAGGCGCTATCAATACTCCGTTAAACACGTTAAATGAGCATCTCGCTGCTTTTCCAAAGGATGAAGAGTTTGTGATCCATTGTGCAGGAGGGTATAGAAGTATGATCGCAGCATCTATCTTGAAATCTAGAGGTTGGGAAAACTTCGAGGATGTTATAGGTGGATTTGATGCTATCAAAGAAACAGAAATTCCAGTTACGGATTATGTTTGTCCTACAACACTGTTGTAATAAATATACGGCACAAAAAAAGGTATAATCCCGAAATCAAAAAAGATATAAAAAAACAGGGGCGTATTGCAATACGCCCCTGTTTTTATATCATGCCCCTTTTTTTTATATCATGTAATAAGAATATTACTTCTTAAACGCCAAAAGTGTTTTTTCAATAATAGCAACACAATCCATAAGTTGTTCTTCATTCATAACCAATGGTGGAGCGAAACGAATAATATTTCCATGCGTTGGTTTTGCGATCAAACCATTCTCTTTCATTGCCATACAAAGATCCCATGCTGTCGTTGAATCTGGAGTATCATTGATCAAGATCGCATTTAACAATCCTTTTCCTCTAACCTTCGTTACAAGATCAGTCTTCTCGATGATTCGATTCATTTCACGACGGAATAACTCTCCCATTTTACGTGCATTCTGAGCTAATTTTTCATCACTGATCACCTCTAACGCAGCAACAGCTACTTTTGCAGCTAATGGGTTTCCACCAAATGTAGAACCATGCTGTCCTGGTTGAATGACATTCATGATCTCATCATCGGCTAAAACTGCTGATACAGGATAAACTCCTCCAGAAATAGCTTTTCCTAATACAACAATATCAGGTCTTACATAAGTATCTTCCTGACGCTCACAGTGACCTTCACAAGAACAGTTACCACAAACAGCTAATAAACTACCTGTTCTAGCAATTCCTGTTTGAACTTCATCCGCGATAAACGTCACTCCATGCTTATCACATAGTCTGCGTGCTTCAGCCATATAGTTAGATGCTGGTGTAAATACTCCTGCCTCACCCTGAATAGGCTCAACCAAGAATCCAGCTACATTCTCTTCTTGAAGTGCTTTATCTAATGCATCAACATCATCGTATGGAATTCGAATAAAACCTGGTGTGTAAGGACCGAAGTTCTTTCTTGCAGTTTCATCATTTGAAAAAGAAACGATCGTCGTAGTTCTACCGTGGAAGTTGTTCTCACAAACTATGATCTTCGCCTGATCTTCAGGAATACCTCTCTTCTCGTAAGCATGTTTACGACAGATCTTGATAGCTGTCTCCACTGCCTCTGCTCCTGAGTTCATTGCTAGAACTTTGTCAAAATTGAAAAACTCAGTCACAAATTTCTCAAAAGGACCTAAAGCATCATTGTAAAATGCTCTGGAAGTTAGTGTCAATGTATCTGCTTGCTTTTTCAAAGCACCAACAATGTGCGGATGACAATGACCCTGGTTCACTGCAGAATATGCGGAAAGAAAGTCGTAATACTTTTTTCCTTCAACATCCCAAACGTAAACTCCATCACCTTTTGATAATACGACCGGAAGCGGGTGATAATTGTGTGCACCATGCTTCTCCTCCATTTTGATCAATTCTTCTGACGATAATTTTTCTAGCGTTGAGCTCATAAATTCTTGTTTGTTTTAATAGATTCAAATAAACGAATACCCCGTAAAGTATTCGCTTTCGCAAAGATACGATTTATATAGAGACTACAAAGTCTAAAGAGTGGAGTATTACTGGGATTTAAGCAATCCTCATGCTATCTGACAAAAACCCATTCGTCTTCGGTTGATAATTCCTCATTGTAAGAATATCCATCGACGTTATATCCTTTCAGGTCATCTACTTTTTTATAATCCTGTTGTATAATGTCTCTCGCCATTGCTCCTCTTGCATGTTTCGCATACATCATGATCACTTTGTACTTATCGCCTTTAAGTTCCTTAAAAACTGGAGTGATCACACGATTCTTCAATTTTTTCTTGTCAATAGCTTTGAAATACTCATTCGATGCAAGGTTTATGATCACCTCATCTTTCTGCATTTCCTCATTGAGGTATTCTGACAATTTACTACCCCAGAACTTATACAGATTCTTTTTGGAAGGTGTTACACTCCATTTCGTCCCCATTTCCAATCGATAAGGATACATCAGATCCAACGGCCTAAGAATACCGTAAAGTCCAGATAAAATACGGATCTGTTCTTGCGCTCGTTTGAATTCATCTTCAGACATTGTATCTGCTTCAACACCTTTATACACTTCCCCAGTAAAAACAGTTAACGCTGGCTTTGCCTCATCATTTGAATCAACAGGCTTTTGCCAGGATTGATATCGATCGTAATTCAAATCTGTCAATTGAGCTGATAAATTCATGAGGTCACCCAGCTTCTTTTTAGACATCTTTTGTAGTTTTTTCGCCAGGTAATCTGCGTCATCAATAAAAGGTGCAACAGTTGTATCAGGAGTGTTTACATCTCTTGAGTAATCCAATGATTTTGCAGGGGAAAGCAATATTTTCATCTCTATAGTTTTATACAAAAATACAATTTCAAATTCGTTTTGTTCGATGATAAAGGGTCTGTATATGTGTCAGAAATACGGTCAAATTTGCTGACAATACTTCCTTTAGCTTTGACAATTGTGTCAGTTTGTCCCAAATCTTCGAATGGCAGTATCTTTGCGCTCCGAAAAATGCAAAATTGAATATCATGGCAAAAAATAAAGATAAAGCAACGAAAGAACAGCCTGAAAAGGATGTGAAAGATCAAGAAACTGTTGAAAACAATCAAGATCAGGAACAAGAGGCTACTGACCAAGAACAGAAAGCTGAGGATCCAGTTGAGGAGCTCGAAAAGAAATACAATGAGCTCAACGATAAGTATCTTCGACTTTATTCAGACTTTGACAACTTTAGAAAAAGAACGATCAAAGAAAAAGGAGACCTTATTTCATCTGCAAGCGGTGATATCATGAAAGATCTTTTAAGTGTGCTGGATGATTTTGAGCGTGCCATCGATTCAAATGAGAATTCGGAAGATCCAGACTCGATCAAAGAAGGTTTTCAGTTGATCTATAACAAGTTCAAAAACACACTTACCCAGAAAGGTCTTAAGCCAATGGACAGTAAGGGTGAAGTGTTCGATATCGACCATCATGAGGCAATAACTAATATTCCTGCTCAGGATGAAGCTGATAAAGGAAAAGTGATGGATGTGATCGAAAAAGGATATTTCCTTAATGACAAAGTGCTACGATACGCTAAGGTCGTAGTTGGACAATAAGAGAATTATGAGTGGAAAAAGAGATTATTACGAGGTACTAGGAGTTAGTAAGTCGGCTAATGCTTCTGAGATCAAGAAAGCATACCGAAAGCTTGCTCTAAAATACCATCCAGATAAAAACCCTGACGACGCAGAAGCTGAGGCTAAGTTTAAAGAAGCAGCTGAAGCTTATGAAGTGCTGAGCGATCCGCAGAAAAAGCAACGATATGATCAGTTTGGTCATGCTGGTGTTGGTGGAGCTGCCGGAGGTGGTGGCGGATTCGGAGGAATGGATATGGATGACATATTCTCGCAATTCGGTGATATCTTCGGAGGCGCATTTGGAGGCGGTGGTCGTCAAAGAGGTGGTGGCCAACGTCAAAGAGCGGCAAGAGGAACGAACCTTCGCGTCAAGATCAAGATGACCCTTGATGAAGTGATGGATGGAGTGAAGAAGAAGATCAAGGTTAATAAACTGGTAAATGCTGACGGAGTTACGTTTAAAGATTGTCAGACCTGTAAAGGTACGGGACGCGTTCAACGTGTTACGCAAACCTTCCTGGGTGCTATGCAAACAGCGTCAACTTGTCCAAACTGTCAGGGAACTGGGAAGATCATTGATAAAAAACCTACTGACGCAGATAGTCAGGGACTTAAACGTCAGGAAGAAGTTATTGAGATCGAAATTCCAGCTGGAGTGGAAGATGGAATGCAACTTTCAGTAGGAGGTAAAGGTAATGCTGGTCCATTCAATGGTATACCTGGAGACCTATTAGTTGTTGTAGAAGTAAAGGAACATGAATCGCTGAGAAGAGACGGACAGAACGTTCATTACGAAGCGTTTGTGAACTTTGCCGATGCTGCACTTGGAGGTTCGATTGAAGTTCCGACAATTAAAAGTAGAGCAAAGATCAAGATCGAACCGGGAACACAGAGTGGTAAAATGCTTCGTTTAAGAGGAAAAGGTTTACCAAGTGTTCAGGCTTACGGAACAGGTGATCAATTTGTTCATATCAATGTTTGGACTCCAAAGAAATTATCGAAAGAAGAACAAGACATTTTGTCTAAGCTGCGTGAAAGTGAAAACTTCCAACCTAATCCAGATGGGAAGGAAAAAGGATTTTTCCAACGCGTAAAAGATATGTTTAGTAATTAAGTGGTTTACAACTATTAGTTTTAAGAGAGGTTTAGAGGCGGTTTGATTTTTCAGACCGTCTTTTTTTGTTATTGAAAACGGAAAGTATTTTAGAAGTTGTGTGTTTTTAAAGCAGGATCTGGAGATCCTGCGGAACAGGACAACTTAATTGAACGTCCTAAACCCACGCTGCCGCGAGATTACATCTCGTGGCCCTGGGTCAAGTCAACTTTACTCTCTCTCCGCCGGATCAAAAAAAGCGGTTCACTACCGAACCGCTTTTTAGATAGTATTTTATCTTCTCTATGGTATCTTCCAACCTTCAAGATCGAACTTAAAGATATCCATACTCGCTTTGTTGCCCTGAAGTCTGTACGTAGATACAAAACCTTGGTTAAGCTTTGGATAGTACTTGAAGAATAAGTCGTTGTTTACAGTATTGAATGTAGGACCCAGGTTCTTTGGTTCTGACCAAGTATTTCCAAGGTTCTCAGTTACGTAAACATCGTAACCTCCCATTCCTTCTCTTGCATCAGAAGAGAAAAATAAATATCGCCCATCTGGAGTAATGTATGGGGTTGTTTCATTTCCGAGGGTATTTACCGACATTGGTAATTTCTGAGCTTCTCCCCATCTCTTACCGTCATTCTCTACAACATAGATATCAGAAAGTGACTTATCCCCTTCTCTACCACTCACAAAATACATCGTTCTTCCATCTGCGGTTAACGTCGCGTTTCCGTCATAGAATGAAGTGTTGATCGATTTATTCTTTATTGGCTTTGGAGTATTCCAGCGATCTTCTTTCGTACGTTCAGCAATACAAATATCCGAACTTTCTGTAGTATTATTAAGATCAAGTATTGATGTGTTTACAGTCATATAAACTGTATTCCCATCTTCTGTGACATGGCTAACAGCATCAAAACCATCTGAATTCAATCGTTCAATATCGTTAGAAGATTCAGTCCAATCGCCTGCATCTTCATCCCAAGTAGCGAAATATACGTCCTCAAAATAACGCTGATCGTCTGGATTTATATTTCCACCACGTGTATCTGGTCTTCTTGAAATAAAATAGATCGTTTTCCCATCAGATGAAAGCACTGAACCATAATCATCATACCCAGAGTTTACATTATCTGAGATCAAAACTTTTTCTGTAACAGGCTCCTCAGTACTTACAGATTGAGCATAAGCTATTTCCGTGATCTTCTGGTTGATGTTGTATGCTCGTTTTTTTGCATTTGACAATTGGATCTTAGCCAGATCATAATTCATTCGAGCACTATCAAGTAGTGCTTGACGATGATATGCTTCTCCCAATAACATAAAAACATCTCCATCATCAGCCTGACTCAATGACTCCGCGATCTTTGCATATTTCAATGCATAACCGTAATTATCCATGTTATAGTGAGCACGACCGATCCAGTATGCTGCTCTTGCACTATACTTATCGCGAACATAAGCTTCTCTAAACTTACGTAATGCATCCCTCATCTTACCTTGATTGAAGAATTTTTTACCTTCATCAATAAGATAAAGTGCTGCAGTCCTATCGATAATATTCGATGTTGAATCTGTTGGAACAACTGTCTTTTCAGCAGCAAAAGATGATGCAGAAATCACCATCACAAATAGCGGTAGCATTAAAAGTCCTAAAACTCTATTCATAGTTAATCTGTATTGGTTTGATCACGAAAAACGTAATTTCTAATACAAGTATAAGAAAGACGCTTCGTAAAATATAGATCAAAGATAAAAAATAGTTGTTAACAATAAGCGAATTAGGCTTGATTCACTGTGTGTTAAGCTCTATTCTTCCTCGTCTTCGTCCTTTTCGGAGTAGACATTTGTATTAAGATCAACCAATTCATGCATGGATAACGTGGCTGCCACAATAGCAAGAATCGGAGAGCAGGATGCTAAAAACCAAAGTACTATTTGTAATAAACTCGTACCTAACGTCTCGAATGGATGATCTAAGAATCCATTATAATTGGTCATTGCCCCTAGATCAACTGGCACCAGTATCAATAATGAGTAAATCGCTCCAATAGAGATAGCTAAGCCCCGATGTTTTCGCATAAAGTGAATACTTTGATCGATGTCTAGTCGTCTTCGTTCATTGATATAATCAATAAAACTAAACCCGTAGTAAAAGAAACCGATCACAAAGGTCAAATAGAATATAGGAGATTGATGTGCTTCTTCCCAGCCCAATGCAGAAACCAAGAGTATGATCAAAAAGAAAATGTACTCCCACATTACATTCCTTAATGCAATTCTAAGACCTCTTTTGACATCATGCAAGGTCTGTTGCAGATTAAATGGGTAAGTATTCTTTGTTAACTTCTTCTCTACTTTTTGCGACAAGATGGATAACAATGGAGACAAAATGACCACCACTATGTACTTTGCAAACTTCATGAGGATCAAACCAATTGTAATACTTAGTAGCATTTTGATCATGAACCATATAGTCTCATTCATGTTCGAACACTCGGTACAGCCTAATCTTGGATCCCAACTTGCTTGCCACGTAGCAAACTCATTTCCGATATAATAGATCACTAGCATCAAAGCCGCAGGAATAGGAAAATACCAATACAATTTATGCTCTCGGATAAACTGAATTGCCCTCCAATATGATTTAATTCCTAATGCGAAATGCTTAAAAAACTTCATCTATTTCGTAATGATTTCAAAAGTAATCAATGCGCATTAATTAGCGCCATCTTTTTATTGAGTTTTACTATCTTTGCGCTTTTCCTAAAAACACAGCAATGGATTTAAATACGCTCACAGCAATTTCCCCAATCGACGGTAGATATAGAAGAAAAGTCTCTGAACTCGCTCCGTATTTCTCTGAATTTGGACTCATAAAATATAGAGTTCTAGTTGAGATCGAATATCTCATCGCGATGGTAGAAAATGATGTTAAGCCACTTGCTGATTTTCCAAAAGATCGTTTTGAAGAGTTGAGAGACATCTACAGAAACTTCAACGAAAAAGACGCTGAAGAGATCAAAACGACGGAAAGAACAACAAACCATGATGTTAAAGCTGTTGAGTATTTTGTCAAAGCGCGCATGGAAGAAAAAGGACTGGAAAAACACCTTGAATTCGTTCATTTTGGATTGACTTCTCAAGACATCAATAATACGGCTGTTCCGTTGTCAATGAAATTAGCTGTAAATGAAGTTTATATTCCAGAGCTATCAAAGGTCATCGATCAACTCGATGCATTTGCTGATGAATGGAAAGACATTCCAATGTTGGCTAAGACTCATGGTCAACCAGCGTCTCCTACTCGTTTAGGTAAAGAGATGTTAGTGTACAGTGAACGATTAAAGATTCAACTCGAGCAATTGAAAAATGTTCCTTTCTCAGCTAAATTTGGAGGAGCTACAGGTAATATGAATGCACATAAGGTTGCTTTTCCTAATACTGATTGGGTCAAGTTTGCAAACAACTTTGTTTCGAGTTACTTAGGATTAACAAGAAGTCAAACGACAACTCAGATCGAGCACTACGATAATCTTGCAGCCTTGTTTGATGCTATGAAGAGAATCAACAGTATTCTTATTGACCTGGACAGAGATATGTGGACGTATATTTCTATGGAATACTTCAAACAAAAGCTGAAAGAAGGTGAAGTCGGTTCAAGTGCGATGCCACATAAAGTTAACCCTATAGACTTTGAGAATTCTGAAGGAAACCTGGGGATTTCAAGCGCGATCCTGGAGCACTTAGCAGCTAAACTTCCAGTTTCAAGACTACAACGTGACCTTACTGATTCAACAGTATTGAGAAACGTTGGTGTTCCATTAGGACATGCGTTAATCGGACTAAAATCCACAATGGTTGGTTTAGGAAAGCTGTTATTGAATGAATCAGCTCTAGAAAGAGATCTTGAAGACAACTGGGCAGTAGTTGCTGAAGCAATTCAGACGATACTGAGGCGAGAAGGATTCCCTAAGCCTTATGAAGCGCTTAAAGGTCTTACACGGAAAAATGAGAAGGTTACCAAAGACACAGTTCACGCTTTTGTAGACACGTTGAATGTAAATGATGAGATCAAAGCAGAGTTGAAAGCTATTACTCCTCATAATTACACTGGTGTATAATATTGCTCCTCTGGTAAGTTAGATTTTCTTGCGTTACATACAAACAACGAAAACTTAAAACTCGTTTCTGCGTTTACATAGAGGATATTCTTAACTTTATGTTGCAAATGCGACTTACTACGTTTAACAAGATTCTTATAGCTATTTTCTTTCTGATGACCTTCTTCAGATCGAACGCTCATGGTCAGATCTTAGACCATTATGAGGATTTTGATATCTACTGGGGAGAATCGTTCCGAGACCTTGGTAATGTGGAGCGCATTTTAAAAACTAAAGAAGATCACTACGTAAGTGTAGTAAACAGGACCAATCTTTATAATTTCTTTACGGACTATAAGAAAAGGTTCTACTTCGAACCAATTGAAGATTTTAGGCCCTACAAGGATAAAAAAGTAAAGTTATACGGAGATGGCAAACGAACTTTCCTTGAGGATTTTGCCGTGCTGAACGACCAGTTACTTGTAATTAGTAGAAGAAAAAAGTTCTTCAAAAAAAAGGTGAAACTTTATTATCATTTTCTCGATCCGGATAAAGGTGTGAAAGAAAACCATGGTTTTCATCTGGAAACATATTCTTTGAATCGCTCATTATCTTATGATTACTTATCCGTAGTAAGTAATATTGAAAAATCAAAAGTTGGTTACCTCTATACTATCCCTGGTGGTAGAAATGAATTCCCGACATATAGCTTTGGGGTCTTCGACAGCACTTATCATATTAAGACACAAGGAACGTCGATCTTCCCCTTTCAGAATAAACAAATGCAGTTCGAAAGAAGTTACATCACAAGAAGTGGTGATCTGTATGTTTTAGCTCAAGAGTTTAGCCCTGATCCGAGAGGAATGAATTGGGGAAATAACTTCAATAATCAAAAACAGCTTACAGTATTTAAGCTGAAAGATGGTGAGTTGTCTGACTTCAATGTTCGGAGAAACGAATTATTATTGAAAGAGATCGAAATCACCGCAGATAATGAAGATCTCATCTTCTCTGGACTGTATGCAGATGATGTGCGTTCTGGAATTCGGGGTGTTTTCTTTATGAAGATGAACGATAGTGGTGATATCATACAAGAGGAGTTCACACGTTTCTCAACTGATTTTAAAATCCAAGGTCAGCAATTACCACAAAATCTACAGTTAAACAATCCTAATTTCCGAGAAGGATTAGGCAGCTACCGCATGCGTGACTTAAGAAAAACAGAAGATGGTGGATTTATTGGGATAGCCGAGCATTTTGATATTGAAGAACGTTTTAGTGGAACAGGTGCACCAGGAACGAATAATCGAGTTGATACATATTACTATTACAACAACATCATTATTTACAAGCTAGATAGTACAGGTAGACTCATTTGGAACACGGTAGTTTCAAAAAATCAACATTCAATAAATGATGGTGGTTATTATCTATCTTTCTCGAAATACGTCAGTGATTCAACAATGTATTTGGTGTTCAACGATAACAGTAAGAACTATAACGATGAAGGTAGATTTTTGAACGAAGCAAATCCAAAAACTGCATATTTCAACTCGTGGAGAAATGCTATAGCCTTTGTTGAAGTTGATCTAAAAACAGGGCGAATAAAAAGAAGATCGATCGGTGGGAAGAAACAAACTGACACCGTTATTGTACCCAAACTCTGCATCGAGAATCAAGAAGACGAAGAACTGTTCCTTTACAGCAAGAGTGGAAATAAACACCGATATGGAAGAATTCAGTTCAACTTTTGATCTTGGCATGTATAATAATCCCTCGAATTGGTAGTTTTAATATTGAACGTGTGCAGTCAGATGTGTACATTTGTATCAATTGAACATCAACGAAACATTTAAAAATTGAAGCTGATCTTAAAATATTTACCTGTAACAATTCTATGTTTAGTTCTCTCTTTTAGCACTTACAGTCAAAGGGATGTAAGTAAGGAAACTATCGGAACACCTTACTGTGGGATCCAATACGGACTGAACTGGACAGGTGAAGATCTTGCTGATCGATATGGATTAACCAATGCCTTAGGTGCTTTCGCTGGATACAAAACCAAACGAAATTTCATTTTTGGGTTAGATGGTAACTACCTGTTTGGGAATGATATACGTATTGATGGTGTTCTTGATAACCTGAGGGACGAACAAGGAAATATCACCAATTCTTCTGGTGGTCCTGCAATCGTGCTGCTTTTCAACCGAGGTTTTCATGTTAATGGCTCAATCGGTAAAGTTTTTCCTATACTGAGCCCTAATCCAAATTCAGGTATTATGGTTCAGCTAAGTGCTGGTTATTTGTGGCATCGATTAAGAGTTGAAACGCAGGAAGATGATGTTCCACAATTACAAGGAGACTATCGAAAAGGCTATGATCGACTGACAATTGGTGTGAATACTGCTCAGTTCATCGGTTACAGTTTTATGGCAGATCAGGGAATCTATAATTTCTACGCAGGATTTTATTGTCAGCAGGGATTCACAAGGAATCAACGTTCAGAATTTTGGGATAAACCCAATGAAGTTGTTTCTCAGGACTTAAGGCTCGAATTAATGTATGGTTTTCGAGTTGGATGGCTAATCCCAATTTACAAACGTCAACCAAAGGACTACTACTTTAATTGATCTCAATGCTCTATAATCTGGGGATATATTTATATGGAGGGTTGATCAGACTCGCATCGCTCTGGAATAAAAAAGCTAAGAAATGGGTTGAAGGGAGAGCTGGTTTTTGGAATCAGAACCTTGAGATACCAAACGATCGTAAAGTGATCTGGTTCCATTGTGCTTCAATGGGAGAATATGACCAAGGACTACCCGTGATGCAGGCGTTCAAAGAAGCTGACCCTAAAAATTTCATTTTGGTAACTTTCTTCAGCCCTTCTGGTTATGAAGCGTTGATCTCGAAATCAATCGGTGATCATACATGTTACTTACCGTTGGATACTCCTCGAAATGCGAAAAAATTCATAGAAAAGTTTCACCCAACGAAAGCGTTTTTCGTCAAATACGAATACTGGTTAAACTTTATCGACGCATGTACTAAAAATGGGTGTAAACTTTATGGACTTAGCGCATTGTTCAGAGATGACCAAAGATTCTTTAAATGGTACGCAGGTCGTTTCAAATCAATGATAAAAAAGTTTGATCATTTCTTTTTACAGAATGAAACAAGTGCAAGTGTATTACGATCTAATGGTTACGAAAACTTTACTATCTCTGGAGATACGAGATACGACAGAGTAATTTTACGAGCTAAAGAGGATAGATCAAATGAGATCTTTGAAAAATGGTCTCGGGTAGATTCAAAAATTCTTGTCATTGGAAGTTCATGGCCAAAAGACGAGCAGCTACTGATTTCACTGATCAACAAAAAACAGATCGAGGAATTGGTCATATTAGCTCCCCATGAAGTAAACACTGAACACATTTCAAGTATAGAGAAACAGCTTTCAGTTCCTTATCAGAAATATACAGATCTTGAAAACGGTGTTGAATTAAAGATGGATACACAAGTGATCATTTTAAACTGTATTGGAGTACTTGCCTACGCATACAAATACGGTTCAATTGCTTATGTTGGGGGTGCTTTTGGAACTGGTCTACATAATATTCTTGAACCAGCTTCATTCGGATTACCGGTGATCTTTGGACCACAACACAGTAAATTCCCGGAAGCAGATGATTTTATCGAGGCTGGAATAGGTTCAAGTATTCAGACTTCCACTGAATTGCTTTCTGTATACAATCGATTTAAGGATAGTGATTTCGAAGAAGAGGTTCTTTCATTCATGAAGAGAAAAAGTGGAGCGACAGATGAAGTAATGAGTTACTTCAAATAAAAAAGCACCATTGGTTCTCAATGATGCTTTTAAAAAATTATTTCAAACTTCGTCTAATCTCTTCCTCCCAATAAGTGAAGTAAAGACATAAATAAGTTGATAAAAAGGATATATAATGTCAATCCTCCCATTAAACTCAATTTCTGTTTATTCTCTTTTGCCATTTGTGGATCATTAGCGATCGCTTTCAACTTTTGCATTTCCCATGCAGTAAGTCCTGTAAATACAAAAACGCCGATAATTGATATCAGGTATCCTAACCAGGTACTCCCAACAAACATGTTAATCATTGCCGCAAAGAAGATCCCGATAAAAGCCATATAAAGTAGACTTCCCATCTTAGAAAGATCCACCTGTGTGGTATAACCAAGAATAGCCATTCCTGCAAAAGCCCCGGCCGTAACAAAGAATGTCGTTACAATATCCCCTAAGCTATAAACAAAAAAGATGGAAGACAGAGATGCTCCTATCAATGCAGAGTAAAGAATAAAAAGTCCTACTAATGCACCCACAGAGAAAGATTGATACTTGAATTGAATCAATAATACTAATCCTAATGGAGCAAATGCTACCACATAGAACAAAGGGCTTACAGTACCAGTTTCAAAATTCAGAAACCACTCTACAAACAAACCTGAGCTAGCCAGATACCAGGAAACAACTCCTGATACGAGTAGCGCCATAAACATGTATGTATACACTCCCGTAAAAAATTCCTTCACTTCAGATTTTGATGCTACTCCTTCGTCGGTAACGTCTAAAAATTCTTGCATAATATTTAATTTTAATCCATACAAAGATACAACTTCAGTTGAGCTTAAATGTTTAAAAATTGTGAATTTAAACATGCCCTTAACACTGACATCACAGAAATAGTTTTGATTTTTTTAGAACTTCGCTTACAAAACAACTAAGTAGTTGATTCTCTGAACACCCCGAAAACAAAGGAAATTTAATGATTGATTAATGTATTTGATCTTTGGATTTAGTCTATTTGTTGAAAAATGAACAAATGAATTCAGTGACCACAACTTCCTTTCTATATGAGGATGAACTCCAAAAGAGTTTGGAAAGCGCGAAAATCGTTCAGGAGGGGTTATTACCGAAGAAAAGGCATCTAAAACGCGTACTTGGAACATACTTTACATTGTACAAGCCTCGAGATGTCATTTCCGGGGACTTTTATTGGGTGGGTAGAAAACATGGATTGGATTATTTAGTTGTAGGAGATTGCACTGGTCATGGTATCTCGGCTTCTTTATTATCTGTTCTTGCATTGAACTTGTTTGAATATGTTATTATGAATAAAGGGATCAAACGAGTAAATAAGATATTGCAAGAAGTGGACAAAAAGTTTATTGAAAGCTTTAATCGTGATGGACTGCATGACAATCCGTGGATAGATCTTTCTATTGTATGTATCGATAGAGAAAACAATAAAATTCATTATTCTTCGGCGAACAGAAAGATGTTGATCGTTAGTAACTATGATGATTACCACGTGATAAGGGGCAGTAGAT
This sequence comes from Flavobacteriales bacterium UBA2104, assembly GCA_002331485.1. GTDB lineage: Bacteria > Bacteroidota > Bacteroidia > Flavobacteriales_D > Crocinitomicaceae > Brumimicrobium. Next base: position 28,786 of record DCYS01000039.1, read on the forward strand.
ATCCAATCGGAGGTTGGCAAATTGAAGATAACCGGACTTTTACAGCAACCATTTTACCTTTTGAACAAGGTGACATGCTATACCTTGGATCAGATGGTTTTCAAGATCAAATGGGCGGAATGAAAGGAAAAAAATTTAAATCAAAGCGTTTACATGAACTTCTACGATCTCTCAATGATCTTCCAATAAATGAACAGAAGAAATATCTGGAAAAAACATTTGTTAAATGGGCAGCAAACACCAAACAAACGGATGATATTTGTATTGTCGGACTGCGACTTTAATCCAAATCCCAGTCATCTTCATCATTCCAATCTAGAAAAGATGAAATTGCCCTTCTGTCTTTTTTGGTAGGCTTCCCTGTCCCGTGATGACGATAACTACGCTGTGCTGCGAGATATGTTTTAAACTTCTCGATCTCGACTTCAGGAGTAGTATCAATAATGTAATCTTCTACTAACTTGGCTCCTACCCTCTTGTTGAGCAAGTCTTTGATCTTATAACTAAATACAGCATTATGTCGAGTGATCTGAACAGTATCACCGATCTGCACATCTTTTGACGGCTTAACCTGTTCTCCATTCAATTTGATCTTGCCTTTTTTAACTCGATCCGTTGCTTTCGAACGTGTTTTACTTAATCGGACACACCAAACAAATTTATCTAGTCGCGTGCTCATTGAGTTCTGCTTGAATTTTCTTTGAGAAACTATTAAATATTAATTCATAGGAATGATCAATTAATTCAATGATCAATTTTTCAGGTACATCACGATCGAAATAAACGGTATTCCAATGTTTTTTGCTCATATGATAACCAGGTATAATACCTTCATAAGATGCTCTAAGCTCAACAGCTCTTTCGGGATCGCATTTAAGATTACATCGATTACCGTCTTCCAATCCGATCAATGCATACATTTTCCCATTCAGTTTGAAGACTAAGGTATTTTCATCAAAAGGAAAAGACTCACTTACATGAGCCTTTTCCAAACAATATTCTCTAAACGTTTCTACGTTCATGAAATTCTATAATTCGTCTTGACGACCTAATCTTTTCAACATTTTTGCATGGCTCACCAAAGCTCCAGCAAATGTCTTCTCTGAATTATATGGTAAATTAAATTCCTCCGCTGTCTCACGAACAATTTTAGAAAGTTTCTTATAGTGAACGTGACAAACATTTGGAAACAAATGGTGCTCGATCTGGAAATTCAATCCTCCTACGAACCATGAGAAAAACTTACTCTTCGGAGCAAAGTTCGCTGTATTCAATAACTGACTTACAGCCCAGTCTGCTTTGATATTACCAGACTCATCAGGCATAGGGTAATTTGATGATGGTACAACATGTGCTGGCTGGAAAATACAACCTAAAACCACACCTGTAATGTAATGCATCATGATAAACCCAATTAATGTTAGCCACCAAGGTGCCGGAGAGAAGATCAATGGCAAAACCAAAATCACTCCATAATATAAAAGTTTAGCTCCAAGGATTTGGATAAATAACTTAGCTGTTGTTGAAGAATTCTCAGTTTTAGTTAACCCTCGCTTCGAGTAATCAAACAACTGTCTAAAATCCTTAACAGTTACCCACATCAACGTCATCATTCCGTAAAGGAACCAAGCGTAAAGATGTTGGTATTTGTGTAATTTTCTTCGCTTTTCGTAAGGACTGAATCGCATTACTTTTCCAGGCGCGATATCTTCATCCATACCTGTAACATTAGTATAAGTGTGGTGAAGCACATTATGCTGAATACGCCACATAAATGGACTACCTCCAGCCATATTCAAAAACGAACCAAAGAAGTTATTTACTTTTTTATTCTTAGAATAGGCACCATGATTTGCATCGTGCATTATTGATAATCCGATTCCAGAAACTCCGAATCCCATGATTGCCCACATCAAAAGTATAAGCCATGTATTTTCAAAAACTGTAAGAATCAAAATAAATGGAACGAGATATAAAGCTACCATAAAAATAGACTTAATCACCATCCCAAAATTACCATAACGAGAAATATTATTCTCTTTAAAATAGCCTCTAACCCTCTTCTGTAAAGTCTTGTAGAACTCCACGTTACTAGAGCGATCAAAGGTAATGTTGTTGTTTTGCATACTATAAAATTAAATTGCTCACAATGTGAGTACATAACAAATGTACGAAATTATAAATAAGTAGGTTTCAAAACCAACCATTCAAAGACAGTTAATTAACAATTATTGTAGTCCTGTTCACATATAGTTATTATATACAATAAAAAAGATTCTGTTAATTTTGACGAAAATTTCAAACAATATGAGAAGCATAAAAGGCCTTGATTTTACTGGAAAGAGAGCGTTAGTTCGTGTTGATTTTAATGTTCCGATCAATGAGGAGGGAAAGATCACAGATGACACCCGCATCAGAGCAGCTTTGCCTACAATTAATACAATTTTAGAGAATAACGGTAGTGTAGTTCTAATGTCTCACTTGGGCAGGCCGAAAAATGGACCTGAAGATAAATTCTCATTGAATCAATTGGTTGACCACCTCAGTTCATTGATCAATAAAGACGTTAAGTTCGCAAACGATTGCATAGGTGATGAAGCAGTGAAGTTGACGAGCTCTCTTCAAAAAGGAGAAGTAGTTCTTCTTGAAAACCTAAGATTTCACAATGAGGAAAAAGCAGGTGACAGAACATTTGCAGAACAACTCTCAAAACATGGTGATATCTATATTAACGATGCTTTTGGAACCGCTCATCGTGCTCACGCAAGTACGGCTATCATCGCTGATTTTTTTCCCAACGACAAGTATTTCGGAATTCTATTAGAGAATGAGATCTTGAACATTGATAAGGTACTGAAATCACCTCAATCACCTACTCTTGCCGTTGTTGGAGGTGCTAAAGTAAGCTCAAAGATCACTATTATTGAAAACCTACTTGAAACAGTTGATGACTTGATCATCGGTGGTGGAATGGCATACACATTTATTAAAGCACAAGGCGGAAAGATCGGTGCTTCGCTAGTGGAGGATGACTACCTGGAGACAGCCAAAGGAATTATGAATAAAGCCACTGAGAAAGGAGTAAATATTCACTTACCAAGTGATACTATCGTTGCTGATAAATTCGATGCAGCAGCGAATACTCAGGAGCAAAAGATCGATCAAATAGAAGACGGTTGGATGGGACTAGATATCGGAAAAGAATCAATTGATGCTTTCAGATCTGTAATTCTTAATTCCAAGACTATTTTATGGAACGGCCCAATGGGTGTATTTGAGATGGAGAAGTTTCAAAAAGGAACAGTTTTAGTTGCTGAGGCTATTGCCGAGTCTACTCAAAATGGTGCATTCTCTTTGGTAGGTGGAGGCGATTCTGTAGCAGCTGTTAATCAATTCAATCTTTCTGATCAGGTGAGTTATGTTTCTACAGGAGGAGGAGCAATGCTTGAATACCTGGAAGGGAAGGTTTTACCTGGTATACAGGCTATTCGAAGCTAGAGCATTTACTCTCAATAAAACTAAAAAAAGCCGTTTCAAATGAAACGGCTTTTCTGTTAATCTCTTTTATCACTAATACAGTATGCTAACATGACCTTGCCACTCATACTTATTGTCATTGATCATATCTCTTGTTCTGATCTTCCATACGTAAGTACCTTCTGGAACCATTTTACCGTTCTGTCCACCATATGTGCCATCCCATGAGGCATTAGGGTCATGTGACTCCCAAACAATTTCGCCCCAGCGATTATAGATCTCAAGATCAAAATCCTGAACATTTATTCCCTCAATGTGAACTCTCCAATTCTGATTGTGTTCGTCTCCATCAGGTGTGAATGCATTTGGAGCGTAAAGGATCACTTCAGACTCAACTTGGACGATAGCCCTTGCTGTATCCTTACAGTTAAACATTGATGTCGCGATCATCTCTACTTCGTAGTTATCAACTATTCCTTCAGGGAATGTAGAAGTTGGATCTTCAAGCCAACTGAACCCCGGATTTCCTGATTCAAATGTCCACTCATACGCATCAGCTCCAGTGGAATAATTCTGGAATAAAACTTCCGTATTCAGCATTGTTACCGGGTCCGGTACAAAATTGAAGTTTGCATTTGGTTTTGGGTAAACTGTTAGATAATTAGGACGATTCAATGAATCAATACAACCATCTGGTGTAACCACAACCAATTTCACATCATATTGACCAGATTGATCAATAGTAACATTAAAGTTATCCGCATTCATAAATGTTTGACCATCTGAAATGTACCAATACGTTTCATCCGTTAAGTTTGGATCTGTAAGATTGGTAAGCTGAAATTCTGCAGGAACACAGATCGCATCATCTTCAACAGAGAAATCGATAGTTGGTAAAGGTGCAACTACAACCTCTGATGTTGTTACAAATGGAGTTGATTCACATCCATCAGTAATAGTTACAGTATAAGTAGTGGTAGTTGATGGTGAAGCTGTGAAAATTGCTGAATTCGAAACAACATTACCGTTACCATCTGTCCATTCATAATAATATGGGCCTCCATTTCCATCTGAACCCTGAGCAGAAACTTGTGTATCATATCCAGGACAAATTGTTTGAGAAGGTGAAGATGTTCCATCTAACGGAGGGTTTACATCAACAATAATATCCTCAGTAGGTGATAAACAGCCATTTTCATTTTCGGCCTGGACAGTATATGTAGTTTGAGCATTCGGTTGAACCTGAACAGAATTCGAATTATCACTCGTGTGATCCCAGATATAACTAAATGTTGTTCCGCCATTGCCTTGTGCTGCCAAAGTAGCTGTACCATTTTCGCAGATCAAAGTATCATTTGAAGCAGTTATAGAAACTTGAACACCTTCATTGATCGTAATATCATCACATGTTTGACATCCATTAGCAGTTTCTATACAAACAGTATAGGTTCCTGCTGCGTAACCAGTAGCAAATGAATCAACTTGCCAAGTTGTACCATTATCAAAACTGTAGCTCGTAGCTAATGCTGATTCTACATGAATCTCTCCATTCGATCCACCAAAACAATCTGGATCGACCCCTGATAGTGAAATAGTTGGGTTCTCAAATAATACTTCTACATCATCTGTTTCGTCAGGACATACACCATTATTTTCTGTTAATGTCAACGTGTATGTTCCATAGGCAGAAGCTGTAATATCGGCATCCATTGTTTGATCATCGGGATTGAAGGTAATTGTCCCAGGTCCAGTGAATGACCAGACTCCTGAATTGTTTTGATCGGATAGAACACCATTCAATGTACCCGATCCTCCACTACAAACGTCAAAATCAACTCCTGCATCAGGGTTTGGTGGTGGTACAACATTAACAGTCACTTCAACAGTATCTGTTAATGTACCATTTGTAATTTCCACTTCATAAGTTGTAGTATCCGTTGGCACTAAATCAAAATCTGGACCTGTTGCATTTGGATCAACTAGATCACCCTGATTGTTTAAGAAAGTATAAGTTGCTGGTGAAATACCACCATTATTGATAGTTACGGTTGCAGTTTCTCCCAAACAAATCGTTGTTCCAATTGAAGAAGGATCACACGTGATGTCTGCTGGGTTAGAACCATTAGTACCTGGAATGTCTGCACCTGTAAAAATTGGAACATTTTGTCCAACTAGACCTGAGAAGTTTGAAAAACATAATACAAACTGGTCGCCTGGCTGAACAAGGAATGCATCCTCAAAATTACCTTGGTTTCCACCAGGAGGTAAATTTCCTGCTTCAACCATACCCGTAAAACCAGCACTTGATGCATTCCAGTTACATGCAACAGGTGGCAATAAATTTCCTTGGATTTCAGAACATGCGTCCCCTCCATTTATACTTTGAGGTGAACCTGCTTCGTAGTATGGCCAAAGTGCCCAATCGTAAAAACCGTTTCCTCCCGCTTGACCAAGTGTAAATTCTAAATAACCCGGAGTAGAAACCGTAAATATGATCCATGTTGGGTTTAGCTCATCACTGAATAAACAGCCCGAATTACCTGCAGAACCAGGATTTGTATTAGGGTTTGAAATATTGTTTCCCGCAGGAAGATCATTGACCAAACCGTTACCTGAAGAATTTGTGGTAAAGTTACCTATAGTACAACCGTATTCGGCAACATTACAATCGGCTTGGGCGAATGATATTGTTCCAGTTATAAATATCGATATAAAACCTAGTACGTATTTTAACATAACTTTCATTCTTTTATTCAGCAATACTGCAGAAATTATCATTAAACGCGATCACACTGTCCACGCGGTAAAGTCCTTCTCGATAACAGTCAATTACCTCGAAACTTGTACTTAACCATGACTCGACAGTAGCTTCGTCGAAATCAGAGAGTTCATGAGTCACTAAAAGCACCCCATTTGTATTTCTATCGACTCTAACCATCAGGATATTCGGGTTCTGTCGAAGGTTGTCTTCGAATTCAGCAACCTGTTGTTCGGATAGCGTTTCCTGATAAGTGAATTGAGCGAAAAATTGAGCTCCATTTTGCTGATTATTAACCTGACTATCAGCAAAAAAGGCTAGAAAAAACAAGGGTAAAAAAAGTAAATATTTCATCTTCTCTCTATTTGTTCATCGTTTAGACGAGATAGACGTTAAAAGGTTGTCTTAAAAACACCTAAATATTAAATAAACATTACACTTGTTAGAAAAATAACAACGAATTGTTTTACTTAATAAATTTAAACGACTTACCCGGGTAGAATGCGCTTTCACCGAGCTCTTCTTCGATTCTTAAAAGCTGATTGTACTTAGCCATACGATCACTTCGTGAAGCAGAACCAGTTTTGATCTGACCACAATCTAATGCAACAGCTAGATCAGCTATTGTTGTATCTTCTGTCTCACCACTTCGATGACTCATTACTGAGGTGAAAGAGTTTTTAGTTGCCATTTTTACAGCCTCGATCGTTTCTGTCAGTGTTCCGATCTGATTAACTTTTATTAAGATAGAGTTTGCAGACCCTTCTTCAATTCCTCTTGAAAGTCTGTTCGTATTGGTAACAAACAAATCATCGCCGACCAACTGAACCTTATCTCCGATAGAAGAGGTTAGCTTTTTCCAGCCATCCCAATCATCTTCATCTAGACCGTCTTCAATTGATATAATCGGATATTTTTTTGTCCACTCTGTCCAGTATGCAACCATTTCATCAGAGGTCCATTCTTTACCGGTTGATTCAAACACATACTTTTTCTTGTCTGCGTCGTAAAACTCTGAACTTGCAGCATCCAGGGCTATAAAAATATCCTCGCCAGCTTTATAACCAGCTTTATCGATTGCCTCAAGTACAAACTCGATCGCCTCTTCGTTTGACCCAAGATTTGGAGCAAACCCTCCTTCATCA
>DCYS01000006.1 GCA_002331485.1 Flavobacteriales bacterium UBA2104
AAACCCTCCTTCATCACCAACATTCGTTGAAAAACCTTTGTCTTTCAATACCTTCTTCAAATGATGAAATATCTCAGTTCCCATTCGAAGTCCTTCCGAGAAAGACTTAGCTCCGAATGGCATTACCATAAATTCTTGAATATCTATTTTGTTGTCAGCATGTGAACCTCCATTTAAAATATTCATCATTGGAACTGGCATTCTGTAAGATCCGGCGCCACCGATATATTTAAACAAAGACATTCCAGATTCCGCAGCTGCAGCTTTGGCCACAGCTAAAGACACTCCTAGAATAGCATTTGCACCTAAACGCTCTTTATTCTGAGTACCATCAATGTCAATCAACGTTTGGTCGATCGCTTTTTGATCAAAAATATAAGACCCTTCAAGCTCATCGTTAATCACCGTGTTAACATTCGATACAGCATTTTCTACACCTTTACCCATGTAGCGGTCAGCATCGTTATCTCTTAGTTCAACAGCTTCATGAACTCCAGTTGATGCTCCTGAAGGAACAGCAGCTCTACCCATATGACCAGTAGACGTATAAACATCAACTTCTACAGTTGGGTTTCCTCTTGAATCAAGTATTTGTCTTCCTACGATTTTAGCGATGTAACTCATGACGGGGAAAAGATTTTATTTTTTGTGATTTTTCATGTTTGCAACGAACTCATCGAATAAGTATCTAGAATCGTGCGGACCAGCAGATGATTCAGGGTGATACTGTACTGAAAAAACATTTTTATTCTTCAGTCTAATTCCTGCCACTGTATTATCATTCAAATGTGTATGCGTCAACTCTATATTATCGTTTGACTTCACACTTTCAGTCGAAACCACAAAACCATGATTCTGGCTTGTGATCTCACCTTTACCTGTTAAAAGATTCTTTACAGGATGGTTTAATCCTCTATGACCATGATGCATTTTCTCAGTTTTCAATCCCTGACTCAATGCGATCACCTGATGCCCCATACATATTCCGAATACTGGAATATCAGTATTGATAATCTCATCAACCAATTTATGTGTTTCTTTCATTGCCGCTGGATCACCAGGACCATTTGACAACATGAAACCATCTGGTTGATAAGCTAACATTTCATCCAAAGTCGAATTCATTGGAAAGACCTTCACCTCGCAATCACGTTCATTCAAACATCTCACGATATTTGTTTTCACTCCAAGATCTAGTAAGGCAACTTTATAATCTGATTTTCCAGTTGTTGATGCTGAAATGTATGCTTCTTTTGTACTTACTCGACTTGACAGCTCTAACCCTTCCATTGAAGGAACTTCTTTCACATCGTTCTTCAGTTGCTCAATATCCTGCTGATCCTCACTCGAGATGATCGCATTCATTGCACCTTTGGATCTGACGTGACGAACAAGTGCACGAGTATCAACATCAGCAATACCCACTTTCTCATCTCTCAACATGAAATCTTCAAGAGACATGTCAGCACTAATGCGAGAAAATACTTCAGAAAACTTTTTAATAATGACCCCAGAACACTGCATCCTGTCAGACTCAACTTCATTCTTATTAGTTCCATAGTTTCCTATGTGAGCTGTTGTCATGATGAGCATTTGCTCCAGATATGAAGGATCGGTGAACACTTCTTGATAACCGGTCATCCCAGTATTGAAGGCTAACTCGCCAGTTGTTCGACCTTTTTTACCGATGGCTTTACCGTGGAAAACTGTACCATCTTCTAATACCAAAACTGCAGGAGAACGTTCAGTCATTTCTTATAAGTTTTGGCAAAAATAATACTTTCAATGTGACTGCCGATTAGATGCTTCAAAAAGTTTTTCTTGTTTATCAACAGTTGTTAATCTTGCTTTTTGAAATCACTCAAACCATCTTCAAGCCACTTCTTGAACTTAGCTGGATCACTATGATTTTCGTAATCCGCCGATCCGTTTTCCAGATCTTCTCCTTCAGTATTTTGTAGGATGTAATATGGCTGAGCTGTCACCTGATATTGCGAGATCTGCATATAAGACCATTTCTGACCAGTAGTTCTAAGATCCACTTCTCTACCATTAGGATAAGTAACCGTTTTCTGCTCTTCTTTTGGTAATGGCTTTCTCTCATCTACGTGCAGAGAAACGATCACGACATCATCTCTTAAGATATCAATGATACCAGGCTCTCCCCAAACACTCTGCTCCATTTTTCTACAATTCACGCAATTATGTCCAGTAAAATCTACAAATAATGGCTTATTTACTTTTTCCGCATGAGCTAAAGCCTTGTCATAATCATGAAAAACCATGATATTTTGTGGTCCAAGCTCTGTTCCTTCAACATATTCTTGATGACCTGTAGTTATACCTGTATTACTAGCGCCTACACCCATAGGAGATTCACTATAACTCATTGGTGGAGGGAATGCACTAATAATTTTCAATGGTGCACCCCAAAGACCAGGTATCATGTATAAAACAAAGATCACTACAAACGTTCCAAGCATTGTTCTTCCCACAGAAAGTCTCTCCATCGGACTATCATGTGGCATTCGGATAAAACCAAATAAATACATCGCAAGAACAACAAATATTCCTATCCATATTGAAAGGAACAGTTCTCTTTCTAGCAAGTGCGCCTGTAACGAAAGATCTGCATTTGATAAAAATTTAAATGCCAGTGCCAATTCAAGGAATCCAAGCACTACTTTCACAGCGTTTAACCAACCTCCAGATTTTGGCAATGTATTCATCCAACCAGGGAAAGCGGCAAACAAACCAAATGGTAAAGCGAGTGCTAAAGAAAAGCCAAACATTCCAATAAATGGAGCCATTCCTCCTTCAGAAGCAGCTTGAACTAACAAAGTTCCGACAATCGGACCTGTACATGAAAAAGAAACTAATGCTAAAGCAAGTGCCATGAAGAAAATTCCAATCAACCCACCTTTATCCGCTTTTTGATCTGCTTTATTCACCCATGAACTCGGCATTCTAATCTCAAATGCACCGAGGAAAGAGATCGCAAAGATCACAAGGATTAGGAAGAATATAATATTGAATGTTGGGTTCGTGGACATAGCATTCAACGCGTCTGCACCAAATATCCAGGTGATCATTGTACCCAATACGATATAGATCACAATTATTGAAATTCCGTAAGTTATTGCATTTCGAATTCCAGCTGCCTTAGTCTTACTTTGTTTTGTAAAGAAGCTAACTGTCATTGGTATCATTGGGAAAACACAAGGAGTAAGTAGAGCTAAAAGTCCACTAACAAAAGAAACACCGAAAATCCACCATAGAGATTGATCTGCTGGTTTTTTCTTATCATCAGTTTCAGCTTTGACCTCTCCAGATCCACCTCCTTCAGAATTCGATGCTACTTCAACTGAATCTTCTTTTTCTTCCCCTGATCCTACCGAGACATCACTACTATCTTTTTCATTCTCTTCCTCGACTTCCGATTGACCATCTTTTTCAATCTTTTCTTCATCATTCTTAGCTTCTTCAACCTCTTTACATCCTTTCACTTTAAGCTTAAAACGATCATCAAAAGGCATTAAACATTTTACTGAATCACATGGTTGAAATCCAAAATCCAGTTCGATGTCAAAAGGTTCCTCGACCAATACTTTTATTTTTTGTTTTAATGTGAACGAACCCTCATGATAGGAAAGATGCTCCCCAGCAGCTTCGTCAAACTTTTTTATTGGTTTAGGTTCTATTACACCTCCTACTTTTTCGAACTTATCGCTTTCAACAAGTGAAAAAGTTGTTGGAATCCCAAAATTATCTTCTGGTAATTGGGTAGCATTTATATGCCAATGTTCGTCTATTACGAATTTACCTACTATCGTAGCCTCACACCCATTCTGTTCTACCGAAAACTTCCAATCAACTTTATCTTCTGGATATTCCATCTGTGAGAAGAGACTTCCCACTGTAAATACGATCATTAATAGGCTTAATAGCTTTTTCATTGGTACTATTTATATACTTAATTTAAATTCTTTCATTTCCGGAGGTAAACAACCCTCTTCGTTACAAGTCATGAATACAACCCGTACATTAAAATCACCCTCAACATCGTCTGGGAGAGCAACCCTAAAAATCACTTCACCTTCAAAATATCGAACTTCACCGCCATAATTCTCATCATACTTCACTGTACAAACAGGTTCAGCAGCGATGTTGATTTCTCGGTCATCCAATTCAACCGTGATCTCTGTTGGAATCGGTCCAGCATCTTCATTTTGAAATTGACTGTAAATATGCCATCCTTCATCTATTTCTGCTGATACCACAAGAACATTACAATCGTCAACCGTTGCATCCCACTCCACATGAGACTGACTGAACAATTGAGAACTCGTGAGCAAAAATAAAAAAGGCATGAACTTCATCATGCCTTCAAAATTAGTTAAAGTCTGGGGATTAAATTCACCCTTATCGTAATGATTCTTGAAATCCTATGCTTCAGAAGTTCGAGTTAGGTCATCACCACTTTCTCTATACTAGAGATCGGTAGCCACACCCCACCCTTCAAACAAATGTATTTCAATCCAGTTGCCCAGATCGTAGTTTCAACACGTTTCAATCCTTGATCGTCTCTAAAGTAGATCGCCACCTTTCCATGGTGCAAATTTCCAAGCTTTGTTGCTTCGAGCAACTTTTCCATCAGTCCATCCTGTTGTTTCACCGACTGTTTCAGCTTAAATGACAGGTTTGGAATAATTTCTTTTTCAATAAGTTGCGCTGTTTGTTCTATAGTTTCTGTCATGGCTTAAAAATTTGAAGTGAGAAAGAAAAAGTAGGAATTTTTTTTCAATTAAACAAGCATTATTTTACATCACGCTCATTTTTTAACATCTCGTTCAACAAAACACGATGTTTCTCACAACGCAATACATCATATGACCGAGACAGTGAATAGAATGTTTAAAAATAGCTTCAAATTAGGAAAGCACACCGTTCAATTTATTTATTTTTGCACATACAATAGATTATATGGAAAGTACAATTCAACGAGAAGCAACGTTAGAAGAAGCAAAAGAGCTTGGACTAAGGGAAGATGAGTTTGAAATGATCAAGGGAATCCTGGGTCGAACTCCAAACTTCACAGAAACGAGTGTCTATGGTGTAATGTGGTCAGAGCACTGCTCCTACAAAAACTCGATCTACTGGTTAAAACAATTACCTAAAGACGGTCCGCACATGCTTGTAAAAGCGGGTGAAGAGAACGCCGGATTGGTTGACTTGGGAGACGGAATAGGATGTGTCTTCAAGATTGAATCACATAACCACCCGAGTGCTATCGAGCCTTATCAAGGAGCTGCAACAGGAGTTGGAGGAATCAATAGGGATATCTTCACTATGGGCGCACGTCCGATCGCTCAATTGAATTCACTTCGCTTTGGAAACATCAATAATGACAGAACAAAGTGGTTAGTTAAAGGTGTAACCAAAGGAATTGGTGATTACGGAAACTCTTTCGGTATTCCTATTGTAGGTGGAGAAGTATTTTTTGATGATTCGTACAACACAAATCCACTTGTTAATGCATTCTCAGCTGGTATAATCGATACAAAGAAAGTTATTTCAGCAACGGCATCTGGACCGGGCAACCCTGTTTATATTGTTGGATCAGCAACAGGAAAAGATGGTATTGCCGGTGCAGCATTCGCTTCTAAAGACATTACTGAAGACTCAATGGATGATCTTCCAGCTGTTCAGGTTGGTGATCCATTCCAGGAGAAATTACTTCTTGAAGCTACAATGGAATTAGCAGAAACCGACGCAGTTGTTGGAATGCAGGATATGGGAGCTGCAGGGATCACTTGTTCATCATGTGAGATGTCTGCTGCTGGGAATGTCGGAATGGACATCTGGTTAGATAAAGTTCCAACACGTCAAAAGAACATGCTTCCATTTGAGATCCTATTATCAGAATCTCAAGAAAGAATGCTTGTTGTTGTAAAGAAAGGAAAAGAAAAGATCGTAAAAGATATATTCGATAAGTGGGACCTACACGCTGAAGAGATCGGTGTAGTTACCGAAGGAGGAAGAGTTCGCTATTTTGAAGGAGATACACTTGTAGGAGATGTACCTGCAGAGTCTCTTGTTCTTGGTGGTGGAGCTCCTCAGTACGAGCGCGAATACAAAGAACCTGCTTATTACAAAGAATATCAGCAATTCAACATTGATGATGTTCAACAACCTGACGACTTGAAAGAAGTTGCTCAGCATTTGTTAAGTCATCCGAATATCGCTTCGAAAAGATGGGTTTACGAGCAGTACGATTCAATGGTTGGAACCAAGACAATGACAACAAACCGTCCTGCAGATGCAGGAATCGTGAACATAAAAGGTACTGATCGTGCGTTGGCAATGACTGTAGATTGTAATTCTAGATATGTTCATGCTGATCCGCATAAAGGAACAGCTATTGCCGTATCAGAAGCAGCGAGAAACATCGTCTGCTCAGGAGGTAATCCAAGTGCGATCACTAACTGTTTGAATTTCGGTAACCCTTATAATCCGGAGTCGTACTGGCAATTCGTTGGAGCGATCAAAGGAATGTCTGAAGCTTGTATAAAATTCCAGACACCTGTAACAGGAGGTAATGTTTCTTTCTATAACCAAACAGTAACAGAAGGAAAAGAGGAGCCTGTATTCCCAACACCAACGATCGGAATGATCGGATTGGTAGATGACAAGAAGAAAACAATGTCTCTTGATTTCAAACATAAAGGAGATCTTATTTTCATCATCGGGAAAAACGTGGAGGATATCGGAAGTTCTGAGTATCTCTATTCTTACCATGGAATTAAAAAATCGCCTGCTCCATACTTCAACATTGAGGAGGAGTATAATATGCAGCAGTCGATTAAAAACCTTATTCAAGGAGGACTTATTAATGCCGCTCACGATTGTGCTGATGGAGGTTTATTCATCACATTAACTGAAATGGCAATGCCGAATGAACTAGGATTTGATATCATTACAGATGCAGAAATTCGTGAAGATGCATTCTTGTTTGGAGAAGCTGCAGGTCGAGTTGTTGTTACTGTGAACGAAGACAACGAAGATGAGTTCATTGAATTTATGATGAAACAAAATAATGTAAAATACACGTTATTAGGTCATGTTACTCAAGGTAAAATGGTTGTCGACGATGAACACTATGGTTTCGTTCAAGAAGCTAAAGAGATCTACAACAATGCACTTGGTAAATTACTAGATGCTTAAGATTTTAGAATAGACTTATGATCAAAACCGTTTACATAATTGTAAGCGGTTTTTTTTATGCTTCATTATCTGCTTTCCGAGGCACAAGCAACAAGAGCACAAGACCAATCGCAAAGAGGATAATAATAGATAGTACAGATGCTCTCAAGTCACCTGTGAGGTCTTCCATCAAACCAAAAAAGAATAATCCGATAACGATACCGATCTTTTCAGAAACGTCGTAAAAAGAGAAATAAGACGCATGATCTTTCGTCTCTGGAAGAAATTTAGAATATGTAGATCTGGCCAATGCCTGGACACCTCCCATTACAAAACCTACTCCTGCTGCGAGAAAATAAAAAGTGATCGGTTTTTCGATAAAATATGCCCAAATACACAATCCAACCCAACCAGTAACAACTATAGTCAAGGTTTGAAGATTACCGATCTTACCAGAAACCCATGACATTAAATATGCTCCTCCGGCTCCTAATAGTTGAATCAGTAATATCGCGATGATCAGACCAGTATCTCCCCCATTATCTCCCCAGTCAATTTCCTTTTTAGCGAAAACAACTGCCATCAACATCACAGTCTGTACCCCAGTATTGAAGAAGAAAAATGAAAACAAATAGCGCTTTAATCGCTTAGTTCCTTTGAACTCTACAAATACTCTTTTAAGCTCTTTAAAGCCTTTCCAGACAAAACCTTTTTCTCTCTTTTTCTTATATACATTGTTCGGTAGTCGAGAAAAAGTAATCTGAGCAAAGCCGATCCACCATAAACCCACCAATATGAAGCTCCATTTTGTATAGCTTTCATCCACTAACATAATTAGCGAAAGACAAATAACTAATAAGAGCATGCTACCAAAATAACCCATTGAAAAACCACGAGCCGAAATGTTATCATGATCTTTAGGCTCAGCAATTTCGGGTAGAAAAGCATTATAGAAAACAAAGCTATGCCAGAAACCAATACTTGCCAGAAATATTGATAACATCCCTAATTCGATCTGAGCAGGATTAAACCAATATAAAGAGATACATGACAATGCTCCTAAATAACAGAAGAACTGCATGAATCGCTTCTTATTTCCTGTTACATCAGCTACCCCAGAAAGCAGTGGAGACAAGATACTTACAAGCAAGAATGAAGCCGCCAAAACATATGAAAACAGAACTGTGTTCGAAATGGAGGCTCCAAAAAAATCAACCATTACATTCTCACCTTCTGCCAATTCACCTCCCTCACGACCAAGAGATTTAAGATAATAGCTCTCTGTTATATTTGCATAGAAAATTGGGAAAATTGCAGATGAAATTACAAGATTGTAAACTGAATTCGCCCAGTCATAAAAAATCCAACCTTTTATGATCCTTTTATTTCCCTTTTCCATAGTAGTGTAGTGTGTCTAGTAATTCATCAACTCCACAACTGCTTCTTCAAAACGTTGCGGAGGTAAAAAGTTTTGCTCAAGACCAGCATCAAAAGGCACAGGTGTATTTAACGAAGCAACTCTTTTGATCGGAGCATCTAAATACTCAAAACAGTTTTCATTGATCTGAGTTACGAGCTCGGCGCCAATTCCTCCGATCTCACAGTCCTCATGCAACACAACAACTCTTCCTGTCTTGCGAACTGAATTAAAAATAGTCTCAGTATCCAATGGTGAAAGCGTCCTTAAGTCAACGATATCTGCTGAAATATCACTATGATCATCAAGAGTTTCCAAGGCCCAATGAACTCCCATTCCGTATGTGACCACTGTTAAATCTGTTCCATCTCTTACAAGTCTTGCCTTACCAATTTCAGTTGTGTAATAATCATCATGCACTTCTTCCTTAAGGCTTCTATACAAGTATTTGTGCTCAAAGAAAATTACAGGATTCGGATCTTCAATTGCGGCAGCCAATAAACCTTTGGCATCGCCAGGAAAAGCAGGATAAACTATTTTCAAACCTGGAGTATGAAAGAACCATGCTTCATTACTCTGAGAATGAAAAGGGCCTGCAGCAACACCAGCTCCTGTTGGCATTCTTACAACTACATCAGCATTCTGACCCCAACGCCAGTGGATCTTAGCAAGATTATTCACGATCTGATTAAATCCACATGTAACGAAATCCGCAAACTGCATTTCGACCATTGCTTTCATCCCTTTGATCGATAGACCTAAACCGGCGCCAACTATAGCTGATTCACACAATGGAGTATTTCTTACACGATCCTTTCCAAACTGGTCTAAAAATCCTTCTGTGATCTTAAAAACACCACCATAATCGGCAATATCCTGCCCCATTAATACAAGTTCTGGATATTTTTCCATGGATTGGCGAAGACCATCCGATATTGCATCAACAAATCGTTTTTCTGATTTATGCTCTGATCCAGGTGCTTGAACAACCTGATTGTGTTCTCTAAACAGATCTTTTAATTCTGTATTCGTATCTGGCTCAATATTGGGTTCGGCATACGCCTTGTCAAGACCATCCCGAATTTCTGTTTTAATTTCTTTAGTAAATTGCTCAACTTTTTCGTCTGAAAGAATACCTTCCTCTTTTAAGAACAACTCGAAATTTCGAACTGGATCTTTTTTATTCCACTCTTCTTGAATTCCTTCAGGATAATATTTTGTACCAGATGCTTCTTCATGACCTCTCATTCTGAAAGTCATACACTCCAGTAAAAATGGGCGAGGTCTTTCACGAATAGAGTCTGATATCTGTCGAACAGAACTAATTACCTCCAAAATATTGTTTCCATCAATTTGGTATGCATCCATCCCATAACCTATTCCTTTGTCTACGAATTGCTTACAATTGAATTGCTCATTACTTGGAGTAGACAATCCCCACTGATTATTTTCGATCGTGAAGATCACAGGTAAATCCCAAACGGAAGCAACGTTTAATGACTCGTGAAAATCTCCCTCGCTCGCTCCTCCATCACCAGTAAAAACAAGAGTTGCCTCCTTATTATCTTTGATAAGATTGGATAGTGCAATTCCATCAGCAATTCCTAATTGCGGACCTAAATGAGAGATCATTCCCACGATATTGTAATCCATTGTTCCGAAATGAAATGATCGATCTCTTCCTTTAGTAAAACCATTCATTTTACCTTGAAACTGAGAAAACAATCTGTTCAATGGTACATTTCGAGTTGTAAAAACACCTAAGTTCCTGTGCATCGGAAGCATGATCTCTTCACTATTCATGGCATAGGTTGTCCCAACACTTATTGCTTCTTGCCCCCATCCGGAAAACCATTTCGATATCTTCCCTTGGCGCAGCAAGATCAGCATCTTCTCCTCGATCAATCTAGGTTTCAAAATGGCTCTGTATATATTGACTAACTCTTCATCTGAAAAATCAGAACGATCATATTCAATATATCTTTGTGTAAGGGTTTCCATGGTATTCTAATACAAATTAATACTAACAAACATAGTATTTATATCACAGAAAGAACTTGAATTGTAAAAAAAGTAATCAACTAAGAAGCGTTCAATATTGTCTTCCTAAATTGATCTACTCGATTCGTTTTCCAAGGAACTGGACCACAAAATAAAGAATAGCTATTCCAATTGGAATGGTGATCAGCGATGAGATACCAAAAGCACCTGGAATAATACCGATCAATAGAGCAACCGAACCAACAGTAAGTGCGTAAGGCATCTGGGTTTTTACGTGATTGATATGATCACAAGATGTTGCCAAACTACTTAGAATGGTTGTATCTGAAATTGGTGAACAATGATCCCCAAGAACAGCACCAGCTAGAACTGAAGCAATCGTATTATACATGATCTCCATAGCATCAAAGCTCGGATCTCCGGTAGCTACGGCATACGATAGCGGAATAACTAACGGGTACATCAATGCCATCGTACTCCAGGATGATCCCGTTGAGAATGCAATGAATGCTGATAGTACGAATGTAGTCGCAGGAATTATCCATGCATGTGCAAAACTTTCATCGAAGAACGCACCTAAATATTCTGCTGTACCTAAGCTCTCAGTAACTCCTGCAAGTGACCATGCCAAAACAAGGATAGCAATAGCAGGCATCATTGTATTTATACCAACTAAAACGGCATCCATGGTGTCTTTTAACGACATAATTCGCTGACTAACTGTCATTAAGATCGCAACAAACAATCCAGATAAACTTGCCCATAACAATGAAACATAAGAATCAGCTTGACCGATCACCGTTCCTAATTTTCTAAAGAATCCATAGTTTCCACCATCATCAGCTCCGATTGCAGACCACGTTCCATTGGATACATCTAAACCATTTGAAATAAGTTCGGCTTCAACTGAAGTGAACCCTGTATAAACCAGACCCAGAAATGTTCCACATATAACAACTAAAATTGGAATGATCGCATTGAAAGACTTTGTTTTCGCTCCCTCTACTGGATTAAACTCCTCAAGTTCTTTATTTGTAACTGTATCTTGATCAACACCTTCTTTCAACGCCTTTTTCTCAGCATTCAACATAGGACCAAAATCTCTTTGTTTATAGAGCAAAAAGAACATAAAGAACAATGTGAATATCGGATAGAAAGAATAAGAAAGCGAGCTCATAAAGATAGAGTATGCGCTTTGGGAGATCTCTATTCCCTGTTGTGTTTCGATCTTTTCAATTCCTCCTGATATGTAACCTAACTCTGCACCAATCCAGGTAGTTATAAAGGCCACAGCAGCAATTGGGGCAGCTGTAGAATCAACTATGTAGGCAAGCTTCTCACGTGAGATCTTCAATCGATCAGTTACAGATCGCATAGTATTACCAACAACTAATGTATTAGCGTAATCATCAAAAAATATTGCCAAACCCAGGAAATAAGTTGTGAGCATTCCTGACTTTCGGTTAGTTGCAAATTTAACAAGACGATTTACGACTCCCTGCATTCCTCCATTCTTGGAAATTATGGCTACGATCGATCCAATTATCACTGAAAATAGAATGACGGATATGTGATCTGTATTAAATAATGCCTCTACGATATAATGATCTAAGACCGTTAAAAAAGCTGCGAAGATTCCTGTAACACCACCAGTATAAAAACCGATGGTAGCAGCTCCAATAAAGATCCCAATGAACAAAGAAGACAAAACCTCTTTGAACAATAAAGCTAGAACAATCGCTATCAAAGGTGGTAATAATGAAAGCCATCCTGGTAAGACAACAGTATCGCTATGACTGACATTTTCATCTTCGAAAGAAAAGTCTTCAGAATCTAGAGTGAATTTGCCAAGGATCTTTTCTTTTTCATTTCTAAGAACAACCGTGTCCTCTTCAATATAGAGAGTATCCCCTTCATTCAATCCAGTAACCTGAACATCTGTTTCAACCCCTTTTAACATTACCTCTGGAAAATGCACATGTTGAGCATTAGCCCCCATCACGGAGAATAATGAAAACACGACAAAAAGTAATTGCATTTTTCTAAGCATGGTTCCTGAATTGAATGTCCGAATATAAATAAATTTAAATAAGAATCTACTCCTCTGCAATTTATCATAGAATTCTACTTTATTTTCCTTACTTTTGCGGGAATTTATTTATACACAAAAAAATAGGTTCATCATGGCGCTCCGAGACATTAATACAGTGAAAGAAGGACTAACTTTCGACGACATTTTATTAGTCCCTGCTTATTCAGAAGTACTTCCAAAAGATGTCAAACTACAAAGCAAGATCACGAAGAACATTTCAGTAAATACTCCCGTAGTTGCTGCTGCAATGGATACTGTTACGGAATCAAGTCTTGCAATCGCGATTGCTCAAACTGGTGGTATCGGTGTGATACACAAAAATATGAGCATTGAAAATCAGGCGTTAGAGGTACGAAAAGTAAAACGTTCTGAAAGCGGCATGATCATCGATCCTATTACTTTAAGAGAAGATGCTGTTGTTAAAGACGCTCTTGCGTTGATGAAAGAAAATAAGATTGGCGGTATTCCTGTTGTAGACGGAGACAATAATCTTAAGGGAATAGTAACTAACAGGGACCTAAGATTTGAAAAGCAGCATAATCGACCGATCGTTGAGGTAATGACGAGCGAGAATATTATTACTGCAAACGATGGGACTGATCTTTCTACAGCAGAAGAAATTTTACAAGAGCACAAGATCGAAAAATTGCCAGTTGTTGACAAGCAAAATAAGTTGATCGGATTGATCACATATCGCGATATCATAAAAGTACGTAAACACCCAGATTCTTGTAAGGATCAATACGGACGATTACGAGTTGCAGCGGCTGTTGGAGTAACCAATGACACGTTAGATAGAGTTGATGCACTTGTAAGTGCTGGAGTAGATGCAATTGTTATAGATACGGCACACGGCCACACTCAAGGGGTAGTAGAGAAATTAAAAGCTGTAAAAGCGAAATATGATACGATCGATGTGATCGTTGGAAATATAGCAACTGCGGCTGCAGCTAAGTACCTGGTTGATGCTGGTGCTGATGCTGTTAAAGTAGGAATCGGACCAGGTTCGATCTGTACTACACGTGTGATCGCTGGAGTTGGAGTTCCTCAAATCTCTGCAATAAATGATGTTGCACGAGCACTTGAAGGAACAGGCGTTCCAGTTATCGCTGATGGAGGAATTCGTTATACTGGAGATATTGTGAAAGCTGTAGCTGCTGGAGCGGATACTGTGATGGTTGGATCAATGTTTGCTGGTACTGAAGAGTCTCCAGGTGAAACGATCATTTATCAAGGAAGAAAGTTCAAGGCATACCGAGGAATGGGATCCATTGAAGCGATGGAAAAAGGTTCTAAAGATCGTTACTTCCAGGATGATGAAGACGATGCTAGTAAATTGGTTCCTGAAGGAATCTCAGGAAGAGTTCCTTACAAAGGAAGCTTAAAAGAAGTTGTTTACCAGATAATCGGAGGATTGAGAGCTGGTATGGGATATTGCGGTGCTCCTTCGATAGAAAAACTTCAGGGTGCTGAATTTGTTAGGATCACCAATGCAGGTATGTTGGAATCTCATCCGCATGATGTATCTATCACAAGAGAGGCTCCAAATTATAGTTTTAAATAACTATTGCTTAACAATATTTTAGGTATTCAACCGTAATAGTAAACTGCAGATTTTTATTTTCGTAAATCTGAAAAAGTAAAATTGAAAAAAATGAAATATTTCGTATTCATATTTGCCACATTTCTAACGTTACAACTTTGGGCTCAGAAAAATGATCTAGTTGTAATGACGATCAACGATGAAGAAGTAACCAAAAGTGAGTTTCTTCAGGTATATCTTAAGAATAATGACGATCCTAAATACGATAAAGAAAGCTTAGATGAATACCTTGAACTTTACAAGAGGTTCAAAATGAAAGTAGCAGAAGCTGAAGCGCTTGGTTACGATACAATTCCATCTTTAGTTAAAGAACTTCAAGGATACAAAGAGCAGTTAGCTCGTCCATATCTTGTAGATTCCACAAAGAATAAAGAGCTTGTAAAAGAAGCTTATGAACGTATGAAAACGGAAATTCGCGCTTCTCACATACTTATTAAAGTAGCTCAGGGTGCGAGTCCAGCCGATACCTTGAAAGCATACAATCGTATAATGGATCTTAAGAAGAAGATCGAAGGTGGTGCGGACTTTGGAAATGTTGCTGCTGGAAAAGGTGGCTCCGAAGATCCTTCTGCAAAGAAAAACAAAGGAGATCTTGGCTATTTCACAGCTTTCCAAATGGTTTATCCTTTTGAAACTGCAGCATACACTACTAAGGAAGGTGAAATTTCTGACCCAATAAGAACGAAATACGGGTATCACTTAGTTATGGTGAAAGATAAGCGTCCGGCGAGAGGAACAGTTTCTGCCGCACATATTATGGTAGCTGCACCGAAAGATTCTGATAAATCTGATCTAAAAAATGCGGAACAGAAGATCAACGAGATTTACGAAAAATTAAAGAATGGAGAATCATTTGAAAAATTAGCACGACTCTATTCGGATGACCAAGGATCTAAAAATAAAGGAGGTAGATTACCTGCATTTGGTACTGGAACGAATCAAAGAATGGTGCCTGAATTTGAAGATGCAGCTTTCTCTCTTGAGGAAGATGGAGCTTTTTCCAAACCGTTCCAAACAGATTATGGTTTTCACATCGTAAAACGACTTAGCTATGATCCACTTTCTTCGTTTGAAGATCTAAAGGGTGAACTTCAAAACAAAGTTAATCGAGGTGCTCGTGGTCAACAAACTCAAAAATCATTTATACAAAAGTTAAAAGCTCAAAACAAATTCAAAGATAAAGGAGATAAACGTCTAGACTGGTTTTACTCTAATATTGACAGTTCAGCATTCCGCGGGAAGTGGGAAGCTCCTACCCTAGACAAAAACAAATGGATGTTCAAGTACAATGGAAGAAAGTATGATATGCAATCCTTCCTGAATTACCTGGTGAATAATCAACGTAGTCGTCCGATGAGTCTTGAGCAATACGTAAATGATAAATACTCTACATGGCAGAATGAAAAGATCATTGAAGATGAGAAATCGAGATTAGAAGATAAATACCCTGCTTATAAAGCTTTGTTACAAGAATATCATGACGGTGTATTGCTGTATGAGATCATGAAAGATAAAGTATGGGATAAAGCAATAAAAGATACAACTGGACTTCAGGAATTCTTTAAGTCGAATAAAGATAATTATATGTGGCCTGAGCGTATCGAAGCAACTATTTATTCTTCTGACAAGAAAAACATGGTTGATACAGCTTTAGTACTTTTTAAAGAACAACTTGATAAAAAACCTACTGACAAGGAAAAAGTTAAAGATCAAGCCAGAGAGATCAAAACGAAAAAGGGTAAGGTTAAACAGAACCTGGCTACTCTACCTTCGAAAAATGATTCATTGGACATGAAAGGAATCTTGAACATCGTCAATAATGATTCACAGTTGAACTTGAAAGGTGAACAAGGAAAATTCATTCAAGAGAATATTGGTCATTTGAAAGGGCGATCTCTAAAAGAAGGGGTAAATGAAATTTATGAGTATGAAGGTAAACACTACCTTGTCATTGTCGAAGATTTCTTACCTGTTGCCAATAAAACTCTTTCTGAAGCAAGAGGTGCGGCTATACAGGATTACCAAGAACACCTTGAACAAGAATGGTTAAAAGAGTTGAAAGAAAAACATACTATAACTGTTAATGAAGAAGTTCTTTACAATATTGGAGATTAAAAGAACAATCTTATCGTTCGGGAAGGTTGCCATTATCGGCAGCCTTCTTGTGTTTATGGCAGCATGCATGAATTCTAAGGACGAAGTTGTATGTACAGTTGGCTCACATGAGCTAACAGAGGAAAAACTTGTTGAATTGATCCAATTTGAGAACGGGAATATTGAAGATGAAAAGCTTCGCAATAAGTTAATTGATAACTGGGCAGAACGGAAACTTATCGAAATTGAGATCAGTGAAAAGTTACCAGAAGCTTACGCGAATAACTTGATCAAATCCGAACATGAAGCAAATAATCTACATCTTTTCGAATTGGAAAATGAGTACATCAGGACACATTTAGATTCAACAGTTAGTGAAGATCAGATCCAAGAGTATTACAAGAAACACAGAGAAAACTATAAAGCTTCCTCTTTCATTGTAAAAGCATTGTATATAAAGATTCTAGACACACTAAATAACGAGGGTAAGCTACAAAAGCACTTCCTGTTAAAAAATGATAAAGACTATTCTGAAATAAAAAAATATGGTAACCTTTATGCGACTAACTTCTATCTAGAAAAGGATAGATGGATCTATTTCGATGATCTGGTTAAAGAAATTCCTATGAGTCAGAAACAAAAGGAAGAGCTCATTAAAAACCGGGGAGAAGCGATATTTGAAATAGACGGATATACTTATTTTATTAATGTTTTAGATTACCGTAGTAAAACAATATCTTCGCCGATGGAGGTTGAAAAATCAATTATTAGAGCGCACATTTTAAAGAGGCGTGTCCATCAGTTAAGAGAAAAAGCAAAAGAAACAATACTCAAAGATGTTAAAGAAAACAATCCAGTCACTTATTATTAGTTTCACATTTACATTAGGTGCATTCACTCAGATCATAACGAATGAAGGTTCCGATGAGGGGAAAGTTATCGATGAGATCATAGCTCAGGTTGGCGATAATGTAGTCCTTATGTCGGACGTCAAAGCCCAGGTACTTCAGATAAAGAATCAGGGAGGTGAAGTGAATGATCAGACATCTTGCAATGTTCTGGAAGAGTTGTTGTATGAGAAGCTCTTACTTAACCAGGCAGAAATAGATAGTATTGAGATCACTGACGGTCAGGTTAATGCTGAAATGGAAAATCGACTCAGACAGATCGAACAGCAGATCGGAAGTCGTGAGAAACTTGAGGAGTTCTACGGAAAGACATATACTCAAATTAAAGAAGAGTTCAGAGAAGTGATACGTGATCGTATGATGTCACAGGAAATGGAACGTCAGATCACTCAAGACATTGCTGTTAGTCCTGAAGATGTTGAAGAGTTTTTTGCTTCAATTCCTGAAGACAGTATTCCTTACATCAATGAAAAAATAGCAATTCAGCAGATAGTTGTTTATCCAAAAATAACTCAGGAAAGTAAAAATGAAGTTATCGAAAAACTGAGAGGTTGGAGACAGGACATCCTTTCTGGAAACCGCTCGTTTTCTGCAGTAGCAACAGTACATTCTGAAGATCAAGGTAGTAGAAGACAAGGTGGTAAGATAGAGGCGACTCGAGGGATGATGGTTAAACCATTTGAAGCAGCAGCATTCTCATTGAAAGTTGGAGAGATCTCGGATGTTGTTGAGACACAATATGGTTATCACATTATAAAATTATTAGATCGAAAAGGAGATAACTACACGATTCAGCACATATTATTAAGTCCTGAGGTAGGTGGTGAAGAACTTTCCGCAGCCGCAGCATTGATCGATGA
Source organism: Flavobacteriales bacterium UBA2104 (assembly GCA_002331485.1). Lineage (GTDB taxonomy): Bacteria > Bacteroidota > Bacteroidia > Flavobacteriales_D > Crocinitomicaceae > Brumimicrobium. Next base: position 18,179 of record DCYS01000006.1, read on the forward strand.
ATGTTATGCTCGACTACAGAAACATGAAATCACTTGGGATGAAGCTGTTAAAGAATATTCTGAAGATGAGGACACTAAGCAAAATCAAGGTAACTTATCAAACCCTTATACAGGGGATCAATACTGGGATGTATCACAGATCAACCAGATCGATCCACAGATCTTTGGATTAGTGAACAGCATGTCTGTTGGTGAGATCTCTGAACCCGCTTTGTATACTGACCAGCAAGATCGTAAAGAAGGAGTGAGAATTGTTCGAATAAAAGATAGAACCGAGCCGCATGTTGCCAACTTAAAAGATGATTATAACTTTATTAAGAAAGCAGCTGAGAACGATAAAAAGTCCAAAAAGATCACTAAATGGGTGAACCGTAGTCTCGGGAACACATACATCAGAATTGCGAAAAAACATCAGGGTTGTTCATTTCAGTACGAGTGGAATTGATTACATTTATCACTATAAGCTTATAAACTATGTCAAACGCTCAGGAAGTAGATAATCTAGTTAAGAAATATTCAGCACTAAAAAAGGAAATTCATAAAGTCATCGTTGGACAGAATGATGTAGTTGATCAGGTATTGATCAGTATTTTTTCACGAGGTCACTGCTTGTTGGTAGGAGTTCCTGGACTTGCGAAAACGTTACTTGTCAATACAATTGCTCAGTCGCTTGGACTTTCATTTAACAGGATTCAGTTTACTCCTGACCTTATGCCATCAGATATTATCGGTGCAGAGATACTAAATGAGAATAGAGATTTTAAATTCGTAAAAGGACCTCTGTTTAATAATATAGTTCTTGCTGATGAGATCAACAGAACACCTCCAAAAACACAATCTGCACTTTTAGAGGCCATGCAAGAAAGAAGCGTAACAGCGGCAGGACAAAATTATCCTCTGCCCTCACCTTTCTTTGTTCTGGCTACTCAAAACCCTATTGAACAAGAAGGAACTTATCCACTTCCAGAGGCACAACTCGACCGTTTTATGTTTAATATTTGGGTTGATTACCCAACTTATGAGGAAGAGGTTGCCATTGTTAAAGCTACAACTGCAGATATTGACGTTAAGGTTGAACAGGCCATGACAAGTGAGGATATATTAAAATTCCAGTCGCTTGTAAGAGAAATACCTGTTGCTGATAATGTTCTGGAATACGCAGTTAAGTTAGTTGGAAAAACTCGTATTAATGATGCTTCAGCACCTCAGTTAACGAAAGACTTCCTTTCTTGGGGAGCTGGTCCACGTGCATCTCAATATTTGATCATTGGTGCTAAATGTCACGCTGTGATCAACGGAAAATACACGCCTGATATTGAAGATGTGAAAGCTGTTGCAAAGCCAATTCTTCGCCATCGTTTGGTTAGAAATTATAAGGCTGAAGCTGAAGGGTATTCGATGGATAGAATTATTGAAGAACTGCTTTAATTCAAAAAGAACATTTTAACCGGAATGTTTATACGACATTGGTCATTTAATCGTTAGTAGCTCAAACAATCGAAATTCAATGCGTCTTTTTGGACTCTTCTTTCTATTTATGATCAATTCAGCTTTATTGTTGAGCCAGGAAGCAATTGTATCAGGAAGAATAGTTGACAAGACGAATAAGGGCTTCCCCGACATCAGGATCTATCTCGAAAGTAATCCCAAAATAAGAACATCAACAAATATTGATGGAGAGTTTTCATTGAATGTTCCAACTGGAGATCTTGTGATAGTGATCAAATACGAACAAGAACTTCAGAAAAAAGAGGTATCCGTTCAAAACGGACAGAACATTGAGTTAGAGAAGATAAAATTAAATGTTCAATATTTCGAAGGTATCTCAGTTCAAGGTCAGCGGAAAACAACTCCGATCGGCGATCTGCCAATGATAGAGGTTCAACAAATTCCAGGTCCTCAAAATTCAGTAGAGAAATATATTACACTCACTACTGCTGCGACATCAAATAATGAATTGACCAATAATTATAACGTACGCGGTGGAAGTTTTGACGAAAACCTTGTATACGTTAATGGATTTCAGATCTATCGCCCATTTCTTACTCGAACTGGACAACAGGAAGGAATGAGTTTTATAAACCCTGCACTAGTTAGCAACATCTCATTCAGTGCTGGAGGATTTGCCGCAGAGTATGGCGATCGTTTAAGTTCTGTCCTTGATATCACTTATAGAACTCCTGATCGCTTTCGAGGTTCTTTCAATGCTTCACTATTAGGAACATCGATTCATGTTGAAGATGAAGTGAGTCCGAGATTCAATTATCTTGTTGCGGGAAGGTATCAGGATCAAAGCTACGTACTTAATGCTCTTCCAGTTCAAGGAGCCTATCGACCAAGATTCTATGATTTTCAAGTACTCACGAATTTTTCAGTTACAGAAAACCTAACATGGAGCGTACTCGGTCATTTCTCATCTAACGACTATCGTTTTGCTCCTGAAACTCAGGAAACACGATTTGGAACAGTAAATCAAGCATTAAGTTTTAATGTGTTTTTTGAAGGAGAAGAACTTACGAGGTTTCAAACGATTACCGGAGCAACTTCTTTAAAATGGGATGTAAACAAAAGAACGAATCTTGAACTTTATGCAAAAGTTTTCTCGACGGATGAAAATGAAACATTTGATATTCTCGGACAATACTTTATCAATGAGATCGAAACTGATCCAGCACAAGAGGAATTCGGAGATTCAGTGGGTACTCTGGGGGTAGGTTCTTTCCTTGATCATGCTCGAAATCGACTTCAAGCTATGATCTATTCGATCAGACATGTTGGTGAATACAAGTTTCTTCAAGTAACTGAGGATGGTCTGGGATATAATAAAAAAGGAGTTTTACGCTGGGGCGTTTCAGCTCAATACGAAGATTTCACGGACAAATTAAGTGAGTGGAATTATGTTGATTCAGCTGGTTTTAGCCTGCCTCAAAGTCCAGCTGGAAGTATAGAGTTATTTGAGGTTATTAAAGCTGAGAACTCACTTTCTTCATTCAGAACGAACGGATTCTTACAGTTTAATCGTTCCTATAACACATTCAAAGAAAACTTCCCAGTTGAAATCACTAAAAGATACAAGGATTCATTGGGTAATAAGCAACAAAAGATATATAGAGATACAGTTGATCGATCCCGTGCACAATTATCATTCAATGCAGGTCTGAGAGGAGGTTATACTGCATTTAATAATGAATTTTACTTAACACCTCGCGCGATCGTTAGTTACTTCCCTCGAAAATATTATATCAATAATCAAGGTGAGCTTAAAAAGCGTTTTATGCGCCTTCATGCAAATGCCGGACTTTACTACCAGCCACCTTTTTACAGAGAGTTAAGAAGATTTGACGGTTCAGTGGGGATCAATACACAAAGTCAGAAATCGTTTCATTTTGTATCAGGAATGGATTATGCATTTGAAATGTGGGAGCGCGAAACCCCATTTAAATTTACTGGTGAAGTATTTTACAAATACATGTGGGATGTTAATCCTTACGAGATCGATAATGTACGCACACGCTATTATGCGGAGAATAGTGCTAATGGACACTCATTTGGGATGGATATGAATCTTCACGGTGAGTTTATTGAGGGAACGCAATCTTTCTTCAAGATCGGTTTACTTCGCGTGATAGAAGATCTTCAAAATGATGATTTCTTCACTTATATCAATACAGATGGTGAGGAGATCATTCCAGGTTTTACATTCAACGATTCAATCGCAGATAGTACATTAAATTCACCTGGTTACATCCCAAAACCAACTGATCAGTGGTTTACGTTTGCTACACTATTCCAGGATCGAATGCCAACTATCGAGCAGTTCACAGTTCAATTAGGGTTTAACTACGGTTCTAGATTACCATATGGTCCACCAGACAGAAACAGATATAAAGATACACTGAGACAAAAAGCCTATTTCAGAGTTGATATAGGATTCGGGTATGATTTCTTGTATAAAAGACCTAAAAAAGAGGACCGTAAGAAGTTTTTACGTCCGTTTACAGACGTGAGACTTAATTTCGAAATATTTAACTTACTCGGGATCAATAATGTTTTGTCGCAACAGTGGGTGCAAGATACACAAGGTAGATTTTTTGCGATTCCAAACTATCTGACTCAACGAAGGTTTAACCTTAAGCTTATTCTTAGATGGTAGGAAGGACTGTCAGAATGTAAGACGGCAAGACGATAAAATACCTTAAACTACTTTAATGATCAGTTCATCTTCTACTTTGATCTCTTCCCCTCTGCGGATCTTCGCTCTTTTACGTGTTTCAACCTCACCTTCACGAACTACTGCTCCTTCTTCTACGATTATCTTTGCATGACCACCTGTTTGAGCAATATTCACCGCCTTCAACAGCTGAGTTAACTCAATGTACTCTCCTTCAAGATGAAATTCTATTGTCTGCATTGTAAATAATTAAAAAAGGGTTCCAGCGCAACCAGAACCCTCATAATATTAATAGTCGAAAATTATCTAATTCCGTGCATCTTCTTAACAAGCCATTTATTCATAACGATCAGGATAAGCCCTGCTGCCATAGGAACAATGGTAAAGATCATAAAGAAGAATGATATTGAGTAAGTTGATGAAATGTAATCGATCAAACTTCCCATGAGTCCAGCTAAACCATTTGCTAATGCTGTAGCTGTAAACCAAATACCAAACATCAATGAAAGTAACTTCGGTGGTGATAATTTACTTACATATGAAAGTCCTACAGGAGATAATGATAATTCTCCAAGAGTATGGAATAAGTATGCAAATATTAACCAGATAATACTTACACCAGCAGTCTTAGCTCCTTGCTCAATAGATAATCCTCCGTAAGCTAAGAATCCAAATCCTACTCCAAGTAAGATAAGACCAAAAGCAAACTTCACTGGAGCACTTGGATTAAATCTACTCTGCCATATCTTAGAAAATAACGGTGCAAATGAAATAATGAATAGTGAATTTAAAATACCAAACCACGAGGCAGGAATTTCTAATTCATTCTCTTTTTCACGAATTACAGTCGCCTTGATCTTTGTTTCAAGTTCTTCCGCTTTCTTACCATAAACATGCATGAAAGTTCCTTGTCCATCAACATCAACCAGGAAAATATCCTTTCCTGTTTCCAGATCTTTATCCTGTCGAACTGTTGTTGTATCCATCCTAGTAGTTTGATCGGAAACATCCGTTTTCTCTGTAACAGGTGTAAAGATTTCTTTTTCTTCACCCGTTTCTTCATCAATTTTAGTATCGGATAAAACTGATGCATATTGTATCTCATATGACTTTGTGTTCAGATCCTTGTTGATCATCCAGATCACAATTCCCCAAATGATTACAAAACTAGTTCCAAGGAGAACATTCGATAAAGCAATTCGCTTGAATGTAGCCTGGAACAACTTCGCAAGAACCCAAGTCAGAATAGCCGTTGGAACTAATACAATGATCGCATTTATAATTGTAAATGCTGTAGCAGAACTACCTGTCATGATTCGATCCGTATAGTCGTTAGCGAAGATCGTCATCGATCCACCGGCCTGCTCAAACGCCATCCAAAAGAATATAGTAAAGAAGGCCAGAATTGAAAGCACAATCAAACGATCCCTTCTGATCTGCGGTGTTATATGCTTTGGTTTCTCATTATTTTCCTTTTCCTCTACATCTTTGTGTGCATCAAGGATATCATCAGCGTCAATACCATCAGCTACCTCATCCATTGGTAACTCGTTGTCTTCTGTTTTCTTCAATGGTTTATCACCAATGGTTCCAAACATCTTTCTGGCAAACCAAAATTGAAGCATACCGATCAACATGAATATTCCTGCCAATCCAAATCCATAGGACCAACCTACTTTCTCACCGATATATCCACAAAGTAGAATTCCTAAGAATGCACCTGCGTTAATACCCATGTAAAATATCGTATATCCAGCATCTTTCTTTTCTTCTCTACCTTCGTAAAGACCAGATACCATAGATGAAATATTCGGCTTAAAGAAACCATTTCCTAATACAAGCAGTATTAAACCTGTATAGAAAAAGAATTCAGTTTCTATAGCCATAGAGGCATGACCGAGTGTCATTAGAAGTGCACCAAGGACCACTGCCCATTTAAAACCTATGAGTCGATCTGCAATAAACCCACCAAATAAGGGTGTAACATATACAAAAAGCGTATACATTGCATAAAGTTCGAGTGCCTCATCACGACCCCATTCCCATCCACCTAAACCAGTGGCACTAACAAGAAAGAGAACAAGAATCGCACGCATCCCATAATAACTGAAACGCTCCCACATTTCAGTAAAGAATAGGATAAACAAACCTGATGGATGTCCCATCACTTCGTCCTTAAACTTACTGGTATCTAAATTCATTTAATTGGTTTTTATTGAGGCGTGAAAATAATTAAAAATTCTGAGGTGGGGTAAATTTATGGTCTATTGTTTTGTCCTATAAAAAATAATCGACTGAAAATAAGCACTTAACGAAAGTCTAAGGGCATTCGGCAAAAAACCACTCGGATTCCAATAATAAATATCTATTTTTGAATCCGCTAAACGTTAGATATTATGATGAAAAAAATGATTCCTGTTCTTTTCGTCGCTTTTTTAGTTAGTTGTGGAGGTGAGAAATCTGAAAACAATAACTCAAAAAACGATCAAGAGAATTCGAAAAAATCTGAAAATGTAGAAGTTAAAGTGAACAATCACAGCTTCTCAAACATCGATGAGATAAACACCACTCATCTTCACCTAGATCTTGAGGTGAACTTTGATGAAAAAGTAATTGAAGGTGTCGTGAGACACACCATGAATAATAATGGTGCAAAACAAGCAATATTTGACTTCAAGCAGATCAACATTAATAAAGTTACTCTTGGAGAAAAAGGTAGTGAAACTGAAACGACTTACTCAACAGGTAAACCTGATGAATTACTTGGAAAAGCTCTAGTTGTTGATGTTGATGAAAATACGAAATACGTCAATATTTATTACTCGACAACACCAGAGTCTGAAGCGTTAGACTGGTTATCACCTGAATTAACGGGTAGTGGAAACCATCCATTCTTGTATACGCAAGGACAAGCAATTTTAACGCGTTCGTGGGTGCCGGTACAGGATACTCCTGAGAACAGAATTACATATTCTGCAAACCTCAAAGTACCAAGTGATCTGCTTGCATTAATGAGTGCCACGAACCCTACTGAGAAAAACGAATCAGGAGAGTATACTTTCGAAATGAAGCAACCGATTCCTTCTTACCTTTTGGCATTAGCCGTTGGTGAACTAGAGTATGCTGATCTCGGAAACAATTGTGGGGTTTATGCAGAACCACACATGATAGATAAAGCTGCTTCAGAATTCCAGGATGTACCTAAAATGATGACTGCTGCAGAAGATCTATATGGTGATTATCTATGGGAAACATATGATGTAATTGTACTTCCATACTCTTTCCCTTTTGGAGGAATGGAAAACCCGCGCTTAACATTTGCTACTCCGACATTGATAGCTGGCGACAGAAGTTTGGTTAGTGTGATCGCACATGAGCTAGCTCATTCCTGGTCAGGTAACTTGGTAACTAATGCAACTTGGGATGATTTTTGGCTTAATGAAGGATTTACTGTTTACTTTGAAAACAGAATCATGGAGAAGCTATATGGTAAGGATGTTGCTAACATGTTAGCACTGATTGAGTATCAAGAACTTCAAGAAAGTGTATCTAGCATGATGGAGGAAGGAAACAATGAAGATACGCACCTGAAGCTTGAATTGAATCATAGAAATCCTGATGAAGGAATGACCGATATCGCCTACGTTAAAGGGTCTTTCTTCTTAAAGACACTCGAATCAAAAGTTGGTAGAGAACGTTTCGATGAGTTTTTAAAGAATTATTTTGAGGAGCATAAATTCCAAACAATTACTACTGAGGATTTCGTTGCTTACTTAAACGAAAATCTTTTAGAGAAAGACGAAATCGAGTTCAATGTAGATGAGTGGATCTACAATGAAGGCATTCCAGATAATGTTGTGAAAATCGAATCTGCTCGATTTGCTGATATGAAATCAATGGCTAAATCGATCAAGAATGATGGTGAAAAGTTACCAACTGACCTTGAGCGTTCTAAGCACATAACGCAAGAATGGTTAGCATTCATTAGAGCGTTTGATGGCGAAGTAGATGCAGAGAAAATGAAAGAGATCGATGCACAATTGAACTTTAAAGATTGTGGAAATGCAGAGATCATGTCAGAATGGTTCATTCTAGGAATTAAAAACAACTACAATGAATTGAGACCAAATATTAAAGAGTTCTTGGTTAAAGTTGGAAGAAGAAAATTCTTACGTCCGATCTATCAAACATTGGCTGATGCTGACGAGGATGATATGGATTTCGCAAAAGAAGTGTACGAAGAAGCACGACCAAATTATCACGCTGTTTCTTTTAACACAATAGATGATATTCTTGGTGTCAATCAATGATACCAGGTAGTAGTGGAAAATACAAAAGGCGGTCTTCGGATCGCCTTTTTTTTTATGTATCTAGTAATCAATGAGTTTATATCCAGAACTCAATATTCTCAATTCTAGCGAACCATTACGTTATTTTCTTTTATTATCTTGCAGCAAAATAACCACTTATGAAATCAAAAAAACAAAGCTTTACAGCCATTCTTAACCATTTCCTATTTTTAGTAGGAGCTATTTTCATCTCTCAATCTCTTTTTGCTCAGCGGCTAACAGTAGATAACATAAAAGTCTTTGAGGGGGCAGGTGAAATTGAAAATTTAGGGTACTATGCTTTTTATCAAGCAGATGGTGAACGTGGTAAAATGAGAAATTATACCATGAAGTTCTACGACTTTGATTACAATTTGATTGGAGATGAAAAGGTAGAACTATCGAAAAGAGCCACGCTTGTCGATTCCGAATCAAATAACACTCATGTTGCCGTAGCGTTAGGAGATGAAAAATTAAAGCAATTAAGTATCAGATCTTTTGATAAAACTGGAAACTTAGAAGGTGAACTTGACTTTCCTGATCAAAAGTTTCCAACAGCAGATCTTTATGAAACTGCAAATGGATTCATTATCGTAAATCAAAAACGTACAGGGTTTGGTGGCTCGAAAATAGAATACGAAATTGTCGCTGTTGACAATCAATTAAACATCTTATGGGAAAAAGAATTCGATGAAGATCAAAATGTAACTGAGATCGTAGATGTATACTCTCAGGATGAATCTACCGTTGTGGTGTATTCAACAGGCAGAGGAATGAAAAAAGAAAAGTATCAACAAAATCTAATGCGTATTTCAAAAAATGGAGATGTTTTATTCAGTAAGGTTTTCGCAAACAACTTTTATTATTTCCCAAATAAAATATTGATCAAAAACGACCTCACCTTCATATTTGGATCGTTTCCGAAAGATGAGAAATCAAGACCAGGAGGTGTGTTTGCTATAGGTTTTGATAATAATGGTGAGATCGTAATGAAGAATGAGATCGACTACAAGGATCGTATAAGCCCTGAAATTGAAGATCTCATTACAGAAGATGATATAAACGTAAAAGAGGATCCTCAGTTTATTGTGAATGATGTAATTGTAGATGGTGATGATTTCTATTTAATTACAGAAACAATTAGAATTAGACCTGCACTAGGAGGTAGTGTAGAAGTGTATTCGTCAGGAGGGGCCAGTGGTTCATTACAAGTGAATACAGCATTTTTCATGGGAGATTTCCTCATTCTAAAATTAGATAAGGAGCTTAAACTAGAGAAGGTAAAGGTGATCACAAAAAAACCTAATAAGATAGTAGTACAGGGAGTTGTTTTCAATGTCAACCAGTATTATCCTATCATGAAACAGCGAAGCAGTAACATGAGTAATTATCAATTTTTCGTACGTAAAGATGATGGAACTCCTATGATCGTGTATACGATACGTAAATCATACAGAAGTAATGTTAAAGTAGGAGTAGTCGATATAACGACAGACGAAAAAGTAACGGCTTCCAACCCTGTTACATCAGAGCTCGAAAAACTCAAAGATTTGGGCGTATTTGGAGTAATGAGAAATAAACCAGGCAACTTAGCTGTGCTTATTTATAAAAGAGGTGAAATGGCATTTTACGAATTAGCATACTAATTTCATTTCCAATTAACTTATTAAAAGGCGGTCCTTGGATCGCCTTTTTTATTCTACTTCAAAACCATAGTAGATCAACCAGTTCAATTGAGATCTATCTATGCTTACGCGGTAAGTTTTCCCAGTTAAACACATACAAGTTGTGCATTCATTGGATCTGTTACCCTTAATTCGAATCTTTAAGGGGATTACGCCATCTCCTCTCAATAAACCTTCTAGATTCTTACGACTTTGATTATCTGTATTTCCTACCCATGAAGGTTTACAGTTCGTTTCATCTAGTTTCACCCATACAGGATCAACTGTTTTGGCGCAGTTCGTTAAAGAAAGAAATAATCCTGAAAATAATAGGACTTTGAAGATCTTGACCATAGTGTTTTTTTCAATGATCTAAACAAATTACGTACCAGTGTGCAATAAAAAAGTCGGAGCTTAGTAACTCCGACTATGAACTCATAAATTAAACTCTCACTAAACCATTGCTGATAACTTCTCCTCGATCATTTTGATCTTAGATTCAGCATCAGCTTGTTTCTTCTTTTCTGAAGCAACAACCTGTTCTGGTGCATTATTTACAAAACGCTCATTACCCAGTTTCTTCTGAACAGACTTTAGGAATCCTTTCGTGTATTCAAGCTCTTCTTCAAGTTTCTGGCGTTCTGCATCCGTATCAACATTATCACCGAAAGGAATAAAGTAATCCGTATTTTGAACGATGAATGAGAAGGCATTCCCTACTTTCTCGTCAACATAATCCAAAGAAGATAAATTACCCATTTTTCTTAATACATCATCCATATTCTCAGGGTGCTGATCTGACTTCATGATCATAAAATCGATCTTGATCTTGTTAGCAATGTTATTCTGTTTTCGGATATTTCGAATGTTGGTGATCACATCTGATGCTATTTTAAATTCAGCATTGATCGTCTCATTCACATTACCCACTTCAGGCCATTGCGCTACGATAATGTCATCACCATCTTTTCTTTCCCCAACCAAATGCCATAATTCTTCTGAAACGAAAGGCGTAAAAGGATGAACCAGTTTCAATAATTGCTCAAAGAAATATATGGCTTTATCTTTAGTAACTGCATCAATTGGTTGTTGATAGCCGGGCTTCACCATTTCAAGGAACCATGAACAATAATCATCCCAAACAAGTTTATAAGTCGCCATCAAAGCATCAGATATTCTGAACTTATCAAACTGCTCGTTAATGTGCTTTAAGACTTCATTAAACCTACTTTCAAACCAGTCGATGGCAATCTTGGAAGACGCCGGCTGATCCAAATCCTCCTTAACCTCCCAGGAATCCATTAATCTAAATGCATTCCACATTTTATTCGAGAAGTTTCGTCCTTGCTCACATTGATTTGAGTCAAAAGGCAGATCATTTCCTGCTGGGGAAGACACAAGCATTCCGACACGAACACCATCAGCTCCATATTTCTTGATCAGCTCAAGAGGATCAGGAGAGTTACCCAATGACTTGGACATTTTACGTCCCAGTTTATCTCGAACAATTCCTGTGTAATACACATTCTTAAACGGTAATTCATCCATGTATTCGTATCCGGCAATGATCATTCGTGCTACCCAGAAAAACATAATTTCCGGAGCAGTAACAAGGTCATTCGTTGGATAGTAATATTTGATCTCTTTATTACCAGGTTCATTCAATCCTTTGAAAACTGAAATTGGCCACAACCAACTCGAGAACCACGTATCAAGTACATCTTCGTCTTGCTTTAGATCTTTTGAAGAAAGCTCTTTTCCAGTTTTCTCCTTGATCAATTCAAGTGCCTCCTCCTCTGTTTTGGCAACAACAAAATCATTCTCACCTTCACCAAAGTACCACGCTGGTATTCTATGTCCCCACCATAATTGTCTCGAAATACACCAGTCTTTGATGTTCTCCATCCAGTGTCTGTATGTATTCTTCATGTTATCTGGATAGAACTTGATATCTCCATTCATTACATGCTCTAGTGCTGGTTCTGACAATTGTTTCATGTCAACAAACCATTGTAATGAGAGACGAGGTTCAATTACTGCATCTGTTCGCTCAGAAAATCCAAGTTTATTAATATGATCCTCTACTTTGATCATATAACCCTTATCCTCTAGTTCTTTTGCGATCTCTTTTCTCGCCTCAAATCGATCCTTACCGTTGTAATGAAGTCCTTTCTCATTCAAAGTTCCATCGGCATTCAGGATATCGATAGTTTCCAGATCATGCTTCTTACCGATCTCATAATCATTTACATCGTGGGCAGGAGTTATTTTCAAACAACCTGTTCCAAATTCCATGTCTACATACTCATCTTGAATGATAGGAATTGAACGATCCGCCAAAGGAACAACAGCAAACTTACCTTTTAGGTTTGCGTATCTCGCGTCATTTGGATTCACACAGATCGCACTATCTCCTAAAATTGTCTCTGGTCGAGTTGTTGCAATAGTCAACCACTCGTCTTCTGTTCCAGCAATCTTATATCTAACATGAAACAACTTAGAATTTACTTCTTTATGGATCACCTCTTCATCAGAAAGCGCTGTCTTTGCAGCTGGATCCCAGTTGATCATTCGAACACCGCGATAGATCTTTCCTTTTTTATACAAGTCGATGAACACATCGATCACAGACTCTGCGTAATCAGGGTCCATCGTAAAATGAGTTCTCTCCCAATCACACGAAGCTCCCAATTTTTTAAGTTGATCAAGAATGATCCCTCCATGTTTCTCTTTCCATTCCCACGCATGCTTCATGAAGTCATCTCTAGAAAGATCAGACTTCTTGATTCCCTCTTCACGAAGTTTATTCACAACTTTCGCTTCAGTAGCGATAGACGCATGGTCTGTTCCTGGTACCCAACAAGCATTTTTTCCTTGCATACGAGCACGACGAACTAAAACATCTTGAATCGTATTGTTCAACATGTGTCCCATGTGTAAAACACCTGTAACGTTCGGAGGAGGAATGACGACTGTGTAAGCCTCTCTGTCATCTGGTTCACTATGAAAATAGTTTTTTTTCAGCCAGTGTTCATACCACTTCTCCTCTGCCTTTGAAGGCTCGTACGTTTTTGGAATTTCCATGCTTCTAATTTCTTTGATACAAAGATAATGATTGTTTAGAATGCATATTCTGGAATCTATGAAAAGTTAGCCTGAAGTGAGAACAACAATAAAAAACCTTCGAATATCTTTTGTTACTTGAGCTTCTCGAATAATTAAGTAGATCAGATATTCGAAGGTGAAATGTGAGGATCTAGTCTAATTCATCAGACTCTTCCTCTTCGTTTTTATCAGCTGGATCCAGGTTTTCCTGAGCTCGATATAATGCTACGAACTCCATACCATCCTCTGTTGCCTCCCAGACAGAAGATTCTTCCAGAAAATCATCGGAAAAATGATCGCAATCTGCAAACTCCACCAGGAAGTTATCCATGTTAGCAGGAAGAATGATACGTTTCCCAAGAGGAACAGTGATCAATAAAGAAGCATGCTGACCTCTGATCTTATCTTTTGTAGGAAACGAGTAACTCGATGGGATCTTTAATATATCGCCACTCAAGCTAGGAGAATACTTAATTCCATTGACGTTCTCTTTAGCGTATTTCAGTGAGGAACCATTCGAGCGCTTTTTTACAGCCACCTCATATTCTGTGGTTGTCATGTTGCGTTCCACTCTGATCAGTGGTAAACCGATCTTTAGTGAATCTTCATCAAACAAGAGGTAATCATTGTATCCAAAATCAAATACGTCATTTTTCCAATACGAATCCGATAGTTCTAAATAAAGTGAGTCCCCCATAAATGCTTCCTGCTGTTCAACTTTATCAATCGTTGAGTAATCATTTCGGAATTCTAGTCCTGTTTCAACACCAACAAATGAGAGCGTACAAATAGATATTATCCAAACGATCAAACCAGTAATATAAGTGGACTTAAGTTTCCCCTTTATTCTGAACAGAAGCTTAGCACCAGTAACTGTTATAAACACGATAGGTAGAATTACAGAAAGGAACATTGACCAGAAGCCAAGAGATTCTGAACCATTAGGAAAAACGAGATCCGTTAGCGAATTCAAATTATTCGCTAAATCTCCCTCAACGGTAAAGAAAGAACCAATACTTCCAAAATGAAACAAGATGGCCAGCACAAAGAAGATTAGGCCAAAGAATAACATACCCGCGCCAATAATCCTTCCAAAGATCTGGAATATTCGAGATAATACTGAGGTGCTTTTTTTGGCAGCGTTTTTTACTGATCGAGAAGCGTTAGACATTCCAGATTTAGCTTCGTCTTTGAAGTTATGAACGTAATCTTTAATGCTATCAACATTGACAGGTTGTCCTCGCATTTGTAGCTTTTGTGCTGTAGTAGTTGCCTCAGGTATAACGATCCAAAGGATAATGTAAAGCAGTATTCCAGATCCACCTAAAACGAACATGAGTACGAAGATCACTCGGATTATAACAGGATCAATTCCAAAGTAATGACCAAGTCCAGCTGCTACTCCACCGATCACTCCTTCATCATCATCTCGGAAAAATCTCTTTTGATGAGAATAATGGACAGATTCCTCTCGACTCTCGCTGTGATGAGTTCGATCATCTTCTTCATCAATTTTATACTGATTTGGACTTCCCATTAATGAGATCACTTGATCAACATCATCCTCGGTGATCACCTGTTTATGCTCATTTAACTTCTCATTGAATAACTCGGCAATCCTTGATTCGATATCTTCTAATATCTCTTCTAATCCATCCTGATTAGCAAGAATTGACCTGATGTCTTCAAGATAAACTTGCAGAACTCCGTAGGCCTGTTCTTCTATGTTAAAAACGAGTCCTGATAAATTAATTGATATAGTCTTTTTCATTTTCTTCTATTTTGTCAATTGTTCAACTGCTCCTTGAAGTTGGGTCCATGTTTCTTCAAGTTCTGACCTAAATTTTTCACCTTCTTTTGTAAGTGAGTAATACTTGCGAGGTGGGCCTGAAGTTGATTCAACCCAACGATATTCAAGGTATTTCGCATTTTTCAATCTTGTCAATAAAGGGTACAGCGTTCCTTCCACTACGATCAACTTCGCATTTTTTAACGCTTCAATGATCTCTGAGGGGTACCGTTCCTTTTTCGACAAAACAGAAAGAATACAATACTCGAGGATACCCTTTCTCATCTGTGCTTTCGTGTTCTCTATTTTCATATTCAAAAAAATCTGCGACAAATATATCTAAAAATATAGTACCTTGCATTACATACTACTATATAATTTTATTTAGGGACAGACATTTTATGCTTAAACCGATTAAAGAACCTCTTAAAAACAAGGGTTTACGTACTATTAAAAAAAGATTTAAATAAGAAAGAATTTGACAGGCGGTGTGAATATTCCACTCTAAAAATGCTATTTTCGTGGAAAATTATTACAACTATGAATAAGAAAATCTATATGGTTGGTATCATTGCAGCTTCACTTTTCGTGAGTTGTGGAGAGAATACCGATGCAGATGGTCACAATGAAGGTGAGCATATGGAAGAACATGCAGATCACGATCATGACGGTCATGATCACAAAGGTCACGATCACGATTTAGAAGGTCACGACCATGATGGTGAAGATATGTCAGATAAAGTAGCATTTGGACCTAAAGAGGTTGATACTGCATCTGCTATTTCAACTGCTGAATTACTAGCTCAATTTGAGGGTAAAACAGAAATGGAGGCTACTTTCAAAGGTGAGATCAATGAAGTTTGTTCTAAAATGGGATGCTGGGTGAATATTAAAACTGAAGATGAGCCTTTTATGGTTCGTTTTAAGGATCACTTTACAATTCCAACAGTTACAGAACCTGGAACAATGGCTTATTTAACTGGAACTGCTATTCAAGATACAGTTTCTGTAGATGAACAACGCCACTATCTTGAGGATGCTGAGGCTCCACAAGAAGAGATCGATGCTATTACAGAGCCAAAGTACACAATGACTTTTATTGCTGAAGGAATCCGTTTGGATAAGTAAGCAATTCGATTATTGAATTAAAAAAGAGGGTGTATTTTTTACACCCTCTTTTTTTGTACAAAACAATCTACTCAACCTTAAAAATCGTATCGTCCACTATCAATAACTCGCTGAGCTATTTTCTGACGAGCCTCTTTTACATTGTAGCCATCAATTTTCGTAAAACGCTTAAGTCCCATCAACATCATTTTACCTTCGTCTCCTCCAGCAAATGAATTGATTGCATCTTTACCTGCTTTATTGATCTTATCAGCTATATCATAGAAATAAGTTTTAACAATAGCGATCTCATGCTCGCATGCGTCTTCTCCTTTTTGAGAGATCAGCTTTTCTACACGTAATAAAACAGACTCTGCATGATAAGTCCATATTGAAAGATCTGCAATGTTCATTAGCACTTCTTGTTCTTTGGCTAGCGTCTGCATTAGTTTTTGTACTGCAGAACCAGCAACCATAAGGATAGTTTTCTTAAATCCTTTTAAAGCTTTGTGCTCAGAAGCAAAAATACCGTCATTATCATTGTCCATGTCTGGAATACTCATCAATTCATCAGCAACTTTCTGAGCAGGTCCCATGAGGTCCAATTCTCCTTTCATCGCTCTTTTGAGTACCATGTCTACAGTCAACATTCTGTTGATCTCGTTAGTACCTTCAAAAATACGGTTGATTCGAGCATCACGATATGCTCTTTCAACAGCTGATTCAGCAGAATATCCCATACCTCCATGAACCTGTACAGCTTCATCAACAACAAAATCTAAACATTCAGAACCAGAAACTTTCAGCATTGCACATTCCGGAGCGAATTCTTCAATACCTTTTAATGTTGCATCAGCTTTAGACATTCCGTCTTCCATTAAAGCGTTTATAGCATCATCAATATTTTGTCCAGCTCGGTAAGTTGCAGATTCAACCACGTAAGACTGAATAACTTGTTCAGCGATCTTGTGTCTGATCGCACCATATTTTGAAATAGGTCGTCCGAACTGTTCACGCTCGTTAGCATATTTGATAGTGTGAGTAATTGCATCTTTTGCACCACCCAATACACCAGCAGCTAATTTAATTCGACCGATATTTAAAATGTTCAATGCGATCTTGAAACCATTTCCACGTTCTGAAAGCATATTTTCAGCCGGAACCTTTACATTGTTAAAGAAAACCTGACGTGTAGATGAACCTTTGATACCCATCTTCTTTTCTTCAGGGTTCAGTGATATTCCTTCTGCATCAGCTTCAACCATGAATGCAGTTAGATTCTTATCGTCACCGATCTTAGCAAATACCGTAAATAGGTCAGCAAAACCACCATTTGTGATCCACATTTTCTGACCATTGATGATATAGTGTTTACCATCATCTGTTAACTCAGCTTTAGTTTTTCCAGAATTCGCATCCGATCCACTTGAAGGCTCAGTTAAACAGTAAGAAGCTTTCCACTCGCCTGAAGCAAGTTTCGGAATCCACTTTTGCTTCTGCTCTTCTGTTCCATAATAAAGAAGAGGCAATGTTCCAATCCCAGTATGTGCACCATAAGCAACTGAAAAAGAATAGCCTTTACCCAATTTCTCAGTAGCAAGAAGAGAAGTTTTAAAATCAACTCCCATTCCTCCCAGATCTTCTGGTACAGACATTCCCAACATACCAAGCTCTCCGGCTTTGTCAAGGATTGAAGGCATAAGCCCTTCTTCCATAGTATCAATTCGATCCAGATGTGGAATAACTTCTTGTTGAATGAAATCATCACACATTGATGCGATCATTTTCTGTTCTTCATTCCACTCTTCCGGAATGAAAATGTTCTCTGGCTTCGTGTCGCGGATGATGAACTCACCCCCTTTTATAGCCTTTTCTTTTGCACTTGCGTCAGACATGATTTGTATCTTTTTTAATTAGTATCCAGTTAGATGGATAAATATAATTGATTTCATTTTACTATGCAAGCATATCAAATAAGATTTTTTAATTTATTTTCTAATCAACAAAGTGGTGATAATCCAATTCAGAACGGATACAAAATCGTTGCTTTCATCGATAATGAATGATTATCTTTGAAAAAAAGTAGAGAGTGAAAGTTTTTCAAGGATTTGAAGAGTTAACAAATATTCCCCATCCCGTTCTTACGATCGGCACATTTGATGGTGTGCATCTTGGACATCAGAAGATCATAAAACAATTGAACGATGAAGCGGAGAAAGTGGGAGGTGAATCTGTTCTTTTCACATTCTACCCCCACCCTAGAATGGTTCTTTTTCCAGATTCTCACGGATTAAAACTCATTCAAACACAGGTAGAAAAACTTGAAAAACTGCAAAGAATCGGATTGAAGAATGTAATTGTTCATCCGTTTACTAAAGAGTTCTCACGATTAACCGCCACAGAATTCGTCCGTGATTACCTCGTGAACAAGTTAAATATCAAAACGATCGTTATTGGTTATGACCATCAGTTTGGTAAAAATAGAGAGGGTACACTGGAATTACTACAAGAACTTGGCCCGATTTATGGATTTAATGTGATCGAAATTGGTCCGGAGGATATTGATGAAGTGAACGTTAGTTCTACCAAAATTCGGAATGCTTTAAAAGATGGGAATATAGAGTTAGCCAATGCTTATTTAGACGAACCTTTTGAATTAAATGGAAAAGTTGTACACGGAGAAGAGATCGGTAAATCAATGGGGTATCCAACGGCAAACATTGATATTCAAAATGACATAAAGATCATTCCTAAGAAAGGTGTATATGCCGTTCGAGTAGTTCGTGAGGATAAGTCGGAATATTTTGGTATTTTAAACATTGGTAATCGCCCTACCATTAATTCTAAAGGAGAATTATCGATAGAGGTTCACATTCTTGATTTCGAAAAGGAAATATATGATGAACGACTAACGTTAAGACTTCTGAAAAGAGTAAGAGACGAAGAGAGATATGAGAATAAAGAAGCACTTAAAGCTCAAATTACCGAAGACGAGCAACTTGTTCGCAGCTGGATTTCTGATCTTGGCTGGTAATATCTCGTACGCTCAAATTCCTAAAGACACCTTAAAGTATTACGAATGGGAGGAAGTCCACAACGCTGATCCCGATACGATCTATGCGGTCGATTTTACAAGAGAAAAAATGGGTGACATCCCAGAAAAACTCTTTCAGTTTGAACACTTGAAAGGTCTTAAATTGACCAAAAACAAACTAGAAGATCTACCGGAATCTTTCAAAGAATTAGAGGATCTTAGGTTTCTATATTTAGATAAAAATGATTTCACCTATTTCCCATCTCAGGTTTTCCATTTGAACAACCTGGTTTATCTTGATTTAAGTAGAAATAGAATGGGGAGTATTCCCAAAGGAATTAAGAATTTGAAAAAGCTAAAATATTTGGATGTTTGGGATAATCGTTTCACTAAGATCGATCCTGCTTTTTCCGAGTTACAACAATTAGAATATATCGATCTAAGAGGAACTACTTTCTCGCCATCGTTCGTAGAAAAGTGGACAAAGGCATTCCCGAATGCCACGGTTGAATTTGATAGTCCGTGTGATTGCCTTGAGTAACTCAATCAAATCTTGAGCACACTATCGCTCACGATTAAATCAAAACTATTTAAAATAAAAAAGGCAGATCCGAAGATCTGCCTTTCAATGTATAATAGGATTTCTTATTTACTTCACAATTGAAGAGAAAGATGCATTATCCATGTATTTGATGAACTCTCTATCTTTCGCTGCTTTCGCTTTCAAAGAAGCATCCTTAGCAAATGCACTCTTCAAGTTAGAAACGATATCATCAAGTTTATCCTGACGCGCTCCTGCAATAGCTTTCAAGTAGTAACCCATTGCTGTTTCTGCAGCTTCTGAATCATCAACAGTTGATACTGCTTCAGAAGTCTTGTCGTTTAACAATTGAGCAAGTCCTTTATTGAAAGACGCATCACTTCCGAAGTTAGAGATCGCATCTTCGTAATCACCATCCTGGATATTCAAAATACCCATGTTGTATGCTACGATCTCAGGATCTTGAGCTCCTTCAGCTTCCTCTAACAATGACTTCGCATCAGCACGCATGTCATTCACACCTGCGATTGCCGCAAGGTTGTTTTTAGAGTTTTCGTTTTCTTCAATTCCGTTAGCTTTTTCGAACTGAGCTTTAGCTTCAGAAAGTTTGTTTTGCATGTACAATACTGCTCCAACATTGTTAGCTCCACGGTAATCTTCTGGATATAAACGCTCCGCTTCTTTGTATAGACGAAGTTTTTCGTTCAAATCATCTGTCAAAGTAGCCGTAAACAAAATCTCTTCAAGATTTAATGTATCGATCTTAGACTTAGAGTATTCTTTAAGTTCCTCATCAGAGAATCCAGTAAGATCATAGTTTACTACGATCTCAGAACGACGCTGTGCTGGGAATACGTTGTTATCCAAGTATAAGTACGTACTCAAATCACGAATTGCTTGTTCACGTGCCTCTGGTGTCTTCTGCATCTCAAGCACTGTCATGATCGCTTTCTTATCACTTTCTTTCATATCAGCATCTTGAAGTGCACGCTTGAATCCAACAAAATCCTCACCTTTACCTACAGTAGAGTAGTTATCTCCTTCTTGAGCAGCTTCGTTCTCTACTTTTCTACGCTTAGCAACTTTCATTGTCGCTTCTTTCGCAGATTCAGCACGCTCGTTAGATAAAGTGTTGTTCTTATCTTCCTCACCCTCGATCGATGCAAAGGCAGTAATATTGATTCCTGTGATCTCAATCTTTGGATTAGTCTGAGCAACAGCTAAGAAACTATCTAAAGCTACGATATCATCATCACGCATTTCTGAAGAACGCACTTGAGGACTACCTTTCAAGTAGTTGATCTCAGCAACTTGCTGTTCTTTAGTCACACGCTGGAACTTATCGTTAGCGATAATTACTTTGAAATCTTTCTGAACAAGTAACGGAGTTACGATTGTTGCATCAGCAATCTTTTGCTTTTCGATCTCTCCTTTAAGCTTATCCTTTTTGTATACTTTACCAGTAACTGAGAGCTCAGAAGCCTCCATATCTGGAGAATATGCAATGATATCTTCATATACTACAGTACCTCCAGCTTTGTAAGGTATCACCGTACCATTAGCAGTCGCCTTTTCACCTACAATAGTAACAGGCTTAAGAGCATGCGTACCAATAGCAGGAGTTACTTCTGCATATGCTTTTTTGTTGATTCCTTTCTCAGGAAGTATAATATCTACTTTTACTTTAACGCTATCACCATGCATCTCCAATGGATCAGGTGTAACTGTATAGTCTACGTCTTTGAGAAGATCACAACTAGTTGCTATCAAACCAGCCGCAGCAATAAATGCTAAACTCTTGATACCTTTTCTTTTCATTATCATTTTATTAGTTCTTTCCTATTTAACGATTGCAATTATAATCATTTTTTTTAGCACATGAAAGAAGTTGACAAGGAATTACGAAATTGTTAATAATTTCTTCTTGTACAATAATATACGCGATTTATCGTTGCACTCGTTTAATAAGGTATTTATCGTTTTGTTTTTTTTAGGCTCAACGAGTAACGGATCTATATCGTTTAGTGGCTGAAGCACAAACTTTCTTTCATTCAAGAACTTATGAGGAATTGTAAGGTTTTCAGTTTCTACAATAAGATCATCAAAAAGAAGTATATCTATATCTATTGGTCTTGATTCATAACCTTTTGATGAAGAACTTCGCCTTCTACCTAGATCATGTTCAATATCCTGACATATACTAAGAACTTCCAATGGGGTCTTTTTAGTTTTTAGCATCACGCACATATTGAGGAAATTATTATCTGCTTCAAATCCGAGCGGCGGTGTTTCATAAACCGGCGACAATGATAGAACTTCAAATTCTTTGTTCAACTGTTTGATAGTCTTAACAATCAATGCCTCTCTATCACCCAGGTTACTGCCTAAACTCAAAAACACCTTTGCTCCTGTTACTTTGTACTTCTTTTTCACCTATTACGTAATTTTCACCCCTTTCGTACCGATACTAAAAATACAGCGTCGATATTTGTTAGCTTTGTAATGAGCAAAATTACTTAATCCATTCATCATCGAATAAAATTGTAGATCATACTATAATATTTTTCGAGAACGAATGCACAAAACTTATTCTCAATGAAAGAAAAGAAAGTATCTTTTGGTAGAGTCTTTTGGCCGAGCTTAACTGCAAGCATAGTCATTTTAGTAATTATTGGAATTGTCCTTAGTTTGATCATAGGGTCTCTTATTGGAGACACTCCTCAGTATACTGTAGGCAACAAAGCTGTTCTTCACATGAAACTAAAAGGCGATATTGGTGAAACAAGCAAATCTGGCATCAATGGTAATTCTTTGAGCTTCATCGATGAATTTGGACTTGCCGACATTTTATATGGGTTAGAAAAAGCAAGTAAGGACGATCGTATAAAAGGTGTTTTTATTGAACTGGAAGGAGCAAATTGTGGATATGCTACAGCTAAAGAAATTCGTGATGCGATCAACCGCTTCGAGGAAGCTGGCAAATTTGCAGTTGCCTATAATAGTGGTGAAGCTGTTACCTTGAAACAATATTATATAGCATCTGCAGCTGATGAAAACTATGGTTTCCCTTCTTCAATGTTTGAGTTTCTAGGTCTAGGAGCTGAACTCATGTTCTACAAAGGAATGTTTGATAAGCTGGATTTAGAAATGCAAGTCGTGAGAGGATCAGACAATCATTTCAAAAGTGCCGTTGAACCCTATTTCTTAACTGAAATGAGTGACTCAAGCAGATTGCAGACTGAGCGATATTTAAATTCTATCTGGAATGATGTAAGATCTGGAATTGGAGAAGAGAAAGATATCGATATCGCAACTTTAGATATGTATGCTGACTCAGGAATGATCAGACGTGTAAACCAGGCAGAAGAGTACGGATTGATCGATAAAGCAATGTACAGAGACGAGGTAATGTCGATAATTGCTGAAAAAGCTGGCGTTGAGAACACAGAAGATCTAAACTTGAAAGAGTTCAAAAAATATGCTCAAAAGAAATTCCAAAATAACCAGAAGATCGCTGACGGTAAAAAGGCTAACGTTGCTGTGATCGTTGCGGAAGGAGCTGTTATGGTTGAAGGAGAAGGTTTAAGTAGTAAAAAGATCACTAAACTATTTAGAGATGCGCGTAAAGATAAGAACATCAAAACGATCGTATTCAGAATTAATAGTCCTGGCGGAAGTGCTTTAGCTAGCGATGAGATCTGGAGAGAAGTTAAACTAGCGAACGAAGAAAAGAACGTTGTCGTTTCTATGGGAGATGTTGCGGCATCAGGAGGATATTATATCGCTTCACCTGCAAGTAAGATCTTTGCAGAAACGAATACAATTACTGGTTCTATCGGAGTGTTTGGTGTTATTCCTTACACTGGTAAAATGCTTGAAAATAAATTAGGTCTGTCTTTTGATCAAGTTAGTACTAACAAGCATGCTGTTCTCAGTACAAATGAAAAACTCAGCGAACAGGAATATGCTATGGTCCAAGAGGAAGTAGACTTTATTTACGATCAATTTCTGGGAAGAGTTGCAGAGGGACGAGGAATGACAAAAGAACAAGTTAACGTAATCGCAAGAGGAAGAGTGTGGACAGGAAAAGATGCAAAGAAAATCGGATTAGTTGATGAGTTAGGAGGATTGAAAAGTGCTATAGACTATGCTGCAGAAGAAGCTGGTATCGAAAATGCTATTGTTCAATACTTTCCAAAAGTTAAAAAAGAACCTTGGATGGAACTATTAGAGTCGATTGAAGAACAAGACAAGAGTCAATCTTCGCTTCCAGAAGATCTTGGGAAGCTATACCAACGAATAAAATCAATTGAGAATTATACAGGAATCCAGGCAAGGTTACCGTACGAAATAATTTGGTAACTACACACCAAAAACCCCTGCTCAAGTGCTGTCAATTTTATTGGCAGCACTTTTTTGATTAAATAGTTAACTTCGTTGACAATCTATTATGCTTCGACATCCAAATATCTCCTTGTGGTTTAAGCACTATACTGTGTTTTTCGTGAGCATCTTAATAGTATGGTCTATCTCTTTCTTAATAGTGGTAAATTCTCACTTTGTTGTTGACCCATTGAAAGTTTGGTTGATCGGTGCATACAATGCTTTAACATTCTCTGCACTTGCTCTTTTAATAATTAGCCCTATTTATTTGATCAAAAACCGAAAGGTCATAAATGTAATTGTTGGATTAGTCCTTTGTTTTCTATTGCTATTTGACATGGTCTCAATGTTATATTATAACGTTACTTTATCGCCAATAAATAAAGCGTTGCTAAGGGTCGATGGGGATCAAATGTCGATGATCGCTGGAGATTTTATTGTTTTCAAGTGGTACTATTTACTTTTGATCACACCAGTCCCTATTTATGTAATAATTTCACGAATACTTCGTGATAGATCCATATCGAAGTGGATAGTATCAATATGGTTCATTAGCATCCTTTCGATATTGATCATCGGATTTCAATTGAACTCAGGCAAGTCTGTATACAAAGCACTTGGACATAACAAATCTTACCATTTTTTAAAATCCATCCTCACTAGTAATTCTCAATCCTTGATCTCTAATGAAGAAGCCATCAAATTATATCAAGACCAAGAGGGGAGAAATTTCACTAATTCTAGTTATCCACTTATTCACGAATCTTCAAATAAAAATACGTTAGGACCATTCATTGAACTCACTGAAAAGCCTCCAAATATCGTATTAATAATTGTAGAAAGTCTTTCCTCATCGTTTAGCGGTAAAGAAGCTGATGAAATAAGTTACACGCCGTTTCTTGACTCTCTAAGTGATCACAGTCTTGTATTTGAAAATACACTGGCAACAGGTGAACGTACATTTGCAGCACTTCCTTCGATCCTGGGTTCTCTTCCACATGGTCGAAAAGGATTTACACAAGAACGAATTGGCTTCCCTAGATCCAACAGTTTATTTAAGTTCTTAATATCGATGAACTACTCTTCTCAGTTTTACTACGGAGGTAACGCTCGTTTTGATTACATGGATATGTATTTGAAAGATCAGGGTATCGATAGAATTAATGATCATAAAAATTATAGAACGGATAACATTGTTGAAGTTGAAGGTCAAGATCCAGCTCCTTTTGGCGATAGTGATAAAAAGATCTTCGAAAGGATCTCAAAGGATGATCAGCTGAAAGAAAATCCATATTTGGACATTATACTAACCCTGTCCATGCACTACCCTTTTATAGTTGAAAACCAGGAACAATATTTAAAACAAGTACAACGAACTATTAACGATGCTGATGTTCCCGGCAAACTAAAAGAAAAACACCTCATATACAAGGAGGCATTTGCCTCGATGATATATACTGATGATGTCCTGAAAAGCTACTTCAGAAAAAGAGCAGGACTAAAAGAACATAAAAACACGATCTACCTTATTACCGGAGATCACATGATGACAGATATTCCACATGGAAATACTCTGGAGAAATACCGGGTACCGCTCTTGATCTATTCACCTCTATTGAAACGCAAAAAAAGAATTAAAGCTGTCAACTCGCATTTAGATATCACTCCATCATTGGTCAGCTTGTTAAGTACTAAATATGAAGTAAATACTGAGAAGTCACATTGGCTTGGTAGTACATTCGATACCTTAGGTGAATTCAGAAACCTAAGGTCAATTGCTTTTATGCGCAACAAACGAACTTACAA
The DNA here is from genome assembly GCA_002331485.1 of Flavobacteriales bacterium UBA2104. Taxonomy (GTDB): domain Bacteria; phylum Bacteroidota; class Bacteroidia; order Flavobacteriales_D; family Crocinitomicaceae; genus Brumimicrobium. Next base: position 44,107 of record DCYS01000006.1, read on the forward strand.
TGATTTCATCTCTAATGAACTCTTTTTATCTGATGGTGAGCTTTTCACGGTCTCAGATCGTTTGAATATTCATCCTAGTGAAAGTAAAACTAAATCAGAACAAATCAAAACACTTTTCGATGCCTATAAAAGAGTTCACTCTTACTCCGTTTTAAGAAACAAAATAACTCCCGGTGAAAAGAGAACTACTATCAACCGAAAAAAGGCTTCAAAGATCTCGATTGAAAACGGCATGGAAAACAAAAACGTACATTCGCTAAAATTAGATGACAATCACGCACAATTAGGTATAGACATCGAACTATCTCTGCTGGATGGATGGCATTCGACAGACAAAGAATTAGATGAAAGTCAACCAATATTGATAGCAACGGTCGACCGCAACGATAAAAATATCCTATGGGATGTTTTGCAAACAAACTTATCTGAAAATGAGATAGATCAGAAAAAAACGATAACCTATTTGATCAAAGAAAGTGATGAGATCTCCTTGAAAAAAGGTGATGAGTTGAATATCTATTTTTGGAATAAAGAAAAAAATCAGACAAATTTCAGAACAGTTTTCCATAAAATTGAAGTGTATGAATTCGAATAATCTATTCTTTAGACCTCCGCTTTTCGTTTTGCTTCTCATTTTACTGAGCTGCTCTGAATCTGTCGACCGATCAAGTGAGTTCCCATTCTCGATTAGCGAAAACATTCAGATCATAGGACATAAAGGAAGTGGACCAATAAATAATCTAGGAAACGATCGTTACCATGAAAATGGAAAACCTGCAGTCATTAATGCTTTAGAGAAAACAGACGGGACCGAGATCGATATCCAAATGAGTAAAGACTCAACGCTTTGGCTCTTTCATGATCATGAAATTATAAATTGCTCGGATGACCTCATCAATTTTTCTAATTGCAGCGATGTTGTACTGGATTCCTTAAATGATTGTAAATTCTCAGGGCAACTGATCACCTTATCTCAGTTCAATTCACTTCTCAAGAAGTTTCCGAAGAAGATCATTTCTCTTGATCTTAAAGTACTAAGCAATCCTGTCATTACGAAATCCTGGAAAAAAGAAGAAGCAGTTAGCTATATATTCAATTCTATTGATTCGATCTTATCGGAAAGAGATTATTTGATAGAAATACCAGAAAACATATCGATGACTTTGGCTAAGAAACACACTGGTCAAGATGTATTCAAGGTGATCTATGAAGAAGAGTCAATTAGCAAATATTCAACATCGGATAACATATCAATGCCTTTCACTATAGATTCAGACTCACAAGATGGTTTCAATAAGATACAGCTATGGACACCAAATACGATCTCTGAAATATTGAAGACCATCGATCAAGATCCTGACATTATCCAAACTGACAATATTGATCTGGCTGAATTTATCATTAATGTAAGGGATCATCATCATCCTGTTTGCGATTCAGTAATTGACATTAATTTTACTAGAAGTACTGAAGAATATAGTTCCATAATTGAAGATCAACCTTTGCCAAAAGGAGCAAAACTTTTTATGCTAGACATAGACGAATTCAAAAGCGGTAAGGAGCAATATCTTGTAGTTGCAATTAACAACAAAAATGGTGATAATATTTACTGGGAAAGTAATGATATCACAGATCCCTATCCACATCTTTTTATGCACAGTAAATATGCTAAAGGAATGGAGGCGTCTTATTCAGTTTACATTTGGAACAAAGCATTGAATCCATTAAATATTGATGCAAAACTTTTAATGTATAATCAATAAAAAAGGGAGACTTAAGCCTCCCCTTTTTATAATCAAGTTAATTTGTTTTGAACCTACTTAACGATCACTAGTCGTTGAGGTGATAGGATATCTCCACCACTGATCACTTGAACGTTGTATACGCCCTGTACGAGATCAGAAGTATTGACAACAACTGTGTTTGTTTGACCATCAACTTTAATCGTTTTCACAAGTTGTCCAACATTGTTGTAAATGTTAATCTCACCTGTTTTCAAATATGAGTCAAGAGCAATTTTCACCTCATCATTTGCTGGATTTGGGAATAAGTTAAATCCTGGCTTATCATTCTCTGTCAGGGATGCATCATCTTCAAGGTCATATAATAATTCAAAATCATCAAAGTAGAAACCATCTTCCGTTACATAATTATCAGAAACCAGGATGAATCTGAACATCACCTCTTCACCCAAATAATCGCTCAAGCTTATATCTTCAAGTACCCAATCAGATTGAACACCGTCATATAGAGGGTCTCCAATTGGCTGAGGATCTCCCTGATTTTGAGCTCCCGGATTCGTGTACTTTCCACATTGAGCTATCCAACTGTTCCCGTTATCTGTTGAAACCTGGAACTGAGCGTAATCCCAATTGTTCTCAATATCCCATTTCGCTCTAAATCGAACCGCTGCTGCAGTAGCATTTGTCAGATCCACTGTGTCATTAAAAACAAATTGAGAAAAATCACCGTTAGAATATTCATTGTTTGGGCTATCTGTGAATGAATAGTCGGCAGAGTAAAAATCTTCAGTGGTTAGATCCCAATCCCCTGTCCAATTATCCAGGTTTGCAGCAGGATCACTAAATTGTAAAGTCGCACTTCCATATGTTTTTACAATTGTATCTCTATTTTGCCAGTCACCATTATCAGTAACCAACACATATTTTATTTCATCACCATATTGAATAGCTGGATCTAATTGATATGAAATTGCTCCAGTCTGCGTTTCCTCTAATTGAAGATTATATACTTCTGGATTACCCACAGATTGGATTCCAGTAATTGGATCAATCGAAACAGTCAATGCTCCAGCCTGAAGACCGAGGCGTTGAATTTCGTAATTAAAATTACCAGACATTGTCGAGATCGTAGAAACTACATCCAAATTAGTTGTAACTCCGTATACCAATGCTAAATGTGCCAAAGTCATATTTGGGTAAAGCATATCAATACAATCTGATGTAATAACAGATTGTGGAGGCCAGAATCCATTGAAACCAACCTCTGGAGTCATGGCGAATATTCCTTCGTCCTTATACATGTAATCATCAGAGTCACCTGAAGCCGGATACAATCCTGAACTCTTCATAGCGCCATATCCATTGTAGCGAACCATGTGATTTGATATAGCACTGTAATAAGAATCATCTGCTGCAAACTCTTGAGAAGTTGCACCGATTGGGTATAAATGTAATCCACCGTGCGTGTGAGCATTATGTGCTAATGAAATATTCCAATTTTCTGCGATCTTTTTCATGTTCTGAGTTTCAGGCTCAGAAAATGCATTTGAACCCGGATAAACATCACTGTTCTCATCATTAAGATCAACTCCAGTTGTACCCCACTGGTATGAATAATTTCTATTAAGATCTACCCCGGGATTCTGATTACCAACGTTTGGGTTCTTATTTTTTCTGTGCATTCCTCCACCATTAGGATCGTTCACCACATTGTGAATGTAACCATCAGGATTAATAACTGGAACGAACATCATTTCAAGGTTATCCACTAGATAAGTTACTTCAGGATCTGTACCATAATTCTCTAGCAGATACCACATGTAAAATATCGTTTGTGAAAGTGAACCTGGCTCTCGAGCATGATGAATTGCAGAAAACAACACTCTTGGTTTTCCCTGATCAACATTAGGATCGTTTGAAATCTTCATATAGTAGATCGGACGACCTTCATGAGTTAATGTATCTGAGATTGGTGCCTTTGCAGATATCAAATTTGGATATTGAGCAGCCATATCATCTACCTCATCAATGAATTCTTGATAAGTGTAAAAACCAGCCATCGATCCTAACTGAAAATTGGAAGGCACAGCTGGGTCGTATGTAGAACCTCCTTCTTCGGGACACGTTGCATTTTTTAAAGGTGCTTGGTTTTGATATTCTTCTGATTGATAGTAAGCTTTTACATCTTCGATCAAGATGTCAACTTGAAAACCGGCGGCTTTTGCTTTTTCAATAGAAGTAGCTGAAAAATCGCTGATCACAAAAGTGTTATGCTTGATCGTCCCATGATCAACCGCTAAACCAAGATCTGTTAACTCCTGAAGACCAGCATGATCAGTCCAAATTCGAGCACGAGAATATTGTTCTTGTGAAAAAACAATACCCGTAAATAATAAAAAAGTGAGTATAAATATTTTAGTCATAGCTTTGCATTTCACCGCAAGATACGAAAAATCGAAGCAATAGCAAAATGTAAGAAGAAGTATGATATTGGAAAGTTACAGAAGTTACATTACCACTCTATGGTATTCATAAAATGCAATAGATCCTTCTTCACAAAATTCAATGAAGGTAAAATAGAATCATAGTTTGGACGAGAATTAAAATAGACAACTCCACTGTAGAATCGTTCCGTACTATCCGTTACATAAAATTGGAATGGGGACGCAACATTTCCTTGCAATTCGAAGAATGTCCCATAAACCTTAGACTCATCACGAATGATGTTCGTATCCAATATGGCCGTTGCTTTGATCTTATGTTCACCAACCTTATCAATTGCATAGTTCACATAAGCAGCAAGAGAGGTGTCCATATCAATCACGCTTAGATGCAATGTTCCATTCAGTTTACCAAACGAAATATCTCTGTTACATTCACTTCCTCTCACTTCATTAACCTCAAAATAAGCTGGTTTTTCGAATGAATAGTTACAGCTATCGGTATACATGCTGTAGGTCCTGTCTGGCATATCCAATTCAAGATATGTTGGTGGTTTTGGGATTGGATTATCATTCCCGCCACAGCTAATGATAACTATCATCAACCCTAAAAATATCAATACACTACTCCTCTTCATCCAATGATAGTTTTATGATCTTAACCAACTTAACTCTTTTCTTATCTGATGACTCTACGACAAACTTGATTCCCTCAAACTCAAATGACTCATTATTCTTAAGGATCTTACCAGATTGCTCGATTAAAAACCCAGCGATCGAATCAGATTCTCCTTTAACATTCTCAAACTCTTTTCCATCTATATCAAGAACCTTGTACATATCGACAAGTGGAGTTTTACCTTCAAATAAGAACGTATTTTCATCTACCTTAGTGTAAACAATATCGTCATCATCAAATTCGTCTGTGATCTCACCCACAATTTCTTCAAGAACATCTTCTAATGTTACAACTCCAGAAGCTCCACCGTATTCATCCACAACAACAGCCATGTGCATTTTTAATTCCTGAAATTCTTTCAGAAGGTCATCGATCTTCTTGTTTTCAGGTACGAAAAACGGTGTTCTAGCTAGTTTCTTCCATTCAAAATTATCTTTCTCGTCGAGATGCTTTAAAAGATCCTTGACGAACAAAATACCAGTGACCTCGTCAAAGTTCTCCTTGTAAACTGGAATTCTAGAGTATCCTGAATCAAGTATGATCTCCATAAGTTCCTTATAAGTGCTTGATTCTTCAACGGCAATTACATCCACACGTGACCTCATGATCTGACGAACATCAGTATTCCCAAAATTAACAATACCTTCAAGTATCTTTTGTTCATCTGTTGATGAATTATCTTCTCGAGTCAGAGCAATTGCATTTTCAAGATCGTCAGTTGAAACATCTAGCTGTCTTTTTCGTGCATATTTAAGAATGACATCCGTACCATTCACCAGGAATATTCTGAGCCACGAAAAAGGAGGGATCCTACCCAATAAATTCAATGGATTCGACATAATATTAACTAATGTCAAACTATTGCGGTTTGCATAGATCTTAGGAACAACCTCACCGATCAATAATATCACGAATGTGATACCACCGATCTCAATTGCTGATCGTAAATAATCAACGCTGCCATCAACTGGCACTGGATAGATAATAGAAAATATATAGCTAGCCAGAATAACGATTCCAACATTCACGAAGTTATTTGTGATCAATATTGTAGCCAGAAGATCTTTCGGATTCTTTAATAAGGTGTTTGCAACATTGGACTTTGCATCTCCATTCTTTTGTAACTCCTCTCTGTCTTCAGGTGTTAATGAAAAGAATGCAACCTCAGAACCTGATATCAACGCAGAGGCCATGAGTAAAACGCATAAGACAACAATAGATATCCAAAATCCAGTATCAAATTGTTGAGAAGTAGAAAGTAGTAATAAACTAAGGGTTTCCGGATCGTCCATTAACATTCAATTTAAAATGGCAAATCATCATCGTCCTCATCTGATAAATTATCATTCATCGGCTGAGGTTTCTGAGGAGTATCCTGTGAAGAGTAATTTGGCTGACCTCCTGGAGCTGGTGCTTCAGATTTTGGCGTCAACATGGTAAAGTTATCTGCAACAACTTCTGTAGCATATTTAGTAGCTCCACTCTCATCTTGCCAAGAGCGCGTTTTAAGTTTTCCCTCGACGTAAACTTTCTGACCCTTAGTCAAATATTTTTCTGCAACTTCCGCAAGGGCTCTCCAAACAACTATGTTATGCCAATCAGTTACTTCGCGTCTTTCACCGGTTGCTTTATCATTGTAAGTCTCAGAAGTCGCGATTGGAAAACGAACTAATTTTGTACCATTTTCTAATACTCTCACTTCCGGATCTTTTCCAAGATTACCGATCAAAATAACTTTATTTACACTTCCTGCCATAGAACAAATGTAAAATAAAAAAGCTAAAATAAAGACAAATAGAAGTAAGAATGTAAATGATCAATTCCCTCCATATTCCGGATTGTGTTCCTCAAAGAATCGATGAATCAATCGAGGAAGCGGATATTCATCAACACGCTCTATATCAACATGTAATAATCTATCATTATCGGATATAACTTTATCAACTTTCCAGAATATAGCGTGGATCTTTTGATGACTCAATATATGTGTGTAGGATGCAATTCGATCTACTGCACTAACGCCGAATTCTTGTTGAAGATCTCCGTTAAGATCATTCATTGATTTCTCTACCTTCGTTTCAAACAGAGGAAATTGATACATATTTTGCCATATTCCCTTCCCTTCTCTTTTCTCAAATTGAAACTGTGTATTTCCAGAAACCAGATAATTAAAGTATCGATCTCTAACTTTTGTCTTTTTAGATTTCACCGGATAATCGAGCATTTCATTCTTTCGATAAGCTTCACAGCTATCTTGAACAGGACAGTTGTCGCAATCAGGATTTTTAGGCTTACAAACTAGAGCTCCTAACTCCATCATCGCTTGATTATGTTCACCAGGGTCCTCTTGAGATAGTAGTTCTTTAGCATAGGCAGCAAATAGCTTTTTACCAGCTGTGGAATCTATTGGCGTAGCATCAGCAAAGTAACGGGATAACACTCGATAAACATTTCCGTCTACGACTGCGTAAGGAAGGTCAAAAGCAAAAGATGCTATCGCCGCAGCAGTGTAATCTCCTACACCCTTTAGTGATTTGATCTCCTTGTATGTTTGAGGGAAAAAACCATCAAACTCCTCAACGATCTGTTGAGCTGCATAATGAAGGTTTCTCGCTCTACTGTAATATCCCAACCCTTGCCAATCGTTCAATACGTTCTCCTGACTTGCCGAAGCCAGATCCTGAACTTTCGGGTAATGTTTAACGAACTTTTCATAGTAAGCACGACCCTGATCAACTCGTGTCTGCTGGAGAATTATTTCAGATAACCATATCAAATATGGGTCTTTTGTCTCCCTCCACGGTAGGGTTCTCGAGTTTTGTCGAAACCAGAGGCGAATTGATAGAGAAAAATCCTGCATTAGGGTAAAAGTTTGAAGTTTAATAGCCTAAATGCAAAGATAAAAGGATAAAGCTGACTACCTTTGTAATTGAAAATCACATTGTTGTTAATTTTAAATTTTTAGATATGACAAAAGCAGATATTGTTGCTGAGATCGCTGAGGAGATTGGATTAGAAAAGAACGAAGTTCAAAAAACAGTTGAAGCATTCATGGGATCTGTAAAAAAGAGCCTTACGAATGGTGAAAACGTTTACTTAAGAGGTTTTGGAAGCTTCGTTGTGAAGGAAAGAGCTGAAAAAACTGGTCGTAATATTTCAAAGAATACGACTATCATTATTCCAGCGCACAATATTCCATCTTTTAAACCTGCAAAAACTTTTGTAGAGGACGTTAAGACTAACGTTAAAGTAAAATAAATGAATTTTGAGTCCTAAATTGGGACTTATTAAACTTATTTGTATCTTTGCACTCCTGTTTTTACGACAGGAGTGTTTTGTTTTGAAAACACCGCATTGAAAAAGAGAATATTAACATTTAAAAATATATAGTTATGCCAAGTGGTAAAAAAAGAAAGAGACATAAGATGTCTACGCACAAGCGTAAAAAACGTCTAAGAAAAAACCGTCACAAGAAGAAAAAATAATTTTTTCTTGACATAGGAATTCGAGCGAATGGACTTAGTGGATGATTCCGCTAAGTCATTTGCATTTATAAACTAAAATACGGCTTCCGTGAATTACGAATTAGTAGTCGACTCTCGAAAAGAGAGCGTTTGGCTTGCACTACTAAAAGACGGGAAGCTTATTGAACTTCACGAAGAAAGAGGAAAATCTGACTTTTCTGTTGGAGATATTTACCATGGAAAAGTGAGAAAAGTCGTTCCAAGCTTAAACGCTTGTTTTGTCGACGTAGGATATGAAAAGGATGCGTTCCTTCATTACTTAGACCTTGGACCGCAATATCATTCCCTCAATAAGTTTACCCAGAAAACGTTGCAAGGCAAACAAAATGTTGCCGACCTTCTCTATTTTAAGTCAGAAGATGACATCCCTAAAGACGGGAAGATCACTGATGTGGTCTCATCTTCTCAACATATAATGGTCCAGGTGGCCAAAGAACCAATATCAAGTAAAGGACCTCGACTTAGTGCTGAGGTGACTTTGGCTGGTAGATACCTTGTTCTTGTACCTTTCTCAAATAAAGTTTCGATCTCTCAAAAGATCAAAGATCACAAAGAAAGAGACAGGCTGAGAGACATTATGAAGAACATCAAACCTAAAAATTTTGGTGTGATCATTCGTACTGTTGCAAAGAACAAAAAGATCGAACAACTCGATCAGGATCTTAAGACGTTGCTTGACAAATGGAAGAAACTCCATGGCAATTTGCAAAACTCAAAACCACCGAGAAGAATACTTGGTGAATTGAATAAGGCCTCTTCATTGCTTCGTGATCTGTTGAATGCAGACTTCACGAACATTCATGTTAATGATGATGCCTTGTTTGAGCAACTCAATAATTACATTGGATCAATTGCTCCCGGTAGAGAGAAGATCTTGAAGAGGTATAACGGAAAACTAGAAATATTCGAGCGTTTCGGGATCAATAAACAGATCAAGACCTTATTCGGAAAGAAAGTTCCTCTTCCCAGTGGTGGATATCTGATCATCGAGCATACTGAGGCTATGCACGTCGTTGATGTCAACAGTGGTAATCGAAAGGACGCTAAGGGTCAAGAAAGCAATGCCCTGGCAACAAACTTAGAGGCCGCTGAAGAATTAGCTAGAGTACTTCAGTTGAGAGATATGGGTGGAATTGTTGCTGTTGACTTCATTGATATGCATGAGAAAGAAAATAATCGTGCGTTATTTGATGCCATGAAAGGCTTTATGAAGTCTGACAGAGCAAAGCATAACATCTTGCCTCCATCACGATTTGGTGTGATCGAGATCACACGTCAGCGTGTTCGTCCGGAAACGGATATTGAAACATCTGAAAAATGCCCAGTATGTGAAGGTACTGGAGAGATCAGCGCAAGTATTTTATTCGCTGATGAAGTAGAGAACAACCTCACATATTTACTCGAAGACAGAAAAGAAAAGGATGTTACATTGTATGTTCACCCTTACATCGAATCACATTTTAAAAGAGGACTTATTTCAAAACAAGTGAAATGGTTCTTGAAATTCAAGAAATGGGTTCCTGTTGTTGGAGTAACGAATTATCATTTATTACAGTACGCCTTCAAAAACAAAAAAGGCAAGGAAATCAAACTGTAATGAATCAAGAACAGCAATATAGCTTTCTTGAGATCAAACATAAAATTGAGCATTGGTGTGCTTATCGTGATAGATGCCATAAAGAGGTTTATGAAAAACTTCGAAAATATGGACTTGACGATGAGGACACCAATGCACTGATCTCCCACTTAATTGAATATAGTTTTCTAGACGAACAGCGTTATGCAGACAGTTTCGTATCAGGGAAGTATAGGATCAAAAAATGGGGTAGAAATAAGATCAAAGCTCACCTCAAACAAAAAGCAATTCCTTCAGTTTGTATCACTGCCGCGCTGAAAACCATCGAAGATGAAACCTACATGGAAAATCTAAATACACTGGCTAAGCGCAAATGGGAAGAAAAAAAAGGAAATGCATTTGAAAAAAAAGTAAAAGTTCAACGTTTTTTAGCTGGAAGAGGATATGAATTCGATCTCATTCACGACGTTCTATCTGATTTAGAGAATAAACAAAAACGATAAAATATCTTAATTTTCATTGTCCACTTTAAACAGCAGAATTTTTTCACTTATATTAGCGATTCTTAAGTTTTAGCGAAGTGTCAGACAGCGTAGTTATCATCCCGACATACAATGAGATAGAAAATATCGAGCGAATCATTCGCAAGGTGTTTAGCTATGACAAGGAATATCATATGCTCATTGTTGATGATAACTCTCCCGATGGAACTGCTGATGCTGTTAAATCACTTCAAAAAGAGTTTGGAGATCAGCTTCATTTATTGGAACGACAAGGTAAACAAGGGTTAGGAACAGCGTATAAAGCTGGATTCGATTGGTGTTTAGAAAATGAATATGACTTCATTTTTGAAATGGATGCTGACTTTTCACACAATCCAGATGACTTGATCAGATTGTATAAAGCGTGTAAAGAAGATGGCGCCGAACTTGCAATAGGCTCTAGATATTGTAAAGGCGGAAAAGTTAAGAATTGGCCGATCATGCGCATCTTAATGTCCTATTTCGCTTCTATTTATGTTCGAATGATCCTTTTCATTGGAATCAAAGACACAACTGCAGGATACAAATGCTATACTCGGAAAGCCCTCGAAAGTGTTAAATACCACAATATTACATTCAAAGGATATGCTTTCCAGATCTGTATGAAATACGGCGTAAAACGACACGGACATAAGATCATTGAAGTACCGATCACTTTTATTGACAGACAATTAGGAACCTCAAAAATGAGTACAGGTATATTCAAAGAAGCATTCTTTGGCGTCTGGAAAATGAGAAAAATGGATCTATGAATTATTTATTGAAAGGAGCTACGATCATTAACGAAGGAACATCAAAAGTTGCCGATGTTCTAATAAAAAATGGACGAATAGATAAAATTGGAACAGGATTAAACGATTCTTCTGCTGAAGAGATCTCGCTGGAAGGAAAATATCTTGTTCCAGGTAGTATTGATGACCAGGTACATTTTCGTGAACCGGGATTAACACACAAAGCAAATATTGCGACCGAAAGTAGAGCTGCAGTAGCTGGTGGAGTTACTTCATTCATGGAAATGCCCAATACGGTTCCAAATGCTTTGACTCAAGAGTTATTGCAAGATAAATATGACATTGCGGCGAAATCTAGCTTAGCAAACTATAGTTTTTTCATGGGAGCCTCAAATGATAATATTGAGGAAGTACTCAAAACAAATCCAAGGAATGTTTGTGGAGTTAAAGTCTTCATGGGTTCAAGTACGGGTAATATGCTCGTTGATGAGCCTACGACATTGAACAAGATCTTTTCAGAGGTTCCAATGCTCATCGCTACACATTGTGAGGACGAAGCTACTGTGCGTAAGAATATGGAGATCTACAAAGAAAAGTATGGAGAAGATGTTCCAATCAGATGTCATCCAGAAATTCGTAGCGAGGAGGCCTGTCATCTTTCGTCATCTCTTGCGGTTGATCTTGCTAAAAAACATAATGCCCGACTTCACGTTCTTCATATTTCCACTGCCAAAGAGTTGGCGCTTTTCGAAAACAAAACACCATTAGACAAGAAGAGAATAACAGCCGAGGCTTGTATCCATCACTTATGGTTCTCTGATGAAGACTATGATGAAAAAGGAACGTTTATCAAATGGAATCCAGCAGTAAAGAAAGCTACGGACAGGGAAGCGATCTGGAATGCAGTTCTTGACAACAGAATAGATGTCATAGCAACAGATCATGCTCCTCATACCATTGAAGAAAAGCAAAATACATACTTCAAGGCTCCTTCAGGTGGACCTTTGGTTCAACATGCATTGATCGCACTATTCGAAAAAGCGAAGCAAGGAGTGATCTCGAAAGAGCGAGTGATCGAAAAAACGGCTCACGCTCCCGCTACACTTTTCGGTGTGGAAAACAGAGGTTACATTCGAGAAGGTTATCATGCAGATCTCGTTGTGATCGATCCAAATAAGGAGACAACGGTTGCAAAAGACAATATACTCTACAAATGTGGTTGGTCGCCGTTCGAAGGATCAACATTTAGCCACAGTATCGAAAAAACGTTTATCAATGGAAATCTTGCATTTGACAACGGAAAGATCATTGAGCATGGAGTTGGTGAACGCTTAACTTTTGATCGATTTGATTAAGTTATATTTCATATCATTTCTATTGGTCATTTCAGCAATGTCATCCTGTAGTTATGAACTGGAGGATGTCCAACCACCGAATGATCTCATTCCTAAAGATAGCTTCACCGATATTTTAAAAGATATGATGATCCTGGAGGCATATGTAAAAACTCAACGTAATAATGTTCACGATTTTTACAGATCTATGCCAGCTTCAGCGGATAGCGTTTTTCGAGCATACAACATTGATAGTTCACGGTATATCTCGTCAATGGATTATTACAGCAACAAACAAGAAATTCTTTTGGAGATGTACAATGAGATCCAAAATGATGTCACTATCGAATCTGCAGATCTTCAAGACAAACCCGAATCCAAGTAAGTCCTACTTTAATTACAGCTTCAGAAACTGTTTAGTCAATCCTATTTTGATCTTTTCTTGAACGAGTAGCGACGTGCTTTCCTTCAAATTGATTAGATTTGTTAGAAACAAATTTAGACAGATGTACGGAAAAATTAAAGACCATTTACAGCAAGAATTAGCGAACATCAAAGATGAAGGTGTATTTAAGAAAGAACGTGTCATAACTACTCCTCAAGGAGCTGAAGTTCACGTAAAAACAGGAGAAGATGTTGTCATCATGTGTGCCAATAATTATCTCGGACTTTCTTCTCACCCAGAAGTTATTCAAGCGTCAAAGGATGCTCTTGATACGCACGGATTTGGAATGTCTTCAGTACGTTTCATCTGTGGTACACAAGATATACATAAAGAACTAGAGCAAAAGATTGCAGACTTTTACGGAAAAGAAGATACGATTCTTTATGCCGCTGCTTTCGATGCGAACGGTGGTTTATTCGAGCCATTATTCACTAAAGAAGATGCGATCATTTCAGATGAACTGAATCACGCTTCGATCATTGACGGAATTCGTTTGTGTAAAGCACAACGTTACCGTTACAAGCATAGTGATATGAACGATCTTGAAGAGCAATTGAAAAAAGCTCAAGATCAACGATTCAGAATAATTGTTACTGATGGTGTTTTCTCAATGGATGGTGATATTGCGAAAATGGATCAGATCTGTGACCTTGCAGATAAATATGATGCACTAGTAATGACAGATGAATGTCACTCTTCTGGGTTCATTGGAAAAACCGGACGAGGTGTACCAGAATACTGTAACGTAATGGATCGAGTAGATATTATCACAGGAACACTTGGTAAAGCACTAGGAGGTGCAATGGGTGGATATACTACAGCGAGTAAAGAGGTGATCGAAATGTTGCGTCAGCGGTCAAGACCATATTTGTTCTCAAACTCATTGGCTCCTTCAATTGTAGGTGCCGCTATTAAGGTATTTGATATCCTTAGTTCTACTACTGAGTTGAGAGATCAATTAGAAGAAAATACAAAGTATTTCAAGAAAGCTATAGTTGAAGCAGGTTTCGATATCGTAGAAGGAGACTCTCCAATCGTTCCAATCATGCTTTACGATGCTGCATTATCTCAGAAGTTCGCAGATAAACTACTCGAAGAAGGTGTTTATGCAATCGGTTTCTTCTACCCTGTAGTACCAAAAGAGAAAGCACGTATCAGAACACAAATTTCTGCAGCACATACAAAAGAGCATCTTGATAAAGCAATTGCCGCTTTCATTAAAGTGGGTAAAGAACTAGGTGTTATCGACTAACAATAATTGAAAGGGAAGAACGTTTTATTCTTCCCTTTTTTGATCTAAGATGAATCGTAGAACGATAAATACAGTAATTATCATCGGAGTACTTTCGATCGTGAGTATTCTGTTGGTTCAAGTTTTCTGGATTAAAAGAACAATACGAGCTCAAAAGGATGCGGTCATTCTTCAAGAACGTCAGGACAGTTTGAACCTGAGACAGTTTGAGGAACAAGTAAGGGTTGCACTTCGAAACGTAGTTGAAGAGATCAGTACTCATCAAGCCGATAGCTCAGACCTTTATGGAGCTGTTAAACAAAAAAGTACGAATTACTTTTTAGTTGATGTAAATGAAAACCTTCACCCCTATTATTTAGAACAGCTTCTCAAGCGATCTTTCTATGAACTGAATATCACAGAGAATTTTCAGTACGGGATCTATGACTGTTATAATGATAGCATTGTTTATGGAAATCTGATCAAATTTACGCGCGATTCACTTTACGCCCCTATTTCTGATTCTGTGGCAGGTATTACTTCACCAGAATTAGCCTGGAAAAAGGATGGTCATTACTTTACCGTCTTCTTTCCCAACATCACAGCCGAACCAACTGAAAAATTGATCGCCGAAAGTTCACCTTGGATCTACGTAGCCATCATTGTCATCGTGCTGTTTATTTTCTTTGCTTTTTCGGTCTATACGATCATGAAACAAAAGCGATTGTCAGAGGTCAAAACGGACTTCATTAACAATATGACACATGAGTTAAAAACACCAATCTCAACCATCAGTTTATCCAGTGAAAGTTTATTGAAGAACGATTTTTCAAATGATCCTGATCGCTTACAACGTTATGCGGGAATAATTTACAAGGAGAATAAGCGTCTCGAAAATCAGGTGGAACGAGTCTTGAATATGGCAAAGCTTGATAAAAATGAGCTTTCATTGAAATGTGAAGCTGTCAATATTCACGAAATAATTGAAGAAGCAGCAGATAGTTTTCGTTTTAATCAATTGGAAAAAGGAGGCAAGATCGAACTTGAGCTAAATGCGGCAAATGATCTCGTCGAAGTAGATGTTGTTCACATTACCAATATACTGTTCAACCTTATTGACAACGGAGTAAAGTATTCTAAGGATAAACCTGAAATTCTCATCAAAACCATTGATGAAAATAAAGGGATCAAGATCGCCGTTAAAGATCATGGGATTGGGATCGACAAAGAAAATCAAAAACATATTTTCGAAAAGTTCTATCGCGTACCTACAGGGAATTTACACGACGTAAAGGGCTTTGGTCTTGGGTTGTATTATGTGAAATTGGTTATTGAAGAACACGGTGGCACGATTCGTGTAAAAAGTAAACCAGGTGAAGGAAGTTCATTTAATATCTGGTTACCGCTAAAAAAATAAAACTATGAAACCTAAAATATTACTAGTCGAAGACGATACCAGCCTTGGATTCATTGTATCAGATCAATTAAAAGGAGATGGATACGATGTAACCCTGTGCTCAGATGGTTTAGAAGGATTTAAGCGCTTCAATGAGGAAAGTTTTCACATGTGCATCTTTGATGTTATGATGCCAAAGAAAGATGGTTTTACATTAGCAAAAGATGTAAGAAAGGTAAATGCTGATATTCCGATCCTTTTCCTAACGGCTAAATCAATGACTGAAGATAAGGTAGAGGGTTTTAATGTAGGAGGAGACGATTATCTAACTAAACCTTTTAGCTCTGAGGAATTAAGCGCAAGAGTAAAAGCATTATTGAAACGTGTCGATGTTGGTAATGAGGAAAGCGATGGAAAAGAGATCTTAGGAAAATATACTTACGATACGGCAAACTTCTTATTAACAGGTCCTGATTTTGAGAAAAAGCTAACCAAAAAAGAGGCACAGATCCTAAAAATGCTTTGCAAATTCAAGAATCAAGTCCTACCAAGAGAAATCGTACTTAATGGAGTTTGGGGACAAGACGACTATTTTGTCGGGCGAAGTCTTGACGTTTTCATCACAAAACTTCGTAAATATCTAGGCAATGATCCAGATGTTGAGATCGAAAATATTCACGGTATCGGATTTAAGCTTGTTGTTAAGTAAAGACTACTTATCAAGCAATTCAGCATCTCTCTGATCAAGCTTTTTAAGCTTCGCTTTGTTCTGACTTTTTATTATCCCTTGTATCAAGGTTACTAATCCGAGAATAAATAAAATAGGAGGATAGAAAAAGATTCTATCAGTTGAAAGACCAGCAACGAACCAAACAATCGCTCCGATCATAGCGATGGATCCAGCAAGGATCTGATTCTTGATTCCAAACACATTTAATCCAAGGGAGTCCGAAGCTTGTTGACTTTCGAGATATTCTCGTTCCATCTCTTTATTTCGCTCCATCATAGCTTGATCAACCTGGTAATCCGGGCATTCATCCTCAAAGGTCGCTTTCGCCTCAGTCAAGGAGCATATTATTCCTTCGTCTTTCGAAAAATCTCTAAGCTTACATTGCTTACAGAAACTCAATTGATGAGCTCTATCCATAATTTAGGTGGTTTTAATTTTTTCTATTGCTCGTAGCTCGTCAAAACAGAGTAGCCGATCAACTTACCATTTGACTTGTAAGATTCAGAACGCACAACACCAAATCCAGGTAAATACCAGTCTTTACTCGGAAATTCTTTATCTACAAAAGCAAATTTCATTTTCGATTTTTGAGTCACAATCAGACAATCGAACGTACCTGCTGGCGTAGTTATTTCCTCGGCTGATTCTATTTTACGATCAACTATTTTGGTTGTAATATTCATCGTTGTAATTCCGTTAGTGCTTGCTTTGATAGTTATCTGAGCATCAGGCAAGGTCTCACCAACTTCTGGAGCCGTAGGATATTCTATATCCGAAGCATCAACTTCAACATCCATTTCCTGCATTCCCTGAAACTGCTCATTATTCATGAATTGCTCCATGCTCATTTTGAACACACCTGCTTCACATCTAATATCCGTTTCGGTAGAGTTGTATACCTCACCTTTCTTGTCCTTCATGTCCATTGACAACTTCCATACTACAGCATCTCCATCACTTGATACTTCTTTAACGTGATATGTTGTACTTCCTTCGACCTTATCTTTCTTGTCATAGTTGGTAAGCTCCCACTTTGATCCTTCCTGAATCATTGACAATGCGTCACATTCTTGTGCATTTAAAAATGAAGCAATTAATATAGTGATAAACGTAGATAGAATTAGTTTTTTCATAATAAATTGATTTTGAGACAAAACTAAAACATTCTCAGAAAAGTAAGAAGTGACAATCGGAATTTTTGAAGAACTGTTAACTTTGTGTGCAGATTGGCTTTCTAGCTTCCCGAAGAAGATGAATTGTATAAAACGTATTCAATCAAAAACTTTGAGAAAGCAAAAATGTCATTCAAGGCTCCGTAGCTCAACTGAATAGAGCACTGGATTTCGGCTCCAGCGGTTACAGGTTTGAATCCTGTCGGGGTCACTAAAGCGGAGAATTGATCAAAATTGATTGGTTCTCCGTTTTTTATTTGCCCTGCACCCTTTGCTATTTCTGGGATCAAAGAGAATACAGAATTTACGCGTTTGGTTTGAACTTCGTCTTTTTGCTTGTTATAACCTATTCCGGTTGGATAAACCAGTTTTTGAATCATTCGTTTTTGCTCAAGATCTCCTGAAGCCCATGTTTCACTGAGTTTACAAGACATAGCGATTGCTCTTTTGATTGCTTCTTGAAGGTTTGAACTCGAAATTTCATCAGTTCGCATTTCTTTCTCCAATTCATCAATTTCTGATTTATACTTTATAGAAAACTTTACACATTCATCCGAAACTTTTTCAA
>DCYS01000032.1:0-424 GCA_002331485.1 Flavobacteriales bacterium UBA2104
TTCAAATCTCCCTCACGCCACAAAAGCTCCTCATGAAGGGGCTTTTTTTAGCACTTAACCAAACCACCTATGAAATACTTCACCTACATTCTTAAATCTGTCAATCATGACCAATATCATATTGGACAAACCAACAATATGGAAAACCGTATTTTGAGACATAATAACGGTTATGAAAAGTATACATCTAAGTATAAACCATGGAAAGTTGCTTTAATTATTGAGAAAAATAGCCGTTCTAAAGCTATCATTCTTGAGCGAAAACTTAAAAACCTTGGTAGCAAAAGGCTGAAAGAATTCATCGAAAAGTACTCCTAGTAAAACATTATAACCCTGAGGTCGGGAGCCTTGACGAAATGTTGAAGAAACATTTGTCAAGATGCTGATCTACGCATCAGCATTCAAATCTCCCTCACGCCACAAA
>DCYS01000032.1:727-138477 GCA_002331485.1 Flavobacteriales bacterium UBA2104
TCCCTCACGCCACAAAAGCTCCTCTTGAAGGGGCTTTTTTTAGTACTCAACCGAACACCTATGAAATACTACACTTGCATTCAATTTTACTAATCACTGCTATTATAACTCTTAGGTTTCCAATTAATAATTGGGTAATTATACGTAGAGTCATAATATCTATTTTGGTCTATCTTTACAAGGTGAAAAACTTGAATACCTCCTCCGATAATTGTATAGACAATACTATACATCGAAAGCCTACCCTACTTCCGTATATTTTAATGCTATTCGTATGCTTTCTTTTCAATTACGCACATTCTCAAGAACTATACATTGGATACAATGCATCTCATTACTACCGAGGATTTAAACAGCTGAGTATCGAACAACATGCTTTTAACTCATCTATTGATCAACCAACTGATCCTTTCATCTATTCATCAATAATGCATGGACCTGAATTCGGTTTTGGTGAACAATATGGCAACTTCAGCTTTAGTATGTCCTGGAGAATGAGAAAACTAAAAGCTAGTGGATCGCACACTTACCCAAATGGAAACATCGAGTTTAAAGAGTTAAAGCTTACGCACAATGTTTTTGTAATGGGGCTTTTCTTAGGAGATAAAAATGGAAGATTTAGGATCGGTTACGAAATTGAGTTAGGTCGATTTAAGAGAAGAGATCGGTTATCACCTGATGAGGGTTGGGAGAAATTGAGAAGCGGAACATTTACCGGTGCATTTAATCTAGTCTCAGTAATACGTGTTGGAGGATCTGATGAGGCTGGAGGGATTTTAATTAAACCATATTGGAGAATGTCAGGATATGTTTACAAACACTACTACACTCAATTTGGTGTAAATGAATTCTATAATCTACAGTCGATTGGTTTATCTGCAACAATCGCAATTAATTTAGACAAGTAATATGAGACATTTGATATTTTTATTGATCATCGGATCAAGCATTACAGCGAATTCACAATTCGGAATTGCTCCAACAGTGAGCTATGGGGTTTCTTTTAAATCACACGAAAGCTTCAACAATTTTGCAAATTCATACAATAGTGTGATCCAAGACATACCCGCTTACAAAGAAGATTTAAACTCTTGGGGTGCTGGAAGAAACTTTGAGGTTGGTTTAGGTGTCGCCATGTTTGGATTTCTGATGCATGAATTAAACTACTCAAGAATTACTCACAATTCAAATGTAGATTTCCAATATGATCACAGAAGAAAGTTTAAGATGACGCAAAATGAATTCAATTACCTTGCGACTTTTGGTGGTTTCTCAGAAGGTGCTCAATTAACTTTTGGAGCAGGTATTAGTTTAATTTCTTCAAAAATAAGATCAAGTTATGTTTTTAGTGATGGTTACGAAAGTCTCGGAGAGGATGGACGACTTAATGGAATCTATACACTTACCACTGTAAAACCCATATTGGGCGCACGTTTTTCTTATCCTTTAAAGAAAGGCATTTCAATTACTGCTAGAGCAGACTGGCTAATGCCTTTTGGAACAGATAGTAAAAAATACGGAGCCATCAGCAGCTTTACAGATCTAAACCGAAGTAAAGTTAATGGCAGTTACTTTAGCTATGAACAACTACCTCAGGAGTATAATCCCTCTCAAACATCTATACAGCAGAACGAGCCAACTGTGAATGGAGACTGGCAGGAATTTAGACTTCGAATAGGTATAATCTTTTTATTAGTTGAGTAAAATGAGAGTTTTTTATTTCATCATACTGATTTCCTTGTTCTCTTGTAATAAAGAAGAGAAAAGAATGTATAAAATGGCCGGCGCTTATGAAGTCACCGAGGTAAGACAAGTTTACTATACAAACGGATCTAAGGTTAACGAAGATAGCTTTAAAAATGTAGGGTATATGGAATTCAGATACCCGCAGACTGGCGCCATCAACGAAGACAACGGTTATTTTGAAGTAACGAATCCAAATATTACGATCATCGCATTTCAAGAACTCAACAATAACTACACATTCAATTGGGACACGACCTGGGATGATGAGCGACTATCACTTGTATGGACAGACTTCTTATCGACGTATGGCTTGACTTTTACCATAGCTGAGAATAAAAACAAAAGAAAGGTATTGTTTTTTGTTTACACTGAAACGGACCAAGATGGAAACCTAAATGAGGTAATGGAGTTCTATACTCTAGAATTAATAAATTGAGATTGTTTAGCTCATTATCTTTTCTAGTAAAAACAAAAAAGCCGCACATTTCTGCGCGGCCTACCTTTTTAAATAAAAAGTGAATGTTCTATTTATACGTCAACATTAGCGTATTTAGCGTTTTGTTCAATAAACTCTCTACGAGGTGGAACATCATCTCCCATCAGCATAGAGAAGATCTGATCACACTCAGCAGCATTATCTATCGTAACTTGACGTAATGTTCTATTCTCTGGATTCATTGTTGTATCCCAAAGTTGCTCGGCGTTCATCTCACCAAGACCCTTGTAACGCTGGATACCTACAGAACTCGCAGGTGATTTTCCTCTCATGCGTTCTACAAGACGATCACGCTGTTCTTCATCCCAAGCGTATTCAGACTTAGCACCTTTCTTTAGCAAATAAAGTGGTGGCGTTGCGATATAGATATACCCTTGCTCTATCAATTCTTTCATATATCTGAAGAAGAATGTCAAGATCAAAGTTTCAATGTGAGCACCATCGACATCGGCATCACACATGATGATGATCTTATGATATCTTAGTTTCTCCGTATTCAATGCTTTTGCATCTTCTTCTGTTCCTACTCGAACTCCTAATGCAGTATAAATATTCTTGATCTCTTCGTTTTCGAAGATCTTATGCTGCATAGCTTTCTCAACATTCAAGATCTTACCACGCAATGGCATGATCGCCTGGAAATTTCTATCACGACCTTGCTTTGCTGTTCCACCCGCAGAATCACCCTCAACAAGGAATACTTCACTTTCGAATGGATCTTTTGAAGAACAATCTGCCAATTTCCCAGGAAGACCTGATCCTGACATCACATTCTTACGCTGAACCATCTCACGAGCTTTACGAGCCGCATTTCTAGCTCTTGCTGCGATAATAATCTTCTCTACGATCTTCTTTGCATCATTCGGATGCTCTTCTAGATAGATCGAAAGCATCTCTGATACCGCCTGAGAAACTGGCGCTTGAACCTCACGGTTACCCAACTTCGTTTTGGTCTGACCTTCAAACTGTGGCTCAGCAACCTTAACAGAAACAACAGCAGTCAATCCTTCTCGGAAATCATCTCCTGTGATCTCAATCTTTTCCTTAGCAAGCATTCCTGATTCCTCAGCATACTTTTTAAGCGTATTCGTCAAACCACGACGGAAACCAGTTAAATGCGTTCCTCCTTCGTGCGTATTAATGTTATTTACGTACGCCTGAATATTCTCAGTATAAGAAGTATTGTAGACCATCGCTACCTCTACAGGAATTCCATCTTTCTCTCCTTCGACATGAACTACATCTTCAGTAAGTTGCTCACGACTTTTATCCAAATACTTAACAAACTCACTTAATCCTCCTTCTGAATGGAATGTTTCGCTAGGCGAATTCCCATCTTCATCTTTCGAATCTTCACGAAGATCTGATATTGAGATCGTAACACCTTTATTCAAGAATGCTAATTCTCTCATTCTTGCTTTCAAGGTCTCGAAATTGTACTCTACTGTTTCAAAAATCGAAGCATCTGGCTTAAAAGTAACCACTGTACCTGTAAGCTCTGATTCTCCGATTACTTTTATATCCGATTGAGGAACACCTATTTTATATTCCTGCTCAAAGATCTTTCCTTCTCTGTATACTGTCGCTTTTAAATCCTCCGACAAAGCATTCACACATGATACACCAACTCCGTGAAGTCCACCAGATACTTTATATGTATCCTTATCGAACTTACCACCAGCGTGAAGTACAGTCATTACGACCTCAAGTGCGGATTTATTTTCTTTTTTATGTAAAGATGTTGGGATACCACGACCGTTATCTTCAACTGTGATCGAGTTTCCTTCATTGATGGCAACTTTGATCGAGTCACAGTAGCCTCCCATCGCTTCATCAATAGAGTTGTCGACTACCTCATAAACAAGGTGGTGCAAACCTTTTACTCCAACATCACCAATATACATGGCTGGACGTTTTCTTACGGCCTCTAATCCTTCCAGGATCTGAATATTATCCGCAGAATAATCGCCTCTATTCTTTGCTTCTTCGCTCATCTTTAATTCATTATTATTTCGTGTAAAAAAGCACGCTTAAAAGTGCTCAGCGTACCAACAAAGATATGAATTCATCCTCTTGTTAAACGATGGTTAAGAGGTGTTTTTCCACGGTGTTATTAACAATTTGTAGGTAGTTTTCCATGGTTCAGCCAAACATTTCCTGTTTACCACTTGTTTCCCTCTTTCTTGTCTCCAAAATTTCGAAAAAATAGCAATACAATTTCAATTCTAGAATCGACGCTCATTTTGACTGAACAGAATCGTATATTTGCCGCGTGAGAATTATCATTTTTACCATATTTACTTTAGCTTCTTTCTTGACTTTAAGTCAGAAGATCATTGATGCAACGCGTCTATCCGACAAGCTTGAAGTCGACGGTATACTTGATGAACCAATATGGAAGACTGTCCCAGTAGCACGAGGTTTTACTCAAATCGAACCTGATGCAGGTGAACCGGCAACCGACAGTACAACTGTTAGAGTTATATATGATAACGAAGCCATTTACATCGGGGCGATTTGTTATGCTGACTCCAATCAGGTATCGAGAGTTCTCTCTCAACGTGATAATTACAACTCAAACACTGACTATTTCTCTGTTCTGTTTGATACATACAAAGACAAACTAAATGGTTTTGTTTTCTCTGTATCCACTGAAGGGGTTCAATATGATGCCAAAATCTATGCAAATCAGTACAATTCAAAGCTGAATATGATCTGGTACTCGAAAGTCAAGCACTATGATAATCGATTTAGTGTAGAAATGAAAATACCATACAGTGCTATTCGTTTTTCTGCAGAACAGGTTCAGGATTGGGGAATCAACTTTACTCGATACATCAGTGAAAACCGTGAAGAAGCATCTTGGAATACCGTTAAACCAGATCTAGACAATGTTGTCACACAAGCGGGTACACTAAGAGGGTTAAGAGATCTTGAACCTCCTTTAAGATTATTCTTTTCTCCTTACATCTCAGCTTATGCAGAGCACTACCCAATTCAAGGAGAATTTAACGAAGACCTTTCTTTTGATGTAAATGGTGGAATGGATATCAAATATGGAATAAACGAAGCATTTACCTTGGATATGACCTTGGTCCCAGATTTTGGTCAGGTCGTTACAGATAATGTTGTACTCAACTTAAGTCCGTTCGAAGTATTCTTCGCGGAAAACAGACCTTTCTTTAATGAAGGAACTGAACTCTTTGAAAAAACAGGTCATTTCTATAGTAGGCGTGTTGGAGGTCGTCCAATAAATGCGAATAGAGCCTACGAGGAAATAACTTCATCAGAGGAGCTTATCGCTATGCCGAACAAAACACCACTTATTAACGCTACGAAATTATCTGGAAGAACGAAAGGAGGACTTGGTATCGGTGTTTTTAATGGAATCACTGGACCGCAATTCGCAACACTTAGAGACACTGTAACAAGAGAGACCAGAGACGTTGAAATATCACCACTCAGCAACTACAACGTGCTTGTTTTCGATCAGAACTTAAAACACAACAGCTCCGTGACTTTCACAAATACAAATGTATGGAGATCAGGATCGACCTACGAAGCCAATGTTACCGCAATGAGCACCAATTTAAATACTGCGGACAACAAGTATTTCATTAATGCAAATGCAGCTTTATCTCAGAAATATGCCAGTTTATCAAATCAGTTTGGACACAATTATGGATTAAGCATTGGAAAACAAACCGGTCGTTTCACTTATAATGCAGGTTATTTAGAGCAGAGTGATACTTATGATCCGAATGATCTAGGGTTTTTGTCAAACAATAATAAACGTAACATCTCAGCAGGAATAGGATATAGAATTTTTAAACCTTTCTGGAAGCTGAATAGACTGTGGAGTAACTTTAACAATACATATAGCAGACTATACAATCCAAATCGATTCATTGGTATGAGTTATAACGGTCAATTAGGCGTTACTGATCGAAGATTTCATACTTATGGGATGAATTTCAGTGGAATCTATACTCCCTGGAGAGATTATTTTGAGCCAAGGACAGAAGGTTATTACTTTACCGTACCTCGTCACTTTGGAGGAGGCGTTTGGATCTCTTCGAATTATCAGAAAGCTTTCGCATTAGATGCAAATATTAATGCGCGAAAATATCAAAATACAAATTGGTCCGATTTCAGTTACCGAATCTCTCCTCGCTTTAGACTAGGTAATCACATTTTCCTTGTTTATTCATTTGAACAAAACTTCAACACGAACCAACAAGGTTATGCTATTCCCTTTATCGGAAGTCAACCTGATAGCTTAGGACCCGTTTTCGGAGAGCGTGATGTGTTGACAACAACAAATACGATCGATTTTAGATATACTATAAATAATACTTCAGGTATTACTTTAAGGTTAAGACATTATTGGTCTACAGTAAATTACGATGAATTCTATGAATTAAACTTAGATGGAACGCTAAACGGGACTGACATTCAAGAAACAACCGCTGAAGGACTTCACAAATACAATACGAGTTTTAATGCATTTAGTATTGATATGGTCTATCGATGGATCTTTTCTCCTGCAAGTGAACTTAACCTAGTATGGAAGAATAACATCTTTACCGAAGATAGTGAATCGACAATAGATTTCATGAATAATCTTGAACGAACGTTACAGGCTGATCAATTAAATAGTATATCTCTAAGAATTGTTTACTTCCTGGATTATCAGCAGATCAAGAAATTCATGACTAGAAGAAAAGAGAACAAGGATCTTTCTCTCTTCAACGAATTCACACTTTAAAAATCAAGCGTATCCTCTTTGGGAATTCTGTACTCTTGATACTCTATTATCGAGAGAATCAGATACATTATTATAAATAGATAAGAAGCAGGTTGTAGATAGAAATTTATCCTTGGAAAAGAAACTCCTGAAAAATGGGCGATCCCTCCTCCAATTAAAGCCAGACCATATATTGACACGTAAATGATCCTTCCAACATTCTGTTTTTTGATCACGACTACATGAAGAATTGAACTAATAGCAATCCATCCCAGGATCCCCATATTGATCCAGTACAAATATCCAGAACCTCCAAAAACAAATAGAAACATAAACCCTATCAATAAGGAAGTACCCTGAAGGACGATATCAATCAATTTGAGTGCTCTCATATATTTGAATCTATCGGATCGTAGTTATCATCCCAGTCCTTAACTTGAGGATCTCCCAGTTTACCAACTGACTTACCGATCAACATAGACACAGCTGCATCACCAGTAACATTTACAGTTGTTCTCAGCATGTCCAAGGGACGATCAATAGCAAAGATCAGTGCTAACCCAGCTTCTGGAATTCCGGCCTGGGCTAATACGATTACAAGCATCACCATGCCTGCTCCTGGAACAGCGGCTGATCCAATACTCGCTAAAGTTGCAGTTGCAACAATTCCCAACTGCGCTGTTAGATCAAGATCCATCCCAAAAGCTTGCGCAATAAAGATTGCAGCTACAGCTTGATACAAACTAGTTCCATCCATATTGATCGTAGCTCCGATCGGTAATACGAAACTCGTCACCTCCTCTTTTACTCCGAGGTGTTCTTCTACTCTTTCCATAGTTACAGGAAGTGTTGCAGCTGATGAACTCGTACTAAATGCTAATAATTGTGCAGGTGCGATCCCTCCAAGGAAATACTTTGGATTCTTTCCTGTAAATAGATAAACGATCAACGTGTATAATACGATCATAATAAATAAACCGATCACCACACTTACGGAATACCATAATAATGCAGCGAAGAGATCCTTACTTGGCGATTCAACTACCAGTCCTGCCAGAAGAGCAAAAACTCCAACGGGTGCGGCTAACATGATCAGATCGATCAATTTCAATATGACTTCATTAAATCCATCAAAAAAGGCCTTGACGGGTTTGGATTTCTCCTCAGGAATAAGGATCAAACCAATTCCAAAGAATATAGCAAATACAATAACCTGCAACATGTTTCCATTGTTCGAAGCAGCATTAAAAATATTACTTGGAATCAGATCTTCTAGTGCTTGAAGAGGTCCCGATTCTTTTTGCTTTTCAGCGTCTTTTATCTTCGAATCAGCATCTCCACTATAACTCTGAACAAGATCATCCCTGGTTTCTTCCGTGATCGATTTACCTGGGTCAATTGAGTTCACAACCAAAAGACCAATTGTTACGGCAAGCAAAGTCGTCACAACATAAGTACTGATCGTTCTCAATCCCATTTTTGAAAGTTTCGAAATATCCTTAAGATCAGAAACACCTTTGATCAAAGAAGCAAGGATCAATGGAACAGCGATCAATTTTAAGGCGTTGATAAACATGTTACCAAAAGGTTTTATCCAATGCTTAACGAAAAGTGCAGCTCGTGAGATCTCGATATCCTCTCCTCCAACTTTGTGGGTTGTCAAACTCGCTCCCCAGGATGTACTCAATAACACTAAACTGAAGATAACTCCTGCAGCCATTCCTAAGAGAATTTTCCAGTGTAAAGCCAATTTCTTTTTCTTCTGCTTCTTTGTCATTACGCTAAATGTGTTGTTTGATTTCTCAATAAATGATCGAGTAAAGTGATTGCAACCATCGCCTCCACAATGGGCACAGCTCTTGGAACGACACACGGGTCGTGTCTGCCTTTACCTTGAACTGTCACTTCATTACCTTCGGTATCAATACTTTTTTGATCACGCATTAACGTGGCAATCGGTTTGAAAGCGATCTTCATTGTTATTGGAGCTCCATTCGAAATTCCTCCTTGAACTCCACCGCTATTATTCGTTTTGGTCGAACCATCCGTATTGAACTCATCATTGTGCTCACTTCCTCTCATCTTAGATCCTTCGAAACCACTTCCAAATTCAAATCCTTTAACGGCATTGATCGAAAGTAATCCTTTACCCAGATCAGCATGAAGCTTATCAAATACTGGCTCTCCAAGTCCAGTGGGAACACCTTCTGCTCTGCAGAAAATCACTCCACCAACAGTGTCACCTTCTTTCCTGATCAACTTAAGGTAATCAATCATTTTTTCAGCGGTCTCGGCATCAGGGCAACGTACTATGTTTTCCTCTTTCGGTAATTCTAATGTCGTTAGATTCGACTTTAGTTCAATTTCTCCAACGGCAGAAACAAAACCATTTACGGAAATACCTTTTTGAGCAAGTATTTGTTTCGCTATGGCGCCTGCCACTACTCTACATACAGTTTCTCTCGCACTCGATCGTCCACCTCCTCTATAATCTCTATTCCCATATTTTTTATCATAGGTATAGTCGGCATGAGAAGGCCTGTATTTATCTTTTATATGATCGTAATCCTTTGATTTCTGATTGCCGTTTCGAATAATAAAACCAATCGGTGTGCCGGTAGTCTTACCCTCAAAAAAGCCAGAAAGGAACTCTACTTCATCTCCTTCTTTTCGTTGGGTTACAATAGCGGACTGACCTGGTTTTCTTCGATCCAGTTCCTTTTGAACGAGTTCCAGATCAATTTCAATATTTGCAGGAACACCATCGATAACTCCACCTAGAGCTGTGCCGTGAGACTCACCAAAAGTGGTCAACACAAAAGTTTTACCGTAGCTATTCCCTGCCATGCTTAATTATGGTTTGATCTCTTTTTCTGTTTGAGACAATATTGTTCGTACTTCTTCGATCGTTGGTGCTTCAGCGTATACTCGAAGAACCGGTTCTGTTCCAGACGGACGGATCATTACCCAGCGATCATTTGGAAAATGAAACTTAAATCCATCAATTGTTTCGATATTTTGAACTTGATAATCACCAAAAGAGTCATACTTGTTGGCTTTGCAATTCGCAATGATATCTTGTTTCAATTGCTCATCAATATGTAAATCACTTCTTTCGAACTTAAATTCTCCAACGATCTCATAGACTTCGTTGATCAGTTCTTCCAGGGACTTTCCAGATTTAGCCATGAACTCCCAGATGATCATTCCCATCCAGATTCCATCACGCTCTGGTATATGTCCTTTTGTTGCTATACCACCAGACTCTTCACCACCGAGAAGTACATCTTCAGCGATCATAATTCCAGCTACATGTTTGAATCCAATTTTTACCGTCTGATGTTCCAATCCGTAATGCTCACACATTCTTGCGATCTTCGGTGTACAACTAAAAGCGGTAACTACCTTACCTGACATTCCTTTGTATTTCACCAGGTAATGGATCAATAGCAAAATGATATGATGTGAATCAACGAATTCTCCTTTCTTGTTATATAATCCGATTCGGTCAGCATCTCCGTCAGTTGCAAGAGCGGACTCGACATTTCCTTCTTTCTTGATGAAAGCTTCTAGTTCTTTCAAATTCTTTGCGATCGGTTCTGGAGCTTGTCCCATAAATCCAGGATTATACTCACAATGCAAGAAGTCCATTTCAGGGAATAATTCCTTTAAGACATTCTGACCAGCACCATACATTGCATCATAAGCAAGACGCATTCCCGAGTTTTTGATAGCCTCGATATCAAAGCTTTCTTTTACGGCGTCAATGTATTCCTTTTCAAGATCAACCTTTACGATCAAACCTCTGTCCATAGCAGCTTGAAGATCAATATCATTTATACCTGCTTTAGGTTCATCTTCGATCAGATCTTCAACTTCCTGCACTTTAGCTGGTGAAAGCGGTCCACCTTCTTTAGATTTTAATTTATATCCGCCATATGTCGGAGGATTGTGAGATGCCGTTAAAACGATACCGAGATCACAGTTGTAGGTATTTGCTCCCATGGAAACCATTGGAGTCGAAACGAAACCTTCAGCGTAATAAACCTTTACTCCGGCATCAACTAATACTTTTATTACCACATCCATGAAAAGTGCTCCATTGAAACGACAATCATGTCCGATCACTACACTTGGTGAAGTTGGATTCTCTCTCATCACCCATTTCGCCGATGCTTCAGCTACTCTGGCAACATTATTAAAAGTATATGTATCACCGATCACTGCTCTCCATCCATCGGTTCCAAATTTGATAGTATCAATCACGCTTTATTCAATTTTATTTATTCAAAATTTAAGGGAGGCTAAGATAACAATTCTTAGCATAATTTATTTTAATTGAAATAATACAGTGAGTCTTTCAAAGAAAAAAGCCTCAGTTCCCTGAGGCTTTCTATTTTTCTAATAATGTTTACTCCAGTGCATCAGCCCTCTTCCTAGCTTCATCCATAATCTTATCCGCTTTTTTCGCTGCCCCATCTTCGATCTTTTGAGCTTTATCATTTGCTTCTTCACGGATCTTTTTAGCAGATAATTCTGCAGCTTTTTTCTTTAAAGGATTACTTCCAGCTTCATCAATGACTTTCTGTGCGTTCTTCTCGCCTTCTTCTCTTGTCTTGTCTGCAAGCTTCTTTGCATCAGCTTTTATCTTATCGGCTTGGGCTTGTGCATCATCAAGGATCTTCTGTTTGCGTTTTTCTAACTTCTCTTTCCCTTCCTCGATCTTATCATCAATCACTTCTTTCACCGTATCTTTTATCTCATCTACTTTTTCATCGATCAGATCTTTAATATCACCTTTCACATCTCCAGCTAATTCCATGATCTTTTCTTTCATGTTCGTTTTGATCTTTGGATCTTTCACTGTATTGGTTACAAAAGCAGTTACAGGTATTTCAGCAGGAAGTTCTTTCATTTCAAACCCTGGAATGTTCTTTACTTTCTTGATAGCTTCTTCTGCAACTTTCATGATCTCGCCAGGGATTTCCTCTTTAGGAATATTCATCTTCAATTCATAGTCGATCTCCTGCTTGAATGAAGTTGTTCCACTCACTTCAGTTTCAATATCTTCAGCCAATTTGATCTTGAAAGGTTTAACGCGAACTTTACCATCTTCAAACGCGAAAGAAGCATTTATATCTCTTAAGGTCTGATCACTAAGCTTATTGATCTTCGTTACATCTGCCAATTTATCAAGTGGCTTAAATCCTTCGATCTTAACCATATCTGTGAGCAATGTACCATCTCCACTGAGTGTATTGTAGTCAGGTTCAAAAGACGGTTTCAGATCAGAAGTCATTTTAAAATCAGACGTTATTTTACCTTGAGCGTATTTGGAAATAGGAGCTAACTTCTCAATAGTCAAAAAGTTTGTTGCTAACGCATTGATATCAACAGATTTCAAACTATAAGCAAAATCCATTTTCGGTGTCGTGTGATCTTGAGTGTTGTACTTTCCACTTAGCCCTACTTCACCACCTAATGTATTCATGGACAAGTTCTCAAGAATCGCCTCTTCATCTTTCAGGTAAACCATTCCCTTGATCTGTTTAACATCCATTCCGTCATAGATCAATTCATCAACGGTTGTTGTAAGGGCAAAATCAATATTTGCAGGAACGAGAACAGGTTCTTCACTTTCTGAAGAAGTCTCCGTTCCCTCTGATTCATCTGATGTGGTTGTTCCATCCTCAGTTGCAGATGTTTCTGAAGCAGGCATGATCTCATCAATATTTAGAACATTAGAATGATAATTGAACGTTCCTTTCAGATCACCTTCATTAAAGGCATAGGCCATGTAGTTTTCAACATCTCCATTCATTTTAAAATCACTCTGTCCCATTTTACCTTCAAGGTTTGCAAGGTTCAGTTTCTGTGGAGAAAACTCGAACAACATATCTTTTACATCAACAGGTGCAGGTAAATCTTTTGAAGCATAGTGGAACTCTTCTAATCGAAGTGAACCTTCAGCATTGAATTTCTCATACTCTTCTTTTTCAAGTGTCGAAAGACGACCATCCACTTTAAGGTCTGAAGTTAATTTACCATTATATTCTTCATTTTCATCCAATGGCACCACCTTTCCTAAAGTCGAAAGATCAACATTGGCAAGTACTTTAGATCGCATATAAGGATCTGTCATTGGATTGCTCATGTAAAAATTCGCATCAATGGTATTACCAACAAAAGCTGCTTTAAATTGGTCAACTGCAACTGTAATTGCATCCATACTTGATCCACCAGGGAATTTTGCTCCTGCAACAACCGCAATATTATCTATAGAAGAAGGCATATCAGGATAATTGATCTTAGCTCCAGTGATCTTAGTACCAAATTCAAAAGCAGGTAAATTCGCATCATCCATTTTCCCTTTAACGAATCCATTCAAACTCATGTCACCCGTTGCCACCATGCTCTCGTAACCTGTATAGTAGAATGCTGGTATTAATGAAAGAAGATCTTTGAAGCTAGTTTTCTCAGCATTCAGCTTCAAATCCATGTCATCGTAACCCTCAAACATTTCGTAAAACCCTTCGAATGAAGTTGTCAAAGCATTTAACGAGAGTTTATTCTCTTTTAGCTCAAATCGACTACTCTCATCAGTGAACGTCATTTTCAGATCCATATCCAAATCGGTCTTCACAGATGACAGATAAGAGATCCCATCCATCTCATATGTCAATGCATCCATTGTCGTCTTCGTAGAAAAATCAATTACTTCGGCAGTAAGATCACCATTTCCTTCATGATTTAAGTTTACAATCTTTGCAAACATTGGCGATAGCTTATCTTCGTAAACGATATGCCCTTTTACGATCTCATAATGGTTTAGTCCGAGCTTAAACGCAGACGATGTTGTATCAATTTCTTCTTCAGCTAATTCTTCAGTCGTTTTTACGATGTCATAGTTAGCCAGTCCATTCTCTAGGACTTTAACATGTATCTTAGGTTCAATAAGTTTCACAGAACGTATTTCGATGTTTTCCATATCGATCACACTCCAAAAGCCTAATTCAGCTTCTAATCTATTTAAGTCAACTAGTTTAATTCCATCAAAATCATCCTGACCTGTTATACGAACCCCGTCAAATGAAAGTGTCATATCTGGGAATGTTGAAATGAAAGTAAGATCGAAATCATCTACTTCAACAGTTGCCTTGAGCATTTTATTAGCCTCGTCCAACGCCAATTCTTTTAATTCATCTTTGAAAAAGATCGGAATTAAGATCAAAGCTGCAAGGACAAATAATATGAACAGTCCAAAATACTTTAAGATCCGTTTAATCAATGATTTCTTTTTTTTACCTTTTCTAGCTGACATATCAGTACTTTTGTATTAGATTGTTTTTAGATAACTTTTAAGTTAGCTAAAATTAATTGTTTTTCGTCGATGACGAATTGATATTATAAAAAATTAAGATGAAGTTTTCAATACTATCCACATTACTGTTGTTGAGTTTTGCAATGAATGCACAAATCGTTACAAACGACAATAAAGAAAAAGAGCAAGAGAAAGAAGAAGAGAAAAAAACACAAACTGAAACGTCAGTCAACAAATCTGGAATTGAGATCTATGCTGGTTTCAGCCCTTCCTACACATATCGAACGCTAGCTGAAAACGAAGGGATCTTTGGTGATCCAATTGGGGAGCGAGAAAATGAAGTTGGAGAATGGATCAGTTCTTTTGAGGCAGGTGTTAGAAATGATCTTAGCAATAACTTACAACTTCAGATCGGACTTGGATTTGCTAGAAACAGAGAGTCTTACAGTTTTGAGTCGACAGAAACAGACTCTATTTACAGATATGTGAATACCTATCGTCACATTTCTTTCCCCATTCGACTTTCTTACGAATATGGTGAAGAGATCGCCTTTTTCGGTGGAATTGGAATTATGCCAAAAGCATTTTTATCGATGGAAAAAGTGGAGACCGTGATCGATATCAATAATCAGGAAAGCGATATTACCACTGTAGAAAGAGATGGTTTTAATTTTTTCGTGGTAGATGCTATTGGGACGATCGGAACTAAGATCCAGTTCAACCAGCATTATGGAATTTACGCTACACTTGAAGCCCGAAGACAGTTATCAAACAATTTCGATAGTCAATCACCTTATATTCGTAAACCTTACGCACTAGGGTTCAATCTAGGACTTCAACTTTATCTTTGATCAATTAGAATAAATAATATATCCAGTGATAAGTTCTAAACGCCAGAATGTCGATATAAAATCAATTTTCACGTCGAGCGTTTGGATGAGTCCATTATATTTGTTTTTAGAATTTAGTGAATTATGAAAGTAAATCCAGCATACAAAACGAAAGAAGACCTTGTTAAACTCTATAATACTCCGCTATTAGAGCTTATGTATCAAGCAGCTACAATTCATCGTGAGTTCCACGATCCGAATGAGGTTCAAATGAGTTCATTATTGAGTATCAAGACAGGTGGATGTCCAGAGGACTGTGGGTATTGTCCGCAAGCAGCTAGATATCACACAGATGTTGATACACACAAATTAATGAGCGTTGAAACTGTTGTTGAGCAAGCAAAGAATGCAAAAGCAAATGGATCTTCAAGACTTTGTATGGGTGCTGCATGGAGAAATATTCGAGACAATCGTGATTTCGATAATGTTATCCAGATGGTTCAAGCGGTTAACAACCTTGATATGGAAGTTTGTTGTACGTTAGGTATGATGACTGACGAACAAGCTGAGCGATTGAAGAATGCTGGGCTTTATGCATATAATCACAACCTGGATACGAGTGAAGATTATTACGATGACGTAATATCAACCAGAGAGTATCAAGACCGTTTGAAAACAATTGATAACGCAAAAAATGCTGGAATTTCTGTTTGTTCAGGTGGAATTATTGGAATGGGAGAATCAGTTGAAGACCGCATGGGACTTCTAATGTCTTACATGAAAATGGATACTCCACCAGAATCTATTCCGATCAACGCACTTGTAGCAGTTGAAGGAACGCCGATGGAAGATCAAAAACCAGTTGAGATTTGGGAAATGGTGAGAATGGTTGCAACAACTCGAATTGTATTCCCTGAATCTGTTGTTCGTTTATCTGCCGGAAGAACTTCGATGTCAAAAGAAGGTCAAGCCATGTGTTTTATGGCTGGAGCGAGCTCGATCTTTGCTGGAGACAAGTTATTAACTACTCCAAACCCTGAATTCAACGAGGACAAAGAACTATTTGATATTCTAGGGTTAAAACCTAAAGCTGCTTTTGCTGATGGTGATCGCCCAGAAAGTAAACCTGATGCGATCATTGAAGAAAAGAAAAAGAAAGCAGCAGAGAGAGAAAAAGAATTAGCCGAAGCGAGAAAAGAACGAGGTGAATTTTCTCCGAGGAAAGTAGTTACTGCGAAGTAATTAATCACAAAATATATGGAGTCGATCGAAGAAATGATGAAGCGTCGACTTGACGATCGTGCGTCGAATAAAACGCTGCGATCGCTACGTTTAAATGATTTTGACGTTGACTTCTACTCTAATGATTATTTGTCGTTATCTACTATTAAAACAAACGAGTGCGCCAACGAATCACCTGGTAGTTCACGTTTAATTGCTGGACATACCATGCTGCATGAAGAGTTAGAAAATCGATTTTCATCTTTCATTGGAGCGGAATCAGCACTATTATTCAATAGCGGTTACTCAGCGAATCTTGGATTGCTTTCTTCAATCGCTCAAAAGGACATTGTAATTCTCTACGATGAAAAATCCCATGCTAGTATTAAGGATGGTATTCGATTGTCTCTTGCGAAAGGTTTAAAGTTCAGGCACAATGATCCTTTAGATCTTGAGAAAAAGCTAAAACTGAATGATGATAAGCAATGCTTTGTGGTTACAGAAGGCTTGTTTTCCATGGATGGTACTTATGGAAAGGTCAAAGAATTAAGTGATCTCTGTCAAAAGTATGATGCTAAACTAATAGTCGACGAAGCCCATAGTGGTGGTACATTTGGAGATTCGGGTCAAGGAATATGTGTTGAACTTGGTGTAAAAACATTTGCTACAATCTTTACTTTAGGTAAAGCGTTTGGAAGTCATGGAGCAATCGTTACGTGTTCTAAATTAACGAAGAAATACTTAATAAACTTCTCGAGGTCTTTTATCTATACTACATCATTACCTCAGTCCGTTGTGAATAGATCACTCCAACTATTAGATAAAGGACAAATTGAAAAACGAGTGATAAAACTCAAAAGAGTAATCCAGGAATTCAATTCTATCTTTTCTGCTCATCGATTCAAAAGTGATGACTCCTCTCCTATCAAGATCTTCCAGCTTCAAAATGAGGAAAAACTGCGCGCATTAGAAAATGCCTGCCACAAGGAAAGTATTGGGATAAAAGCAATATATCCTCCAACTGTTCCAGAAGGAGAAAGTTGTTTACGCATTATTTTACATGCTGATCAAACACAAAGTGAATTGCAACAATTACTTAAAATCTTTAATCAAGAATTATTTTAGGATGACCTCGATCACCTAAAGGCGCACTTCTCCAGCCGTCAAAAGCATTGATTTGGTTCTTATCTGGTTCTTCTACGACATTCAGATAATAACGCTGATAATATGGTCGGTTCGTGTGAGGAACTATGATGTTCATCACTTTACCATTTCTCTCTAGTACTAACTCTTTTTCATCTTCCATGAAGTAATCCACCCAATTTGGAAAATCTCCATTGACAGAAACGTTATTGATCGATAAGATCTTATCACCGATCATAGCTCCACCAATATCCATAGCTCCGCCAGGATAAAGTGCATGAACAACTGTTTTACCATCTTTTACAAGGGTCTTCGCTCCTAAATAAGCTGCCGCGGCGTCTTTTACCGGCTCATGTTCTAATTCGAAACCAATATATTCGAAGCATTCTACCAATAGAGAATTATACGCCTTCGTTCCATGGATATAATCATCAAAGAACCACTGGAAAGATATTCCTGAAACATTCTCAATAGCATTCTGATAATCTTTCTCCGTTATACCTTTTCCTTCTTTTCCAAAGTCGAAATAAAGACTTCGCATCACATTGTCTAGATTCTTCTTATTCTTTGTCGAACGAAGGATCAAGACATCAACAATAAAGGCAAGTAAACATCCTTCGGTATAGATCGACACTTTTCTACCTGGAGCGCCTGCTTCGTATCCATCTAGCCACGTATCCCAAGAAGACTGAGCAACTGAATAGTTGAAACGACCAAAATTATCAAAGTGACGCTGTAACTGAGCGTTCATTTCCTTGATGTACTGTTTCAAGCCGAAGACTCCAGATTTATATAGCATCAGATCACCCATGTAAGTTGTTACTCCTTCAGCGATATAGCCTAATTCAGAAAAGTTTTCTTTTGAGAAATCATAAGGCATCATATCTGCTGGTCGGATCGATTTTACGTTCCAGGTATGGTATAATTCATGAGAACTTACTCCAAGAAACTCTGTGTAGTAGTCCTTAAAGACATCATAACTCGGACCGATAGTAATTACAGTGCACTTCTCGTGCTCTACTCCGTGATACGTTTTGTATGGAAGGATTTGAAACAGAAAATGATACTCATCAACTGGAAATTCGAGAAACATCTCTAACTGCTTCTCTGTAAATTTTGTAAAGTCTCTAATTACAAGATCCCAATCCGGTTTTACAATGCCGTTAAACCATAAGTAAAAAGTGATCCCTTTCACCTCGTACGTTGACATTTGAAGATCAGCGGAGCAAATGAAAGGTGAGTCTGCCAATTCATCAAAACCTTCAGCCTTGAATGTATTATTTGATGTTTTGAGTGGATTAGCCACTTTCCAATCAGAAGGAATATCTAGCTGAACCGTTATCTCCTCTTCATATTGGTCAGGGTTAAAGATGAAACAATTCACAGGGTTAACATACAGCTGAGATCCGTCCAAAAACGTGGACCCTGCATTTAATTCATTAGCATAGTAGCTATACTTCACAACGAACTGCTTATTGGATCCGTTCTCTACTATCCATATGTTCTTATTCGTCTTCTTGAAGGGACAAGGCTTTCCATCTTTTGTAAAAACTTGAAAATGATTCACATTTTTCGCAAAATCTCCTAACTGGTAACGACCAGGTCGCCATGCTGGAAAGATCAGTTCTGTCTGTTCTTTCTCTGAGGAAATCTCCACCTCAAAGTGGATATACTGCTGCTGTGGAGTTGGAATGGTAAGTGAATATTTCATTTACCAAAAATGGATAAAAAATGATAAAAAAGAAAGCCAATTACGTTCAAATAATTGGCTCTCTTTTTACGACTTGAAATAATCTGTTATTCTCCACCCATTTTTTTAACTCGTGAACCATCAGAATAGATTTCTATTCGAATTCCTTCAAAATCTTCACCTACTTCTTGACCTAATAAATTTACGATTTTCACAACGTGTGGTTTCTCATAATTATTAAATATCGCTACAATTTCTTCGTGCATATCAGAACTTCCATTATAATCTGTTTGTTTTAACCTATAATAATAGAGAGTTCCTTTTTCTATATTTCTATCTTCAAACGTGTATGTTTGTTTTCCATTGGATGTCCCATAAGAATCTATATTACCAATAGATTCCCAAACTCCTCCATCTCGACTTCTTTCAATCGTGAAATAATTATTATTCAATTCCGACCCTGTTGACCATTTCAGAAGGTTATAACCTGGTTTGTCTTTACCTTCGAATGATAGAAATTCAACGGGCAGACTTATTGGGTTACATTCTAAGGAAGTTGTTCCTGTCCAATTCAACGTGTATGCGCCTCCACCTGGAGACCAATTATTGATCATCAGAACGAATACATCTCCTGCATTAACATTTAATCCACTTGTCCAACCATCACCAAAAACACCTTCTGAGGTACCCGTGTATAAGTTTGACATACCCCCTGTAGCACCTCCGTTACCAGCATAAGAGCAGCGTATAGGCGTCCCGAGACTTCCGCAATCTACTCCAGGACCGTACAATACGAAATCCAGATCATCAGTACCATTATTTGCGGTTAGATCGAACTCCAAGACACCAGCAGAAGTTGTTTCGAAGAAATACCAATTGGTGAATTTCTCACCTTCTGCGTTACCACAACCTGCACATCCTTCCTCATTGGATCCTGGACCTGGTGCCGTACCACTTAAAGATGAATTACTACAAATTTGCTGAGCATTAGTGCAATCAGTCAATCCGTCAGTAGCTCTTTGGGTGCAAGGGACACAACTGAACGTCGCAGCCCATCCAGGTCTGGTAAAGGATCCATCCGAGAAAAACCGAAACGACAAACAACCTGAAGCATCTGTGGATTGAATTGATCCTGCCGCAAAACCTGTAATTGAAGCTAGTAACGTTGATCCTTGAGTAGGACCATTTAAGATATCCAGAAAATCCCACCCATTCTCTAAATCAATAGATGAGAAATTTGCGCTGATACAAGTACCTGGAGTATTCGGACAAAATGAATGGTAAATCCCATTAACATTTGTAGAGTAGTTAAAAAATGTACCTCCGTCATCTACATAGGTTCCGGAACACGTATTTTGAGTACAATCCCCACTAAAGGTACTGTTTAAACCAACAGTATTATGAACAAATGTCTGTCCTTTTACTGGTATAGATATAATCGCTACCAGAGAACTGATAAATAAAAAGCTATTTAAGTTTTTCATGGCGTTGATTAGTTATTGATTCTTTGATTATAATCTCTGTAGATCCCCATCTTAATTCTCATCTCCTTATGTGAATCCAATAAGAGTGTCAGGCCAGAATTAGGCTCAAGATATTCAACCTTCTCATCGTACTCTCGGTGATTCGAAAGATTAACAATATCAATTTTTAGATATTCTTCAAGTGAGTAGTTTGCTGGAGAAAGTATTTTAAAAGACGCTGAGCACATGTAGTTCGTTCCACTTAGTTTTTTAGCTAAGTTTAATAACTGCTGCTTTTCAGATTCAGTGTAATACTCATTTATGTACACTTTTGTAAGTGTATCGAGATCTTCATAACTTAATCGGGTTAATTCCTGACTTTCTGAAATATCTACATTATTAGATGTTTGATTGTAAGAATAAAAGCCTAAAAATGAGACTATTAATGTAGTTAGTAGATGTTTTATCATGTGTGGATAACTTTTATTTTACATAAAATTAAATCATAGTAGAAAAACGAAAAAACTAATGCAATGTTAATTTATAATCATTAAAAGATTTAAAATGTTAAACAAAAAACAATGTATTTAGATATACTGTTATCATTGACATTCAGAGATTTGTAAGTAACGATTGCTAATATTTGAATTATTTAAAAAAGCTAATTTTGTCAGTAAAACGACTGCCTTACCATCAGTGATAAAGAGCTTTCTGTCTAGCAATTGTTCACATTTAGTAAATACAATAATTCAGTTACAAAATCATTCTTTCAACACTATTCATAAGAACCTAAACGTTATGTAACTTTCGAATTGAAAAATTCCCTTGTTGATCCCTATTTTACCCTTCTTTTCATTAACTTCGTCCCACGAAATCTAGAAAATCTAAGAATATGAGTTACGATATTATTGTTGTTGGAAGTGGACCTGGAGGATACGTTACTGCGATTCGCGCTTCACAGTTAGGACTTAAAACGGCTGTTGTAGAAAAGGAATCTTTAGGTGGTGTTTGTCTGAACTGGGGGTGTATTCCAACTAAAGCATTACTGAAAAGTGCAAATGTATTTGAATACCTTTCTCACGCTGAGGATTATGGTATTACTGTAAAAGACAGTAAAGTAGATTTCGATGGAATGGTTAAGCGAAGTCGTAACGTTGCGGAAGGAATGAGTAAAGGTGTTCAGTTCTTGATGAAAAAGAACAAGATCGATGTACTCAATGGAACAGGTAAGATCCTTGCTGGAAAGAAAGTTGAAGTAACTGATGAAAAAGGTAAAAAAGAGACTTATCAAGCCGATAAAGGTGTGATCATCGCAACAGGTGCTCGTTCTCGTCAATTACCGAACCTTCCACAAGATGGTAAAAAAGTAATTGGTTACCGTGAGGCAATGACCTTAAAGAAACAACCAAAGAAAATGGTTGTTGTTGGTTCAGGCGCTATCGGTGTTGAGTTCGCATACTTCTACAATTCAATCGGAACTGAAGTAACGATCGTAGAATACATGCCAAACATTGTTCCTGTTGAGGATACAGATGTTTCGAAAGAACTTGGTAAAACATTTAAGAAGAAAGGAATTAAGATCATGACTGACTCCTCTGTTGAGAAAGTTGATACAGGAGGTAAAGGTTGTAAAGTAACTGTCAAAACCAAGAAAGGCGAGGAAACGATCGAATGTGATACCGTTTTATCAGCTGTAGGTATTGAAGCGAATATCGAGGGAATCGGATTGGAAGATGTAGGTATTGCAACCGATAAAGGTAAGATCATCGTAAACGATTATTACCAAACGAATATCCCTGGTTATTTTGCGATCGGTGACTGTGTTCCTGGTCAGGCTCTAGCTCACGTTGCTAGTGCTGAAGGGATTACATGTGTTGAAAAGATCGCTGGACACAACCCAGATCCAATAGACTACAACAACATCCCAGGATGTACGTATTGTTCTCCAGAGGTCGCTTCCGTTGGTATGACAGAAGCTGCTGCAAAAGAAGCGGGATATGATCTGAAGATCGGTAAATTCCCATTCTCTGCATCTGGTAAAGCAAGTGCTGCTGGTGCAAAAGAAGGATTTGTTAAATTGATCTTTGACGCAAAATATGGAGAGCTATTGGGTGGTCACATGATCGGTGCTAACGTTACTGAAATGATCGCAGAAATAGTGGCTGTTCGTAAATTAGAAACAACAGGTGAAGAATTGATCAAAACAGTTCATCCTCACCCAACAATGTCTGAAGCAGTTATGGAAGCTGCTGCAGCTGCATATGATGAGGTGATACACCTGTAAGAATATAGAATTCAGAACTTAGAGTTAATCATGACTGCTCATCGGAAGGTGGGCAGTTTTTTTTATCTCTCTTTTATACATTTAACTTCCACTACATCTCCGATCATGCAGATTGATGCTTGATCAGTTAAGACATCATAAGTAACCCAGATCTTCATACCATCTTTTGGGTTGATACTGAATTCGTCGAGATTTCGAGGCTCAACATACTCATCATCACTCACCTCTATCACCATACCACAGCCGTCAAGTCCAGTTTTATCAACGAATGTAGCTTTTACGGAGTTCTCGCAATCTGACTTTTTACAAGAGATCAGGAATAATGAACAAAATAATAGATAGCTTAACTTTTTCATAAGAGTTTATTTGATGCTAGTAACGTCAGTTGAATTACAATATTATTGATCTTTCATTTTTAACATTTTAATCCTCAACCATCTAAACAATCTGTTTGATTATTTTTTAATCTTTTTAATGATTATTTTTTAATCTTTTAAGAGATTGATGTACCTTTGAATCATCCGAAAGGAGCAATTCGATATGCAGTTCCAATTGTAGTTTTTTCATTTATTAAAACATTGCTTATGCAAAAGGAACGTGCTATTGTCCACATGGATCTGGACACTTTCTTCGTATCATGTGAAAGACTCTTAGACAGTCGATTAAACGGTAAACCTATACTAATAGGTGGTACAAGTGACAGAGGTGTTGTAGCCTCTTGTAGTTATGAAGCTCGTAAGTTTGGGGTTCACTCTGCTATGCCTATGAAAATGGCATTACAGCGTTGTCCGGAAGCGATCGTCATCAAGGGAAACTCTTCTACTTACACGAAGTATTCAAGAATTGTAACGGAGATCATTCGAGAATCTGCACCAATTTATGAAAAAAGCTCAATTGACGAGTTTTATCTTGACTTCACAGGAATGGATCGATTCTTTGGCTGTAAAAAATATGCCGATGAATTGAGAGAAAAGATCATTCGTGAATCAGGCTTACCGAT
Source organism: Flavobacteriales bacterium UBA2104 (assembly GCA_002331485.1). Lineage (GTDB taxonomy): Bacteria > Bacteroidota > Bacteroidia > Flavobacteriales_D > Crocinitomicaceae > Brumimicrobium. The sequence goes on from DCYS01000032.1 coordinate 24,669, forward strand.
CTCCTTTGGTCTATCAGAGAATAAAACTGTTTCCAAGATCGCAACTGGTGAAGCAAAACCAAACAACGCTATTAATATTGATCATGGTTACGAACGTCCATTCCTTGCCCCTCTTTCAATTCGGAAGATCCCTTCTGTAGGACTTAAAACCTATCAAACCTTTTGTGGACTAGGCGTTAAAAAGATCCATACACTTCAAGAGATGCCATTAGAGTTGCTTGAGCAGGTGTTTGGAAAGAATGGGAGAACGATTTGGAAAAAGGCACACGGCATTGATCCTTCACCAGTTATTCAGTACAGCGAACGTAAATCGATCTCCACTGAACGAACATTTGACCGCGATACGATCGACATCCATAAGGTTAAAGGAATTTTATCCGCTATGGGAGAAAACCTGGCCTTTCAATTGCGCAGAGCTCAGAAAGTATGTGCTTGTGTAACTGTGAAAGTCCGTTACTCTGACTTCCAAACAAAGACATTACAAAAAAAGATCCCTTATACAGCAGCTGATCATGAGATCATTCCGCTGGTTTTAGAGTTGTTTGACAAGATCTATTACCGTAGAGTTAGAATTCGTTTGATCGGCGTTCGTTTAAGTCACCTGGTAAACGGTAGTCATCAGATCAACTTATTCACAGATGACACCCGACAAAGTGACCTATACCAGGCGATGGATCATATTCGGAATCGTTATGGTGACCGCAGTGTAATGCGTGCTTCTGGTCTTACCGCCCGAACAATAGGCAGGATGAATCCCTTTAATGGAGAACCTCCGGTACTGTTGGCGAATAGAAGGGTTTAAAACCTACTCCTTCTCCATCTCCTGCAAATGGCGTTTTTTCATCATTTGCTTTTTCTTACGGCGTTCAGTTCCAGGATCATATTTTGAGATCATCAGGCGCATACCCCGATCTGAGTTGAAATAATTTTTTGTCCAGTTAAAGAAAGTGATCACGCGGTTTCTAAATCCAACTAGCGCCATCAAATGAACACCCATCCAAATGAACCAGGCGAAAGATCCTCCACTTCTGAATTTCCCCATTTCAACCAGCGCTTTATTCTTACCAACCGTGGCCATTGCCCCTTTATCTTTATACTTGAAAGGACGCATTTCCTGACCTTTCTGCGCTCGTAATATGTTCTTTCCTAAATTCACACCTTGCTGCATAGCTGGCGGTGCGATCATCGGATGACCATTCGGATATTCTTCACTCGTCATGGCTGCCACATCACCTAAAGCATAAATATTCTCATATCCTTTTACCCGATTGTATTCATCAACCTCAATTCGATTTCCACGAACAATTGCCTCCTTACCTAATCCCTCAACCGGATTACCTTTTACTCCTGCCGTCCAAATCAATGTTCTGGCAATAATATCTTCTTCTGTTGATGTCTGTACATAATCTCCAGAGACATCGAGAACTCTTGTATTTAGTACCACATTCACTCCCAACTTTTCGAGATACTTTTTCGCCTTTTCACTACTTTTTTCACTAAGCATTGGCAGTACCCTGCTCCCACTCTGCACTAAGTAGATGTTCATTTGACTAAAATCGAGCTCTGGATAATCATGAGGAAGCACGTGAAGCTTTAACTCACCCATCGCTCCAGCTAACTCTACCCCTGTTGGTCCTGCTCCTGCGATCACGAAATTCATCATTCCCTTTCGCTTTCGCTCATTTGAATTCCGCAATGCCTTTTCAAAATTGTGGAGGATCATAGATCTTAGATCCAATGCCTCAATAATACTCTTCATCGGCATGGAGTTAACGATCAGTCCATCATTTCCAAAAAAGTTTGTTTGAGCTCCAGTGGCAATAACCAGATGATCATAAGATAGCTCATCACTATCCAAATAAACCTTGTTTTCAGCAGGATCTATTTTAGTCACTTCCCCTAACCGAAAGTAAACGTTCTTGGCTTTCTTAAAGATCTTCCGTATTGGATAAGCAATCGATTCAGATTCCAAAACAGAGGTTGCAACTTGATACAATAGTGGCTGAAATGTGTGATAATTATTCTTGTCTATAATTACAACTTGTACATCTTTATTTCGCAGCGTTTTAGCCAGTTGAATTCCACCGAATCCTCCTCCAATGATCACAACTCTTGATTTCTTATCATGCGGTATATCGATTACCATAGCTTAGTGTATAGGTTCATAAAGTGTCAACTATCTAAATATAAACATTTTATAACCTCAGATAGTTCGATGAAAGTGAATTATTATTAAATGTCTCAATTTTTTCTCATTTGGGTAAAACTGAACTTTTGTCTCATTGACAAAATCAGCTACTTTATTTTGATTATTTTTTAATCATTATATTGATTAATATTTAATTTTGTATTTAAAGAAATGATAAACATCCATTCAAAATACAGCATCAAATACGGAGTAAAATCACTCGAATGGATCATTAATTGGGCTAAAAAAAACAAGTACAGAAACATTGCTATTACTGACATTAACAGTACAACAGCCATATTAAACGCTGTCAAACTTTCACAAGAGAATGGAACAAGCATCATCGCAGGAGCAGATATTCGGAATGGAATAGAACAACAATATGTACTTCTTGCAAAAAACAATCGTGGTTTTCATGAGATAAACACATTTCTCTCGACTCACCTTCATGCGGAAAAAGATTTTCCTGCAAAGGTCAAGTACCTACCGAACTGCTTTGCAATCTATCCTTTAGAGAATGTGCCTAAGCAATTAAAAAGTAATGAATACATCGGTGTTCGTCCACATCAGGTCAATAAACTCAAAAATGATTTCAAAGGCGAATATGGTAAGCTGGTTATTCTTCAAACCATGACTTTTGAATCAAAACGTGAATTCAATGCACATCGCCTTCTACGAGCCATTGACCACAACTGCCTGCTATCTGCTTTGAACATTAAAGATCAAGCCAGTGAAAAAGATCAGTTCACGAACAAAACAGATCTTTACGATTGTTTTCAGGATCATCCCGACCTAATACTTCAAACAGAAAGATTACTAGAAGAATGCAACATTCATTTCGGATTTGGAGACGAGGTTGAACCACAAAATATCCAGACCTACACAGGTACAAAGGCTGATGACAAAAAATTATTAAGATCGCTTTGCGAGAAAGGCATCCCAAGACGATATTCAGAAGTAACTGGTACCGTTCGTGAACGGATCGATCGAGAACTGGAAGTGATCGAAAAAAAAGATTATCTCGCCTATTTTTTAGTCACCTGGGATATTATAAACTACGCTCATTCACAAGGATACTTCCATGTTGGAAGAGGAAGTGGAGCAAATAGTATTGTCGCGTACTTACTTGGAATAACCGATGTTGATCCTCTTGAACTAGACCTCTATTTCGAACGATTCATCAATATCCACAGAAAGAATCCACCAGATTTTGACATTGATTTTTCGTGGCGAGAGCGTGACGAGGTAATGCGATACATCTTCGAAAAATTTCCAAATGCTGCACTGCTATGTACTTACAACACTTTTAAATACAGAGCGACTGTTCGAGAGCTAGGAAAAGTTTTCGGACTCCCAAAATCAGATATTGATATTCTCAGCACCGGAAAATATGAGGTCACACAGCTTGATGAAATGAACCAACTCGTCCTTAAGTACAGTTCATACATTGAAGGACTCCCCTCTCACCTTAGTGTTCACGCGGGCGGAATTATCATAAGCGAACGACCTACAACCTGGTATAGTGCGACTTTCGTTCCTCCAAAAGGGTTTCCGACAACTCAATTCTCCATGCTTGAAGCTGAAGACGTAGGACTCTATAAATTCGACATTCTCAGTCAGCGGGGACTAAGCAAAATACATGATAGTCTACAGATCATTCGTGACAATCAACCAGAAAAGGATCTTCACGATATTCATGATGTGAGTCATTTCAAAAAAGATCCAAATGTTTGTGCGCTTCTTCAGAATGGTGAAGCTATGGGATGTTTTTATGTTGAATCGCCTGCCATGCGGCAGTTGATGAAAAAGCTGCGCACCAATACCTATCTTGAGCTTGTTGCTGCCAGTTCGATCATCAGACCAGGTGTGTCAGACTCTGGGATGATGCGAGAATACATTCTAAGACACAAAAGCGAGGAACGAAGAAAGACGGCACATCCTGAGCTTTACAAGATCATGCCTGAAACCTATGGTGTCATGGTTTATCAGGAAGACGTGATCAAAGTAGCTCACTTGTTTGCAGGATTAACGTTAGATGAGGCGGATGTACTGCGCAGAGGTATGTCGGGGAAATATCGATCGAGAAAAGAGTTTCAATTGATCCGACAAAAATTCTTTCAAAACTGTGTCGAAAAAGGTTATGATAATAAAATAACAGAACAGGTATGGAAGCAAATCGAAAGTTTTGCCGGATATGCATTTTCTAAAGGACATTCTGCCTCATATGCCGTAGAAAGCTTTCAAAGTCTTTATTTAAAAGCATATTTTCCAATTGAATACATGGTTGCAACGATCAATAATTTTGGAGGCTATTACCGAACGGAGTTTTACGTTCATGAAGCACGAAGACATGGTGCTGAAATAGAACCTCCATGTATCCAGAAAAGTGAGTGGAGCACAGTTGTTGAAGGAAAAACAGTATACCTTGGATTCAATTTGATCAATGGGATAGGAAGTAGCGATATACATAAACTGCTTCGGTGTAGAAAAGAGAAAGGAGCTTTTGACTCATTTGAATCTTTTCTAAAAAGCACATACCTATCGTTTGAAAATGTCATGCTTCTCATTCGAATTGGTGCCTTGAGAAGGATATCAACAGAGAAACAGCAATTGAAATGGCGCGCTCATTTATTTTACAGCAAGAACAATCGTATTCAGAAGCAACCTGAATTATTTGAAACACCTAACAAAGAGTATACATTTCCAAAACTTCCAGTTGATGAGTTGGAACAAGCATTTGAAGAGCTGGAGCTTCTTGATTTCCCGTTGTGCAATCCTTTCTATTTACTGAAAGACCCCGTTGAACCATCAATCCGGGCGACGGAATTCGAGAAGCACAAGAAAAAATCAATTAAAATGCATGGCTATCTCGTATCGATCAAGAATACGAAAACGAACAGACGCGAGCACATGTGTTTTGGAACTTTTGTTGATTACTGGGGGAATTTCTTTGAAACGGTCCACTTCCCTCCCACCTTACGTAGATTTCCTTTTCAAGGCAGAGGGGTTTACGAGTTGTGCGGTAAGGTAACAGAGGAATTTGATTATTTTTCACTCGAAATAATCAGCAGTCGAAAACTCAACTACGTTGATGATCCCAGATATGGAGAAGCATAAAAAAAAGCGACAACGAATGTTGTCGCTTTTTTTAAGTATGATTCGTACAGATTATTGTACAATGATCTTCTTAGTTGTTACTTCACCAGCTCCTTCTACACGAACGATGTAGATTCCACGGTTCCAACCGTCAGTTGAAACAGAAGCAAAGTTTGTAAGAGAACCGTTAGCCACCTGCTGACCAGTTACAGAAACTACAGCGTAGTTCAACTCGTTGTTCAATTCAGATGAGATCTCAATTCCAGCTGCCGTGTTGATCACAGAAACTGCATCATTGAAATCAAGTACTTCGATACTTGAAGTTGGCTCAGCAGTAAAACAGTCAACATTGTTCTGAGGGTTGTTGTCCTCATCATCTCCTGTTTGAGAAAGTGCATCACTACCAACACCAGCGATCAAAGCACAAACTTCAGTTGACTGAGTAATGTTAGCAACATCAACATCAAATGAACCACCTACTGCTGGAGCAATAGTAGACCAAGCGATACTGTTACCAGCAGTAATATTACCAAAACCTTGAGGAATGATAATACCATTCACAGAGTTTTGAGTTCCATCACTATCAACGATAGTCGTTCCTCCGATAAGTGCACCGAAATAAACTGTATCACCTTCAACGATCGGGTCTGGCCCATTGTTCAAGATATCAAATTCAATTGAGATAACTCCTGCATTCTGTGTTGAACCTGAAGCTGGGCTCACTAGAACCGCTTCTACATCAACTTGCGCAAAAGATACTCCTGCAAATAAAGTGGCAATAGCCAAAGTGTAAAGTTTTTTCATAATAGATATAATTTTGATTTGTTCAAATATAAACAATTTAAAAGAAATTTAATACACTCTTTATGATGAGAGGCAATATACGAATATGAAAAACGTTATATCTAATTGGGTCAATCGCGAAGTGAACCGTAAAGATCATAATGATCGGCACTTGTGATCTCCACATTTGCAAAATCACCAATACGGACGTAACCATCAGACTTCTTCACAAGAACCTCATTATCAACCTCTGGTGAATCATATTCACTTCTACCAATGAAATAATCACCTTCTATACGATCAAATAACACCTTACGTGTTTGACCGATATGCTTTTGATTCAGGTCATAGCTAATCCCTGACTGAAGCTCCATGATCGCATCTGCTCGTTCTTTTTTGAGTTGATCAGGTACATCATCCTCAAAATTATAAGCATGAGTGTTCTCTTCATGAGAATATGTAAAGATTCCAAGACGTTCAAACCTTGTTTTCTCCACCCAGTCATACATTTCTTGAAAATCGGCTTCTGTTTCTCCAGGGTATCCTGAGATCAATGTTGTTCTTATCGCAATGTCTGGAACTACATTTCGAATGTCTGTGATCAGTTGTTCTGTCTTTTCTCTTGTTGTACCCCTTCTCATGGCCTTCAGCATTCGTGTTGAACCATGCTGCAATGGCATATCTAAATAATTACAAACATTTGAACGATTCTTCATTACATCAAGCACATCCATTGGAAAACCCGTTGGAAACGCATAATGTAATCTGATCCATTCAATACCTTCAACATCTGATAGTCGATCAACTAATTCAGCAAGATTTCTTTTCTTATACAGATCAAGACCGTAATAAGTAAGGTCCTGAGCAATAAGCATTAACTCTTTTACTCCTTTCGCAGCTAATTGTTCAGCTTGCTTTACAAGATCTTCTATTGGAGTTGAACGGTGTCCTCCACGCATCAAAGGAATTGCACAGAAAGAACATGGCCTGTCACACCCTTCGGCGATCTTGAAATACGCGTAATGTGATGGAGTAGTCAATAGTCTCTCCCCTACTAATTCATGTTTATAATCTGCTTTGAGTGTTTTTAACAAACGCGGCAGCTCCCTAGTACCGAAATATGAATCTACTTCAGGGATCTCAGTTTCCAGTTCAGATTTATAACGCTCCGATAAACATCCGGTAACGTAGACCTTTTCAACCTGTCCCCCTTTTTTTGCCTCTGCATATCGCAGGATAGTATCAATTGATTCCTGCTTGGCATTATCAATAAATCCACATGTATTTATGATCACGATCTCAGAATCATCTTGTCTCGCCTCGTGCTCAACATCAAACTTATTTGCTTTTAGTTGAGCCATCATCACTTCAGAATCAAAAAGATTCTTCGAACACCCTAGTGTGACTACATTAACTTTATTCTTCTTGAGCGTTTTTGTTTTCATGCTGCAAATGTACGTGTTTATTGATAGAATACAGAATCTTTGAGGTAATTGACTTACCACTCATTTGTCTTTCCAGATCTCTTCTCCTCCTGCTCTAATAAAGACTTCCAATCATCAGTTCCGTCATCGGCATCCTCAATGATCGCAGAATAATCTTTTTTGTCCAATTCGTATCGTTCGATCTGATCACCCGTGTAAGATTCAATAGCCTCTAAAAACGGTTTTTCATGTTCACTACAAAACGCAATAGCCCAACCTTTTTCTTTTCCCCGACCTGTTCGACCGACACGGTGAACATAGTTTTCAGGTTCTTCTGGAAGATCATAATTGACAACAGCGTGAACGCCCGGAATATCGATCCCACGAGCAGCAACATCAGTCGTAATTAGCAAGTTTAGCTCTCCACTTTTGAATGATTCAAATAGTTTGAAGCGCTTTTCCTGACTCACATCTCCATGAATAGTATCCGATTCGATTCCAGCCCTTTCCATGGCTTTTACCACTCTTTCAGCTCGAACTTTTGTTCGCACAAAGACCAATATCTTTAAATCCTCGTTCTCCTTAACGATATTTTCAAGAAAGAATCGCTTATCATCCATTTCAACATCAACTACGGTATGATAAATATTTTTAGCCACTGGGTTTTTCGGGGAGATCTGGATTCGGATCGCATTTCTAACAAGGTCATAAGCGACCTTCTTAATCTTTTTATCTATTGTTGCAGAAAAGAACAAAGTTTGTCTCTCGCGAGGAATATGCCGCATTAGATCGCGAATATCTTTTACAAACCCCAAATCCAACATGTGATCTGCTTCATCAAGTACAAGTGTTTTTAATCGATCGAGCTTCAAGTATCCTTGAGAACATAGATCAAATAATCTTCCCGGAGTTGAAATAACAACATCAACTCCTTCTTTCAGGGAATTGATCTGAGCATCTTGTTCAACACCACCTATTATAGGTTGAATTCTTGCCTTAGTAGATTTTCCTACTTGCTCGTATACCTCTGCTATCTGCACAGCAAGTTCTCGCGTAGGAACCATAACCAAACAACGCACGAAATGATCTTCATTTTTTGAAAGATCGTTGTAAATGTCGTTCAAGGTTGGAATAACAAAACTTGCTGTCTTACCTGTTCCTGTTTGAGCAATGGCCAAAACATCTTCACCATTCAGAATAGGTTGAATCGCTTTATATTGAATATCCGTAGGGCGTTTCCATCCAAGATCATTTATAGATGATTTCAGGTTTTTAGCAATTTTATAATCTTTGAATTTCATTGATGGAAACTTTAGTGCAAAATTAAGCAATTAAAAGATGGTCGAATAAAAAAAGTGAGAACGTAGATGTCCTCACTTCTAAAATTGAACTCAGCACTTTTAACTAACTGTTATCGCGTCTTTCACTTTTTGTTTTGTCAAAGCAATATCCAACACTTCCCGCATTTGAGAAACATAGTGAAAAGTCAATCCTTTTAAATATTCTTGTTTGATCTCTTCAACATCCTGACGATTCTTTTCACACAGAATGATTTCTTTTATGTCTGCACGTTTTGCAGCAAGGATCTTCTCTTTTATTCCCCCAACTGGAAGAACCTCTCCTCTCAAGGTGATCTCTCCAGTCATTGCAACATACTTCTTCACTTTACGCTGTGTAAAGAGAGATGCTAATGATGTCAACATTGTGATACCCGCTGATGGACCATCCTTAGGGGTTGCCCCTTCCGGAACGTGCATGTGTACATCATACTTCGCAAATACATTCGGATCAAGATCGAACCAATCCGCATGAGATTTCAAAAACTGAAGAGCGATACTCGCAGATTCTTTCATGACATCTCCAAGATTACCCGTTAAAGTAAGTTTCCCTTTACCTTTTGACAAGGAAGATTCTATGAAAAGAATATCTCCTCCCATTGCTGTCCATGCTAAACCTGTGACCAATCCCGCAACTTCGTTATTTGAATATTTCGTTTTAGACCTACCAGGTCCTATGATCTCTTTCAAGTCTTCTTTAGAAACCTTCTTATCAAACTCTTGCTCCATTGCGATCTGTCTAGCTCGATTTCGAACTAATTTCGCAACCATTTTATTCAAACCTCGAACACCAGATTCATGTGTATATTCTTCAATTAGCTTTTCCAATACAGGTTTACCAATTGAAATATCTTTTTTCTTAATTCCGTGATTCTTGATCTGATCTGGAATCAAATGTCTTTTTGCGATCTCGATCTTCTCCTCAACGGTATATCCATTTACCTCAATGATCTCCATTCGATCTCTCAAAGGTCCCTGAATCGTTGAAAGATCATTTGCCGTAGCAATGAACAATACATTCGACAGATCGTATTCCGTTTCTATGTAGTTATCATAAAACTCATCGTTTTGGGCTGGATCGAGAACCTCTAGCAAAGCACTGGATGGGTCTCCATGATTCGATCGACCTAATTTATCAACCTCATCCAGAACGAAAACTGGATTTGATGAACCTGCTTTCTTAATATTCTGAATGATCCTTCCTGGCATCGCACCGATATACGTTTTTCGATGTCCTCGAATCTCACTTTCATCGTGTAATCCACCCAGTGACATTCGGATATATTCGCGACCCAATGCTTCTGCAATAGATTTACCAAGTGAAGTTTTACCAACACCTGGAGGTCCGTAGAAACAAAGAATTGGGGACTTCATATCCTTTTTCAGTTTTAGAACTGCAAGATATTCCAGAATTCTTTTCTTAACCTTCTCTAGTCCGTAATGATCTCTTTCCAATACCTTTTCGGCTCTTTTAAGATCTAAATTGTCATCGGTAAATTCATTCCAGGGTAGTTCAAGAAGTAGATCAAGGTAATTCAGCTGAACTGTATATTCAGCTCCTTGAGGATTCATTCTCTCTAACCTTGTCAACTCTTTTATAAAAAGCTTGTCGACCTCCTTACTCCACTTTTTCTTCTTCGCACGATCCCGCATGTCTTTGACATCTTGCTCTTGCGGACTTCCACCAAGCTCTTCCTGGATCGTTTTCATTTGTTGATGGAGGAAATATTCACGCTGCTGCTTATCTATATCTGTCTTAACGCGAGATTGGATCTCATTCCTCATCTCTAATTGCTGTGCCTCTACATTAAGATGCTCAAGCACCTCCATAGCTCTTTTCTTCAAGTCCATTTCCTCCAGCATCTTTTGCTTTTTAGCAACGTCTGCATTCATATTTGAAGAAATGAAGTTGATCAAAAAGGAAGGACTCTCAATATTTTTGATAGCAAATTGTGCTTCAGAAGGAATATTCGGAGAATCTTTTATGATCTGCAACGAAAGCTCTTTCATTGATTGAATGATAGCTGTAAACTCCTTACTTCTCTTCGGTGCCTTCTCCTCTTTGCACAGTTCAATCGAAGCCCTCAAGAAAGGCTCTTCTTGTGTCATTTCTTTTAACTCAAAACGACGTTTACCTTGAATAATAACAGTCGTGCTACCATCTGGCATCTTGAGCATTCTAACGATCTGAGCAATCGTTCCAATATTATGAAGATCTTTAAATTCTGGCTCCTCTACTTCCTGATTCTTTTGCGAAACAACTCCAACGATCTTGTCATTATCATTTGCATGTTGTACAAGCTTAATAGATTTGTCTCTTCCAACTGTAATCGGAATTACAACTCCCGGGAAGAGAACATTATTTCTAAGCGGTAAGATCGGCACATCTGATGGGTAATCAGCGTTGTGCATTTTATCTTCTTCTTCCTGTGTAATAAGCGGGATAAACTCAGCATCCGCTTCACCTCCCATCTCTCCGTTTAATTGAAATATACTATCGTCAAAAATGTCATTCATATCTAATACGCTTTTGCGTCAAACTGTCAGTTATATAAATTGCTTATTGCTATAACAGCACAAAACCAATATCGTTTCATACTCGGACGATATATGTCAATCGCCGTGCCACTTCAAATCTTCGGAAAAAATGTCTGATTTCTATGATCGATCCTGAGGAAATAGGTGTTCAAAAATGCGTCTGTCACCTTCAGTAATCTTATATCCCCTTCGTTCCATCATGTTATTAGCTGCCTCTATTGCTTTCTCCATATCATAAACGGGAGAATCTTCATTCCCTCCCCAAGAGAAATTCGGGATATACTTGGGAGGAAAACCAGCTGAAAAAATTGTACTGGAAACCCCTACAACTGTAGCTGTATTCAACATCGTATTGATACCCGTTTTCGAATGATCTCCCATGAAAAGCCCCATAAACTGAACATCTGTTTGTTCTATTGAAGCAGTTTCATAATTGTAGGTTTTTACATTACCATAATTATTCTTGAGATTGGAACTGTTTGTATCTGCTCCTAAATTACACCATTCACCAACTACAGAGTTTCCTAGAAAACCATCATGTCCTTTATTAGAATATGCCTGGAAGATGACATTGTTCACTTCTCCTCCAACTTTGCAGTATGTACCAATTGAAGTTGGACCATATACTTTAGCCGAAAGTTTAAGAACAGCATGATCAGCCATGGCGAAGGGACCTCGAATCACACTTCCTTCCATTATTTCTGCTTCACGACCAATGTAAACAGGTCCAGCTGTTGCATTAATGATCGCTCCTTCAACAGATGCTCCTTCTTCTAAAAAGATATTTTCTTTAGGACCAATAATAGTATTTGATTCACTACAAATAAAAGAAGTTCTGTTTTCCGTTGCTATTTCAAAATCGCTATTTATTACTTCTCCATTCTTTTGATATAAATGCCATCTCTTTACGAGTTTAACGCAACCTTCTAACTCAAGATCAATTCTGTAAGCTTTATCCAAAGAGAAATCAGTAGATCGAACCGCAATAAATTCCCCGTTAATATATAGAGCCTGATCAACCTGAAGCTCCTTAACTGCTTTTGCAATAGCTTTATTCGGTATGACAGTTGCATCAATCCAATAATTATCCTCTGTCTTTTTTAATGGGAATTTTGTAGACAAATAATCTTCAGTTTGAAATGAAACTTCTGCATCAGTGATGAGTTTCTTCCAACGTTCATCACTAGTCCACAGCCCCATACGTAAATTACCAACGGGGCGTGTTAGTGACATTGGAGCAAATTCAAAATGATTTTCAAGATCGTGGAGAATAATATTCATAGTATTACATTCTATTTGGAACTTTGATTCCTAATAAACTCATTGAAGAGTGGATCACTTTTCCAACGTTTTGACTTATGATGATCCTTGCATTTTTCAGTGACTCATCAGTTTCGTTCATTACACTGTATGATTGATAAAATGAATTAAAAGATTTCACTAATTCATAAATGTAATTCGCAATTAAAGCTGGACTAAAATTCACCCCAGCTTCTCTTACGATCATAGGGTAATCAGCTAATTGCTTGATAATCTCTTTTTCTGCCTGATCTATTTTCAGCGTTGCATCTTTATCGGCTTTTACTTTACTCAATAAAGATTGAATTCTAGCATGTGCGTATTGAATAAATGGTCCTGTATTTCCATTTAACTCTATTGACTCATCAGGATTAAATTTCATGCGTTTATGAGGGTCTACTTTTAATAAGTAATACTTCAACCCTCCAAGTCCGATCATCTCATAGAGCTCTTCTCTTTGCTCGTCAGTCAATCCGTCAAGATGACCACGTTCCTGAGTACTTGTCTTCGCCATTTGAACAACTTCTTCCATCAAGTCATCGGCATCAACCACTCTTCCTTCTCTTGATTTCATTTTTCCGTCTGGTAAATCTACCATGCCATAAGAAAGATGATAACATTGATCAGCCCAATCATATCCCAATTTCTTCAGGATAAGGAAAAGAACCTGAAAGTGATAATCTTGTTCGTTCCCAACAGTGTATATAATTCTATCTAACGACGGGTAATCTTTGAAACGGTCAATAGCTGTTCCAATATCCTGCGTCATATATACTGCGGTTCCATCAGCTCTGAGTACCAGTTTTTCATCCAATCCTTCTTCGGTTAGATCAGCCCAAACTGACCCATCGTCTTTTCTGAAGAAAACTCCCTTATTGAGACCTTCTTCAACAATATCTTTTCCGATCAAAAAAGTATCCGATTCATAATACAGTTTGTCGAAGTCAACTCCCATTCTTTCATAGGTTTTATCGAATCCTTCATAAACCCAACCATTCATTGTGTTCCAAAGCAAGTACACCTCTGGATCGCGTGCCTCCCACTTTATAAGCATATCTTTAGCTGCTTTGGTGAGCTCCGTTTGATCTGTTGCAAAACCAGCTATCTTACGATATAACTTAGATTTGCTCTTTTCATCTTCGGCCTTCTCTTCAGCTGCAAATAGACCTTTGAGTTTTTCAGCTACTTCTGCATCGCATTCCTTGAACTCATCTAACTTCCAGGAAGTAGCTAAATCGTAACCCTGTTTAGTTACTTGTTTATCAAACTCAATGTAATACTTACCTACGAAATGATCTCCTTTAGTGCCAGTAGATTTGGGTGTCTCTCTGTTTCCATTTTCATCAACCGGAGCATAGTCTTGCCATGCAACCATACTTTTACAAATATGGATCCCACGATCATTAATGATCTGAGTTTTAACAACAACGTCTCCATTAGCTTTTAAGATCTCAGCTACACTATATCCTAAAAAGTTATTCCTTAGATGCCCAAGATGAAGCGGTTTATTCGTATTAGGTGATGAATATTCAACCATTGAGGTTTTGCCCGATTTCTCTTTGGCAAATCCGTACTGATCGTCACTATTCATTTCCTGCAGAGTTTCGACCCAATAATTATCCGTCAATACAAGGTTTAGAAATCCTTTTACCACTTCAAAGCTCTCGATCTCTGGCACATACTTTTCAAGGTATTCTCCCAAATGTTCGCCAGCTTTCTCCGGAGAAGTCTTTAACATCTTCACAAAAGGGAAAGTAACCAGAGTTAGATCTCCGTTGACATCCTTACGTGTCTTTTGAAACTGTACAAGTTTCTCATTTATCGTTTGACCGAATATTGATTCGGCGTTATTAAGCAAGAGTTGCTTTATCTTATCTTCCATCTAAAAATATACTAAGCCTTATTTTCAACTGTTTCTATAACATCTTTCATGAGATCGTATGCTACTTCTGCCATACGATTGATCTTTTCATCAAGACATGGGTTAACTTCAACAAATTCGATACACTTTACTTTTGGATGTCCAGCAAAATGTTTCAATAACTTTTGCGACTCTTCAGGAGAAAGTCCATTATCAACTGGAGTTCCCGTACCATGAGATACGATTTTAGGATCCATAGAATCTACATCGAACGAAAGATAGATCTCATCACAATTTTCAAATTTCTTCTCTAAGCGTTCGATGATCGCATCAACTCCTACTTCTCGTAGTTCTTCAACTGCAATGTTCTTGATCCCCTTACGATCCATATATTCAATCTCAGGTGTTTCGAGGTCTCTAAGTCCTATAAATGCAAGATCATCCGCTTCTATTTTCGGAGCGATACCTCCAATATTCTTCATTTGATTCCAGTAGCGAACAGTTTCTTCTTTTGGATCATTCTGTTTAGACTCCAAATTATCTTCATTTAATGCAGTTGCCAAAGGCATACCATGCATGTTTCCTGAAGGAGTTGTATAAGGTGTATGCATATCACCGTGCGCATCGATCCAGAGAACACCTAAACGCTTATCTGGATTTGCCATTTTCAAACCAGCTATCGTTCCTCCAGCTGAACCATGATCAGCAGCTACAACGAGCGTGAAATCAAATTTTTCTCTACTTTCTTTAACAGCATTCGCAACACGTTCATATACTTTTGCCAACCCATCTGCTCTTTTACCCCATACTAGATCAGTAGGTTGATCCAATAAATGATTCTCAGTTTCTATAAATGTATTCGGGTACTTACCAAATAAAAATTGTTTCCTATTATGATCGACTACTCGCATTGCACCGGGACCTAGGCTTGCTCCGCGTGTTCCAGCTGAAATTTCTGATTCGTTGATTATAAATGCTATTGATGTTGACATATTGTTATATCTGTTTTATCTGATTGAGATGAGCAAAAATACAAAAATCGAAGGAAGCGTTGCGTTTTCAAGTATTGAATAGGTCGTAATAATCTTAAAATATTAAATTCGTAACCAATAGTCTATCTAAGCGTTGATAGTTAAAAGGATTAGAATGCGATATTTTATTTTTGTAACTGTTTTATTATCAATATTCTCGTGTAGTTTACCTAAATCTCATAATGAAGATTTTCAAGGTAAGGCTATCTATAAAATCAGCTCTCCAATTAACAATCCTCATGCACAAGACAGTTCGAATTATCAGGTCGTTTACATGATGGATTCAATGCTTCGAATAGATAGCTACACTCCAATTGGGAAACAGAAATATATCAAGCATATTCCTCGGAACAGAGCTTATATTTTAATGGATCTTGGTCATCAGAAAGTAGCTATACAGACTATACCAGACAGCATCGGGAACAATGGTAAGTATACATACAAGAACAAAATGGGATCTGATGAAATTGCTGGACGAAAAGCTAAACGTGTCAAAGTAACAGACCATGATCAGGATACAACTTTCGTTGTAAACTACTTCCCGGAAGTATCTCCTAAATATTCAAATGCCTTGGATGGACTTCCTGGTTTACCCGTTAAATACAGCATTTATTCAAGTGGTATTTGGATATCATACGAATTAATAGAGTTTGAGGAACGTCAAATAGACCGAGATTATTTCGGTATTCCATCTGACCATGATATTATAACATTAGACCAATTCATGGAGATGCTGCAGAAAGAGAACTAACATTCTTCTGTGGAAACACCGTTCTTTATTACCTACATTCAATCTAATGTATACCTATATTCGTAGAATAATAGGGCAACGAACATGGCTAAAGGAAACGTTCTTAAAGAGAAAAACAAAAAGAAAAAGAAGACTAGTAAAAAGAAAACTGGTGGATTTTCGCTTCAACAGTTGTACGGCAAAGTGGATAAACGTAAAACTAAATCCATTACTGGTACAATATGCCTATTGCTTTCTGTTTACTTGTTCATCGCGTTCGTTTCGTATTTATTCACCTGGAAACAAGATCAGGATCTTATTATGGATTCAGGATTCTTTTCCTTCATTTTCGGTGATACATCTACAGAGGTTGGGAATTGGCTAGGAAAATTTGGAGCGTGGATTTCCCATCTATTTATTTACAGTTGGTTCGGAATAGCCTCCTTCGCTTTTAGCTTCTTATTTTTTGTTTCGGGAATTCGATTACTCGTTAATATTCGATTGCTTCCGTTGAGGAGAACATTTCTTATTGCTGCAGTTGGGATCTTATGGACATCTATATTCCTCGGTCTATTTTCTGAAAATGTTAGCTATCTCGGAGGATTGTTTGGATATGCTATGAATGAATGGTTGTCCTCTGCTTTAGGAGAGATTGGTGCCTTCTTATTCGTTTTAGTCACTCTATTTATTGCAGTAGTTGCTCTGTTTAATCCTGATTTCAAAGCTCTCTTTGAAAAGTATTTCGGCAAGAAGTCAGAAGGAGAAACCGAAGAGGTTGCTGCGAATTCAATGGAAGACATTCGTATTGTGAACACAATCGAAGATGAAGATATTGAGGAGGAAAAAGAACCTGTTGAAGTTCAGTTTGAAGACGAAAATGAAGAGGACGAAGAAGCAGAAAGGCAAGAGGATGATACTGATAGTGACAAGGAACTTGAATTAGAGCAAGACGAAAAGGAAGAGGAAAACAATGAAGACCTCAATTCGGATGATGATGAATTCAGCGTTGAGATCGCTGAAGAAGAGAAAGAGCTTTCGGATGATGATGTAAATAAAAAGGTTGAGGATTTTGGAGAGTATGATCCAAAGTTAGATCTTGCTAATTATACACTACCTCCGATCGACTTATTGAATAAATACGACACTAGCAAAACTGGAGTTAGCAAAGAAGAGCTTGAAACAAATAAGGATCGAATTGTAGATACTCTCTCTAATTATAAGATTGAGATCTCTAAGATCAAAGCTACTATAGGCCCTACGGTAACACTTTATGAGATCGTTCCTGCTCCTGGAGTTCGTATTTCTAAGATCAAAAATCTTGAGGACGATATCGCCTTAAGTCTAGCTGCACTCGGTATTCGTATAATTGCTCCTATACCTGGAAAAGGGACGATCGGAATTGAAGTTCCTAACAGTAAACCTGAGATAGTGAGTATGCGATCACTAATTGCTTCAGAGAAATTTCAAAATTCAGATGCTGAACTTCCAGTTGTACTTGGTAAAACCATAACGAATGAGACATTTACTTTTGATCTTGCAAAAATGCCACACCTCCTTGTTGCTGGTGCAACAGGTCAAGGTAAATCGGTAGGATTGAATGCTATTCTTGTCTCGATGCTATACAAAAAGCACCCGTCACAAGTTAAATTCGTGCTTATTGATCCAAAGAAAGTTGAGCTAACGTTATTTAACAAAATAGAACGCCACTTCCTCGCTAAATTGCCCGATGAAGAAGAGCCAATCATCACTGATACTTCAAAGGTTGTAAATACATTGAATTCACTTTGTGTTGAGATGGATGATCGATATGAGTTACTGAAGCAAGCTCAAACAAGAAACATCAAGGAATACAACAATAAATTCATCAAGCGTAAATTGAATCCTGAAAAAGGTCATCGTTACATGCCTTATATCGTGGTACTCATTGATGAGTTTGCAGACCTCATAATGACTGCTGGTAAAGAAGTTGAGCATCCGATTGCTCGACTAGCACAGTTAGCGAGGGCAATCGGTATACACTTGATCGTTGCAACTCAACGCCCTTCTGTTAACGTGATCACTGGTATGATCAAAGCTAACTTCCCAGCGCGTATAGCGTTTAGAGTCCTTTCAAAGGTTGATTCACGAACTATTCTTGATGGGTCTGGAGCTGATCAGTTAATTGGTAAAGGAGATATGTTGATCTCAACAGGTAATGACATGATACGGCTTCAATGTGGATTCGTTGACACTCCAGAAGTTGAAGAGATCTGTGACTTTATCGGTGACCAACGAGCATATCCTGAAGCACTTGCTCTTCCAGAATATGAAGGAGAAAGTAGCGAAGGTGGTTCTGGTGCTGACGATCTAGACGAACTTGATGCTAATTTTGCTGAGGCAGCAAGGATCATTGTTACTCACCAACAAGGATCAGCAAGTTTATTGCAACGTAAACTTAAACTTGGATACAATAGAGCTGGAAGAATTGTAGATCAATTAGAATCTCATAATATTATCGGCCCATTCAAGGGAAGTAAGGCACGTGAAGTACTTATTTCTGATATTCAAGCACTCGAAGAATATCTTGAATCTAAAGGAATATCCTAATCGTTATTTTGTTGTTAATTTCACTTTTGAACAGTAGAAAATAATTAGCTTTGGCACAGTTTCTGTGTTAAGATTACAAAATTAAAACCAATGAAATATTTATTTATTGCCATCGCATTTATAACAAGTTCTGTCTTTGCTCAATCTGATGCTAAATCAGAAAAGATCCTTGATAATATGTCCAAGGAGATCAAGGCTATGAAGTCCTTTTATGTTGAGTTTACAATGAATGTTAAGAATTCCGCTACTGGAGAGAATTCGAATCAGGAAGGTTTTGGATATGTCAAAGGAGAGAAATACTACGCCGCACTGGGTGAGAACGTATTGATCTCAAATGGAATGAAAAACTGGACTGTTGTTAAAGAAGAAAAAGTTGTATATCAGAGTGATGTTGATTACGAGGATGAAGAAAGCATGAATCCCAAAAAGCTAATGACGATTTGGGAAGATGGATTTAAGAGCAAGTACATTAAATCAACAACGATGAATGGTAAGAATGTTCATCAGATCAATCTGTATCCAACTAATCCAGCTGAAGTGAATTATCATACGATTACACTTTATATAGGTGTAGATAGCGAAGATCTTCAGAAAGCCATTATGAAAACAAAGGATGGAAGCACGATGACTTACACAATAAAGAAATTCGAGAAAAACAAGTCTGTACCAGATAGTAAATTTGTTTACAATCCACAGAAATTTCCTGGTTATCAGCTAATAAGAGATTAGTATCTTTTAAAGATCAATAGAGTCGCCCTTGAAAAAGTGGCGACTTTTTTTTAACACAATATTCTGAGGAATGAAATTTATTATTAATTTTGTTAATTATACAACAATCAATTAAATAATACTGATATGTCATCTATTGGTAAAGTCACAGAAGAAATCATTAATCGCTCTCCTTTCTTGCGAGAGGCATTAACTGAGAATTTGATCAATGTTTCAGCTTTAGCTAGAAAGATCAAGCCTGAAATTGAAGATCAATTAAAAAAACCTATCAAGGAAGGTGCTGTGATCATGTCTATCAAAAGGATGTCACCAGGTTATTATCATCGCATCAATCTAAAGATCAAAAACTTCATGGGTACACTAGGAGATTTCCTAGTTCGAAGTGATCTTGAAGACTTTACTTTCGAAAACTCCCCTACTTTGACATTATGTCAAGCAGAGATGATGAAGTTACTGAACGATGAGCAAGATCCTTTTTATACTTTTTGTCATGGAGTTGGTGAGTCCACAATCATCACCAGTTTATCGATGAAAGAGAAGCTTCAGGAAGTATTTAAAAACGAGAAACTAAAGTCTCACACAGCTGATCTTGCCTCTATCACAATCAAACTACCAACAGTAAATACAGAGATTTCAGGTATCTATTATTTCATTTTGAAGCATCTTGCTTGGGAAGGAATCAATATTGTAGAAGTTGTATCTACTTCTAATGAGTTTACCGTTGTAGTTCATTCAAATGACATCGATGCTGCATTTTCAGTATTGATGCAATTGAAGAAAGAAGGGAAAGAGCAGTAAATAGAGTTAAACTTATTGTGAAAGTTACCTACTTTCCTTGATATTTATGACTTAACTATTTTCTTTCTAATCGGTTTTCCGGAAGCTAGCTCTATTACAATAGTATAAAGACCATTAGGTAATTCACTAACGTTAATCGTTAGATCCTTGTTTTTAGTATATGTTTCATCATATACGATCGTTCCTACGGACGAGATAATTGAAACATTCGAAACATTCTCTTTTGTTTCAATTTGGAGGGATTCCTGTACAGGGTTCGGATAAACATTCACAGAAAGTTCCTCTTCGTTAATTTGAAGCGGATCCTGCTCTCTTACGTACACACTATCCAGATATAGTTTAAAACCATCGAACGATGTGTTTACAAAAGCAAAATGAATCGTCTGGCTTGCATATTCCTCTAGGCTTAATTCATGTTCTGTCCAGTCTGGTGATTCGTTTGTAACCAATAATAATGTATCTGTAAATGAAGCTAGATCAGTATCTGTAGTTGAAACGAGCACTTTGTACGAATCCGGGAAAGAAGGATCAGAAGACAATCCTTTCCATGAGATAAAATTACCTGATGCTCCTAACGTTACGGAAGGAGTGATCAACCAACGATCAGCACGGTCAATAGGATCGAAATATGAAGTACTTGAAAATGTACCATTCCCAGCGTTAATAGGGTCTTCTTTATAAATCCAGGCCTCAGTATATTCGCTCACATCACTTGCTGGAGTATTTCCATCGTTATCAACTCTTTCCCAGCCTGTAGGCAGACCTTGTGTATCGAAATTTTCTTCCAATAACGTAACCTGACCAACTGCATTGGACATAAAAATCAATGATACGATTATAAATACTGATCTCATGTTTTTAAACTTAGAATTTGATTAACAAAGCTAAGTAAATAATAGGAAATATCGATCTAATTGGGGTTCGTTAACCTTTTTTAATCCTCTTCCAGGATCGTTACCAGATGTAATGGATTCAGGTGCTTGATTGAACCATCCAGATCAACTGCACAGATTCGTGTAAAATAATAATGCCTTCCCGGACCTTCACGTTGAATGGTGGCACAAATTGTATCTGGGATTTGATTACCTGCTATCCTAACAATCGTATCATAAGAAGATGTTTCCAATTCAAGACGAAACGATATGATCTTCAACCCTCTAGATATGAATAAACCTCTTGTGTCGCAGATCTTATCAATGGGAATATTACCGTCAAAGTACCCAGCGATCTGAGGAGCAAAATCCATCTCCCCCCATTCCTTTTGGATACGCACTTGATCTACTTCCTGACCAGTGCATATCCATGAAAGAAATAATAAGCTTGATAAACTAAGCGCGAACGCGTTCCTTTTCATCAAGAATAGTTTTAAAGAAATCAATATCTGCTTCCTTCGTGTCGATCGGTGTCAAGTTAATTTGTCCGTTAACAGCCTCATCCTTACTACCATCTACTCTGGCGTAACCCATGTTTCCTTGACGATCCTGAACAATGATCACTGTTTCATTATTATTCATTGCGACTTCTCTTATGGGATGATCGGCATGACCGAAAGTATATCTCACATCTTTCTTTAGGTCAAATACGAACACCATGTTAGCATCTATGATCTGATCATTAGCAGCATAAGTATATGGTGACACAGGAGCTCCGGGATACTTCACAGGTTTATCACTGTTAAACACACCCCACCTATTTGCTGTGAATTCTGCTGAGGCATTGTACAATTCATTTAACATTGCCTTTTTTGCTTTCATCTCAGCAGTAATATTCGCTGCTCGGTTTTCCCAATATACAGACTCTCGCGTTGATTGATCTTCAACAATTCCCTGAATTCGTTTTTTTCTAAGTTTATTTTCTTCTTCCAACGTTTTCAGCTTCTCCTCTTCTCTCTCTTTCTGATCCTTCACTTTTGCAACAGCACTCTTATAATTCTCAAACGCAACTTCTGCTGCCTCACCTGTTACTACCGGAACAACACTGACAGAAGTCTTATCACCTCTCTGATTTGAGAATTGAGCTTCGTACTTTCCTTTAGACAATTGAACAAGTTCTACTCCCGACCATGTTTTTTCTAAGATCTCACGATACTTAATAGATGAACATTTAGCTTCAAATTGCAAGCGTTCAAAACTTTTTAATTCAGGGAATTCATGTTTGTTAAATTTAAGCTCAAACACTCGGTTATCGTTTTCAGCTAGATGAAAATCAGACTTTTCAGGCTTTCTGATCATTTCAAGATTATTCTGGATTGTTTCGATCTCCATTTCAGTTTCAATGATCTTGCTTTTTATTTCCGAAATATCAGCTTTTTCAGTTTGACTTTTTACTCGATATTTAGCTGGATAAGTATTCCACTTTCCAGATTCATCATTGAGCGAGTAAAAATTAAAGTCATCTGGTGATTTATGTAATCCCAAAGTAACTTTAATAGACTTACCCTCAGCAAAATCTACTTTATCTCCATTTTGCGAACCACGGATCTCGATCATACCAGCAGATTCAAATGCCTTTTGATCACCATAATTCATAGGAACACCTGCGACAAACGCATCTGCTTTTGTGCGGAATACTCTTGCTTCTATCTGAAGTTTTCGATTATCATTTTTCAGATCAAAAGAGTTTGCAGGAATTTCAATAATCGCACCTCCTTCAACGAAAACCATATTATCCTCTGAAGGATCGATCTCAAATACTTCGAACTTAAGATCATTTTCTTCATGAATCGGCGTTAAACATTTTGTGTCCTCGGGAAGTTCCGGGGAGTTGACTGCTAAAGTAGATGTTGCTTCATAGGCATTTTTCTTTTTTGTCGAATTAATAAATTGATATGTTAATAAAGTAAGAGCTATTACTGAGGAACCAATGGCTCCCCAGAATCCTATACTCTTAAAAAATGGTGTTGGGTTCACAGTGACTTGAGATATAATATCATCAAAACTCTGACGATCTTTTACTTGTTCACTGGATGGCACCGGACGATTATAATTTATTTTACGATTGCTCATTACCGTAGGTTTTATAAAATAGTTGTTTCAATTTTTCGAGTGCTCTAAAGGTTTTTACTTTAGCATTATTCTCTTTAATTTCTAAGATCTCCCCTATCTCTCGATAAGGACGATCTTCAAAGTAGCGTAATTCAATGAGTTGAAGATCAATATCTTTCAATTGATCTAGAGCATGGAATAGTCTTTTACGATTTAGATCATTCTCTTCTTCGCTAAAAACCTCCATAAAAGTAGCAACGTGCGTTTTATCAATATTAATTGCACGTTTCGCTTTACGATTTCGAAAAGCTTGATTAAGTTCACTCTTGGCAATTCTATACAACCAAGATCCAAGCGGTACACCACGGTACTCAAACTTGTGTATGTTCTTGATTGCTTTAAGAAAAACTTGTGAAGTAACATCATAAGCAAGTTCATGATCATCCATTCGTTGATCAACGTAACGGAAGATCTGCTCGTGATACTTTTCGTAAAGGGGGGCAAAATGCCTGGGGTCACTTTTCGCAAGAGCTATTTGCTCCTGCTCATCACTCAGCATCCGCTGCGAGTGATGGTAAACGGGGTTAATTCGACTTCGACTCATAGTAAACATGGGTTTTTGGGGTTCAGCGAAACTGCTGCTTGCAGACAACAGTCTCGTTTATATAACGCAACAATGAAGCCACGTTACATTATAATACGAAA
Organism: Flavobacteriales bacterium UBA2104; assembly: GCA_002331485.1. Taxonomy (GTDB): domain Bacteria; phylum Bacteroidota; class Bacteroidia; order Flavobacteriales_D; family Crocinitomicaceae; genus Brumimicrobium. The sequence goes on from DCYS01000032.1 coordinate 48,758, forward strand.
AAAAATGCAAAAAATTGTTTGATGAACGGAATTATATCCTGACGAACGTATATTAAACTAGATGTTATTCACCAAAAGAATTAAGTTAAAAACTAGTTACATGCGAAACTGTAGTTCTGGGCGATGTCGTTAGTGTTATCGCTACAGAACTTCAAAGAACCTGTGTACTGACCTTCGCAAAGCTCTCTAGTACTATTTAAACTGAATCCTCTTTGATTTGGGTTGTTCGTGTATTGAAACTCCTTGTATTGAGCCGCCGTTGTTCTTGCTGAGAAAATTCCTAGTCCTCCTTCAACATTAGAGAAGGTTGGTTTATTTTGAGCTAGTGAAGATGTAGGCTGATTCGTAAGCATATAAGTATTCAGGTCTTCAGAACCAGCAGTTACCAAAATTTCAAATCCATTTACGGTTCTTCTCGTTACATCTGGATCTTCTTGAATACTATTTGCAACGAACTCATAAAATGATTCACCATTTGCTCCTAGAGAAGGGTTAGTCGTTGTTAGATCAGCGATTCTTAAGGTTCCTATATTCCAAAGAAGCGATTTATTCTCATTCCCTGATGGTTTAAATTCTCTGTAATCAAATCTCAACTGGACTTTAAAAACAGCTGCATTTGGTCCCGTAGAAAACGCGATAGATTGAGTATTGTATCCATTTAATGGCACATTCGCTTCAGCAAAATTGATCTGCTGAAAAGCATTTGGAAACGTAATATTTATATCCTGAACTAGTTCTGTTTGCCCTTTTACTATATGTCTTCCATTTTCAATATCAATAGTAAGTCTGTATAAAGCATCCTCATTTAAGTCATCAGCCTGAAAGAAATAAAGCTTTTGCTCTGGATAGTAAAAAGTACCAGACTCCTTATTTTCAATTATAGTATCCTGAAGTGTCCACGTTCTTGTTGTACTTCCTCCAATAATTTCTTCTATCGTTGCATCAACTTGATCAAAATAAGCTGAATCTGCGACCATTGCGAAATCATTTGCGTTTCCATCACCTAAAAATGTCTTATTCAATTTAAGGAAATGAAATTCATCATTTGGATCAAGCAACATGTGTACAATAGGAGTTTCATCATACTCTCCGTTTACACTGAATTTTGTAGTACACCCTGCAACGATCGCTACAGTTACAATAAGAAAAAAGAAACGCTTCATCAATAACTATTTTATCTCTGTAAAGTTAGTAAAATATTAAGAGATGAACTTACCGTTCAGTCATTAAAAACAACCATTCAGTTGATCAATGGACAGGTTTTACTTTACCCTATTCATCCCCATGGCCTTCAGCATCCATTTTGGCAATGATTTCTTCGGATCTCTATTCTTCAAGTTTAAATACCAACCTAACTTCTTCATGATCGGTACTTTATGAGTTTCAACAAACTCTATCCATGCCCCATCAGGGTCTTCAACGTAAGAAAACCGTCCTCCAGCTTCTCCCATATCAAATGTATCTCCGCTGTCTACCGTAAAAGGAAAACCCGCATCTTCACACTCTTTCTTGAGCTGTTCCATTCCTCTGATATCATAACACAAGTGAATAAACCCCCAGTCTCCCCAAAATCTATCCTTGAAGATCTTTTTACAGTCTGTTCTTTCAACTGCCTGAATGAGTTCTATTTTAGACGGGCCGAGTAATGGAGAAAATGGTCCTTGACGTTTTTGAGGATGAGAAAGCAATACTCTCCTCACTTTTTTATCTCCACCTGGAAGATCAGAAAAACAATCAAATATATCTGTTTCGTCATATTCAATTTTTGAATATCCGAGAATATCTGCATAAAGCTTCATTGACTTCTCAAGGTTACTTACACCGATCATTGCACCAGCAACTCCTCCAGTCTTTCCCTCAAACTTCGTCTCTTTGAAAGTCGTGTTCTCAAGCACTACATTGAATACGTTATCATTTGGGTCTTGTACAAAGAAATGGGACTCTCCCGAAGGCGTTTTTTTCAATCCACCTAAGATCTTTGCTCCATTCTTTTTCATGTACTCATATGATGCTTCAACATCTCTCGATTTGATCCTACAAACATATAGGCCGTAGTCACCCAGAAGAACATCATACTTTGGTCGCTCTGTATTTCGGCTCGTAAATTGCCAAATCTCAAAACCACCTCCTCCTTCCATGGAAAGTGCCAATGTAGCAGTTCTTGAATGAACATCTCCACCAGTGTAACGAGTCATCAACGGAGCGTCTGCTGCCTCTTCGAATATGCGAACATCAACGCCAAAGAATTTTCTGTACCACTTCCAGATCTCTTGAACATCCGGAACTCCAATTCCCATTTGTTGTATACCACTAATGACTTTTTCCATTACTCAGAAATTTTGAAAGTCAAAAATAATATTCTTTGCCTAAATAGCGTTCAATTCGTTCGATGCAGATGTTGTAAGTTTCTGCTTTCGATGATTTATTTAGCTTCAAATTAGCTACTTTTGACAAAAGGAAACATGTTTAGCTGGATTGCATATCATATTCTAATTTATCCTGCTTCATTACTGCCATTGCCAGTCATGTACGTTTTTACTGATTTCTTCTATTTACTTTTAATTTCAATTATACCTTATAGAAGAAAAGTAGTTCGTCAAAACATTGCCAATTCATTTCCAGAAAAGTCATTTAAGGATAGAAAAAAGATCGAACGAAAATTCTACCGTCATCTTACTAATCTGCTTGCAGAGGGAGCCAAAAACCTCAGTATTTCAGAAAAGCAGCTAAAGAAAAGATTCAAAGTACGAAATCCTGAAGTTATGAATGAGCTTTATGCTGAAGGAAAAAATGTATTACTCGTATCTGGACATTACAATAATTGGGAATGGCTGATAACGGCACAAAACTTACTTTTCAAACATCAAGCTGTTGGAATCGGAATGCCTTTAAGTAATGGTTTCTGGGATAAAAAACTTAATTCAAGGAGGTCAAGATTTGGAATGAAGGTCATCCATTCTAAGATAGTTCGTGAATTCTATAATAATAATTCAGATATCGTGGCGAACCTGGTTCTTGCTGATCAATCGCCCGGTGACTCTAACAAGTGCTATTGGATGGAATTTCTCAATCAAAAAACAGGTGTCGTTTTCGGCCCAGAAATGCTTGCCAATGAATATGATCAAGCGGTTGTATATTTCACCATTCATCGCATAAAACGTGGATATTATGAAATGGAGCTTCAAGAAATCACGAGAGAACCAAAAAGACTTGAATGGGGCGAAATAACTGAAAAACATACACATCTTTTAGAATCCGCAATTCAAAACGAACCTTCGAGATGGATCTGGTCACATAAGCGCTGGAAAAGGAAAGTTCCAGAAAATCTAGACGAGCTTAGACAAGTTCAAAGATCCAAGTTCCAACAACGCTATCGAAATTAAAACTAAGCTTGCTTTTCAAACATCGACATATCACCTCTTTTCATCTGGTGATAACCCTTCGTCAAATAAGCGAGTAGGATTCGCATAGTATCAAAGGCATTTTCAGACTCAGCACTGATCTCTTTACCCTGAAGTTTCAATAATAACTTCATGTATAAAGCCTGGAAACAGATCTCTACAAGGTGTAGATTACTCATATCGCTCTTTTCTCTGAATGCCTCAATATTGGGTTCAGCCGCTTTTAAAAGATCGAGGTACTTCTTGTCTTCAACAACGTCTTTAAGTGTATTGTGAAGATAGATCATCTCTGTTATGATCTCACCGATGCGATGCAGATGACCTTTTCTTTCAAGATTTCTGGACTTCATTTCATCGATGATCTCTTTGTACCATCTAACAGCTTCCTCCTCGAGGGAAGTACTCTTCACCTGAGGTCTTACGATCTTTTCTCGAATGGCTTCAAGGTCGAACTTGTAAGCACGAACCATATCCTCCATTTGGTACATGTAGATCACATACTCAGCAATATTCGTCTCTCTTTTTTCTTTTGCAATATACATCTTAGAAATGCAGCTTATTACTTACCTAGAGAATCGTTTGAAACGTTTACATTATCAACTTCCTCGTCAAAATCAGCCATCAATTCATCTTCACGCTTGTTTAGATACGCGACAAATTCTTCCGTCACATCAAATGCGTTAGCGATGTATGTGATCTGACCTCCCTTTTGATAGAAGAACAGTATATCAATGTTATTCTTTTTAGAAAATTCCTTCCCTGCTTCAGAGATCTTATTCATCAATGCTGTTTGATTTTCGATCGTTTCTTTCTGAAGGGCAGAACCTCTCTGTTGCTCAAATCGAGAGATCGATTGTTGTTTCTGAGCTGCAGTTTTTTGGATCTCATCTAATTGGTAGCCTGTGATCTCCCCAGCATTCATTCTTCTCTGAATATCTTGCTCATAAGCCTGATAAGAACGAATTCTTGATTCTAGCTCCTTTTGAAAAGCCATTTCCTTTGACTTTAGCATTGAATCCACTCGTCTGTAAAAGTTAAAGTTACTCGCTATACTATCTTGAACATAATATGCAATTGCAACACCTGTTGTGTCGTCTCCAACTTTTCTTTTTGAAACGGAAACACTGTCCTCAGGTTGATCTGTTGAACTATCATCTGTATTTCCATTACAAGATGTAATAGTTAACGCGGCTCCTATAAAAAGCGTGGTATATAAAAAGAACTTTCTCATCTGTTATTAGTTTTCTATCGTATTTTTATTCTTGAAGGAAGTTTCCCAGTCCTCTCGCATTGTGATGAAACGTTTTAAACATCCACGCAAAAATTCTTGAGTTACCATACCCTTGACTTCATCCAGTCCCATAACGTCGATCTCTCCGATCTTGAAACTTTGCTCGAATTGCCCCAATTCGATCTTTACTATATATTTAGAGTTATAGTTGAAGATCTGTATTTTGAATCTCTCGTGAGGTATTTCGTCTATTACTCTCATTTTTGTTATGGGCTAAATTTATCTGCGCAAAAATACCAATTCAACCATGATTGGCAAAAAAATCATTAAAAATCACGTTGTTTAGTGCATATTATCGCTGATTGCTTACTTTAGTTGATATGAATTATGATTTCTTTCATAGCTTGGAGAATAGAACTGTGAAGGACTTGTACTGGTTGTTATTCAAACCTAAACCGTTAGTCTCATGTCCAAAACCTTTTGATGTTCCATTTTTTCCCGAAGAGATCATAAAAGAATGGGAACCGCTAAGTTGCAAGTTTTTCGAACAACTAGACGAACATCCTCAAGATATTGAGCGTTTTGTTCAGCGTAAAAAGAATTACAGACTTGGCTTTTATGCTGAAGCACTCCTATCCTATTTCTTTCAGTCATTCAATAAAACCGAATTGATTCTTCAAAATTTTCAGATCAGGGATGAAAAACAAACATTAGGAGAGATCGACTTCATTGTAAAATATAATGAGAGAGTATTTCATATAGAGTTAGCCGTTAAATACTATCTTCTTTTACCTAACGGTGATCCTGCAGTTCCAGAAAATTGGATCGGACCTTCCCGCAAGGATAATCTACACAAAAAACTTAGAAAAGTTCAAGACAATCAGTTGGGACATGGAGAACATCAATCAGTTAGAAAAGAAGTTCCATCAGAGTTTAGAGATAAGATAGAATCGTATTTTCTGTTCCGAGGTCAGTTTTTTAAGAATGACAGCAATGATACTTCTGACGTGGCAAGGAATTCTTTAAACTATTATTTCTTGAATAAGATCGATCTAGATCAAGACATGATCATCTTACAACGTCCGAATTGGCTCAGCTCCATTGATAGCCAGAAAAATCAAACAGAATCATACAGTAAGCAGAATACAGCCACTTTTGAGCGACCACAACTTGTGAAGATTCGCAATCACAAGGAAATCGCATTTATCGTACCAGAAAATTGGAATGATTAAACCGCTGTAGCCAGTGATTCTTCTGTTTCAACAAACCGAATTGGAATATTGACCATACATGAAAAATCGCTACCAGCCTCTTTCATTTCGATATCGCCTTTTGGATATCTCCATTCAATATCAACATCAAACCCAACCTCCAAAAGATCATTTAGTTTGTGAAGTAAAAAGAGAATCTTCTTAGATGATGAAATATTGAAATACTCCATATCAAAAACAAAACGTGTTTTTTGCTGCGGGTCAGTAGCATATGCATAAAACCATTTAAGAACAGGTGCCCAGAACTCTTCTGATTCCAAAGGAATTGCACGACCACGAATGATCATCTCGCCAGTTGTGGCGTTAAATAAAATCTCAGGTGTTCTAGGTGTTGACTTTAATTCTAAATTTTCCATAACTGCTACTCAAAAGAGACACACAATATCAGAATTTTTTCTGATTTAGAAATGTATAATTATGAAAATCTCATTGAATTAATAGATGAACGATTTAATACCGTCGATGAGCTACTTTTTTTTATCGATGAAATCAAAAGTAGCGTCCGCAGCCTCTTTAAAAACCTTGATAAGCTCTATATCTCTGCTATTCAAAACATTAGACAACTCTTCACTGAAATGAAAAGCAATACTTCCGATCATTCCGATCTTATTTTGATGAGAAAGTAAATTCACTCCTCTATCGATAAACGCATTAAAACGTTCGACAAGAATCTTTTTAATTTCACGATCGTTTCTGTAGATTGCGATCTTTTCGCATAGCGCAGCAATTTTGAATCGACTATCTGAACCACTGCATGTGTGAACGATTTTTTCTTCATCGCCAAAATGTTCAATTATAGCTTGTTCCAAATCATGGTTATGCTTCAATCGTCCATCCAATAAAGCTACTGTTACGTGCCTACCAATATCAAAACCACTGCCCTCATCTCCGAGAATATAGCCTCTTCCAGATGCCATTTGTGTGACTTTCTGACCATCATATTGAGCTACAACGGCACCAGTTCCTAGAATTCCAGCCACTCCTGGAGTATTTCCATGTATGGCCAAACAGGCACAAACTACATCAGAAGCAATCACATTAACTTTAAGTCCAGCACTCTCGAGTAAGTCATTGATCACTTTTCTTCCAGATTGACTTTCACAACCCGCACCATAAAAATAGACTTCACTTCCGTGCAAGTCTGCTTCGATCAAGAATTCTTCGATCTTGGCTTTTTTGGATTCTGTAATTTCTTGAGGATGTAAACCAACAGTAACGTGAGCTACTTTTTCTCCGAGTTTATTTCTGTAGATCCAGGTAGACTTCGTTCCTCCGCTTTCAACAACTATCATATTCAATTATGATCAATACCAGTCGAAACGATAAGCAAGGTTAACAGAAAATGAAAGGGGTGAGATCTCATTACCTAAGATTCCTGCTGGATCATATAATCTCGAGACAACATCCAGCGTAAAATCAAGTGTTATAGCGCCACGCATTGGCAATTGATATTTAGCTCCAGCGTTTACACCAAATGATAAGAGAAGAGAATACTGAGGTGGAAGTGGATTTGTATTATACTCCTCAACATTAATTGTATCTGGAACAATATACTCTCTCGAGAAAGAGCTGATTATTCCTCTTAAGTGAAAACCACCGTACACAGCAAATCCAATGTCATAATCATTTACAAAGTAAATTCTGTTACCTCCATCCACCGAGAAGAAAGATGTTTTTGCAACTTGACGTGCATCGACGATCTGAGGCTGAGTCCCAAAATCAAGTGCCTCAATAGTTGTCGCGCTCTCGTTCTTTTGAGGAAACATATAAGTAGCACGCAAGAATGTAGTACGAACATCAGAATTCGGCTGTTCAAAAAAGGCATTAAACCCGAATCTATTTACTTCGGTATTTGCACCGTGGAATGAACTCAAACCAAATCCAGCGCTGTATTGACCGTAGATGACCGAAGAACAACTAAGTGCTACTATCGAAAAAATTAATTTTAATCTTGATCCCATATTGGTTGTTTTTCACTTACAATTTCAAATATAGGGCAATTCTCCGTATGTGCGCCCTTTAAATAACTTGTACTCATTAGAAACTCCTCGAGAATCTTTCCTCCTGTAAACTTAAAACGTTGTTTAAAGAGTTTTACCCATTCATCCAAAGATAATGTTTTATGCTTATCAAGCCAATTCTTGAAAGAACCAAATTCTTCCTGTATCTCCAGAATTTTATTCGCATTATAAATTGCTGCATTCACCTTCAATTTGTTACGAATAATACCACTATCATTAAGAAGCCGTTCTCTATCACGATCCTCATAACGAGCTACTTTTTCTATATCAAAATTATCGTAGGCCTTTCTAAATCCTTTTTCTTTTTTGAGAATAGTCGACCAACTCAATCCAGCCTGATTGATCTCTAGAATCAGTCGACCGAAGAGTTCATTATCCTCGTCAACTGGAAAGCCATACACTTTATCGTGATACACTTTATCCGGATGATCATCCGCTAAATGTTTTGTAAATTCGCAATAACTCATTACTTCATTAAAACGCTGATCGCGAAAAAAAGTTGTAGAAACAATTCAAAAAAATGGCAAATATATTCGAATTCAATGGCTTTAAACCCGTAATTCACGAAAGTGCGTTTATTCATCCAAATGCGACCGTTACAGGTAATGTTCACATCGGTAAAGACGTATATATTGGTCCTGGAGCCGCTATTCGAGGAGATTGGGGAGAGATAATCATCAGCGACGGATGTAATGTACAAGAAAACTGCACGATACATATGTTTCCAGGAACGACTGTTTTACTTGAGGAATCAGCACATATCGGACATGGTGCTATTATTCATGGAGGAAGAATAGGCCGCAATTCTTTAATCGGTATGAACAGTGTTGTAATGGATGACAGTGTGATCGGTGAAGAATCAATTGTTGGTGCACTTGCTTTTGTTGCAGCAAAGAGTGAATTTCCTGAACGAAGTTTGATCGTAGGGAACCCTGCAAAAAGAATAAAAGATGTTTCTGATGAAATGATCAAATGGAAAACAAAAGGTACTGAACTTTATCAAGCACTTCCTAAAGAATGTTACGATACGCTGAAACCTTGTGAACCACTTCGTGAAAAAGAACCTGGTCGTCCAACTCAGGAAAAACTATTTCAAACCTGGGAGAAAGTTAAAAATAGCGAGTGATCAAAAAGCTTTTTCTGCAGGATATGCATTGAATGTTCCATTCGCTCTAGCTAGCAATTCACCTCTTTGATTTGTAACGCTACATTCAACATATATCAATCGATTGCCCTGGTTTAAAACTTCACCTGTGCACTTCAAGTGATCTCCCTCTATAACGGGACGTAAATAACTTACCTTCAACTCAACGGTACTAACCACTCGATTACTTTGAATAACAACAGACAACGCTGTAACGCCCATTGCAGCATCAACAAGAGCGGCTATAACTCCTCCATGAGCAGCAATTGGAGTTGCTAAATGCTTCTTCTGAATAGTTAATTCATAGGTTGCTTTTCCCTCAGACACATCCCCTAATTCCATTCCAAGTGTATCGCGAAAATTATTCGTTTTCTTGTACAACTCTAAAAGCTCATTTTCCAGCATTATTCTTGATTTTTAAACAAAGTTAAAGTATTATTAAAAGAGCAAGCCATTATTCACTAATTTTGAAAAAAAAATCAGGTATGAGAGGTCTTTTCAGACGTAAAAAGAAATATAAAGGCGATAGTGAGAAAAAACGACCAACTAAGCTTGAGATCAAACCTTTTGAATATCATCCTAAGATAATCCTGGCCTGGGCGAAAGGTATTGAAGGGAACACTGAATTATTAGACTACCTCTATAAAAATGGATATAAAGAGCTTGTAATGGCTACTCATGCTATTCAACTCAAGGATAAAGCGAGAGATTGGTTAATGGAAAATGGTTATCCGCACATCATGGCTATGATCAATGGATCTGAAGGAAATACTCAGGCTTTAAGCTGGTTGAAGAAAAATGGTTTTGAGCTTCTTTACCATATGGCGATCGCTATCGACGACGATCCAAAAGGATTTAGATGGATCAACATTCATGGAACACAAGATCTATTCTTATTGACGAGATCAATAAAAAAGGTCAAAGATGAGATAGAAGAAAAGCACAACGATGTGCACGTAAGAAGTGTTGATTAATGGGGAAACTAGTTGATATCAAGGGAGCGATCGAGGGATTAAGAGCGGGTAAAACTTTACTCTACCCAACTGATACGATATGGGGTTTGGGATGTATGTCTACAAATGATGAGGCTATCCAGCGAATAAAAGATCTGAAAGATCGTCCAGCAGATAAATCTTTCATTGTTCTTGTTTCAAATGTTGCAATGTTAGAAAGACACGTTAAGACCATTCCTGATGTATGTTATGACATCATTGACTTCAGCGAAAAACCAACGACGATCATTTATGATTCTCCCATAGGAATTTCTAGAGAAGTATTGGCAAAAGATGGATCCTTAGGAATCAGGGTAACGAATGATCGTTCCTGTCAACGAATGATCCAGGGAATTCGATGTCCGTTAGTTTCAACCAGCGCTAATATTTCAGGATCTCCTTCACCAACCGGGTACGCTGATATAGCTGATAAGATCAAAGAAGAGGTTGATATGATACTGAATGAACGATTAGATGAAATAACGACTTCTCCCTCTTCGATCATAAAGATCTCGAGTAATAACAATGTTGAAGTAATTCGCTAAATGAGATTTGAAGATATAAAATTATCCAAGCAGTTGATGAATGCTCTAAAAGAGCAGAACATCACGACTCCAACTGCGATCCAGAAAAAAGCAATTCCTAAAATTCTTGCAGGTAAGAATATCGTTGGAATAGCTCAAACAGGAACAGGGAAAACACTTGCCTATTTGATACCTATTTTAAGGGATCTTAAATATTCCGAGGATAAAATGCCTAGAGTGGTTATTCTTGTTCCAACTCGAGAACTTGCAATTCAAGTCGCAGAGGAGGCAAAAAAACTATGTGAATACTTGTCTATCAGAACACTGGCTGTGTATGGTGGTACTAACATGAATACTCAAAAAAAAGCAGTTCATGAAGGATGCGACATACTTGTTGGTACTCCTGGTCGATTATACGATCTAGCTATGACTGGAATTTTACGACTTAAATCGGTAAAAAAACTAGTTGTAGATGAATGCGATGAAATGTTGAACTTAGGTTTTAGACCACAACTTCAACGTATTTTTGATCTTCTCCCAGAAAAGCGCCAGAACTTGTTGTTTTCAGCTACGACATCCGATGATGTATCTGAAATAGTTGATACTTTCTTTGGAATCAGTGAAGACGTAATTGCTGCACCTTCAGGAACACCTTTAGAGAAAATTCATCAAACCGCGTTTAAGGCTGAGAACTTTAATACGAAACTCAACCTTTTAAAACATTTTATCGATACTAACCCTGATTTGAGAGCGTTCATTTTTGTTCAGTCTAAGCGATTCGCTGACGTTCTTTTCGAAAAACTTGAAGTAGCTTACCCTGAACAATTCGGTGTGATCCATAGTAACAAGTCCCAGAATTTCAGAATGAGGATGGTCAAAGAATTTAAGGCTGATCAACTCAAGGGAATAGTGGCAACTGATCTTGTATCAAGAGGTATAGATATCGATAATGTTAGTCACGTGGTCAACTTTGATCTACCTGGCGAAAAAGAACAATATATCCATAGAATTGGTCGAACAGGTCGAGCTGATCAACAAGGGGAATCTATTTCATTTGTTACTTCAGAAGAATACAATCTATTTACTGGTATACAGTCTTTTATGGATGTAAAAGTCGAGTTCTCTGATTTTCCTGAAGAAGTCGAAATCTCAAAACAAAAGATCCCTGAAGAAATGGAACCTGACATCCATGACGCCCCAACAATTGTGAACCCAAATCATATTGTAGGGGAAGGTGAAAAATTTGAAGAGAAAAAGAAGGAGAACAAAAAAGTGAATCTTCGTCCTCGAGACAAGGTAAAGCGTAAGAAATTTAAAAAACGCAAGCGAAGAAAATAACTTCTGCATTTCTTTTAATTATCGTAAACAATAACGTATTCATAGCGTTAATACTGGAAATTGCACGCTTAAATACATACTTTTGCAAAAATGTCAACGCTATTATTTGCCATATTGTCTAGTTTTTTGTTTGCGATCCTGTTATTTGGGATCGGACAAAAGGTATTTGCTAGAATAAGTTGGTTTGCGTCAATTTTACCTATTTCACTTTTCACCTACTTTCTATCATTTCTTGGACCGACCTCATCAGGTGAGACATTCAGCTATTTAACGAAATGGGTTCCTTCAGCAGGCGTGAACCTTGACTTCAGAATGGATTCTCTTTCTACCCTATTTACTTTGCTAATAACTGGTGTTGGATCACTCGTATTCTTGTATACGATGAAATATTTGAAGGGTCATAAATACTTGTTGAGGTTTTATATCTACCTCAGTATTTTTATGGGAGCTATGCTTGGGTTGGTCACTTCGAATAATCTGATCAGCCTTTTTATTTTTTGGGAATTGACGAGTATTAGCTCATTCTTCCTAATTAATTTTAAAAATACAGAGCGCGCTTCCAGAAAGTCAGCGATCACAGCTCTGAGTATTACAGGTTTTGGTGGTCTAGCGTTATTAGCATTTGCTGTTCTTGCAGGAGGATTAGCTGGCACCTACTCTATCTCGGAAATGCTCAATTCTTCTGAAGCGTTGAATAACTCGAGCTTTACTCCTATTTTACTGATTCTACTTTTTTTTGCTGCATTTACGAAATCTGCACAATTCCCATTTCATTTCTGGTTACCTGGCGCGATGAAAGCTCCAACACCTGTTTCGACATATTTACACTCAGCAACCATGGTCAAGGCAGGGATCTACCTCTTACTGCGATTCTCACCTCACTTCGGTGATAATGAAATCTTCTCGACAGTTCTAATAACTGTTGGCTCTATAACGATGCTATTTGCTGGTTTTCATACATTATTCAGGACCGACATGAAAGGGATCTTAGCCTACTCTACCATCGGAGCGCTGGGAATAATCATCTTTTTGATTGGAATTGGTACCAACACATCTATAACTGCCGCCATCGTATTTATCATTGTCCATGCGCTTTATAAAGCCACACTTTTCTTATTAACCGGAACCGTTGACCATCAAACAGGAACACGAGATATTACACAGCTTGGGGGGTTAAAAAAACACCTTCCTATTTTATTCGTTGCTGGATTACTGGCTGCTGTTTCAAGTGCTGGAATTCCTCCTTCAGTAGGATTTCTGGGTAAAGATCTGATCTACGAATCAACTTTACACGGTAATCAATCAATTCTTTTAACGACAATAGCAGTGATCACAAATGTATTCATGGTTTTTGCTGGTTTCATTGTAGGTGTAAAACCGTTTGTTGGTAAAGTAACAGAAAAAACAATTGAAGTTAACAAGCCACATTGGCTCATGTGGTTCACTCCTCTTTTACTAGCTATCACAGGAATCGTATTTGGAATATTTCCTGGTATAATTGAGGGATTGTTTACTAATTCAATTTCGCAACAGCTCTCTGGATCTGAGGGAATGCATCTCAAGCTATGGCATGGATTTACGCTGATCCTTTTACTGAGTTTCATAACGATCTCATTGGGCCTACTGATCTATTTTCTTTGGAAACCTAGTTCAAAGAAAGTTCGATTCATGGAAGGATTCAACATAGCTTCACCAAAACACATACTCCTGAAATTCGCAGAGTATTTTGAGCAATTCTCATACTTTTTAACACGAGTATTTCAAAATGGCTACTTGAGAAGATATGTGATGATCTTGCTCGTACTACTTACAGTCGTTTTTGGCGTACATGTTTTCATTAATCCTCGAGTATTCTTAAGTCTAAAAGAGATCAGAGGGCTTGAGGTGTCTGAGATTATCGTGTGCGTGGTAATGTTTGTTTCAATACTTTATACTGTTCTTACGCGATCTCGTTTATCTGCGATCGCAGGTATGGGAGTTCTCGGATACTCAATCTGTTTTATTTTCATGTTCTACGGAGCTCCCGATCTAGCCATGACTCAATTCTTGATCGATACATTGACTGTAATTCTATTTGTACTTGTTCTTTATCGTTTGCCCAAATACCTGCGTTTATCGAACAACACCAACAGGATAAGAGATGGAATCATCGCAACGACTTTTGGTACGTTCCTGGCTTTTACGATCATCGAGATAATGAATGAAACGCCAATAAAGAAAACTACCGAATTTTATGCGAAAAATGCCTATGAAATGGCAAAAGGAAAGAACATTGTGAATGTGATCCTGGTTGATTTCAGAGGTTTTGACACAATGATTGAAATCATCGTCTTATCGATCGCCGCACTAGGTGTATTTGCATTATTAAAGTTGTACCTCAAAAAACATGAGAAATAGGCAATGAAGAGTATTATTTTAACAACAGTATCGAAAACACTCCTCCCTCTACTCCTACTGTTCTCAGTATTTGTATTGCTTAGAGGACACTATTTACCTGGTGGAGGGTTTATTGCTGGCTTGATCGCATCAATTGCATTTATATTGCACTCTTTCGCAAATGGATTAAAAAAGACGAGACATCTGCTCCGTATTCATCCAGGATTCTTGATCCCAGTTGGATTGGCACTTGCCATTGGAAGTGCTATAGCCCCAATGATCTTTCAGGATCTACCAGTTATGACCGGTTTATGGTATCATAATGAGATCCCTGTTATCGGTAAGATCGGTAGCGCATTGTTTTTTGACTCTGGTGTTTATCTAGTAGTAATAGGAGTGAGTTTAACTATAATTTTTACGATCTCAGAAAAAGCATAATTGATGGAAATACTATTAGCCATAATGACAGGAGTGCTGTACGCAGGAGGGATTTATTTTATCCTGAGACGCAGCTTGGTGAAACTTATCATCGGAATTGTACTGCTGGGAAATGGAGTGAATCTTCTCATATTTCTTATGGGAGGATTAGTTAAAGGTAAACCTCCTATCATTCCAGAGGAAAGTCATCATCTAGAAGGACTTTACGCCGACCCAGTACCTCAGGCATTGATACTTACGGCGATCGTGATCAGTTTTGGACTTCAATCATTTGCGATCGTTTTGATCAAGAGAGCTTATAAAGTGGTTAAGACTGATGATATTGATGCCATGAACAAAACAGATGACATTGAATGAGTGAACATTTGATCATATTACCAATTATAGTTCAGGCAATCATTGCGGTGACTCTGCTTTTCTTTTGGAGAAAACCAAAAACTCAACGAGTTTTGAGCATTGTGGGGAGCTCAATTGCAGTAATCATCGCCTCAATGCTATTTGGAACTGTTTGGAATCAAGGCACACAGGTATTGCAGCTAGGTAACTGGGAAGCCCCTTTTGGCATCTCTCTAGTTGGAGACACTCTTGCTGCTGCATTGGTTCTCTTGACTAGTATTGTAGCACTTGTCATATCCATATATAGTAATACCAACATGGTTTCTGCACGGGTTAAGTTTGGTTATTATGCCATATTTCACTTCTTGATCATGGGACTGTCTGGTGCCTTTCTCACCGGTGACATTTTCAATTTATACGTCTGGTTCGAGGTGATCATCATATCCTCTTTTGTTTTATTGACCATTGGTGGACGTAAGATTCAGATTGAAGGGGCAGTAAAATACTTTACACTCAACATGCTATCCTCCATAGTTTTCCTCACTGGTATTGCTATGCTCTACGGTGTTACAGGATCTTTAAACATGGCTGAACTTTCTCAGATCATACCAACCATTGAGAATAAAGGAATCGTACAAACCATTTCCTTGGTATTCATGATAGGGTTTGGGGTAAAAGCTGGTCTGTTCCCGCTTTATCTATGGCTTCCAGCTTCTTATCACACTCCACCTGCAGCTGTATCTGCGTTATTCGGTGGATTACTTACAAAAGTTGGTGTTTACGCATTGATCCGCGTTTTCACGTTGATCTTTCCTCTTCAAGGACTGAATCAGGATATTCTGATGATCATTGCTGGATTTACAGTGTTTTTCGGCGGAATTGGGGCGCTCGTTCAAAAAGATGTTATACGCGTATTTTCATACCTCATCATTTGTCATATTGGATTCATGATTGGAGGATTGAGCTTATTTACTGAAATAGCTTTAGTTGGAGCTGTATTCTATATGTTCCATGACATTATTGTGAAGGCAACGCTATTCATGATCGGAGGTGTATTCTTTAGAATGTTTGGAAATACAAAGCTCTATAACATGGGCGGACTGATGAATGATTACCCGAGACTTTCTTTATTGTTCGCAATCCCTTTATTTGCTCTAGTAGGTATTCCTCCACTTTCAGGATTCTGGCCAAAGCTATCATTGTTTGGAGCTAGTTATCAAATGAACTCTATTTTCATGTTGGTCGTATTCATTTTCGCAAGTTTGATCACCTTGATCATCATAGCTAAAGTTTGGAACAATGTATTCGCTAAAAATGCTAGAAAGACCGAAAAACTAGAAAAACTCAAATACTATGATCAGTTTGATCTAAGAGAGAAGTCAGCAATGATCATCCCTATTTTAATGTTAGTTTGTGTTATACTATATTACAGTATTTTCGCAGAACACATTCAACTTGTTGCTGAGCGAATTGGAAATGAGCTCATGAACTCTGATCAGTACGTAGAAGCAGTTTTTAACCTAAAAGATGAAGCAAAATGAAGATTCAATTCCTATTGAACATATTGCTTACGATCGTCTGGGTATTCCTTACTGGGAGTCTTGCTACGGTAAATTTTTTATTCGGTTTTATATTGAGTTTCCTTGTACTATGGATCGTAAGTAGAAACGAAAGAAGTCGCAAATACTTTAGGATAGCACCACGATTGATCGGATTTGTTCTTTACTTTTTCTATGAGCTTATAAAAGCAAATCTTCAAGTTGCTGCTGATGTTGTAACACCTAAATTCTATATGACACCAGGTATCGTAGAGTTTCCTCTGGACGCAAAAACGAATTTAGAGATCACGCTTCTTGCTAATGTGATCACTCTTACTCCAGGAACACTCAGCCTTGATGTCTCTGACGACCGAAAAGTCCTGTACATTCATGCTATGTATGTAGACGACAAAGAAGAATTCATCACTAATATTAAACAAGGATTTGAACGTCGAATTTTAAGCATTTTGAGATGACCATTGAAACTTATTTGACATATATCATTCTACCGATACTGAGTATTTCAGCATTATTGGTGTTTATACGTTTCCTGATCGGTCCTACTCTATCAGATCGCGTTGTAGCTTTGGACTTGTTGATTACAATCGGTATCTCAACGATCGCAATTTATGCGATGATCACAAATCAACCTTCTTTTCTGGATATTTCGATGATCTTTGCGCTTATCGCCTTTCTGGGAACCGTAGCCTTTTCATATTACCTTGAAAAACGTAAGAAAAATGAATGAA
Source organism: Flavobacteriales bacterium UBA2104 (assembly GCA_002331485.1). GTDB lineage: Bacteria > Bacteroidota > Bacteroidia > Flavobacteriales_D > Crocinitomicaceae > Brumimicrobium. Next base: position 66,117 of record DCYS01000032.1, read on the forward strand.
ATAATTGTATACATATTGATCTCCCTGGGTACGTTATTCATTTTGCTTGCTGCTGTGGGTATATTGAGAATGCCCGACTTATTTTTGCGTATTTCAGTTACGACTAAAGCAGCAACACTTGGAGTTGGAATGATACTAACAGGAATGGCTCTTCACTTTTTTGAAACTTCGATCACAACAAGAGCGATCGCAATCATCGTATTTTTATTATTGACAGCCCCTATAGGTGCACACCTGATCGGAAGAGCTTCATATTTCGTAGGTGTTCCACTCTGGAAGAAGTCTCTCATGGATGATCTCAAAGACAAGTATAATCGTGACAACCATAACTTAGACAGCTCTGAAAGTCAGCAGAAAAAAGAAGACTCAAAAGATCAAGCCTCCTCTTAAAAGTAATAGTTCAACATAAGGTTGACGTGAAGCATATTTACCTTCTGAAATACGAAATTGGGATTGTCATATGTATTTCCTTCGGCAATCTTTGTCACTACCAACAAATGAGATTCTAAACCTTTTAACCACTTCTGATGCTTGTACTTGAGGTCAAAGTTGCCCTGAAAATAAGAAGGAACTGCATACTTGTTCAATTCTGACTGTTCCACAATGTCTGGTAGATTGAAATATCCAGCCGCCAGTGATAAGAACAATGGACTGTCTTTTGGACTATACTTAACTCTAGTAGTTATTGCATGAACATCACCAAAACCTTCGTTTCTCTCTCTAGGCATAAACGTAAAAAAAGGATCTCTACCCCACTCTCTCGGGAATAGAAACTTTCCATCGGCTGTAATTCGATTGTAGTTTAATAAAAAAGTCCAGGGATTATGTTGTATTCCCACTTGCCCTCCAAAAGTCATTGAGAAGGCGCCTTTCTCGGTATAAGACAATTCAGGATTAGCATTACCTCCATCATTTATTGCATCTTGCCGCATAAACTGACCTCCATAAATGAAATTTGAAGAATTCTTTATAGCGGCTTTACCTCTGACTTGAAAGAATGCTGAATTGATAATATTATCGAGATAATAGTCCCAGAATTCGATCTTTATTTTCTTAACCGGCTTATAGGAAGCATGGAACACACCTAGACCAGAAGAACTTAAATTACCGTAGTAATCTGCTGGAGCTCCATTCGTATTTCTCCCTTGCGGATAGATTCCCATGGACTCGTCTATCCTATACCAATTATTTGTACTCCTTGGAAATATTCTATAAAGCCAACCTCCTTGTATATCCCATTTTTGATTTGGCTCGATTCCGTACCATAATCCTTCAACTGCTGTTGGATGCATCCTACCATCCTGCAAATTAAATAATGGTGTATGCAGAAATTGGCGACCAAAGATCAATTGAAATCTCTTGTGATTGTACTTTAAGTATAGTTCCTCATTTTGAGCCAGGTTTCCCGTTCCACCAGGATCAGTAACATCAAAGAGTCCTAAAGTATATCTACTGATCTTATTGGTAATTGGATCTGGAATAGAAAGATCTGAAGATGCTATATTAAAGGTAAAATAACCACTTGCAGCAAATTGAAAACCATAAAAGGGTCTTGTTTCATAACGGATTCCGGTTCCAATGGCATTACCATAGAAATCTGTAAGACTCCCTTCATTTATGGTAGAAGAAAAATAATATCGTGCTCTTCCATCAAACTCTCCATTTTTAAAAGCATATAATAATGATGTTGTATCACTGGTTTTCTTGGTATCACCTTTCCAAACAGGTGTTTTTTTGAGTAGACCTTGCTGCGAAAAGCTAATTGAAGTAATTAGAAAAATTGTAAAAAGCTGTATCAAGTAGCGCATATTATTGTTTTCTCTTGTTTAAAATTTCCTTAAATGGTCCAAATTTGTGTTGTTCTTCTGTAAAATGATCGGAATATGGTCCGAAAGGATGATCGATAGGTTTTTTTGTAAGGTCTGGCCAATCATTAGGTGTTTCTAGATGCGGTCTAGGCTGTGCATTAATGTATGCTGATACATCCCAAGCCTCTTCATCGGTTAGCTGAGGAGCATCGTGTGAAACACCAAAAGGCATATTGTACTTTACATATTTTGCCATCTTCGTGATTCGTGATAATCCTGCACCATCGTTAAAACTATGCTCTCCCCACAAAGGCGGGTACATGTACTCTAAACTATCCATATTCAGAACCCCCTGTCCATCTTCCATATGGCATGAAGCACATTTTGCTTGATATACAATCTTTCCTTTTTCCGGACTTGCTGCCCGATCAAGAAAAGTCAGGTCTTTTAAACCAGAACCAGTAGCTTTTTCTCCCTTAGGTACGTTCGATCCTATGTATTTCATATAGGTAACCATCGCTTCCATCTCCTTGCTGTCGCGATCTAATGGTGTACCATTCATACTTCGTTCAAAACACCCATTGATCCTTGCAGGTATATCGACTTCTCCTCCACTTCTAGGTCGAAACTTAGGGTAAAGAGAAGCCACAGAACCATAGTTGTTTCCATATACTTTGGTACCTGCTTCCAAATGACAGTTCTGACAGTTCAAACCATTGGATATTTTAGCAACAGAACCATTAGGACCAAGATATTTAGATGTGTGCGTAATTAATTCTTTTCCGTATTCCACTTTTTCTCTGAAAGCAGAATCTTGAATTCTTTCAATTCCAAAGGCATTCCAATATTTGATCTGATTTTTGATGTGCAAGCTTTCATCGTATGGTTTTATTTCTTGTTCTACAAAAAGTGCAGAAAGTCGATCAGCTATCTCAGTTCGATTGATGATAAGAATTGGTACCAATATTAACGCTACCAATAAAACAATAACCAATCTCGTTAACCGAGTAATAATTCCCATCAAAACTTCTGTATTTTCTGTGCCTTTCATGTGTATGATTTAAATAACAAATACAAAATTAGACCAAACCCATACCGCTTACAGTAACTTTTGTAACTCTACAATTTCAAGACTCATTACAAATCAACAGCAGTAGTTAGGGGTTTTCACATCAAGATTTCGTGGAAAACTACTTGCACTATGTTCATAACTTCAGATACTGTCTAGCATACTACAATATTGAAACTGAGTATTTTTAGACAAATGATTTGAATGCGATTTACCCTTTCACTAGCACTAGCCTTATTCTATCAACTTGCTGAAGCACAGGATACAATTCCGTACATTATTGACGATGAGGAATACTTAATCCATAATGGAATGGATGAGAATAGAAAAGCAGAATTTATAGAGGCTATAGATGCCATCGATGTTGAGGTTTCTCAATTTACAGATGTAGAATTCCCTGTTCGGATCACATACGAAGGTGGAAAACAAAACCTCTTGAGATGTGGAGAAATAGAGTTTATTAGTGAAAACCATTTAGATTCGATCGCTTTCATTACAAAAGAAAGTAGAGAGGTTGGTCTTACTTTTGGATCATTGAATAGTCAAGATAAATTCATTTTTACTTCCAGTTGGTGGCAAGATATCAGCAGAAAAAAAGATACATGGGATGAGATTGAATGGAGGAATCTTGATCAATACGAGAGAGGAATAAAAGACATGGAATACGGTGAGCCTTATGGCAATTTCCCAATTGCAGAGTTCTACGTAAAGAAAGATGGGAAATGGGGAGTTGTTGGCTTAACCGAAAGCTACGGACTTCAAGTCTTTGTACCAACAATTTTTGATAATAAGGATGAGATCGAAATGGAATATTGGTCGAAAGGCTATACTCCTGATCTGCATTTGATCAGAAAAAAATTCAAGGCTGACCTTATTGAACCACTCCCTTATCATGACGATCTGTACTTAATACGAAATCGTAAAAACAAAAAGTGGGGAGTCGTACGTGAAGGAGACAAGTATGAAAGAATCATTAAACCAAAATATGATAGTCTAGTTTCAATCGAGAACCAGAGCATCATAATCTTGTGGACAGATAGCTATGTCGGCCTCAGTACTGAAAAAGGAGAAATGCTATACGAATCTCCGTATGACAATTACAAAATGATCAATTTAGATTATATGTAGGGAATAGCCCTGGAACAAGAAACAAAATGGTCTTTATACAGTCTGCAAAAACCCGAAAAATTAATTGAACAAAGTACAGATACTCCCAATGAACTAATTGAACATTGGCTGAACAGATAACCATCATTAACACTAAAGATTATGAATACCTTATTTCGTTTTACATTACTTTCTCTTACCCTGATCTCGCTAGGATTATTGACCACTCATTGTAGTGATGAAGATCCTGCAGAGTTTAAGGTCAATCCTGAATTCACTAAGCATATCTCTGCATTCTCCTCTGGTGTGATCAGTGCTCATTCAACAATAGAGATCGAATTGGTTAAGCCTTATGGTAAACCAATCACACCGAATAAAGCGATTGACGAGGAACTTTTTGATTTTTCACCTGGAGTTGAAGGAAAAACCGTTTGGCTTGATCAAAATACGATCTCTTTTATCCCAAAATCTCCTTTGGAATCTGGAGAAACATATTGGGTTGAGTTCAATCTAGGTGCAGTTGCAGATGTTAGTGGAGAACTGGAAACATTTAAGTTCCCAATTACCATTATAAAACAAGCTTTAAGCTTCGAAGCCGATGGATTGATCTCCTATGACAATGAGAATATTGAGTGGCAGCAATTCAGAGGTAAAGTAATCACGGCTGATAAGATCAGTACGGAGCAATTGAACGAAACATTCACGATCAAGCAAGGTGGAAAGACCTACAATGCGAAGTGGGAAAGAAAGGCATCTGACCGAATCTATACTATGATTGTTGACAGTGTTAAGCGTAAAAAATCAGCTGAAGATCTCGAGATCACCTGGGAAGGTGACAACATAAGTGCTGAAGGGAGTGGGAATGACAAGGTGGAAGTTCCCGCGATCGGAGATTTCAAGATCACGAGCTATAAGGTTATTCAACATCCAGAACAGCATGTACTCGTTCGATTCTCAGATCCATTATCTACAGAACAGGATATTGATGGCCTTGTAGAGATCAAAGATCACTCAGGATTGAGAACAGCCGTTTCTACAAATGAATTGAGAATTTACCCAAATGCGCGATTAACGGGAGATAAAACAGTGATCATACATGATGCTATCAAAAACTGTAAAGGCTACAAATATGGTCGTGAAGAACATATCTCTGTAAAATTTGAAGCGATCAAACCAATGATAAAGCTTGTTGGTGAAGGAACGATCCTTCCTTCATCAAACGGAATGGTTGTGCCGTTCGAGGCAGTAAACTTAAAAGCCGTTGATGTTCGAATCATCAAGATCTATGAGAACAACATTTCTCAATTCTTCCAGAATAATAATTATGATGGAGACCGAGAATTAAAGCGTGTAGGTCGAGTGATCCGAAAGAAAACGATTCATCTAGGTGAAAAGAAACCTGTTGATTATAGCGTATGGAATAGATTTAACCTGGACCTGTCCGAATACATCAAAGTAGATCAAGGAGCGATCTATCGTGTTCAGTTCAGCTTTAGAAAACATCAATCAACTTATCCATGTAGTGGGGAACTGAACGAAGATATCCAAATGGATGAAGAAGATTGGGATGAATACGACAACGCTGAAGAGGAGAAATGGAATTACGTTAGTGATTACAGCTATGGTTATTATTACAGCGACTATTTCAGAGGTTACGACTATAGAGAACGTGAAAACCCATGTTCATACTCGTATTACAGAGGAAAAAGTTTCACTAAGAATGTATTTGCTTCAGATATTGGAATTATCGCTAAAAAAGGAACGAATGGTGAATTGATCGTTGCAACATCTAACATTGTTGATACAAAACCGATCATTGGAGCTTCCGTTAAAGTGTTCGATTACCAGCAGCAACTTATTGCCACAGTAGATACAGATGGTGAAGGAATTGCAAGAACAGAAAAACTGGAAAAAGAACCATTCTTCATTGAAGTTTCTGATGGCACGAATAAAGGCTATTTACGCTTAAACGACGGAGCCTCTCTTCCATTAAGTAGATTTGATGTTGGTGGTGCTACAATTCAGGAAGGAATCAAAGGATTTATCTATGGAGAAAGAGGTGTTTGGAGGCCTGGAGATACACTCTTCCTAACCTATATGCTCGAAGATAAAGAGGATCTTATTCCAGAAAATCATCCTGTGATCTACGAATTGTTTGATCCACGTGGTCAATTATATAAACGAAGTGTTTTAAAATCAGGTGTAAATGGATTCTACGATCTTACGACTCCAACACAGAAAGATGTTCCAACGGGAAACTGGCGTGTAAAAGTAAAAGTTGGTGGTGCCACATTCTATAAAACGGTTAAGGTTGAAAGTATAAAACCAAACCGATTGAAAGTAAATCTAAATCTGGATGAGAAGATCCTGGGTGCCGATCAAGACCTAATCACAGGTGAGCTAGATGTAAAATGGCTACATGGCGCACCAGCTCGCGGACTGAAAACAGATGTATCTGTTACTTTCGTACAAGCTTCTACCGCATTTGAGAATTTCAAGAAATATGTGTTTGATGATCCATCTAAGAGTTTTAATTCTTCTGAGGAGAAGATCTTTGAAGGAACACTTAACGATGAAGGAAAAACACGTTTCAGTGCTGATATAGCTGCACATAAACAGGCTCCAGGAATGCTCAAGGCTGTTTTCAAAACTAGAGCATTTGAAAAAGGAGGAGATTTTAGCGTTAATCAACAAGTAATGCCTTATGCACCATTTACTAAATTTGTAGGGGTTAAGTCACCAACTCTAAGTAAATACGGTGCTCTTCAAACAGATTCTACCTATAAATTTGATATTGTAAGTGTAGATAAACACGGACAACCATCATCTAGTTCAAACATCACAATCGAAGTATACCGAATCAGCTGGAGCTGGTGGTGGGAACGAGGTAGAAACAACCTTGCTAGTTACATTGGTAGAAGTAATATTCAACCTGTATCTAAAGAACGAATCAGTACCGGAAGAAATGGAAAAGGGACTGCTAAGGTTCGTATCAATAAATATGACTGGGGTCGTTATTTGATCCGTGTGACTGATGAGAATAGCGGACATTCAACAGGTTTAATGACTTATTTCGACTGGCCAAGCTGGATGAGTCGTTCAGGAAGAAAAACACCAGATGGAGCAAACATGCTCGTTTTCGCTTCAGATAAAGAAGAGTATCAGACTGGAGATAAAGCGAAGATCAGTTTCCCATCATCAAAAGGAGGTCGTGCATTGATCAGTATTGAAGATGGCAAAAAGGTCAAAGATGCATTCTGGATCCAAACTGAGGGAAGTGAGACGTCATTTGAACTACCGATCACTCCAGATCTTGCACCGAACTGTTATGTTCATATTACGTTATTACAGCCTCATAAGCAGACAAAGAATGACGCACCAATCCGCATGTATGGTGTCATTCCGATTCTAGTAACAGATCCTGAGACAATACTTAAACCAGTAATCAAAATGCCGGATGAGTTGGCTCCTGAGTCGAGTTACACGTTATCTGTTTCTGAGGAGAATGGTAAAGCTATGACTTATACGGTTGCAGTTGTAGATGAAGGATTACTTGATCTTACAAATTTTGCTACACCAGATCCATGGCAACATTTCTATAGCCGTGAAGCTTTAGGTGTTAAAACTTGGGACTTATACGATCATGTGATCGGAGCTTATGGTGCTAAAGTTGAGAACTTACTCACAATTGGTGGTGATGCTAGTCTCGATAAAGGAGATGATAGTGCGATTCGATTCAAGCCTATGGTTCGATTCTTAGGACCATTCAAGCTAAGTGCAGGATCAACTGCCAAACACAAGATCAGTATACCGAACTATATCGGGTCTGTTCGTACAATGGTGATCGCTGGTCAAGATGGTGCCTACGGAAATGCTGAAAAAGCAACTCCCGTTAAGAAACCATTGATGGCCCTAGCTACTTTACCACGAGTTTTGAGTCCTAATGAGATCGTAAACTTACCGGTAACCATCTTTGCAATGGAGGACAAAGTGAAGGACGTAAAAGTTCAGGTAAAAACGAACAGTCTTCTTAATGTTCAAGGCGGAAGTGTTCAAAACATTCACTTTGACCGTGTTGGTGATAAGGTCGTTAACTTCTCGATCAAAGTACCGCAGAAGATCGGAAAAGCAACTGTCGAAGTTATCGCAACAGGTGCTGGCGAAAAATCGACCTATGACATTGAACTTGATGTTAGAAATCCAAATTTACCAGTAACTGACGTATTCGAAGCTGTTGTAGATGCAGGTGAATCCTGGTCGACTGAAATGAGCTTCCCAGGGATGCCTGGAACAAATGAGGCGATGCTGGAAGTTTCGACCATCCCTCCTATTGATCTGGAAAAACGACTACAGTATTTGATCCGTTATCCACACGGTTGTATCGAGCAAACTACATCTAAAGCCTTTCCACAGCTTTATTTAAAGACGTTCGTTGAAATGGATGCAGATGCAAAATCGAGTATTCAGCGCAATGTAACAGCTGCGATCAATAAGATCAGAAGACATCAGCACGCTAGTGGTGGTTTCGCTTATTGGAGCGGAAGTAGAAGTACTAGCGATTGGGGTACAACTTATGCTGGACATTTCTTACTAGAAGCTGAGAAGCAAGGCTATGCTCTTCCATACGGAGTTAAAGAAAAATGGATCGATTACCAGCGATCTCAAGCTCGTAAATGGAATACGCGAAATGAAAATGGATATAAGAATAACGAGTTAGCTCAGGCATACCGATTATATACATTGGCATTAGCAGGTAAACCAGTTAAGAGTGCGATGAACAGATTGCGCGAAGTAAGAGGTTTGAGTATTTCTGCCGCATGGAGACTTGCATTAGCGTATCAGATCATTGGTAAATCTAATGTTGCCTCGGAAATCGTTAGAGATAAAGCAACACGAATTACACCTTACAATGAATTAGGTTACACATACGGTTCTCACTTCCGTGATCAAGCGATGATCATAGAGACACTGACGAAGATGGGTCGTAAGAATGAAGCTGCTGGTCTTGTGAAAGATCTATCTGAAGCACTAAGTAGTAACAGATGGATGAGTACTCAAACTACTGCTTTCTCTTTGAAATCAATTGCTGAATTTGTTGGAAAACAACCTAAGAATGACGGTATAAGTTATAGCTATTCGTTCAATGGTAAATCAGGTTCTCCAAAATCGAATCAGGTGATCCATCAATCTGATCTAAAAGTTTCTGGAGGTGCAGGAAAAACACTTTCATTCAAGAATAAGAGTAAATCATTGATGTACGTTCGAGTTGTTCGTACTGGTATTCCTCTAGCTGGTGATGAAGTCAGTAAAGAAGAAAACTTAGGTATGAATGTGGTTTATAAAAACATGGATGGACAGGTTATCAGTGTAGAAGAACTATCTCAGGGAACAGATTTCGTTGCAGAAGTAACGGTGCGTAATCCTGGATATCGAGGTTATTACAATGAATTAGCGTTAACTCAGCTCTTCCCAAGTGGTTGGGAAATAAGAAATCAACGTATGGAATTGAGTGGATCGACTTTGAGCAATGATTATTACGAGTATCAGGATATTCGAGATGATCGTGTCTTGACGTATTTTGATCTTTCGCGTAATTCAAGTAAAACATTTACGATTGGTCTTCATGCAGCTTACATAGGTGAATACTATCTACCTGCTGTAAGATGTGAGGCTATGTACGATGCGTCAATATCTGCATTGAAGAAAGGACGCAAAATAAAAGTTGTTCAACCCGGAAAGTAAAACTATGCAACACAAAGTAGGAGGCTATTACTTCTATTTCAAACGTAGGTCGCTCTTCTACTATGGGTTAGCATTGTTTGCTGTTTATTTCTGGCATTGTCTACCAGAACAACTCTTTACGACTCCGAAGTCAACTGTGATCATTAGTGCTGAGGGTGACTTGCTCAATGCAAAGATCGCTAAGGATGGTCAGTGGCGTTTTCCAGCAATGGATAGCATTCCTTATAAGTTTGAACAGGCCATAGTCGCTTTTGAGGATGAGGACTTCTACGAACATTGGGGTGTAGATTATGCCTCTATTGGTCGAGCATTTTTCCAAAACATTAGTGCTGGTAGTATTGTAAGCGGCGGAAGTACGATCACCATGCAAGTTGCTCGAATGGCACGAAATTCAGATCGTACGATCCTAAATAAAGTCATTGAGATGATTTGGGCATATCGATTGGAGATTCGTTATTCGAAACGAGAGCTGTTAAAGTTATATGCATCGAACGCACCGTTTGGGGGGAATGTAGTCGGTTTAGAGGCTGCTTCCTGGCGATATTACGAACTACCACCTCATCAACTCTCCTGGTCACAAATGGCAACTTTAGCTGTTTTACCCAATGCTCCTGGTCTAATTCATCCTGGCAAGAACAGAGAAACGCTCAAAATAAAACGAGATTTTGTTTTAAAAAAGCTTTATGAGAATGAAGTAATGGATTCTATGACCTACGTCCTCTCTACGGAAGAACCGTTGGTTGCAGCCCCGAAACCACTCCCAATGCTGGCAGATCATCTCTTGCAGAAAGCCATGGTTGATGGAAAAGCTGGAAATCGGATCAAAACAACGATCAATGTTCACCTTCAGGAGAAAATGACTCAACTCCTTCAACGACATCAAAGACGACTTGATCAAAATTACATCCATAATGCTGCTTTGCTTATCATCGACACGCATGCGAATGAAGTTAAAACCTATATAGGAAATAGTGCGAAAAATAAGGAGCATTCGCCATATGTTAATGTCATTCATGCTCGAAGAAGTACTGGTAGCTTGCTAAAGCCCTTTTTATATTCCGCAATGATGCAGGAAGGAATGATCCATAATGATATGTTGATTCCAGATGTTCCACTGCGCTTTGACAATTTCGCTCCAAAAAACTTTGATAAAACGCACGATGGAGCGGTTCCGGTAATGGATGCGCTATCCAGATCATTGAATATTCCTGCGGTTCATTTGTTGGAACAATATGGCGTCGAAAAATTTCTCTACCTTCTTCAGCAACTCGATCAAGATTATGTAGATAAGACAGCAGATCACTATGGTTTATCGTTGATCCTCGGTGGAGCCGAATCGTCACTATGGGATGTCTGTCATGCTTACGCTGGAATGGTCAAAACACTCCGACTCCATAATATGACAAATCAATATGCAACATCAACCTGGAAACCTGTTCAGTGGGAGCAAAAGAAAAAAACCGATCCTGTTTTGACGAAAACTTCAACCAAATTGGATGCTGGTGCCATCTACGAGGTTTTTGAAGCCCTAACAAATGTAAATCGACCTGCAGCTGAATCATCGTGGCAGAACTTTTCTTCTTCTCGACGTGTAGCGTGGAAGACTGGAACAAGCTTCGGAAACAGAGATGCCTGGGCGGTCGGATGTACACCTCGCTATGTGGTGGGAGTCTGGGTCGGAAATGCTTCGGGTGAAGGACGACCTGGTTTGATCGGAAGTGTTACCGCTGGACCTATATTATTTGATGTATTCTCTTCATTATCTCATAATAGAGAATGGTTCGATAAGCCATACGACGAACTAGAAAAGATCGAGATCTGTGAACAAAGTGGGCATCGAGCCACGGAAGATTGTAAACGCACAAGAAAGGCTGAAGTACACAAAAACGGAACACGTACCCCTTCATGTACTTTTCATCAAACGATCTTAACTGATTTGAATGAACAGTACAGATATAATGTTCAATGTGCTAGCGGTGTAGAAACCAAACTAGAAACACGTTTTGTTCTTCCGGCTTTACAGGGCTGGTATTATCAGACAACACACCCCTCCTATCATGGCCTACCTCCTTTTCATCCAACTTGTCAATCGCAAAGTGATCAACAAGATTTTGCGATCGTCTATCCAAAGGATGGAGCAAATCTCGTCGACATTATCGATTTGGATGGTGATCAGAATGAGATCGTATTGGAAGCTGCTCATCAAGTTGCATCAAGCACGCTGTTCTGGCACATGGACGATGTATACCTTGGAGCCACTAATGATATACACAAGATGAACTATACTCCGAGTAAAGGAGAACATAAGTTGACTGTGATTGATGAAGAAGGGAATCAGGAGATCGTGAAATTTACTGTTCTAAGTGGAGAGGACTCGCAATAAATCCCTAATATTGTCATTCAAACATTTTAAGATAACCACATCAATGAATCGAGATCGTAATGAGGCTTTAAGAGCTGCTGCTGAAAAAGTAAAAAAACAAAAAGAAGAAGAGAAACGAAAGGAGAAGGAATATTTCGAACGTGTTACATCTGGTCCATCCTGGATGCTTTTCAAGGTAGTTGTTGTATTTTGCACATTGATGGCTATTCTTACAACGATAGAAACATTTGTTGATGGCGAAACACGAAAGCTAGATGATAGTGAATGGCGAGTTGATAGAGAGCTTTATGTCCTATATCACCAAAGTGTTAAAGTTGGAGATGATCTATTCGTTCCCCACCTCGATAACTGGATCAAATATATCGAAGGAACTTTTGAGATAACTTACTCCCCAATTTTTCGTACTGGTAAAAAATTAAGCTATGACTTAAAAGTTGGAGCAAATGAGATTCGTAGGCATGAAGTAATTAGACGTAGATCGGTATTTACATGGTTTCCTTATGTTCAGATACTCATGCTTATTCCACTATTAACTTTTCTTTTTAAATCACAAAAACCTTGGTTTAATTTCGCTCGAGTAGCGTCGCTTGTAATGGTATTTCCTGGAACGCTGATGATACTGATCTATGCCTTACTTTAATTATATTTTTAACTCTAGATTAAAATAAAGATTATTGAATTTATGGAAAATCAAATCTATACCTCAAAACAATATTTAACATCCTTGCGTGTTATTCATTTCGCCTTACTACTGGGACAAATAATTTTTGCGGCAATTACTCTGCTTCTTGGAGGAGATGAAACTAATTCTCAAAGCGGTCTTGACTCTAATTTGATCATCGCTCCTGTATTGATCGTATCAGGAATTTTAATCGGCTACTTTATAGAACAGAATAAACTTAAGAACCTTGACCATCGAGCACCATTGAAAGCAAAATTAGATAAATACAGAACGATATTGATCACTAAATATTCACTTGTTGAAGGAGCTGTACTTTTCTCTATCGTCAACTACTTACTGACTTCAAATTTCGTTTTTCTCATATATGCTTTGTTTGGAATAGCCTATATGGTCTTTATCGGACCATCAAAAAGAAAGCTATTCGTTGAGCTAAAGCTATCCTCTGATGAACAAGAAAAACTAAATGATAGTAGTTATACTTTTAGTTAATGGGATGAATTGATCATTATGAGGATCTTCTTCCAAAACAATACTATATTCGTTACCTATTAGCTTTCAACCATTTTATCGCTTGATCTTCACTTTTGAATAGTCTGATAGGTACTTCTGGTTTAAAGACAGATGTGTAACTATTAACAAGAAGTCGTATTAATGGGGACGAAGTTATGAGCGCTGAACGTGTAGCAAATTTCCCGATATTATCATTTATATATGCTTGTTCTTCCTTATTGACAATTCCCGTGATGTAGCGGTTATCACACATGTATGGTCGAGGAACTCCATCTGTTATCTCAACAAAGGCGGCGGTCATATCTTCAAGTACTTCAATGGTATATTGTTTGAACGTTGCGACATCTGGTGTGAAAAAGTGATATGATCCGAACGCAATTCAACAATTCCATGGCCTATATCCATGATCCTTCCTGGTGGTTCATTTTGTTCCATTGAATCAAATTTAAAAAAGTAAATGAACATTCCGAAAATAATACACAACAGGTAATAAGATTTCCAGGTAGTGATGAAATGCATTTTGCGTATCTTTAAAGTATCAAATATCTATGCATATGAGACTAATAACCATATTTTTTCTGTGTACAACCTATATTTCTTTAGGTCAGACAATGTCCGGAGAACCTATTGAAGAAGGAAATATTTCTGAATGGAAAACATCATCCATTGAAGATTATGAAGGAAGTTATTCATTTGGTTTCTCTGAAGCAGAATCTCAGCTTTTATTGACAATAGATGGTGACATTATTTGTGCTCAATTAAGAGCTTATGAATGGAGACAAGTCAATGGCGAAGAGTCAGTTGGGTGGTACCCTAAATACACAAATTTCACAGGAGTGAGAATCGAAGGAAACAACTTCTATTCAGATCAAAGCAATGGAAAGTTTGTTACATATGGAAAAACGAAATGTTTAAAACTATTCGATCCGATAATTCAAATGGGTGAAGAAGGAGATTACGAATTGGGGGCTAAGAACGATTCTGAACTGAATGATATATACTCAGGAAAATATCCAGCTACATCATATAAATTGATCGGTCGTAAAAAACTTGAATCTATGACATCAAAAGAACTTCAGATCATGAGGAATGAGATCTTCGCTCGCTATGGACACATATTTAGATCTGGTGGTAAGATGGACGCTTACTTCCAAGAACAAAGTTGGTATAAAGGTTTTAGAAAGGACGTAACTAATGACTTGACAGATATTGAGAGAAAAAACATTTCTGCCATACGCGAGATCGAGAAACAAAAACGATCGAATTGAGACTAAAATTTAATTTTTAGTTAGATTTTAAGTACTTCTAAATGACATGAATAAATTTATTCTGATTGACTAGTCTTGCATAGGTCATAACTCACTATATTTGAAAGTAGTATAATTCATTCTTCATGTTAAAATATCTACTACTGTTTATATCACTTATTTCTTTTTTTGGGATAAGTCAGTCAGATAGCTTAAAAAAGACAAATCCGATCAATGAGGATGCTTATCTTCATCCTATTGATTGTATAACACCGTATACATTGGAAAAAGGAGAATGGATATATGCACAGTCCATACAAACATTGCCATTTCCTAGCTGGGCTTTTTATGGAATCACAGATAAACTCACCACTCAGATCGATCTTTTACCTTGGATTTATGGTTCTTTTTCCGAATTGAAAAAACCGATACCAAGTTTAAACTTGCGTTATAGATTTAACGAACAAAAAAGAGCTATACCCACCATTGGATTAGAAGCGATGTTCGTTCACTTTTGGGATACGCTTGAACGATTTAATACTCCAACACTAACCGTTCAAGAGAATGGATCATACTTTCACTTAAAACCATCTGTAAGTTATAAAATAAAGAACGTATTATATCTCAATTTATCCGCTGGCATTGACTACATAGGTGAATTGATACTTGAGAATAAAGACACTACAAACCTTATTTCTAAATCCTTTACAAAAAGCTGGAATCCTAATTTCTCTTTGGGAGTGGATTATAGGCCTTCGAAATGGATTAGCTATCACATCGGATACACATATGGTTCAACACTTACATTTCTTGAAAATGTACCTAGAAAACATCAGGTAACCTATGGTTTTAGGATTGCACCATTCTATAAGAATCGATTTGGGATCCTTAGATGTATGCGAATAGAGTTACTATCAATCAACGGATTTTTTCCTGATATACAAGCTCAACAGATATTTCCTATTCCAATATTTCCTTATTTCTATTGGCAATGGAACCGAAAAGATAAAAAACATCGAAAGTAACGTAAAAGATTAAACGAGTAATTCTAGACCCGATCTAAGAAGTTCTGTAATTGATGAATTCAATGAGATTTGGTAGTCTTCGAACTCTACATCAGTTTTATACAGCTCTAACTGACTAACAACCCTGGAATCCAGTGTTTTCAGCGACTCTATTATTGATCTCATGGCATATTTACCTCTTGGTTCAGCCGGCGTAAATGTAATGGGTAGCACAGGTTTTTCGGCAAACTCACCAGAAGCAGTGCACCATTCTAGGGCATTCTTTAGTATTGCTGGAAGATTATGAGTGTACTCGGGAGTGATAATAACGATCGCATCGGCCTCTTCGACTTGTGATTTAAACTCACTAATGAGTGGATCTAATTCTCCGTCAAGATCCTCTGGCCTGAACATTGGAAAATCTCTTAAACTATTTGTAATTATCCAATCGAACTCTGAATCGAATTCATCGGAAAGTGTACGAAGTAATTCTAAATTGCTGCTTTTAAGAGAAGCCGACCCACAAATTCCTAAAATCTTCTTTTTCGTCATGATACCAATATAAAAAAGGCCACTCAAATGAGCAGCCTTTTCTAAAAAGTTTATATAAAATTAAGATGCTTTTTCAGCTTCTTTTCTGATCAAGTTTAGAGCAGAACCAGCCTTAAACCAATCGATCTGTGTTTGGTTATAAGTATGATTCAATTTGATCTCTTCTTTAGATCCATCAGCATGAACGATCTCAAGTGTTATTTGCTTGTCAGGAGCAAATTGATCCAGATCAAGGAAGTTGAACGTATCATCTTCTTTAATCTTGTCATAGTCACTCTCATTATCGAATGTCAAACCAAGCATTCCTTGTTTCTTCAAGTTTGTTTCATGAATACGCGCGAAAGATTTCACGATCACAGCACGAACACCTAGATGACGTGGCTCCATTGCCGCATGCTCTCGCGATGATCCTTCTCCATAGTTGTGATCTCCAACTACGATTGTAGGTACATCTGCCGCTTTATAAGCTCTTGCAGTTGCAGGAACTTCTCCTTTTTCTCCTGTCAATTGGTTTGTCACTTCATTTGTTGACTTTGTGAATGCGTTCACAGCACCGATCAAACAGTTATTTGAGATATTATCAAGGTGTCCTCTATAACGTAACCATGGTCCAGCCATTGAAATATGGTCAGTTGTACATTTACCAAATGCTTTGATCAACAGCTTCATACCCGTGATGTTCTTCCCATCCCATGGCTCAAAAGGAGTTAATATTTGAAGACGATCAGAGTCTGGTTTCACGTTGATCTCAACATTTGAACCGTCAATTGCTGGCTCTTGGTAACCATTGTCCTCTACATCAAAGCCTTTTGGAGGCAGTTCAAGTCCAGTTGGTGGATCCAATTTTACTTCCTCTCCATTTTCATTTGTCAATGTATCTGTTAAAGGATTAAAATCAAGTCTACCAGATATAGCCATTGCAGCTACCATTTCTGGTGAAGTTACAAAGGCATGAGTATTTGGGTTACCATCTGCTCTCTTAGAAAAGTTTCTGTTGAATGAGTGAATGATCGAGTTCTTCTCTTGCTTGTCAGCTCCTGCTCTATCCCATTGACCGATACATGGTCCACATGCATTGGTAAAGATAGTTGCATCGAGGTCTTCAAACACTTTCAATAGACCGTCGCGTTCCGCAGTGTAACGTACCTGCTCAGATCCTGGATTGATACCAAATTCTGATTTTGTCTTTAAGTTCTTATCTAATGCTTGCTGAGCGATAGAAACGGCACGGGTAAGATCTTCATAAGAAGAGTTTGTACACGAACCAATCAATCCCCAATCCAATTTTAATGGCCAACCTCCTTCTTTTGCAGCATCTGCCAATTTATCAATCGGAGTTGCAAGGTCTGGAGTAAATGGTCCATTAACGTGTGGCATTAATTCATCCAGGTTGATCTCGATCACTTGATCAAAATACTGCTCTGGGTTCTCGTATACCTCTTTATCTCCTGTAAGGTGCTCTGAAACTCCATCAGCCAATTCTACAACGTCTTCACGACCGGTAGCCTTAAGGTAACGACGCATAGAATCATCATAACCAAACGTTGAAGTTGTTGCACCGATCTCTGCTCCCATGTTACAAATCGTTCCTTTACCAGTTGCTGAAATTGATTCAGCTCCTTCTCCAAAGTATTCAACGATACAACCAGTACCACCTTTTACAGTAAGGATACCAGCTACCTTCAAGATCACATCTTTAGGTGCTGTCCATCCATTCATTTTACCTGTAAGTTTAACACCAATCAATTTTGGGAATTTCAATTCCCAAGGCATTCCTGCCATTACATCAACTGCATCAGCTCCACCTACACCGATCGCAACCATTCCTAATCCACCTGCATTTACAGTGTGTGAATCAGTTCCGATCATCATTCCACCTGGGAATGCATAATTTTCTAAAACTACCTGGTGAATAATACCAGCTCCTGGTTTCCAGAATCCGATACCATATTTATTACATACAGAACTTAGGAAGTTAAATACTTCGTTGTTCTTGTTTAAGCTTTCTTGTAGATCTTTATCAGCACCTAATTTCGCTTGAATAAGGTGATCAGCATGAGCTGTTGAAGGAACTGCAACTTTATCCTTTCCAGCTTGCATAAATTGTAATAAGGCCATTTGAGCTGTTGCATCTTGCATTGCTACACGGTCTGGTGCAAAGTTCACATAAGACTTCCCTCTTTCGAAAGTTTCTTCTGCTGCTCCATCCCAAAGGTGAGTATACAAGATTTTTTCTGATAGCGTCAACGGCTTGTTGACTGCTTTTCTAGCTGCAGCGATACGTTCCGGATAACGGTCGTAGACTGCTCTTATCATATCAATATCAAAGGCCATAATAACTGTAATTATTTGTTTTTTTTCTAATCATGGCGAAGATAACAATTGAAAAAGACAAATAAAAGCAAAACCGCTTCAAATACAGTACATGCCTAAGCTAGAAGATTTACCCCTTATTTTTTCGAAGCATTTTTCACATAAATATGCTTCGAACGACTGTTAGGGGCTTGACGCTCTTCTATTGTAAATGAGCCAATTGAGTCGATCAAAGGTGTCAATTTATAGAAACCAAAGTTTCGGGGATCGAAATTCGGTTGTTTTTTATTGATCAAAGAACCGACATCTCCTAGAAATGCCCAACCGTCGTCATCTGCGCAGTCATAGATCGACTGACGAATTAATTTCACAACTTTCGGAGTAACTTTCTGTACAGCTTTTTTCTGTTGTTTCTTGTTCTTGGTTTTCTTGGTGTCTTCTTCCTCTTCATGAAGAATTTCAAGGTAGATGAATTTATCGCAAGCAACAATAAAGGGCTCAGGTGTTTTTTGTTCTCCTATTCCGAAAACGCGTTGACCTGATTCTCTCAATCGCGTTGCCAATCGGGTAAAATCTGAATCTGAAGAAACTAAACAAAATCCATCTGTATTTCCAGCATACAGTATATCCATTGCATCAATGATCATGGCAGAATCAGTCGCATTCTTTCCTTGAGTGTAGCCATATTGTTGAATAGGCTGAATCGCGTGATCCAGCAGTATATTCTTCCATTTTGAAAGGTGAGGTTTTGTCCAATCACCATATATTCTTTTGATCGATGGAACACCATACTTGGCGATCTCTTCCATCATCTCTTTAATGTATTTACTAGGTATATTGTCACCGTCAATTAAAACGGCGAGATTTAAATCTTTATTCATTGTTATTTCTTTAGTAATTAGGGTGAGATGGATCTATTTTTTCCAAAATTGCCACCATTTCTTTTTCTTCTTCGTGGTCACTTCGTCGTCCTCGTTCTTCTCCACTGGTCCATCCTCATCAACGGTTCTGATCTCATTACCATATTTATCGTAAACATGTTCTTCCTGAAGCTCATCTCTTTTGTAGATCGCCTCGCGTTTTATTTTATCATCTGGATATCGTTCCATAAACTCACCATGTTTCATGCCTTTTTTATAGGTTTCCATGGTTTGGATATGACCTTGAATGTAAAATGATTTAAAAACGCCATTACGAACACCTTCATCCCAGTTTTCTATCTTCAGTAAACTTCCATCATTGTAATAATACTTCCATTCTCCGTCTTTCTCTCCCTCTTTATAATTTAATTCTTGCAGAAGGTTTCCTTCAGTATCATACTTTAAGAAAGGTCCGTGTAAAATTCCATTCTCATAATTCACTTCTTTCTTGATCTTGGATCCTGGGTAATACTCTTTACGAGTACCATTTAAAAGCCCCTCTTGATAAGGTTCTATCTTCACTGTATCATTCTCATACGCTCCGTAAACGATCTTTTTCTCTTCCCCATTGATCTCAACTTTCATCGTATTCGTCCCAACTCTTTTCTGTCTGTAATAGATGGATTGACCATGTTTTTCACCATTGAAATAATTGATCTTCCAGGCTACTAATCCGCTTGTATCGTTATAGTATGTCCATTCACCGTTTTCTTTTCCTTCTATATGATTTCGCACTACTTGCGGACAACCTGATTGATAGTATGTTGTATCAATACCATCTACCCTACCATTTACAAAATGCACGACACGTTGTCTTAATCCATTCATATGACACGTTTCACAATCACCGCTGTATGGATTTCCTGTTTGTCTGGTGCGCACAATATTCGATCCAGGGTCTTGAGATAGTTTCTCGTTACAATCTACAATTGCATCTCTTTCGTCACATTGCCATTCAACATACCTTTTCCCTAGACGGTCCACAGATTTCTGAAAGCACGGCCCTCGATTGTTTCGGGCATTACTGATCTGGCCAATTGAGCTTACTGAAAAGCACAACACCATTAATACTAAGAAAGATCTCATTTTATTACTTTTCCAATTTCTGGAATGCCTCTCTCATCGCTGGATATACCTCAACTGTTTGTTGAGTTGTAAAATCGAAACAAACTAATTTCGAACTTCCAGTACATCTGAGTTCATCCCCTACATACAATTCATAACCGAAAGTAACACTTTTGTTACCCAGTTCTTTTAAATGTAATGTAATTTTTGGAATATCGTGAAGTAAAACAGGTTTTAGGTAGGTAACTTCGTTTTTGACAAGCAATATACCATCTTTCTTGTAGTCCCAATCAGCTCCGATCAACTGCTCAAAATAATGCATTCGAGCTTGTTCAAAATAACTTAAGTATACTGCGTTGTTTACATGTCCCATCAAGTCACAATCTCTAAATCGAACTTGAATTTTTGCGGGTTCTATCATTTTTTATCCAATTTTGAGTACACTGAATTATTGCTTATAAATTCAGGCACGATACATTTCATTTGTTTTACGATCTCCTCGTTATTTTGTCCGTCGAACATTTCGATCAGACAATCGATTTGAGAGAGAACCTCAGGTTCTGCACTTCTGTTCTTTGCAATCATGATCTGAGGATGATGTGTTTTACCTGTATTCTCTTCGTTGGCTAACAACTCCTCGTACAATTTCTCTCCTGGTCGTAATCCAGTGATCTTTATTTCAATATCCTTGTCCAGCTTTAAACCTGAGAGTCGGATCATTTTCTTTGCAAGATCTATGATCTTTACAGATTCTCCCATGTCAAATACGAAAATCTCTCCTCCATTCCCCATAACACCTGCTTCAAGCACAAGTTGACACGCTTCAGGGATAGTCATGAAATAGCGAGTTACGTTCTCATCTGTAACAGTCAGCGGTCCTCCTTGTTCTATTTGTTTCTTAAATAACGGAATTACCGAACCGTTAGACCCCAGTACATTTCCAAAACGAGTCGTAACGAATTGGGTTTTAGAATTTGCATCCTTTGCTTGAGCATACATTTCAGCTATTCGTTTGGACGCACCCATAACATTTGTTGGATTAACTGCTTTATCCGTTGAGATCATCACAAATTTATCCACTTTGAATTCATCAGCTAAGTCCACCATATTCTTTGTACCTGCAATATTCGTTGAGATCGCTTCAGAAGGGTTATCTTCCATTAAAGGCACATGCTTATATGCTGCAGCATGAAAAACTACCTCTGGTTTCATTACTTCAAAAAGTCTTTTCATACGATGATAATATTGGATATCTCCAACAACCACTTCAAAAAGACCTTTAAATCCTTTTGCAATCAATTCATTTTGAAAATCATAAATAGGCGATTCCGCTTGATCAAGTAAAACAACTTTTTTGGGTCCGTATTCTACGATCTGTCGAACTAAACCAGAACCGATGGATCCAGCAGCTCCAGTAACAAGGATTACTCTATCTTTTAACTGATGATTTATCTTTTGATTATCAAGATCGATCGGTGCTCTTCCTAGAAGATCATCTATATTTACTTTTCTGATCTGCTTTGAACTGAATTCACCATTGATCCATTTCTTAAAGTTGGGAACACGCTGAACAGTTACATCATAGTGAAGACATATATCAATGATTCTTGAAGTCTTCGAACGATCTGGATTCTGAATGGCAAGAACCATCTCGTCGACATTAAACCGCTCTATAAGTTTTTTGATCTGAGAAGTATGAAAGATCCGAACTCCTTCCAATCTGTTCCCACTTAATCGCTCACTATCATCAATAAACCCAACGACCTTTGCTTGTAGTTGAGGATCTTTCTCAATTGTTCTCTTTGTGATCAAACCAGATACTCCAGCACCATAAACAAGAACATTGTGAACATCCTTTTTAGTCGGCTTATTGATCTCATAGTAATACACTTTGATCGAAAACCTAAATCCTATTAAGAGAATTAGAGAAGCTAAGAAATCAACTATGAGAACAGAAGTTGGAATCAAGAAGTTCAATTGAAAATAATAATGCCTTATCAATCCGACCAGAAGAATGATCATTGAAGACGTGAAAACAGCAAAAAATATTCTTTTAATATCCTCCAGCGAGGTATATCTGATCAAACCTTTGTGTATCTTAAACAAGAAGAATACAACAGCTTTAATACCAATAATATAAATGATCACGTCATCGAGATAGTCCATTTCTCGACTTACAGTAGCTTCATCATTGTATATATCAAATCTGACAAAATAAGCCGTAGCAAGTGCAAACAAAGACACAACAAGATCCAATAGGATAATTATCCATCTGGGTGTTCTTGTTATTGGAAGCTTAATAAAACTCTTCTTTAACGTGTCGTTCATAAATAATTGAATAGACTTACAATCTATTACGTAATATTGTCAAAAAGGTTGATAGAAAACGAGTTTAAACCAAATTAATCACTTTTCGAAGTGATCTTTTAAAGCATTCGTCATGTAGTTAAAAAGGTTCGTCAATGGTTTTTTTACCATCATTTTCAAGAAAGCATTAACCTCTCCATTGAAATCGATGTATCCTTCGGTTTTTCCAGATACATCTTTCATCATTATCGTCAAAGAAAATGGAAATGGAGACTTTTCACCAGATTTCATTTTGATCGAGGAGTTTGGCTCGAGTTCATCCTGAATTAAAGAGATCGTAATCCCCCCCTGAACTTTGAACGAGCATTTGTTTTCATCTCCTTCAAAATCCTTCACTTCATTTTCAGGCAATAATTTACCAACGTTCTCTGCATTTGACAAAAACGTGTACACCTCCTGAACAGGAGCGTCAATGGTTGATTTCTCGCTTTTAATATTCATATCAGTCAACTACTGTCCCCAAACTTCAGGACGATTTCTCCATTTTTTTAACGAAACCAGGTCTTCGTTAGATATCGCACCTTGTTCTAGTGCCCGTTCCGTTAATATCTCATAATTAGATAAAACTTTCAATGGGCATTTAGCTTCATC
This sequence comes from Flavobacteriales bacterium UBA2104, assembly GCA_002331485.1. Taxonomy (GTDB): domain Bacteria; phylum Bacteroidota; class Bacteroidia; order Flavobacteriales_D; family Crocinitomicaceae; genus Brumimicrobium. Next base: position 89,477 of record DCYS01000032.1, read on the forward strand.
AAATCGTTTTGCTGCCTCATCAAACCCATACGAAAATATGGCAACTACTGCTTTAACGTTTAACCCACCTTCACGCAATGCTTCAACTGCTTTTAAACTACTACCTCCAGTAGAGATCAAGTCTTCTATAACAACTACATTATGACCTTCATGGTATTCGCCTTCAATTTGATTTCCTAAACCATGTTTCTTGGCTGCTGAACGTACATAAATAAATGGTACACCTAATTCCTGAGCAACCAGTGCACCGTGAGCAATACCACCTGTTGCTACTCCCGCTATGACATCTGGTTTCCCATATTCATCAAGGATCAACTGAGTAAAGCTTTGTCTTATGAATGTTCTAACATTAGGATATGATAACGTTTTTCGATTATCACAATAAATTGGTGATTTCCAACCTGAAGACCATGTAAATGGGTCATTTGGTTGAAGCTTAACGGCTTTTATCTGTAATAGAAATTCCGCTATCTTTGTGGCATTATCAGTATCCGTAATCATGGTTGCAAATGTATAAAGTTTTTGTAGATAAGTCTTTTCTGCACTTCAAAAAGAACGAAAAGTTTTCAACGAACGTTGGCCAAGAATACCTTCCTTCTCTTGATCCCGAGAATCTTGAAGAATTCCGTCAATATTTGAATAATAAATCTCAATCTGAAACAGGGTACATTAATTCTCCAGATCCACTAAAGTCTTTAAGATCATTTTTTAATAAATTCAAATGGATAGAAGCCGCAGGTGGACTAGTTCAGCATGAAGAAAGCGGAAAGTTCTTGTTTATTTATAGAAACGAAATGTGGGATCTTCCAAAAGGAAAAGTGGAGAAAAATGAATCTATTGAAAGTGCTGCCATTAGGGAGGTTCGAGAAGAGTGTGGAATAAGATCACTTGATATTACAGGGGTACTCTCTCCTACATTTCACGTCTATTTCGCGTACGATCATTTTTGGATCAAAAAAACAAGCTGGTTTAAAATGCAAACAAATGAAATGAATTTCTCTCCTCAAATTGATGAAGGAATAACAAAGATCCAGCTATTTCCAAAAGAAGAGGTTTCATCCATCAAAGCTTTGACATACGCTAGCCTTAACGATGTTATTGACGAAGGAATATTTAAATGAATTTAAAGTCTACTCTCCTATTCCGTTGCTTACCATCTGGGGTTGCATTCGAATCTACTGGCTGACTTTCTCCTTTAAAATCGATCTCAAGTTTCTCTGACTCTATTCCTCTTGATTTAAAATAATCCTTTATTGCTTTAGCTCTTCTTTCTGAAAGTCCGATATTATATTCATCAGTACCAACAGCGTCGGTATGTCCGATCACCTCTACACGAAGATCATGAATTCCTCCCAGGATCCTGGCGAGCTTATTTAAATATGCATGGTGTTCAGGACGAATCTCTGACTTATCATGATCAAAATAGATTGGTTCGAACTTAAAGTTCTTTCGCTCCATCTCAAGAATATTTGGTGCTGGATACCCATTAGAATAATTTTCTGCAAAACGTTTTTTCCATAGATGAGACGCACTATTCTCTTGATCCTTATTGATCTCACCATCCGTCTTGTACAGCACTACTTTTCCCATCACCCCACGGCAATCAGAACTCTTGAAAGTTCCAGATAAATAACCAGATGAATCAATGTACTTCAACTCATAGTTCAATTTACATTTGGGTGCGTCTCTAGTTTCCGAAGAATTTCGAACATAGTCCTCCTGAAGTATCACCTTTCCCTGATCAATTTCACCTTCAAAGGATTTAAAGACCATATCCGACTGATCAAGGATCTCTATACGAGTTCTTCCAGTTAGTTTATTATCCGACTTTTCTAAGTATACGTAGAGAACATCAGCTTTCTTAGGGGAAGGATCATTGAGCATAATCATTCCTTTCCATAGCCCTTCATAGTTCGGCTGAGCTATTGAGGTCTGGCTAAAAACCAAGAGAAACAAGAAAATCAAGAGTAATTTCATATCGTACTTGTTATTCGTAATTTTCCAAAAAATGTTCCAAAAGCATTGCTAAAAAACTACTTTTGTTCTGAGAGATATAATTATATGGCGTGTTTTTTAATTATTCAGACTGCTTTTATTGGAGATGTTATTCTCTGTACCCCAGTGATCTCAGAATTAAAAAGGCTTTATCCTGATGCGAAGATCGATGTTGTTCTTCGAAAAGGGAATGAATCACTTTTAGCGCATCATCCAGATCTGAACGAGATCTTTGTATGGAATAAAACGAATGGGAAATACAAATCACTCCGAAAGATCATTCGCGATGTTCGTAAGAATACATACGATGAGGTGATCAACCTACAGCGTTTTCATAGTGCAGGATTGATCTGTATGTTTTCTAGAGCTAAGAAAAAGATTGGTTTTACTTCTAATAAGTTTCCTTTCGTTTATAGCAAGCGTGTGAAACATAACATTGGAGACGGAACGCATGAAGTAGAAAGAAACTTAAGAACGATTCAACATCATGAAGGTGCTCGAGCTTTGGTTCGGCCTTCACTTTATCCAAGTGAACAGGATATTGCTATTGCTAGTGAAGTCAAGATCAACGAAGAAGAATATATATGTATGGCTCCTGCTTCAGTTTGGGAGACAAAAAAGCTACCTACTGAAAAATGGATCGAATTGGCTGGGAGGAAATCAGTTGAACACATAATATACCTTATCGGAGGACCTCAAGATTTCGATCTTTGTGAAAAAATCAGAAAAGCCTCAAACCCTAAAAAAGTCGTGAACACTTGTGGCAAATTAAGTTTGTTGCAAAGCGCTGCATTAATGAAAGAAGCAACCATGAATTATGTCAACGACTCTGGTCCAATGCATTTAGCATCTGCAGTTAATGCCAACACCACGGCTTTTTTCTGTTCGACAGTTCCGAGATTTGGATTTGGCCCGCTTTCCGATAACCATAAGATAGTAGAAACCCAGGAAAAACTCGATTGTCGACCATGCGGTTTACACGGCTATAAGAAATGTCCTGAAGGTCATTACAAATGTGGACAGGAGATCAGTGTTGATCTATGATTAAGTCCTATCGTTCTACTTGTACAGCACCGTGTTCCTCTACTTCTTGCCCTTTGATCGTGGTAATATTAACTTTATAGAAATATGTTCCATCATTCACGTATTTGCCTCCCTCAGTGGTTCCATCCCATTTAAAATCAGGATCATTGAACGTTCTTACAACATTTCCCCATCGATTTAAAATAACGATCTCGAAGTTTTCGATTGTCTGTTTCGCCTGTAAATAATTCAAGTAGAAATCATCATTTGTATTATCTCCATTCGGAGTAAAAATATTTGGAACCTGAATAACTAAGTCTTCGAACTCAACAGTTATCACTAGAGTATAAGATCCTTCACAACCTGCAGCTGAAGTACCATAAAGCGTGACTGGATAATCCCCAGGTTCTGTAAATGTTTCAGTAACAGTATCATTCAGTGAATTTGAAGTATTTCCATTCATGAAGTCCCACAAGTATGAACTTGCTCCAGTAGATTGGTTATAAAAATCAACCACCAATGGAGGTTCTCCAACTTGCACATTACTTGAGAAAATAACATTCGGACCTGGATTTACCGTAATCGATTCAGTTAACGTATCGCTACAAGCTCCATCACTTTTTTCTATGATCAGTGTTACATCGTATGATCCACTTCCCGGGAAGGTAAAAGATGCATCTGTTTGTACTACAGTGTCATTTTCTGCAGTCTCAAAGATCCATTGCGAATTTTCATAATTACCCAATGATTCGTTATCAAAAAATACTTCTTCACCTTCACATGCATCAGTAAAACTGAAATTTGCAAATGGTGAAGGCTCGATATCAATTATGATCGTAGTATCTCCGATACAACCGTTTCCAGAATCTACAGTTAGCGTTACATTGTATACCCCCACCCCACTAAACTCGTGAGAAGGATTTTGGTCTGATGAACTTGCACCTTGATCATCAAAATCCCAATCCCAACTCGAAATAGTATATCCGTTGGGAACCGTTGTTTCATCAGTAAAGTAAGTAAATGCACCCTGACATAGAGGATCAGCAGAAAAGGCAACATCTGGGATCGGATTCATCTCGAAAAACATTGTATCAGTAGCTGTACAGGCTGGAAAGTTCTGATCTACAATATCAACATAATACTCTCCTGTAGTTACTCCCTGAGCACTACTCGTAGTTTCGCCAGTATTCCATAGATAATCATAACTTCCAGAGCCATTGATCGGATTTGAAGTAATATCATAGTCCTCTATTCCACATATAGAGGTATCATTTGGAAGATTCGCATCGAGATTTGAGAAAATAGTTATAGATGCCGAACAAGTATCTGAAGCTCCATCTGTATAGATTACATTATACGTTTCACTATTAGCGCTTAAACAAACACTCGTATCAGCGTTATTTGTAGTTCCATCAACGGCCCAGTCATAGTAATAAGAACCACAGATCGTACCGCTCAGAACAACATTATCTATTCCCCAATGATCGTAAGTTGCTCCCGAACCAACGTCTTGAAACCATCTAAACCTTGTATTGGCAGTTAACGCTCCTGCAGGCAGAGAATAACAGTATTCATTCCAAGTCGTAAGGACTGGATCGTTTCCTCCGTTTGGATCATGGTAATCTATTGTTACCCATGTTGCACCACCATCTGTAGAATATTGTATATAAACACCTTCATCAGTTAGATCAGGGCCTTCACAGTTTCCAGAACCTCCTTGAACGGCATATTTCATTTCAAAGCAGATCGTACCTCCACAAGAAATATCGTAATCAGTAGTTTCAAGCTCTCGGGGCTGAGATCCTTGTCCAAACCAGGCAGAAGCTGTTCCATCTGGAGGAGCACCACATGGATTATTATAGATCAGCGTTGTGTTAGCTGTCCAACCAGCTCCGAGAGAGTTATTATTAAAATCCTCTTCGAGTAAAGGCACTTCAGCTTCTCCTACGGCGGTTAGAGTAACACAGTCTCCACAAGCAATACTATCAGATGTGGTTTCAACTGATAATGAACATTGACTTCGGAGCGTATTCCCTACAAAAAATGAAATCACTGCAATTGGAATAACTTTTCTTAATCGCATTATAGGTAGATAATATTAAATGAAACAAACTCAACATTTTTTTCGGATAGCTTTTTACCGCTATTACCGATGTTGAACGATTTAAATAAGGTTAGATCCCTTCGAGAGTCCCTATCTCCTGAAATTGATTCTCCAGGATTCAAAGTGATTTTTTCTGAACTATCTGAAGTTATTAGTTGATCATCAATTTTGTATTTAAATGAAACAACAAACGAAACCTTACTTTTGGAAGTATTCTTAAAAGTAAATTTGTAAAAGTCGTAGAATCGGTCATTGGATTCGTCTGACATCTTCTCAATTTGAGAGGAAACTTGCAAATTATCGTCTTTAAAAGACAAATTATCTTGAGCTTTCAACAATCCATTACAACTCAAAACAATAAAAAATAAAAATGTACAAATTTGTTTCATTCTAGCTTTCAATAAATTAGATTCAAAAACCCTAGAATCCCCGTGAATTCTGGGAACAAAGATACAGAGGTCTGTACAAAAAACAGAATAAATAAGTAATCAAGTTAGCAAAATAACTAAATTGATTATGTCTTACTTATATTTAACAAGAGGTTTGATTAAATGTTCCAGACCATTTACTTTGATCTCGTGCATCATCCTGAGTTGATCTCCTAATTTACCTTTAGGAAAACCTTTTTTATTAAACCATACGTAATATGGTTCAGGTATATCAACTAAAAAATGCCCTTTGTATTTACCAAAGGGCATTTTCATATTTGCAAGTCTGATCAACTCTTCTCTATTTGAAGCTTGATTCATTTTTTCGGAATACTTTTTAATACCTGAAGTAAGTAACCCCAGAATTTCTCAACAGATTCGATACTCGCACATTCATCTGGTGAATGAGCATGTTTAATGGTTGGTCCAAATGAGATCATATCTACATCTGGTAAGTGAGTACCTAAAATCCCACACTCTAAGCCTGCATGACAGGCTTTAATATCTGGCTCTTCTTTGAAGCGTTCTCGATAGATCTCCGCCATAGTCTTTAAGATCGGAGAGTCTGGATTTGGTTCCCATCCAGGGTAATCTCCTGATTGCTCGACCTCTGCACCGAGAAGATCGAATGGACTTCTAACTGTTGTTGCCACGTCAGTTTTAGTAGATTCTACACTACTTCTTTGAAGAGATTTTGTTGTAAATACACCATCTTTTATAATCACTTGAGCAAGTGATGAAGAGGTTTCTACAAGATTATCAAACTTCAAGCTCATTTTAAATACTCCATTATGAACTGCGTTTAAAGCATGAAGCATTTCGATACGCTCTTCTCCTGCTACCATTTGATCAGGAGTATCTATCTCAGTAATTTCAATTCTAATATCAGTTTCTACAGGATCATATTCACGAGCAAACATCTCTTGCATTTCTTTAACATGACTTTTAAATCCATCTACATGACGTCTCAACAAAGACACAACAGCAACAGCCTCTCTTGGAATAGCATTTCTTAATCCACCACCCTCGAATGAGTGAAGCATGCAGTCTGAAGTTGCAAGTGTTAAAAGACGTGCCATCAATTTATTCGCATTTGCGCGACCTTGATCAATATCCATTCCTGAATGTCCTCCCTTCAAACCTTTGATCTCAACTTTAAAAGCTTGAGTATCCTCTAAAGAATATAACTGCTCGTATTCGTATCTTGTGTTTGTATCAATACCTCCTGCACAACCGATACTCAGTTCATCATCATCTTCAGTATCCAGATTAAGAAGGATTTCACCATCATAGTAAGATGGATCCAATTCCTTCGCTCCTGTCATACCTGTTTCTTCATCCACTGTAAACATAGCTTCTAATGCAGGATGATCTATATCTGTGGATGCCAAAAGGCCCATAATAGTTGCTACACCTAATCCATTATCAGCTCCAAGCGTAGTTCCTTTCGCCGTTACCCATCCATTATCGATCATCATCTCAATACCTTGCGTATCGAAATCGAAATCAGTATCATTATTTTTTTGATGAACCATGTCCAGGTGCGACTGTAAGATGACCGTTTTACGATCCTCCATCCCAGCACTTGCAGGCTTCTTAATGATCACGTTCCCAATTTTGTCTTTATGGGTTTCTAATCCGAGATTTTCACCAAATTCGATCATGAATTGGATCACTCTCTCCTCTTTCTTACTTGCCCTTGGTACAGCATTTAGGTTACAAAAATTCTCCCAAATTGCTTTTGGTTCTAATTCTCTAACTTCTTTTGACATTAATCTGTAAATTTTTAATCCTTAATTAGCTTTCTGTATTTCAATCTTTTCGGTGTATGATCACCTAAACGTTTGCGTTTGTTTTCTTCGTATTCTGAGAAACTTCCTTCAAATGAATAAACTTGGCTATCTCCTTCAAAAGCAAGAATATGCGTACAAATACGATCCAGGAACCATCTGTCGTGAGAAATAACAACAACACAACCAGCAAAGTTCATAATACCTTCCTCTAATGCTCGTAATGTGTTAACATCTATATCATTCGTTGGCTCATCAAGCAATAGAACGTTTGCTTCTGTCATTAAGGTCATCGCTAAATGAAGACGGTTTCGTTCACCACCTGAGAGGACCCCAACTTTTTTACTTTGATCAGATCCAGAGAAAGCAAACTTTGAAAGGTATGCTCTCGCATTGATTTTTTGATCACCGAATTCTAAAATCTCCTGACCATCAGATATAACGTCATAGATAGACTTTTCAGGGTCTAGATCAGCATGTGCCTGGTCAACATAACCTAGTTTAACTGTCTCTCCAACCTTAAATTCACCTTTATCTGGCTGAAGTTCATCCATGATCATTTTAAAAATCGTAGTCTTACCAGCACCGTTAGGTCCTATGATACCAACAATCCCGTTTGGAGGTAAACTAAAGTTAAGATCATCGTATAACAATTTATCTCCAAATCCTTTCGCTACATGTATTGCATCAATAACGTTATTTCCTAATCGAGGTCCATTTGGTATAGGTATTTCCAGTTGTTGCTCTTTCGACTTTGTATCTTCAGCAAGAAGCTTATCGTAGTTAGAAAGACGAGCTTTATTCTTTGCATGACGACCTTTTGGATTCATTCGTACCCATTCCAACTCGCTTTCGAGCATTTTCTGACGTTTCGAAGCTTGTTTCTCCTCTTGTTCAAGACGTTTCGATTTTTGCTCTAGCCATGATGAATAATTTCCTTTCCAAGGAATACCCTCTCCTCTATCAAGCTCTAAGATCCAACCAGAAACATTATCCAGGAAGTAACGGTCGTGTGTCACAGCAATCACAGTTCCTTTGTACTGCTCCAAATGTTGCTCTAACCAGTGAATTGATTCTGCATCCAAGTGGTTTGTTGGCTCATCAAGTAATAAAATATCCGGATTTTGTAAAAGCAGACGTGTCAATGCAACTCTTCTTCGTTCACCACCAGATAAATTCTCAACCTTTTGATCATCCGGTGGACATCTCAAGGCATCCATCGCTCTGTCAAGTTGAGCATCAATATCCCATGCATTCTTTGAATCAATAATATCTTGAACTTCACCTTGACGAGCAATTAATTTCTCCATTTTATCAGGATCATTCATGATCTCTTCATCCATGAATGAATTATTGATCTCCTCGTATTCTTTTAGAATGTCAACAGTTTCCTGAACTCCCTCCATTACGATCTCCTTAACAGTCTTATTATCATCTAATTCAGGTTCCTGTGGTAAATAACCAACAGTGTAACCATCGGAGAATGAAACATCACCTTGATAGGCTTCATCTAAACCAGCAATGATCTTCATCACTGTTGATTTACCCGATCCATTTAAACCGATGATCCCGATCTTAGCACCGTAAAAAAATGAGAGGGAAATATCTTTAATGATCTGTTTTCCAGCCGGAGTAGATTTACTCACTCGATGCATGGAAAAAATGATTTTTTTATCGTTTGACATGTGTTATTCTATTTTGAACAAAAGTAATGAAATCAATGAATTTAGCGACATGAAATTAAAGATGAACTGTTTTGTCAATGCAGTAAATTTAGACTATCTTTGCAAGACTAATTTTATTGGGGCTGACTTGGATTTGACAGCAATGGTAAATAATTAGTGTAAGCATGTCGAGACATGTGGTGAGTCTCGTTAATCCCTGGTCACAAACGATAATTGACAACACGTCATACAACCTCGCAGCGTAATAGTCGATAGACTTTATGCTTAATCCACTCCGAAGAACAGTAAGAGGGACGAGTTTCTCGCCAGGTCTCCTGTTCCTTGAGATCTGGGTCACGAGAAATCAACAATTTGGAACTAGTGATGCGCCGGCTTCTGTCGTATCGCGAAATTTGATGAAGATAAGTCATGGTTAGGGTGTTCGTGTCCGTTCCATGATCGAAAAAACAATCGCGAACTAAACATGTAGAAAGCTAATCGTTTCATTGTTTGGACGAGGGTTCGAACCCCTCCAGCTCCACAAATCAAGCAATCTTGGATTGCGTAGTATTTGTGAGAGCCCTCGGTTTATCGGGGCTCCACATGTATTAAGTTTAGAGTTTAGGGTTCTGAGTTTAGAATTTAAATCCTGACTGTAAAAGTTCTACAAATTCAAATAAAAACTAACTTTCGTCCAAATCCGATTGCGTTGAGGTGAACTTACAATTGGATCCAATCTGTAATCTATTGATAATTCAAGTTTCTGTTTATTCTTAAAGTACCATCCAATTCCAGCAACCAAACGGTTTTCCAGATTTATCTCTGATTCAAAATATTCAGCTATTAACTCATTTGAAGCTATTAAATAATTCTCACATGGATCAAGAACTTGACCATTAATTGGGATATCTGAGGATATTCGATACCTCATTCTCCAACTCACTCCTTCTTCGAAAAAGGTCTGATCTGCTCTTACCCTGTGACCTAAACGATAATTTCGAAAATTTGAAAGCCACCCTATCTGTTGAATCGTTCTGTGAGAGTTTTTACCTTTACCTTCTATTCGGAACTGATATCCCAAGGCGCCTTTAGTCCTTAAAGTTAAGTTTCGAGCTACGAAAAATTGCAAGTCTGTTCTATCGTGTTCATAGCCCCATTCATTATTAGAAATAGCATCATTTGAGAACAAAATATGCTGAGACTCAATTTTCCCTGTCAGTTTCCAGGATTCGCCAACTTTTTTAGAAACGGCTGCTTCCGGGAAAAAACCAACATATGTTCGCTGAGAATGACTCGCGAAACTTATGGTCAAAGCAACTAATATTCCAATTGCTGACCTCACTAGTAATTCAGGTTTTCAGTTGATCGTATCACTATTTCCCGTTTGGACTCCAATCTGCCATCTTTCGTAAAAGTACCTTCGTACATTTTCCAACTTCCGTTCTGCTTGGCCTCAAACTCTATTTCATATTTCACTACTACGTCCTCTGAGATACCTTGATTCAGCATTTTGATGAGATCATCTTCCTTTTCTGAAGAGAATTGTTTTTGGATCTTTACGATCTTGTACTTATCATAAATCTCATCTAAAGAATTGTTTATTGTCCGAAGAACTTCAGGCTTCAACTTCCTTTTTTTGATCATTACTTCTATATCCTCGATGAGCCCAACTTCATTAAATTCAACACTATGCAATTGGTGATCATAAACGAATTTTATTTCATAACTTCTTTTACCAGATGTATTCTCTTTATACCATCTCGGATGTTTCATATCTATCTTGATCTGCTCAACAAATTTCAAAGCTTTTTCAGGAACACTGTCTTTGTCAACCCTTTGTTCATGCTCTTTTTTCTGAGCCGCAATTTGGAAAGAAACCAATATTAAAATGAATAATACAATTGTCTTCATAACTCTTCAAACAAATATAAAAATCAAAAAGTTGGAATTAGAGTTAAATTCTGAATTAATTCAATAATCAACGTGACTCTACGTTTGAATCTAAATAAGTACATTCGCAAACGTGATTAAACGGTTTTGAAAAAGCTCAGCGTATTTTACATAAAGTCATTCATGGGTCCTTTTGCCGCGACCTTTTTTATTTCCATGTTTATGCTGGTCATGCAGTTCTTGTGGAAATACATTGATGACCTTATGGGTAAAGGCTTAGAAACAAGTATCATCATCGAGTTATTGTTCTATGTATCTGCGAGTCTTTTGCCACTTGCATTACCCTTAGCCATTTTACTTTCCTCGCTGATCGTAATGGGAAATTTAGGTGAAACAAATGAGTTAACCGCATTAAAATCGAGTGGACTTTCTATCTACCGAATTCTTCGACCACTCACTGTCATTGTTGTTCTCATCGCTTTAGGAACGTTTTATTTTTCTAATTATGTTATTCCGAGAGCCAACTATAAATGGCATTCTATCATTTGGGACATACAAGAAAAGAAAATGACCAGTTTCCTTACTCCAGGCTCCTATACTCAAGAAATTGACGGATTCAGTATTAAGATCGGAAAAGGCACGGATAACTCCTTTCAGGATATTATTATTCACGACAGAAGAGATCAGGAGGTGCTAAAAACAATTGTTGCAGACTCTGGAGAATTCTTTAGATCTACAAGTGGAGATTATTTATTCTTCAAATTGTACGATGGTAATGTTATTGAGGAACTCAAGGCTTCTCCAAGTTTCATGGACGATGATAAAAAATTAAATAAACGAACTTTTCCCAGCAGGAAATCATTTTTCAGAACGGCAACATATAAAATGGATATATCTGGGTTTGAGTTAAAACGTTCACGAGAGGATCTTTTCAAAGATGATTATGAAATGTTGAATGTTTTTCAGATCAATAAAACTGTAGATTCCCTTCAGAAAAATTTCAAAGAATTATCAAAATCTTTATCGTTTAGTACTAAATCAAAACATGAATATTTTCAAGCAATCAATTATGCTAAAGAATTAAAGAATGATAGTCTAATAAGATTGAAGGATTCAATTCAGCCTTTTCAAAATCCTGAAAAAAGAGATAGTCTCTTAGCTCAGAAAGCTAGAAATGCAAAAAACTCCGAATCAGGAAAGATCATGCTTTTCCATACCTCAAACATGTCAAAAGATGATAGTATTAAGGCATACGTACATTTGAAAGCTCAGCTAAGAACAAAGATTAATTCATTGGAAAGTCAAATCAAAATGGAAGAGTCACGATATAAGTCGCTAAGGAAATTTGAAATTGAGTTCCACCGTAAGTTCTCGCTATCCTTCACCATCATTGTTTTATTCTTCATAGGTGCACCTCTTGGAGCAATAGTTAAAAGAGGTGGATTTGGCGCACCAGTTGTCATAGCTGCGTTATTATTCATGATCTATTTTGTTTTGATCAGTATTGGTGATAGTATGGCTCAAAGCGAAATTCTACCTCCTTATTTGGGAATGTGGGGACCAAGTATTGTATTGTTACCTTTCGCTATATTTTTATTAATAAGTGCTGCCAACGATAAGAGTGTTGTAGAAATGCCAAGAATCTTTAGGAGGAAAAAGAAAAAATCATGAAAAACATTCTGCATTTCTCTAATAAACCTGCTTTCCCTCTAAGGGATGGTGGTTGTGTAGCGATAAGCAGTACATTAAAATCATTGCTTCTCGCCTCTTCTACTTCAATCACTCATTTCACGATCTCTACGTCTAAGCATCCATTTGATGAAAGCAAATATCCTTCTTCTTGGAGAAAGAGAATGAAAATAGATCATTGCAAGATCAACACGAGAACAGATCTATTAGGAGCAATATTTTATTTGATCGCGAACAAATCCTATAACATCGCTCGATTCAAAGAAAGGAAGCTAAAAAAGAAGATCATTGATCTCATTAAAGCAGATGACTTCGATGTAGTGATATTCGAAAGCATATACACTTTACCTTACATTGATCTATTCAAAAGTAAAGGATGCAAACTTATTTTAAGAGCCCACAATGTGGAACATCAGATCTGGGAACAGTTAAGTCAGCAGTCTTCTTTTTTTCTAAAAAAGTGGTACTTCAAAAAACTGGCAGAACAACTTAAAAAATATGAGTTATCTCAACTACCAAAGTTAGATGGTATTATAGCGATCACTGAAGATGACGCGTTGTTTTTCCAGCAATTTTCTCCAAAAATTCAGATCACAGCGTTGCCCACTGCAGTTAAAACAGATTTTGCAAACCCTGATTACAAACTTGACAGTTTTTACTTTCTAGGTGCCATGGATTGGAGACCAAATGAGGAAGCGATAGATTGGTTGTTAAAGAACGTAATTCCTAGTGGTATAAAAGGATCTACTTTTCACATAGCAGGGAAATCCCTGACCAAAAATGAGATCAACCATCCCTCTGTGGTATGTCACGGTGAGATCGAAAATGCGAAAGAATACATTGACCAACATGGCATTTGTCTTATTCCCTTGAGATCAGGAAGTGGGTTGAAGATCAAGCTTCTTGAAAATATGGCTATGGGCAAACCTATTGTTACAACTTCCGAAGGAATTCGGGGTGTTGAAGTCGAACATGAAAAACATGTATTGATCGCTGATTCCCCGAATGATTTTAAAGATGCCATGTACAAGTTGCATCTCGATAAAGACTTGAGAAAGTCGTTAGGTCAAAATGCAAAACAATTCGTAATTCATAATTTTGGTGAAGAGAAATTAACTCGTAGACTAAGTGCATTCATCGAAGAAGTATAAAGACCTAGTGGTAATAACATCGCGATTCCCCTATCCACTTGAGAAGGGTGATAAACTACGTGCGTATTACCAGATTGTCGAGTTGAGCAAGCATTTCAATGTACATTTAATTTCAACGAGCGAACATGAGATTGCAGTTGAAGATAGAGATCAACTTGAGAAAGTATGTTCAAGTATAAATGTTTACGTGATAAAGAGCTGGGAGAAATGGATTGGTGCCGGATTAAATTTACTGAATCAACAACCAATTCAAGTTGGGTATTTTTATCACCGAAGGATCCACAGAAAGATCAAAGAAAAGCTCAAATCCATAAAACCCGATCATATTTATTGTCAGTTGATCCGCGCAGCTGAATATGTAAAAAATTATCATGCGTGTGATAAAACGATCGACTATATGGATGCATTATCAAAAGGTGTTGAACGTAGATCGGAGAAAGCTTCTGGTTTACGAAAATGGATCTTCGATCTGGAATTCAAGCGATTGATGAAATACGAGAATTCAATTTTCGAATACTTTGAAAATCATACGATCATTTCAGAGCAAGATCGAAACTATATTTTTCACAAGAATCGAATTAAGATCACAGTCGTGCCCAACGGTGTTGATCGATCATATTTGAATTTTGAAAATGAAGGTGTTAAGAAAACGACTGATATACTCTTTACAGGTAATATGTCCTACCCTCCGAACATAACTGCCTCTCTATATATCATAAATGAAGTACTTCCAAAATTACCTAAGACCACAAAAGTCACAATAGCAGGAGCAAATCCAGTAAAAGAAGTCCAATTACTGAAAGCTGAGAATGTGGATGTAACTGGATTTGTAGAAGACTTAAGAACTTACTATGCTTCTCATAAAATATTCGTTGCTCCCATGTTTCTGGGAACGGGATTACAAAATAAACTACTAGAAGCAATGGCCATAGGTATCCCCTGTATTACAACATCTATGGCAAATAATGCTTTGAATGCAACTCCAGAAAAAGAGATATTAATCGCAGATAATGCCGCTGCTTTCCAAACTCAGATCGAACGATTGCTAAACGATCAAGATCTGCGTGATTCAATCGCTGTTAATGCGCGCAATTTTATCCGATCAAATTATGACTGGGAGACTGTCACAAAAGAACTTATCGAACTCATCGGTGTTTAAGTTTATAATGCATGATTAATATCGTACATTTGCAAAACAATTTAATGATATGAGGGATAATCTCAACAGTATAGAGGAGGCAATTGAAGATATCAAAAACGGTAAAGTAGTTATCGTTGTTGACGATGAGGACAGAGAGAATGAAGGTGATTTTGTTACAGCCGCAAGAAACGTAACACCTGAGATCATTAATTTCATGGCTACACATGGTAGAGGATTGATATGTGCCCCGCTTGTAGAAGACAGATGTGATGAATTAGGATTAGATCTAATGGTTCAGTCCAATTCAGCAGCATATGAGACGCCTTTCACCGTTTCCATCGATTTGATCGGACATGGTTGTACGACTGGAATTTCTGCAGAAGATCGATACAAAACAGTAAAGGCGCTTATCGATCCTGAGACAAAGCCAGAAGAATTAGGAAAGCCCGGGCATATCTTCCCACTTAGAGCAAAGAGAGGTGGTGTTTTAAGAAGAGCTGGGCATACTGAAGCTTCTATAGATCTCGCAAGACTTGCAGGTTTTGAACCTGCTGGAGTGATCGTTGAGATACTGAATGAGGATGGTACAATGGCCAGATTGCCTCAGTTAATTGAAATTGCTGCGAAATTCAATTTGAAGATCGTAACGATCGAAGACCTTATCAAATATAGATTACACAAAGAATCACTTGTAGAACGAGAAGTTAAGATCAAGCTTCCTACGGAATTTGGTGACTTTGAAATGGCTGCATATAAGGACAAAAATAGCGGTGAGGAGCACCTTGCTCTATTCAAAGGAGAATGGGAAGAGGATGAACCTTTGCTGACTCGAGTGCACAGCTCTTGTATGACAGGAGATATATTCGGCTCATGTAGATGTGACTGTGGCCCTCAGCTTCATGAAGCTATGCGCATGATCCAGGAGGAAGGTAAAGGTGTGATTGTTTACATGAATCAAGAAGGAAGAGGAATTGGGATGATGAATAAACTCAAAGCCTACAAACTTCAGGAAGAAGGATATGATACAGTGCAGGCCAATGAAAAACTAGGTTTTAAAGGTGATCACAGAGATTATGGTATTGGTGCTCAAATACTGAGAGATCTTGGGGTTCGTAAAATGAGGTTGATGTCGAATAATCCAACAAAAAGAACTGGACTTATTGGTTATGGCCTTGAAGTAGTAGAAAACGTTCCACTAGAGATCAAAAGCAACAAACACAATAAATTTTATCTCGAAACTAAACGAGATAAAATGGGACATACTTTGCGCGTCGAAGATAACGACTAGGTATTAATCCTTGTCTTTATTTGATAGCTCATCACGTTTCTCGTGGACTTTCTTGGACCATGTTCGTCCAACGATCAATAACAGGATCAATATCGCTACGAAGATGATAGCCGAAGTTGAATTCCATAAACTGTCTTTTTCGGAATCATCCAACTGCGTAACATTTTGCGGCGTTTGAGCTAACGAGTAAAGTGTTGTGACTAAAAAAAATACTAGTAGACTTAATTTTGACTTCATACCATCAAATTAGTAAAGAAGTTCCGGAATTCAAAGCTATTCACAGTTATTCTGCAAAGAACTGATCCATTCCTTCGGAGTATGCTCTTTCTATCTTACCTGAAGAATTTTCGAATAAAAGATAAACCGAAAGTCCAAGATCAGGATTTGCTTCGATGAATTCAAGTGTTTTGTCAACTCCCATGGTCATAAAAGCTGTAGCATATGCATCTGCCATGGCAGTACTATTGGCGATCACAGTAGCACTCAACAAGTTATGGTCTACGGGATAGCCAGTTTTTGGATCGATGGTATGACTAAACTTCTCACCGTTTCTAATATAGAACTTTCGATAACTCCCAGATGTTGCAACTGCATTAGATGAGAGGCTTAAATAATTTTCCAGTTTCCTATTATTGCTTGAACCATCATTCTCTTCGGAAGGAAGATCAACTCCTATTACCCAATCTGTTCCACGATCATTTGCACCTTTTACCTTGATCTCACCGCCAACTTCGATAAAATAGTCCTGTTGACCTCTTTTATCAAGTAACGCTGCAATTTCATCCACAGATTGGCCCTGAGCAATTGCATTGAAATCTAGACTCGACATCTCGTTTAGTTTAACAAGCTTATCAACATCAATTGTATAGTTTGATTCGTTTTTAAAACCGACATGTTGCATAACACTGTCTATCTGTTTATCTGATGGCGGATTGGTTGGGTCCTTGAAGAATCCCCAGATCTTAACCAACGGAAAAACGGTAGGATCAAATGCTCCATTGGTTCTTTCAAAAACATCTCTACTTATGGATAGCGATGTTTTAAAGTAGTCAGTTTTATCCAAATTGATACTGTTTAAGTCATTTGAGTTCAACCGAGAGATCAAAGAACTATCAACATAAGTTGACAGTTCCTGATCGAAGGAATTGAAGAAATCAGACAACTCTTTAGGCGAGATCAACAAGGAATCATTGCTCGTTTTAATGGTGAAGGTGGTTCCCTGAGCTTTACCTTGAATCGTTAGTTTGTTGGCATACCAGGCTGTCTCCGTATTCACATCTAACCTGTCGTACTCATTACTTTTTTTTTCATGAGTGTAAGAAGACATGTTCTGATCATCATTCGAACATGAAATAAGAATAAGAAAAAGATAAAAAAGAATGAATCTAGAAATGTTGAACAAGGTTAGCATCTTCCGTACCTCTGATCCATGAAGCCTCTGAAATTGGTCTACCATTTTTACTGTAAGTTACTGCGTTTCTCGTTTGGATTCGCATGAATACCTCTCCATATCCATTTGTTACAACTATTCTTCTTGTTACAATTTTGTATGGAACGCCATCTTTATCTCGCCTTACATAAGTTTCTTGTGTTACACCTTCAGGAAACTCGTCGCCAAGAGTATTGGCAATCTCCGCATTAAATTTAGTCTTCTTCGCTTCCATTTTGTCAAGTAAATCCTGAGACTTTAATTTTTCTTCATTAATTCTCTCTTTACGAATTCGCTCACCCTTATTGATTGATGACTCTACAGCTTTCACTTTTTCATCATTTTCCTTTACTTGTTCTGACTTATTTGATCGAATTTCTTCATCATTAACTTGAACGGACTCAATAGTCTCAGTTGTATTCTCAACATTCATCTCTTCGGACTTCGTTTTCATAGAAACCTCCCGGTCGTATCGATCTTCACGATCCTTTACTTTTTCGTTAAGATCAACTTTTTCTCCTTTATGTGCAGCCAATTCTTCAGCTTCTTTCTCTTTAATAAATTCAGTATGCTCAATATTCTGCTGATTCTCTTCAGTTTCTAATTCATTTCGACCGCTCAATTCCTTCTCTTTATCCTCTTCTACAACTTTCAATTGCTCAATGGCTTCTTGACGAGCATCATCATTGTTTTCTTGAGACTTTAAATAATTCTCTGAGACTTCCGTAAGCAATACGTCTGACTTAATTTGCTCCTCATACGTTTCCCTCGTTTCTTTTCTTTCTTTATCTTGTAGATTCCCTTCGAGTGCAGCAATATCTTCTTTAAGTTGTTCATGGATTACTTGCTTTTCTTTTTCAGATTCACTCTTCTTTAATTCTGCCAATAAAGCATCGCTTTTCATTTGTTGAATTCTGGCATACTCAACTTCATTCTCTCTAACTACACGCTTTTCTTTTTGCTGTTGCAGACGATCGACACCGCGCTCATTTTCTTTTCTCATTTCCGAAGATCGATATGAGTCTTCACGACGTTCATCAATGATCTCATCTACTTGTTCATTCACAGACATAACAGAAACTTTTTCTCTTGTTGCTTCCGCAATGTCTAGATCATTCCTCGACTCTTCAATTTCTTTGATATTTTCAATTACGCCACTATGATCGTCAAATTTTGATTTCTTGTGATCTACATAGTCATCAGCAATATAAGTGAGATCCTCATTTTGTCTAAGCACCTCTCCTCTTTCAAATGTATTTTCCTGAATACTCAATTTTTCAAATGCGTATTCCTGGTCATCAAGATCAACAATCGTTCGATCTTTGCGTTCCTTTTCCTCAAAGTCAATGCTTTGTCGTTTATCATAAACACGCAATATCTCATTGTTATATTCTGATCTTTCATCATCATCAACAACTTTTCGATCGATAAACTGCCCTTCATTCTTTTCGATGATCTTCTGAACTTTATCGAGTTTCATATTCTCACGTTGATTCTCTGCTTGTTCTAACAAAGCCATTCCTTCAGTAATTGAAATATTTTCTTTTTCTCCTAAATACTCTAACTCTTCTTCCTTCTTTATATTACCATTTTCAATTGCCTTGATCTCCTTCAGCTTATCTTTAGGATATTGATCATAACTTCTTAGTTTCAATGCTCTTTTGTAGAGTGACTTCGCTTTTTCATAGTTCTCTTCATCGAAGTATTCATCTGCTTTTGATAAGATCTTTTGATAACGGGCTTCATCCCCTGCATCAACCTTAGATTTTGCCTTTTCTACACTCTCCTGAATCCTCTCGATTGCATAAGAATCATTTGGTTTAGCTTTTAGTGCCAACTCATAAGTTTCTTTCGCTTTGATAAACCTTTCCTCGTCGAAATACTTATCTGCATCTGCTATATGCTTTTTATAGTCTTCATCATTCTTTGAAGCTTGAGCTGCCTCTTCAGCAAGATTATCTAATATTTGTTGAGTCTCCTCGATTCTATCCTGTGCATATTGATCACCTGATTTTTCAGCCAATGCCTCTTGATATTTCGTCAAAGCCTCCTTATAATCCTCATTGTTGAATGCTTGATCAGCCTCACTTATCAATCCGTTATAAAATCTATCTTCTTCTCGTTTACTCATTGCATCAATAGCCTCTTGAGCTTTTGCTATCTGTTGAGTAGGGTAACTTTCGTTCTCTTTAACTTCAAGTGCCTTCTTGTAGAGCTCGATACTTTCCTCATAAGATTCATTATCAAACGACTGATCAGCTTGATCAATGAGATCATCATACTTTTTCTCTTTTGAATTTTGAGCCTGGATCTGATCTAATAATGCTTGATATTCCTTAATTTTCTTCTTCGGAAATGCTTCAGTCGGTTTCAGTTCAGATGCAGCCTTTAGATGATCAATCGCGTCTTCATACTTAAAGTTACCAGCGGCAACATCTGCTAATTCAAGTTTATTTTGATATTCTTGATTGATTCTTTCTTCTTCATCTTGTTCAGCAAGCTCTTCTTCTCGCTTTCTAAGTAATTCATCTATTTCGATGATCTTCTCTTGAGGAAGTGTTGCCTTCGGTCTCATATCCTGGGCTTCTTCATACAGCGCTTTTGCAGACTCCAGCTCTTCATTATTCAATGCTTGCTCAGCCTTCTCTAATAATCCATTATACTTCTCTTCTTCACTTCGCAAATCATTTAATGCAGCTTCTGCTTCATTCTTTAATCGCTTGGCTTCGTCATCTAATGGTTTAGCCAAAAGAGCATCATCAAAAGACTTCATTGCTTTGGCATAATCCTCATCATCCATAGCTTGTTTTCCGTCCTGAATCGCAGCTTCATAAGCTTCGTTCTTTTGGGCATTCTCTTCTTGTAACGCAATCGCATCTTCTAAAGCTGCAATCTTATTTGTGATATCTGAAGACGATTTGATCTCTAATGCCTCCTTGTATTTATCTATTGCGTCTTTCAACTTTTCATCGTCTTCAAGACCTTCTGCTTCAGCAACTAGCTCATTAAATTGCTCTTCCTTGGCACGTTCTGCAGCAAGTTCTTCAAGTTTTTCTTTAATTACTTCTAGATTGGTAGAGATTTCGTCATCCTCTTTGATCGCTAAAGCTTCATTATATTTAGTTTCTGCCTCCTCCCACTTCTCTTGAGCAAAAAGCTGATCAGCTTCTGTCTTTATTTCAGCGAATAATTCTTCCTGATCCTGTTGAGCTTTCCATTCTGCCAAACTTTCTTTTGCCTGATCAAGTAATTCTCTAACGTCATCTCGAGAATCGTCTAATGCAAGCGCCTCATCGTATTTGTCAACAACGAGTTTCCACTCGTCATCTGATTTTAAGTCAGCTGCCTGATCTAAAAGAACTTGTATCTGCTCATCGATCTGCTTTTGTTCTTGAGCTGTTGCAATGTTCTTGTTCACTAGAGCTATTCTGTCATTGACATGATCATCATCTTCAAAAATTTCCTTCGCTGCCTCATAACTTGATTTAGCTTGTTCCCAGTTCTCTTGATCAAAAGCTTCGTCTGCTTCAGCAACCAATTGATCAAATTGTTCTTTCTTTTCAGCTAATTCCTTATTTCTCGCGATCGCTTTTTCCGCCGCTGCTTTTCCTTCTATAGCAAACGTATTGTTTTGATCAAGCGTAAGTACTTCATTGTAGTCATTTAGAGCAGATTCATAATCCTCATCACTCATTTTGGTATTCGCGCTAGTCAATAACTCCTCTATTTGCTGCTCTTGTTCTTGATTTGCCAATTTTTCTTCGAGTAATGACGTAGCTTCTTCTTTTTTCGTCTCTACATCTGTATCTTTGATTAGTGCTAAAGCTTCATCATACTTTTTGATCGCTTCCTCGTAATCTTCTGCAACAACTAATTTATCTGCTTCTTCAACTAATGCGTCAAATTGCTCCTGTTTTTCCTTAGCTGCGTTTTGTTCAGCCAAAGCGTTTTTGGCCATTTCTATCCTTTCTTTTGGATAAGTTGCAGCACTCTCATAAGTTATCGCTTCTTCATATTTCTCAATTGCTTGCTCATATGATTCGGCATCATAGAATTCATCGGCTTTGGCTATCGCTTCATCATACTTTCTTTTCTTTTCATTCTGTTCTTCCTGCTCTTTCAATTTGTCTTCAATCGCAGCAAGCTGATCTTTTGGATATTGTTCAGAAGGTAGTAAGTCGTTAGCTTGTTGATAGAAATCTCGAGCAGCTTTTAGGCTATTCTGATCAAAAAAACCATCTGCTTTTTCTATTAAAGCGGTATACTCTTCTTGTTTAGCAGCTTTATCTTTAGCGGCTTTCATTGCTTCAATTTGATCTTTAGGATACTGCTCCTCTGGTTTCAGGGCGAGGGCCTCATTGTACTTAGATATGGCTCCATCGTAATCTTCGTTACTGGCAAGATTATCTGCAGCATCAATTAAATTTTGATATTCCTGATTGGCTTGTTGTTCCGCCAATTCCTTCTCCGCTTGTTCTTGGAGTAACTCCTCTATTTCCAGAATTCGATTATTCGGATGCTCTTCTGTGGCTTTACCAGGCACACCAAGAGCTTCTTCATATTTACTTAATGCGGATTCATAATCTTCGTCCTTAAAAAAATCATCTGCTTCAGAAATGAGTTTGTTATACTTAGCTTCTTGTTCTTTACCTTTATTCTCAGCTTCAGCTAATTTATCTTCGATCTTCTTCTTCATTCTATTATAGACTTGTCGATCCCAGTCCATAACAAATTGTTTATCATCATAGTCCCATTCAACAACGGGTTCACTCTCAAGAAATGAAAAATCTGCGCCTTCACGTTCTGTAAAAAGATCGATATCCACAGGGGGCATAATTCGACCTCCTATCGGCAGATCTTCTTCATTAACTCCTGAAACATCGACTTTCATTGTTTTTGTTACATATCCATTCTTTTCATAACGAATGGTATATGTCGTACCGATCGGTAGTTTTACCGTGTAATTCCCACGTCTACCCGTACTTGTGCTGTAAACAACTGAACCATTAGAGACTGCGGATACCGTTACACCACTCAGATCATCTTCTGAGTCGTAATCTGTCAATCGACCTTCATAAACAACTTCCTGCGCCCAATTAATGGACACAGCGGCTATCATGAATAACAGAAATAACGCAATTCTTTTCATCTCAATAACATATGAACGTAACACTGTACACCTGCGTTACAATAAACGTTCATTTTTTCATGGTTTAACTCACAAATATCGTTAAAATTACAGTAAATCAATAGAAAATTAAACGATGCTTAGGTATTCTCAATTGAGTTTCTGGGAGAAAGATAGCTATTTCAATGACTTAGATATACTTATCATTGGTGCTGGAATTGTAGGTTATAGTGCTGCTATAGAGTTAAAAGACAAATACCCAGATAAAAAGATCTTAATTCTGGAAAGAGGCTACTTACCTACGGGGGCGAGTACTAAAAATGCAGGATTTACATGTTTTGGTAGTGGATCTGAAATACTTGATGACTTAGAGGATCAGGAACAAGATAAAGTTGTAGATCTTATCCGTCAGAGATATGAAGGTTTACAGATCTTACTTAATCGATGTGGAAAAGATTCAATTGATTTCATTCAAACCGGGTCTTTTGAGATCTTCAAAAATTCAGATGAAGATGTTGACATGTTTGAAAACGTCATGGATAATCAAAGAAGGTTAAACGATATTATCGAGGAGGCTACTGGGATCAAAAATAATTACACTAAATCCTCTAATACTTTTGGCTTCGATAACGTATCTAATATCGTAAAGAATTATGGAGAAGGTCAGATCGACACTGGCAAAATGATGTTAAAACTACATCAAATTGCTGTTCAAAAAGGAGTGCTCACTTTATTTGGAACTTCTCTCGAATCTTTTGAAGATTTTGAAAACGATCTTGTGAAGATCAATACAGAAAATGGTGCTTTTCTGACAAAAGAGCTTATTGTTGCTACGAATGGACTTTCACAATCTTTGCTTCCTGATATAGACCTAAAACCAGCCCGAGCTCAAGTGCTAATCACCAAACCTATTCCTGATCTGTTTAATGGAACTTTTCACTATGATCGTGGATACTACTATTTTCGAAATGTTGGGAACAGATTACTAATTGGTGGAGGAAGAAACTTGGCATTTGAAGAAGAAACGACAACAGATTTTGAAAACACAGCGATAATAACGAACAGTCTAAAAAAGTTGATCAATGATGTTATCCTTCCAAATAAGAAAATTGAAATAGAACAGCAATGGTCTGGCATTATGGGAGTGGGTAAAAGTCGAAACCCTATCGTCCGATATATATCTGAAAAAAGAAATGTAATGGTTGCTATACGATTAGGAGGAATGGGAGTAGCTCTGGGTAGTAGAATAGGTCAACAGATCGCAACGTTATTCGAAAAGAAGAATAGTTAATTCCAATAACCACATTATTGTTATCTTCGCGGCATGGAGAAAAAACTAGTAGAAGTATGTTTTACGCCTGATGATTACGACTATTTCAAAGGTAGATTTGACATCGTTGTTGTGATTGATGTTCTTAGAGCTACATCTGCTATTTGTTCAGCAATAGACAATGGTGTTTCGAGCGTGATCCCGGTACCAACTGTCGAAGAGGCTAAATCTTATCAAGACAATGGATATTTAGCTGGAGCTGAAAGACAGGGACAAATCGTTGATGGTTTTGATTTTGGTAATTCTCCATACAGTTACATGAATCCCAAACTAAAAGGGAAAGATATTGTCCTATCAACAACGAATGGAACACGAGCGATAAACATTGCAAAAGACGCACCTACAGTTGTGATCGGTTCACTTATCAATTTAGAATCTCTTGTAAAATGGCTGCTTAAAGAAAATAAAAACGTTCTATGCCTATGTTCAGGATGGAAAGGGAATTTCAATCTTGAGGATACTATTTGTGCTGGTGCTATCGCTCACGATCTATTGGCAACTGGAAAGTACAGCTCAGATGACGATTCTTCTGTAGCAGCAAAGTATCTTTATTTATCTTCTAGACATAACTATTTTGGTTTTTTAAAATCAAGTTCACATCGCAGAAGATTAAAAAAATTGAAACTCAACAAAGACATTAAGTATTGTCTCACACCGAATCAAGTCAACGTAATACCAATTTTACAAAACGATAAGATCGTCAAACTGGATAACTGATCGTTTATAACTAAATTTGGTACGATATTTAGTTCATATCTTCAAATTTAGATCATGAGATACCTCCTACTTGGATTTTATATACTTGTTTTAGCTAATGTTTCATTTGCTGGTAAAAAGGACACCAGTTCAGTAGAATGGATTAAAGTTTATTTCAATTCCAAGTCAGATCATTCAGTTCAGTTAGAGGGTAACGAATCAAATGACGAGTGGGACATGATCAAAGTCCTTGCAGATCAAATCAACAAAGCTAAACATAGTGTAGATCTCGCTGTATATGACTTACAACACATGGAGATTGGAATGGCTTTAGCGAACGCTAGTAGAAGAGGTGTCCGAGTTAGAGTCGTTACTGACGTGATCCATCGGGATCATGCTCCCAGATTCTTGAGACCAATGTGGGATACCCTGAGAAAAGCTGGAATTCCGAACATAGATGATAGCGGAACTATCTATTGGCCAGATGGTCGAATTGAAAAATTAGATCAACGTTTACCTAACTCTGGAGCTAACATGCACCATAAGTTCGCTGTGATTGACGCTCTTAGTGATGACCCTAATGATGATTACGTTTGGACAGGTACTATGAATACAACCTATACAGGTGCATGGAATACGAATGCAACATTATTGATCAAAGACAGTGGAATTGCTAATGCGTATCTCGAAGAATTTGAGCAAATGTGGGGAAGTGATGGTGCTGAACCTAATAATCGTAGGGCTCGGTTTCACAAGGATAAAGAGAATGTTTCTGAAAACGTACATCATGTCAATGACACACGCGTCGAGGTATATTTTGGCCCAATTGATCGGGAAGGATATAAACCAAGTATATCTAGCAGGATCACTGAGCTGATAAATGATTATGCAAAACATGACGCTAGGTTTCTGGCTTTTGCAATAAGTCCAAACATACCAATTAGCGAAGCATTAATTGAGCGTTCTGGAAGAGGTGAATTAACGCTCGAAGGAATTATAGATCCAGCTTTTTACGCAAAGTATAGAAATAACAACCAGATCTGGGCCAGACCTGAAATGGCATTCGGAAACAGACTTGTTTTACCAGCTAAAGAAGTTCGTAAACTGCATGCTAAAACTATATTAATAGATGTTGACTATCCTTACCCAGATAAGCACAAAGCACTAACAATAACAGGATCGTATAATTTTTCGGCTAATGCAGAAAAAGCTAATGATGAAAATATTCTAATGATCTTCGATAATGAGATCGCAAACCTCTTTTACCAGGATTTTATGGGTGTAAAAAATCGTGCACAAGGAAAAACGAATCATCGTTATCCTGTAATCGATACGTCAGCCTGGTATGATCGCTTTAAAATTAAAGAAGGAGATAAAATTGAAGTAGAACTTGAGACAAACGTTTACTATCCTGTTGAGTTATTAGGAGTTGATGCCCCTCGCACCTGGGCTGGACACGAAGATAGCACCTATTTTTATTCTGAAAACTCAAAACATTTTTTAGATTCAATTCTCACTGATAAAGAAATCAAGTTAGTTGGCGGCAGAGGTATCCCTCGTCATAAATATGGTAGTCACAAAGCTTATATCATAGCAAAAGATAAGTCAGGGCAGATTCAGCATATTAATCTTGAAATAATTAAAAATGGTAGAGCCTCCTACTCCACTTACTATTTTCAGCCAGAAGACAGCAGTCTGGTTTTTCAGATCGAAGAAAAAAGAGCAAAAGAAAATAAAACGGGTATGTGGAAGAACCCTGAAAAAGTTGGAACTAAGATCCTTACATCTGATGCTGAGATCAGAAAGAATTTATTCCCTTTAAATATTAATTCTGCAACACTAAAAGAGTTGCAGTTTCTACCAACGGTCGGACCAGGAAGAGCAAAGACAATTATAGGATATAGAGAAAAAAACGGTCCATTTGAATCCTTAAAAGATCTTGATGAAATCCCAGGAATTGGACCGGCCACTCTTGAAAAACTTAAACCTCTGATCATTTTTGAGTAAATAGTTCCCAATATTTGTTAGAATCGGATCATTGCCTCTTTTTTTTGATAAATTCGTCATCAAATCCAAATTGATATGATTGAGGTTAATAATGTTGTAAAAACCTTTGAACTGTCAAAGCAACAGCGCAAAGAGAATAATACATCTGAAAAAATAGCAACTGCGGTAAACGACATTTCCTTTTCTTGTCAACCGGGACGAATATTTTCTCTTTTGGGACCTAATGGAGCTGGCAAAACAACAACTCTAAGGATGTTAGCTGGTATTTTAAAACCATCTGAAGGTGAGGTAAAGATAAATGGTTTTGATATTGAGAAGAAACCGCTTGAAGCTAAGAAGCATATTGGTTTTCTAACGGGATCAACTGGCTTGTACGAGAGGCTTACACCAAACGAAATAATAGCATACTTTGGAAAACTTTATGGGGTTACGAATGAAGTCATCGAGACTAGAAAAGAAGAGCTTTATGACCTTCTGGATATGCATGATTTCCAAAACAAAAGAATTGGACGTCTTAGTACTGGAATGAAGCAAAAAGTATCTATTTGTAGAACGATGATCCATGATCCTGAAGTCGTCATCTTTGATGAGCCCACAAGTGGATTAGATGTGATTACCGCAGAGAACATCATTAAACTGATAAGGGATTGTAAGTCTAAAAACAAGACTGTCATATTTTCCTCTCATATCATGAGTGAGGTTGACCTTTTATGTGATGATCTAGCTATTATTCACAAAGGAAAAATGATCTTCAACGACTCGATGCAAAGTTTTAGAGATCAAATGAAGGCAGAAAACTTAACTGCAGAATTTATTCGAATTATTAATGAGGCTAAACAATCATCATGATATTTACCATTTTCAAAAAAGAACTTAAAGATACATTGCGTGATCGTAGGACGATTATAGCTATGATCGTAATACCTGTGTTAGTATTTCCTTTGATCATGGGACTAATTACCCAGATCTCAAGTAGTTTCGAAGAAGGACAAAAAGAAGAAGAACTAACTATCGCGCTTATTTCAGAAGATCCAGGTAACAAACTGATCACTTCACTTGACGCTATTCCAGATTCGATTGGTCCAAAGAGATTTACATTTATGACTGATACCTCTGGAATCAGAAAATTAATAAATGATGATTCTGTTCAAGTTGCGATAAGTATTCCATCAGACTACGACAAACAGATCGAAAGTGGCAAATCTGTTCCGATTGCTGTTTACTTGAAAGAAACAAACATCGGATATAAGTCAAGAATAAAAACGTATTTAGAGATCATTGAATCATCAACCCGATCTGAACGATTGGCTAAACTTAGTATCGCTGAAGAAACACTAGATCCATTAAATACTCAATTCATAAATCTATCCAGTAGCAAAGAAATGATCGGTAAACTCGCAGGTGGATTTTTACCCTATCTATTCATCATATTCGGTTTTATTGGTTGCCTCTACCCTGCCATCGATCTTTTCACAGGAGAAAAAGAGCGTAAAACACTCGAAACTTTGTTAACTACCCCTATCGACCGATGGAAAATACTAGTAGGTAAAATGTTGGTGGTTGTGACCTCTGGAATAGCTGCTGCGTCATTCGCTTTATTTGGATTATTTATGGCACTTAACGTTTTTGAGCTAGCACCAAATGCTCAAATTATGGGAGTTGTAAATAGTATTTTGAGCCTTCCATTTATCATTTCACTATATATATTATTAATTCCATTGACCGTTTTCTTTGCAGGAGTTATGATCCCTGTTACGATCTCTGCAAAGTCTTTTAAAGAGGCTCAAAGTATTTTAACTCCGGTGAATTTTATTATTATTCTTCCAGCTATGGTTGGGTTTATACCAGGTATAGAATTAGATTTCACAACTGCTTTGATCCCGATAGTCAATATTGTACTTGCTTCAAAGGAACTTGTTGCGGGTACGTTAAGTCCTGGATTAATGCTCCTAGTGTTTGGAGTAATGTTTGTTTTTGCCGCTTTAGCGGTTATGCTTTCCAGAAAAAGATTTGAACGAGAAAGTAATGTAATTTCTTAAGATCTATGACTTGGCGAAATTGATAAGTTCTTTTCCGAAATCATCCCAGGAATAGGATTCTTTCTGGGTTCGATCTTTATTGGACTCATCTTCTTCAAGCACACGTTTAATAGCAGCAGCGATATCTTTAGGTGATTGAGTTGCTGCTAGTACACCATCTCCCGGTTTATTCAAAAACTCTGATAGACCACCGACATTAGTAGCAACTACTGGTTTATTGAAATGCTTAGCTATAGCCACAATACCACTTTGAGTTGCTGATCTGTATGGTAAAGCTACAACATCAGACATTGAGAAGAAAAATTTCACCTCACTATCCGGAATATATCTTAAATGTAAATGAACTCTATCGTTCAAGTTGTTAAGCTTGATCTGTTCTTGATACTTATCAAATGAACCGTAAGACTCACCCGCAATGACAAGATGATATTCTGTTGGCAAGAACTTCATAGCATCAATGAGAAGATCTAATCCTTTATAGTCTCTTATAAGTCCAAAAAACAAAATGTACTTTTTCTGCCTGGGAATCTTTAGTTGCTTAATGGCTTCGATTTTATCAACTTTCACACCGAAATGCTCATAAACGGGATGAAGAAGTACCTTAACATCAATACTTGGGTAGTTCCTTTCAATATCTGATTTTACAGCCTCTGACAAAGCGATACATTTATCATTTCGTTTGAAAAAATAAGATGATAATCGTTTATCAAACTTTCCTTTTTCGTGAGGCGTGGCATTATGAACGATAGAGACAACATTATAGTCCTTTGATAATTTCCCAGCAACATAACCTAATGATGGAGCCATGTAAGGCATCCAATATCCTATAATCACAAGATCAGGCTTGAATTCCTTTATCTTTCTGGCAGTCTGACCATAGCTTGCCGGATTCATTGAATTCAAAACTCTTTCAGAAGGGATCTTATCCGCTTGATCATTTTCATCAACAAACTGTGTTTTTCCAGGAAAAAGCATAGAAGGATACTGCGTTGTAAAGTTATATGCTTTTACCTCATGATCCTTCTCCAATGCACGAAAAAGAGCACCATTGAATTGCGCTATACCTCCTCTGAAAGGATAGAATGTTGATAGAAAAGCTATTCTCATGTGTTCAAAGATAATATTTACTTTTTGTGAATTATATCGTAATGACACAATGCCTAAAAAATACTAAAATCACCTATCTATTTTTAGGATAAATTATACCTTTAAGGCTCAAATAAGAAATCAATTACAATATGAAGAATATAGCAGTTATCGGTGCTGGTACTATGGGGAATGGAATTGCTCATGTATTTGCTCAATTTGGTTACGAAGTTTCATTAATAGACGTTTCTGAGAATTCGCTTCAGCGAGGAATGCAAACGATCGAGAAAAATCTTGACCGAATGGTTAAGAAAGAAAAGATCACTTCAGATGATAAATCGGCAACACTCGATAGACTCAGAACTTATACCTCTATTGAAGAGGGTGTTAAAGATGTTGACCTTGTCGTAGAAGCAGCAACAGAAAATGAAGAATTGAAATTCAAGATCTTCAAGCAATTGGATGAGGCCACAAAACCAGAGGCTATCCTTGCTTCTAACACATCATCTATTTCTATTACCAAAATTGCTGCTCAAACATCTCGACCAGATAAGGTGATCGGAATGCACTTCATGAATCCTGTACCGGTTATGAAGTTAGTTGAGATCATCCGTGGATATTCAACTTCAGATGAAGTTACGAATGTTATCATGGAAACCTCAAAAGCACTTAAAAAAGTTCCTGTTGAAGTAAATGACTATCCAGGTTTCGTGGCGAACAGAATTTTAATGCCGATGATCAACGAAGCGATCATTACACTTCACGAAGGGGTTGCCGGTGTTGAGGAAATAGACACTGTTATGAAACTTGGTATGGCTCATCCAATGGGACCACTTCAGTTAGCTGATTTTATTGGACTTGATGTATGTCTTGCCATAATGGAGGTATT
This sequence comes from Flavobacteriales bacterium UBA2104, assembly GCA_002331485.1. GTDB lineage: Bacteria > Bacteroidota > Bacteroidia > Flavobacteriales_D > Crocinitomicaceae > Brumimicrobium. The sequence continues at coordinate 120,244 of DCYS01000032.1, forward strand.
ATATGATGGATTAGGTAATCCAAAATATGCTCCTTGTCCATTATTAGTAAACATGGTAACTGCAGGTAAAAAAGGAGTGAAATCAGGAGAAGGATTCTATGACTGGAGTCACGGGACAAAAGAACTCATCGTGGCTGACAATTTCAAAAACTAGAAGAATAGATACTATAGAGAAAGGTGGTTATTTTGCCACCTTTTTTTATTGTTGTAATATTGGAACAACCTTTGTGTAACTAAACCCGTAATTGAATCGTTATATCAATATGAGTAAGCTCTTGTCCATAGTCATTTCAACCCTTTTTTTCTCTGTAACATGGAGTCAGGAAGCACCATCTGACTTGATTCAGGCTGAATCCTTGTTATCCGAGAAGCTTAACAAGCTTAGAAAAACTCGAGATGATGAAAAGATCAAAGAGATCAATAAATCCTTCAAAGAGCAACTTGCTTCAGCTTTAGAGTTAGAGGGAGCTTTCGATCATCCTTTTCAAAACCTAACAAGTATTGGAAAAATTTATTCCGATGACAAACTGGTTCGCGTGATTACCTGGAATACGCAGTTTGAAAATAAACTTCACAACTTCCATGGATTCATTATGAAGAAAGATGAGCGGAGAGATAAGGTTCACGTTGTTGAATTGAATCGTGTTCAGCAACATTATGGAATGCTCAGAGGTCAGACTGTTACTCATGAGAATTGGTATGGATGCTTGTATTATGATATTGTAGACGTTAAAAAGCGTAATAAAACATACTACACGCTTCTCGGCTATGATCCAAACAATCAACGCAGTTCGATCAAGCTTATTGATGTTCTCTATTTTACTGGCAAATTTCCAAATTTTGGTTATCCGCTATTTGAAACTGAAAACGGTTATCAAAAAAGAGTGGTGTTTGAACATTCCAATCAAGCCACGATGTCACTTCGTTATGATGAAAGAAGAGATAAAATAATTTTTGATCATTTATCCCCTGAGTCACCAAGTATGAAAGAATTTCGTGAATATTACGTTCCAGACATGTCGTATGATGCTTATGAGTTCAAGGACAACAAATGGCGTCTTAAAGAGGACATAATTGCAATTAATAAAGAAGAGCAGGAAACCGTTGAAATGAGGACTTATGATGCGGAAAACGACACTGTATTAATTTATTCTAAAGAGAATGAATGGCAAAATCCAGAAGGAAAAAATGTACCTATTGATGGAGGCTCTCACAAAGCAGTATTACCCGAAGATCTTAGCGAAGAGGAAAAGGAGAAGAAAAAACGAAAAGAAAAGAGATCTAAACGAAAGAAAAAAGGATTCAATGGCGTTAGCTTTACTAAATTAGGAAAGGAAAATAATTGATCTCATCTATCACATTCATATTTTGAACTGTATTTTTCTTCGATTCATTACATTTTTTTCTGGTTTTCAAAGTTTTTTCGTTACTTTGTGAAAGTTTATACAGTTAAAACTACACATGAACAGATCTATTGCATACATACTCTTGTTCCTTCTGTTATTCGGATTTAATTCGAATGCACAGGAAATAAAGACCCAGAAACCTTACAAATTTATGTATGGTCTTGCGTGGAATGCAATAGACGATGATGGTCGTCCATTCAGAGAGTTACTTAGATTCAGACCTCGTTGGAATATGCTGGCTTTCCCTACTACTCTATCTTTAGATTATTACTATAAAGACGGAATGAGTTTCGAGGGAATAATGAATTTCAATAGATACAAAACTTCGAATCTTGTAAACAATGATTTGAATAGAGCAGGACTTCTATTCAACATTGATGCTAATTTCAAATATAGTTTTAGTGTATTAATGGAGCAACCATATGTTGATCCATTTGTTTTTGCTGGTTTAGGCTATACTCGCAGACCTGATCCGGAATTCAACAATATGTTCTCGCCTAATATCGGAGCAGGAATAAACATAATGTTGAATGAAGATCTTGGAATTCAATTGAGAAGTGCAGCAAAAATTGCTGTTCATCCTGTGATTCTTAAACATGATTCTAATTACTTACACCATCATTTTGGCATCATTTATAAAATGAATGCTATGCCATGGAATGAGGATTTCAGTAAGAAAAAATACCACTGGTTGTTCAAAAACTACCGTTGGAAAGGAAACAACATGTAGACTTCATATTCTTGTTGTACTTTCTGTCTTGTCCTTTATTTTCTTAACAAGATTCAGCATTATTTTGTAGAAATCTATACATCATTTTTGATGGTAAATTCGTCTATTTTTCTTATCTTCGCGACACGAAATTTGACAATTTATGGCAAAAGATACCGCAGTACAAGAGGAGAATAAGATTGACTTTGAAGCGTTTAAAAGTGAGGTGTTAAGCGATTTTGAATTAGCTTGCCTCTCAAGAGAAGCTTCTTTATTGGGAAGAAGAGAAGTACTTACGGGAAAAGCCAAATTCGGTATTTTCGGAGATGGCAAAGAAGTTGCTCAAATTGCCCTAGCAAAACAATTTCAAAACGGAGACTTCAGATCTGGTTACTATCGCGATCAAACCATTATGATGGCCTTGGGAGAATTAAACGTGCAACAATACTTTGCTGCCCTTTATGCCCATACGGATATCGAAAAAGAACCTGCTTCTGGAGGTCGACAAATGGGAGGTCATTATGCTACCCGAAGCATTGATGAAAATGGTGAGTGGAAAGACCTCATGAGTCAAAAGAATAGTTCTGCGGACATCTCCCCTACTGCTGGTCAAATGGCTAGACTTTTAGGTCTTGCTCAAGCTTCAAAAGTTTATAAGCAAAACGAAGCATTGCATGACATTGATAGATTGAAAAAATTCTCAAACAAAGGAAACGAAATTGCTTTTGGTACAATTGGTGATGCTTCCACATCGGAAGGACCTTTCTGGGAAACTATGAATGCTGCCGGTGTACTGCAAGTTCCAATGGTTATGTCTGTTTGGGATGATGGCTATGGTATATCGGTTTCAAAAAAATACCAAACGATCAAGGAAAGTATTTCAGAGGCGCTATCTGGATTCCAAAGAACGAAAGACAAAGCTGGTTTTGAGATCTTGAAAACAAAAGGGTGGGATTACCCTCATCTTTGCGCAACATATGAAAAAGCTGCGAGAATTGCCCGTGAGGAACATGTTCCAGTTTTAGTGCATGTTGAAGAAGTTAACCAGCCACAAGGTCACTCCACTTCCGGGTCTCATGAAAGGTATAAATCGGAAGAAAGAATGCAGTGGGAAAAAGATTTTGACTGTATTGCCAAATTCAAATCATTCATTCTTTCTTACAAAGGTGAAAATGGAGAAACATTAGCATCAGAAGAAGAGCTTGAGGCTATCGAGAAAGAAGCTAAAAAAGAAGTACGAACTCAAAAAGGTAAGGCATGGAAAGACTTTACAAATGAAATTAAACAAGATATTGCTGCTTCTATTCAGTTGATGAAGAATGTTGCTGAATCAAGCCCAAACAAAGCATTCATCATGAAAGATGTTGAAGCTCTCGAGAATGCCTTTGAACCTATTCGTAAAGACATATTTAATCGAGTTCGAAGCGTGATCAGAACTGTTCGAGGAGAGGACTCAGAGGCACGAACGGCTTTGATCAATTGGTTTAAGAATAAACGTAAAGAAAATTTCGATCGCTACAGTTCTCATTTACACTCTCAATCAGATAAAGCAGTTCTGAATATTGATCCTGTTGACATTGAATACGACGATGAAGAGAAAATGGAGGATGGTCGTATTATTCTAAGAGAGAATTTCGCTAAGATCTTTGAAAAGTATCCTGAGACACTAACTTTTGGAGAAGATACAGGAAAGATCGGTGGTGTTAACCAGTCAATGGAGAACATGCAGGAACAATTTGGTGAATTAAGAGTTTCTGATACTGGAATCCGTGAATGCACGATCGTAGGCCAAGGAATTGGAATGGCACTTAGAGGTTTGCGACCGATTGCTGAGATCCAATACCTCGATTATCTACTCTACGCTATTCAAGTAATGTCTGATGATCTAGCTACGATTCAATACAGAACAAAAGGTGGTCAGAAAGCTCCTTTGATCATACGAACAAGAGGTCATCGATTAGAAGGTATTTGGCATTCTGGATCTCCAATGGGAATGATCATCAATGCAGTTCGTGGAATCAATGTATGTGTACCTAGAAACATGACACAAGCTGCAGGTATGTACAATACGCTCATGGAGGCCGATGAACCAGCATTAGTTATCGAACCACTGAATGGATACAGAACAAAAGAACGTATCCCTTCAAATTTAGGTGAGTTTAAAATAGCACTTGGTCAACCAGAAATTGTTCAAGAAGGAGAACATTTGACAATGGTAAGTTACGGTTCAACATTTAACTTGTGTATTGAGGCAGCTAAAATTCTTCAACAAGCTGGAATAAGTGTTGAATTGATCGATGTTCAAACTTTGTTGCCGTTTGATGTTGATCACGTGATTTCTGAATCACTGGAGAAAACAAGTAGATTGATGATCGTTGATGAAGACGTTTCTAGTGGAGCTACAGCGTATATTCTCGATCAAGTTCTTGTAAAACAGAAAGCATACTATTTACTTGATAGTGAACCTGTAACAGTTAGCGCACAAGATCATCGACCTGCTTATAGTACAGATGGAGATTACTTCTCTAAGCCGAGTACAGATGACATCTTCGATGCGGCATACGAATTAATGCATGAAGCAGACCCTGAACAGTTTCCGGCATTATTAAATTAACCGGCATTACTAAACGAAATAATCAGATTTAATACAAAAAAAGCAGCTGTGTTAGCTGCTTTTTTTTCATTTTTGTTAAATTTTCATTCCTACTTATGCTCTGCCCAGATCTGAACCAATTCACCCATCGTCTGAACGGCTTTTTCCATATCTTGAACACTTACATACTCGTGTTTAGAATGAATCGCCATTTCTCCAGTAAATAAGTTAGGGCAAGGTAATCCCATGAAAGACAAGCGAGAACCATCAGTTCCTCCTCGAATAATAACGGGACGAGGCTCGATTTCAGCTTTTTTCATGGCTTGAATAGCATAGTCCGTAACGAAAGGCACATCTTTTAAGATCTCCTTCATGTTTCGGTATTGCTCCTTAACCTCAAATTCATAGGTTGCTCCTTCATGTTTATGCACTACATTCTTTACAATGTTTTCCAGCCTTTTTTCGTATTCAGCCAATTGGTTTGTCTCGTGATCCCGTATGATGAATTGTAATGTCGCTTTTTCCTGAATTCCATCAAAAGCTACAGGATGTACAAATCCTTCTCTTCCTTCTGTTGTTTCAGGCGACCAACTATCCTTTGGTAATGCAGCCAACACCTCCCCTCCTATTTTAAGAGCGTTGATCAGCTTATTTTTTGCATATCCCGGGTGAGCACTTATTCCATGAACTGTAATGGTTACAGCATCCGCAGAAAAGCTTTCGTCTTCAATAGAGCCGAGAACTCCACCATCTAGCGTATATCCGTAATCTGCGTTCAATTTATCCATATCAAGATGATCGACACCTCTACCCACTTCTTCATCTGGCGTGAATAAGATCCGAATATCTCCGTGTTTAACTTCAGGATGCTCTTGCAAATACTGCGCAAAATCCATAATACAAGCTACTCCTGCTTTGTCATCAGCACCTAAAAGTGTTTTACCACTAGCCGTGATCAAATCATCACCGATCTTTTCTTTCAAATAAGGATGTTGATCCGTTGTGATCACTTGTGACGTATCATCTGGCAATGTGATCGGATTACCATCATAACTTTTATGAAGGATCGGCTTCACGTTCTTTCCAGTAACGTCTGGAGCTGTGTCCATATGAGAACAGAAACAAACCGTTGGAACCTGATGTTCTATATTTCCTTTGATCGTTCCGAAAACATAACCGTATTCGTCCATCTCCGCATCATCGATCCCAAGACTTTTTAATTCTTCTACGAGAACTTTCCCGAGATCCTTTTGGATCATTGTCGATGGAAAAGTATCTGAATTGGGATCTGCCGTGGTATCGATTTGAACATATTTCATCAATCGATCTGCAACACTATGATTATAACCTTCAATTGCCATTATTCTTGATTTATTTTTCAGATTTCCGAAGATAATGAAAGTATCTCAATGATCATATCCTAAATGAACAGAAGAAAGATTATCGAGAAAAAATATACGTGTAACATTTGTAGCAGACAAAGGTGAGCTACCGACCTAATTTTGTACTGAACTTTAAAAACAATTGGTTTGATCATATTAGGGTATATAAGTGCATTAGTTATTGGAATTTCTTTAGGTTTAATTGGTGGTGGCGGATCAATACTTGCCGTTCCCGTATTGGCATACTTATTTCTACTTGATGCTAAATACGCCACGGCTTACTCACTTTTTGTGGTTGGTTTTTCAGCCTTAGTAGGTGGAATCAAACAACATTTGAAAGGTTTCGTTGATTGGAGAACAGCAATAGTTTTCGGTATACCAGCTATGATTGGTGTTACAGTGGTACGAAAGTTCGTTGTTCCCATGTTACCCGATGTGCTATTTACGATCGATGAATTTGAATTCACGCGGAGAATGGCCATGTTTGGACTCTTTGCGGCACTCATGATACCAGCGGCATTCTCAATGCTTAAGAAAAGAAAAGTTGACAAAGATGACGAGAACAAAGAAGTAAAATATAATTACCCGCTCATTCTTGCCGAAGGATTGATCGTTGGTGGAATCACTGGTTTGATTGGTGCCGGAGGAGGTTTCTTAATTATTCCTGCACTCGTGATCCTGGCTAATGTTAAAATGAAAGTTGCAGTTGGTACTTCTCTTGTGATCATCGCATTTAAATCGCTATTAGGATTCTTCCTGGGAGACGCACTTACTCTTGAAATTGACTGGATGTTACTAACAACCTTCACTGCCGCTTCTCTTGTCGGAATCTTCATTGGAAGTTACTTGAGCAACTTTATCGATGGAGATAAGCTTAAAAAAGGATTCGGTTACTTCATCTTCGTTATGGCGGTGTTTATCTTCTACATGGAGTTTTTTGTAAAGTAAGAAGGAAGAGTATTACTAAACCGCCTTCATCTTCAAAAACTCCTCGATCTTATCATAACAATAATCCAGCTGCTTATTCGTCGTGCAATAAGGAGGATTCAGGAAAAGTACATTTCCCAGTGGTCGCAGCAACATACCATTGTCGTAAAAGAATTCAACGGCTTCTTCACGGATGGAGGCAAAATATGAACTCCCCTCTCCTACTTCAATTTCTACAGCTAAAATAGTTCCACACTGACGAAGATCACTGAGCTTGTATGTACCATCAATTCGGGCACGAAAAGCCGCGTGTTTTTCACAAATACGGTGAATGTTATCCTGGCTCTCTTTAGTTTCAAAAATATCCAGTGTTGCACAGGCAGCTGCACAAGCTAACGGATTTCCTGTGTAAGAATGACCGTGCAATAATGCTTTCGTTTTCTCATCGTGCAAGAAGGCTTCAAAAATATGTTCTTTCGTTACCGTAAGTCCAAGTGGCAAGGTTCCTCCCGTAATTCCTTTTGATAAGCATACGATATCCGGTGTATCGTCACAATGATTCATGGCGAACATTTTACCTGTTCTTCCCCAACCTGTCATTACCTCATCGAAAATAAACAGCACATCGTATTGCTTTGCCAGCTTCATCAATTGATTCAAAAATTCAGGACGATACATTTGCATTCCAGCACTTCCCTGAACCAACGGTTCTACAATCACACCAGCAAACTCTCCCGATTTAAAAAGCTCTTCCGCTTTCGCTAAGCACTCTGCTTCTTTATCCTCTGATGGAAAAGGCAAGTAATCTGCCTCAAAGAAAAAGGCCTCAAAAGGTTTATTGAAGTAACCACGCTGACCCAAACTCATGGCTCCAAACGTGTCTCCGTGATATGCTCCTTCCAGTGCCAGAAAACGTTTTTTCTCAATGCCTTTATTAAACCAGTACTGCATTACCATCTTGATGGCTACTTCTACCGCTGTACTTCCATTATCTGAATAAAATACACGAGTGAAATCTGAAGGTAGTACTTCCACTATTCGTTCCGCTAACTCAACTACTTTTGGATGTGTAGCTCCAGCTAATACTATATGATCGATCTCCTGAAACTGGTCGCTGATCGCTTTGCCAATGTGCGGATGTCCGTGCCCATGTACATTTACCCACCAGGAAGAATTACAATCAATGTATTCTTTTCCATCTTCAGCAGTCAGCACACTATTCTTTGCTTTGACAATAGGCAATGGTGCTTTATCTGTTTTTGCTTGTGTAAATGGGTGCCAAACTACACGTTGATCACGTTCAACTAAGCTCATATAAAAGTCCTTTCAATTTTGCGGATTGTGCTTTGATAAATGCTGGGTTCAAGTCTTCTGTTAAAGGGATTCTTGCCAATTGCTTTATGCCAGTATTGCGTTCAATGATGGATTCAGTAACTTCATTTTCATCGCCAACGTAAACAACTCCAAGAATATTCAACCCTTCCAACTTTAATCGATCGATCGTTAACAGTGTATGATTTATACTTCCCAAATAGTGCCTTGAAACCACCACTATTGGAAGTCCAGATTTCTTGTAAATATCTAGAAACGTTTCATTGTTCTCATTAAGCGGTACCATTAGTCCTCCAGCTCCTTCTAATACCAAAGGTTGATCTGTTCTGGGGAACTCGATGTCAGAAACTCGCATTTCTACACCATCGATCTTGGCGGCACCATGCGGAGCCATTGGCGTTTTCAAACGAAACACCTCTGGTGCAACAGTTACACGATCACTCGTCAAGCGCTCCACCTTCATGCTGTCAGAATTATCGAGGTCTCCCGCTTGAGCAGGTTTGAAATAACAAGCCGAGAGAGCTTCAGAGATAATTGCACTAACCACAGTCTTTCCGACATCTGTGCCTATTCCTACGATCGAAACTCCTTTCATCATCGCAATTCAGCTTTCAGTTGTTTATTCAGTTGATCGTAGATCTTGTCCATAAGTTTATCGATCTGCTTGTCTTTAAGTGTTTTCTCTTCATCCTGAAATGAAAAACTCACAGCGTATGATTTCTTTCCATCAGGAAGTTTATCCCCTTCGTAAACGTCAAACAGATTAACATCTCGCAATAATTTACGGTCCGTTTTATATGCGATCTCTTCTATAGCTCCGAAAGAGACACTTTCATCAAGTAAAAGTGAAAAATCTCTTCGAACAGCAAATGATTTCGGTAATGGAGAAAACTTCACTTTATTTCTATTTCCTAATGAAATGATCATGTCCCAATCCAGATCAGCAATATATACGCGCTGTTTTACTCCAAATGATCTATTTAACTTATCAGATGTCCAACCGATCTCTCCGATCTTGTTCTTCTGCACAAATAACTGAATTCCATCCGTTAAGATCGATTTCTTTATGGCCTTTGTTGTGATCATTCCATTCAGACCTAGTCGTTCCAAAATTGAAACTACTGTTCCTTTCAAAGAGTAGAATGTCGTTTTATCATCTGAAGTATTCCACTGCTCTATTTCTTTTCGACCTGTTAAGAATAATGAGAGCCTTTTGTTCTCCTCGTACTTATCGTCAAACTTGAAATATACTTTTCCAATCTCATACAATCCAACATCTGGATGTTGTCTATTTTGGTTGTGCGCAATAGAAGAAAGTCCATGGAATATCAAGGTTTGACGCATAACATCCAACTCATTACTAAGTGGATTTAACATCTCTACACTTCTGTCATTTGATAGTAATTCTCCACCGTGTTCCTCGATTAACTGAGAAGATGTTAAAGAGTTATTCATCATTTCATAATACCCTTGATTTACAAGTAGATTTGCTATAGTATTCAACCTACGCTCCTCACTTCTCAAGTCTTGATCAGACAAACTAATATTCCACTTCTCCGGTAAACTGATGTTGTTGAAGCCATAGATCCTCAACACCTCTTCTATAACATCAGCTTCTCTTGTTACATCAACACGATAAGTAGGAATTTTAAGTTGTGCTCGATCTCCGTTATTCTGTAATATCTCTATATCCAACGCTTGTAGAATCTCACCAACCTTATCAACTTCGATGTCATTTCCAATTAGTTGATTACAACGGTCATAACTAAACATAACCTCCTTAGGTTCAATAACTTTCGGATAATTATCTAATGGATGCATTCCAACTTTCCCTTCGGATACTTCCGCGATAAGTGCAGCTGCTCTTTTCAATGCGAAATCGACCATATTGGGATCAACCCCTCTTTCAAATCGAAAAGAAGCGTCAGTATTCAATCCATGATGTTTTGCTGATGTACGAATAGTTACCGGATCAAAGTAAGCCGCTTCAAGAAAGATGGCCTGAGTCGTATACTTAACCCCTGAATCTTCTCCTCCGAAAATACCTGCAAGACACATATTTTCCTTACCATTAGTGATCATCAGATCATCAGCTGTAAGGGTTCTTTCCTCTCCATCAAGAGTTGTGAATTTCTCTCCTTCTTTCGCTTTCTTAACGACCACCTTCTCTCCTACCTTTGATAGATCAAAAGCATGCAATGGTGTTCCTAACTCATGCATTACAAAGTTCGTAACATCAACGATATTATTGATAGGTGTTAGACCTATTGCAAGTAGAGCATTTTTCAACCAATCAGGTGACGGCTTTACTTCTACATCAGCTATTACCGTTCCCATATAACGAGGACAAGCATCTTCATCTTCAACCTCGATCTTAACTGAATGTCCAGTATTTTGAACCTCAAAAGAACTGATGTCAGGTAATTGAAGCGCTGACTTTTCTCCTCCATGTACCTTATTGTAAGCTACGAGATCTCTTGCTACACCTAGATGACCTAAAGCATCACTTCTGTTTGGTGTTAAACCGATCTCAAAGACATGGTCTGATTCTAATTGAAAATACTCAGCAGCTGATTGTCCGATCTTTGCATCTTCAGGTAGAACCATGATCCCATCGTGCGATTTACCGATACCCAATTCATCTTCTGCGCAGATCATCCCAACAGACTCGACTCCTCTGATCTTAGATTTCTTAATCTTAAATGGTTCTTCAGGAGTTGGATATAAAGTTGTACCAACTGTTGCGACAACGACTTTTTGATCAACACCTACATTCGGAGCTCCACAAACGATCTGTACTGGCTCTTTTTCACCAATATCCACGGTCGTAACATTAAGCCGGTCTGCATTCTCATGCTTTTCACAAGTTAAGACCTTCCCAATGACAACACCACGCAAACCGCCTTTGATACTCTCAACTTCTTCCAGTCCTTCTATTTCAAGACCAGTATCTGTTAAGATCTCACTAACCTCATCGGGCTTTTGATCAGTTTTAACGTATCTTTTTAACCAACTGTATGATACTTTCATATCTTAATTTACTCAAATTTAAAACCTCAAAAATAGAAAAAATGGCAAGAATAAAGCGCTCTTCACGATGCGAACTATCAATTTATTAATGATATTCTTCAACCCATAATCTCTCATTTTCGTTACATTTGAGAAACAACTTGAAATATAATTTATGACTATCCGATTCAATCTTTTCCTAACATCCATTCTTTCCGCAGTTTTGACTTTCGGTCAACAGCAGTATACAGGACTTTCTTCAGATAATTTTGCTGGGTATACGAACTCCTATTTCAATCCAGCATCGATCGTAAATACGACGAACAAGTTTTCCGTTTCATCGTCATTCGTATTTCTTCAGTCCAACAATTTCCTTGGTGCTAACAGTAGTGCAATTAGTCTTGCAACAGGAAATGAGCAGGAAAGATATCGTGACCATATGTCCAAAGGGTATCAGATGAACAATTTTTCCTTTGATGTCATAGGAGGTTATTATGAAATCGATCATAACAATTCAATTGGATATTCGCTTCGAATAAGACAGTTTGGAAACGTCGATGGATTACCAGATGCTTTGACCAAAGCCAAAGATGACGATTTTACTGAAAATCCTACAGGAACACCTATAGATTTTTCAGCATTTAACTTCTCTCAATTCCTTTATACTGAACATCGCTTCAACTACGCCAGAGTGATCCAGGATGACACACCTCACTTTATAAAAGCTGGTGGTGCATTTAAACTTATTAATGGACATGATGCCACATATCTTTATGCAGATGAAGGTAGTTTTGAATTTGCAAGTCAAAATGGTGTAAATACTGATTTTACGGATGTTCAATTTAGATATGGTAGAGCAGAAAAGTACAATTCATTCTCTTCTCGAAAATTAGGTGTAGGATTCGACCTGGGAGCAGTTTATGAGTATCGACCTGATCCAGATGCCTATAAATACGATATGGATGGAGAAACAGATATCGAAAGATATGACAAGAAAAAATATCTGTTCAAATTAGCAGCATCAATCAATGATATTGGAAGAGTAAAGTTCTCAAAAGATACGAGTTCCTATGATTTTACAAACGATGGAGACCCTGTTGATATTGATAACATCTCAACACTAGGATTTGGAACTGGTTCGAATTTCGGCTTTTTCAAATCATTTGATAATATGGCCACGGATGGAGTGAAATCAGATGATAACGAGGAAACGTTTAACATGAATCTCCCTACAACATTCAATGTAATGGGAGATTATAACATCTGGAAGAACTTTTATGCAAGTTGGGCTTCATCAATTCCATTGAAAAGAAAAAGAGACCCTCATAAATCTCATTTCAAAGCCGTTCACTCGTTAACGCCAAGATATGAGTCAAACAATTTATCAATTATGCTTCCTATAACATTTCAAAGAAATGCTCAGATCAATCTAGGATTAGCGGGTAGATTTACTTTTGATAATGGATTTGGCTTCTTCGCTGGAGGAAATAACTTTACAGGTTGGCTTGGTAAAAGAGCCAGTTATACACAGAACTTCTTTGCAGGAATCAGTTATTCTGTTCCTTACAAAGTTCCTAAAGACACAGATAAGGATAAGGTTTCTGATAAGATCGATGATTGTATTTACGATCCAGGACCACTTGAACTAGCTGGTTGTCCAGATACAGATAAGGATGGTATACCTGACAAAGAAGATTACTGTATTTACGATCAAGGACCACTCAGACATAATGGTTGTCCTGACACTGATGGTGACGGTGTGATCGATCTGAACGATCAATGTCCAGACACTCCTGGTCTGCCAGTTCACTACGGTTGTCCTGATACAGACAGAGATGGAGTAATTGATGTCGCTGATAGATGTCCAGAGGTACCTGGAATTGAGTTGAACAATGGTTGTCCAATGGAGAGAAACGCTTGTTGTACGGACAATGATGGCGATGGTTTCCCTAATGATCTGGATGACTGTCCAGATGTAGCAGGTTCTGTTTACAATAACGGATGTCCACTAGATTCTACGAACTTAAATGAGGTTCAACTTGAAGAGATCAGAAAAGAAAAGGATCCGAACCACACGATCAATAAGGTGGAGGATATCGAAGAGAATCAACCAGATGATGAGGATATGAACCAACCGGAACAGGTTGAGGAAATCGAAGACAGAACTGGTGTTGATGTACTAACGATCTACTTTAACGTTGATGATGCAACTATTTCCGATAAAGACAATAAAGAAATCAAGGAATTAGCAGAGAAATATGCTGAAGGATATGTTTTCAAAGTTGTCGGTCACACAGATAATGATGCATCTGAAAACTACAATTTGATCCTTTCAAGAAAACGTGCTGAAACGGTGAAGCGAAAGCTTATGACGCACGATATTGATTTTGATAATATTGAAGTTATGTATTTTGGAGAGTGGAAACCACTTAGAAAGAATACAGAACCAGGAAATAAGCGATTCAACAGAAGAGTGGAAATTATTGTACAGAAGAAATAACTGAATACCGAAATGGTTATAAGAGGTGGAGAATTATCTTCACCTCTTTTTATTTTAAAATAGAGTTATTGTACTTTTGCAACAAAGTATAACGGTGAAAGGAGATTCAGGGAAATTTATCGAATTCGATCAGGATGTTAGCAATATTGAGCTTCCTGAAAAATTTACATTTCCATTTTACTACGAACCTCATCCTATTGCAATGATTGCGGCAGAAGAGTTGCAATCTTATCTTGAAGATCACAATTTTGGACATGATTTTGGGATACAAAGAAGAACACAGCATTCTATTGGGAAAATGTTTGGCGTTTTGGTCGTACAAAAACCAAATGGTCAATTGGGATATCTAGCTGCCTTTTCAGGGAAAGTAGCTGATTCAAATGACCATGAACACTTCGTTCCGCCTGTATTTGATATGCTCACCAAAAATTCTTTCTTCCGAAAAGAAGAGTTAGAAATAAGTGAGATCAATCGTCAAGTAGCACAATTGGAAAATGATCCAGAATATGTTCAGTTGCAAAACGAAAGCACTCAAAAACTTAATGAGCTTAATTCAACTGAGAAAAGTCTACGAGATGCTATCATTCAGGGAAAGCAAGACAGAAAGAAAACGAGACGTGAGCAAAAAGAAATACTAAGTGAAGAGGAATTTGAAAAACTATGTAATGATCTTGCGAAGGAAAGTATCGAAAGTAAATTAGAGCTTAAGCAGTTTTTGCGTTATAAAGATCACGTAACTGCAGAGATCGCCGAAAAACTTGCTCCATTTGAAAATAAGATCAAAGAACTCAAGCGTGATCGAGCTAATCGTTCTAATGTCTTGCAAAAGAAGCTTTTCAATTCTTATCAGTTCTTAAATATTAAAGGTGAAAATAAATCATTACTCCCGATATTTGAACATACATCACTGAAAAAGCCACCTGCCGGTGCAGGGGAATGTGCAGCTCCAAAGCTACTTCAATATGCATTTGAACATGATCTGAAACCCATTGCTCTTGCAGAATTCTGGTGGGGAGCTCCTCCAAATACTGAAATAAGGACGCACAAAAACTACTATCCTGCGTGCCAGGGGAAATGCGAACCCATTTTAGGTCATATGTTAAAAGGAATTGAGCTAGATGAAAATCCGCTGATCAAGAATTATGGATCCAACAAGGAAATTGAGGTGATCTATGAAGACGATCACATAATGATCATCAATAAACCTCATGATCTTTTATCAGTTCCTGGCAAGAACATTAAAGATTCTGTCTACACCCGCATATTAGATCAAAACCCTAACTTATCAGGTCCAGTAATAGTTCATCGTTTAGACATGGCAACATCGGGATTAATGGTTCTAGCTAAAGAGGAGGTTGCTTATAAGCTCATTCAACGACAGTTTCTTGATCGCTCAGTAAAGAAAACCTACACTGCCCTACTCGAAGGAGTTTTGGATGAAAGAAGAGGTAGAGTTGAATTACCGATGCGATTGGATATTTATGATCGACCTCGCCAATGTGTTTGTCATGAACATGGAAAATGGTCAAAAACGGATTGGAGAGTCGATTACATTAAAGACGGTAGAACGAGAATAATTTTTAAACCGATCACAGGAAGAACTCATCAGCTAAGAGTGCATGCTGCACACAAAGAAGGGTTGAAAACACCTATTGTTGGAGACGATCTTTATGGAACCAGAGACGAAAGACTTTATCTACATGCCACTACCCTAACATTTGAACACCCAAAGACAAAAGAGATCATTTCGTTCAACGCACCAGCGCCATTTTGATCACATTCGGAATAAGATTCCTGCTCTTCCGTAGAAATTCCGAAAATTCACACCTGTTGAATGTGGTAAGATCGTTTTATTCCTCCATTTCGGATTAGTGAAATCATATTGATATCCTGCCTGGGCTTGAATTCCAAACCAACCGAACTTTAATCTGAAACCAAGTTCCCCGGCTACATTGAAATATGGGTTTCTGTATACATTTTTTAATTCATTTGTACTGTAAGTATATATCGATTCCTCGAACCCACGACGCTCAACGATCTTTGCAAAACCTAATCCAAAATGCCAATTTGCGAATAAATCAAAGTTTTGACGATACACGAAGTTATACCCTACGGAAGAGTAAAGATACCAGTTCGTGTATCTGAGATCAACTGAATCTGTTTCTATGGTATTGGGCAGGTTGATCGTAAATCCAAGAGAGTTCTGTCCACCAAACGGCTCAACATTAGTGAACTCCATACCAATCGCTAATTGCTCTTCAGGGACGATATCAACACCGAAATCCTGACTGATCTCATTAGGAAGAAGCTGATAAGTTCCGGTAAATACAGTATGCTGTTCTTCATTCTCCTTTCTTCTGCTTATTCTGCCTTTTGATAGATCTTCACTTCCTTCAATAATCTCCTCAACGTAAGATCCACTCCAATACGTATTGATCAAAGCATAACTGCTATCGGATGTAACCTTATCAAAGGTGAATACGGAATCACTTAGATCATAAACATAGATTCCTGGAGCTGGCAATAATTCCTCCATTTTATAATCTGTATTCTTACGATTATAATTCAATTCCCCCTCATTCTTATAGTAAATAGGCAGAACAGCAATTCTCTCATCTAAAATAGAGTCCTTACTCAAACGCTTGACCATGGATTCCATACTAAAGCTGTAGCAGTCACCATCTATTCCCATCGCTCGGGTATGACATCTACCAAACTGACCCGTTATTTTTGCTTTTCTATCTTCTTCTAGAATCAAACGTATTCCATCTGCTAAATGTCGCTCTCTCTCAATGTGCATTTGAATATCTACACCTGATCCCAAATACCAATCTAACGTAGTTTGTAATTCCTCAATGATATAACTAAATGGTTCGTACGATTCACCTAATCTATCTTTGAATATGGTACTATCCTCATAGAAATCGTTAACCAGGTTTCTAATGGATAGTTCAAACAGTCTGTTCTTATAACTTTTGAATCCATAACGGATGTCAAAGTTTTCCCGAGATGGCTCTAATCTGCTCGCAAAGCCAAGATTATCATCGTCAAGATTAACCGAACTGATTATCTCAAGATCTTCATAAAATGTGTAGAATTCTTGCTCGCAACTTTTCTCCTCTAGTATATAGGCAAGAGCTTTCAAAGAATACACAGGGTAGCGTGTATAATCTACTCCTTTAACTTGAATCTTATCTTCTTTTGCTTTATCTCGATTGAAACGCTCAACTCCTAAAAGAAACTCATGAATATGATTCTTTTCACTGTCCTCAAATCCACCATTCAATATACTTAATAAGTTTTCATCTCCTGTCTGAGCATATTCATTGGCTAAATACCCAATTCCTGCACCAAACTCCATGGTAACATAACGATATCCATTTTGATGGAGATATTGAATCGTTTTTAATTTGAGTAATTGATTTGAATTTACATATCGATGATTCTCACCGACCAAGACAATTCTTTTGTTGTTGAGGTAATCACTCATCACCTCAAAACCTGTAGTTTGATCGGAAGTATCCAAAGCGATCCTGGATAGAGATTGCCCGTAAGATGACAATACTATAAAAGACAACAAGAAAGAAGATAGTAACTTCATGATCATTTCTTTTTACCCATTTTAACAGAATAATCTTCTGCATCTCCTGTGATGATCAAATTCACAAATCGATATCGTTTCTCAGGATCAAACTCTCCAATAGATTCAGGGTCTGTATCTTTATTCTTGAACAACTTGTTTCGACCAGCTTTTGCGATCATTTTCCAAGGCACACTGATATAATATTCCATATTCATTTCCATATCCTGTTTCCCGGAAACTTTAACAAAACCAAGGTTGGTATTGATGATCATTTCAGGAATGGTCATTTCGCCGTTGGTCATATCTATATGGTTTTGCAACGTATCAAAGATGACCTTATGAAGCGCTTCATCCTCAAAATAACCGGATAAGACCTTTAGCGGTGCGTAGTCTTCAAGGGCACCTTCAGTAATATTGAAATCCATATGAATTTCCGAGTCATCAATGATCGGTACCAGATCTGCATGCATATGGATCTTTCCCCAAAGTTTTCCACTTACACGACCGTGTACATTATTCGATACAACTTCATCCTGACCAAAATTATCAAACTTGACCATCAATTTGTCCATATCAACATCCATCATTTTTATCTCAGGTGAGAAATAGATCTTACTTCTGTCTGACCCATTAAAATAACCGGATATATCCATATGACCATCTGCGATATCCATCATCAATGTATCGATATATAGCATATGTTCCTCGGTAGTTCGAAGATCAGCTTTGATTCTTTGCAGATGATATTTGTGATATCTCATATCTCCAATCACAACTATCCGAAACTTGAAAA
>DCYS01000035.1:0-18906 GCA_002331485.1 Flavobacteriales bacterium UBA2104
GGCGTTCCCTGACGGTCGGGCTATTCGCTGCTATATTTTCTCGCTGACGCTCAAAAAGGATATCCGCTTTTATCCCTAACGCGAGGCATCTCGTTAAACAAAAACAATTATTTTCTAACTTTGATCTAAATTGAATTTAGACTCAACCAGTTTGGCCAAAACAAACCGTTATATATCACTAATACTCTCTATCTTGATCTGTATTGGATCAGCATTACTTTTATATAGTGTTTTAAGGTATCAAAGTATTTCATCTCTTTGGAGATATCCTAACTTATCAAAACTAGGTATGCTTCTATATTTTGCACTTGGTTTCATCTTTAGTTTTTTTGCAATTACTTACAACATATTGATGTTACGTAATAAGGCAATTATATCACATGAAGATGCTGCAACAGACATAATCGACAATACAACTCGCACTTCTTCTAGAAGCAGAAAGCACCTTATATTATGGAGAATGTATTTAACCTTTTCCAGTTTAGTCATGTTGTTTGTTCCATCACTCTTTCTCATAGCTAGTCTTAGCGATAGCATTCACATGAATACAAATGATTTAGTGATAATAATTTTCTTTATAATTTTCTCTGCCGGTGGATTCTTATTTTTCGATGCATTGAACATTCTTAAAAACTGGAAGAAAGGCTAATTTCTCCTAATACGATAAACCAAAAATTAAAAACATACATAACGCAAAAAGATAAATCTATATGATGAAACCAATATTTACAATAATTCTACTTCTGATTATCGCATCCTGCAGTGAAGAGAAATTAGATGACGAGATAAAACTAAATGAAACAAACTTAACAAGTAACATAAAAAAATTGATTACTCATCAGATTAAGTTTGAAGAGGTGAGTATAACATATGTTGAGTTTTTAGAAGCTCTAGATGATAAAACAAAAAAAGAATTCTTAAAAGATGGAATTGAAACCTATAAAACATCGCTACCAAAATGGAGAAAAGAAGCTAGTAGTCTTTTAAAGTCGTTATGTTCAGAGGATGATATAGAAATTATGGAGCAAAATATGTACCGTGGTCCAGGCAAGGGAAACTTCAACGTTATCGAAGGTAGAATAAAGTTTAATTGTAAAGATCAATCAAAAAATCTAAAGTACTTAGGTTTTGAAATTGATGATCGGATTTTCCTATCATCATTAAAAGAAGTACCTCCAGGAGTATTTGTTCGATAATTTAATCTATTCCCTCTGTGCATTGAAAATATAACTTATGAAGTAATCGAACCGTCGACAGATGAGAGAAATACTTTCCATATTCATTTTTATTGTAATCACAGTTCTATTCTTATATCATAAATTCAGCGGTAATCAAATTAAAAAAGAACCTGAATCAAAGGCATTTTGCGGTAATGTTTTTACCTCAGAAAGCAGAGCTTTGAAATCAGAACCACATATCGCCAAAGCTAAGTGTGCTGCATGCCATCTGTACAATAGGGACGCAACCGGCCCTAATATGAAATACCTATCTTTAAGACAACCTTATGAGGGTTGGTTTCAAGATTTTATAACGAATCAAGATTCACTTGTCACAGCGAAGGATCCTTACACACTTGCAATGATGGAGTATTCCCCAGTTGAATTCAGACATAATTTTCAGGAACTTGACACGACTCAAGTAAAAGAACTTTATGAATACTACGTAGAATAAGGAGACAGAGTTAATTTATGAATACTATGGTCAGTTCTTTAGGACGCGCATTAAAACAAAAGACATTCTATACTTTTTTTCATTACCAAAAAAAGTAAAACAAAAAAGTCTAGCGCTTGGAAACTCTCCGACCCACTTAACCTTAAACTTCTAAAATGATTAAAACTCACCTCCCGATGGTCGGCTCAAACACCTAATCATTTTTGCGAAGTTTTCAGGTAGTGGGTGCCCCGAACTGATTTTCCGAGGCGCATCGCTCAACCTCTAACCATTTGCAAAGGATATCATTTCTTCCCTCCTATTAAGTGAATCATAAAGGATAAATGCTAGTTCTTTCGGACGCGCATTAAATTTTTTCGCCGGTGAAACGAACTGGAAATTGCGAATGGTGACGAAAGCAACGGAGGCCTGCCGGAGTTGATCGTCGGCGCCATCAATTTCCAGGAGTGGAACCAAGATCAAATTTAATGCGCTAGACCTTTTTGCTACTTTTTGCGGCGATGGCAAAAAGCAGATAAGGGCGTTCCCTAACGGTCGGGCTATCCGCTCTTATCCTTGACTACTTCGTATGTCAAGGGATAACCGCTGCTATCCCTAACGCGGGGCATCTTGCAAATCAAAAAACACCAGGCTTCGCAGTACAGATCACTAATCCCTATTGAATATTTACGTAAGAATTAGTAGTTTCAGGAAAAATATCTTTAATGAAACAAGCCTTATCAACCTATTTTTCAGGAATTGGAGCTAAACGGCTCACTGCTGTTGAAACAGATCCAAAAACATCGAATCAACATGAGTTCAATGGAATCAATGAATTTAAAGCTTTCTTCGGTGAATCCAGAAAAAGTTTTGCTGGAAAGTTTATTTACCTTACAGACGATGAGGACAGCACCCTAATCGAAGAAGGAACATTAACGTGGTATGACGCCAGAGAAAAGCACCCGAAAAGAACTGAGTTCAGACTATACTACTCGCCGAACTCTGCAGTTTCTTCTGCTTCTGATGGAGATCTGTTGATTATCGGAAAAACAGGTGAAGATGAGTTAGCCGTAATTGTTGCCGTGGAAGGATCAACAGCTGAACGTCAAATGAAATGGTTATTTGGCCTTCAAGAGATTGAAAATAGATATGTAGTTAAGAACATAGTCGAGCAGGATCAGGAATTAAATTTTGCAGGTAAACAAGTAATTGAAACACTTGGATTCGAAGTGGAAGAATCTGAACCAAGCTATCTCGAGAAAATCATTGACGAATTTGGAGAAACATTCCCTAGAACATCAGACTTCTCAAAATTTGCGCGAACTACTCTTTCAAATGAAGTTTCTGTTATAGAGGAACCTGATCAGACATTGATCAAATGGCTCGAAAGAGAGGAGTTATTGTTTAAGACACTTGAAAAACATATTGTCTCGAAACGGTTGAGAGAAGGTTTCGGTTCAGATGGACTTGATGTAGATGCGTTCGTCAAATATTCCTTGAGCGTTCAAAACAGAAGAAAATCAAGAGCCGGACATTCCTTTGAAAATCATCTTGAATCAATATTTCTGGAACATAAAGTTGCCTTCTCAAAAGGGAAAAATACAGAACGTAAGAACAAACCGGATTTCTTGTTCCCGAGCATCGAAAACTATCACGATGAACAGTTTGATGCAGAATTACTGACCATGTTAGGTGTAAAGACAACAGCAAAAGATCGATGGAGACAGGTGCTATCCGAAGCTGATCGAATTAACAAAAAACATTTGATTACGTTGCAACCTGCAATTAGTACAAATCAAACAATTGAAATGCAGGAGCAGAATCTGCAGTTAGTTATACCTGAACCGTTAAAAGAAACGTACACAGATGAACAAAGGCCTGACCTCATGAATCTTTCTGAATTTATTGATCTGGTAAAAAGCAGAGCGGTTTAATGGCAGACGTCCACTCTAAAAAACAACGCTCATATAACATGAGCAAAATAAAGTCGAAGAACACAAAACCAGAGATAAAGGTTCGGAAGTTTCTTCATGGTGAAGGTTTTCGTTTCAGAATTCACCGTAAAGATCTACCTGGAAAACCGGACATCGTACTGCCAAAATACAATACAGTAATATTTGTTCATGGTTGTTTCTGGCATGGTCATGAAGGCTGCAAATACTTTGTCATTCCAAAAACCAGAACTGATTGGTGGCTGAATAAAATCAATAAGAACATTGAGAATGATAAAAAAGCAATAAGACTCCTCGAAGAGCAAGGCTGGAAAGTGATAACAATCTGGGAGTGTCAATTGAAAAAAGACAAGATTCAGGAAAACCTGACAAAACTAGAAAACGAAATTATTTCTAACTAGCCTGTTTTGCTGATGCTGTTTTTTGACCATGAACCTTCTCATACTCTTTTATGCTATCAACCATTTGTTTTGCTACAGCCGTTACAACCGGCACAGCAACAGAATTCCCGAATTGTTTGTATAACTGGGTATCAGACACGCCAATGTTTTTCACTCTGAATTCCTCCGGAAAGCCCATCAATCTTTTACATTCTTCTGGTGTCAAACGTCTTGGATTTCTTTTCTTAGACTGAGGAATCAAAACCTCAGATCCATCTTTGTAATAACGTGCGCTCAAGGTTCTTGACACACCATCCAAATTGACTAAACCAAATCCAAATCCGTTACCTTTCTCACGGTGCTTTTGTGCATACTGCTGGAGATAGTTCCAGAGCTTGTCAGACAATGTATATTTAGGATCTACTCTTTTTTGAAGAATATCCTTTATCCGCGGTGAATATTGAGGTGGCTCAGGAAATGTAAAATCAATTCCATTCGGGAAAACCTCTTCTCTGAAGCCAACAATAAAAATACGCTCACGATGTTGAGGAACATAATATTTGGCGTCAAGCACTTTTGCCTTTACACTATACCCTAATTTTTTTAAAGTTTCCTGAATCACTTTAAAAGTATTCCCTTTATCGTGCGACGTAAGGTTCTTTACATTTTCCAAAAGAAAAGCTTTCGGCTCCTTCTCTTTGAGAATACGGCAAACGTCAAAAAACAGCGTTCCCTGCGTTTCATCCAGAAACCCGTGTTGTTTACCCAAACTTTTCTTCTTGGATACGCCGGCAATACTGAATGGCTGACAGGGAAACCCTCCTACGAGTATATCATGATCCGGAATTTGTTTCTCATCCGTCTTCGTTATATCACCGAAAGGAACCTCACCAAAATTGGCATCATAAGTTTTCTTGGCATATTTGTTCCACTCAGAAGAAAACACACACTTACCATTCTGTTCCTGAAATGCTAGCCGTATTCCTCCAATTCCGGCAAAAAGATCTACAAATTTAAAGTCGGGATCTTTCGGCGGTGGAAATGGAACATCATACTCAAATGGTATAGAATAATCAAAATCATCTAACTTGATTCGATCGAGATATTCATCTGCATCGTTCTCAAAGTATTTTGTAGCTCCATTCTCTCTGCACTGCAATAAATGGGTTGCATAAGCTGCACCGTCATCAATCCAGCTGGATTCCTTAGGAACTAATTTCTTTCTGATCTGGGAATACTTCATAGCTATACAAATTTAAAGCTTAAGGACTCAAATTAAACAATACGTCCCTGCTATTTATCAACATTTGTTTTTCATAGCGTAAAAGTAAACGAGTAGAACGTAATTTATTTACGTTGACTATTCTTCGATTTAAATTCATTTTATATATTCGGTTCTATTATCAATATCTAACAAAAACTAAATCATGCTATCCAAAGATTACCTGGTAGAAGAATACGTAAAAAAAGGCCGACCCCTTAGGTCTATAGCAAAAGAAAACAATTCTTCTGTTTATAAAATCCGAAAAAAGCTTGTCAGTTATGAAATAGATATAATTCCTAACATTGATAAGGTCAAAAAAAACATCGACTCAAGTTTTTTTGATAAACTGACACCAGAGTCGAGCTTCGTATTAGGGTATCTCATGATGGATGGTGATCTACAATTCAATAGATCAAAAGAAACTTATTTCCTTCGTTTATATTCGAAATATAGTACTCAGTTAGAGCTTGTAAAGACGCTTCTACAGATGGAAGCTAAGATCCAACACCGAAAACCTGTCCTTAAAGACAATGTAAGACAAGGAGAGATCTTCTTCCTTCATATTCAGGATCAAAGAATAATTACCAAATTGATCGAATATGGAATGATCAGAAATAAAAACCAATCCATTAAATTCCCTAAAATACCGGAAGAGCTTTTACCTTATTTCTTAAGAGGATGTTGGATGGGAAGTGGTTCGGTATACCTGGATAAAAAAAGTGCAATTTACACTTCATTTACCATTGGCTCAAGAATCTTTATTGAAACTCTAATCCAAAAGCTCACGGATAAAGGATTAACAGAAAGAAATATCTATCGAAATAGTCATTCGAAAAAAAGTTCATTTTATTTTAGGTATGCAACAAAGGATTCTCTGCGTTTACTGGATTATATCTATAAAGAAAATTATGAAACTCTCAAATGTGACAGACAGGTTGAGACATGGAACAAATACTTGAGGTTAAACTGGGATAAGACATTTTAAAATATATCGGTCTAAAAACGTAAAAAAAAATACGTATAAACCCATGACCAGTTCAAAAACATCCACTTTCCTATCCTCAACCTCCCAAAAAAAATATCTTTATATGGTCTAACATAAAATCAACATTATGAAGCTTAACATGAAAATCCGTAAAATCAAATCTATTGAATCTTTAGAAATCGATTTACCAATAGACAAAGGTATTTATGCTATAACAGGCCAAAACGGGTCTGGTAAAAGTACTCTTGTTACCTGTGCATCCAGTGTTTTCTTCAACATGCCCATGAACGACTATTTTGGTAAGACAGATCAAGATGCGTGTATTGAATTTGAATTAGAAGGAGCTAGACGCGCTTGGAGAAAAAACCATCAAAGTAGATGGAAGAAAGAGACAGACGGCAGGATGTTTATTAAGGGTTTTTATGAAGGTAGCTTAATATTTGGAAATAGATTTAAAAACACTAATTACCAAGTATTAAAACGTTTAGATAGAATAGGAACAAGTAAATTACAACCAGTTCCTGACTTCATTAAAGAAAATCTTGGTAAAATCTTACATAACAACACTCAGTTTTATGAAAAACTTTTAAAACTCAATAATAGAGATGCCGGACCACAAATTTCTTTTACAGGTGATATATTTTATTATCAGAAAGGAGATAAAAGAGTAAGTCAATTTCATATGTCTACCGGAGAAAACTTATTGATAAGTATCTTGAATTCACTCTACTTAAGAAACAATGACAGGGCAAATCTAAATAAACCATGTGTTTTATTCCTAGATGAAATAGAGCTTGCATTACATCCTTCTTCATTGAAAAGGTTGATAACATTTTTAAAGGAAATGTCGAATCAATATAACTACGCAATATACTTTTCCACCCATTCTATTGAGCTAATAAGTGGTATTACACCTGAGAATATATTCTTTCTAGAAAGACATAATGATGATAGTTTGGAAGTAATGAATCCATGTTATCCATCTTATGCTACTAGGATTCTCTATGATCATTCAGGTTACGATAATATAATATTGGTTGAAGATGATTTAGCTAAACAAATAATTAGAAGGTTGTTAAGAGAAAAAAGACTTTTATCTAATAGGTTAGTACATGTGCTACCATGTGGCGGTTATACTAATGTAATAGATTTAGCTCAAGAGGTAATAAATAGCAATCTTATTGGAAAAACTTCTAGCATATCAATAATCCTAGACGGTGATGTTGAGCAAGAATCAAAAAGCTATATTGCAAAAAATGAAATAAAACATAATATTCCTATTAATTATCTACCAATACAAAGTCTCGAAAAATATTTAAAAGAGAAGTTATTTGATGACGTCGATCATAAATTATTCAGGTTATTGAATGATTTCGTTTTTCACCAAGTAAGTTTAACAGAGATTATTGATGAATACAGGAATGAATCAAATACTAAAAAGGATAAATCTGGAAAGGTTCTTTACTCTAAAATTGACAGAGAACTAAGAAATAGAAATAAATCTAGATCTGAAATAATAGAAATTGTTATTGAGCATTTATCAGAAAATGAAAAGGAAAGAATGGATAAAATCATTCTCTTTTTAGAAAGTTTATTTAAATGAAATTCCAAAGTAATTGATTCATTAACTAATGATAATACCTACCCCCAAAACAATCCCCCTCCACCATTGTTAAAATAGTTAACTTTGTAAACTTTTAACAGGGTATGGATATTTCAGAACGTTCGTTATTGCCGTTAGGGAAAGTGTGTGCAGTGATCACCAAACAGTACTTAAGTGTGCTGGGGAGTAAGCTCAACCACCTTCAGATCAATCGGTATTACTATGCATTTTGGGTCATCGCGAAAAACGATGGACAGATCACGCAAAAAGACCTTTCCACGGTATTGAATGCCGATAAGGTGATCATCGTGCGCATCGTCGATTACCTCTCCGAAAAGCAATTCATCCAACGCAAAGAAAATCCGGAAGACCGACGTTCGCATTTGCTGGCCATTACCAAGACCGGTGAGCAATACGTGAAGGATGTCGAAAAAGCCCTGGAACAAACCGACAACGAATTACTCCACGCCCTCCCCGATGATCGAAAAAGCGATTTCATCAGTGACCTCATTACCGTTGCGAATGAAGCCGCCGAGATCCAGGGAGAGAGAGTTGCGTTAGATTACAGTTTAATTAATAAAGATGGTTGAATTTTTTAATTATGAATTATGAATTCTTCAATTAGCAAATTCATAATTCATAATTGATCAATTCCTAATTAAAACTAATAATGACAAAAAAACGAATTGTGACCTTCACCCTCGTAGCCGCAGCCTTCGCGCTAAACAGCTGCTCCGAAACCGAAGGCATCAAAGAAAACCCCGAGCAACTCGACTTCACTCGCGTCGACTACTTCGTCTGCGAAACGGAGAACCTCGAGAACATCATCAGTATTCCCGGGAAGACGGCACCGTTCGAAAAGATCGATGTGTATCCGGAGATCAGCGGGATCGTAGAACAGATCCATTTTGAAGAGGGCGCGGAAGTGAAACAAGGTCAACTCCTCGTGTCGATCGATACGGATGTCCTGGAAGCGGAACGCGAACAATTGAAGGTCGATCTGCGGTTGGCGAAAAAGAACAAAGCGCGTAAAAAACAACTCCTGGAAAGTGAAGCGGGAACGGAAGAAGCGTACGAACAAGCGGTGAATCAAGTGGAGAAACTCGAAGCACAGATCCAGTCGATGAACGTACAGATCGAGAAAGGTCGGATCGTGGCACCATTTGCGGGAGTAACCGGCTTACGCTACATCAGTAAAGGGGCGTATGTTACCCCAAGTGATCGCATCACGACGTTAGCGCAGGTTGATCCGCTAAAAGTGGAATTTGCCGTGGATCAAAAGTTCGCCCACAAGGTCAAGAAAGGACAAACGTTTACCATCGTTCCGGCAACGGATTCCTTGAATGCTCCGGAGATCAATGGAGAAGTCTACGCGAAAGATCCGATGATCAATGAAAGCACGAAAATGTTGACCGTACGTGGAATCGTGAAGGAACAGGAAGGACTCGTTCCGGGTGGATTCGTCAACGTGAAATACAACATGGGCGTTTCGTCCAACAGCATTAAAGTTCCTACCGCAGCGATCGTTCCCGATATGGAAGGACAGATCGTTTGGGTATTCGACAACGGAAAAGCAAAACAAGTCCGCGTAAGTGTGGGCACACGCAGCAGCGAATACATTCAGGTCTTTGGCGACATCGGTGCACAAGATACGGTGATCATGACGGGATTACTCGGTATGCAACCGGGTAAAAATGTAGAACCGAAAAAGAGCGTTCAATGAATCTATCGTCGATCAGTATAAAACGTCCCGTACTCGCTACGGTAATGTCGATCGTCATCGTCATTTTCGGATTCATCGGATTCTATTCGTTGGGGGTACGTGAATTCCCATCAGTCGATCCACCGATCATTACGGTAACGACCAACTATCCGGGGGCCAATGCGGACATCATCGAATCGCAGATCACCGAACCGCTGGAGGAAGCCATCAATCAGGTGCAGGGAATTCGTACCATGACTTCCGTGAGTTCCGACGGACGAAGTACCATTACGGTAGAATTTGACCTGGAGCTCGATCTGGACAATGCCGCGAACGACATTCGGGATAAGGTATCTGGGGCGATTCGAAATTTACCTGAAGATGCCAATCCTCCGATCACCGCGAAATCAGATGCCGATGCCGAAACGATCTTCTCGTTAACGGTACAATAGGATGAAAAAGACTTACTTGAACTGACCGATCTGGGGATCAACGTGTTTAAAGAACGCTTGCAGACCATTCCCGGGATCAGTCGGATCTACCTTTGGGGAGAGAAGAAATACTCCATGAAGCTATTGCTCGAACCGGATAAGATGGCAGCGAAGAACGTGACCGCCACGGATGTCCGCAATGCCTTACTCACCCAAAACATTGAGCTGCCTTCTGGTCGAATTGAAGGAAACGATGTGGAATTGACGATTCGTACCTACGGACGATTGACCACCGAAGAAGAATTCAACAACATCATCATTCGCAGTACGGAGGAAGGTGTTGTCCACTTGAACGACATAGGTTCGGCAGAATTACGTCCCGAAAACGAACGAACATTGCTACGTGGAAACGCTGGAATCCCAATGATCGGAGTCGCAATTCAGCCTCAACCTGGAGCGAATTACATTGAGATCGTGGATCAGATCTACGAGCGCATTGATAAGATCAGACCCGACCTTTCCGATGATATCGTATTGGGTGTTGCATTGGACAGTACCCAAAACATTCGAAAGTCTATATCAGAAGTGCAAGAAACGGTTGTGATCGCTTTTGTACTTGTACTATTAGTGATCTTCTTATTCCTGAGAAACTGGCGAACGACCTTGGTTCCCGTCATTGCGATTCCTATTTCCTTGATCGGAACTTTCTTCGTGATGTACATCATGGACTTCTCAATCAACATTCTGACCTTATTGGCGATCGTTCTTACTACTGGATTGGTGGTTGATGATGCCATCGTGGTGATGGAGAACATCTATTCCAAGATCGAACGCGGGATGAAACCGAAAAAAGCCGCGCACGAAGGAGCCAAAGAGATCGTGTTTGCCATCATCGCCACGACCATTACGTTGACGGCCGTATTTATGCCCGTGATCTTCTTGCAGGGATTAACCGGTCGACTCTTCCGTGAATTCGGGATCGTGGTCGCTGGATCGGTGATCATTTCATCGTTCGTTTCCCTGACCTTAACGCCGATGATGAGTTCGCGCTTGTTGAAGAAGAAAAAGAAACAATCGAATTGGTATAAACGATCGGAACGCTTTTTCAAAGGCATGACTTCGGGCTATAAACGCACCTTGATCGCTTTCATGAGACGACCATGGCAATCCTTTATCTACATGGCGATCACGGTAGGGATGATCTTCTTCTTTGGAGGAGATTTACAATCGGAATTAGCCCCGATGGAAGACAAAGGTCGACTGCGGATCATGAGTACAGCCCCTGAAGGAACGTCATTCGAACGCATGGATGAATTCCAGCAAAAGGTGATCTCCTATGTGGATACCTTACCCGAAACGCAATCGGTATTGGCGGTAACGTCTCCCGGATTTGGTTCTTCGATCTCTGTAAACTCAGGCTTTACCCGATTGACATTGGTACCAAAAGATCAGCGAAAGAAAAGTCAGTTCCAGTTGGCCGATGAGATCACGATGCACTTGAAAGATTACAACTTTGCGCGATCGTTCGTGGTGCAGGAACAAACCATTGGTGGAGGAAGAAACCGAGGACTTCCCGTGCAATACGTACTGCAATCAACGACGCTCGAGAAATTGGAAGAAGTGCTACCGACATTCATGGAGAAAGCACGAAGTCACCCTGCTTTTCAGGTCGTCGATGTGAATTTGAAATTCAACAAGCCTGAACTCCAGGTGAAGATCGATCGCGAAAAAGCAGAGAACGTTGGTGTTTCCGTAGCGGACATCTCTACGACTTTACAACTGTATTTTTCAGGTCAGCGCTATGGCTATTTCATCAAAGAAGGGAAACAATACCAGGTGATCGGTCAGGCGAAAAAGCAATACCGCAACGAACCGTCCGATCTGGAAGAAGTGCATGTACGCAACAACACCGGCGAAATGATTCCGTTGAGTAACCTCGTGACGATGGAAGATGAATCGAGTCCACCTCAACTCTATCGTTACAACCGATATGTCGCAGCTACCGTTTCTGCCTCTACCGTTCCTGGAAAAACGATCGGTGATGGAATTGACGCCATGGATGAGATCGCGAAGGAAGTGTTAGATCCCTCCTTCTCTACTGCCCTTGCCGGAACATCAAAAGAGTTCATGGAAAGTGGGAACAGTTTGATCTTTGCCTTCGTATTGGCGCTTGTTTTAGTTTACCTCGTGCTTTCGGCACAATTCGAAAGTTTCCGTGATCCACTGACGATCATGTTGACAGTACCTTTGGCCTTAGCTGGAGCGGTACTGACATTATGGTTGTTCGATCAAACCTTAAACATCTTTTCAGAGATTGGGATCATTGTCCTGGTTGGATTGGTGACCAAGAATGGAATCCTGATCGTGGAGTTTGCCAATCAACGAAAGAACGCCGGACTGAGTATTAAGTCGGCCATTATCGATGCCGCTTCCGAACGTTTTCGTCCGATCTTAATGACTTCATTGGCCACGATCCTGGGAGCATTACCGATTGCACTTGCTTTAGGAGATGCCGCGACCAGTCGTATTCCTATGGGATTGGCCATCATCGGAGGATTGACATTCTCGTTGGTCTTGACGCTTTACATCATTCCAGGCATTTACATTTACATCACTTCAAAACGACGCAGCTCATGAAGTACCTCATCATCATATTGATCCTGGCGATCGGTTCCGTCCACGCACAAGATTCCCTGACCATCGAACAAGCGATGAATCGAGTGTTGGAACACAACTATGGGATTCGCCTCATGGAAAGCAATGCCGAGATCGCCGCCAACAACAATAACCCAGGTGCAGCCGGTTACTTACCGACACTTGATGCGACAGCCACTCAGGATTTCACGATCAACAGTGCACGATTGGAATTCATCAACGGCGATGTCAACGAAGCGAACAATGCCCAGAACCGAGCGTTGGATATTGGTGCACGACTCAACTGGACGATCTTTGATGGATTCAAGATGTTCGCCACCGACAAGAAATTGGACGAACTGCAAACGTTAAGCGAAACTAATCTCCGCGGTGAAATGGAGATGAAGATCTACCAGACGAGTGTAAACTTCTTTACGCTGTTATCGCTACAATCCATGCAAGATGTTTATGAGAAAGCCATCGACCTCTCTAAGATGCGTGTTGATTATCTACAAAGTCAGTACGATGCCGGAGCAGCTAACAAAGTGCAACTCATTCAAGCCAAACTCGATCTTACAGCAGACAGTGCCGCGTACATTGACAATCAGCAAGCGCTATCAGAAGTACGTACAACCTTGAATGGTTTATTGGTCTACCCTGTCGATCATGCCACCACGGTAAAAGGAGATCTCACCGAAACATTTGATCTCGTTCCGTGGGAAGAACTCCAGCAAAAGTTCACCGAGCAAAACACTACAGTACTTACCGCGAAACGCAACATCGCCATCGCAGAACTCGAAACCAAAGAAGCCAAAAGTCGTTTCTATCCGCAATTGAGTTTATACGCCGCCTACAACTTTGGAAACTCGGTTAACGAAGTTGGATTCCTCGCTTCCAGAAGAAGTTTCGGTCCGAGCTTCGGGGTTTCAGCACAATGGAGCATCTTAAATCATTTGTCGCGCGCCACAGAACTGAAGAACAGTCGCATCGCTGAAGATCAGGCACAACTTTCCTACCAGCAAGATTCACTTCAAGGCTTGACAGATCTCCGTAACTATTACAACATGTTGCAATTCGCTCAACGCAAGGTCACGTTCGAACAGCAAAACATCCAGCAAACCGAATCGATCTTGTCTATCACTCGAGAAGCGTTAAAAGCTGGAAGTATCACTCCGCTGGAAGTTCGTGAGGTGCAGCAATCCGTTGTCGAAGCAAGACGTCGATTGATCCAGGCGTATATTGATTATCGTACGGCTCAGATGAATGTTTCCCTGCTCACAGGGGTGTTCGCAGGGGAGTGAGTAGTTAAGTATCCCGATGCGCTTCACTTTCGGGATTAGTTCGAAGACGTCCCGAGTGTCGGGACTTTCTCACTGAAGTGACATCGACTGCGCAAGCTTGTCTTAGTGAGTAATGTGGTAGAGCGCAGGGGAGTGACTCGTGATTTGTGACTTATGACTAGTTAGAGGGCGTGGGGTGATCTTTCGGTGATCGAGTGTTTCGAATGAAGCGAAGTGTAATGAGAAAAGTATCGAGAGCGCCGGAGTTTTAAGTAGTGACTCGTAACTAGTTGGAGGGCGTCAGGACACTCAGTCACCTTACAATCATCCTAGTTGATAACCTCTACGGTAGGTGATCGAGCCTGCCTGCCGTCAGGCACGGTGTACTGATCCAAGTAAAACGTAGCATCAGTATCGTATCGAGATCCCGACGTTTTCAGGTAGTGGGTACCCCGAACTGATTTTCCTAGGCGCATCACTCAACCTCTAAAGATTTGTAAAGGATATCATTTATTCATTCCTATTTGGTGAATCATTAGGAATAAATGCCAGTTCTTTCGGATGCGCATTAAATTTTATCGAAGGAGTAGCGAACAGGAAATTGCGAATGGTGACGAAAGCAATGGAGGCCTGCCGGAATTGATCATCGGCACCATCAATTTCCAGGAGTGGAACCAAGATCAAATTTCAAGCGCTAGATTTTTTTGCTTCGTACCTCCAAACTAGCGGCTCTAACGTTTCTTGTTTCTCGTCTTCACGAGCCGTGCTCGCTCTTTTTATCAATGAACCGAGCGAAGCGAGCTCATGAACATCTTTGAAAACATTTTGAAGTGAATAAAAAATGAAGAATAGTTTTAAATGTTCCTTTGAAAAACAAATAGTAGATTTGAGCAGAAGTAATCCAATTGAAAAAACTACTTGTCATACTGATCATCCTTACAGTCTCATTTCAGGGAGTTTGTCAGCAGGAAACCACTGTTGATTCCCTCCTGAAGATGGGTAATCGAAAAGTTGAATTAGGAAGAATCTCTGAAGCAGTAGAACTCTTTATCAGAGCTCGAAAGGTAAGTGACAAAAACAATAATGAAACGGAATACTTTGAAGCATCAGTAAGTCTTGCCAACCTCTACACACTTTACAGTCGCACAGCAGAAGCAAAAGAGATCTTCGCTGAAATTAATCCTAAAGATCTATATGGCGCAGAACTTAACTGTCAATACTACCACCGTAAAGCCTTCTTTTTTAATCAAACTGGAAAACTGGATTCAGCAATATACTATTCAGAGAAAGCACTTGATCTGGCTAATGAAAACAACCTGAAAAGTGCTAAGGGAACAGTACTGAATGAACTGTCAAACATCTACTTGCGCTTAGGGGATTATGAAAAGGCGTTGGAATTCGCTGACTCATCATGTGAACTTTATGAGGATCAACCCCGCTACTACGCGAATGCCTATTTTAACAAGGCTGTAGTATTTCATAAAATGGAAAATTACGACAGTTCGATAGTGCTTTTAAAAGATAACCTGAACAATATTAAAGATACTAAATGGCATTCGGTAAAAGGCCCCATTTACTTTTATTTATCCGACGCCTACTTCAAGTTAAACGATTCACTGAAAGGATATGAATACTTATCGCTTGAACGACTGGAAAACCTTGAAAAACAAAAGCAAGAGCATATAAAAAGCTTCAATAACTTGATGCTTGAGTATGAAACGGAGCAGAAAAACTTAGAACTCGCTCAAAATAAAAACACAATTAACCAACAGATCTATGAGCAAAAAAGATTGAATGTATTCATCATATCCCTTTCTATCTTATTATTACTCGCCTTGATCTTTACACTAGTTTTCAGGCAGAAAAACAAGAAACTTCACAGACTTATAAAGGAGAATGAGTTCCTGGTTGGAGAGGCGAATCATCGGATTAAAAATAACTTGCAGTTGATCAACTCTCTAATTGCAGACGAGATGGACAAAAAAGGAGCACGAGAGGATGAACACCTGGTCCAGATCGCAAGTAAGATAGAAACGATAACAATGCTTCATCAACAATTGTATTTGAAAGAAGATAAAACGCTGATCGATCTATCAAATTATTTGGATAATTTACTTCAAAATCTCAACCAACTCTTGCAACCAAATGGAATCGGCCTGGATAAAAAATTAAATGAAGTTCACTTTCACGCAGATAGATCTGTGTATATCGGACTTATTTTAAATGAGCTTGTGATCAACTCCATCAAGCATGCTTTCCGAGAAAATTCTGAAGATAAACAAATAACGATCAGTCTAAAAGAAGAGCAAAACGTTATTCATTTTACGTATCATGATAATGGCGTTGGGTTGAGTAATAAAGAAGAACCACATTTAGTAGATTTAATGGGCAAACAGTTAAAAGCTAAGTACCGATTTAAAAGTGAAGAAGGGTTTTACTTCGAAATGGAAGTGAACAAGTAGAAAGTTAGATCAATGAAGGGAGTTATAGTAGAGGATGAGTTTTTAGTCGCTGACCACTTAAGAAAAATATTAGTTCGTCAGGATGTAGAAGTTATTGACATGGTAGATAATGTTCAAAGTGCTGTTGATCTCATATCAAGATCACCTGATTTCTTTCTGGTTGATATTCGTTTATCCAACAACTCAAATGGTATTAGTCTTGGTGAAAAGCTAAATAAACACCGTATCCCATTCATATACATCACCGCAAACAATGAGATCGATGTGATCAAAAGAGCCGCCTCAACTAAACCTCAGACTTATATCACAAAACCTTTTAACGAAAGAGATGTGATTGCTGCAGTTGAAGTGATTCGAGGTCAGTTTTCAAATTCAATTTTTTTCAACGTCTTGACTCCTAAAGGGAAAGTCGAAATTCCCCTAAATGACATTTTATATTTTGAGGCGGATGGATCATACACAAAGATCGTTACAGCAGATCAAACCTATTTAAAGAGAGTATCACTAAAAGAAATACTTGATAATGTGACGATTGATTTTATTCGAATACATCGCTCCTACATCGTAAATGTTCAGCAGATCACTTCACGAAAAGCAAATTCTGTTTTCATAGGAGGAACCGAACTAAATATTTCGCGTTCGTACAAAAAGAATTTACAGGACTAAAAAAAGGCAATTCTCTTATTGTCTATTCTCGTCACCTGCAATTCATGAACAAAAACCTGTCATTCACAACGTTCGTTGTGTAACTCATTTCTTTCTTCGTTCTTTTACAAAAAAATTTTAAGATGAAGAAAACACTACTCTCTATCACATTTTTCTTGATGTGCTTAATCCAGTTTTCAAGCGCTCAGAGTATTCAACAACTAGGAGCAGATCTAGATGGTTTAGCTGGTGATGAATTAGGTTATAACGTTAGTATGTCCGATGGAAACACTGTCGCTGTCGGCAGTCCTTTTGGAGGTCCAGCTAGTCAGGGATATGTTCGAGTATTTGACTGGGATGGTAGCAATTGGGTTCAACGTGGAGCTGATATAATTGGTGAAGCAAGTTTTGACCGCGCAGCTTTTATCGATATGCCAGATGACAACACGATTGCTATAGGAGCTGTATTCAATGATGGCAACGGTACTGATGCTGGACATGTACGAATTTATACTTGGGACGGAAGCTCTTGGGTACAGAAAGGTGCTGATATCGATGGGGAAGCAGGTGGAGGACTTGGTGATCGATCAGGAAACGGTGTAAGTATGCCAGATGCAAATACGGTTGCTATTGGTGCTTATCTAAATAATGGAACGGGAACATCCGCTGGACACGTTCGAATATTTGAATGGGACGGAACCACGTGGGTTCAAAAAGGATTAGATATTGACGCTGAAGCAGCGGACGATCGATTAAGCGTAGTAAGTATGCCAACGGCGAATACAGTATCAGTTGGTGCAATTCTGAATGACGGCAATGGATCTAATGCTGGGCATGTTCGCATTTATGATTGGGATGGCAGCGCATGGATACAAAGAGGTAATGACCTTGACGGACTTGCTGCTGGAGACTATTTCGGATCTGCTCTAAGCATGCCTGACATGAACACGGTTGCAGTGGGAGCTCCGCAAAATAACGCTGGGTACGTACAAATATTTACCTGGGATGGTACCGTTTGGACACAGAAGGGAACGAACATAGTTGGGGAAGCAAGTAACGATGGGTTTGGTAGGAGTGTGACTATGCCGAGCCCTGATTATATTGCGATCGGTGCACCTGCAAATCAAGGTAATGGTCCGGGTGCTGGTCACGTAAGAATATTTTCGTGGGATGGAACTAATTGGGTACAATTTGGATTGGATATCGATGGTGAGGCAGCCGGAGATAATTCAGGAGGGGACGTTTGTATGCCAGATAATGAAACCTTAGTTGTTGGGGCCAATAAAAATGATGACAACGGAACTGATGCCGGACATGCTCGAATTTACACATTATGTCAAACTACAACAGGTACAGATGTGCAAACTGCATGTGATTCATATACATGGATCGATGGTAACACCTACACTGCTGACAATAACACAGCAACACATACGCTGACAAATGCTGCTGGTTGTGATTCAACGGTAACGTTAGACCTTACAATCTTGGAATCTACCACTGGTACTGACGTTCAAACGGCTTGTGATTCATACACATGGATCGATGGAAACACGTATACAGCTGATAACAATACAGCAACACATGTATTAACCAATGCTGCAGGGTGTGATTCAACAGTAACCTTAGACTTAACGATCTTGAACTCAACAACTGGTACTGACGTTCAAACAGCATGTGATTCATACACCTGGATCGACGGGAATACGTATACGGCTGATAACAATACAGCAACACATGTATTAACCAATGCTGCAGGGTGTGATTCAACAGTAACCTTAGACTTAACGATCTTGAACTCAACAACAGGTACAGATGTTCAAACAGCATGTGATTCATACACATGGATCGATGGAAACACGTATACAGCTGATAACAATACAGCAACACATGTATTGACAAATGCAGCTGGGTGTGA
>DCYS01000035.1:19240-27559 GCA_002331485.1 Flavobacteriales bacterium UBA2104
TGTGACTCTGTTGTAACATTAGACTTAACGATCAACAACTCAACAACAGGTACAGATGTTCAAACGGCATGTGATTCATACACATGGATTGACGGGAATACGTACACAGCTGATAATAACACTGCAACGCATGTATTGACAAATGCCGCTGGTTGTGATTCAGTAGTAACATTAAACTTAACGATCAATACAGTTGACGTTTCAGTTACGAACGCATCTCCGACTTTATCTGCAACAGTTTCTGGCCCAAGCTATCAGTGGTTAGACTGTGATGACAATTACGCAGTCATTCCAGGTGAAACTAATCAAGATTTCACAGCAACAGCAAATGGAAACTACGCAGTGGCGATCACTCAGAATAATTGTACGGATACTTCTGCTTGTCAAACAGTAAACAACGTTGGGATATATACTAACACTATGAATGTGTTCAAGATCTATCCGAACCCAACAAATGGTCAATTAACGATCGAGTTATCTGCGAATAACGAATCAGAATATAGCATCATCGATGTGACCGGAAGATTGGTGAAATCAGGTAAATTAGAAGGATTTCAAACATCTATTGACGTTTCCCACTTTAAAACGCAGATCTATTTCATCAAGATAGGCGAGCAGATAACCAAATTCGTGAAACAATAAAATTATAACTTACACTACTTAATGGAGATCAGGTCCGGGGAGAAATTCTCGGACCTTTTTTATTTTGACATGAATGCAAAATATTTTGTGCGATCGGTCTATTGACTCCATGCTGTACTCATATCAAACAACCTTTTTGAACACTTTGTAATAATCTCAAGTCCCAGCGCAATAATGAATTCAGTGAGAAAGTCCCGAATCTAAGGAAGTCTTCAAACTAATCACTATTCACTAATTACTGATCACTAGTCACTAATCCACCACCTTATCATTCTTCCACTTCCCTTGATACTGGATGTTACCGTTCTTATCGTATAGGGTTCCCAGTCCGCTTCGTTTATCATCGGCCCACTCCCCTTCGTAACGTTCGCCAGTTGGCCAGAAATAGGTTCCTTCTCCTTCTCGAACGTCATTTTTAAACTCTCCTTCATAAACGTGATCGTTCGACCATTCATAGCGTCCTTCTCCGTGACGCTGATTATTTTCCCAGTCCCCCTGGTACTTTCCACCAGTTGACCAAATTCCAATCCCTCCTCCGTTTGCCTTCTCATTCACAACCTCACCGATGTAATGTACCTTTTTACCTTTACTGCTCATAAAAGTGATAACTTGTACTTTGTCCTTGTATTGGAGTTGCTCAGATTTCATGTCCAGCACCAAACGTAATCTTCGTAATTCCTGTTGTCGCTCCTTATCCTTTAAGCGCCACACTGAACGCATGGAATCAATATCGCTTTGTAATTCGAAATTATCCTCAAACAATTCATTGATCGAGTCCATCATAAACTGATCCGCCTGATTCATCATGGTCACAGAATCTTTGATCGATTTCAGTAAAGATTGCTGACTCTTCAAAAATCGCTCTTGTTCTGTCGTTAAGTCTTCTTGAGAAAGCAACATTTCTATGTTGTCTTCCAGTTGAGAAATATTAACCTCATCCATCGAGTTTGCTTCCAGGATCCTGGAGTATTTCGCATTAAGGTTCTTTTCCTCCCGCAACTCTTGTTCTACGACATCCAATTCATCCTTAACCTTGACTTTCGTACCTCGATTGAGAAACAACAAACTGAAAATGGCGATCAGCGAGATCACCACATAAGAAATGAATATCCATTTTGTTTTGTACACCGCTTATTAGTTTATCTTTTTCAGCTTCTTAGTCATATGTATTGATCTCTGGGATCTTGAACTTTTCTTTTCTAAAGTCCAGTGAAATATACGTGTTTATTCTTGGGATCCATCGCCTTCTGTAATATTGTCCATTGGCAGAAGTTTGTCCAGTTGTATAGAGCATACCCACCGAAAACGCGACACGTGGATTGAGGATATACCCAACATGCGGATAGATCCGAAGATCTTCCATGGGGTTACCTACGATCGTTTTTCCGCTTTGCATGATCAACTCAACATAAGGAGAAAAGTAATAAGCTCCAGGAACAAGTTTCTTTTTATTGATCGGGATCTTCGCCTGTATCATGTAGCGATACCGATTACGATAAATGAATTCGGCGTCTGTCAAGTTTGGCTTACTCCAGCGATGCTCTATTCGAATACGATGGTAAACCATGAAACGATCAAAAGGCATGGCGAAAATGTACTGGTGCCAGATCCTGGGCTCTAGCGCTAAACGCTGATATTCTGGTCCGTCATACTGAGAGAGATTTAGTCTCAACACCCCTCCAAGTGTAGCCGAGAACTTCTTAGAATGTACGTATTTGATCCCGTGGCGATTGTAGATCTTACTGAGGTAACCTACCATGGGCGTCTCTTTCGTTGAGGAAGTCCTAAGGTGAAGTTCGCCCGACCAAAACAGTTTTTCCGTCAGCCTGAATTTACCATATCCTCCAAGCCATAATTCACTAGTTGGCTTTTCGAAAATACTTTCTTCCAATGGATCTTGAGCATTCACAAGCACGGAACATCCAATGATCAGGACCATCAACTGATATTTAAGTCGCGTGATCAAAATAATTGCAAATCCATTTTAAGTACTTCTTCCACGACCATCGGGTCATTCTCTCTCCTCAATTCTTTTTCAAGATCCTTTGTATCAACATTTCTCAGCTCCTCCATTCGTTCGATCACTCTTGGAATATCATGTAAGACCTTATCAATTGTCGCACAACTGATCTGTTCCTCGACCTGATCCATCAAATGTGGGAAAAGCACTTTATCGAATGCGTTGTACATCTTTTCTTTCACGATCTCATCCATATCGGTGTAGGTAAATGGATTCCATACCGTTCGCGTATACAAGGAGTCCAATCCTCGACGCTGCTGTGGCATTTCGTCTAGAAGCTGATAAAACTCTATGAACGATCTAAAGCATGAAGTAAGATCGTCGAGCTTTTCTAATTTTTTCGAAAGTTCAAGATTTGCGTAGTTCGAAAACTCTTCATCCACCTGGCTGATCACCTTTTCATCAAATCGTCGAATAAATTCATTTTCGGTCGGCTTCTCAAATAACAGGTGTACTGAATCGCGAAGCTCAACCATTTCTTTCTCTTCATCTGATAAGCTCAATCTCTTCTTCTCAAGCGACAGCACTTCTTCAACAGTCTGATCGGTAGCGTCCATAAACTTCAATAAGCTTTTGATCCGCACATTGATCTGCTGAACTTCTCCCTGAGATGGATCTACTTCTTCAAAAGGAATAGTGATCTTTTCGTCTCCATTTTTGATCTTGATATCATTGAATACTTGCTCATCTCCTAAAATGTGATCGATCAAAACATTTGTATTCAGATATTTTGCTCCAGGCTGGCGGATCGCTTTGACAACAGGTTCATAGAAATCCTTATAGTTCAAAGACAATGCTTCGTAGATCGATTGGTATCTGGCAATATCTTCATTGGCATTTGCGATGATCTCAACTTGTTCGTCACGCAACACTTTTTTCAAACGTTGCTTGAATTGATCAAAGTTCTCTGCTAGTAGAGCTACTTGTTCCTCTTGTTCAGTGGAATTTTTCGAAAGGGCTAATTTGATCTTTGGAAAAATAAGTTCTGGTGATTCCGGCCATAGAGAAATATCACCATGATTCTTTGTAGATCGAATTGCTTCATATAGTAACTCATCTGTTTCGCGGATCAGGAATTCAGATTGCAGACCTGATCCTTCAGTTTTAATATCCTGACTTAGTAGGATCGCATTAAGATAGGTGTCATTCATTTCAAGAGTGACATAATCTTCGTCATTTTTTGCTGGAATTTCAAATCCTGTAAAGTCTCTGGAAACGATCTCTCCATCTTTTGTTAATCGAGCTTCGATCATTCGGCCATGATCATACGTTCTGCGATCAACGATCGTTGACCCATTTATTTCATATTTGAACGTAAGATCTCCGTAAACAAACCCTTGATCGTCAATACTCCCAGTGATCAAATTATCCTCTTGCTTTATGAGAATATTTCCAACAGGACTGTCTTCATCGAATGTCAGATCATAATGTAAAGTTGTGTCTACTATTCGTGAGAAATCAATGTAAGTTTCCAATACTTTCCAGTTACCTGTCATCTCACCTTGATCAAACTGACCGATAATACTGCGCTGTTTTCCTTCGGCGGATTCTTTAAAACCTATTGAATCGATATGAAGGTCACCGATTGGCGTGAGCTCTTTAAAATCATATCTCCAGGTTCCATCTTTCAACCCTTCTTTGTATCTACCTTTCAACGAATACTTGTAATAAATACTTGGGTCTATTGTATCTTGTTTGAAGGATTCAAAGTAAAAAGTACCAGTCATCTGACCATTACCATTCGCAAAATCGTAGTATGCGCGTCCTTTGATCTTATCGTCCAGAAAATACACCTCCTCTTGTCCAAGAACGGTAAAGGAAAATACCAGGATCAGTAGTAGAGTTATCTTATGAAAAGTTATAAGTAGAGTGTCCTTCATCTCATCGCCACATTCGGAGTAAAATTAAGAAATAAAGTTTAGGTGAAATCGATATTCTCTGTGTCATTATCAAATAATTAATCAACGATTATTACTGATCAGTCAACCGATAAGAATTAAATGCATTTTTGTTCTATATTTAATTTCATGAATCGAAAACCCTTTCATACCTTCTTGATCGCATTTGTTTTCTTGGCCATTTCAGCTTCTGAACTTTTGTCTCAATCAAATACAGGTGTGTTTGATTTCGATGGACGATCTCAATTAACGCTTCTGAATAAAAGCAATGATTCCGTGAATATCGAAATCGAAAACTATGTTCACATTCCTCGAAATGAACAGATGGCGTCTTTTGTTTTACCTCCGCAAGATTCCATTGATCTAAAGATAGAGGTCCAAACGCACCATTATTATTTGATCAAAGTAAATGGGAAACTGTATCGTATTTTTTCTACTCCTGGTGGAAAAGATAACATGAGTTTTAATACCGATAAAGAAGTAACTTTTGATGGTGATCACGCTGCCATTAATTACTTTCTCAAAAAACGAAAAGTAAAGTCTGATTGGCAACCAAGAGGAAAATGGCATTATTCAGGTACTCCAGAGGAAATAATAAGAGGAAATGATTCTATATCAAAGTTACAGATCTCTCAACTTGATTCATTTCCTGATCTACCTGAATGGTATACCTCTTTTGAAACTGAAAGAATCAAGTACAACGGAGTTCAATCTGCCATGGGTGCCATCATTTA
This sequence comes from Flavobacteriales bacterium UBA2104, assembly GCA_002331485.1. GTDB lineage: Bacteria > Bacteroidota > Bacteroidia > Flavobacteriales_D > Crocinitomicaceae > Brumimicrobium. The sequence continues at coordinate 24,535 of DCYS01000035.1, forward strand.
CCGTAAAAAACTATTCAACGACACCTTATCAATTCCTAAGGATTTCGTTTCGACGTTGATTGATAATAATGAGCTAACCATTGAAAATGAATCGTTCAGCGGAAATATTTCTTATATGCGTTTTCTATCGAGTTTTGTTTTGATGAAATGGGACCCCAACCTAACTGTTCCAATACCAAACGATACTACATCATGGAAAAACGAGATCGAAAGTCGCTTAAAATGTGTGGATACTTTATTGAAAAATTCTGCAGTTAGAGATATTTACTTCACTTCATATATCATGAGTATATCAGAAAAAGCAAATAGTTCTTTTTATGCTTGGATCGACAAAATAGAAAATGAGGAATATAAAGCAAGATTGATCCATTACTTAAATAATCGTAAAGATCGTTCAGCAATGTATGGAGTTGCATTTCCAGACCTCAAGTTACTGTATCTAAATGGAGATATCTTTGATAAGGATCAATTGAAAGGAAAGATCACTTTGGTCAATTTCTGGGCGACATGGTGCAGACCGTGTTATAAAGAGATTCCATCTGAAAATAAATTGGTCGAAAAATTCAAAAATGATTCGATTCAGATCATTAATATTTGTATTGACTCCAAGAGAAAAGATTGGATCAGAAAATCAAACGAAATTGAGTTAAAAATGATCAACCTTTACGCGGACGAATCAGAATCTCAAAAGATCAACAAACAACTAAAGACATACGCTTTGCCACACAGTTTGCTGCTCGATGAAAAAGGTAATATTTTCATGAATGACTGTCCAAGTGCTAATTCCGGAGTTGAAGTATTGATCAGCCAATTACTGAGGAATCAAAAGAACCATAAATAATTAATTAGTTCAATTCACTACTTTAGTGGAAGGAATCGTTATCCCTTATTGATCGGTGTTTAGAGATGTCAGCTTCATATTTCTGCTGCTCGCCTTATTGGCTGAGATCATCGGAACCGTTGGAGGTTTTGGTTCATCGGTGTTTTTCGTCCCGATCGGAAACTTCTATTTTGACTTCTACACTGTCCTTGGTCTAGTGAGTGTTTTTCATTTAGCCAGTAACTTAAGTAAGATCTTTTTATTCCGTAAAGGATTGAATAAACGACTTCTTGTGTCTATCGGAATTCCTTCCGTGATCTTTGTGATCTTAGGAGGACTACTCACCAAATGGGTCGAAAGTACATTTCTCGAGATCATTCTTGGTGTTTTCCTTGTTGGATTCAGTTTGCTCTTCTTGATCAAAAGAAAGCTGGTTGTTCCTGCCAACAATAAAAATGCAGTGATCGGAGGTTCTTTGTCCGGTTTCTCAGCTGGACTCCTTGGGACAGGGGGTGCGATACGTGGTTTGACGATGGCTGCTTTTAATCTGGAGAAAAGCATTTTTATTGCAACCTCTGCTTTTATTGATTTCATGATCGATTTTTCAAGAGCGGTGGTATACTACAACAATGGATACATCAATCAAAAAGTACTGATATATGTTCCCTTTCTGGTTGTGATCGGAATCACTGGAACGTGGCTCGGTAAAAAGATCCTCAACTACATTCCTCAAGACAAGTTTAGAAGGCTTTCACTCTTTTTCGTTTTGATCATTGGAACCGTAACGATCGTTAAGATCGCTGTTGATCAGTGGTTATAAGCCAACGATCATTTCCTCTTTATTAATTTTTTGATGAATCAGATGGGGAACAATTCAATTCTGCTTCTACTAACTAGTCACTACTCACTAGTCACTTGTCACTAGCCACTAACCCCTAATCCCCCTTACTTTTAAAATCAACTTTCCCATGAAACTTTTTCGGTTTCGGTTTACCAAGCATTAATGAGAGGTGAGATTTTAGGATCCTACCCATGTGTCTGTATTTAGAAAAACGTTTAGTGTTGTGATATTTGTTGAGATCTTCAGCCAGGGACTTGATCTTCTCAGGTGTTGAGATCTCCTGATACAACATTGAATCCAATAAACGATTCAGTCGAGCCTGCGCTAATTTGTAACGACGTTTCATCAACGTTCGCTCCTCATATCGATATTGCTCAACCGTTTGAGGAGTTAAAAGTTCAATACAAAAGTCAACGATCTTATTATTCTCCTTGTAGTATTGGGGAAGGTAATGGTTCTTTCTTCCTTCATAAGCTGTTTGATCAAAATCGATGGGACGAACACGATATTGCTCCCTGTCGAAATCAGGAGTCACATCGATCACATAATTATACGATCGCATATCACCCAGTAACATCACAAAGCATCGTGTATTGAACTTTACGAACTCACGGGCCATAGCACTAGGATAAAAGTTAGCGGTATCCATATAATTCTCTACGAATTGATCTCCAGGTATTCCAGCAATGTGAGCTTCAACTAGTGTATCACCATCTACCATGTATTCAATTCGGTTAGGGGATAGAATATGTTCCAGCTCCAGTCCATAAACTCGAGAGGCGTCAGCTTTCTTGATATAAAAATAGTCGTGGTTATCATTCAATTGATTCACGATCTTTACTCTAAATGGATTTGAATTACCGAACAAACAGTAGTCGATCTGCCCTACTTTCAAGTGACCATACAATTCTTCGTCACCGTCTGTTTTTAACTGAGCATAGATCTTCACCAGTCCTTGAAGGATCTCTTCTTGAGTTGAACTATCATAGATCACACTGTCCCAAAGCGTATTCTTTCCATTTGAGTCATAAACAGGGGTGCTATCATTCCACCGTTTCATATCCTCATAGGTCAATGCTATGGAATTCTCGCGACCATACTTCCGCAAGTATTTACGCAGTCCCTGATTGATCGGAAATGCAGGTTTCTTCTTTGAGATCTCCATGTAAGGTCCCTCCTCGCTGTTCTCTTTATTTTTAATATCGTCCACTTCTCTCAAAGATAAGGAAATTGAGGGAAAATTGGTGTAAACATAAAAAGAGGCCACCGGAGCGACCTCTTTTATCAAACAAAACAATAGTAAAACTCAGTAAACCTTAAAAACTTTCCTTTTACTACTATTAAAATGAAGGACATGAAACTGT
>DCYS01000018.1 GCA_002331485.1 Flavobacteriales bacterium UBA2104
GTAAGTCGACGCCACTTTTTTAAAGCCTCATACATTCAATTGTGTGAGGCTTTTTTATTTTTAAGCAAATCGAATTGGTTAATGCTGCGATATAGATAGACACTTAATGTTAATATAAATCGACGTTATCACTGACGTCACTTTGCTAGTCTGGATTTGAAACCTTTTTAAAAGCCCCCAATTACTCTTGTAGTTGGGGGCTTTCTTGTTTATCATAGATTATTTTTCAATCTTTTTGAACCCTTTCCATTCTTTCGTGTACAGCAAATAAAAAATCATGAAAGTCTCAGTTTTATTATTCATAAGTACGCTACTGTTTAATCTTTCTTCTTATGCTGAGGAAATAATCAAGGATTCTAAGATCAAGAATGTTACTGTATACCTGAAAGGAGCTCAAATAAATCGAGAAGCATCATTTAGCGCTAGTGCAGGAGTTAATGAAATTATCATTAGTGGTGTAAGTCGATTTGTTGATCCAAAATCTATTCAGGTTAAAGGAACAAATGGTATTATTATTCTTGACTCAAAGTTTACGAGTTACTACCCTTCACCAGAAGAAAAGGAGAAGTCAAAACTTCCTAAATCGATCCTAATCAAGATCAAAAGTAAAGAAGACTCTTTGAAAAGACTTCAATATGAGTTAGATGATATCAACTCGGAACTAGAAGTGTTAAGATCGTCCAAATCTATTATTCTCAATAATGGAGCAATGAGAGGACAGGGTAAGGTGAATGATAGTATTCAATTACTAAAAGAGGCTGTTGATTTTTATTTAAAGAAGGTTACACAACTTAATAAGGAAATCAATACCTTATCAAGGAAACAACGTGAAAAAAATGAAGAGCTACAAGCCATTCAAGAGCGGTTAAATGAATTGAGAAACTATTCAAATAACAAAGAATTTAAAGAAAAGAATGACAAACCTGACTATAGAATCGTTGTTACTATTTCAGCTGAACGTCAATTGAAGGGATACCTCGATCTTACATACATGGTGAGTAATGCTGGATGGAACGCACAGTATGACCTAAGAAGTAATGTTGCGAGCAAAAATATTAACCTAAATTATAAAGCTCAAGTTTATCAAAATACAGGAATTGATTGGAAGGATGTTAGATTAAATGTTTCAACGAATGATCCATATAAGAATAAGACGAAACCAGAATTATCTCCATGGGTTTTGGGAGTTAATCCATATGTTAATCGTGAGAGAGACCAACAAGGCCAAGGGTATGTTTTAGAAGAAGTTCAGATCAGAAGTAATGCACCTCGAATGAGGAAGAAAGAAATTAATCAACTCGAAGATCGCAATTTCGATTATGCTACGAGTGCTCAGCACACAAAAGTGGTTCAGCATATGATATCAGCTGAATTCAAAATTGATTTGCCATATACGATAGAGTCGAATGGTGAGAAACATATGGTTTTAGTGAAGAATGAAGATGTCGACGCTAAATATCTATACTACTCTGTGCCTAAATTGGAGAATTCAGCTTACTTAGTGGCTCAAATTACAAATCTTGAAGAGCTTCAACTGATACCAGCAAAGGCTACAATTTTCTTTGATGGAAGCTACATGGGAGAGACGTATCTAAATCCTGGAATCATGGATGATACACTTTCATTAAGTCTTGGAAAAGATCCTAATATTATAGTGAAGCGAACATTCATGAAAAAGAACTATAAAGAAAAGATCATAGGGAATGATGTCGAGAAAACGAGCCAGTATCAAATTGAAATACTCAATAATAAGGATAAAACAATTGAGTTGATAATTCAAGATCAGATTCCGGTTTCGAAAAAGGACGATATAGAGATCATTGTTGACGATCTGAGTAAAGGAGAACTCAATGAGGTAACCGGATTAGTAGAGTGGACATTTAAGATCAAAAGTAAACAGAAAGAAAAAATTGATTTGAAATACACAGTGAAACATAAAAAGAATGAACCACTTGTATTAAGATAGTTTATTGATCGCGTATATAGTAGAAGAGGAGGTAATTGGCCTCCTTTTTTAATGCTTGTATTTTACTCTATTATTGATGATGATTCAGTTGATAATTTGTCGTTCTCGCTTTTCTCCTTGTTCATCAGCCATGAATGAACAACAACCAGACCGATGAACACAATGTAACAGATCTTATCGAAGAAAGATACATCCTCAATGAAGTATTGAAGTCCCAGAACAAAGAACATGTATGCGAAATGAATGATAAATCCACCGAAAATGAAAAGTGGATAGGATTTTAGTTTTCTGTACATGAAGACGAGACCAATAAATATTATACCCCAGATAAAAAGATTGTAGAAATAAAATTGCGTTAAAGCATCAAGAAACTCTTGGCCGTTGAAACCCATTTTCCTTCCATGAATACGAATGATCTCTTTAACAGAAAATCCTTTGTTTTCGTAGATCATATCCGCTGAAAGCACTACAAAGTAGCTAATAGCGTTCCATACTGAAAGTAGCAACCACGCAAATAAGGTTATTAAAAAACATATTCGTGTAAATCCGTCGGGCTTTTGTTTACCGAGAATGAAATTTCTGATCCGTATAAACAAAGGCAAAGCATCTTCAGGAGAAAGCTTATCTATTTTTTCCTTATTGATGTTTAACTTCATTATGCGTAGAATATATATGCAATTATAATGGCTGAAATTATACCTACAAGGTCAGCAAGCAATCCAACACCTGCGGCATAACGAATGTTTTTGATTCCAACTGAACCGAAATAAACTGCAAGAACATAGAAAGTTGTTTCAGTAGATCCTTGCATCGTCGTTGCTATTCTAGCCTGAAGAGATGTTACCTCAAATTCTTTGATTACATCGACCAATGCTCCTCGTGCTCCACTACCACTCATAGGTTTCATGAACGCAACAGGCAAAGCATCGACCCATTCTGTAACTGTAAGCCCCATATATATAACAGATGACCTAATTGCTTCAAGAATTGACTCCAGTGAGCCAGATGCCCTAAAAACTGCTATGGCTACAAGAATGGCAATTAGATAAGGAACTATTCGTATAGCTACATTAAAACCATCCTTAGCCCCGTCGATAAATGATTCATAGACATTTATGCGCCGAAAAATAGCTAGACCAACAAATGCTATAATTATAAGAAAAATGAGTAGATTACCACCAACCCTTGAAATTACGTCTGCTTCCTCTGGATGGAGTATAACATAATAGAGTAGTCCACCAATTACAAGGCTAAAGCCTCCAATATAAAGCATTACAACTCTATTAAATAGATTAATCCGTTGCTTTATGGAGACAATGATCAAACCAAATAATGATGCAAAATATGTAGACATTAGAATAGGCAAGAATACACTTGAAGGACTAGGGTCATCATACGCTGCTAGTAATGCGAATACAGAAACTGGAATTATCGTGAGACCAGATGTGTTCAAAACAAGAAACATGATTTGTGCATTAGAAGCTTTTTCTTTTTCTGGATTTATTTCCTGAAGTTGATCCATTGCTCTCAACCCTATTGGAGTTGCTGCGTTATCAAGTCCAAGCATATTTGCGCTAAAATTCATCATCATGGATCCGACTGCTGGATGATCTTTTGGTACCTCAGGAAAAAGACGAGAAAAAAGAGGAGAAACAATTTTCGTCAATCCCCGAATAGCACCACCATTTTCTCCAATCTTCATTATTCCCATCCATAAACACAAAGCACCTGTCAGATAAAGAGCAATTTCAAAACCAGTCATAGCAGCATCAGTCATAGCATCAAACATTTCCTTGAAAATGAATGTGTCACCCCAAAAAAGAAGTTTACTCATGCCTACAACAAAAGCAATTAAAAACATTCCTATCCACAATCTATTCAGTAGCATACTGCTAAGTTCTCAAATTTCTCTAGTTATTTGATGAATAACGTTCAGAAATTTCAACAAAGTTTTCAATAATGATGGCACCGAAGTTTCCAGAACGCTCTGGTAGAAATTGAATTCCGTAGAGTGGGAGATCTTTGTGCTTCATAGCTTCATTTATGCTGCCATCAGAACTGGCTAAAAGCGTAAAATCAGGAGGAATTGAAATTGATCCGGCATGTTCTTTCGACATTTCGATCTCCAATGGCAATTTGCTAAATATAGTGTCATCTTCTTCAACGATACCAACGGTTACAACATCGTTTACATACGGTGAATAAACCGTCTGAGAACCAAATAGTAAACCAAGTAAATGATGTCCTGCTCCAATTCCTAGTATCGGTATGTTCATCTCTTTTAGAAAAGACAGTTTTTTTAAGTACAACTCTGTTGATTGATCATGAACTGAGATCGATCCGTTTGAAATTATTAACCCAGAAACATCATCATTAATTACATGCTCTTCCTCTAGATCAAAAATGGGTATGGTTTTAACATCTATGTAAATATCGATCAAATCAGTCAACTTATAAATTTGATCATAACCTATATTTACAACTAGGATCATTTTAATTTGGGAGGTTGAAGTGTTTCAAGGGTCATAGATATGCTGTCATTCGCTAGTCGCATAATTTTAGTATCTATAGATTCAATGTTCAAAGACAAAGGAGGAGCACCGTAATATAAAAGCGAAATGATCGTATCGTTTTCTTCAGAGACTTTCCAACTAAAATTCCCTTTTTTTCCTTTTTTAGAACCTAAGTGGATCAAACGTTGCTCCCTAAATGTTCCATTGTCATAGAAAGTATAAGTAAATCTGGACTCACTTAGATGCGGAACTACGCTCTCACCATGTTTTGTGTACTCTGTTTGAACCCAGGTTTTAGCGCTATTGGCAGTGATCAAATGATTAGGAATTACAGGTTTCAAACTACTATCGTAAATACAGCTATAGAATGCAGAGATAACTATTATGGGAATGATAATCTTCATCCTAGTAGATAAGTTCTTTTTCCGCAATACGCTCTTTGATCATTTTGGTAGCTCGCTTTTTAAGCTCCTCACTCTTGAACTCACCTTGTAGATCTCCAACGGCTTCAACAATGTGGTACTTTCCATCTTTGTATCTCAATAGCACATCATACCGATCGAAGTTATTGTCTCCCAGGTCGTCTATAACACCTACAATCAGATCGTCAATACCATTAGGTCGCTTGATCTGAGAAACAAGGTAGCCGATAACTCCATTTACGAGAACAAGTTTTCCTTTTTCCCGCTCAAAAATGAGCAATCTGCGATAAGGTATGTTATTAACTCCAGCTTTAACTTGAAGCATGAACGCATTATCGAGTGTTCGCTTTCGGTTGTATTCGAAGAATCTAAAGTATTTAGCGCTACATGGAACAGTTCCATCTTTAGTCGAGTCACTATATTGGGGATTACAAATCCTGGTTTCGATCAGGAGTTCGTATTTTCTGGCTTCATCAAAACCCTGTGCTGAGAAATCGGCTGGAGCTTTAATTGTATCAGCCTTAGCAACTGTTTTATCTTGTTTCTCCAACTCTTTACTATCACTCTCCAGAACCTCTTTGGAATTAGATTCTTTTTGATCAGTTCCACTCTCTTTACAGGAAAAGAGAATAAAAAGTAGTGATAGAATAAGAAGTTGTCGAATCATATATTATTGATATTTCCTCCTAAACGAATGTTTTGAGATACTTTAGGACTACCCATATAATCAATTGTACCTCCACTCGTTACTTTTGCGTCCAACTTTTCTTCAGGATTACAAATGATCTCACCACCAAATGCGACTTCAGCAGTTACTTTCTTTGCTTTTAAATTTGCGGCTCCTATAGTACCACCTGTTCTGACTGAGGCATCAAAAAGAGCTGTTTTCCCTGTGACTTTTATGGATCCACCTTTTGTGATCTCAGCTTTAACCCAAGGGGCATCAATTCCCTTCAAACTGATCTTGCCTCCTGAATCTGCATATAAGTGAACTGGTTTTCTTTTGAAATCAAACTTCTTGTTTACTCTTATTTCACATCCTGCTCTCGCCTCCACATAGCTCAATTCAGGAAGTGTTATAATTAAATTAAGAGCTACATCCTCCAGTAAACTACCTTTATACTTAATGGTAAGTGATTCATCAGAGTACGTAAGTGACAGATTGTTGAAATCGATCTCACTATCGTGAGCTACAGCTTCTAGTTTTAACGAGTCCCCATAATTTATTTCAGCTTCATATCTCCCCTGTATAATCAACTTGTCAAACTTTGTGAGATCAAAGTTTTTACTTTCCTGTGCTATGAAAGACGGTAAATTAAGGAGAGAGAAAAGTACACAGATTATAGAGATCGTTTTGTTCATAATATCGTTTTAAAATACATAAGTACTTTGCTGAATGGCTTTATTCAATGCGGTCTCATTCAATCCAGTTGAGATATTATTAGAGATAAACCATTCAACCATTTTTTCGGTAGGCATATTTCCTGTCAGATCGTCTTTAGCCATTGGGCATCCTCCATAACCTTTGATAGCCCCATCAAATCTGCGACATCCGGCGTCGTACGCCGCCTTGACTTTCTCATCAAAAGTATCTGGAGTCGTATGTAAATGCGCTCCAAATTCAACCTCTGGTAAAGCAGGAATTAAGGAATTGAAAAGACTCTTAATAATTCCTGGCTCTGCTACACCTATCGTGTCTGACAATGCAACAATTTTTATTCCAAATCGATCTACTAGTTTGTTTGTCCAATCAATTACCACTTCTGGTCCCCAAGGATCTCCATAAGGGTTTCCAAACCCCATCGATAAATACACAACCATTTCTTTGTTAGATTGTGATGCAATGGTATTTATTTTTTCAAGTCGATCAAGACTGTCTTCAATTGACGCATTTGTATTGCGCTGTTGAAATGTTTCAGAAACAGAGAAAGGATACCCTAAATAAGTGATCTCCTCAAATTGCGAAGCATCTTGTGCACCTCTATCGTTGGCAACGATAGCGAGAAGTTTAGATGAAGACTTCGATAGCTCAAGGTTTTTAAGAACTTCTGCAGTATCTCTCATTTGAGGGATTGCTTTTGGTGATACAAAACTTCCAAAATCAATTGTATCAAAACCAACTTTCAGCAGTTCATTGATATAGTTGATCTTTGTTGTTGTTGGGATGAAAGTCTTTATTCCCTGCATTGCGTCCCTGGGGCACTCTATTATCTTTAAATTGTCCATATCACTAAATATAACAATTACAACTAGACCTTAAGAAGTTCTTCATTTATTTTTCTAACAATACCCGGTCCTTCATAAATGAATCCTGTGTAAAGTTGAACAAGACTTGCACCTGCATTTAATTTTTCAATAGCATCTTCAGGAGAATGTATGCCACCAACACCAATTATAGGGATACTGCCATTCGATTTTGAATGAATATAAGAAATGACCTCGGTAGCTCTTTGTCTTAGTGGTTTTCCTGATAATCCTCCTGGACCAAATCTTTCTGGATCTTTTGTCTTAAGGTTTGAACGATCAATCGTCGTATTCGTAGCTATGATTCCTTCAATTTTAGTTGATGACACGATTTCAATTACATCGTCAAGTTGTTCATTAGTTAAATCTGGGGCTATCTTCAAAAGTATAGGTCTAGATGTTTCTTTTTCACTATTTCGTTGCTTTAAAGTAGAAAGTAATTGTGTTAATGGTTCTTTGTCTTGAAGTGCTCTGAGGTTAGGAGTATTCGGAGAACTAACATTGACCACAAAATAATCAACGTAAGGGTGAAGTGCATCGAAACTGATCACATAGTCATCTACTGCACTTTCATTGGGAGTTACTTTATTCTTTCCAATATTTCCACCAATTATCACATCTGTTTTGCGAGATTTAAGGTGTTCGACCATTTTCTCCACACCACCATTGTTGAAGCCCATTCTATTAATGATCGCTTCATCTTCAGTCAAACGAAATAATCTTTTCTTAGGATTTCCAGGTTGGGGTTTTGGAGTTACTGTTCCAACCTCAATGAAGCCAAAACCGCAATAGGCCAACTCATTATATAAAGCGGCATCTTTATCAAATCCAGCTGCTAATCCTACTGGATTTTTGAACTTAAGCCCAAATAACTCCCTTTCTAATCTTGGATCCTCTTTGACATATAGCTTCTTCCAACGATTTTTCATTCCAGGAATTGAAAGCGTAAAACGGATCATTTTAAAAATGAAATGATGAACCTTTTCAGGGTCAAATCGAAATAAAATGCCTTTTATCAGAGAATACATATCATTAATTTTGACAAAAATAGCAATAAAAAAAGGTGAGGGGGGACCTCACCTTTACTGAAATATATTATTTCTTAGAATTTCGTTCTACCTTTCCACTTGATTCTGCTACTTCTTGGTTTCGGATACGTAATGTTACGAGTAAGAACAATGTTAGCAAATAAGTAAGCATCTTTATCATTAGGGTTTCCACGTTGTTGACCAGCAGTAAACCAGCTATGATTTTCAATTGCTGGGTTTGCAGCGTATACCGCATCATCTCCAACTTGGGCAGCTAATACTGTAGGATCATAATAGTTCGTAGATACATCATCCAGGTAATCAGTAAATGTTTTGTTGTAAGATAACTCCATACCTAACCTCCAGAAGTTTCCAATACCTAATTTAAATCCAACACCAAAAGGTATTGCTAGGCTGACTGGTCCATACTCTTCAGCTCCATCTGGTAGACCTTGCCCTTCAGTTTTCAGTGGTCTTAAATTCGTCCAATTACCATTTATTTGAGTTTGAGGATTGAAGTAAAATCCACTAATTCCTGAGAATAGATAGACCACATCTGCTCTAGGTCGTTTACCCTTAAGTCCTCTTATCTTATATCTAGCTCCAACACGTTCATTTGCAAAAATGATACACTCAATTCGTTGAGAAAGCTCAACAATTGGAGATCTGAAAGATAAGTTTCTACTTCTTCTAATAATTTCATCAGTATTCGCGTCATCACCATTTAGCAAACCAAAGTATAATTGTGTACTTGTCGCCCACATCGGATGAAACCTAAATCTATATCCTACTCCTAAACCAGCACGAGTCGCTGGCCAGTCAAGGTCAATGATAGATTTCTGAGATCCAACTTGGTTTAAACCACCAAGGTCTCCAAGAAATTGAGTTCCACCTAGAGCAAAGAACAATTCGTGCTTGTTTAATGACCAGTTTCTTGATGAGTTAAAATTAGAAGCGAATTGCGCAGAAGTACTGAAACCAAAGCTCAGTACAGCAGTTAGTAATAGAATTCGCATATGTATTGAATGAATCATTCGTAGTTTTATAACGATACAAATGTAAAAAGGTTGTTTGAATAACGCAAAGAAAAGATGTGAATTAAATTCAATAACAGATTGTTAACAAGATAGTATTAATGAAAGAACAATTATTCTTCTCCACGAATTTCAAGGGTGGCGTCGTTAACGGTCTCATTGATAATCAATTGATATTTATTCAAATTGTTTTTTTGAAATACTTTGACTTCAGTTGTTATTCCTGCGTTCTCTATGATTGAATCTTCAAGTTTACCTTGACTAGGAGCGAATAAATTTAGAGGATGCCCTTGACCAAATTTAGCGTGAATTCTGAATATTTTATTCTCCATGATCAACTCGTTGTGTCCAATATTTATCATAGTGATCTTACCCTGATTAAGACTGTTGAAAATGTAGATCTGATCTTTTATTTTGAAAAAACCAACATAAACTGGAAAAGGTATTCCTAACCATTTTGGTCTTCCTAATGCAAATTGTATACTCACAGTTGGATCATCAAAACCTGAGATATGTCCCCACTTGTATTTTCTGGGAAATGAACTGCCCCAATTTTTATCGATGTATCCCGAATCATTATCAAATCGGATATTATTATTCTCTATTTCAATATTTCCACTTACTTCAAGTGATGGAGCGATTACGTCATGTTTACATTCAACCAGCGGTATTCTACTCAATTGTCCCATAATACTTGGTTTAAGTGCTGTACGTTTCCAAGGGAGAAACATGCTAATAGAAAGATCAACATTACAATTCTTTTCTGTTAGCTTTATTCCTCTGGTATTAAAATGATTATTTCCAATTGAGAATTCGAAGCGACCTGTACCCATTTTCAGAGAGTCGATAGGGTACTCAAAGTATAGTGTTGATATAAATTGAGAGCTAACTTGAATAAACGCATGACTTTTTTCCGGTGATTTGGCGTAGCCACAGATAATAACTAAGGTTGTACCGTCTTTCTTTGCGACTTTAAAGTAAAACCCTTCGAATGCATTTCTTTTCCTACTTGAGAAATGGAAATTATCGTACTTCCTTATCGGGTAATTACTTAGATCGAAATTATTCACAAACTAAAAACGCACGGAACATTGATTTGTTCCGAATTATTGGATTTGGAGTTCATTTAAGTTTGCGTAAACACCGTCCTTCATGTTGATCAGCTCATCGTGTGTTCCTTTTTCTACGATTTGACCCTTTTCCATGACTAGAATTTCATCCGCCTTTCGAATTGTGCTCAATCGGTGGGCAATTATAAAGGATGTTCTGTTTTCCATGAGATTATTGAGCGCTTCTTGAACCAGTCTTTCAGATTCAGCATCGAGTGCTGAGGTTGCCTCATCCAGAATTAGGATCTTTGGATCTTTTAGAATGGCTCGTGCTATTGCAACTCTTTGTTTTTGTCCACCAGATAGCTGAATCCCACGATCTCCAACTTCCGTTTCAAAACCATCTGGAAAATCTTTAATAAAGGAATAAGCATTTGCCTTTTTAGCAGCTGCTTCAATTTCATCATCATTGGCATCTGGATTTCCAAATGCAATATTTTCTTTGATCGTACCACTAAATAAAATGACTTCTTGAGGTACAAAAGCCATGTGATCTCTTAAATGTTCAATGTCTATCTGATCGACACTTTTACCATCAATGGAATAAGTTCCTTCATTAGGTTCGTAAAATCTAAGTAGAAGAGAGGCTATTGTAGATTTACCTGCTCCAGATGCACCAACTAACGCGATCTTGCCACCACTGTTCACTTCAAATGACATGTTTTTGAGAACTTGAACATCCGATCGTTCGGGATAATGAAAGCTCACGTTGTTAAACGAAACCTGACCTTTTAAGGTAGGATTGTCATCACCTTTATAAATATCGTTTTCCGTATTTTCATTGATCAATTCCATCAGATGCTCAGTAGCACCGATCGCTTTTTGAATGGAAGCATAAAGATCTGGGATCGAACCGATACTAGCACCCATGAATACCGTAAACATTACGAAAGAATAGAAATCCCGCTTCTCTAAAGTAGCATCGGGTCCAATGGTCATGTGGAGTCCTTGCCAAATAATAAATACGATCGCACCAAAAAGACACATTATTATAAACGAAACAAAAACTCCTCTCCAGTTTCCACTTTTAATGTTTAATCTGCGTATTTCCTCAATGGTCTTACGGTATTTTGACATTACAAAGGACTCGTTAGTAAAAGTCTTAACATTTGTAATTCCCATCATACTCTCTTCGATGATAGTATTTGAAGAAGCAGTGGCGTCCTGAGCCTCCTTACTTAATTTTCTAATAAATCTTCCAAATAGTACTGCAATCACAGCCATTACCGGGACAGTTGCGAGCATGATTAAAGCTAACTCCCACGATACAATAGTTATAAAGATTATGGATCCGATAATAATAATGATCTGTCTGAAAAATTCGGCAATTGTTGTTCTTAGTGTATCCTGAACAAGAGTAATGTCTGATGATAATCTACTGGTTAATTCTCCAACTTTATTCTTATTGAAGAAATTCATGGGCATGTATATAAGCTTGCTAAATGCTTCTTTTCTTATATCACGCATCGTGTTCTCAGTGACCTTTGTGAAAAGTATGATCCTGAAGAAAGAGAATAAACTTTGCAGAACGAATAAAACGAGAAGCATTAGAGCAACCGTATTAATATTGTTAAAATCGATCTGTTCGATCCAGGAAGTATTTGATTGAGCCATTCCAGGAGAAGCGGTTTGTTCTCCACCCAATAATTGACCCAGCAAGTAAGGAAAGAAAAGTCCTGCAGAAGAAGATAGTACTAAAAAGATCCAGCCGATGAAAAATACGCCTCTGTACGGCTTTAAATATTTAAAAATCCGTTTTGCCTTTTGAACAGAGTCTTTCGATAATTTTACGCGCTCTTTTTTCTTCCCTTTAGGTCTGAACATTCTATTGAATAACTTTATTAATGCGTGCAAAGTTAATGTTACTGAGGAGCAAATAAGAAAAAATCAAATAATTTTGCTCAACTGTTTTGTATAATTCAAAAAACCTTTATCTTTGCCGTCCTCAAAAAGAGCTAACAGAAAAAAATTATATAGGTCATGAAAAGAACGTTTCAACCATCACAGAGAAAAAGAAGAAACAAGCACGGTTTTAGAAGTCGTATGGCTACTAAGAACGGTCGTAAGGTATTAGCGGCTCGTCGTCGTAAAGGAAGAAAGAGATTATCAGTTTCTTCAGATAAACTGGCGAAACGTTAGTAAAGAGATCTATTCGATATTGAAAGTCCATCACGATTTGTGGTGGGCTTTTTTGTTTTTAAAGGTTTTATTCCAGCCTTTACAGACCAACTCAAAAAACTTTGAAACCTTTTTGATTAGAGACTTGAAAATTGATGGAATTAACTTTACTTTAGTGGCGAAAAATAATTAGCAAAAGAATGAACTTACACGAATATCAAGGAAAATCAATTTTAAAAAGCTTTGGAGTAGGAATACAAGAAGGCGTTATTGTTGAAAAACTAGAAGAGGCTGTTTCAAAAGCTAAAGAACTAAACGAAAAAACAGGAACTGAATGGTTCGTTGTAAAAGCGCAGATCCATGCAGGTGGACGAGGAAAGGGAGTTGTTGAAGAAACTGGATCTCATGGTGTGGTTTTGGCAAAAGGAATGGATAAAGTTGAGGAAACTGTGAAAGGTATCCTTGGTGGACATCTTGAAACTGCTCAAACAAACGGTGTAGGTAAAAAAGTTAATAAAGTAATGTTGGCAGAAGATGTTTACTATCCTGGTGATAGTGAGCCTTCTGAGATTTACATGTCTGTACTAATGGATCGTGATCGTGGAAGAAACATGATCATGTATTCAACGGAAGGAGGAATGGATATTGAAGCTGTAGCGGAAAAAACACCTCACTTGATATTCAAAGAAGAAATAGATCCACGAGTTGGAATTCAAGGTTTTCAAGCACGTAAGATCGCATTCAACTTAGGATTGAGTGGAAAGGCATTTAAAGAGATGACGAAGTTTGTTACTGCTCTTTACGCTGCATACGAAGGTGCTGATGCTTCTATGTTTGAAATCAACCCAGTACTTAAAACTTCTGATGATCGAATAATAGCAGTAGATGCTAAGGTTACTCTTGATGATAACGCGTTATTCCGTCACAAGGATTATGCTGAAATGCGAGATAAGACAGAGGAGGATCCTGCAGAAGTTGAAGCTGATGAGGCTGGACTGAACTTCGTTAAATTAGACGGAAATGTTGGATGTATGGTTAACGGAGCAGGACTTGCGATGGCGACTATGGATATTATTAAACAGTCAGGTGGTAATCCTGCTAACTTCCTGGATGTTGGAGGAACGGCTGATGCAGCTCGTGTAGAGAAAGCATTTGATATTATCTTAAAAGATGATAATGTAAAAGCGATTTTGATCAATATCTTTGGAGGTATTGTAAGATGTGATCGTGTTGCTCAAGGAGTTGTAGATGCATACAAGAACATGGGGAATATTCCAGTGCCGATCATCGTTAGACTTCAAGGGACGAATGCTGAAGAAGCAAAGAAATTGATCGATGATTCAGGATTAAACGTTCACTCTGCAGTTCAATTGCAAGAGGCTGCTGATAAAGTGAAAGAGATTTTGGCTTAAGAACAAATCTAATTATAGTCAAGAGGGGACACTGTATTACGTGTTCCCTTTTGTATTTTTGTGATGAATTTGTTGAAACGAAATATGATTGTATATAAATCGAAAGACGAGATTGAGATCATGCGTGAAGCAGCGCAGATCGTGAGTAGAACGTTAGGAAAAGTAGCTGAAGCGATCGATATTGGAGTAACACCACTAGAATTGGATAAGATAGCTGAAGATTATATTCGTTCTCAGGATGCGATTCCCGGATTTCTAGGGTTATATGATTTTCCAAACACGCTTTGTATATCGATCAATGAGCAAGTTGTTCACGGATACCCTACAGATGAGCCATTAAAAGATGGGGATATCGTCTCAGTTGATTGTGGAGCGATATATAAAGGTTACTATGGCGACCATGCGTACACATTTGCTGTAGGAAATATTTCGGACGAGAAGAAGAAACTTCTTGAAGTCACTCATGAGTGCTTAAATATTGGAATAGAACAAGCGAAAGCAGGTAACCGTATTGGAGATATTGGTTTTCATATTCAGCAACATGCAGAAAAGCATGGGTATGGGGTTGTACGCGAATTAGTTGGTCACGGAATTGGTCAAACGATGCATGAAGAACCTCAGGTACCTAATTATGGAAGAAGAGGTCGTGGTAAAAAGATCAAAGATGGTTTGACAATTGCTATTGAACCAATGATCAATATGGGGACAGAGCGAGTTACATACCTTGATGATAATTGGACGATCGTTACTGCAGATGGACAGCCAAGTGCTCATTTTGAACATGATATTGCAGTTATAGATGGTAAGCCAGAAGTTCTTTCAACATTCAAGTACGTTGAGGAGGCCTTAGCTAAAAAATAATTCAACGATGCAGTTGGGTAAAATTGTTTCGATTACTTGCTTGACCTATGTGATCTATGGTGTTACCAGTGCTTTTCAATTTGGAACTTTTTTACCGCCAATACCTCTGAAACCATTCATTTATTTGCTTTTTGTGATCTTGGGAGTGGCTTATATTATATACCATAGATTAAGCAAATTCAATTATTTTTTATTAGCCTGGATCCTTTTAGTTGCTGTGAATTCAAACGCTTTTCTTGAAGTTTTTACTTCGACTGAGAACATGATACTCTATGAGTCAAAGTATCAGGTT
Source organism: Flavobacteriales bacterium UBA2104 (assembly GCA_002331485.1). Taxonomy (GTDB): domain Bacteria; phylum Bacteroidota; class Bacteroidia; order Flavobacteriales_D; family Crocinitomicaceae; genus Brumimicrobium. The sequence continues at coordinate 15,000 of DCYS01000018.1, forward strand.
TTATTAGAATTGATAAAGGTTATTTTATTTGGTATTCATGGCATGCTCCTTTTGTTCATCATCACAAAAGATGATAGGAGGTATGGTATTTTCTTTCTACCGCTTATTGGCGGAATTACGTTTCATTTTCTTTCAAGCGCTGACTTTCCTTTTCAAGCGGTAATAATTGGATGGGCGATGCTCATGTTCATACTTGACCGAGCTTTCGGTGAAAAGTATCGGGAATTATTTAGGCTGTCGCCAATCGTTTTTGGAATGGGAGTAGTAGAGGTAGTGGAGATGATCTCGTTATTGAATGCGGCTTAATTTGCCTTTTTAACAAATTCAGATTTTAGTGCCATTGCACCAAAGCCCTTTATCTTGCAATCAATGTTGTGATCTCCGTCCTTTAGTTTGATGTTTTTAACTTTCGTACCTGCTTTGATAGGTTTAGGTGCTCCTTTTACTGGAAGGTCTTTGATCACAGTAACATCATCACCATCATTAAGAACATTTCCATTTGCATCTTTTATTTGTGGTTCTGCATCACCTTCTTCAAGAGAATCTTCTTTTTCAGACCATTCGTGACCGCACTCCGGACAGATGATCAACATTCCTTGTGGATAACCATAGGGAGAACTGCACTCGGGACATTTGTATTCCTTTTCCATGGTACAAAGTTAATGTAGTTTACAACTTACAAAATGATATTTGTTAGTTTCATTAGCTTCTTTCTTAGTACGTTATTTTTTGACTCGAAAATTTTACTCAAAATGGTTTGAATAATGTATTGATTTTATATTTTTGCACTCCGCAACAATATTATGTTGCCGTTATTTGAAATACTAGGTGAGGTGGGTGAGTGGCTTAAACCACATGTTTGCTAAACATGCGTACGTTAACGCGTACCGGGGGTTCGAATCCCCCTCTCACCGCAAAACGGTAATTCTCAGCACAAACTGGGGATGAGAACCCAACGGGGTTCGAACCGTAGCGGAACAAAGTGAAGCGAAGCTCAATGAAAATTTCAGGGTTTCGTCGTTTAAATGTTCTGTAAGACAGTCAGAAAGCATTTAAGTATGTTTTTTTACTGTAAATTTATTGCAGAGCAGAAAAAGCTTGTTATCTTTGCAGCCGCATTCGAGTTAAAATAATTACTCGAAATTGTAGAGAAGCTCTTGAAAGCGATTAAGAGCAAATTGAAATAGAAAACGAATTCATTTTATAGTTCGGGGTGTAGCGTAGCCCGGTTATCGCGCC
>DCYS01000001.1:0-21196 GCA_002331485.1 Flavobacteriales bacterium UBA2104
TGCAGATGTGTGCTCTTTTCCCATTGTGTGTTCTGTTTCAGTTGAACTCTCGGAATTATTACCACAACTTGCCAAAAGCAAGCTTCCGCCTAAAAAGGCAACTACTAGTTTTAATCTGTACTTTTTCATATATATTTATTTTAATTGATTACTTAATGCTATTAAACCAGTCGATAATTATTTTTTTATCTTGATTTGATAAATCAGCTTCTCTGTGAATGATAGTATATGTAGAAATAGGCATTTTACCTTCTTGAATCTGACTAATAATTGATCTTATTTTATTTCTTTTCCTTCTCTCGGAATAATTTCCAAATTCACTGAAATTTAACATGTTTTTTCCTTCACGAATATGATTATCTAAAAAATAACGAACAGGTTGGATTTTACTGTACCAAGGATAATCTGTGTTATTGCTATGACAATCAAAACATGATTTTTCTAAAATTTTCAATGTATTATCTGGAATAATATATAAACTACGTATATCGTACTTAGATATATGTAGTTGCCTATTATTGTCTTTTGGGATAAATTGAACACCTATAAATAGGATTAGTAGAATTAGCATACCCCATTTAATTAACTTTTTCATATCAATTAATAATCCTGCTTATTTTACCACACTCAGGCATTTTGCTCCCCATGTATGGGTTACGAATGGCTTCATTATTGCTAATCCAAATTGCACCATTATTGTTATCCGCCATAGGGCAAAAATCTTCATATAATTTTTGAGAAGCACCTACAATAGCGATCAAATCTTTAATGTCTATACTTAGTGAAACTAAATGTTCTCTTTGATGTTTAATATTTCCTGAATTTTGAGAAATATGCTCTGCATTTTCCAGAGCACTTTCCATGATTTCATCCATCTCTTTTTGTTGATCGTCTGATAGTTCAGTAGTTTTAAGACCTTTTAAGGAACTTATTAAACTCTCTGAGGCTATTGCTGCGCCAGAAGCATCATCTTGAACAAGATTCTTATTCAATGAAAAATAATCATCCAATATAAATGAAAGATCACCTTTTACTTTTCCAGTATTATTTGATAGCTCTCTATCTTTATTCACTCCACTATGATCATGATCACCATGACTATCCTTCATTTCCTCATTATGTTGGTGAACTTCTTTATCCGATTCGGAATTATTACCACAACTTGCCAAAAACAAGCTTCCGCCTAAAAAGGCAACTACTAGTTTTAATCTGTACTTTTTCATATATATTTATTTTAATTGATTACAAATTATTAATTACGATAATTACCAGAAATACCAATACTACAGCCCATAACACTCTTTTGAACCATTTTTTTGAGTGTGAGGGCGATGTTGGTTTTCCTGTTTGACAACATTTCTTCATTGATTAATGATTGTGATTATGACTATCATTTTGTTGACTATTTTCAGACCTATCATATTGACAACAACCTGGTAAAGCGTTATATGCCTCATCTTTGGATTTGTAATATTGAGTATCATGACCAGATTTAGAAATTTTCATATAAACATTATCCATACTTTTACCCTGTTTTGAAAATATTTGATCATCATATTGTACAGTTATCATCTTGGATTCTACATTCCAATCTGCGGACTTAACTCCATTTACACTTAAAGCTGCTTTCTCAATTCTTTTTTTACACATTCCACAGTTTCCATAAACTTTAAATTTTTCGGTTTTTAAGCCTTCTTGAACCGATGAAGTATGATTATAACTTGAGGCTATAGATTGGTTATAAACTCCAGTAAAAAATAAGGCACTGAGCAATCCAATTTTTACAATATTCTTTTTCATATTATTTATTTTATTAATTATTCGTTTTTATTTTACATTTAAAATGCTTATCTCTTCACTACAATTTTCTGTGTTTTATATATCCCATTTCCAACTACTGTTATAAAATAGGTTCCATTTGAAAAATTTTCTAGTGAATATGTTCTTTGAAAGTCGTCATTCTCCATGAGAAAGAGTTCCTTTTTTAATATTCTACCACTTATATCAGTGATAGTAACATTAATACTACCCTTGTTTTTTTTAATAAATCTCATGGTGATTTTGTCCGAAGCTGGATTAGGGTAAACCAAAAAATCACCTTCTAATCCTGTTTCTTTTAAATTGGCTAATGTGCCAGTGCCATCACCAATATATATGTCGTCCAAATAAAGATTGTTACCACCATCAGTGACATTGACTATTTTGAGTTGAACATAAGCAGAGTTTCTATAATTATTTAATAAAATAGAAGCAGGTTTCCATTGGCTTGAGTCTGGAACGAAAGGGGTTGTTTGAACAGGTCCAGTAGCTAATGCATTCTGTGTTCTGTAAAACACTTGATTATAGTTTACACCGCAGTCAGTTGATAGCAAAACCAACAGTTCGTCAGAAAATGTAGGATCAGATTTGGCATATGCCCATTTAAATCGCATGTAAATATTAGAATCAGGATGGGCTGATGTAAGATCCAAATAAGGCAATACCAATTCATCAGATGATCCATAGTTTGTATTGATTAGGTTGTTTATTTTAATAGAGTAGTTCCCCGAAACTGACGCTATTGAATCCAGTTCCCACGTTATGCCTCCGTCATAGTTCACTATTGTTAAATTATTAGGTGGATATACACCAGTATCAAAATTTTCATTGAAGGATAGAGGGTTGCCTGTACCAGGAAGATTAACTGTTATATAGTTTGCAATCTCCAAACTATCAGTTCCGGTACCGTTTTCTACAACCAATTTTACAGTATATGTTCCAGTTGAGCTATAGCTAACTGTTGGGTTTTGACTTGTAGAGCTGGAGGGAGTTCCTCCAGGAAAGAACCATTGCCAACTTGTAGCATTATTTAATGATTTATCCATGAAATATATACTATTTCCTACGCAGATGTTCTGAGTAAGTGTTACAAAATCTGCAACAACAGAACAATTACTTGGAGCCACATAATTGCTGTCACAACCAGTTGAAATCAAATTAGAAAGTGTCCAGATTTGCGTTCGAATAGTATCAAGCGTAGCCTGAATACGTTCCTTTTGTCCTTCAGTGAACATATCTTTACAACCATCGGGAGTATAATTTAAATAATTTTCTTTTAAGTCATTTAAATCAGGAACATCGTTAGAACAAGTATTGAGTGTGTTACAGTTGAAACTTGGTGAAGATTGTGGTGGAGTATCGCATACATAATCTCCGTCATTACAAACATCTGTACCGCACCCATTATTGAAAGTATGGTAAAGACCAAACCAATGTCCTAATTCGTGTGTAGTTGTACGCCCCAAACTTGAGGATGCAGTTCCTGTGTTTCCAAATAAACTATGCCTGACTACAACTCCATCTTCATCAGGAGACCCACCTGGGAAAGATGAATAACCACCAACATTTCCATTGATACTTTTAACCAAGTAGATATTCAGGTACTTTGTATTATCCCAAAAACTCAACTCCTTCAATAATGCTCTTTGATATGTTTGATGATTGGTAAGTGATGATTGAATACGTACAATTCCATTTGTACACTTTCCATTGGGATCTTTTCTTGCCAAACAAAACCTTACTTTAGTATCAACACCATTACCATCTCCATTGGTACCCACTAGTTTTCCATAATCTTCATTGAGTATATCTATCTGGCTTTGAACTTGTGATTCTGAAATATTTTCAACCCCACCATCGTGTATAATATGAACTACTATGGGAATTATCCTATTAGTATCAGAAGATTTGAGATTAGATGTAAGTCTATTTTCCTGAACTTTAGCCTGTATCTTTTGTTCTACTTCTAATAATGATTTTTTACTATTAGTTATTTCATCAAACAAACAAGGTCTATCAACATTTTCTTGCTGACTAAAACAGCTAATGAAAACGAAACTAAAAACTATTAACACTATATTTCTCTTCATAATTTGTGATTTATTTGTTATTTAATTTCATCTTTTACTTCACCGCATTTCAACATTGAGGAACCGAAATATGGATTTTTAATTTCTTTACTTTTACTTAGCCAATTAGCGCCACGATTACCATCAACCATAGGGCAGAACTCAACAAACAAAGTGTCTTTTGGACTTCCAAAGGTTTTGAAGATCATTATTATTTGCTCGGAAACAGACTTGAATACGTTTCTTAACGATTCTAAATTTTGAGATTCAACAGCTCTACTTAGTTCCTTTTCTAATTGACTGCTGTGTTGCATCCAAACATTATGTGCTTCACCTTTAAAAAGACCCATGTTAATTTTACTCAAGGTTGAAGACATTTTTTTTATTGCAGAATGGGCGGTTTCAAGATTATCTTGAGTAAGAGCATCTTTTAAGTCTAGGTAGTTTGAGAGTAATGGTTTTAATTCCCTCTTTACCGTTGTACTTACCTCTATCTTAGCAGTATGTGAATTATGATTAATTGAAGGTTTTTTACCACTTGAGCCTCCATGATTATGCCCCGTATTAACTACACCACCTTCTGGATTCATCATACTCGGTTTGCCAGCTAATTGCGCAGCAGCATCTATACTAAAGGTTCCATTCACTGCAATTTCTTCTCCAGGACTTAATCCTGACTCAACAACATATGAGTCTCCTAAACCTACACCTAGTTCAACTTCTCTCATTTTAAAACTCACCATATTCTCGGTTTCATTTTTAACATACACCACTGATCGCTTACCCGTCCACATAATGGCAGATTTCGGAATAATCAGACGATCTTCTTTGTCGGCAATTTTTGATTTGATGGTACCTGAAACAAACATTTCTGGTTTAAGCTTTAGATCTTTATTAACTTCCTCTAGTCTTGCTTTAGCTACTCTTGTTTTTTGGTTAATCACGGGATCCAAATAGGAAATCTTACCAGAATAAGTTTTACCTGGGATTGAAGCAACTGTATACTCTACTAAATCACCCTCATTCACCCATTGCAAATCTGATTCGTAGACATCAAACATTACCCAAACTCTGGATAAGTCAGCTATTTCATAAATGGGTTGCCCCTGTTTGACGTATTCACCGTGCGCAGTGAGCATTTTTGTGACATATCCTGAGAAATCTGCACGAATTGGAAATGACTCCACTGGTTTTTTCTGGTCCAAGATCTTGTTAATTTGATTTTCAGAAATTTTCCAGTTTTTTAGTTTACTCTTAGCTGATTCAAAGAGTTGAGGTTGAGAAACCTTCACTTTTTGTGCTTCCAATAATTCCTCTTGAGTGGATACCAATTCAGGTGAATAAACATAAGCTAAAATCTGTCCTTTTTTGACATACTCTCCAGTGAAATTCACCAATAATTTTTCAATTCTTCCTGGTATGTGAGATGATTGAGTATTTCTTAAACGCTCATCGACTTGAATTTTACCATTTAACCGGATAAATTTATCAGATAGATCATCACCCACTTTTCTCGTTTGCACATTGGCTATTTTCATTGCTGTTGGCGACATTTGAATGGCATTTGGATCGAGAATGTCATTTTTCGCACTTTCTAATGGAATCAAATCCATCCCACAAATGGGACAGTCGCCAGGTTCATTTCTTTTGATTTGTGGATGCATAGAACATGTCCAGATCTGTTCTTTCTCTTCGTTATTGGTTCCATTCTTATCAGAATTTGATTCACCCGAAGGTTTAATTAGCCAACCAATCAATACACCAACCAGGAGCACTACAACGACTAATACATATTTATTTTTCAATATTTTTTTCATAATCTTATTTTTATTTTATCTGTCTTCTTAAGAGCTGCGCATTAATCGCAACAATTACGGTACTTAAACTCATTAACACCGCACCAACTGCAGGACTTAAAACAATGCCAATACCAGAAAGTACACCTGCTGCTAGTGGTAATGCGACAATATTATACCCAGCTGCCCACCACAGGTTTTGCATAATTTTCTTATACGTTGCGGCTCCAAATAAAATTAGATTGGCGACATCTTTTGGGTTGCTGTTTACTAAAATAATATCAGCTGTTTCTGCAGCCACATCTGTTCCTGAACCAATTGCAATACCTACATCTGCTTGCGCAAGTGCAGGAGCATCATTCAAGCCATCTCCTGTCATTGCTACAAATTCACCTTTCGCTTGAAGGTCTTTAATAATTTTCTGCTTGTCCTCAGGCAATACTTCTGCATAATAATCATCGAGGCCAAGTGAGTTACTTACTGCTTTAGCAACTTTTACTAGTGCAAACGTTACAATCATAAATATAATCCACAGACTAGAATGATCTAAAAATTGCATGATAAATGCATAAAGCATAAAAATTGAACCAATTACGATAAGGGTTCCAATCGATTTACTTGCTAATTGACGTAAATAATTCATTTGATTCTTGATAATGTTTTTGTAAATTCTATTGAGAGTTATTTTTGTCAAGACATGCGAACATTAAAGGTGCGAAATAAGTTTTTTTAATTTCCTTATCGAAGTTTGACCAAGCTACTGCTTTATCTAAAGCATCATTGGCAAGAGTTAACAAACTGGCTAACACATATATATATTTTTGGATATTCTTCATAACTATCTATTTTTTGAAGTTATATATTTAATTTCCTCAACAGCAATGTGATACTTCACCAATACATCGACACTGAGTTTTTGATACTTTAATAATTGTTGTTGCATGCGAAGTACTTCTTCAAAATCATTTCCAGTATTTTGATAAGAAGCGAGAATAAGTTTTATAGACTGTTCTGTCCGTTCTATTTGATGATTGTACAATTCAAGGAGATCTAATTGTTGTTCTATTTTGAAAAGTGCATTTTCATATTGTACTGTCAATTGATTGTCAAGCGCTTCTTTTTTAAACTGATAAGATTCACGCATCAGGTTTGCCTCTTTTTCTGCAGCTTTATATTTCTTTCTGAAAATCGGAATAGACATAGTGACCATGGGCATTAGAACATCTCTACCGTTGCCAGAGACATCCATGTCTGTACGCTCTCCTACCAAAACATAATCTAGTCCTACACCAATTTTAGGTAGTCCTTGTTTTTTGACCGCCAGAACTTTCGCTTCACTCGCTTTTATTTGGAGATTCAATTGTTCCATCAATGGATGTTCAGCAAACAAAGAATCACTTTCATCAAAGGACTGTGCTTGAATGGAATGGACTTCTGTAGGAATTGTAATAGAGTCGTTCTGATCTCTGTTCAATAGCTTATTGAATCTCGTTTTCAAGGGTTTCTTTTGACTCTCAAGAATTGATAAATTTGTTTTCACATCGTCGATCATCATATCTACCCTTAAAAGATCTACCATTGTACCTTTACCATTTTCATATTTTGCATTAGCTATTGTTTTAAAAGTTTCTAGAATGGCTTTGTTTTCCTTTTCAATCGCTTCAATTTGGTAAAGTTCAAACAAAGGATAATATGCTTGAGCTACTTTGTAATAGAGCTTGTTTTTAGCATCGTTAAAAACTTGAAACTGTGCTTCTGCGTTCAATGCAGCTACGTTTCCCTGAGCTTTAAGTGTTCCAAACCAAGGAAACATCTGTGTTAAGGAGAACTTAGCGCGTTGCGGTCCAACACGTGTTTCCACGGGTGAGATGAAGAAGCCAAATGATAAAGACGGATCTTGTAGCGAACTTACCTGTGGAATTTTTTCCATCGCGGCTTCAGCTCGTTTGTATTTTGCTTTTAGCTCAGGATTGTTTTCTGCTGCAATTTGAAAGTATTCCTCCAAGGTTTGAGTAAAGGAAGTGTTTCCGATACAGAGCAATACGAATGATAGTAAAACAATTGCTTTCATACTATTTGTTTTTATTTAGTTTAATTTCTTCTCTCCATGAATAAAGTACAGGAACCACGAAATATGTGATCGCAGCCATGAGCATTCCGCCAAAAGCAGGAATTGCCATTGGTATCATTATATCTGAACCTCGTCCTGTTGAGGTGAGAATCGGTAATAGCGCAATAATCGTTGTCGCTGATGTCATAATAGCAGGCTTGATTCTTCGCTTTCCTGCTTCGACAACTGCATCTCGAATTCCTTTTTGATCTTTTGTTTTATTGCGTTTGAAACTTTGATCTAAATAGGTTCCCATAACAACACCATCATCTGTCGCGAGTCCAAATAAGGCAATAAAACCAACCCAGACGGCGACACTAAGATTCACTGTTCCAATTTGGAATAGATCTCTGAAATTAGTATCAAATAGTGAAAAGTCTCCAAACCATTCTTGACCGTAAAACCAAAGCATTAGAAATCCACCACTAAATGCGAGTGCTATTCCACTAAAAATCATTAATGCTGTTGTAACCGAACGGAACTGGAAGTAGAGTATGAGAAAGACAATCACCAAAACAACTGGAACGATTAAAGACAAGCGCTTTTCCGCACGGACTTGATTTTCATAATTTCCAGAGAACTTATAATTGACTCCTTCTGGAACAATTAACTCACCGCTGTCAATTTTGTCTTGAATTGCTTTTTGTGCATCTTTCACTACGGTTACCTCTGAATGACCATCATTCTTATCAAAAAGTACATAACCAACTAGAAATGTTTCCTCACTTTTGATGGCCATAGGTCCTCGTATATATTCGACATCTAGTACTTGACTTAACGGAATTTGAGCTCCTTCTGCCGAAGTGATCAGGATGTTTTCAATCGCTTCAGGATTATCTCTCAACTCACGAGGATATCGAACTCGAACTGGAAATCGTTCTCTCCCCTCAACAGTTGATGTGATCTTCATTCCTCCGATGGCTGTCTCGATGGTTTGTTGTACATCGTCGATAGTTAAGCCGTAACGAGCTATTTCATCCCTATTGATATTCAAATGTAAGTAAGGTTTACCTACTATTTCATCTGCAAAAACAGCTTCAGATTTTACTGACTTCACTTCTTTTAATATGACTTCAAGTTTGTTAGCAAAACTTTGAATGGTTTCCAAATCCGGGCCATAAACTTTTATTCCCATGGGTGCTCTCATTCCAGTTTGTAGCATCACCAAACGTGTCTCTATGGGTTGTAGTTTGGGAGCGGAAGTGACACCAGGTATCTTGGTCACTTTTACAATTTCTTCCCAAATATCATCTGCAGAATGAATATTTTTTCTCCAGTTACGATAGAATATTCCATTATCATCCGGGATTAAATCTTTGATCGTTAAATCCACTTCCAGTCCTTCTTTATTTGAAAGTGTATCTCCAAAACGTGTTATAAAGTGATTATTATCATCCACTTTAAAGCGTTGACGATGTCCCTTTTTATTGAGAATATACTCTGGTTTATAGTTGATTACATTCTCGTACATTGAAATTGGTGCAGGATCAAGAGCTGACTCAACACGACCTAACTTTCCAACAGTTAATTCAACCTCAGGAATATTAGTTAGTAACATATCTAGTTGACCAAGTACTTCTCTGTTGTATTCCATCCCAGAATGAGGCATAGAAGTTGGCATCAATAAAAAGCTTCCTTCATCGAGTGCTGGCATAAATTCTTTACCTATTCCAGGGAAAGTGTTTTCGAGAGAAGACCAAGCATTAGTAGATTTGATGTCGATACCAACTTTATCAAGACCCATTGGAATAAATCCGAAAATAGTATTAAAACCTAACCAAACTGTAATACCCAATAAAATGAGAAAAGAAGGTATTATCAAAAATTTACCTTTATTATTTAAACACCATCTCAAAATGTTTTTATAATAATATTCAAGTAGTGAAAATCCACCTAGAATAATTCCTATCATAATTATGACGAAAACGAAATTGATAAAAACTGAGTTCCTTGGTCCAAGTGGTAGCCAATATCCAGCCAACAACCATGAAACTCCTATTAGTATTACCAATAATTCAAGATTCCTTGCTATCCATGACATGGGCTTTCTAAGCTCTATTTCCTTTTGTTTGATATAAACTTTGAGGATAGCACTTATTCCAAAGAATAATAAAAGTAGTCCAGCCCAAATTAACCCATAAAACAAAGCAAATATGCCTGTCACAAATAGAGCTATATTCCCAAAATATTTCAGCCTATTTTTATTAATCTTAAACCCAAAAAACCATTGAGCCAAAGTGGGCATAATTAAAAGCGACACTATTAATGCTGCAATTAGAGCAAACGTTTTTGTAAAAGCTAAAGGACCAAAGAGTTTTCCTTCTGCAGCTTCCATGGTGAAAACAGGTATAAAACTGACAATCGTTGTTGTTACCGCAGTCAATATCGCTCCAGAAACCTCCGATGAACCTTTATAAATAGTTTTTTGTAAAGTCTGATCTGGTGGGGCTTCCTGCATATGTTTGACAATATTCTCAGAGAGAATTACCCCTAAGTCAACCATTGTACCGATGGCGATGGCAATTCCTGAAAGAGCAACAATATTAGCGTCTACTCCAAAATAACGCATGGCTACGAAAACCATGAGGACTGCGATAGGAAGTAGACTTGAAATTAATAAAGAAGCTCGTAGGTTATAAATCATTACAATAACAACAAGGATTGTAATTAAGATCTGAAGAGATAAAGCCTCCTCCAATGTTCCTAGTGTTTCGTAAATGAGTTCTGAACGATCATAAAATGGAACAATCGTCAACTGACTTTCCGTACCATCTGATAATGTCTTTTTAGGTAATCCTGGAGCAATTTCTTGAATTTTATCCTTAACATTTTGAATAACCTTCATTGGATTCGCACCGTAACGCGCAACAACCACACCACCTACAACTTCGGCTCCATCCTTATCCAAAGCGCCTCTCCTTGTTGCAGGACCAAGCTTAACAACGCCAATGTCCTTGATGGTGATCGGAACATTGTCTTTAACTGCGACAACAGCTTTTTCGATATCACTAAGATTTTTAATGTACCCCAATCCACGTACTAAATATTCCGCTTGATTGATCTCAATTGTTTTGGCACCAACATCGCGATTTGAACTCTGAACCGCTTTCATAACTTTGGTTAAAGGAATATCATAGGCCTTTAATGCATCAGGGTTAACATCAATCTGATATTCTTGAACAAACCCACCAATTGAAGCTACTTCTGAAACATCTTCTGCTGCATTCAATCCATACTTGACATAGTAATCTTGTACACTTCTTATTTCATGAAGATCCCAACCACCTGTGGGGTTTCCTTCTTTATCTCTGCCTTCTAGAGTATACCAATATATTTGTCCAAGTGCTGTTGCATCAGGTCCAAGTGTCGGTTGTACATTATTCGGTAAGAGTCCGGAAGGAATTGAGTTTAGCTTTTCAAGTACTCGAGATCTTGACCAATAAAATTCAACATCTTCGTCGAAAATTAGATAAATACTTGAAAAACCAAAAATGGAAGAACTCCTGATCGATTTAACACCTGGTATACCAAGTAAATAAGTCGTTAATGGATATGAAATTTGATCTTCAATATCCTGTGGAGATCGCCCATTCCACTTCGTAAAAACAATTTGTTGGTTTTCACCTATGTCAGGTATAGCATCAACTGGAACAGGGTCTGAAGGTAGTGGTGCAACATCCCATCCAAAAGGAGCTGTAGCAACACCCCATGCAATAAATCCAACCAGCAAAAGACTAGTAACCAATTTATTATTAAGAAAATATCGAATTACTTTATTAAGCATAAATACATACAATTGAATGAATAAAATATTCAAAGTAAAATAGCTACCTATTGAAGCTACTCTATTAATTCCTTGAGATAATAAATCTCAAGATGTATGTATTCTACAATCTGAAAATTTGAAAAATGGAGGGGAAGTCCTTGAGGATCTCTGGTGGCGCATATCCTGCGTACGAAATGAATTCGGCAGGAATTATCAAAGATGTATTAGTGGTTGGAGGGAATATAAAATCAATCGAAACGACCTCAGAGTTATTGTTAACGAACTCATGATTCTCACATTCCTCTGATAGTTGAAATGTGAAATGCTTATTTTCACAACAATCTTTTTTTGAAAAGCTTAATTTTTCAAGGTCTACTTCACAATCTGAAGATTTTTCGTCTTCAACCATACCACAGCTTAAATCCTGTTGGGAAATGGAGAATGAAGTTTTGACTGCTTCACCACCACAATAATGCGTTGAGAAAGTAAAACTCATGTTCATCACGAGAATTACTATTGACATTAATATGGCGAATACTTTTTTAAGCATATGTTAATTAAAACTCAAATTTACAAATTTTATTGTAATTGAAAAATGATAAATGTCAGTTTAGGTATTGATATTTTCTTTAAAACTATTTTAGTTTATGAGATTCCAATAGAAATATTTTATTTATATCAACTAAATGATCCATCACTAAAAAAGGAATACAGAAGGATTTAATGGTTGTTTCATTTTCGTTTATCCTTCGTGGAAGATGGAAATGATATCAGGTTAAACATTGAACGTAAGCGAGAACGTACACGATTACCGTAGAGTTCTTCTAGCTCATCAGCATTCAAATTTGTAGTAGCATGTGTTTTTACTTTGAAATTCGTAAGTAACTCATAACGCTGCAGCAGAATCTCCGCGATGGTATTGCATTCATTACCGTAGAATTTACTGTTATTTTCTACTCCAAGGTCATCAATGCAAAGGGTGTTGTGTTGTTTTCCGTATTTTTGGATGGTTTCGACTCCGTCTTTTTGATATTCGAAGGCAATGTCTCGGGCGGATTTGATGAGGTAGTAATCATCTCTGAATAGGAATTGGCGGAGAATGGTCATGATGGACGTTTTTCCAGAACCTACCGGTCCGATGAGTAATATACCTTTGCTAAGGTCTAAATTGTGCTTTTCGCACTGATCTACTTCGTGGATAGTATAAAGGATTAGTTTTCGTAGAATCATTATATCTTCGCGATAAATTTTGAAATTTGGACCGTATTGTTTTTGACCAAGGTACTGAATGTAATTTAGTGTTTTTCTAAAATTAAAAACTCGCTGCCCGTTTTCTATTACAAATGGTTTTTCCATAATTACTAGTTTTTAAAGAGGGATATCGTAGTTTTTTGATTCGTTCACATTGAGTCTGGTTGAGGTTGAATTGTTTTGTTTTTTGAATTCTCCAGATCGCATGATCCAATTTCGAGCTGCAGCTTGCCAGTTTTTCATTTTTGTCTTCCCTCCTACTTTCCATCCATTGGATTCAAAATGATTGAAATACTTTTCTGCATCTTCAGTACTTGCTTTTTTTTCTTTAAAAAATTCAATTACCTCATCGAAGGATGGAGGAGAAAATCTTTTTTTCGTTTTTGGAGCATGGGGCGAATTCGATTCGCCCTTACTCGTTTTACTATTGTTTGTATTGTTTATACTGTTTATAGAAGGTACTAGTACTTGTCCCACTACTTGTTCATTTTTGGGATGGTTGCCGTTTAGAGCTTGTTCACTACTTGTCTCAAAAATGAACATGTTGATTTTGCTTCCTTTCATGGGGTTGTAAGATGGAATGTACTCCAAGTAACTCCACTCATCGAGTTGCTTGATGCAACGATGGTAAGTAGCGTTAGAACCAATTTTGGAAACGCGCATGACTTCCGATCGATTTATGGAAATCGGATTTTGAAAGCGATTCATATTCCAAAATTGGAACAAAGCTAAATACAAGCTGACATGAGAAGGGTTTAGACGATCATCGTCTGAAAACCTCATCAATGCTTGTGTGAGCTGCTTGATATAATTAACCTCCACTCCTAGTAATTTGCAACTTTGTTTTCTTTAAGAACCTTTATGATGTCCTCATAAGCGTAATAAATGGAACCGCCCATTTTCGAATAAGGCAAAATTCCATTATGTCTTAAGTTTTGCAAAGTACCTGGAGAGATGTTTAACATATCTCTTACCTGAGTAGATTTCAACCATTTTTTCTGTACCGGTTTTTCTTCTCGGATGAGGTTTCTTATTTCATCCAGTAACTCGCTCTTAAAGTGTTTCAGATCTTCTGTTGTTAAAACTGATGTTGCCATAATTTATCGTTTTTTCATTTACTGATGGCAAATTTGTGTGTTTTTGTACAGAATAATACCGAGTACACACCCAAGTTGGGTATAATAAATTTGTCTATTCAGGATGAAATCTATCGTCTTCTTCAACCTTATTTAGTATTACAGATTTGAGCTTTTCTAAGAATATAGTAGGCTCATTGCGATTCTTAATTTCATGAAATGTTCTGTAAACATCCCCTAAATCGATATTGAATATTTTTTCAAAAGTTTGGGTCAATAGCCTTATATCAAGATTACCGCTGTTTAACGATTGTGCATGATAAAGGCTGTACATAAGTTCAGTTAATGCTGCTTTACTCCCTGTCCAAACTAGTGGAGACAGGTACTTTTCAGCTGATTCACTCATATTATTTAGGAATTTTTGAATTAATTCATAAGTCAACAGCTTTTCTTTTAAAAGGCTATGGAATGTTGTAAAATTAGGATCCAACAGAACTTCATTTCCAATCATGTTAGTTGGTGCAGTAAATTTATTGCGTATGTAGAATTTGTCATCATCTTCTTTCATGTTCCGATTTATCCGAACTATTTGATTTTTATTTTCAGTTATGATCAGCTTGAAGTAACTACTTTTCTGGTTTATTAAATCATCTTTCATTTGCACTGAGATAGTACTAATGTGCATGTACTCTATTACAAAAGTAATGAAGCCTATTCTCGAAGCTACTTTTGGTCTGATAGTTTTGAAAAACTGAATTTCGTCTTCAACAGAGTTAAATCCATTTTTTGTAACAAACATTCGTACCTTATAGAATGTGTCAGTCACACAGTTTAATGCTTTTTCACTGTTGACATTAGCGGTCAGGTCCGTATAACCTAACCTATTTAAATCAGAATTCATCTGACTCACCATCTTTCTTATACGTTTCATAGCGATAAGTTTAATTGATTACACTTACCACCATTACGGAGTTAGCCTAACTTTTGGTTCGAGTCTTGTTCTTTAGAACTTAAGTTGGTGTTGTATCTTTTATTTAAAACATCCATATCGGCACTTACTTTATGCTCCATTACCTGGGCATAAATTTGAGTTGTGGCCAGCTTGGTATGTCCTAATAATTTTGAAACGGTTTCAATAGGAACGCCATTGGATAAAGTTACGGTTGTTGCAAAGGTATGTCTTGCAATGTGCATGGTTAACTTTTTTGTTATACCACATACATCTGCTATTTCCTTCAGATAAGCATTCATCTTTTGATTGGATTTTACCGGAAGTAATTTTCCTTTTAATTCGCAAAAGGGATGTTCTTTGTATTTTTCAAGGATTTCCAATGCAGGTTGAAGCAATGGAACATTTGAAGCAGTCCCTGTCTTCTTTCTGTTGGTGTAGACCCATAGCTCACCGTTAATACCACGAATTAAGTCTTGTGGGGTAAGTTTCTCTACATCTACAAATGCGTAGCCTGTATAGCAACAGAATAAGAATATATCGCGCACTTCTTCCAAACGTTGGATGGCAAATTCTTTTTCGGCTATTATTTGTAATTCTTCTTCTGTTAGTATCTGCCTATTTACTTTCTTATTGGAGCATTTGAAGCTTGCAAATGGATTCTTGGCCAACCAATCATTGGCTACTGCCATATTGATTACTTTTTTAAGGTTACGGATATATTTCATGGTGGTGTTGTGACCGATGTTTTGGTCAACTTTAAGGAAATACTCGAAATCAACAATGAATTTATGATCAAGCTCACGGAGGAATAAATCTGAACGCTTATATTGTTTCTTCAAATAAAGTTTAAGCTTTTTAAGTACTGTTTCAAACTTTGTATGGGTAGCTTTTACTACATCTATACCAATTAATTCTTTCATTTGATTGTTGTGATATTCAAATGTATCAATTAGGCTTCTTTCTTCTTCAGTTATTCCTAGGTAGCTGTTTTTAATAGTATCGGCTGTAATAAACTCGTCCTTTGCTTCTAACAAATTGAAATGTCGGTGTAGTTCGTTTCTTACTTTATTGAGATAGCTATTTAGGATCCTCGCTTCTTGTGCGTTTCCTTTTGCTGTTCCGGAAGAGGAATTCCATTTGCTTGGGTCTATTGAGCGTTTTACAGAGAACTGTGCTCGTTTACCGTTTATTGTTATTCTACAATAAATAGGTGCCTTGTCATTTCTCATTTTGGCTTTGAAAAGCCAAAATAAAATTGTGAATGTTTGATTTGTTTTCATGCTTTTTAAGTTTTTGGTAACCGATAAAAATTAATTTTCGCTATCAAAATCCATTAAAAGTGCACAAACTAACTTCTTGAATCGCCCTATTAATAGGTGATTCGGAATAATTCGGTTACCTTTTTCAAAGGTAATTCGGAGGTAACCGAATAGGTAACCAACTTGGGTGTTATTTATTGAATGTTTTTGTTAGGGGTAATAATGAAAAAGCCCTTAAAACGTGCGTTTCAAGGGCTTTTGATTTGTTTTGTATTTCTACAAAGCGGTCTGGACGGGACTCGAACCCGCGACCCCCTGCGTGACAGGCAGGTATTCTAACCAACTGAACTACCAGACCAAAATAAACTTATGATGTTGACAACAGTCAACGACAACCGAAGTTGCTTTATTTTGTATTGTTCATTTTTCGACTTTAAGTACCTCACCGTTGTGAAGCGAGTGCAAATATAGGGGCATTTTTTAAATTCACAATAGTTGAGAATAAAAAAAATCATTTTTTTTTAATGTATTCATGGCTACTGTATAGAACAGTCTGAAAACCTTAGCCTTAACGATCCAGGTGACTAAAAGTAAAGGAGTACTTGGTTTTCGGTGTTGATTCAAAGTACATTTCCCCTTCTAACTGACTCGTCAATGAAGAAATCAATTCAATACCAAATGATTTATTGCCTTGCCTTGTTTTCCATACCCCGTTATCCTCATAGGTAAATTTATACTGTCCATCACTCAAATGTTCAAGCACTATATTAATTTCCGGTTTATCTACATTTTCAAATGCATGCTTCAACGAGTTAGAGAAAAGTTCGTTAAAAATTAAGGCTAATGGAACTATAGATTTAAGACCTACTCTATTCACATTTAGATCAAAATTAAGATCTACAACAACGTCCGTTTGATATGAATCGAGTAAATCCTTAGAAAGACCGATAAAATAATCCTTTAAGTTAATTCTGGACAACTCTTCAGACTGATACATTTTCTCATGTATCAAAGACATTGTCATCACCCTATTAATACTATCCTTAAACTTTTCTGCTTCGTCCTCACTCTCTGTTTCGTACATCTGTAATCGAAGGAGACTAGTGATAACCTGCAAATTGTTCTTAACTCGATGATGAATTTCTTTTAACATCGTTGTTTTTTCTTCCTCCCTAAGTAAAGCCATTTTATTTTGCTCCTTGAGCTCATCATTTTTAGCTTTCAAAAGTTGATCTGATGATTTACTTCCTCTTAAGATTGTGAATATTATAAATCCAAGTAAGAGAAGGGCGAAAGCAGCCTCATAATAGGCTGAAATATATGTCTCTGTACTCAGATTATCAACGATCTCCATATGGCGCGGAAATACGAATTGTAGATAGTAAAGGTATCCTGCTAACGAGAAAATAAGAAATATAATACCCCATTTTACTCCAATGATGTACATAACCAAAATATTCAGTAGCATGATCCAGAAAGGAGCTCCAACATGCATTGTCCCATCATTAAAATTAAGGTTCCCGTAGATCAAGAAAAAGAGAACAATAAAGTAAAACTTCGCAGCTACATCAAACCTTCCCGTGAACTTTATTATAAATAAAGTTGTCAGTCCAAAAATTAAATTTCCAAGAGAAGGCACAAAAACAGGATACGTTTGGATAATGATTGACACAATTGTTGCGACAAATCCCATTAAAGTAACCGCAAATGCTAAATTGAATAACAGAGTTAATCTTGACTGATCATGTATAGACTTTAATCCACTAATACACTCCCCAATAAAAAAAGCTTTAACACTCCTGTACATGGGATAAAGATAGCGTAATCTTCGTTTATCAACGCTTCAAAAAGCTAACCACAATCTAAGTAACTGAAAATCATAATGAAAGATTAAAAAGTTAGTTTATGAACGAATATTAGCGTAAATCTTCATATTTCTAAAAAACGAAATAGAATTTTTTCATTCAACAACCTAATCACTCAACATATAATTTTATAAATTAGTAGTAATCAACAATTTATAAATAATGAAATCATATACACTTTTAACTATTTTGATCCTTCTGTGTTCAACACTTTTATTTAGTGTAAATATTGAGCCAGAACAGAACTCCTCAATTGATTCTGTTCAAATAGGAGAACAAATCTGGATGAAAAAGAACTTAAATGTTTCGAAATTCAGAAATGGGGATAATATTCCGGAAGCACAATCTAAAGAGGAATGGATAAAGGCATCAGAAGAGGGTAAACCGGCTTGGTGCTATTATAAAAACATCAAAACAAATGGTGATAAATATGGTAAATTATATAATTGGTTCGCTGTAATTGATGAGCGAGGTCTAGCTCCAGAAGGCTGGCATATCCCTTCAGACAAGGAGTGGACAGAACTAGAAGTGTATTTGGGAGAAGATGCTGGATACAAGCTTAAGAGTACAGAAAATTGGAATGAAGGTCGAAATGGCTCAAATTCAAGTGGTTTCTCGGGACTACCTGCGGGGTATAGAGGCCTTTATGATGATTTCGATGGATTAGGAGATACTGGATACTGGTGGTCTTCCACTGATTTCCTAGGAGAACCGGGTTGGCATCGAAACCTAAGCCTATTCAAAAAAGGAATATTACGGGCTTTGAGCGATAAGGGCGACGGTTGGTCAGTTCGATGCGTAAAGAACTAAGGACGACAATTTCCATAGAAAAACCGGGATAAAATAAATTTATTCCGGTTTTTCTATGGAATTTTATTTCTATTAATCAGTCATCAACCTCCTCATAATCGACATCCTCTGCATCCCGATAACGGTCAACGACTTTTACCCTGCCCTTTTCTTTTTCACTCTCCTCTTTCGCTTTTCGGAATTGATCGTTATTCTGATTAAATCGTCTTTGTTCATCCATATTTCGTTTCGCGATCATCAGTTTACCAATAAAGCGAACAATTACAAAGACGGCAATAATGATCAATATCATTCGTACCGTTCCGGTAAGACTTAACAATATCATCGCGACAAGTATAAGTTTCTTTCAGAGAAAATCTTCGTGAAGAAAGGATCTTTCAAGTCTTTAATAAAACGTATAGCCTCACCAGTCGACTTCATCTCAGGCCCTAGTTCTTTATTCACATTCGGGAATTTATTAAACGAGAATACCGGAATCTTGATAGCATATCCTTCTTTTCTAGGGCTGAAATCAAAATCTGTAACCCTCTTCTCACCTAACATTACTTTTGTTGCGTAATTCACGTAAGGCTCCTTATACGCTTTTGCTATGAAAGGAACCGTTCGTGATGCTCTTGGGTTTGCTTCGATCACATAAACTTTATTGTCTTTAATTGCGAACTGAATATTCAATAAACCAACAGTTTCAAGAGCTACGGCAATCTTCTTGGTAATGTCTTCAATTTGCTGCATAACGAGATCTCCTAAGTTATATGGAGGAAGGACAGCGTATGAATCACCAGAGTGAATTCCTGCAGGCTCAATGTGCTGCATTACTCCAATTATATATACATTCTCTCCGTCACAAATTGCATCAGCTTCAGCCTCGATAGCACCTCCTAAGAAATGGTCTAAGAGAATCTGATTATCTGGCATATCTCTTAAAATATCGACCACGTGATGTTCTAGTTCCTCCTTATTGATCACAATCTTCATTTTCTGACCTCCTAAGACATAGGATGGACGAACTAATAAAGGGAAACCTAAATCTTCTGATAATTCTAATGCTTGCTCAGCACTTTCTACTACTCCAAATTTTGGATATGGCACATCGTTTTCCTGAAGTAATTTGGAGAAACTACCTCGGTCCTCTGCAAGATCAAGGGCTTTATAACTAGTTCCCATTATCTTGATACCATAGCGCTCAAGCTTCTCTGCCAACTTCAGAGCAGTCTGACCTCCAAGCTGAACTATTACTCCTTCTGGATTCTCATGGCGTATAATATCATAAATATGCTCCCAGAATACTGGCTCAAAATATAACTTATCAGCCGTATCGAAATCAGTGGATACTGTTTCTGGATTACAGTTAATCATTACTGTCTCATATCCGCATTCTTTAGCCGCTAGAACACCATGAACACAGGAGTAATCAAACTCAATCCCTTGACCAATTCGATTTGGACCTGAACCAAGTACAACTATCTTCTTCTTATCAGTTACGACACTTTCATTCTCCTCTTCAAAGGTTGAATAGTAATAAGGTGTTTGAGCTTCAAACTCCGCTGCACATGTATCAACTAATTTATACACTCGCTTGATTCCATGCTCCTCACGTTTATTATAAACTTCAGATTCTAGACATCGAACAAGGTGAGCGATCTGTCTATCCGCATAACCTTTTTGTTTCGCTTCAAAGAATAGATCTTTTGGAAGACTTTCTATGGTATGCTTTTCAATTTTACGTTCCAATTTGATCAATTCCTCGATCTGCTTTAAGAACCAGATATCAATTTTCGTCTTTTCTGTAATACGCTTGAAAGGTATTCCCAGTTTGATCGCATCGTAAATATGAAATAGTCGATTCCAACTAGGATTTTCTAAACTATGTAATATTTCATCCTGATTGGTCAACTCTTTTCCATCAGCACCTAAACCGTTCCTGTTGATCTCAAGAGATTGACAGGCCTTTTGCAGAGCTTCCTGAAATGATCGACCGATTCCCATAACTTCCCCAACTGACTTCATTTGAAGTCCCAGCTGACGATCTGCTCCCTGGAATTTATTAAAGTTCCAACGAGGTATTTTAACGATCACATAATCAAGTGTTGGCTCAAATAATGCAGAAGTCGTTTTAGTGATCTGATTATCTAATTCGTCTAAAGTGTAACCGATCGCAAGTTTTGCAGCAATCTTGGCAATAGGATAACCAGTTGCCTTAGATGCCAAAGCAGAAGATCTTGAAACACGTGGATTGATCTCAATTGCAATGATCTCTTCTTTATCGTCTGGAGAAACTGCAAACTGAACATTACATCCACCTGCAAAGTTACCTACAGAGCGCATCATCTTAATCGCCATATCCCTCATCTTCTGGAATGTCGTATCTGACAAAGTCATTGCAGGAGCAACTGTGATCGAATCTCCTGTATGAATTCCCATAGG
>DCYS01000001.1:21502-175495 GCA_002331485.1 Flavobacteriales bacterium UBA2104
CTGTATGAATTCCCATAGGATCAAAGTTCTCTATTGAACAAATGATCACAACATTATCATTCTTGTCACGAAGTAACTCCAACTCATACTCTTTCCAACCAAGTAA
Organism: Flavobacteriales bacterium UBA2104; assembly: GCA_002331485.1. GTDB lineage: Bacteria > Bacteroidota > Bacteroidia > Flavobacteriales_D > Crocinitomicaceae > Brumimicrobium. The sequence goes on from DCYS01000001.1 coordinate 21,609, forward strand.
TGCCTTATCGATCATCACCTCATGAATTGGTGATTCGTGAAGTCCGAAATCAAGTAGTTTATCAAATTCCTTTTCATCATGAACGATAGCAGCTCCTGCACCTCCTAATGTATAAGACGCACGAATACAAACTGGCAATCCAAATTCCTGAGCAACTGATTTACCTTCTAGAAAAGATTTAGCTGTTTTTTGAGGAGCCATTCCAATTCCGATCTCCTCCATTAAGTTTCTGAATGCCTCTCGATTCTCAGTGATCTCAATTGCATCAATATCAACACCAATAATATCAATGTTGTTTTCTTCCCAAATGCCCATTTCATCACATTTGATGGCAAGATTTAAAGCTGTTTGACCTCCCATAGTCGGAAGCACAGCATCAATATCATGCTTAGCAACAATTTCCTTGATACTTTCTGGTTCTAATGGCTTCAGATAAATATTATCCGCCACTACCTCATCAGTCATGATCGTTGCAGGATTGGAGTTGATCAAAGTAACCTCTATTCCTTCTTCACGCAATGATCGTGATGCTTGAGATCCAGAGTAGTCAAATTCACATGCTTGACCAATTACAATGGGACCACTTCCAATAATTAAAATCGAGTTAATCTTTTCGTTTCTAGGCATTCCAATTTCTCTTTATACTTGGTTATAAAAGTACGTTACAAATTGGACGCAAATTTAATTCAATTTTACTACTTTTATAGGCGTGCATAATATTTTCTTAGGAATTAAATACAAGTAATTCCTGCTAGAAAAGAAATTGGATTAACGGCTTGAAGGAATTGTGGTAGAATGAATGAACAAATTGAACATATCAAAAGATCAGTTTCAATCGATGACTTAACACTATCCTATAAAGTATATGGAAATGGTAAAACGGCGGTATTGTGCTTCCATGGGCATGGTCGTAGTTCAGAAGACTTTCATTTTCTTGCATCAGAAGATCGAAAAATAATATCTGTAGATCTTTTTTTACACGGTGATTCTACATTTGATTCTTCTCGAGTATATAAAAACTTAGTGACTTCTGATGATGTTGAAAAATTGTTAGAAAAATTATTGTCCGAAGAAAAAGTTTCGAAATTTCATTGGGTTGCATACAGTCAAGGTGGACGATTTACACTTTCTGTTTTTCCGCGTTTTTCGGGTCGTGTTTTAAGTTTAAACCTCTTAGCTCCTGATGGATTGAACGATAAAAACTTTTACAGTTGGTCTCAGCGCAGATGGTGGGCAAGAAGTTTATTCGCTCGATGGGTTAATCGACCAGGAGAGTTAATGTCAATTACTAAAGCATTGGCAAAAGCAAAATTAATTCGACCAAAGATCGTTGATTTTTTAGATTACTATACAGAAGATCGAGAAAGGCTAAAACTTGCACACGCGACGTGGAGAGGTTTCCGAAAACTACGTCCAGATAACAACGCTATAAAGTTAGAATTAGACAAAAACAATATTCCATTTCAGCTGATTATGGGACAGTATGACCAGATCATTACAGTTGAAAGTGCAAAAGGCTTCCTTAGTGATATCAACAGATTGGATTCCCTTGTAATTCTACCATATGGTCATGATCTATTTAAACCTGAAATTAAAAATGAACTGAAGCAACTCCTCAATTTTGAGAGTAACAAATAAAAAAAGCCGCTGAATGATCAGCGGCTCATAATATCTTATTTATCGTCAATTACTTCTTGATAATTCGTTTCTTCATTACTCCATTATTGGAAAGTACAGTGATCATGTATGAACCTGTTTCAACATGACTTAGATCAATCGAAGCTGATTCAGAAGTTAACTTCATTTCTGCGACTAATCTTCCAGTCATACTGTGAACAAGTATCGTTCTGTCAGCATAATTCTCAAAGATCAACTGAACCTCACCAGCTGTAGGATTAGGAAACAATTCAAATTGCTCTAATTGATTTTCAACAACAAGACTACTCGTATCCTCACAAACCTCTCCTGATATTGTTAGTGTATCATCAGTTTGACAACCGTTTTCATCTGTGTAGATCACTTCATATAGTCCATTACAATATAATGTTGTATCGAAAAGGAAAGCAGTACCCGTTGAGTCTGTATTCACTCCATTGAAGAACCACTCTATATCTCCATCATTTGTGTTCACAAACAAATACTCACCCATTCCCTGAGTAATCTCTACTTGAGTTGGATTTGGATATAACGTAACTGTAATAGTATCTCTGTCTTCACATCCGTCAGCAGAAACTCCTAACACTTCAATGTCAGCTGTGTTTCCTGGCACATAATAATCACCATTTTGCCCAACTACATTTCCATTTGGAATTGAATACCACGTATATGTATCAGCTCCCGTAGCTCCTAATAGTACTGAATCACCTGGACATCTAAACCTGTCTTGACCTCCATCTACTTCTGGAATGGCATATACAGTAACTTGAACATTAGTTGAATTCTGACAACCATCAGCATCAGTCACTGTAAGTGAATAAGTACCTGCTGTATCCGCAGTTATTGTTTGTGAGTTTTCTCCTGTATTCCAATCATAGTCTGCTGCCATGTCCGCAGTCAGATCAACAGATCCACCATCACAGAACTCTGTAGGTCCACTTGGAGTGATCGTTGGACCCGGTAATGGATTAACCACCACTACAACAGTGTCAAAATCAATACATCCAGAACCATTTTCAGAACTAACAGCATAAGTTGATGTCAGATCTGGAGTTGCAACTGGATTTGGACAATTCGTACAAGAGAAGTTTCCAGCCGTAATAGGATCACCAGAAACTAGTTGCCATTGATAATTCATCCCTCCTGAAGCATTAAGTTGAGATGATTCTCCGATACATATTGTATCATCATCAGATGCAATAGTTTCTAACTGACAATATTTTATTGTACTATAATCTCTTAACGTTCCGCTTCCTGATGAAGAACCTGTAACAAATATATTTCCAAAATCATCGATCTCGAATGCTGTCATCTGGTCACTATTCGAAGCCGGACCATCAAAACGCTTGGTCCAGATCTCTGTCCCAACAGTATCCAGTCTTACTGTAAAATAATCATCAGAAGAACCAGATAAATTAGAGTAACCTGAAACATAAAGTTCGTAATTTGAATTTATTCTTAATCCACGTGCCTCATCAAAACCATTTGAACTCGACTGATAAACATAATCCCAATGCTGAGTTCCATCTGGACGGAAACGAGAAACGTAATAATCTTCTCCGTTTCCAGTATTTTTTATACTTCCAGTTACATAAATATTGTTCAATGGATCAACTGTGAGACTTCTTGGCTTGTCCTCTCCTCCATCAGTTCCTCCGTAAATTTGCTCCCAAACGAACGTACCTCCTGTACTGATCTTAAGTAGTAAAATATCATCATCATCGATTAGACCTCTATAACTTTCACCAACTACATAAGTATTTCCATCTGGAGCTACAATAATATCTTTCGGACTATCATCCTGACCATTACCATCATGACGGTAATTCCATAGGATTCCCCCTGTAGAATTATATTTCAACGTATAGTAATCTAAACCGTTTGCACCAGCGTTACTTTCTCCAGTAACATATACATTATTTGACGCATCAACGGTAACAGCATTCGCAAAATCTCGTGCTGAACCCGCGAAATATTGATCAGACCAGTTTAACGCACCTGCACTGTTAACAGAAATAGCAAGATAATCGATGTCACCTGCTCCAAAATCAACACCTCCAACGGCAATAACATTATCGTTAGCATCGATTGTTACATCAGCACATTGGTCAAAATTCGCAGTTCCTGGATGCGAGTAAGTCCATACTGTAGAACCATTTGCACCATTTAATTTCTTCAAGAAAACATCGAAATCAGCACCACTCACTTGGTGATGACCAGCGATAATAACATCTCCATTACTATCCAATACTAGTCCTATAGCTTCATCCAGCCCACTAGCTGGACCATCATGAGTAACATTCCACAACTCATTACCATCTACGTCATACTTGATGGTAATCACATTGAATTGAGTACCATTAAATGAGGTACCAACCACATAGGAATTACCAGATGCATCGATAACAATATCTTCACTGTAGTCATCGTTTCCGTTGTTATCAAATCGACTCTCCCAGAGAATATTGACTTGCGAAATAGAGGTAGCTGAAATTACCAATAAAAAGATTGTTGATAGTAGTGCTTGTTTCATAGCAGTTTTTTAATTCTTATATTGAGTATAACGTTAGATTAAATCAATCCGTTGATACAAAATTAAGTAAAAATTCTACACTGTATATTTTAATCCTCAATTTTTACCTATTTGTCTATGTTATTTGGTGGTTAATCAAAAAAAAACATTAATTTTGCTTAATCAAACGAAATACTACTTGTATTATGAAATATCTACTGCTTCTAGCGTCTGTGATGTTTATTATGTTTCAAGCAAAAGCCACCCATATTATTGGTGGTAGTTTGACTTACGAACATCTAGGAGGATCTTCCTACAACGTTAAACTTAAACTTTACAGGGATTGTGGACCAGGTAACGTTGCTTTTCCAAACAGTGTTACGATCACTGTTCGCCAAGGTAATGGAAACACCACTGGTCTTAACTTTACCATGCCTCGTTTAGGGATTATAGAATTAGATCCACCAATTGACTCATGTGCTGTTGACCCGGGAATTTGTGTTGAGGAAGCAGTTTTCTCATCAACTGTAAGTTTACCACCATCAAGTACTGGGTATCACTTATACTGGGGGATCTGTTGTCGAAACGGATCTGTTCAAAACATTGTAAACCCATTGAATGTTACGGAGATGTTTCATACTTACATCCCAAACAATTCAGTATGGTTAACTAACTCTTCACCATCATGGGTTAATTTCCCACCAGTATTCGTTTGTCAGGGTGAAGATGTTGATTTTGATCATTCAGCTACAGATGCTAATGGAGATTCGCTTGTATACTCACTATACACTCCTTATCAAGATGATAATCCTGTTTTCAACGGTAACCCAATACCAGACAATATTCAATTCAACCCTGTTCCTTGGGAAACTGGATATGGTCCGAACAACCCGTTGAATAACTCAGGTACTCCTCTCGTAATTGATCCTCAAACAGGTCAATTGAATGGTATACCTGAAGACATTGGTCAGTTCATTGTAGGTATTCGATGTGAAGAATACAGAAATGGAGTTAAGATCGGTGAGATAATCAGAGACTTCCAGTTTAACGTGATCGATTGTCCACCAGCAGATGACGCTGCTATAGGACCCGTTACTGGATGTGCTGGTAACACGGTTGACATGATCAACGCTTCTTCTGCAGGAGCTACTGACTTCTATTGGGACTTTGGTGATGGCTCACCAGGTGTTCAGGCATATGAGCCTTCTCACACTTACCCAGGTATTGGTGACTATACTATAATGCTTATTGCTCAGTACAATACAGTTTGTGCTGATACAGCTTATTATGATCTTTCTATTGGAGGTGTTGATGCAGTGATCGATCCACAAGATTCTACTTGTATTTCAAACACTGTTAACTACACAGAAAGTTCAACCACAATTGGTAACATGGTTGTTGACTCATGGCAATGGGATTTTGGTGATGGTTCACCGATCAGTACCGTTCCTAACCCAAGTCATAACTTCAACTCGTCAGGTGACTTAATAGTTGAGCTGATCGTTGGAACTGACGCAGGTTGTTTTGACACGATCACAGACACGATATTCATTCAAGGACTCCCAAATGCAGATGTTGGTCCAGATACTACAGCATGTTTCAATAACCCTCAGATAAGTCTGAATGGGGTAATTTCCAATGCTACAGGTGGTGTTTGGGTAGGTGATGGTGGAACATTCTCTCCGAGTACCACTGACCTGAATGCAGATTACGATCCGACTCAAACAGAGATCAATAACGGGTTTACTGAATTGATCCTTTCGTCAACTGGAAATGGATTTTGTCCATCAGATCAAGATACTTTAAGGATCGATTTCATTGACGGACCGACCGTAGAAGCCGCTCCAGACATTGAGGTCTGTGCTGACACGAGCTCAGTTCCAATTAGTGCTACCTTCGATTTCGCAGGTGGGGTTGAATGGTATACTGTAGATGGTACAGGTACATTTACAAACTCCTTATCAGCGAATACAACGTATATCCCGAGTGCTGCCGATGTTGCTGGAGACTCTGTTCTTATTTACGTTCAAACGATCATTAATGGTAACTGTGTTGGTGATTTAGATTCACTTTGGATCGAATTCTTTGACCCGCCAACGATCTCATTGGTGTATCCGGATTCCATTTGTGCTGGAAACCCTGTGGTACTAGATGCTAACTCTACAACTGGAGGAGGTATTTGGTCAACAAGTGGTGATGGATCATTTGATCAGGACACCTCAAATGCAACTGTATATAATCATGGAGCTGGAGATCTTGCGTTTGGCGAAGTAGACATTTACTTTGAGTCTACCAATAATGGAGGTTGTCAGATACAACGTGATACTATAAACATTACCGTTCTGCCTTCTCCAGATATCGATTTCGATTTCTCAGAAGAATGTTATGGTGTACCTACTGACTTCACCAGTGATGTCACCTCTACTGATCCTGTAGTTGGTTACTCTTGGACTTATGGCGGAAATGAATTCTCTACTGATCCTAATCCATCGTTTACGATGCCGGATGTAGACACAAACAATGTGACTGTTATTGTTTTCTCGCAAAATGGATGTTCAGATACACTTACCAAAGAAGTTTCTACTTTCTATTTACCAGACGTTGACTTCTTGACTCCTGCCCCATGTCTAAATGGAGGTACGCAGTATTATGACTCTTCAGAAGTTATCGGAGGATCTGTTGCATCTTGGGAATGGAACTTTGGTGATGGAAATTCCAGTACTGAAGAGAACCCACTTCATCAATATGATAATGCTGGAGATTATGATGTACAATTGATCGTAACTTCTGCAGAAGGATGCGTGGATTCATTAACAACAAATGTTACAATATACCCAGGTCCAATTGCAGCATTCTCTGCAGATCCGCCATTTGCATATGTATTCCAAAATATTGACTTTACAGATGAGACACAAAGCGACTTCCTTATTGTGAATTGGGAATGGGATTTCGATGATGGAAGCTTCTCTAATGACCAGAATCCTTCTCACAATTACGACGAAGGTGACGATTACGATGTAATGCTGGTAGTAGAAGATGAAAACGGGTGTTTAGATACAACTAAGAATATTGTAAATATCTACCTCCCACCGAATGTACCATCAGGTTTTTCACCTAATGGTGATAATAACAATGACTTCCTATATGTTTATGGTGGACCTTATGAGACTCTTGAATTCAAGGTTTACAATAACTGGGGAGAAGTTATTTTCACATCTAATGATGCAAGTATTGGATGGGATGGAACGTACAAAGGAGTAGATCAACCTATTGGTGTTTATGTTTGGACCGTAAGGGCTACAACATCAGATGGGAAAGAACACGAATTATCAGGAGACACATCACTAATCAGATAAGATCAATTTATGAATCGATTTAGCAAATTTTTATTATTGTTAGCTGGAGTGACGGTTGCACAGTTTTCAACTGGACAGGATTTTCACTTTTCTCAGTATGATGCTGCTGCACTCAACACAAGTCCAGCGCTCACAGGAATGTTTGAAGGTAAGCACCGTTTCCATATGCAGTATCGAACTCAATGGTCGGCAGTGGCGACAAGGCCTTTTACAACGGCATTGATCTCTTATGATGCTAGATTAAATAATCGCTGGAGTGTAGGAGTTCAAGCTTTAAACTATCGAGCGGGAGCAGGTGCCTATAATGCAGCTCAGATTTTACCTTCTGCATCATATAGTATTCCTCTTTCGAAAAGCAAGTTTCACCGTTTGACTTTAGGTGTATCTGCTGGAGGTTTCCATAAAACATTTGACCAAAATGCTTTAACATGGGGGGCTCAATATGAGGCAACTGCTCAAGGTGGAGGATTTAATACTGCTTTAGGTTCCGGAGAAACATTCCAGAACAACAGTGTACTCAGACCAGATTTTAATGCAGGAGCTTTATATTTCTTTGCGGCCCCTGGAGCTCGTGTCAATCCATTCATTGGAGCAAGTGCATTCCACTTATCATCGCCAAAAGAATCGTTCTTTGGAGCAGATAATAGATTACCAATGCGTTACTTAGTTCATGCAGGTGCTCGAATTGGAATTACAGAACGACTTTCTATTTTGCCGAAAGTTTTTGTTCAATTACAAGAGGAAGCTCAGGAAGTAACGATCTCTGCACTGGCTCATTATCACCTGAAAGGACCAGACGTGTTCTTGATCGGTGGATTCACTTTCAGAAACGCTGATGCAGCAATTATGGATATTGGAGCTAAATGGGGACAATGGCAGGCCAGAGTTTCATATGACTTCAATATTTCAACATTGAAAGTAGCAACGAATGGTAGAGGTGCAACTGAATTAAGTTTGACCTACATTCTATTCAAAGATATTACTAATCCAATACCAACATGTCCAAGGCTATGAGAAAATCTTACTTAACATTACTCGCGCTGATTGTATCACTTGGTTTTGGATACAGTCAAACGAACAGAAGTCTTATTCGGTCTGGAGATAAAGAAATGGAAATGGAGAACTATGCTTCTGCAGTATATTTCTATTCTCAAGTGATCAACAGACTTGCAGGTGGTAACGAAGATTTGATGTATCACCCGTACAGTGTAAATGCTTTTTATAAATCAAATCCTAAAGGAGGGCCAAAAGAATTTGAACCACCTGTGGATCCCAAAACAGATGATGAGCTTGTTGTTTTACATAAACTTTCAGATGCTTATCGACTTGTAAATGATTATGAAAATGCTGAAAAATGGTACGCAATTGCCGTTCAACATCCTAAAGAAGAATTTCCATACGCTAAATATTTTTATGGTTATTCTCTTATGAAAAATGGTAAGTACGAAGAAGCTAAGCAGCAATTCGAGCAAACTATGGAGAATCTTTCAGAAGATAATCTGTATCATGAACTTGCCAGAGAGAAACTGGGTAATTGTGACTTCGCCCTTGAGGATAATGAAAACATGACCAATGCAACCGTTGAGATGTTGGATACGATCATCAATAATGGAACTACATCTTTCGGAATGATGTACCATAGAAAAGGGTTACTTTTTTCTTCTGCGAGAAGTGATTCTACTGCACCGGAAGAGTATGAGTATGCCGAAGACATCTATAATAGTGATGTATTCTTAACTGAACGTTCTAAAGATGGATCATTCTCAACTCCACAATGGTTTGAAGGAAATGTTAACTCGATGGCCATTGAAGGTGGTGCTGCACTATCTCCTGATGGTAAGGCAATGTATTTTACGAGAGTTAATCCATTGAACCATAAAGAAACAGGAATTTATGTTACTCGTTATTTTAATGGACGATGGACAGAACCTTTCAAATTGGGTGAAGACATCAATAAAGATGGATTTAAATCAATGACTCCAAGTCTTGCAGATGATGGTGAAACACTTTACTATTCTTCTAATCGACCAGGCGGTATGGGCGGAATGGATATATGGATGACAACAATAAATGAAGATGGTGAGACAACTGATCCAGTAAACCTGGGAGACCTGGTTAATACAAAAGAAGACGAGATCACTCCTTTCTATCACCCGAACTCTAAGACATTGTACTTCTCCTCTGAAGGTCATATTGGTTTTGGAGGGCAAGATGTTTTCAAGACTACAATAAATCCTGTTACAGAATGGTGGGATGCACCTGTGAATGTTGGTAAACCTGTCAATTCACCGCGTGATGATGCTTACTTCATTTGGGGCGATGATATGCAGGAAGGTTATTTCTCATCTGACCGTGATAACTGCGGAGAATGTGATTCGTTAAGAACGCTGAACATGCACTGTAACAGTATTTACAGAATCGAACGTCCAGCAATTGAAATTACTATTAGTGGATACGTTTTTGATTTCGATACTGACGAACCAATTCCGAACGCTAAGGTAGCTTTCAAAGATGTTCGAGGAGAATTAGAACCTGTTGTTCTGAATGCAGACGAAGAAGGTTATTATGAAAGAACACTTCGTGTGAACGAAGAATACTTTATCAAATCAACTAAAAAGAAATATTTTGCAGATGCAAGTATAAAGAATACACTTGGTATAGTAGAAACTACGAATCTTATGCAGGACTTTTATCTTACGAAGATACCTACTGGAGAGATCGAGATCAAAGGTATTGAGTATGACTTTGATGCTGCGACATTAAGAGAGTCTTCAAAGAAAGAGCTTGATAAATTGGTGGAGTTTCTTGAATTGAACTCTAATCTAAAGATCGAGATTCGTTCCCATACAGATGAAAGAGGTAGAGATGCTTATAACCTTGATCTTTCTGAAAGAAGAGCCCAAAGTGTTGTAGACTACCTAGTTGACAATGGTATTTCTCGTGAACGACTTCAACCAAAAGGACTTGGAGAAACGGAACCTGCAATCGTAACGAATGATGCCGGTGAAGAATTAGAACTTACTCCAGAATACATTTATAGTCTTGATGATGAAGAACAACAGGAGGAGTATCATCAAAGAAACAGAAGAACTGCATTTAAAGTATTAGCAGAATAAACCAATAAACCTAAGATTATATGAGTACTAAAGTGTCGAATGAAACAGATAAAACAGTTGGGATTGTTGCCTACATAACTTTGATAGGATTTATCATTGCGATTGTAATGAATAACGACAAAAAAGGTGAAGAAAAAAGTTTTGGTGCATTTCACCTTAGACAATCACTTGGAATCATCATAACTTCTATTGTTGTGATGATCGGACTTGCGATCATAATGGCAATTTTAACTGCAATCAGTTGGAGATTAGGGTTAACGCTGTCAAGCATTCTCTATCCGGTAATGTATCTTGGAATTTTAGCTTTTGTGATCATTGGAATTATAAATGCTTCGAATGGAGAGAAAAAACCATTACCATTAATTGGTGATTTCATAGAGAAAACACTCAAGAGTACTTTCGAATAGTGTGAAAGTATTTCTAAAATTAGAGAACCGCTTCCTTATTGGAGCGGTTTTTTTAATTTTGTCAAAAATCATTTCTGATGGCGCAAAAACCAAGTATTCCAAAAGGAACTAGAGATTTTCTTCCATATCAAGTTCAACGAAGAAATTATATTTTCAACACCATAAAAAGTGTGTTCGAAAAATATGGGTTTGCACCTATAGAAACACCTTCCTTTGAGCTATCCTCTACTCTAATGGGGAAGTATGGCGAGGAGGGAGATCGATTGATCTTTAGAATCCTTAATTCTGGAGAGAAAGTTAAAAAGGCAGACCTGAAAGCATTGGAGGAAAATAACCTTCCTCGTTTTGCGAATTCTTTATCAGAGAAAGCACTACGTTATGATCTAACGGTTCCTTTTGCTCGTTTTGTAGTACAACATCAAAATGATCTAACCTTCCCTTTTAAACGATATCAGATCCAACCTGTTTGGAGAGCTGATCGACCGCAAAAAGGTAGGTATCAAGAATTCTTTCAATGTGATGCTGATGTTGTAGGAAGTGATTCTCTATTGTTTGAAGTTGATTTCATTCAAATTTTTGACGAAGTCCTTTCAACGTTGAAAATTCCGGACTTTAGTATCAAAATAAATAACCGTAAAATCCTTTCTGGTATCGCTGAGATCACTGGCGAAGAAGATAAGATCGTTACGATGACAGTAGCGATAGACAAACTTGACAAGATCGGTCAGGAGGGTGTTGAAAAAGAGCTACGTGAAAAAGGGATCAGCGAAAAAGCCATAGAAATGATCAAACCTCTTTTTGATCTTAAAGGGAATAACAATGAAATGATCGGGTTTATGCGATCATTCTTAAAAGATAGTGAAGTCGGAACAAAAGGAGTAGATGAGCTTGTAGAAGTATTCGAAAAAACTTCATTACTCGGATTAAGTAATGCTAAACTTGAATTCGATGTTACGCTCGCTCGAGGTTTAAATTACTATACTGGTGCCATTTTCGAGGTGAAAGCAAATGGTGTTAAAATGGGATCGATTTGTGGTGGTGGACGATATGATGATCTAACTGGTCTTTTCGGAATGAAGGGACTGTCGGGAGTAGGTATCTCATTCGGTGCTGATCGAATTTATGATGTGCTCACAGAATTAGAACTTTTCCCTGAAGATATCTCTCAAGATCTTGAGGTTCTCTTTGTCAATTTTGGAGATCGTGAAACAGCTTTCTGTATGCCTATCGTCAAAAAGCTTCGAAATAATGGCGTTAATGCTGAATTGTATCCAGATAATTCGAAACTTAAAAAGCAATTCAAATACGCTGATGATAGAAATGTTAGATTCACAGCTATTGTAGGTGAAAGTGAAGTTGACAGAGGAGTCATAAATTTCAAAGACATGGCATCAGGAGAGCAGGAAGAGTTGACAATTGATTCATTTTATAAGAAATTTAATATTGCATGAGCACAGTTGAATTAAATCACGAACATTTTTCATTATCTAGATTATTCGAAGTAATAAAAGAGAACAAGAATGTAGTTTTAAGTAAATCGGCAAAAGAAGCAATTCAGAAGTGTAGAGATTTTCTGGACAATAAGATCGATAATACAGAAGATCGAATATATGGAGTAAACACTGGTTTTGGTTCACTGTACGATCAAGCTATATCACGAGAGGAATTGGCTCAGTTACAGGTCAACCTGGTTAGATCTCATGCTTGTGGAACCGGAGAAATAGTTCCAAAACATATTGTAAAAACAATGCTTTTGCTAAAAGCGATCGGTTTACATTACGGGAACTCTGGTGCTCAAGTAGAAACAGTCGAACGTCTCTTGTTTTATTTCAACAATGACATCATTCCTGTTGTATATCAACAGGGAAGTCTTGGTGCATCTGGTGATCTGGCGCCTTTAGCTCATATTGCCTTGGCATTGATCGGAGAAGGAGAAGTTGAATTCAAAGGAAAAACATCGAATACCGCAAATGTCCTTGAAGAGTTTAACCTCACACCGATAAAACTAAAATCAAAGGAGGGCCTCGCTCTACTCAATGGAACTCAATTCATGAGTGCTTATATGGCTAACGTTGTATTTGAAGCAAAAAAGCTTCTTGAATTAGCAAATAAGACTGGAGCAATGTCACTTGAATCTTATGATGGAAGAATTGAGCCATTCACTCCTTCGGTAAATGAGATCAGGAACCAACAAGGCCAGATACAGGTTGCTCGCGATATTCATGAAATATTATCTGATAGCGACTTGATCAAACAACATAAAGAGCATGTTCAGGATCCTTATTGTTTGAGATGTATGCCTCAGGTTCACGGTGCAAGTCTAGATGCGCTGAACTATGCTGAAGAGATCGTCACTCGAGAAATTAATGCCGTAACAGATAACCCAACGGTTTTCCCTGATGAAGATGCAGTTATTTCTGCTGGTAATTTCCACGGTCAGCCATTAGCCATAACGATGGATTTTCTGTCTATAGCAATTGCAGAACTAGGAAGCATATCCGAAAGAAGAACTTATAAACTACAAGGAGGTCAGCGTGGTTTACCTGCCTTTTTAGTTGCGAATCCTGGTTTGAACAGTGGATTTATGATCGCACAGTATACTGCGGCTTCCATTGTAAGTCAAAATAAACAATTATGCTCTCCAGCATCTATTGACTCTATTGATTCATCAAATGGACAAGAGGATCATGTAAGTATGGGGGCAAATGCAGCCACTAAATTATTTAAGGTGCTTGAAAACACGAAACAAATTCTGGGTATCGAACTAATGACTGCGGCACAAGGACTTGAATTTCGTGATGTGAATAAAACAAGCTCGAGATTAAAAGAATTGCACAAATCATTTAGACAAGAAGTACCTTTCATAGAAAATGATCGATATATGTCAGATCTACTGAGAAAAAGTAAGGATTTCGTCAGTAATAATGTCTAAATTTAAAAAAGTCAAAAAAAGGTAGTATGGAACAGCAACTTGAAAGTAACTCGAATGGATCTAATGAGAAGAAGCCAACTTTCTTAGTATTTCTTGCAGTATTAAGTTTTATTTCAATCGCTTTTTCTCTTTTTGGTGCGTTAATGTCTTTCTTCTCTGGACCTCTTTCTGAAGAAGCAATGGAAGAACAACGAGCAGTGTTGTATGATTCAATTGCTACACTTCAATCTCAAGGAATGGATGGTTTTGCTGCAACATTTGAGAAGTCTCTTCAGTATGCCGAGTACATGAATTTCGAAGCTTTTTACCTAGGCAATGTTATTAGTTTATTAGTTACGATCATCGGTTTGGTGGCTGTAATCATGATGCTAAAGCTAAAAAAGATTGGTTTCCACCTATATGTGGCATACAGTTTATTACCTGTAATTACAATGTATTTGATAACACCGATGGAATTGATCACGACTTTTTCAGTCGTTACCACTTTGATCATTTCCGCTATCTTCTGTCTATTATACGGACTGAATCTTAAACACATGAAATAGCAAAGATCCCAGCTGCTACCTTTTTACCCTATCCGTTTTTGGATCATATCCATAAGGGCAATGACGACATCCACTTTTGCAGCAATACCCTCTTTTAAGTAAGTATTGCTCGGTAAAAACGATATACCCTTCTGGGGTCTTATACGTGTCACCTTCCTCTATTGGAATCTTCTTTTTGAACATGAATCTCTTAATTCAATGGAAAGAAAAATGTAACTCTGTAGATTATTGGAAGATAAGCGCCCTGTCCTTGAGCAGTATTTGGATTTTGTCTTCGAATAAAATAATCTCGTCTTAACGGAGATGGATTAGTTGTTATTGGGTCTTTAAGCGCATCAACAACATCGAAGAGAATTCCAAAATTGAATCTTACCCATTCCCATTCTCTTGAAATTCCGCCACCAACAAAACCTGTTACCGTCCATTTCTTTGATGGTTCTACATTGTTGAATGGATTTCTCAATAATTCCACTTCCGTACCTGCATAGAACCAGTCCATAAAACGATAATGAAGAAATCCACCTCCACCGAAAGTACTTGCATTTGAGGAAAGACCTGTAAACGTGTTATTACTCCAAAAGTATTGATACCTCAAACTTGGTCCATAGGCAACAGTCTCATCTTCGACGATCGCAAACTTTGCTGCACCTCCAACAGATCCTCCCAAATTAGAAAATGAGGCTGCTTGAATTTCGGCGCCGATCTCATAGCTCTTTTGACTTAGAGCACTCTGATTTAGAACTAAAGAAACAATTAAAATTAAAAATAAGCTCGCTCTATACATGATATCTAATTTTACACGAAGTTAATAAATTAATGAACGAAATCTAAAAGGTTATCGATGTCGATAGCGTATTGTTCTGAGTTTCCAGTATCCCATTTTAAAGTAAATGAATGCCATGAGACCACCGAGTAGATTTGAAATAGGGAATGCCCACCATAATCCTACTTCTTCCAGGCTTGTATTTTCACTTAACAAGTATGCCAGGGGAAAACGAACCATCCATAAGTTAAAAACAGTAATTAAGAGTGATGCCTGGGTGAATCCAGCACCATTGAATACTCCATTCAGTACTTGTTGTACTCCAAGAATACCAAAACTAGGCGCCATTATTTTAATAAACAATGCTCCATCCTTGATCACTTGAGGATCATTAGGCACAAAGAATCGTGTTACAGGCTCTGCAAAGAAGAATAAGAGCAGTCCAATACTTGTAAGTCCATACATCGCTATTTTCGCACTCAAGTCTCCTACTTTCTCTGCTCTTTTTATTTGTCGTGCACCTATGTTCTGACCTACCAATGTGGTTGTAGCCATAGCAAAACCTAGTGCTGGAATCACGATCAAGCTAAGGATCCGTACTCCTATTCCATACGCTGCCACAACATCGCTTCCAAAACTCGTTACCAACAATATGATTACAGTCATCGCCGCTGCTCTAGTAGATTGATCCAAACTTGTAGGAATTCCAATTCTGAATAATCTTTTCGTCCATTTCCAATCAAATTTCATTTGTGAAAGACGAATCTTTATCCCTCGTTTCCCTTTAAAGAGAATAGCTAATCCGATTATAGCTGAAATAGCTTGTGTGCTAATACTTGCATAAGCTGCCCCTTTCACCCCATACCCCGGGATATCACCATAACCGAAAATAAATAAGGGATCTAGAACCAAGTTTAAAAGGACAGTTATTAAAACAACGTACATTGGTAGCATCACATCTCCAATTCCTCTCATCAGAGATTGAAAAACGAAGAACATAAACAGAAAGATGAAGCCAAACGAAGAGACTTCGAAGTAATCAACTGAATCTTGCAGTATTGGTGGTTCTGCACCGATCAGGATCATCATGGGTTCTGCCAGCAGATAGGCGACTATAGCAAGAATCACAGAAATTATAAAAATTACAAAGACCGTCTGAGATGAACTATAGTCCACCTTTTTTTTATTCTCTGCACCGAAATATTGAGCAACGATAACTGATCCTCCAAGTGTCAATCCGCCTCCCAAGGATAAAACAAGAAATAGGATCGGAAAGCTAATACTCACAGAGGCAACTGCATTTGCGCTGAGCCTTCCAAGCCAAAAGGTATCGATCAATTGATAAGTGGTGTGAAGAACATTAGCTAAAATAATAGGAAGCGCAAGTCGAATTAACGAATTAAGTATGCTTCCTTCTGTTAACTTTTGCTTCTGCTTCAAACCTCATCATTTGATTGAATGTTCAACACAAAGGTAGAGAGAATGTTTCGGGTATTTTGACTTTTAAGACTATGGCCGCTTTCAACTCGATTTGTCCGATGATTCTGTCGATAAGTATTTATGGCTTTACCATATAATGTTGTACAGCCGTCAAGACATCACGATATGCCCAGTGCACAATATTATCCTCTTCAACAACTGGCAGACCCGCATTTAAAAACAGTTCCTGAACGAGCTGATAAAGTTTTACATTATTAGTTCCTAAAGATGTTTTCATTTCAGAAGCTAATTGTTCGGTCATCTGATCATTCGAAACAGACTTATCGATCTTCTCCGCCCAATCCAGGCAATTCCTTTCAGCCTCATTTATTTCGGGAGTTATGCTCGTTTCAATAAAATCCAGACTTTTTTTATTGAGTGGATGATCTATACAATGATCAATAAAACATTGAACTATTCCAATGAATGAAGCACTCATGCACAACCGCGCGAAGACTTCAAATGGAATTCTATGCACACCATATGAGTGACTGCCTAATTCACCATTGATCTGAAAAGTAAATTGGGATGGGATGTCCTGTTGATCTATATCTATGGCGTATGAAGAAGTATTTCTCAATCCAAATATGGGCCATTTCTCTTTTGAAAGTTTGATCTGGGATCTGGGAACAACAAATGTCTTTACTTCCTCTTTGTTATTTCTGGCATTTAAGCTGAAAAATGTTGCATGCTTTGCCCCTGTGCATCGCGTCCAGGCACCATGTATTTTAAAAAGGTTTTCCTCTTTTTCCCATGTACCACTGGTAAATCCGCTTCCTGCGATTACTGCATTTTTTGGAGAGAATATTTCTTTTGCTGCTTCATCCTTAAAAAACCCTGAAAACCAATTAGCTCCAGCTCCAAGATTTACAGTCCAACCCAAGCCACCTTGAAGCTGTGCTACTTCGATCAGCCGAATCGCACCTTCTTTCATGGGTAATTCAAGTCCACCAAAGACTGTTGGAACAAATAGCTTGAATAGCTTTTCCTCGTACAACCAGTTTAGTCTTGGTTCTGATAAATACGTTTGCTTGTATTCTTCGATCGAAAAAGGTTCCATTGCTTAGGTTGTTCTGATATAATTTTGAAGCACTTTTTTCATATCTTCACTTGAAACTTCGCCATCTATCTCAGAAAGACCGATTTCTTTAAGAAAGGTGAAGTTTAGCTTTGAATTTGTGTTCTTTTTATCCTGTCCCATCAATTCGACAATTGCGTCAACCTCATCACTTTGGATTGGAGGAATACCATATAGATCTGTTATTTCATTCTTGATCTTTTCGGCATCAGTTTTACTAAGATCGTAAAATTCACATGAAAGATTAGCTTCAATGATCATACCCCACGCAACACATTCACCATGCGTAACCTTTCTTTCATTTTTCGTACAGTATCCTTCAATTGCATGTCCAACTGTATGACCAAAATTCAACTTTTTACGTTCTCCTTTTTCTTTAGGATCATTGTCAACTATATCTGATTTTAGCTGAATACCCTTTAATAATAATTCAGAAGAAGCAGGATCAAATTTGGACATCACATCATCGTAATATGATCTATCACTTATCAATCCATGTTTGATCATTTCTGCTCGACCAGACAAAATTTCTTTGTCATCCAGCGTTTTTAAAAATATAGGGTCACAAAATGTATAAACAGGAAGTGTAAATGTTCCAAGTTGGTTCTTCCAGGGAGATAAATTCACTCCAGTTTTTCCTCCTACAGAAGCATCGACCATTGATAACAGCGTTGTTGGGATGTTTATGAAAGACAATCCACGTTTATAGATAGATGCTATAAATCCGCCCATATCTGTAACTACACCACCTCCAAGATTTATAATGACGTCCCCACGTTTAATTTGATATTCGCTAAGCGCTTGCCATACTTGAAAACAGACCTCTATTGACTTATTTTCCTCTCCAGTAGGTAAAACGATCAACTCTGCATCCTTGAGTGACTCGAAACTTGTTAACAAATAAGGCCAGCAATGTTCTTGAGTGTTCTCATCAACAATAACGATCTTTCTGGCATTTCGAAACACATCTTTTAGCAAGCTATCAAATTGAGAATCAAGCAAAGAGCCTACTTCTACATTGTTTATATTGCTATTCACTTTCTTCACCATGGCTTCGAACTTATTATCATTTACTTAATAAAACAACAATAATAAGAACAAGTTGCTAGAAAATAGTATTGGAAATTTGAAATGAGCCATTAATTTTATGGCATGATTTCGTTTGACAACACTGAAATTGCATTTAAGTATAAATCCACTCGTGACCTGAAACGGGCGCACACCATGTTTAAGCTTGTAGGTAAAGCGTGGCTTGTACGTTTTGGAAAATGGATCACACCATGGGCTTTTAAACTCAGGTTACCCATTCAAGGTATCATAAAAGCTACGATCTTTCGACAGTTCTGTGGTGGAGAGTCAATTGATGATTGTGATGAAACGATAAAGACACTGATGAATTATCGGGTAGGAACGATCCTCGATTATTCTGTGGAAGGGATGTCTATAGAAAGTGATTTTGATGGTACTTGCGATGAGATCGTCGGAACAATCAAAAAGGCCAAAGGAAATCCTGCAATTCCATTTGCTGTTTTTAAAGTGACTGGAATTGCGAGACATGGATTGTTAGAAAAACTCAATGATCCTGATGTCGAATTAACAGCTGAAGAGCGTAAAGAATTTGCTGGAGTATTCAATCGAGTTGATCGAATTTGTGATTATGCGCATGATGCAGATACTCCTGTTTTTATTGACGCAGAAGAATCCTGGATCCAGAATACCATTGATCGATTGGCAGAATCAATGATGGCTAAATACAACAAGGAAAGAGCTATCGTGTATAACACCTATCAAATGTATCGTCACGATCGTTTGGATTACCTAAAAGAAAAACTAGACGAAGCGAAGCGAGAAGGATTTAAGTTAGGTGCTAAGATCGTTCGCGGGGCGTACATGGAAAAAGAGAGAGATAGAGCAGCTGAAATGGACTATCCTTCTCCTATTCAACCGGATAAGATCACATGCGACCAGGATTTTGATGCTTCACTAGAATTACTAATGGAGAACCTTGATCACTGTGCTTTCTGTTGTGGAACCCATAATGAAGACAGCAATATCCTTTTGACTGAGTTAATGAAAAAATATAATATATCACAACGTGATGAGCGAATTTACTTTGCTCAATTATTAGGCATGTCAGATCATATCTCTTTTAACTTAGCTCATGAAGCGTATCAGGTTGCTAAGTACGTTCCTTATGGACCTGTGAAAGATGTTATGCCTTACTTGTTGAGAAGAGCTGATGAAAACACTTCTGTTGCAGGACAAACAGGACGTGAGCTTCAACTGATCTCTAAAGAGTGGCGCAGAAGGAAGGGCAAGAAAGAGAAAAAGTAATCAAATTCGCTTCAACCCGATTCTATTCCTTGCCACATCAATTTGTATCACCTCTACAGTAACGTGCTCATGTAATTTAATGTGATCGGACGGATGCTCAACATATGAGTCTGCTAGATTTGATTTATGGATCAAACCGTTTTGCTTGATTCCGATATTTACAAAAGCTCCAAAATCCGTGACGTTGGTGACGATTCCGTTCAATGTCTTCTCCACATGAAGATCTTCAATTGTTTTTACCGTACTGTCGAACTCCAATACTTTGATCTGTTTACGAGGATCACGTCCAGGTTTCTTAAGCTCTTTGATCAAGTCATTAAAAAGAAATTCATCCACATAAGGAAAGTCCTTTCTTTTTAGACTATCTAGTATTTCGCCATTTCCAATGAAATCTGACAACTCCTTTCCTACTTGCTTTGTCATTTTCTTCACAACAGCATATGATTCGGGGTGTACGGCTGAATTATCTAATAAATTCTTACCACCTTGGATTCTTAAAAAACCTGCACATTGCTCGAACGCTTTATCTCCCAAGCGAGGTACTTTTTTCAACTCTGTTCTTGATTGAAATGGCCCGTTCTTCTTTCTATACTCGACAATACTTCCAGCCAGTGCTGGCCCTAAACCAGAAACATATGACAAGAGATAAGAGGATGCAGTATTCACATTTACTCCCACTTGATTCACACAAGAAACAACTACCTCATCAAGACTTTCTTTCAGTAATTGTTGATTGACTTCATGCTGGTATTGACCTACCCCAATAGACTTTGGATCGATCTTCACCAATTCGGCTAAAGGATCCATGAGTCTTCGACCAATAGAAACTGCTCCTCTCACTGTAACGTCATATTGCGGAAATTCTTCACGACCGATCTTACTTGCACTGTAAACTGATGCACCATCTTCAGAAACTACAAATACTTGTACATCTCTATCAAAATGAATACGCTTCACAATGTACTCAGTTTCTCTACTCGCTGTTCCATTTCCAATTGCTATAGCATCAATGTCGTATGCCTGTACTAATTGACTGATTTTACTTTTCGCCCTACTTGTTTCCTTTTGTGGAGGATGTGGGTAAATTGTTTCATTCGTCAATAAATCACCAGATTCGTCAATACAAACTATTTTACACCCTGTTCGATAGCCGGGATCTATTGCCAGAATTCTTTTCTTTCCAAGAGGAGGGGCTAATAACAACTGACGCAAATTATCAGCAAAAACCTTAATAGCAGAAAAGTCTGCCTCCTTTTTCTTTTCTGATAACGCTTCATTTTCCATCGAAGGATGAATCAAACGCTTGTAAGCATCTTCGTACGCCTCTTGAACCTGATCAGCAGCCTCATTATTTCCTTTGACAAAGAATCGATCACATAAATTAAATATTCGATCTTCATCTACCAGCACTTTGACCCTGAGTAGCCCTTCATCAGCAGCTCGGTGAATGGCCAGAAAACGATACGATGGACATTTCTTCAGTGATTGTTTAAAATCGAAGTAGTCCTTATACTTATTCGCCTCTTCCTTTTTCGTTCCAACAACCTTAGATTGCAATGTACTATATTGTTGATACATGTGACGGACCTTCGCTCTCAATGCCGTATTTTCATTTACCCATTCAGCAATGATGTCGCGAGCTCCCTGCAGAGCATTTTCAGCCGTTTTAATATCTCCTTTGACAAAACGTTGAGCGGCTCCAATAATATCCTGGTTATTCTGCGCCATAATGATCTTTGCCAATCCCTCTAAACCATTTTTACGAGCTTTCTCAGCACGTGTCTGTCGTTTCTTTTTGAATGGAAGGTAGAGATCCTCAAGTTCATTTTGATCATAAGTTGATTTAATCTTCTGTTTCAATTCATCAGTTAGTTGATCTTGTTCTTCAATCGCCTTAATTGTTGTTTCTTGACGTTTTGTAACTTGATCAAACTGATTGCTTATATCTCGAATATCACCAATTTGAACTTCATCCAACCCTCCTGTCGCTTCCTTTCGATATCGAGCAATAAAAGGAGTCGTTGCTCCATCATTGATCAAGCGTAAAACTGCATCGATCTGATTTTCTCGAATCCCAAGTTGTTTATTGATGAACTGAGCTGCTTTCATAAAATATGATCTATTTGAATTGAGCAAAGAAACAAAAAATGACTCGATTAGGATAAAGCTATTATTCCTACCTTTATTCTTTACTAAAACAATATTCATGCAGAAAGAGATATTCAAGAACCTCAAAGTGATAGACCTATCGACTGTTCTTGCTGGTCCTTCTGTTGGGACATTTTTTGCAGAACTAGGTGCTAAGGTTGTTAAGGTTGAACACCCTACTCATCCTGATGTTACTCGTTCCTGGAAATTACCTGGTGAATCAAAGGAAGCCTCTGTTTCAGCGTATTTTTCGAGTATTAATTTTGCAAAAGATTATATCTCACTTGATCTTACGAATAACGAACATCATAAGGTATTACAAGGTCTTTTACAAGATGCAGATCTGGTGATCATGAACTTTAAAAAAGGTGGACAGGATAAACTGAATATATCTGATAAGGCTTTACACGAAATCAATCCAAAACTGATTATCGGAAAGATCAGCGGATTTGGAGAGAATAGTGATCGTGTAGCCTATGACTTGATCCTTCAGGCAGAAAGTGGATTTATGAGTATGAATGGAACTCCAAATAGTGGTCCGGTAAAAATACCACTCGCACTGATCGATGTATTGGCCGCTCATCACCTAAAAGAAGGCTTGCTCATCGAATTAATTTCTCGTGAAAAAGAACAGAAAAAATACAAAGGAGGTGTTATCTGTGTTTCTCTATATGATGCAGCTGTTTCTTCATTGATCAATCAGGCCTCAAACTATTTAATGACAGGAAGAATTCCTCAACGAATTGGATCCTTGCACCCGAATATTGCTCCCTACGGAGAGCTGTTTAAAACAAAAGATGGTAAAACGATCACATTTGCCATTGGTAGTGATCGACATTTCGTAAAGCTATGTTCTTTTTTGAATATAGAGGATGCTATCAAGGATGAGCGATTCAGCAGCACTCAGTTACGTGTCAAGAATAGAAATGAACTACAGGAGATAATTTCAAAATCGGTTAACACCCTAAATGCTGATGAAATCCTAAATGGACTTAACAGTATTTTCGTTCCATGTGGGGAGGTTAAAGACCTGAAAGCCGTATTCAACGATCAAAAAGCTCAAGATCTCATCAGAAAAGAGACCATTGATGGAATTGAAACTAAACGTGTAAGCACTATTGCTTTTAAAAAGACTACTTGATGTAATCGGCTACTTCAGTCAATAGAGCTTTTTCTTTTTTGGCACCCAAAATTCTTTTCTGAACCTCACCTTTGCTGTTTAGAACAAACATGGTTGGATAAGCTCTAACTCTGTACTTTTGAGCAATAGCTGGTCCCTCGCCTTTCTCCATATCGATCTTTACACTGATGAAGCTTTTATTGAACTTTTTCCCAACTTCCTTATCTCTAAAAGTATTAGCTTCCATCCATTTACATGGACCACACCAAACAGCATATGCATCAAGAAAAACGTACTTACCTTCTTTCTCCGCTTTCTTAAGTGCTTGTTTTAATGTTAGATCCTGAAAATTAACTCCTTCTCCTCCATCTTTGGCATTCCAAACAAAAGAAGTAAGTAAAAGAGAAATAGTAAATGTAAATACAGCCAAATTCTTCATAACGCTCAATATTTCTTTAAATTTATAAAAAACAATCAGGATTTCCTGGTTGTTTGAAAATAACTAGCAAATAACGTACCGAATTGAGTCATGCGGATACATTTTTTAACAACAGATCAAAAGATAGCAGATGAAACAGCTCACTTTCTGAAAGAATGGGAAAGTGATCAAGATTTTATTCTACAGTCTACTTCAGGTTCCACAGGCTCCCCAAAAACAATTAAGATCGAAAAGGAGAAAATGATCGCTTCTGCCCGAATGACAGGAGATTTCTTCAATTTATCTAAAGGTAAGAAAGCTTTGTTATGTATATCCCCTTCATATATCGGTGGAAAAATGATGATCGTGAGATCACTTCTTTACGAAATGGAGTTATATGCGACGATGATATCAAGTAAACCTCTTCAAAACTTAAATGAACCTATTGATTTCGCTGCGATGGTTCCGTTACAAGTGAGTGAAACTATTGAAAACCAACCAGAAAAACTTAACTTGATAAAACATCTCATTATTGGTGGTGCTCCTGTATCTAGAAAATTGGCCGAGGCACTTCAGCAGTTTAATTGCAATGCTTATTCCACATATGGAATGACGGAAACAGTGTCTCACATTGCACTGAAGAATTTAGGTGGACAGGAACAAGCGTTTAAAGGAATAGGTAACACGACATTTGAAACGAAAAATGGTTCACTCGTTATTCATTCACCAGAATTGGAAATTGAAAGCTTAGAAACGAACGACATTGTGAAACTTGAAAACGAAAAAGAATTTCATTGGCTTGGTAGAAGTGATTTCACCATAAACACAGGTGGTGTGAAGGTTCAGCCTGAAATGATCGAGGATAAATTAAGCCTGATCTTACCTAAAGATTCATTCATCATTTCAAGTATACCTGACGAAAAGTTGGGAAGTAAAGTCATCCTCATCGCTGAAGAGAAAATCAAAGCATTGATCGACCCTAGTATTTTTGTTGATTACCTTGATCGATTTGAAATACCACGAGAAGTATTTTTTGTTGAAGAACTCATCAAAACAGCTTCTGGGAAAGTTGATCGCATATCTACTACACAACTTATAGATGGGATCTAAACTCTATTTTGAAATACTTGAAATTGCTCCTACAAAGGATGAAAAGGTGATCAAAAAAGCTTACCGAAAACTTGCGCTTAAATATCATCCAGATAAAAACCAAACAGAAGAAGCTCATGTCAAGTTCATCAGAATATCAGAAGCCTATGAAAATCTGCTAGCGGCACTTGATTACGCCAACAAGAGTCCTGAAGAAAGAAAAGAGTACACGAAAAATCAATCAACTAGAGCAAAAAAGCCTCAAAAAACTGCACAAGAGATCTATGAGGAAAGACTCAGAGAGGCTAAGCGAAGGTACGAGGAGATGAAAAGAAAAGAAGCTGAGGAGAATGAAGCTTATTATCAAACAATCTCTTCGGGAGTAAATTGGAAAGTTTTTCGAGCGATTATGATCGGATGCATACTCTTTGCAGGACTGTTTATACTCGATTCACTTATACTGCCATCGCGCTGGGAGAAAAGTGAGATCACAGGAGAAAATAGAGTGATAAATTACGGGGGAATCTCATACCGTAGAATTGTTCCTATTCGATTAGAAACTGATGAAAAGCTGTGGGTCAAACCTTCTTTTTCTTCTTCGGCCACTAACTACAAAACTGTTTATATCGAAAGAACCTGGTTCTTCCACGACATAAAAAAAGTTTGGACCTGGGATAGCGGCAAATGGTTTTACTCAGTAGCTGACTTTACAGTGACTGGTACATTTCCTTTAGTCCCTATATTTTTATTCATTCCCTTTCTTACATACATAATTAAAGGAAGAACATTAACGTACAGTCTACTATTCAATATTAGCTTCTATATGTTCGGAATCATGTTGATCGCCTTGCTGATCCAGAACGATCGATGGGCTCATTTATTGACACTTGGATTTATGTAGAGAAATCAGGATCATGTAAATGTTCCCAAACCTGCTGAACCGGAAGTCCCATTACATTGTAAAAACAACCTTCTATCTTCTGTACTCCGATCTGACCGATCCACTCTTGAATTCCATATGCTCCTGCTTTATCATATGGCTTAAATGTATCAACATAATACTCAATATCTTCCATACGAAGTTTGTTGAAGTAAACAGTTGTTACTGATGAAAAAACGACCGCTTTTCGATGAGAGGTTAGACTTACTCCTGTCACAACATCATTAGCATTCCCCGAAAGTTCAAGAAGCATTGAGATCGCCTCATCTCTATTCTTCGGTTTGTGTCGAATCTCTTTATTCATGATGACAACTGTATCTGAAGTAAGCAATATTTCATCTTCCTTTAGGTCTTCGATCAGTGGTTTTGCCTTCAAAGTTGATAAGAACTCGGGCACCTTATACGGATCTAAGTCTTCTGGATATTCTTCTTCAACTTCTTTTTTTCGAACGACACATTGCAGACCCAAGGCCTCTACAAGTTGCTTTCTACGTGGAGATGATGAACCGAGAACGATCTTACCTGTGAACATATTTCTATATAAGATGAATTGACCAATAAAGTGGAAGAAGTAGTCCGATGATCATGGTTAATTTGATCAAGTTATTCACTATTTTGAAATCTCTATTGGTTTTACTCATCATTAACTTTACGAATGTCACAATGATTATTATTGCACTAACAAGCAATGGAGAAAAAGACATATAATCTGTTATATACCCAGCGCTATAACTCCATACAAGTACGAGGGATACCAGAACAGTCACTACCAATGAGATCAAAGCGATCCGCTTAGCTTTATTTACTCCAAAAACAATAGGAATCGTTTTTGCCTTTATGACTTTATCACCTTCTATGTCTTCAATATCCTTAACGATCTCTCTCGTCCAGTTTAAAACGAAAGCAAAGATTCCAAGACCAATTCCAAAATAAACATAATAAAAATCGCTGCTGTTCAGATCAAATGGATAAGCTTCTCCATCCACTATGCCATTCAATTGTTGATTGTAAAATATCCCAACGAGAACAGGAACTAAGCTCGTCAATAGTGCAATAGCAACATTTCCAATTACAACAGTTCTTTTTAATTGCATTGAATAGAACCAAAGAAGATTGATCGAAAGTAAATGAATAAAGACGTACCAGAATGTTCGATTGACGTAGCTTAAATACACTGCAATTGTAAACGCCACAAAGTTCATGAACCAATGTAAAACTATAGCCCATCTTCGTTTAATGTGGCGAGATACAACCATTTTTTCAGGTCTATTTATACGATCTGCCCGCACATCAAAATAGTCATTGATGATATTTCCTGCTGCTGCAATAATTACTGTTGAGAAAACAAGTAAAAAGAACTCTAAGGAACTGATCAATGAAACATCTGAATTTGAATTAATCAGGTCAAAATACCAACCCAGACAATACATCGTAGCCGCTATGATGACTAGGTTTAATGGTCGAATTAATCTTAAGAAATGCATTACTTAAGAATTTTATATTCCGTTCTACGATTCTCTTGATGTGCTTTTTCTTTTGCCTCTTCGCTTTCCAAAGCAGCTATCTCCTCATCAGTATTGATCGGTTTTGTTTCACCATATCCTTTGTGTTCCAACCTGGATGCGTCTATTCCCTTTTCTACCAGGTAATCATAAACGGCTTTTGCACGATCTTTAGAAAGTTGCATATTCGCTTCATCATCACCACGAGTATCTGTATGTCCAGCAACTTCAATTCGAATATCCTTATTTTCCTTTAAGAAGTTGTAAAGTTTGTTCAATTCAACATATGATTCTTTCCTCAACGTTGATTTACTCAAATCGAAGAATACATTTGCTAAAAGAATTGGCTGATCATCCGTTAGTGGGATCATTGGTACATCCATATGAATCGGTTTATCAGCGTTTGCTTTCATATTGAAGTTCTTAGAGAAAAATGAATAGCCCGGGAATGATACATTAAGTGCATAATCCTTGCCCGTTGGCAAAGCCACCATGAATTCACCTGAAACTGGATCAGCAGAAGATTGAACAACTTGCTTACCCGTTGATAGGTCGATCAATTCAAATTTTCCTTCTAATGGTTTCTTTGAGATCGCATCATAAACCAACCCTTCAAAATGAGTTGTTTTAACAGGACGAAACTTCTCAGGCAAGATAAAATAGTAAATATCTAGATCTCCATATCCGCCAGGTCGGTCTGAAGCAAAAAAAGCAACTTCGCCATCTGGCCCTACCAGTAGAGAGTTTTCGTTGTTTTCTGTATTAATTGGATACCCTAGATTAACAGGGTCACTCCAATTACCAAGAGGATCTTTTCTAGTCATATAAATATCAGTTCCTCCCATTCCAACATGACCATTGGATGCAAAATACAATGTCTGACCATCTGGGTGGATCAATACGGAAGTTTCTTCTCTTCTTGTGTTTACATTCATTGGCAGTGGCACTGGTTCTCCCCAACTTCCATCAGCTTGTTTTGTACTCACGAAAATGTCGCTACGCTTGGTTCCTCTTCGTCCAACTCTTCGAATAAAATAAAGTGATTTTCCATCCGCAGACAAAGAAGGTTGAGTCTCCCATGTAAAGGTATTAACTGAACCAGGTAAATTAACAGGATCTACCCACTGTTTTCCAAGTCGCTTAGTTATAAACAGGTCACAACTACCTTTTCCATCTCTACCCTTTCCATAATCTATTCCACTCGAACCCGAACACGCGACAAAAACTAATGTTCTACCATCCGCCGATATAGTAGGAGCTCCCTCATTTTTATCTGTATTAATGTTACTTGGCATTGGTACTGCTTTCATCCAAATATTCTTCTCGCTCAATTGTGAAACGAAGAAATCCTCTTGTCCTCTAGCCATTCCATTATTATTCGGTAGCTCCCTTGTAAATAGCATTGTTTGGCCATCTACAGTTAATGTAGGGAAATACTCAGGATGTTCAGTATTAATACCTGGCCCAATATTTACGGGATCAATATTCGATGGATCTTTTAGTGCTTCTTTGGCAAAAATCGCATTTTCCTTTAGGGTTGATGCAGCTTCTCTAACTTGATCAGAGATGCCTCTATCGTTGCTGTTCAGGACCATATCAAAATATTTGATCGCATCCTCATATTCTTTGTTTCTCATTTGAAGATCGCCGATATCCACAAACAAAAGTCCATTCAAATTCTCTGAAGGTCGGATTTCCAGAGCCTTCTTAAAATGATATACAGCTTCCTTACTTTTTCCACTTCTACGGTAAAAATCACCGATCAACTGATGTGCCTCTACGAATTCATCATCTTTATCTAAAGCTTTCTTCAACAATTCAATCCCCGACTCATAGTCAGGACGACCTGTTTGCATATTGATATTCTCTCTAGGAGCATCAATAGCTTCTTCGTACAATTTGATTGCTTTCTTTTTCTTGGTTGAATAGCGCATCTGAGCAGTTGCACAACCGTTCAACAAAATAAAAAAGGGAATTAAGATCAACAGTATTCTAGTCATATTACTAAGGTATGTTCATGTATTTATGTGTTTGTAAAGAAATACTCCATTTCGGATTTTTCTTGACATACTCTATAATCAATGGCAAAATCTGTGCCTGCTTCGACCATTCCGGTTGTAAATACAATTTACACGCTGAATTTACTTTTTCGGCATGCGATTCTGCCCATTCGAAATCACTTTTATGAAAGATAACGATTTTAAGCTCATCCGCTCGTTCATAGGCTTCATTTATGGGAGCTTTAAATTTTTTAGGTGAAAAACAATACCAATCTACATCACCTGAGAGTTCGTAACATCCCGATGTCTCAATTGCCACTTCTTTATTATTCGACTTTAAACCCTCTACCAAAGAAGATAGATCGTACATTGCCGGCTCACCACCCGTCAACACAACAAAATCAGTATTGCTTTGCTCAACTTCATTCAAAAGTTCATCAAGATTCGAGTCAGGATGTTTATCAGCTTCCCAACTCTCCTTTACATCACACCAAACACAACCAACATCACAACCTCCTGTTCGAATGAAGTATGCCGGTCTTCCTGAATGATGACCTTCTCCCTGAATCGTATAAAATGATTCCATCACAGGCCATGAAGTACGTGCTTCTTTTGATTTTACTTCCATTACCTCAAAGGTAATGAAAAGCATTTAAGATAACTTTGATTTGGAACTGGAATGTGAGTGGCTGGAACTAAGGAAAATCCAATAAGATATTTTCTGACAAATGATAAGTTGTAATTAATTCATCAAAGTCTGGTACCAATTCTTTTTCAATCTGTGGTACTCTTTCGTAAACTCATTAAGATGTTTTTGAGCATCTACTTCATTGGATTGATTTCTCTCATGCAACGATTCGTATACTTTATTGATAAGAGAAATAATGTTGGATCCCAGTAGAAATTGACTTGTTTTGGGATTGACTTGATACGTTTGATAAACCTCATCTATTCTTTCTTTCTCTGCGATTCTTTCCAAACTATGAGGTTCATTTCTAGTGATCCGCTCGTAATAAGGCAACAATTTAGCACTCAACTCCACGAAGTGACGCATCACATAAACCGCTTTATTTAATGACTTAATATTGTTCGACTTCATCTCTCAAGCTTTACTACATAGACGCATTGATGAATGAGATGGTTGGTTTTTGGCGCACTTATTTGGATTAATTATAAATACCACAAACAGGGTATTGCTAAAATTAATATCCCATTATACTTTTGTTAACATTATGGAAAATGTACGATTAGCGACTCTGAAAAAAGGAGAGAAGGGAATTATTACAGCCATTGAGGATTGTGCCGTAAAACAGCGATTGATCGAAATGGGAATGGTGCCTGGAACTACCTTTGAGATCAGATCTATTTCTCCTTTCGGAGATCCAATCGCTATACGTTTAAAAGATTTTGCGATTAGCTTAAGACTTAAAGACGCTGATTGTATTCAGATCAAAAAGGAATCATCTACTCGTCAAATGTCAGCTTAATTTACTCAGCACTATAATCTGAGAATGTTTGATCATCTGCATAGTAGTATACTCTTACCGTTGCAGTATCATTAAGAAAATCAATTTTACCAACTTCAAATCGATTTAACTTAAGGCCAGTTCTTTCCTCTAAATCTTCCTTCATCTCATTGTAATGTTCAGGCTTAATTAAGTCGATCTTCTCGTAAATAATAGTTTTCCTTGTTTCATGCTTCAATAACCAAACGTACTCTAAAGCACCTGTAAGCAGGATCACAGCACCATTTAACATCAAAACTTCTGTAATACTGATCTGTTTCTTTGCAAGGGCATTTACAACAGAAATACCGATCACAATGAATAAATAGGTCATTTCCTTGATCTCGATGGGATTGGTTCGATACCTGATAATTCCAAAGATGGCAAATAAACCAAGCCCCATTCCGATGTCAATATCCAATTTCTTTAATGCAAAACATAGGAAAAATGTGATAAGACCTATGAGAAAATAAGTGAACAGGTAATCTTTTCGCTTCGTCTTTGGATAATATATGAATCTTATGATTATTGTCGTAAACAGAAGATTAATTATCAATCGATACAAAAGGGTGTAAACATCCTTATTGAAGAGTTGAAGATCTAATAGTTCTACGATACTTTTACTTGACTCAAGAAGCATTATTTATATTATTTATCGTTCTTACTTTTTTCTTAAAGCGATTATATTTCAAGCCCTCCTCTCCTCTTACTTCCAAAAGACCAATACAATACTTACTGATCGAAAATGGTCTGATCAATTGTGATTTCATCAATCTATAAAAGGAAGATGACCGATTGATCTTCTTTTGCTTGAGCTCCGCAATAGCTAAATTAGCAAACTTTTTCTTTTTCTCTTCCCATCTGTATTCCAGTCCAATATCAATCGTAACACGTTCATTTGAGCGTTCATCAACTAATGTGATCCTTTCATATGTATTCCATAAAGATGGAGTAAGATCAGGATTTTCTAAATAATTATCGAGAAAAACCTCCGAATTATCGCTTAACTCATATTCAAAAGATGGTTTCTTTATCCTTTCTTTGACTGTTCTACCCTTACGCTTTTCTTTTACCTCCAGAAAATAATCTCCAGAATCTACATAATGACGAAATCGTGCTTTGTATCTATGATCTCTTTTATTGTGATGGTCAAGGTAAAATGAATACGAGTTATCATCTAGATATAGGCTCTCATAAGTCATCATGCGCTTATTGTTGATCTCCAAAACTTGATATGTATCTCGTAAATTTGACAAGAGTTCGGGAAGTAAGCCCAAATGAAAAACAAACTTGGTATCGACACGATTCATGAGTCGTGAACCAGAAACATCTTCTAAGTCAATAGGCTCGAAACGCTCTAGTTCCTTTCGAATGTCAAGAATGTTATTCATCAAATTTGGTCTTCTAACTTATGATCGTATTCAAGCACAATATAGAAATATTCAAGGGTATAGCACACAATAATTGCGCTATACTGTTATATTCGTAAATGCTCAATTTCAAAAAATTGCGCGATTTGAACACATGAGTATAGATTTATGGAGAGAGAAATAAAGTTTAGTTACAAATATTTTAACTCGATCAACGACGCTCCTGAGGAGTATCGTTCAATATTATCAGAGGCTAGAAATGCCCAAAGTAAGGCGTATGCCCCTTATTCAAAATTCAAAGTAGGAAGCGCTCTTCAACTTGAAAGCGGAAAGATCATACATGGAAGTAATCAAGAAAACATGGCTTATCCTGATGGGTTGTGCGCGGAAAGAACAGCTCTTTTTGCTTATGGTGCGAACCATTCTGATGAAAAGATCATACGAATAGGAATAGTGGGTGACGGTGACCTATTAAATGAAAAAAGTATCCTCTCCCCTTGTGGTAGCTGCAGACAAGTTATGGCTGAGTTTACACTTAGACAGGATAAAGAATTTGAAATTGTAATGTTAAATGGTGACGGTTCTGTTATCTCTGTTCCTGGGATCTCAGAATTACTACCGTTAACATTTGGTACTAAACACTAGAAACTGTACTTTTCTACTGCACTTTTAAGAGGGTAAAAAAAATATAATTCTATATTTGTCTCACTGATTTAAACGATGAAACATAATGGCAGCAAAATCGACACAAAAGCCAAAGAAAACGACACGCAAAGGGAAGAGTTCTAACAAACTGAAATTCCCTAAAGAAACGTATATCAAGTGGTATAAAGATATGCTACTCATGCGAAAGTTTGAGGAAAAGGCTGGACAGCTTTATATTCAACAAAAATTTGGTGGATTTTGTCACCTATACATTGGTCAGGAAGCAGTAGTTGCGGGAACTGTAAGTGCAACAAAGCCTACTGACATGCATATGACTGCATACAGAGATCATGCTCATCCTATTGGACTGGGAACAGATGTTCGTAAACTCATGGCCGAGCTTTACGGGCGTCAGGAAGGTGTTTCAAAAGGAAAAGGAGGATCAATGCACTTCTTTGATAAAGAGAAGAACTTCATGGGTGGTCATGGAATTGTTGGAGCACAGATCCCAATGGGTGCAGGTGTTGCTTTTGCAGAAAAATATAAGGGGACTGATAACGTAGTTGTTGTTTCATTTGGAGATGGTGCTGCGCGTCAAGGTGCACTTCATGAAACGTTCAACATGGCTATGTTGTGGAAAGTGCCTGCGATCTTTATTGTGGAAAACAACAATTACGCAATGGGTACTTCGGTAGAACGTACCACTAATGTGATGGACCTTTCTAAGTTGGGATCTTCTTATGAAATGCCTTCATACAGTGTTAATGGAATGTCACCTGAAGAGGTACATGATGCAGTTGAAATGGCTGTAAAAAGAGCGAGAAAAGGTGAAGGACCTACTTTATTAGATATCAGAACTTACCGTTATAAAGGTCACTCAATGTCAGATCCTCAAAAGTACAGAACCAAAGAGGAAGTAAAAGAGTACCAGCAAAAGGATCCAATTGAACACTGCTTAAAAGTGATCAAGGACAACAAATTCCTTTCAGAAGACGAGATCAAAGAGATTCAGGATTGGGTTGCAAATGAAGTTAAAGAGGCTATTGAATTCGCTGAAAATGCGGATTATCCTAAACCCGAAGAATTGTACAAAGACGTATACATGGATGAGGACTATCCATATATCAAAGAATATTAAAATTACAGAAAATGGCAGAAGTAATTCTCATGCCCAAGTTATCAGACACCATGACAGAAGGTGTCGTTGCAGAATGGCATAAAAAAGTTGGTGACAGTGTTGAGTCTGGTGAACTGCTCGCAGAGATCGAAACAGACAAAGCGACTATGGAGTTTGAATCGTTCTATGATGGAAAATTACTTCATATAGGTGTTGATAAAGGAGAAACTGCTCCTGTAAATGACATCCTCGCTATCATCGGTGACGATGGTGAAGATGTTGATGCGATAATTGCAGAACACCAAAAGGACAACGGTGGAGACAGCGAGGAAAAGAAAAGTGATTCAAAAGAAGAAGAACCTGAAAGTAAAAGTGCTCCTGAACCAGAGAAACAAGAAGAAAGGCCTGCAGCTAAACAATCTGAAACTCCGAAACCAGAGCCAGTTAAATCTGATTCCGGAGATACTCAATCTAATTCAGACGGTAGAATATTCGCTTCTCCATTAGCTAAAAAATTAGCACAAGAGAAAGGAATACAACTTTCTAACGTGCAAGGAACTGGTGAAAATGGTCGTATTGTAAAGCGAGATATTGAAAACTACGTTCCATATGAAAGACCTGAAGGAAGTAATGCTCCCGTTCCTAGGGCGGCAGCAACAGAGGAGTCATATACAGATGTGAATGTTTCTCAAATGCGAAAAACGATCGCAAAACGTCTTTCAGAGAGTAAATTTACAGCTCCTCACTTCTATCTCACGATGGATATTGACATGGACAATGCAATCGAGGCGAGAAAAGCAGTAAATGCTCAAGATGGTGTGAGAATATCGTTTAATGATATGGTCATAAAAGCATCAGCAATTGCATTGAGAAAACATCCTGCAGTTAACAGTGCATGGTTAGGTGATAAGATCCGAAAGAATGATCACGTTCATATTGGAGTAGCAGTAGCGGTAGAAGAAGGATTACTCGTTCCTGTAGTTCGATTTGCTGATACTAAAGGAATGATGGAAATCGGTTCTGAAGTGAAAGACTATGCTCAGAAAGCAAAAGACAAAAAATTACAGCCACAAGATTGGGAAGGTAATACATTTACGATCTCTAATCTTGGAATGTACAATATTGAAGAATTTACTGCCATCATTAATCCACCTGATAGTTGTATTATGGCAATTGGTGGTATTAAACAAGTACCTGTCGTAAAAGACGGTCAAGTTGTTCCAGGAAACGTTATGAGAGTAACATTGTCTTGTGATCACCGAGTGGTTGATGGTGTGACCGGATCTGAATTCTTGAATACTTTCAAATCTTACATGGAAAACCCAATGATGATGCTCGTTTAATTAGAGCTATTCTATGATAATAAAAAGAGTCGCTCATTAGTGGCTCTTTTTTTATTAGAACCTATTATGAAAGTATTTATTTTCTCCATTCTCTTATTCAACTTCTTTTCTTCAACAGCTCAGGAGATCAACTCTACTGAAGTAGAGAATCTCTACAAAGTGGATGATAAAATTTATAGGTCTGCTCAACCTGGTAAAGTTGGTTTTCAGCAACTAGATTCTATGGGAATAAAAACAATTTTATCCTTGAGAAACCGTGTGAGCGATAAAAGACGGGTAAAAAGAACTGATCTTGATCTGGAGCGTTTGAAAATAAATACCTGGAGAATGGATCAAAATGATATTATACGAGCACTAAAAATCATAAGGGATCAGTACTCTCCCATTTTAATCCATTGCCTGCATGGTTCAGATAGAACAGGAGTTGTTATTGCATCGTACAGAATGGTATTTCAGAATTGGGCAAAAGAAGATGCTATAGAAGAGTTTCTCGATCCTAAGTATGGCTATCATGAAAAATGGTTCCCCTCACTATTAGATCTCATTGAGAATCTGGATGTCAAAAAAATGAGGGATGAAGTAGGTATAAATTAAAAAGCCCCGTCAAAAAGACGAGGCTAAAAAATCGTTTTATCTTAATAATTAATCTACGATCTCGTCAGCACCGAAATGAAAATCAGACTCGATCTTAGCGTTCTCATCTGAATCAGATCCGTGAACTGCATTTTTCGCTTTTGACTCTGCATATTTCTTTCTCACAGTACCCTCTTCTGCTTCTGCAGGATCTGTAGCACCGATCAATGTTCTAAAGTCAGCTACTGCATTTTCTTTTTCTAATACTGCAGCGACAATCGGTCCTGATATCATGTAGTCAACCAATTCCTGGTAGAAAGGACGCTCTTTATGAACTGCGTAAAATTCTTTTGCTTGATCTTCTGTCAAACGCGTGTATTTCATCGCCTTCAACTCAAATCCAGCATCTGTGATCATCTGAATGATATTTCCAATATTCCCGCTTTCTACTGCATCGGGCTTGATCATTGTAAATGTTCTATTTCCTGCCATTTTATTTATTTTATAATGTAAATGCGGCTGCAAAAATAGTGAATACTTGGCGAAGAATTAAGATTTAATGTAAATTAATAGTTAATTATCTCTTTTCTCAAAATCCTCTTTCTTTCGCTCTTCGATCCGCTGAATAACAACAAATATAAAACGAGATAATAAAAGTGCTCCGATTATAAGAGATACCAGAACACTTATTTTAAGGTAATTTAGATCCTTGATCAAATAATCAATTATCCCGGCGTTCAAAATCTTCATTTTCCCGATCCTGAATTCTCTTAACGATCACATATATCAATCCGGCTAGTAAACCTAAACCGATTAAGACATAAATTACGACTATGAACCAGGCAATCATCATTTATCTTCAACCTTTACTGCTGTTCCATAAGCCAATATCTCAGAGGCCCCCTGCATAATAGTTGAAGTACTAAACCTAACGTTGATGACTGCATCAGCTCCAAGTTTTGTAGCATCGTCAATCATTCTTTTAAGTGCCTCTTCTCTTGAATGCGCCTGTAACTTCGTATACTCGCTGATCTCTCCTCCTACAAGATTCTTTAATCCAGCGAAAATGTCTCGTCCAAAGTTTCTTGCCCGAACGGTACTACCTCGAACTATTCCTTTGACTTCTAAGATCTCTTTTTTAGGTAATGTTTCTGCTGTCGTAATAACCATATCTCCTTTTTCTCATTAAAGTTAATGATTTGCCAGAACATCATAAGGTGTTCAGACTATCTATTTGTGGAGATAAAACTTTCGTATCCCTTTTCGTATCTTCGTATAAACACAAGAAAGATGAAGTTAGATCAGGATTTTTGGAATAACAGATATATCAACAACCAAACTGGCTGGGACTTAGGAGAAGTGTCACCTCCACTAAAGGAATACATAGATACAATCTCTGATAAAAACATGAAAATATTAATTCCCGGTGCTGGAAACGCTTATGAGTTGTCGTATTTAATTGATAGTGGATTTAAGAATGTAACGATCATAGATATTGCACCACGATTAATTGAACAGCTCAATAACAAATACGCTGAAAGTGATGCTCATATCATTCAAGGTGACTTCTTTGAACACGAAGGTGATTATGAATTAATACTTGAGCAAACGTTCTTTTGTGCACTTGATCCGAGTCTAAGAGAAGCATATGTAGATAAAATGTACAACCTATTATCTTCTAACGGAAAATTATGCGGCGTTTTGTTTGATCGTGATTTTCAAGGAGGTCCTCCATTCGGAGGAAACAAAATGGAGTATGAAAGGTTATTCAAGGAGAAATTCGAAGTAGAACACCTAGAGAAATGTTATAATTCTCACCCGGCAAGACAAGGAAGTGAGGTTTGGATTGAACTCATTCGAAAATAGTTTATTTAGAATCTTTCTTAAAATGTAACTTTTGTAACTGTGAGATCTACATTGATTTCCGACCTTTGTAAAAGATTATTGAACAACTAGAAAAACAACTGAAATATGAACATTGAACAAATTTATACTGGATGCCTTGCTCAAGGAGCATATTATATCACTAGTAAAGGCGAGGCTGCGATCATTGATCCACTGCGCGAAACAAAACCATACTTGAAAAAGTTAAATGATGATAATGTTAAACTAAAGTACATTTTCGAAACTCATTTTCATGCTGATTTTGTATCTGGCCATGTTGATCTGAGTAAGGAAACTGGTGCTGATATCGTTTATGGTCCGAATGCTGACCCTTCATTTGATTGTATCATTGCTGAAGATGAGCAAATCTTTGAGATCGGAGATGTAAAAATTAAGGTTTTACATACCCCAGGACACACAATGGAGTCGACAACATATTTGTTGATCGATGAAAATGGAAAAGATCACGCAATCTTCTCGGGAGACACCTTATTCTTAGGAGATGTTGGACGTCCGGATCTTGCTCAAAAAGCAGCGAGTATGACTCAGGAGGAACTTGCTGGTCATTTATATGATTCATTAATGAACAAGATCATGCCATTGGCAGATGATGTTACTGTTTATCCAGGTCACGGTGCAGGTTCTGCTTGTGGTAAGAATATGTCGACGGACACTGTTGACACCTTGGGTAATCAAAAGAAAACGAATTACGCCTTGAATCAGCCAAATAAAGAGGCTTTCGTTGAGGCTGTAACTGACGGGTTACTCCCACCTCCTGCATACTTTGGAGCTAACGTTGCGATGAACAAAAAAGGATATGATAATGTGGATGAGGTGATTAAGAAAGGAAAAACTCCTTTAAGTCCGAAAGAATTCGAAACTGCAGCTGAGTCAACAGGTGCTCTAATACTGGATACTAGAAGTAGCGGTGATTTCTCAAAAGGCTTTGTTCCAAGATCTATCAATATTGGTATCAATGGAGATTTTGCTCCATGGGTTGGTGCAATGATCGGAGATGTTAAACAGCCACTTTTATTGGTTGTTGATGAAGGAATGGAAGAGGAAGTAGTTATCAGATTAAGTAGAGTTGGCTTTGACAATGTAATTGGATACCTGAAAGGAGGTTTTGAAGCCTGGAAAGCTGAAGATCGTGAGATCGATACGGTAGACAGAATATCTGCCGAAGAATTTAAGAAGCGTCTGAATGTTGAGAAGGATCAAGTATATGACGTTCGTAAAGAATCAGAATGGTCAGCTGAGCATGTTGAAGAGTCATACAGTAGACCTCTAGCAAGTATAAACGAATGGATCAAGGATATTAATCCAGATCAGCACTTCTACGTGCACTGTGCAGGTGGTTACCGAAGTATGATCGCATCAAGTATTCTACAATCACGTGGTTACCACAACTTTACTGAAATCGACGGCGGATTCAATGCAATTGCAGAAGCTGGTGTACCTAAGACAGATTACGTTTGTCAAAGTAAAGTAATGAAATCGTAAAATAATAAGATGAGTGAGTCCGATCATTTGGACTCACTCTAATAAAATTACAATTATGGGATTTTTTGATTTATTTAAATCGCCTGGAGCGAAAACGGAAGAGTTAAAGAAAATCGTTAACGACAACGCATTTTTAGTAGACGTGAGGTCCCCTGGAGAGTTTTCTTCAGGAAGTGCGAAAGGTGCAGTAAACATCCCTCTTGACAAAATCAATGGTAATATTGATAAGTTCAAAGGGAAAGAGAATATTGTCGTTTTTTGCCGATCAGGAAACCGATCTGGACAAGCTAAATCCATCCTGGAACAGAATGGGATTAGAAATGTAACCAACGGTGGAACTTTTCAGCAAGTTGATAACCTTTTAAACTAAGAAATTATGATAAAAACAATCTCCTTGCTACTTATACTACCTCTTCTCATAGCAAGTTGTTCAACCGCTCAGGAAGAACAACCGATGAAGAAACAAGAGAAAAAAGTAGCACAACATCAGAAAAAATCAGGTATTGATTTTGACAAAGCAGTATTTATAGATGTTCGAACACCGGGCGAATATGCAGCAGGTACCTTTGAGGATGCTAAAAACATACCTCTAAACGAGCTCAATAGCAGAATGGACGAGCTGAATAAAGATGATCAGATCGTTGTATTTTGTCAAAGTGGGGCACGCGCATCTAATGCTCTTCAAATTTTAGAAAAAAATGGCTTTACAAATGTCATCAACGGCATCAATACAGCTAAGCTACAATCTTTAGAAAAATAAATCGAACCATGAACAATAATAAGATAAAAGTACTGATTCCTACAGATTTTTCAGTTCAGTCAGAGTTTGCGTATCAGATGGTTAAAAACCTATCTAAACACTCAGACATGGAAGTTACTTTCCTTCATATCTTGGATGCTCCTGACACTGTTTCTCTAAATTCTGATAAACAGATTGTCACTTGTGGAGAAATCGATGCCGATTATGTCAAGACGCAATATGAAATGGCTGAAAACAAAATGGCTGATATCAAAAGAAAGAATACAACTGTTTCCACTGATATCGTTTTAGGGAACACGACATCTCAAATCATTGGTTACGCAAAAGAACACAATTACGATCTAATTGCCATGGGTACGAAAGGTTCCTCTGGTTTCGCAGAACGTTTTACTGGTTCTGAAGCACAGCATGTGGCCAGAAAATCTGATGTACCTGTATTAACTTTAATGTGTGACCGATCAGCACTAGATGTTAAAAACATTCTTCTTGTTCACAATTTTGAAGAAAACGATAATCAATCACTTGATTTACTTAAATCTTTCATAAAAGACCATAATACAGCGCTTCACTTTCTACAGATTACTAAATCGGATGGTGACCATGCAAAGATTAAATCAAACATGGATGTTTTTGCACAAAACAATAATCTTGAGAACTATACTCCACATATTTTGGTGGACTCAAATGTAGAAGAGGGTGTTACTCACTTCGAACAAATGCATGATGTCGACATAGTTTGTATTGGAACACATGGTAAGGGAAGTATCTTACATAAAAGTGCAACAGAGAGACTCATCAACCATCTTTACAAACCTGTTATTTCATATAAAATTAAATAAATTATGATAGACTTTATTCTCGCTCCTTGGCCATGGTGGTTTTCAGGGCTTATCATTTCATCAATCATGTTTATCTTGTTATTCTTTGGAAAGTCTTTTGGCTTTTCAGCAAACCTTAGAACTATGTGTTCTATTGGTGGTGCTGGAAAAAGAGTTAGCTTTTTCGATTTTGACTGGAAAAAACAAATTTGGAACATTGTATTTCTCATTGGATCTGTAATTGGTGGATACATTGCCTATGAATTCTTGACAGTTGGGGAACATCCAGTACAGATTTCAGAAAACACTATTCAGGACTTAAATGAGCTTGGGTTCTCAAAACCTACAACTCTTCAACCAATGGAGCTTTTCGAGCTAAGTGCATTACTAGAATGGAAAAAGCTACTGTTACTTGCAATTGGAGGTATATTCGTTGGGTTTGGAGCACGTTATGCAGGAGGATGTACTTCTGGACACGCCATAAGTGGTATTTCAGATTTGCAGATCCCATCATTTATTGCCGTGATTGGTTTTTTCATTGGAGGTCTAATCATGACGTATGTTTTCTTCCCTATGATATTCCCAGCAATACTTTAAACTTTCCATTTATTTTAAAATAGTATAAAATGAAATTTATTAAATATTTAGTCGTAGGTATCCTGTTTGGAATTGTAATGGCAAAGTCAGAAGCGATTTCATGGTACAGAATACAAGAGATGTTCAGGTTTCAAGCTTTTCATATGTATGGAATCATTGGAACTGCAGTAGTACTCGGAATTATTGGCGTAGCGTTAATTAAGAAGTTTAAATTACGAGATATCGGAGGGAATACAATCAAGTTCTATCCGAAGAATAAATCTATTGCGCGCTATCTTATAGGCGGAATCATATTTGGGTTAGGTTGGGCCCTAAGTGGTGCTTGTCCAGGTCCTATGGTTGTTAATATTGGATATGGATTCCTTTCTTTAGGAGTTGTTTTTCTCTTTGCTATAATAGGTACATATTTGTACGGACTTTTAAGAGATAAGCTACCTCATTGATCACTGATTAGTTAATAGTTATGACCTCGAATCAAAATAATGAATCGGGGTCTTTTTTTTAGGTAACTTTTGTAACTGACCTATAGGTATCAAAATTCGAAATTTGTAGAAATTCAAATTCATGATGGCGCATCGAATATTGTTACTAACAATCTCAATAATATTATCAACCATAGTATACAGTCAACCTGGGCATAGAGCTGATATTCACCCTGATTCAATAAGTGATCGTCTTTGGATGGATCTTGATAAAGGATATTTTGAATTTCACAAGCGATCTTTTGCAATGTCAACGATAAATGAAGGTGATCTTGATGACTATTTCACTTTTGCTACAGGAGCAGGTTTAGGTTATTACTCACCATCATTTCACGGATTTCACTTGGGTTTTAGTGGTTTCTTCGTCTTTCAGCTTTACAATTATAATCTTGAGAGTATCGATGAACCAACTGGACAGTCAAGTCGATATGAAAGACAGCTTTATGATCTGAACGACGTAGACAATTCAAAAGACCTTGACCGGCTTGAAGAATTCTTTTTGACGTACGAAAAAGAGCATTTTGAACTAGAATTGGGTAGACAAAAATTTGAGTCTCCATTACTCAATGAGAATGATAATCGAATGCGTCCAAATATATTTAATGGTTTAACTGCGCAATACCATAAAGATCACTTAAACTTTATCGCAGGGTGGTTTATTTCAGAGGCCGTTAGAGGAACAGTTCATTGGTATAAAATTGATCACACACTTGGGATTTATGATCAAGGAAGAAACCCACTAAGTGATTCATTAAGTTATCACGGTCACATTTCCACTAAAGGAATTGGAGTTTTGGGTGTTGAACACGAAAAAAAGGAATGGGATTTTCAAGCATGGAATTATACAGCCGAAAACATTTTTAACCT
Source organism: Flavobacteriales bacterium UBA2104 (assembly GCA_002331485.1). Lineage (GTDB taxonomy): Bacteria > Bacteroidota > Bacteroidia > Flavobacteriales_D > Crocinitomicaceae > Brumimicrobium. The sequence continues at coordinate 64,468 of DCYS01000001.1, forward strand.
GAGTTTTGGTCAGATTGATCATGAATTAAAAAAAGAAAAGTTTAATCTACTTTTTGGGCTACAAGGGCTATATCAATATTCCTTGAATCATGGAGGTAATAAAGATCAAAGACTTACTTATATACTTAAAAATGAATCGACTTTTGCAATAGGAGGAAGAATGGGTATCAAACGAAAAAACCATGAATTAACAGCAAACTATTTTGGCATTTCTAAAAATGGAAGATATTTGTTCCCACGTGAATGGGGACGTGAGAAATTTTATGCAAGTCAGCCCAGAGAGATTTTTGAAGGTAATGGAGGGTTAAATTCATATGTAATAAAGTATAAATTCGAGCCTGTCAACAAACCATATTATCTGTCTTTTGGAGCTGGTTATATTGACCAGCCACAACTTGATGATGAAAGATTAAACAAATATGCAATCGATGATTACTACCATCTATCGAGCAAGTTCGACTACAAATTTGAAGGTTATCTTGAGGGATTAGATATTCAATGTTTACTTGTTTGTAAGATCGAGGCTGAGGATGGATCGATGAGTCACGCACAAAAGATCAACACAACAGACATGCTAAATTTAAACCTAATAATCGATTATAGGTTCTAATGTTTATACGGCAAAGTCAGATGATAATAAGTACCTTTTAACTCAGGTAGATATTTTATGCTGCCTCCAATTTGTTCAACCAGGTCATTGATCATCATCATTCCGAGTGTTTCGTTCTTTCGTTCTAAAGGGTTTGTATTCGCTCCCTTCCCTGAGTCACCTATTGTAAGATGAACTTCATCATTCGCGAGTTTGAACTCTACTTTTATAACACCCTCTTTAACATCTTTTAATCCATGCTTGAGGGCATTCGTGATAATCTCATTTATTATAAGTCCGAGAGGAATTGCAGTATCTAGATCGAATCTGATATCATCTGTTTCAAAATCTAAAGAAACATTATTACCTTTTCCTTTCAAACTATATATAAGATCGATCACTAGTTTTCTAACGTAAACGGGGAACTCGATCTTATCAAGCGATTCTGACTTGTAGAACATTTCATGGATCGCCGACATCGATTTAATACGATTTTGACTATCCTCATAGAGCCTCTCTAAATTTGCCGCACTCTTTTTCATCCCTGATTGAAGTGATAGAAGACTAGAAATAACTTGCAAGTTATTTTTTACACGATGATGAATTTCTCTTAGTAGTAATTCTTTTTCATCAAGTGAGGATAATAGTCGTTGCTCTTTTTTTCTCTCCTTAGTTACGTTTCTCGCTGTTGCATAGATCAAATTTGTCATTTCATCCACTCTAGAATGCCAACTAAGATAAACCACTTCCCCAGATTTCGTCAAATACCTATTTTCAAAACTCCTAGGATCATAATCTCCGGGTAGTCTCTTTTTCTCGTGTGTTGTTTTTAAACGATCATCTGGGTGTACGAACTTTGTATAAGGCTGAGAAAGTAACTCTTCCTCTGTATATCCCAAAAGATCCATCCAGGCTGGACTAACTCGTACGAAATATCCTTTATGATTTGCTATACACAATAGATCAGCAGAGATCTTGAAAAAATGATCCAATTCTCTGTCTCCCGTCATATGATGAGTAATATCCTGAACCAGTCCTCTCATCCCAACTACATCATTTTTCTCGTCCTTGATCGGGTTGAAAGATGAAACTATCCACTTCTTGTTGTCATCAGGACAGTGGAGTATATTTTTCATCTCAAAAGGTTTAGACTCTTTGATCAAACGATCGATATTCTCGTGAAATAATTCTTGTGTGACCTTATCTAAACGTGAAAGGTAGGCCTTAAAAAGATCTTTCTTGCGTCTTTTATCGATCTCAAAGATCTTATATACCTCAACTGACCAATCACCTTGATCCTTTTTAAAATCTACATTAATACTACCTACCTTTGAAAATTCCTCAGCACTCCTTATTAGCGCTTTATTCTCTGCAAGCTGCTTTTTGAAAAAGTTTCTCTCAAAAAAGCTAGGTAGAGATCTTCCTTCTTTAACTAAAGCATCTGTATACAACGATAATTTAGAAGGTGGAGCCATTATGAATTCACAATGTTCGTCATGCTCCTTAGCATCACAGGCAATTTCAATAGAAGTTAATTCAACCCCGTAACTGTAGCTACACCAACCTGAAGAATACCCGGCACTCATTGCACAAACAGATTCATCTGAAAAACCTTTCTCTCGTTTCCAAGCTTCAGCCTCAAAACCTTGGTGGTGTCGATAACGTAAAACGAAGTTTTCATCATTGGTAGGGTTAGAACCTGGTAGAATTTCCACTTTTGCCCAGCCAGTGAATGCGAAATGAACGGGTCCCGCAGCCAATCGTTCAGCAGGGGACTCTAGTCCTAGTTTATCAGCATAATTCTCTGCATCTTTTTTTCCAATAATATGAGCAATATCAAATAACAGATCATAGGCTAATTCGAATGTACTTTCACCAGTATTTTCATCCAGCAACGTAAGAAGCCCCTGAAAAAAATCGAAAGATAGAGACGATGATCTGGTTAATAAATAGCGTTCTCCTTTGATCTTGATCTCTCCCGTTTCAGGTAAATACTCAGCAGCATTGAAGTAATCTGCCATTTTATACTGAAGACTATGAAATTGCTCTTCAAAAGGAGATGGAGCATCAACAGAATAGGTTTCATCATTTAGCTTATTAGCCTCTTCCCTCTTCTTTTTGAGTGCGAGCTCCAATTCCTGGATTTCTGAAACCAATTTATCATAATCTTTTTTCATGCTGATTGATACTTATTCAGGATACTCGTAAAGTTAATAATTTTATGGTGTCTCCCCCTAAGGTTATCGAACGTCAAAAATCAAAGTTGAACAAACTTCTTCGGGAAAATACTTTTGTGCAATCTCTTGAATATCATTTGCCGTTATCGCATCGATCTGATCATGAATTTCCAATAACGTATCTATGCGATTAAAGATCAGTAAACTCTTACCGAAATTCAGCATTAATCCCACGTTACTATCCATTCCAAGAGCTAAATGCCCTTTTAACTGGTCTTTCGCTTTCTTCAATTGAGAAGGTGTTAACTCTTCCTTTATGAATCGTCTTAATTCTTTATTGATCAGCTGAATGATCTTTGTTTTATATTTTGGATCTGCTCCAGCATATACAAACCAATACCCTGTTTCTTTGTATGCCGTATAATTTGCCTCGATATTATAGGTATATCCATATTTCTCTCGAATCGATAAAACCAGACGACTATTTAAGGCAGGACCTCCAAGAATATTAATCAATAAAGTGAAAGCTCTTCTTTGATCATCATCATATCCAGGAGCATATCCTCCAAGCATGATATGTGTCTGATAATTAGCTTCAGGAGACTCTATTCGAAACGGTTCATTTTGTTTAGAATCAAGTTTGGATCTAGTCCCTTTCTTTGATTTAATTTGACCGAAATCTTTATTCAATCTGGAAAGCACCCTCTTCGATGGAATGTCACCGACAAAAGAAATCACCATATTCTCTGGATGAAATAAGCGATCAACATAATTAATGAGGTCTTCTCGAGAAAAAGAAGACACTGACTCAATTGTCCCTAGTATATTATAACCTAATGGTGAGTCCTTGAACAAATGTGCTTCGAAGTCGTCAAAGATCTTATCACCTGGACTATCAAGATATGAATTGATCTCATCAATGATAACCGCTTTTTCTTTTTGGATCTCTTTCTCAGGAAATGTTGAATTAAACGTAATATCAGAAAGTAATTCTGACGCTCGATTAAAATGATCCTTGGTAAAGGAGCCATAAATAGCGATCTCTTCCTTCGTAGTGTATGCATTTAATTCTCCTCCAACCGAATCCAGTCTCGAAAGAATATGAAAAGCCCTTCGATTTGTTGTCCCTTTAAAAATGCAGTGTTCTAAAAAATGAGCTAAACCAACTTCATTTTCACGTTCGAATCTCGAACCAGCCAAAACCGTAACTCCCAGGTGCGCAACAACAGATGGGTCGTGTAAATACACAACACGCATTCCATTATCCAACAGAAACACTGAAGGTTCTACATTTCTCATTTACGGATTCTTTCTATGAACTTCCCAGCGATTTTTATCTTTAACAAAGCAAATTCTATCATGTAATCGACTCGGTCGACCTTGCCAAAACTCGATGTAAGTTGGTCGGATCAAATAACCTCCCCAAAATTCAGGTCTAGGGACATCTTGACCTTTGAATCGTTCCTCAACGGCGTTGTATGCCTTCTCTAAACTTGCTCTATCCTGAATAGCAGCACTCTGCTTTGAAGCCCAAGCTCCTAATTGACTTCCACGAGGTCTAGAATTGAAATAATCATCAGACATTTCCTCTGGAACTTTCTCCGCTACACCATTTAATCGAACTTGTCTTTCCAAACAATCCCAGTAAAATAGAGCCGAAACTTTAGGGTTCTCAGCGATATCTTGTGCTTTCTGGCTTTCATAATTTGTATAGAAAACTATTCCTTCTTCGATCAACTCTTTCATGTAGACCGTTCGTGAAGAAGGTTGTAGATCTTTATTTACTGTACTTATCGTTACAGCATGAGGTTCTGAACAATTACGCTCATATGCCTCTTCATACCATTTTTGAAACAATAACATAGGATCAGTGGACTTTATATCATCCTCTAATTTTCCACTCTCAAAATCAGAGTGATCATCTCTAAGTTTTGTAACAAATTCCTTCATTTGATCTATTTGTCTTCTTCTTCAGTTTCGTCTTCAAAAGTAGATTCTACTTCATCGAGTTCCTCATCTTCTTCAACATCTGAAGTTGATTCTTGTTCTGAAACTACTCCTGTCTCTTCATCCTCTACTTCTTCTTCAGCTTCAGCCTCATGCTCCTCCATAGGTCTTCGACTGATCTCAACATCAAGATCCGGATTGTAAGGAAGAACTTCAACAATTGGAGACAACATGATCGATGGAATTTCAAAAGTCACCGTCATTTCACTGAGGCTTTCTTTAATTCTTTCATAAGCCTCTTTTACGCTAGAAGCTGTTACAAGGAAATTGTTCGAAACCTTCTTTTCCTTTCCAGAATCAGCATCCACGCTTACGTAAGTTAATTTACATTTATACCAATCATCCGCATCCTCGTAATAGAAAATATCAGCGTAATCCGTTTTCGAGATCCCAGTGATAAGAAACTCTCCTTTGATATTTGTTCCAACCTCTTCATAAATCCTTGCTTCAGCATCCGTAAATGAAATGGCATCTACAAGATAAGGTTCTGTCACACGTTTCAAACGCCCATCTTCTAACTGTTTCGTATACTTAACTTTAATTGTAAACCAACTATTCATATTGCTTTTCTTTTCTGTTTTGATCCTCCAAATGAGGGACAACAAAATTACGATAATTTAATGATTCTTGAGAATCATATTCTGTACAGATTATCTTTTTTCTGAAGAATATCATCAGGTCCGATCACTTCACTAGAACGGATATCCAATACCTATATGAAACTGAGGTTGGAATACGTTTGGTAATAGATTATCCTCAATATAATAGGGAACTTCAGTATCTGGATTGATTCCCCACTTGTCAATTGCTTCCTGATATATCGGGTCTCTTTCCTGTAAGATCCATCGGGCCCCTTTCGGTAATGCAGGATTTCGTAAAGGAATTCCAAGATCAAGCCGAAGGATCAAGAATGTAAAATCAAGTCTCAATCCAAATCCACCAGAAACGCTTAGCTGCTTGTAGAAGTCAGAAGATATCTTTCCACCAGGACGATTATCATCTTGATTGTAATTCCAGATATTTCCAACGTCTGAGAATAACGCCCCTTCTAATAGATCAGAGATCCTAAATCGGTATTCGATCGATCCTCCTAAACGTATATCACCTATCTCGGTAACTGTCCTGTTTGTATCCAAATAATACTTGTAAGCACCAGGCCCCAGTGATCGCGCTCTAAATCCTCGATTATCATTCGAACCACCTGCAAAAAAACTATAATCAAATGGTAGGTTAATACCATTATTTGAAAGTGGAATACCACCTCCAAACTGAAGTCTGTAATTTATCGACCTATCTCGCTTTAGATAATGATGAAAACGGACTTCGTTGTCTAGTCGAATGAATTGAGAGAATCGTTGTCCAAGAAACTCCTTGAACCCTTCATTGTTCAATGGTTGGTTTTGAGTAAATAAACTTAACATCATTCCAGCCATGTCAAAGTTAGCTCCATAAGAAAACATTACATTTCCGGTTCGTGTTTCCTGATTTGTCCACTGATAAGAAACCTTCAGATCCTTCCAGATGGTTTGATTACTATATGCATTTTTCAAGAATAGATCATTTTGTTCTTCAAGTCTTTCTTCAAATTCTGGTGACTTACCAATATTTACATATTGAATACCTCCAATTACAGGAATACCAATTGTAAATACTTGTGTTTTATATACATCGTAAAACTTCCATAAGTAGTTAAACTGACCTGTTCTTCTTGTAAAGTCAGGTCTTTCCTGATAACTATACGCAAGAGAAATAGTAGTCTTGGGTGTTTGTCTTTTCGTTAGTAATTTCAAAGGTATAGGCATAAGACCTGGAATATCTAAAGAAATTGTCGGTCCTATTTCAAGAGTGTTAAAACTTCTGGTGTCCTCATCGATAACTTCCTCTTCAGAATTGTCATTGAAAATTTGAGGTTGCGATTCAAATCCACCACTAAAACTGATCGTCAATTGTTTACCAGAATTACCGAGATTTCGATTGATATAGTTCAATGATGCCTCAACCCCTAAGAAACTGTTTGAATGAGTTCCTTTAGGCTCAAAACTGAACGTTTGTTTCTTCGCAGGAACAAGATAATAGTGAACATCAATAGTATGATCATCGTTCTCGATGATCTTAGGTCTTATTGTCCTGAAAATATTCAATTGTGAAAGTCGGTTATACGATTGGTTTAAAAACTTGCCTTTGTAATAGTTATTTTCTTCAAGGTAATTTTCAAACTCAAGTAACTTTGCCTTTAAGGTTAGTTCTCCATTATATAAAAATGTAGCCGTTCTGAACTGTGCATTACGGCCATCGTAATCATCATAGACAAGCGTATCGAAGGTTGGGATTGGATCATAAGGCTTTAATTCAATACCTCTCGGCTTGAGTTCATTAGCATAGAAGTTACCTTCATAATTCAAGGTATCTTGCAAGTGGAAATAAACATTTCTAACTTTAGTGTAATCGAATGGTTTCTTTTCCTGAGCATCTTTATCTCCAACATATCTAGGTGCAATGTCTACAATAATATGAACGGTTGAATCTCTTCCTATTGTATCTGCAACAAAATTGACATAAGAAGCTTTGAATCCATAGAGTGAGCCATTTCTCATGTATTCAGCTAGTGACTTTCGCATAGTAGCTAGATCATCTGTATCAAACCGGAAAGGTGGAGTTAATGCATCATCATCTTCTTCAAGAAACTTGCTATACAAGGCAGCCACTTGTGGGTTTTCAGTTTCCAATGAAATTGAATCGACAATATGTGCTGTACGAGGGTAGAGTTTATAAAGAACTGTTGCCTTTTTTCGTTTCTCTTTATACTTTACTTCCGCTTTAACATCACCATGGAAATAACCTTTTTTTTGCAGAAATAAGTCCAATTGATCAACGGAGGTATTCATCGCACTAGAATCGAAGATCTTCGGCGGTTCTCCAAAGTCATATTTTAGCCTTTCCCGAAGGGTAGGTTTAGGGTTAACTGTATCTTTTAGCTTTACCTCTTTGGGTTTATAGGTCTTCTTTCCTTTACGTAATGCACGTTCGATCCTTCTTTCGTTGATTCGCTCTTGACGTTCTAGTTTTTTTCTATTCTTCTTTCGATACTTTAAGTAACGTCTCTTTTGACTTTTCGCCGTTTTTGTTGAGTCTATTGAATTGAAAACACGAAGCTTCAATCTAACACCTAATGTTTTGTGATTTGGTCTTTGCTTGATCACATCGCGAACCTCATCTTCAGAGATCGAAGCTTCATCAGTGATCTTCACTTCATTCTCTTTAAGCATATAATATCCGTCAGGAACGTTTCGTGTGATTTTACATCCTAAGAGCACAAAAGAGATTGCAACAACGATCAGATATGTTAGTTTCGACTTCAACACTAGCAAAAATACAAGTATTTAAAGATTAAAACTATCTTTGTTAAAGTGATTTCAAAAGCACATATCAAGCAACTTCGTGCTTTGCAGCAGAAGAAATTTCGTGAAGAACAAAACAGATTTGTGATCGAAGGGTTTAAGCTGCTAACTGAAGCTATTCAATATGATCAAGAACTAATTGAAACGGTTTACACAACAAAACCGCAGGACTTGAATAAATACCCTTCATTAAACGTTCAGGAAATATCTACTAAAGAGCTCTCACAAATATCTTCTTTGCGTTCTCCCCAACCTTTTTTTACCGTGTGTAAAAAACCAGAATCGCAGCTTATTAATTGTAAATTAGAGATCGTATTAGACACCATTCAGGATCCCGGGAATTTGGGAACTATTCTTCGTCTTGCTGCGTGGTTTGGTATCGAACAAGTTGTACTTTCTGAAAATTGTGTGGATCTTTTCAACCCAAAAGTAATTCAGGCTTCAATGGGTGCTATTTTTACTGTAAATACTGTTGAAGTTCAAATTGAAAAGTATCTCAGCAAATCTGAAAAACCCGTTTTCGGAGCCGTTATGAATGGTGTAAATGTCTATGAACAAAAATTGCCTGAGTCCGGTATATTGCTCATGGGTAATGAAGGTAATGGGATTCATGCTGCATTAGAAAAATATATCTCTACTCCCCTATCAATCCCGAAGTTTGGAGCCGGTGAGTCATTAAACGTAGCAATGGCAACAGGAATTTTGCTCTCTGAGTTCAAAAGAGGTTGAGCAACTCTCGCTTTCAACGAACTTCGTATCACCACGTCTTAGTTATGATCTACCTGTCAAACAATTTAAGCTTACAGTTGTCATATTTATATAAGTTTATTATATTTACCATGGTAACTATATAGCTATGAAAAAGAAAAATGACCGTAGATGTTTTCTAGGAAAATTAGCTCTAGGAGCTACAGCTGCTGCGTCAGCTCCATTCTTAGGAAGCATGGCTGAAGCGAAAAAAGAAAATAAAGAAATGAAAGCAATTAAGAAAATTCGTGCATTAGGGTTTCAGTGGGACACTCTTGATCCATTTCTCTTCTGTGTACATCATGAAGATAAATACCCAAAAGGGAATGATAAAATGGGTCCTGCAACTTCTTTGGAAGGTAGACAGTTGGGATCTGATTTCAACATCAAAGATGGATGGAGAATGTATCACGGGAAAGAAGTACCTGGTTTCCCAGGACATCCTCACAGAGGTTTTGAAACATTGACAGTCGTTAGAAAAGGAATGGTGGACCATTCTGATTCAGCGGGAGGAGCTGGTCGATATGGAAACGGAGATCTACAATGGATGACCGCTGGTTCAGGTTTAATGCATTCTGAAATGTTTCCATTGATCCATAAAGACAAGGAAAATCCATTGGAGTTATTCCAGATCTGGTTAAATCTTCCAAAGAAGAGTAAAATGGAAAAACCAGATTACAAGATGTTTTGGAATGAAGATATTCCAAATTTCAAAAAGGGAAATGCATACATTGAGGTAATGGCTGGATCATTATTTGAGAAAAATGCTCCAACTCCTCCGGGTCCTTCATGGGCAAACGATCCTGAAAATCATGTTGGTGTATATAACATTCAATTGGATGCGAATTCAACATTCACTCTTCCGGCATCATCTGAAGGAGTCAATAGAACCATTTATTTTTACGAAGGTTCTTCATTGAAGATTGAGGATAAAGATATTCCTGAATACCATGCAGTTGATGTGAATCCCGAAGCAGAGCTGACCATTGAGTCAAGTGATCATGACGTGAAGTTTCTCGTGTTACAAGGCCGACCTATTGACGAGCCTGTTGTTCAACACGGTCCATTCGTAATGAATTCGAGACAAGAAATTCAAGAGGCTTTTGCTGATTATCAACGTACTCAATTTGGAGGATGGCCCTGGCCTAAGTATGAACAAACACATGGAGACAAAGGTCGATTCGCCAAATATAGCGATGGTACGATTGAAGAAAAATAATGATTGATCATGGATTTGGTCATCTCATAGAATTTTAAGTATGAATTAAAAAAAGAAAACGTCTGATGATGTTTTCTTTTTTTTAGAAGAGATCTTTTAACCATAGAAAGTTTATGCGGTTGTCATTTTTCAGATGCCATTAAATTCTCAAGCCTCGCTGATATTATCACCAAAGTAAGTGATAACGATGAGATCAACCACATTCCAATACCAGGAGCTGAATAGACTGTTCCGATTCGGGTGTTATTATAGAATGTATAGATCATAAAAAAACATAAGCCTAGTGCTAGAAAAGAAATTCTTTTGGCTAATCGCGCATTAGATTCTCGTTTTGATTCGTAGAGCTTGATCAGATTAAAAATAGGTGCTATCCCAACTAAATGGATGAGCACGATCATCAATACCCCGATAGATTCATAACCATATTGAGTAAAGGTGACAAGATTGTTATCCAAGTCAGGAGATCGGTTTATATAACAAGGAAAAAATAAGGAACCTCCCATCAACAGTACCATCAGCACATATAGTAATCGATGATAAAGTATTGTCCTGCTACTATTCATAATAACTACAACTTATTTCATCGTGAAAGCAGACTGATCTTTTACTTTTCGGCTGATGGCTTGCATACAATTTACACCGTCAACTGCAGCTGAAGCGATTCCTCCAGCATAACCTGCACCTTCTCCACATGGATAAAGTCCTTTTACCTCAACATGCTCAAATGTTTCGCGATCCCTAGGAATGGAAATAGGCGATGAAGTCCTTGATTCTGGTGCGTGTAATACCGCATCATTCGTGTAATAACCTTTCATTTTCTTACCGAATGCTTTAAACGCTTTTCGTAATCGTTTCGTTATGAAAGAAGGAAGGACATTGTTAAGATCAACACTTGTCAAACCAGGCTGATAACTTGTTTCAGGAAGATCTTTGGATACTCTTCCCTCAACAAAATCGATCATTCGTTGCGCAGGAACTCTTTGCGTTTTACCCGCTGCTTCCCAACACTTCTTTTCTACTTCAGCTTGAAGCTCCAAACAGACAAATGGATTTTTGGGGTCAAAATTAGGTAGCTTTTCAGGTTCAACACCTACGACAATTCCTGAATTAGAGTAAGGATTATTTCTTTTTGAGGGAGACCAACCATTTGTTACAACCTCACCTGGTGAAGTAGCACAAGGTGCTATAATTCCTCCAGGACACATGCAAAATGAATAAACTCCAAGTCCATCAACTTGTTCTACCAAACTGTATGAAGCAGGTGGCAAGAATTCATCGTTCTTCTTACCATGATACTGGATGAGATCTATTATTTCCTGACTATGTTCGACTCGAACCCCTAATGCAAAACCCTTTGCCTCGAGTTTTACATTTCGAGCGTGCAATAGATCAAAAATATCTCTAGCTGAATGTCCTGTTGCCAGGATCAAATGATCAACATCGTAATTATCTTTCCCGTTGATCGTTATTCCTTTCAGCGCATTATTTTGAATCTGTATATCTGTTAATTTAGAATTGAAATGAACCTCTCCTCCTGATTTGATAATCTGCTCTCTCATGGCAGTGATGATCTTTGGAAGTTTATTTGTTCCTATATGAGGATGAGCATCAACTAAAATGTCATACGGCGCCCCGAACTGTACAAATAATTCTAAAACTTTGAGAACATTCCCTCTTTTCTTAGATCTGGTATAGAGTTTTCCGTCAGAATATGTTCCAGCTCCTCCTTCCCCAAAGCAATAATTAGATTCTGGATCAACAATGTGTTCTTTATTCAACTTTGCCAGATCCCTTCTCCGTTCGCGAACATCCTTTCCTCTTTCGAATAAGATAGGTTTAAAACCTAATTCTATTGCCTCCAGAGCAGCGTACAGTCCAGCTGGTCCAGCCCCTATTATATGAACCTCTGGTTTATCAGATACATTTGAGTAGTTTACGACCGGAACGCGAGGAGCAATTTCAGTTTTGGACAGCACTACCTGAAGATTGTATTTAACAGGCTTTTTACGTGCGTCGATGGAACGTTTTCGTATATATCCGTATGGAAACTCCTTCAATGAAGTATTATTCTTTTGATTTGCTAACTTCAGAATAAATTGAAGGTCATTGATCTTTTCGGGAAGAATTTGAATTTGAACTGTGTTCTCCATTATCCCTCAAAGGTAAAGGAAATCCACCAAACTCGATTATATAGTGCGTTGATCGGTTGAGACAAACGTGTGTTGTCTTTTATCAATGCATTCTTAATTCCGTGAGAAAGCTTTAATTCCATACCAAATTTGAAATACGGTAGGAAAAAATCTACTCCTGCTCCTACCTGACCCTGAAAATCATCTCTAAAAAGTTTAATAAAAGGATCTGCATAACTTTGAGAAACATTTTCTTGAGACTGCAGATCAAGAGTATATTGTCCTCCTGCTATTACATAAGCTGCGAAGTTATTGTAGCGCAATGTTCGGAATTTGAACAGTAATGGAAAATCTAAATTTGTTGAAGCTACTCTTTCCTCATCCTCCTCAAACATTTGATCGGGGTCATCAGAAACGTAAGTATAATTCAATACTCTTTCCTGAAATGATAACGAGGGGATAAAACGTAATCTAATAGCAGGAGTACCAAGTTTCAACGATGAAATAATACCCAATTGAAAACCGGGTTGACTTCGATTATTTACAGAGTATGTATTATAATCTTCTAACATGTTAGGCTGATATCTTGTCGAAAAGTCTGCAGTATTTACCCCTAACATGAATCCAAAGTGGATAAGTTTACGATCGAACTTTCTGTAATTCTGAGTAACAGGGCGCCGTTGAGACCAACCAAGGGTTGACATCATAACCATTATCAGTATTATTGAATAGCTTCGAATCATGTTAAGAAAAAACGATGAATATAGAGAATTATTTTATTCCGTAATAGATCGTTGCGATGCCTCCAGAAACCAATTTAGACTTTACATCTTTATAACCAACCTTTTTGAGTATATCGACAAAATCCTGACCTTCTGGAAATGCCTCAACCGATTCTGGTAAATAAGTATATGCTGAACTATCCTTTGAAATGGACTTTCCAAGAAGCGGAATAATGTATTTTGAGTAAAATCCAAAAGCCTGCTTAACTGGGAATTTTTTTGGTTTTGAGAATTCCAATATTACAGCCATTCCTCCGTCATTGAGAACTCTCAGCATTTCTCCCAGACCTTTCTCAAGGTTTTCATAATTTCGAACTCCAAACCCGACTGTAAGTGCATCAAAAGTACCATCTTCGAAAGGTAGGTTTTCAGAGTCTCCGTACTCCATAGAGATAATATTATCAACACCCTTCTTCTTCATTTTTATTCGACCCTGATCCAACATTCCATTTGAGATATCGACACCTACAACCTTCTCTGGGTTTAGCTTTAAAGCTTCGATTGCAAAATCTCCAGTTCCTGTAGCCAAATCAATGATCTTTTTCGGTTTCAACGGCTTCAATAATCGAATTGCTTTTTTACGCCAAAGTTTGTCAATTCCGAGCGATAAAAAATGGTTCAAGAAATCATAACGCTTTGAGATATTGTCAAACATCTCAGCAACTTCCTCCTTTTTGGATTTATCTGTTTTATATGGTTTTACAACCTGACTTTTACTTTCACTCATTACTTTACCCGATCATTGTATGTCCTTGCGGATATTTGTACTTTCTACTCATTACTTGCTTTCCAAACAAGTAGGCCAGTGTTAATGTTCCCACACGACCTATAAACATCGCAACTATTAGTACATATTTACCTCCAGTTGACAATTCTGCTGTTATTCCCGTTGATAAACCGACAGTACTAGCTGCAGATACATGCTCAAATATGATATCCATCAACGTAAATTCTCCAGCCTCGATTGCTCCTTGTTCTGTAATCAACAAAACGAAAATCCCTACTAAGTTTCCAACAATAAAGAACACAAAGATTGAATAAGCCTTCAGTACTAATTCATTATCCAAGGTTCGATTGAATAGTTCTATGTTCGGCTTTCTGCGAATTGTTGAGATAACCGAGGCTACCATAACCCCAAATGTAGATACACGAATACCACCACCCGCTGAACTTGAACCGGCACCAATGAACATCAAGAAAAGAAAGAAAACCAAAACAGGTAAACTCAATGCATTTGTATCAACTGTATTAAACCCTGCATTACGTGTTGTCATCGATTCAAAAAATGCCGTGATCACCCCACCAATTCCTGATTTATCGGATAACGTATTGTCATACTCAAAGATGAAAAAGATCAGCGCACCAGCCAAAAGTAAACCCAGTGTGAAATAAAGTGAAATCTTTGTTCCAAACTGAATTGTTTTCCATGGGTATTTCATCCGTTCTCTTAATCGTTTTATTTCGAAGAGATCGAACAAATAGATCATTCCAAACCCTCCTAAAAAGAACAAGATCATGATCACCGTGTGTAAGGCATAATTATCAGCTACTTGAGGATTCATCATTCCTCCCGGCATTATTGATAAACCAGCGTTACAGAAACCTGATACCGCATGAAATACCGATTGAAAAATACGATCTGGTGTTGATTGAAAAATACCCGAGGGTTCGAGTAAGAAAAAGATCAGAATAAAACCGATCAACTCAATTGCCAAAGTCCACTTGACGATTCGAGCGAACATATTTTCCGTATCCAGGAAAGACTGTTGATTTACAAAATCTTCTATAACATCATGTTGCTTTAAACCTACTCCAAACTTTGCGATAAGTAAATATAAAGCCGCAAATGCAATAGTATTCAACGCTCCGATCTGAATCAAGAATAAGACAACAAGTTGTCCTTTAAACGTTAGCGCAGTCGAAATGTCTATGGTTGATAATCCGGTTACACTTGTAGAAGACATGGATAGAAAGATCGCATCCGTATAACTCACATCCACTGTAGATTTAGTCATTTCTGGAAGCATAAGCAATCCTGAACCGATAAGTACAATACCAGCTATAGAGAATGTAAATAGCAATCCTGGGTGAATCTTAAACCATTGCCTGAAATCCCTTTTCTTGAAGATCTCTGTAAAAATGTAAATGATAAAAAATAGTTGCACCAGTACATTGGATACATCAGAAAATCCGGTAAAACCTATCCAGTTAAAGAATTCTGATAACAATAAGGTATCAAAGAAATTGTAAGCTATACCTTCAACAAAAAGCAAAAATACGATCAAAGACTCACCCCAGTTACTCCTTATATATTGGAGAGGATGAAAATCATAGATCAGTTTAACAATATACCGCAGTATGTAAAATATAAAACTAAATTCTACGATCCGGATCAAATATTCTCTTGACTCTTCTGTCTGAGGAAATCCATAATAATTTACGAGAACGCCTATCATTGAGAGGGCAACAATAATGTGAGCCCATCTGAACAACGTGAGAACTGCATTTTTAGAATTATACAGTTTCAGGTTAGCTTTCTCCCTGAATTCCTTTAACATTGAATGTTTAATTTTTTAGCTTCTTCAAGAAGTCTTGCTGAATCTATCGCAACAACTCCAGGTGACTCACAGACTATACCTCCAGCGAGATTTGCTATTTCCGCAATGGTTTTTGAGGACATTCCAGATACTAGACATAGCGTAGCAACGCTAATAACTGTGTCACCAGCACCTGAAACATCTGTTATCGTTCGTCTATGTGCAGGAATGTAATGTTTATTCTCTTCCTCAGCTATAAACACACCATGTTCACTCATTGTCACAAAAACTCGTTCTGCATGGATGATCGAATTCAGCTCTTTCACTGCATTCTCAAAATCACTGCGATCATTCACGTCCACATTTCTTCCAATTCCCTCACTCAATTCTTTTAAGTTGGGCTTGAAAAGTGAAACGTTTTTAAAAGCTAAAAAGTTCTTGAGCTTTGGATCTACTGTTGTGAATACATCTTGTTTCCTGGCAAGTTCTATAACTTGTTCGATCAAAGAACTCGTTAAAACACCTTTGTTGTAATCCTCAAAAATAATGGCGTCACAACCTTGATCTATTATTTCTTGAATAGCATCGATCAATCGTTCTTCAGCTTCTTGAGAGATATCATTGGTTTGCTCTTTATCAACGCGAAGTAATTGTTGATGATTTCCAAGCACTCTTGTTTTTACGGTTGTTTGCCGGTCAGACTCTTGAATAATACCAGTGGTTTGAATCCCACTCCCCTTCATCAGACTCAATAATGTGGATGCCTCTGAGTCATCTCCCACAACTGATGCCATGGTAACTTTTGATCCTAAGCTGAGTAAGTTTAATGCTACATTAGCCGCTCCTCCAAGGCGTTCTTCTCTACCTGTGAAGTTAACGATCGGAACTGGTGCTTCAGGACTTACACGATTCACTTTACCTTTTAGGTATGCGTCGATCATAACATCGCCCAAAACAACGATGTGTTTCTCTTTAAACGAGCTAAAAAGTGAATCCAGTGACATTCTATTTTATTTTTTGAAGCGCTTCTCCGATTCTACGCATGGCTTCTTTTAAAGTTTCCTCATCTGTTGCATAAGAGATTCTCAAACAATTTGGATCACCAAACGCTTCTCCTGTTACGACAGCAACATTGGCTTCTTCAAGCAGGTACATAGATAGGTCCGTTGAGTTGTCAATTTTACGATCTCCAGCTTTTTTCCCGAAGAAACTTGTAACATCCGGGAAAAAGTAAAATGCACCTTCAGGATCATTTACTTTGACTCCTTCCATATCTTCAAGTAACGACAAAACCAATTTTTTACGGCTTTCAAACGCATTGATCATACCCTTCAAGAAAGATGGATCTTTATCCATGGCTGCAATTGCTGCACGTTGGGTAATTGCACACGTCCCACTTGTAAATTGACCTTGCATCTTAGTACATGCTGCAGCTATCTCTTTTGGAGCTCCAATATATCCGAGTCTCCATCCTGTCATAGCCCATGCTTTTGATACCCCGTTTATCGTAACCACCTGATCATAGATCTCATCAAACTGAGCTAAACTCTCATGCTTTGACTTAAAATTGATGTGTTCATAGATCTCATCACAAATAGCAATAACATTCTTATGTTGTTTTAAAACATCTGCGATCGATCTCAATTCTTCCTTGGAATACACAGAGCCTGTTGGATTACAAGGTGTCGAGAAGATCATTGCTTTAGTTTTCTCTGTGATGTGAGGTGCTAGATCGTCGCCGCTTATTTTAAAATCGGCATTAATATCTGCATTTACGATCACAGGTTTCCCTCCAGCAACTTTAACGATCTCATAGTAAGAAACCCAATATGGTGCTGGAATAATAACCTCATCTCCTGGATTTACAACACTCATCATCACATTTGCGATCGACTGTTTAGCTCCTGTCGATACAACGATCTGATCCTTGCCATAATTTAATCCATTATCTCTTTTAAACTTTCTACAAATCGCTTCACGCAACTCATCATAACCAGGAACAGGTGTATAAGTCGTGTAATTCTCATCCATCGCTAATTTCGCTGCATCCTTGATAAAATCAGGAGTATGAAAATCTGGCTCACCCAAACTCAAAGAGATTACGTCTTTTCCTTGTGCTTTAAGTTCTCGACTCTTACGAGACATTGCGATTGTCGCGGACTCTTCCATTCTGAGTATGCGATCCGAAAGTTGTGTCATTGGCTTATTGTATTTAAAGGAACAAATTTAAAACTTTTTAATCAGTACAATGAGTGTTTGAATCTAAATATCCACTAAACTATTCGAGGGGTTAGACGTTCTTGATATAAGGTCGAAATCATATTTATTATCTTTGATTCATGGAAACGAAAAAAACATTAGTTCTAGGAGCAAGCGAAAATCCTGAAAGGTATTCAAACATTGCTATTCACAGGCTGAAGCAGAAAGGTCATCCTATTGTTGCTGTAGGATATAGGGAGGGAAAAGTAGAAGATGTTAAAATACAGAAAGACTTTCCTATTGATGAACAGATAGATACTGTTACGTTATATGTTTCCCAAAAGAATCAGGTTCAATATTACGACGACATTCTAAAGCTAAATCCAAAAAGAGTTATATTCAATCCTGGAACAGCTAATGATGAGTTTGAACAGAAGCTCCAAGAAAACAATATAGAAGTTGTTCCTGCATGCACCCTAGTAATGTTAAGCACAGGTGAATACTAGAATCAAAATCTGGCTCAAGAAAAGATGGAAGGACCTCATATTTTTCATCATTATTGGAATATTATTCATCCCACAAGTTCGCCACCCAATACAAGTATTTGTGCAAGGAATATTTGCTGGTGCCCCTGATCAGATCAATGAGGATCAACAAAAACAATTAAGCTCCTTTAACTGGTCGTTACAAGATCTGTCTGGTAAACCAATTAATCTGACTTCTTCGAAAGGAGAGGTTATATTAATTAATAGTTGGGCGACCTGGTGCCCTCCATGTATCGCTGAAATGCCTTCTCTCCAAGCTTTATATAATGACTACAAAGACAAAGTGGACTTTTATTTTGTGAGTAATGAGAAAAGTAGTGTTTTACGACAATGGCTAACTAAAAAAGAGTAT
Source organism: Flavobacteriales bacterium UBA2104 (assembly GCA_002331485.1). Classification (GTDB taxonomy): domain Bacteria; phylum Bacteroidota; class Bacteroidia; order Flavobacteriales_D; family Crocinitomicaceae; genus Brumimicrobium. The sequence continues at coordinate 83,149 of DCYS01000001.1, forward strand.
GACTTTCCCGTATATCAATCTATGGGACCTGTTCCTTCGCAGTTGAACTCTAGTAGCATACCAACCACTTACCTCATCGACAGAAAAGGAAACATAGTTATCGAAGAAGTTGGTGCTCACAATTGGAATAGTCAGAAATTTCGAAATCTACTGGAAAATTCTTTGGATGAATAGTTTAAGTCGAAGGATCAAACCAACTTCTCTTTCAAAAACTTCCCTGTGTAACTTTCCTTAGATTTCACTATCTCTTCAGGAGTACCTTGAACAACTAAAGTCCCTCCGTTTGCTCCTCCCTCAGGACCAAGGTCGATCACCCAATCCGCACATTTCACAACATCCATGTCATGTTCAATTATTACAACTGAATGACCAATATCGATTAGACGATTAAGTGAGACCAAAAGCTTTTTAACATCATCAAAATGCAATCCAGTGGTAGGCTCATCGAAAATAAACATCGTTGGAGTTGGATTTTTTGCTTTGGTCAGAAATGACGCCAATTTGATTCGCTGTGCTTCACCTCCAGAAAGAGTTGATGATGGCTGACCCATGGAAAGATACCCTAAACCAACGTCTACAAGAGGTTGGATCTTTTCGACTATCTTTTGTTCTAATCGATCATCTGACTCTTTAAAGAAATCTAATGCATCTTGAATATCCATTTCAAGAATATCAGCAATACTTTTATCTCTGTATTTGATCTCAAGTGCCTCGTCTTTATATCTTCTCCCATTACAGTTTTCACATGTCAAATGAACGTCTGCCATGAATTGCATCGATACTGTTGTGACTCCTTCACCTTCGCACATCTCACATCTTCCACCGTCTACATTGAAACTAAAATAACCCGGTTTCAATCCTCGCATTTTGGCTAGTTTCTGTCTTGAATAAAGATCTCGGATCTCATCAAACGCTTTTACGTAGGTCACAGGATTACTTCTAGTCGATCTACCTATAGGATTTTGATCAACAAATTCAACAACTTCAACTTGAGAGAAATCGCCAGTTAACTCTTTGTGTGCACCCACTTTTTGACCGTGCACACCAAGCTTTTTATTCAACGCCGGGAAGAAAATATCTTTGATCAAAGTAGATTTACCTGAGCCACTCACCCCTGAGACACAAGTCATAACGTGCAAAGGAATTTGTACATTGATATTCTTCAGGTTGTTTTCTGTCGCTCCAATAATGTGAATTGAATCCTTAAACTTTCTTCTTTTTTCAGGAAGGGCGATAATTTCCTTGCCAGTGAGATACTTGGCGGTTAAACTATTCTTTGCCTTCTTGAGTTTCGCATGAGTTCCTTGAAAAACAAGTTCACCACCATTAACGCCAGCTCTTGGTCCTATATCAAGAATTTCATCAGCAGATTTCATTATTGCTTCCTCGTGCTCAACAATTATAACCGTATTCCCAAGATCCTTTAACTCTTTGAGCACACGAACTAAACGTTCTGTATCTTTTGGATGAAGTCCAATGCTGGGTTCATCCAATATATACATAGATCCAACTAAACTACTTCCTAGCGATGTTGCAAGGTTTATTCGTTGTGATTCTCCTCCTGAAAGAGAGTTTGCTTGGCGGTTCAACGTAAGGTAGCCTAATCCAACTTCATTGAGCCAATTTAATCGGTTTCGAATCTCGGTCAGAATCCTTTCCCCTATTCCTAACTGATGATCATCTAATTTAAGGTTCTCAAAAAATGAGATATTATCTTCAACACTAGTCAAAACAATTTCAGAAATAGATTTCCCTCCAATTTTCACATAGTTCGCATCTTTCCTGAGTCGAGTTCCTTTACAATCTGGACACTTTGTTTTTCCTCTATATCGAGCCAACATTACTCGATAGTGGATTTTATAAGTCTTAGATTTTAAATAATCGAAAAAGTGACGAATTCCTTTAATACCCTTTTGACCATTCCATAATAGATCATACTCTTCCTCAGTAAGATCCTCAATCGGTCGATGAACGGGGAAATCCAGATGAGCTGTTGCCGAAATAAATCGATCCAGGTACTTACCCATTTTCTTTCCTTTCCAAGGAACTACGGCCTCGTCGTATAGGGATAATTTCTTATTTGGAATTACTAGATTTTCGTCTACTCCGATCACAGATCCAAATCCCTCACAAGTGTCACAAGCTCCAAAAGGATTATTGAACGTAAAAAAATGAAGATCTGGCTCAACGAACGATATACCATCTTTTTCAAATCGAGCTGAGAACTTAAGTATTCTATTTTGTTTTGGAAGATCAATCCAGCACGAATCATTACCTTCTGCAAACGCTAACTGAATAGAATCAGATAATCTTGAAGAAAAATCATCATCTTTTTTCTTGACCCCAAGGCGATCTACAACCAATTCTAAAGTTTCAATCTTTTCAGGAGGATTTTCAACTACCTCATCTAATCTTTGTACTTCTCCGTCAATCCTTACTCTGGAAAATCCTTGCTCTTTGAAAATATTCAATTGACGTTCAATACCATATCGTTCAAAGTTTTCAATTGGAGATAATACTTGGAATTTGGTCTTTTCCTCGAGATTGAGAACAGCATTTACAACATCTTCAACATTGTCTTTTTTGACCTCTTCGCCCGATACCGGAGAATATGTTTTCCCCACTCTTGCGAATAGAACTTTTAGAAAATCATAGATCTCAGTTACCGTTCCAACTGTTGAACGAGGATTGGTCGAAGTAACTTTTTGTTGAATAGCTACAGCTGGAGCAACCCCTTTTATAAAATCTACTTCTGGTTTATCTAATTTCCCAAGAAATTGACGAGCATATGCCGATAAACTCTCGATATAGCGTCGTTGTCCTTCTGCATAGAGTGTATCAAACGCCAAAGTTGACTTACCTGATCCAGACAAGCCAGTTATTACAGTCATTTTTCCATGTGGGATCTTTACCTCCATATTCTTGAGGTTATGCATCCGCGCCCCTTTAATATGAATTTCCTCACTCCTCATTCTCTGACTCCTTTTGATCTTCTAACAATTGTTTTGCATACATCTCTGCATAAACACCATCTAAAGCTAAAAGTTCTTCATGTGTTCCTTCTTCTACTTTACTTCCATGATCCAGAACGAGAATACGGTCCGCATTACGAATAGAAGACACTCTATGACTGACTATCAATGTTGTGTTTTTCTCGATCTGCTCTTTGAGATTATTCAGTATTATTTCTTCAGTTTCAGTATCAACAGCGGAAAGGCAATCGTCTAGAATTAACAATTTCGGATTTCTGATCAATGCTCTTGCAATACTAATGCGCTGTTTTTGACCACCGCTCAAATTCACTCCACGCTCTCCTAAAACCGTATCTAATCCAGTTTTAAATGATTTAATATTATGCCACACGTGTGTTGTTTTAAGCACTTTAATAATGTCTGCATCGGTCACTTCACTATCCTCCGTCAATCCAAACTTCACATTATTTCGAATTGAGTCAGAGAACAAAAACACTTCTTGAGGAACAACACCTGCTTGTTTACGAAAATCATTTATATTGATACCAAACAATGGCTTTCCGTCAATTAAGATCTGACCGTTTTCAGGATCAAACTGTCTCATCAAAAGATTGATCACCGTACTTTTTCCAGAACCAGTTCTACCAAGAATTGCGAGCGTTTCACCTTTCTTAATTGAAAAGCTCAAATTCCTAACTGCATTTATCCCTGAAGTTGGAAATGTATATGATACGTTCTGAAACGCTACATCACCTTTAAAATCGAACTGTTCGTTGTTTGTGGACTTTACCTCAGGTTCTTCATCCAGAAATTCATTAATTCTATCCTGACTTGCTGCCGCTCGTTGTATTAAAGACGTCACCCATCCAACACTGGCAAAAGGCCAGGTCAACATGTTTACATAGAATACAAAAGTCACAATATTTCCTGGAGAAATGTTTGAATCAGGATCAATTGCCATTACTCCTCCTAAGTAAATGGTCAGAATCGTACTCACACCTATAAGAAATGTAATTGTAGGCATGAACAATGCATTCGTCTTCACCAGATCCATATGTTTCCCAAGATACGTATCTGCTTCCTCGTTAAATTCATCCTTAAATTTCGATTCTCCGCTGTATGCTTTTAGTACCGAAATACCTGAAAATGTTTCCTGAACGAACGTTGAAATTCGTGACTGTTGACGCTGAACCTGAGTACTTTGTCGATTCATTCGACTCGAAACTTTATACACCAAAAACGACATTATTGGCAACGGGGCCAATGTAAACAAGGTTAACTTAAGGCTAATATCAGCCATAAAAGTGAATGTCAGAATAAAAAGAACTGACAAATTCACTGTGTACATTACTCCGGGACCCAGATACATTCTCACATGAGAAACATCCTCAGAGATTCGATTCATCAAATCACCCGTATTGTTTCTTTTGTAGAAATTATAGGTAAGTCGTTGATATTGTTTGTAAACTTCATTTTTAAGATCAAACTCGATGTATCTTGATACAACAATTATTGTTTGTCTTGTAAAAAAGAGGAAAATCCCCTTTCCGATCGACATAAGAATGTAGATTCCTCCAAGTGATAATGCAATACTGAACCAGTCTTCAGGCTCAAACCCATCATCAAATTGATCTGTTGCTTGACCAACAAGTTTTGGCATATAAACATAAAACAGATTCGAAGCAATAATAAATAAAACGCCCAACAGTAATCGCCATTTATACTTTATGAAATATTTGTTGAGATAGCTGAGAGACTTCATCTATTAATTTTCTATTTTTGCACTTTGGAAGGTACTTTCCAGAATGCTACAAAGGTAGCTATTTGATTTAAACGAAAGTGCAAATTAAGACATATTGCAATGATAGAAACAAAAGAAATCAATGCTGCAGACTTGAAGGATAACCCAGTTATCGCAGCAATGAGTCAGTATAACCACGAACAGCTTTTATTCTGTAATGATAATGCCACTGGATTGAAAGCAATAATCGCAGTGCACAACACAACATTAGGACCTGCTCTTGGAGGTACAAGAATGTGGATGTACAATAATGAACTTGAAGCATTGAATGATGTATTGAGATTATCTAGAGGAATGACTTATAAGAATTCAATTTCTGGTCTTAATCTAGGCGGAGGAAAAGCCGTTATCATTGGTGATTCGAAAAAAATGAAGTCTGAAGCGCTATTCAGAAGATTTGGAAAATTTGTGAATAGTTTAGGAGGAAAATACATCACCGCAGAAGATGTTGGTATAACTCCTCAGGATATGTCATGGGTTAATATGGAAACGAACCACGTTGCCGGATTACCAGGAAAAAGTGGTGACCCTTCCCCAGTTACAGCTTTTGGTACCTACATGGGAATGAAAGCTTGTGCTAAAAAGCAATTTGGATCAGACAGTTTATCCGGAAAAAAAGTCGTAGTCCAAGGTGTTGGTCATGTGGGAGAATATCTAGTTGAACATCTGACAAAGGAAAATGCAGAGGTTTTTATTTCTGACATAAATGAAGAGAGCTTGAAGCATGTTTCTGAAAAATACGGTGCGACGGTTGTTGGAACTGATTCTATTTATGACACTGACATGGATATTTATGCTCCGTGTGCTTTAGGTGCAACGATCAATGACGACACACTATCTCGCTTGAACTGCTCGATTATAGCTGGAGCAGCAAATAATCAATTAGCCGATGAAAAGATTCACGGTAAGGCGGTTTTAGACAAAGGAATCATTTATGCACCTGATTTTGCGCTCAACGCTGGAGGCGTTATTAATTGTTATGCTGAAGTTACAGGTCAGAGTTCAGATTGGGCGATGACAAAAGCTGAGGAGATCTACGATACGATCTTTAAGATCATTGATCGAGCGAAAAGTGAAAATATTCCTGCTTATGCTATAGCGAACAAAATGGCTGAGGAACGCATTACATCTATTGGAAACGTAAAATTACCGCTGTAAGGCATCATGCTAAATAGAAGACATTTAAGGATCAAGGTTCTCCAAACTCTGTACTCATTCTCACAGAATGAGGATATGGATTTCGTTCAGGCAAAGAAAGAGTTGTTCAAGGCTGTAGATCAGATGTACGACTTGTATCTATCGCTTTTGCTCACTTTCTCTGAACTAAAGGCTAAAGGAGAGCATAGAATCGAAGAAAATAAAAAGAAGTTACTCCCAAAAGATGAGGATCTTAATCCAAACAGAAAGTTCGTTGATAATGCAATCATCTCTCTATTGGAAGAGCAACCTGAATTAAGACATCAAGCTGAACAAAGAAAAGTGAATTGGCTAGGAGCCGAAGAGCAGGAAATGTTCAGAAAAATGTATAATTCGATCAGGAAATCAGAGACTTACTTTGAGTTCATGGAGAATGGCGAACAAGGTTTTGAAGAAGATAAAACGTTTATCGTTCAACTATTTAAGAATGATATCGCTAATTTCCCTCTTTTGTACGATTACTATGAAGAAAAGAGTATTTACTGGATGGACGATATCGACCTCGCTTGCTCTATGGTAATTAAGACGATCAAGAGTTTTAAGGAAGATGGAGAGAATCAGATCTTGCCGCTTTACAAACCTAATGATGATGAAAAAGAGTTCATTGAGAACTTATTGAAGGAAACGATCAAAAAAGAAAAAGAGAACCTTCCGATCATTGATAAACTCACAAAAAACTGGGAATTAGACCGTATAGCTAAAATGGACGTGCTTTTAATGGAGATGGCCATTACTGAATTACAGGTATTCCCTAGTATTCCAACGAAAGTTACATTAAATGAATACATAGAGATCTCAAAATTCTACTCAACTCCAAAGAGTAATGTATTTATCAATGGAGTATTAGATAAAGCTATCTCGAAACTGGAGAAAGAAGGTAAGATCAAAAAGATCGGACGAGGTTTAATGAAATAGGAAAATCATGATAAGAACAATTTTAAGTTTAGTAGTACCTTTTTTTATGCTTGTTGGATGTTCATCTGATCCTTCGGGAAGTGAAATAGGACAATACACTACTATGGAAGTTGAGCAGACTATTGATGCAGGAACAGTAGCAAAAGGTGAGATCGTTGAAGCACAGATCACATTAAAAAACACCGGTGATTACCCATTAGTTATCGCTGATGTTAAAGAGGCTTGTTCATGTACAGTATCAGAGTATCCCGAAGAACCCATTGCTCCAGGTAAAACGGGAACTATTCTGGCTTCGGTTGACACTGATAGAACAGGAAAAGGAGTAATTAATAAACCAGTGACTATCACTGCAAACACAAGACCATCAACTACTACGGTCACGATCACAGCAAAAGTGATCGATTAATAATTGAATTGAAAAACGAATAAAAAGAAAAGTTATGGGAGGAGGATCAAGTCAAATCATCATGTTGCTACTCATATTGGGTGTATTCTATTTTTTCATGATACGTCCACAAATGAAAAAGCAAAAAGAACTCAAAAAATTCCGAGAAAATCTAGCGGTTGGTGATAAAGTCGTTACGATCGGTGGAATTCACGGAAAGATCTTAGAAGTGAATGATACTAACGTTTTATTAAGTTGTGAAGGTAGCTCAAAAGTACGTGTTGAAAAGTCAGCACTATCTAATGGTACTGACGGGCAACAACTAGGACAAGGAAAGTAACTGTTTAGTACATTAATGAAAAAGCGAGGCACTAACCCTCGCTTTTTTTATTTCTTCGTTTTTCCCTGCGTTGCTCTCTTGCTTCTCTTCTAATTCGGCGTTTTCTTTTTCGAGCTTTCTTCTTGTTACTTCGAATTCTTTCTTTGTAAGCCCTTTTATCTTTGAGGTAATGCTCACGTCCAACTTTGACAAAGGTTGAATCGAAATCGACCTTTCCTGTTTGGATATCATTGATCACACATTCAATAATAAAATCTTCACCATTGGGATCATAAGTGGCATCAAGCTCTTGTTCGAACATACTGGCCATACCTGTATATACAGCCGCTTGAGCATCGCCTTTATATTCTGCAATTATTTCTTTAACTGTTCTACCCGTTTCTCTGTATATTAGTTTTGTGAGCACAACTCCTTCTGAAACATACAACTCTTTTAATAAGTACTTGAAATCATTTTTCAGATCCCTGTGCGCTTGTCGGGCAATTTTACGTTGTTTTCTGTTTTTATTAGTGCTGTCTAATTCTTGATCTAAAGAATCCAAAACCAAGGCTGCATGGAGAGCAAGTGGATATACGCGTCTAACTCTTCTCAATGCTTGTTTATACTTGAAATGATAATTACTTGGAAGATCAAAACCTTCGTATACCTGAAGTCTGGCAATTGCAGTATCAGAAGGTTTGTCCTGAGCGAAAGAAACTCCACACAACAAAGCGAATATTACAATCAAGTATTTTGTCATTTCATTAATTGCTTGAAAAAAGCTACATTTATTCTTACAATTAGTATACAAAAAAAATACCATGAGACATAATTACCTTTACTTCTTAACATTTTTTGTAGCGGCAAATCTGCTTTTAGCGTGTAAAACTGACCCTTCGAATAATGACTCTGATGATGAAACAGATTCGATTGAAGTTGTAGACACCATGGATCAAGATGTTGAAGATATGGATACCATTCAGGAAGAAATTGATACTGCTGAGGTAGTTTATGAAGATCCAGCCGTACAGGAGGCTCACGAAGAAATCGTAAAAAAATATGGAACTCAATGGGACTTTTGTACTTGTGTTAAGAAAAGTGATTCAGTTAATAAAGCACTGATGGAAGCGTCAGACGAAGCATTTGATGCTGTTATGGCGCGTTCGGAATACATTGATAGCAAATGTAAAGGATTATTGATCCAACCAAATGCTACCCCTGAAGATCGTGCAAAGCACGAGATCAAGGTTAAGAAATGTTTACAAGACTAAAATTTACTTAAGCGAAAAGTGTTTTTCAGCTTCATCTGCGATTTGATCACCAATAGCAAGTGAAGCAGTCGCTGCAGGTGATGGAGCGTTCAATACGTGAATTGAGTGACCATGGTATTCAATTCTGAAATCATCTCTCGTATCCCCATCGGTTCCAAGAAGCAGTGCTCTTACACCAGATCTTCCTGGTCGAATGTCGTCCATCGTTAATGAAGGAATCAACCCTTGTAATGTTTTTAGAAATAGCTTCTTTGAAAATGCCCTTCTGTATTCATTAATGCCGAATTTCATATTGTTGAAGAATAACTTCCATGTCCCCCCATATGTCAAAGCGTCAAATGTATCCTTCATATTGAAATCTGTCTTACCGTAACCTTCACGTTTAAATGTGAAAACAGCATTTGGACCACATTCGATCTCTCCATCAGTCATTCTTGTAAAGTGAACTCCAAGGAAAGGAAAATCTGGGTTAGGAACAGGATAGATCAAGTTCTTCACCTTGTATTTCGCCTGATCAGTTAATTCATAGTAATCTCCTCTGAATCCAACAACTTGTTCCTTAAGGTCTACACCGTCTTTTCTAGCCAATCGATCTGCTTGAAGACCTGCACAGAAAACCAAGTGCTTCGCTTTATATTTATGAGCCGAACCAACAACAGTATTATATTCTTCTCCTTTTTCTACTGCGATAACTTCTTCACCAAGAATAGTTTTCGAATCTGAATTTATTCCTTCAGCATTCTCAACCATCTTTTCTGTAGCTCTTCGATAATCAATGATTCCTGTCACTGGCACCCATATTCCAGCCACACCCTCAACATGTGGTTCATGTTCTTTGATCTGCTTTGAATCGATCTTCTCTATCCCTTCAATACCATTCTCGATACCATTGTTGAAGATCTTATCCATAAAAGGAAGTTCTTCCTTCTTTGTAGCCACAACAACTTTACCACAAACATCGTGAGGAACGTTGTTTTCCTGAGCAAACTTTACCAACTCTTTACGACCAGCAACACAGTTTTTTGCTTTCAAGGACCCCGGAGTATAGTAAAGCCCAGAGTGAATTACTCCAGAGTTATTACCTGTCTGGTGATCAGCAAATCGATTCTCTTTTTCGATCAAGATGATCTTTAAGTTTGGATTGCGTTTCTGCAACTTGTAAAATGTTGCCGCACCAACAATTCCTCCTCCTATTATAGCTACATCGTAAACTTGATTATCCACTGCTCAAAATTTTAGGCAAAAGTAATAAAAGAGTTAGCGAAACAGTAGAGGTTTAAATAAAAACTATCATTGCTTGATGATGTAGTCTAAAAGTTGACATGAATCGAGGTTCTAAAAAGATAGGTAAGATTACGGATAAATCTGATGATACTGCGATCTACTTTTGTAAAAACACTTAATTATGAAAAGTAGATTCATTTTCTTATTTACGGTATCATTAGTTTCGATAAACACATTCGGACAGAGAGTAAACTACGACGTTATAAAAAATGAACCAGTAGAACCAAAGATCTCAGTTGCGCTTGACTTATTTCAGTTAGATGCGAATACAGGGTGGCCGAATTTAAGGACGGATAACATGTCATTTAATATAGGTATGGTCGGTTATGTCAAAGTTCTTCCAATGCTTGAAGTCGACTATAATCTACATAAGGGATTCCTAACTTTAGGTCGTATGGCCAATGAAAATTATCCAGGCAATACAGATTTAAATGCTGGAGTAAACTTTTTACTGCCTGGTATCAAAAAAACAAAAAGCACCAAAGTAGTCCTGGCCTCGGAAACAACAAGATCTGGTAATACTGAGACTACCAATACAACATATATTATGGTGCCGGCTCAATGGAAAAGACGACTAGGTTTCAGAGGAGGGGTAAAATTTAAGAATGGACCGTTCAACTATCAGGATTACATAGATGAAAGTACTTTGGATGGGTTAGATGAATTAGGAATGATGAGCACAGGAATTTATGGAGGGGTTATGTTACGTTCTATCCGAAATATTGTAATAGACAGTGATAATTTTGGTTTATCTTTTAATTCATTGGGAAGTGATCTTTATCTTGATGTCATTGTTAACCCAATAAACCGATTTGTAGATGTCAACAACAATAACGAAGTCGTATCTCAGGAGGTAAAGGACTTTCAATCCGTATTTCCAATAGGGTTCCGTATTGGATATGAAACTTTTCAGGTGGAACAACGAACAGTGATAGGAAAACGATTTGGAATAACTTGGAATGGTGAATTTGGATATCAACCATACAGAGGTATATTCATAAATGCTGGTATTGGATTAAGCGTATTCAGAATGTGATACTCATTTTTACTTACTACTCATTTCTTTATATTTTCTGGCTGATCAACTGATCAGCCTTTTTTTTTTGTATTCAGGTTTTACGCTCCTGTCGAAAGGTAAAAAAGCCATTCGACCAGATCGACAACCTCTGAATACGTAAATTGATTATCTTAGTATTCAATAGAAGAATTGATAGATGACCAATCGATCTCAAAAATTCATTTCAATTTTCAAACGAATTCTTCCGAGTCCGTTCAGTATTGCAATTCTGTTAACCATTTTTACGATTATTCTCGCTCAGTTTTTGACGAAACCATCCAATGAATCGCACGGTGAATATTTCATGCATATCTTACGCTCATGGGAAGACGGTCTATGGGATGAGAGTGCTGGAGGATTGTATTTTGCTTTTCAAATGATGTTAATTCTGGTTCTGGGTCACGTATTGGCTTTGTCCGGACCTATTGACAAACTGATCAAAACATTGCTAAAATACTGTACAACAACCGCAAACAGTGTGTTTGTAGTATCTTTCGGCGCGATCATCATGGGGTTGTTCAATTGGGGATTGGGACTAATTTTTGGAGCGATATTAGCCAGAAAGATCGGAGAGAAATTTGCTTCTAGTCAGTCTGCAATAAATTATGGTCTTGTAGGAGCAGCGGCTTACTCGACGATGATGGTTTGGCATGGTGGACTCTCTGGAAGTGCTACTACAAAAGCGATGGAAGAAGGATATATCCCGTCCATGATGCAAAGTGTTGGCGGTGATGGTACTTACCCATCATTTTTACCTTTTGAATCAACCATCGGGTCTGGTATGAATATACTTGTCGCTTTGTTATGCGTGACTATCATACCTCTATTTCTTTATTTTGTTGCGAAGCGAGGTGAGGTTAAAATCATCCCTAAATTCAATGAACAATTTGGTACTGTTCAAGAGGAATCAGGTGATCAAATAAAAGGAGCTGAACGATTGGATTACAGTAACATCGTTGGAATTATACTTGGAGTAGGAATTCTGTTGATCGCCATCGTTAAAGGATATAACTATCAGGGAGAAAGCAGCTTAGGTTTTATTAACCTGAATTACATAAATCTTACCTTACTAGGGTTATCAATATTGTTTCATCGTTCAATTGTGAATTTTGTTAAAGCTGTTCAGTTATCTGTTGGCGATATTTCTGGGATACTTATTCAATTTCCACTTTACTTTGGAATACTCGGAATCATGAAAGGTAGCGGACTCATCGCTTTGTTTTCTGATTCCATTATCGCTATAGCTTCGGACTACTCATTACCCGTTTACACTTTCATCAGTGCCGGTGTAGTCAACTTTTTTGTTCCCAGTGGAGGTGGACAGTGGGCTATTCAAGGCCCTATAATAATTGAGGCTGCTACCCAGCTAAACGCTGACTTACCAAAAACAGTTTTGGCAATGACCTATGGAGATCAGCTTACGAATATGCTCCAGCCTTTTTGGGCTCTACCATTACTTGGAATTACCAAGTTGAAACCATATCAGATCCTACCCTACACTTTTTTACTCTTCATTTTAGGTGTAGTTATTTTTGGTGCCGTTCTTTTATTTTGGCCTTAAAAGAACAAATCACGCTTCCATCTGTACTGAATTAATCAGTTATGGAGCTTTGGAAGTTATTTGTTCTAGGTATTGTGATAGGAAGTAATAATCTTGCTGTTGCATTCGCTTTAGGGTCGCTGAATATTCGTTCTTATTGGTGGCGTATCATACTTACCTTTGGTTTGTTTGAATTTTTCATCCCACTTGTTGGTATATTTATAGGGCGTGAATTCTCCAAATACATTGCAGATTACGCGTCTTACATCGGAGGATCGCTGTTACTATTGATCGGGATATTAATTATCTATAGTGCGCTCTCAAAAGACGATAATCATGAATCTAAATTACTTAGTAAGATTACATCATGGACTGGAATTATATCGATTTCAGCAGGTATGAGTTTGGATAACCTTGTCGTGGGGTTTAGCATCGGTCTTCAAGAAATTCATCCGTTAACTTCTGCAAGTGTAATTGCAACATCGTCGATAGTGTTTACTCTATTCGGATTGAATGTAGGCAAGTATTTAAAGAAAAAGTTTAGAGTCTGGACAGAAATTGGCGCAGCCACACTATTGCTGTTAATTGGGTTTGCCACTTTGATGGAATGGATCTGACCATCAAAATCATCTGCCCTTCCATTTGGGCTTAAAGATTAAAGAGCCAACAAACACCGTTATCATCAAGATAGGCTGAACAATCTGTTGAATTGGTAATAGAATAACGCTTTTAAATTCTCTTAACGAATAGGCATAAGGTAATAGTACGGAGGCATCAATCACTATTCTTGCAAGAAACAAAAATAAAGCTCCTATGTAATTTTCATGTAAAAGAAATATGACCAACAATACGAATCCTCCCACTAAGTAATAGATAAGAAATATGCCCACAAAAAAATCTAGTAGATGTCTTTCAACTGTCGTCTTACTAAACCACCTGACCCTTTGATTGAGATACTCTATGAATGAACCAGGTGCGTTCGTGTAAACAGCATCTTTTTTCTGATTTACTATTGAAATCTCCTGCTTATTTTGATAGAGTCGTCTTAAGAAAAAATGATCATCGCCAGAAGCAATATGCTGATGTGATGCAAGGTCATTATAATTGGTATAAGCATCTTTTCTGTAAACCATATTAGCACCACTTCCTGTCAATGGGTAAAATGGAAAAAGAAGATAGTTAAAACTTGATAGTAAAAGTTGTTCCATTGCATAAAACTGTTGCATCAATGTTTTTGGTTTTAACACGACAGGTCTAACGATCAACTGTGATGAAGAATTAATTGAAAGTGAATTAAAAAAGTCATTGTCAAACCAAGTATCTGCATCAAGAGTTAGGACAAATTCAGTGCTCACGAATTTCATTGCTTCTTCGATGGCTCTTTTTTTACCTGAAAAGTTATCCAAGAGTTTAATGTATTTCGCATTTGGATTATGTTGACAGTACTTTTTGACAATGTGAGGACTTTTATCATCTGAATGATCATCAATAAAATAAATCGTATTTGGTTGTTCAGTCTGATCTTTAATAGCTTTGATAAGTTGATCAATTGAATCTTCTTCGTTTCTAAAAGGAATAACTACTGTCAATTCTTGAAGATCCAAAGAATGACCTGTTTTCTCTCTTCTAAGAAGAAATCGCATGATATAAAGTATCAGTACAATTGTCGATATCGAGGCAACATAGATCTCAAATAACATTGACATTTCTTTTACTGAATAAAAAGTATGTTCCTAAAAGAGATGGTATCCCAAGGTTAATAATCCATAATGAAAGAGAAGAAAAAATGATAAGAGCATCATCTGCAATAAAAGATCCCAGAATAATTAGTGCTACTGTTTCTCTAATGACCAATTTCCCAAACAAGAGTGAGGGTAAAATAGATGTGATCATGAAATGTAAATATAGCGCATAGATCAATTCATCTGAATAACTAGCTCCGAAAGCTAAAAGTAAAAACCCAAATTGACTAACAAATATGATGTATCGTAAGAGGCTTAGCAAAAGAAGAATAAAGCTATAATCATGGAGATGATCTTGAAGCACAGCCACCGTATTTTTATGTCTTCGGTACAAAAACAAGAATATACGTGGTCCAAAAGCAAAGATGATATAAACAAAGAAAGCGGAGCTTAATACTATTACTAAGGTAATCTTAAGAAAGTACAATTGATCATTTGATAAAAGCTTTTCTCCGACAGCATACAAACCTATTGCTCCAAATATGAGTGTAGCTATAAATTGAGATAAGTTTGCATAAAGTGTACCTAAAGCTGCAAGAATTCTCTTCTTGCCTTTAAAGTAAAGCATTCTCCCAACAAAATTACCCAAACGATTTGGAGTGACTATTCCTGTCGCAATACCTGCAAAGAGTGAGCGAAACAATAATCTGCTTTTACCTTCAGCTAAAAGTGGTTTAGTAATTAAACGCCATTTGATGAATTCTATCCCCCAATTCAAAGAAACTAAAGCTATGGCCGCAATTAAATAGGACCAATTGTGTATGGTGATTTTCCTAAAGTCATTCAATGAAATATCGCTGAGTTGAGTATAAAGAGCACACAATACTCCAATAAAAACAACCACTTTAATTACGACCCCGAAAGACTTTCTTATCTTTATATTTCCAAACACATCAGTTGAATTGAAAGTTGAAGATAAAATAATTCTAGGAATAGACCCCGGTACCACAATAATGGGTTACGGATTAATTCATATAAAAAAGAATAAGCTACAATTGATCAATTATGGTGTTATTCACCTAAATAAACTAAAAAACCACCCTGACAAACTAAAGCGAATTTTTGACCGAGTGGACGAGATAATAAAGGAATACAAGCCAGATGAAATGGCTATTGAAGCTCCTTTTTTCGGAAAGAATGTTCAATCGATGCTCAAATTGGGAAGAGCTCAGGGCGTCTGTATAGCTGCTTCATTGAACCGTAATGTTCCCTTTGAGGAATATACTCCAAGAAGGATCAAACAGGCGATAACAGGAAAAGGAGGGGCCAGTAAAGAGCAAGTAGCTAGCATGCTACAAAGTCTTCTTAAGTTAGAAGAGCTTCCTAAACATCTGGATGCTACAGATGGATTAGCGGCAGCAGTGTGTCACTTTTACTCTAAAGGCAAAGGAGAACATAACAAAACAAAAGCCTCCAACTGGAAGGCTTATATAAAAGAGAATCCTAAACGGAACGTTTCCAAGAAAAAGTAATGGATCAAGCTTCTAGTATTGCTTTTGCGATAGATTCCATTTCTTCGCTAGAGAATGATAGTTTGTCTTTACCAAAATCCATATCAGCAATACCATTGATCGGCATTAAATGAATATGCGTATGAGGAACTTCTAACCCTATAACAGAAACTCCTATACGTTCACAATCGAATACTTTATCCATTTTGCGTGCTACAACTTTAGCAAATTTGATAAGATCTGCAAGTCGATCATCCTCCATATCAAAAATATAGTCAACTTCAATTTTTGGGACTACTAAAACATGACCCTTAGTTACTGGCTGGATATCCAGAAAGGCATAACAAGTCTCACTTTCTGCTACTTTGTAACTTGGAATTTCCCCATTAATAATCTTAGTAAAGATCGTTGCCATTATCTAGATATTTCGAGAATTTCAAATTGAATGATCCCTCCAGGTGTTTCAACATCAGCTATATCACCTACCGATTTACCTAGAAGGCCTTTTCCTATGGGAGATTCAACAGATATTTTCTTCGCTTTTAAATCAGCTTCATTCTCAGCAACAAGAGTATATTCTACTTCAGCATTATTCTTGAGGTTCTTGATCTTTACCTTTGAGAGAATAAGAGCTTTTGACGCGTCAATTTCTGAATCATCAATAATACGTGCATTTGCGATAACTTCTTTTAGTTTCGCAATTCTCATTTCAAGAATACCTTGAGCTTCTTTCGCAGCATCGTATTCTGCATTTTCAGATAGATCTCCTTTATCTCTTGCTTCTGCAATTTGCTGTGATATCTTCGGACGTTCCACACTCTCCATTTCATGTAGATCATCTTTCAATTTTTGAAGTCCTTCCTTTGTATAATAATTCAATTGTGACATAATCAAAGATATTTTAAAACAAAAAACAAGAGAGCCGCAAGACTCTCCTGTTCTAACAAAGATATAATATTTTTTTCTATTTCAGGCTCAAAGTAACTCCGAACGAGTGAATCAAACCAAATGGATTTGACATTCTCATTGCATATTCGAAGCCCATCGGAGTTTTCTTCTCTCCAAGTAAAGCGTCAACTGATACACCAGCTGCTAATCCAGTCAAACTGTTTGTTGAAGTTTCTCTATTCCAGATATCCTTCTCAGCTACGTATCCAGCTCTAATGTTGAACGCAGCTTTCTCTAAAGAATAACCGTAGTTTAATCCTATATTAAACTGATCATTCGTAAAGGAGTTTGCGTGGAAAGCCAGAGCAGCTGTTAGTTTGCTAGTTTCACTGAAGATGAAATCATAAGAACCTCCGATAGCAAGCAATGAAGGCATTTCAAATGTTGCTGAACGTTGTTCAAGCGTAGCATTCCCACCAGTAGACTGATAAAAGATCTCCTGTCCAAGTCCATCACCTTCGAATTGCATAGGCGTACCAACATTCTTCAATGTGATCCCGAATTTAACGTGATCTTGCTCTCCAGTTACATAACGAACACCGGCATCAAACGCAACACCAGTAGCTCTTAAGTTAGAGATGTTCTCATTAACAACTTTCATGTTAATACCCGCATAAATTGAGTTAGAGAATTCTCTGGCGTAACCAAGGTTAATGATATTCTTTCTAGGACTGAATTGACCAATTCCTCCTTCAGGCAGGTCAACAGTTGTGATATCAATATCACCGAATCCAAACGATTGAATACTTAAAGCAATTACACTTTGATCTCCAACACGCTGAGCAATTCCAGCTGAGTTTAAGGAAATGTTAGCACTTCCTAACCAATTCGTGTAATTAAATTTTATTTGCGTTCTGTCCGTAAAGGCTAATCCAGCAATATTTGTAAACTGAGCTTCAAGCCCATTTACAGCAGCTACACCGGCTGTTCCCCAAGCTGAAGAACGAGCCCATGGATTAACAAGCAACTCACTTGCTCCCGCTGAACCGATACGATCCTCATTTCCAGCAAAGGATGGCATTGCTACCATTAGTGCCCCTACTATCATCGAACCTTTAATTATAGATCTTATCATATCTCTTAATTTCTATATTAATTTATTATCGTTCTTATTACAAGTTTTCTAAGTCTGGTTGACGAAGTCCACCAAAGAACTTAACAACTCTTTCTCCAATACCAGGAACATCAACGTGAATCAAATACACACCACCTGAAACTGGAATATTATCAGAATTCTTTAGATCCCAATCAATCGAAGTGATCGGTGAGTCTTTATCATATGCTCTGATCAACTTTCCTGATACGTCATAGATTCTAACTTTACAACGGTATGGAAGGTTTGTGATCTTCACACGAGTATCAAGCTTACTTCTTTCGTAAGAAGAATAAGCGTAATATGGGTTTGGAACTACATTAATGATCTCAAGTGCTTCTGCAAGTGCTACATCACTTCCAGTTTCTGTACCTTGACTATCAATATTCCACTCGTATGTTGGAGTTCCTCCATTCACACCTGTTAACGTATAATCAGAGTATTCTTTGTTGATTCTCAATCTAACTCTAACATCGGTAGACAATAGCTCTTCATCTGGAGCAAGCATTGGCTGCATTACCCATGAAAGGTTCTCGTAGACATCTTTGTAATCAGAGTTTGTTTCTGAAGCCAATTTCGCATAAGCATATTCTCCTTGATCGTAAGTTGGCATTCCTTCTCCTGGACGACCAAATACGTAGATCGTATGTTGACCTCCTAATAATGGACTTCCAATCGTATTGAAGAATTCTGAAGTTGGGTTCCAGATCATATCTGCACCATTCTGACCAGACAAGAACGAGTTCTCACCGTAAGCCATGTTCAAACGACGACCTGTTTCAACATCGATCGCATAACCCGGGAACCAACCCATACCAGTTGATGACGTTCCGAATGGATCAGCCTCAGCTGCATTATATCCTGGATCACCAGCTTGGTTTCCATTCTTATCAATAGAAGGACTCTGTCTAAGCATACCTGGTTTCGCATTGTTAACAGATAAGTTTGCATCGTTATTCAGCTCGATAACTGGACATCTTGTCCATTTAGATTTATCAGTTGTGAATACAACGTCAACACTAGGCTGGAATACAGAACCCATTTCTTGAGTAACCATAGATCCGAATCCACTTTGAGTGATAATTGGAGATCCAGGGATAGCTATTGGGTTATATCCACATCCGTTATATCTAGACATTTGTCCCGTTGTTACAGTTCCATCTAACAATGTTGTGAACAACTTATCCGGATCTAATAACTCTCTGTCATCATAACAACATGGGTCATTAACTCCTTGATCTGGTAAACAGTCATCAGGCTGTTCAGGACTATAGTCACCTGAAGTTATCCAGTTTTGAGGATTATAAGTATCCACATCTGGAACACCAATCAACCATCTCTTAGAACTATCTGCGAAATCAATAGTACTCTCTATCGGAGCAGCGATACGCGTTCTGAAAGGACAGTTAGGAGCTCCATCAGGACAAGGATAATTCTCTTGGAAAATGTTTACAGAGATACCCCATTCTGGTATTAACTGCTCATTATCTGCTTCGATCGTTCTATCAGAAGTTACTGTTTCAAGTAATGTACCTCCTTTAGAATCGTATCTATTTAGTATCCAGCTTGCAGTGTCAATATCAGTGTAATTATCAAAAGTTAATGTAAAGTAACCGTCTACCAAATTAAGTGGGTCAATTACTTTAACGTCAATTGGCGCTGCACCTTCAGCAAAAGTTGGAGCATCTATTGAACCGTTAGCAACAATAAAGTTTTCCGTTGCTGCAGTCAAATCAACCGCTCTGTTACCGTTACCAGTACCGTCAAGAGCAGTAATCTCTGGACTTGAACCATAAGGTAATCCTGCATATGTCCCATCAAATCTTGGAGTTGGTACGTGAGGGATTCCAGCTTTCGCTTTGATCGCTGTACCATCCGTTGCCAAACGAGATGAAATGTAAGGTATTTTCTGACCGTCCAATAACTGTGGGTCATTTGGATCGTATTCCTTAAACTCGTTATGAGCGTAAGCAATAGCAATATAGTAATACGTCTTATGATTCACTAAACCAGGAGTACCAGTTGCAAATGCATCCTCGGTGATCTGGAATGAATGACGAATACCTCTGTTTTCTCCATCAACTTTCTCAACAGGTACAGCAAAACCAAGCTGCTCGTTGAATTCAAAGTTGATAATTCTTGCGATATCATTCTTGATATCACACTGAGCGACAAGACGAGCTTTGTCAATATCACCAATATCACCAACACCAGCCTCAGCATCACTCATTTGATAGATTTGGTAACCTTCAAATCGGTAAACCTTATCAATCGTTGAACCATCAATTGGATCTACAATATTAATATTATCTTCTTCTGCATACGTCTCATCTACATTGTTTCCGATTGGGTTATCAATTAGAAGAACCAACTCATTTTCAAGTTCGATGATCTCAAGATCCGGCGCATTTGGTGGATCAAGAATTTCGAAACAGTTATCAAACAATGCTTGTGCTTTAGTATCGTTCTGACGTAACACTTCTACTGAAGCAAAAGAGTTACCTTCGAATGCTCTACCGTATACTACACCAACAGTCAGGTTGTTAATTGCACCAGGTGTTAGAGTAAATGGTCCAGCAGACTGTAAGAAACGTCTATCACCAATATCATTTGAGTTTCCGTTTCCATCCGTATTTTGCTCAGTCCATTCCCAGCCCATATCTTGACCTTCTGTACCGAACCACAATGGGTCAGTTCCTCCAGGATAAGTATACGAAGCTTCTACAGTAGTTAAACCTGAACTTCCAGTATAACCATTACCACCAAAGTAAATTGGAGAGTTATCCTTCCAGAAACCAGTCATGTAGTTATAAAAATCTGTTGGAGAACTAGGGTCATGCGTTGCTGGAGCACCAACATCCGGACGGTTAAAGTAGTTGAAACGACGCATTCCGAATCGCTCATTATCTACGATACCATCAGAATATCCAATACCGATACCATCGTATACGATACCTCCGCCTGAAAGGGCCTCACTTACCGTAGGTACAACAAGCTCTTGAGTACCATCTGGTTGAGTTTCAAGACGTGGACCCACATTATCCAAGTTATCAGCATCCTGGTAAGGTCCCTCAAAGTAATCAACACCTACAGCTGGAGGGTTGTCACCATAACCTGGAGCACCATTTCCTCCTGGGTCATTATTCGTACCATTATAAGCATAACCAAGACCACGAGAAACATCACAACCTACGTAATCATCATCTGCGAATCCGACATCGGCATCCACATACTGAGTAAAGTAAGTATCAAAAAGTGTCTGAGTACTACGGTTGATCATTTCATAGTTGTAGAACGTCATTCTGTTCACCTCGTCATTCGTTGCGAACGAGAATGCTTGCGCTCTAATCTCCATACCAATAGGATCGGCACCTGTTTCTGTATGGATGTTACCTTTATCGTTAAATACCCACCAGTTCGTTCTATCACCAAATAGTGTTACACGACGGTCAGTACCACATTCAACATCATCACGACCTAAGATATCATCAAACCATGGTGTATCTCCTTGAGAAGGATCATAAACACCGTCTCCTGAACTATTCTCACCTGGGTTATCATAGAAAGGAGCAAGATAAAAATCTTGTCCTCTAGAAACATCACCATGCGCCGGCCAGTTTATAATTCTATTCAATGCATCATTGGAAATAGCGATTGGATCATCTGTACAATCAGGATCTTGCTCACACTCATAATTGATAGTATATGCTATCACCTCAGATTTCGCTATCGTGTAAAACTGATCATACTCCGTACAAACGTCTGGATCAATTGTTGCCGCACCGAAATCTCTTGTAGCGTTAAATCCAACTGGTTGAGTTGGGTCATAAGTACCTGAACCAACTGTTTGAGATAATGGACCAGCCCAGAAATCATTTCCTTGACGGAAAAGTATCGCAGCCAACTTAAGCTGACCGTTTACATCTAATCCTGCCATCCAAATAGATCCTGAATAGATCACGTGGTTTCCTCCACCTACTGGAACCTCATAAGAAGCGGCACCCGTTTGACGGTTTTGCCAAAGCGATCCACCAACCTCTACTAATGCACGAACATCGTTAAACTCCATGAACAAACGCGCATTCGAAGGAGGACAATTCGCCTTTAAGTATTGGTCATTATTATTTTCGTTCATGCCAGACTCTCCTTGACCAGGAAGTCTTCTAGCATTCACCTCCGTGATTGAGGCGATAACGATTAGTACAACTAAAAATAATCTCATAATAACACTAATTTATACTATTAAAAATCAAGTTTTACACCTAAACGTATAGTTCTTGGTTGACTTACATTGAATGGATTTGCCATAAACATGCTGTACAAATCACGGTAAGACTGCTCATCCAACTGGTTCTGGATAGTAGTCTGCCATTGAGCAGCAGCTAAGAATCCGTCGTCATCTGGAATACCAGTTGCTCTATAAACGTTAATTACGTTCAATTGGTTGAAGATGTTAGTAACACGAACGTATACATTCAAGAATGCACGCTTTTTCTTCTCATCTTCTTTTCCAAACTCAAGGTTAAACGTTCTGTCGATCTGAAGATCTGTTCTGTACGTCCATGGTTTTCTTGAACCATTAAGTCCACCAATAAGCTGAGGAGTACCTGATCCAACTGCAGCAGCAGTAATATTCTTTTGTCTTGAATAAGGAGTACCTGAATTTACAAGAGTGATCAAGTTAAGACCTGTATTCTCAAGAATGTTAATGTCTTTTATAACTGGACCATTGTAATCTTTACCAGAACCGTAACGGTAATCAAAAGTTACGGAGAACGCGTGACGCTGGTCGTAAGAGAAAGGATAAATCGTTCTTAAATCAGGCTGATTTGAGTTCACGAAACTAAGTGCTGAATTCGCATTAGAACCAGTACCGTTAGCAAACTGCAATGTATAGTTAGCCGTCATTCTGATATTTCCAGTTCTACGAAGATCGTATTCTACTGTCAAACCTTTTACTGTACCGAAGTCACGGTTACCATAAGTTCTGTATGTTGATGGGTAAGCTTCGAAAATATTACGAACCTGAACCATATCTCTTAACTCACGGTAGAATGCGTTGAACTTAATAGAAGATGTTCTAGTAAGTACTTGCTGGAATCCGAAAGAGTAATCGATCGTTTTCTCCGGACGCAAATTCGCATTGTTAATGATATTACTTCTGTTTTGAACGAATTGGTAATCCAAAGGATCAAAACGAAGACCTGTAGTTGGTCGTTTTGTAAGGATATCGTAGTTAGCAAAGAAACTTGCCTCATCAGATATTGGGAATGAGAATGCGATACGTGGCATTACGTTGATCGCTACATCATAATCCTTGAATGCATCTGCAGATGGAGTTTCCTGACCTGGGTTCAATAACCAAGGTGCGATACCAGCACTACCAGTTAATGTTGAAGGGTCTTGTGTTTCGATACCCTGAGCATCGTACCATGTCTCGCCATTACGGAAACCGTTAATTTGAGTTGGATTATTTACATCATTTACATATACGATGTAGTCATCTCCGATATTTTCTGGAATATCAACCCAGTCAATATTTGGATCTCCTGCTGCAACGGCTCTAGCCTCTGCTGCTGTTCTAGCATTAAAGAACAAGTGAGGATCTTTCAATACTGGCTGGTTCGCATCGAATACATCAACACGTAAACCAACATTAAAGATGATATCATCGAATGAGAATTTATCCATAATGTAACCTGCTACATATGTTGGCTGGAATGCACCAATAAATCTTTGGTAATTCCCATTCTCATCAAAATCATTAAAATAGCTATTAATATCAGTATTTCCAGATACCCTCTTACCCGTGTAATCGTATCCGTAATAACTAATAAAGTTCTGACCCTGGTTAAATAATTCATCTGGAGAGAACATATCTAACGTGAAGATATTAGGATCATAAGCATCAATATCAACGAAATCATTTCCAGCTGGATCTAATCCAATCGCTTGTCTGAAGTTATAGTCAAAGAACAATTGCTCATCACCTTCAGCAGCACCACCATAAGAACCATTACCTGCATTAGCTGCGTAACCTGTGTTCAAACGATCGTAAGTAACTCTTGGGAATGTTCCGTAGTAATCAAACTCAACATCATTTACATCAAGCTCTGTAATGTGAGCATTCATGTACTGACGTGCAATTTCCCAAATACCGATCGGTCCGAGGTTTCCTGAACCCCATCCTCTATCCCAACGTTGCTCATATTCAACACCTAAAGAGATGTTATGACCACCAATCACGATAGAAGCAGAACCAGTAATACGTAACTGCTCAGCTTCAGATTTAAAGAACTGATTAAACGGTGTACCTAAGTTACCCCAAATACTATATACACTACTTGGAGCATCACCATTTCTCAATGCATTACCTTGTAGAATTTGAGTAAGGTTTTCATATCTCCCATCAGGATTACCTTCATTTAATCTATAATACTGACTCGTTATAGCTGCAAGAGATGGGTTCAAGTTTGAAGGAGTATAATC
Organism: Flavobacteriales bacterium UBA2104; assembly: GCA_002331485.1. Classification (GTDB taxonomy): domain Bacteria; phylum Bacteroidota; class Bacteroidia; order Flavobacteriales_D; family Crocinitomicaceae; genus Brumimicrobium. The sequence continues at coordinate 107,613 of DCYS01000001.1, forward strand.
CACAACAACATCCTGGAAACCATCATGAATCAAACTATCCCCGCCTGAGCTAAAGCTGTACGTTGGACGACGAGTTGTTTCAAAATACCCTACGTGACCGTAGTTAAAGATGTTGAATCCATGATTCTCGTCGAATACTTCTCTAGTAGATTTAGAGTAATCAACCATTAAGTTATAATAGAAACTCTTTACTTTAGAACTACTATTCTCATCATTGTTTCTGAATCGTTGTGTCAAACGACCATACACACGCCAGTCTAGTGCGTTATTATTACCAAAGTTTTCGAAGTTATATAGTGAGTTACCATAACTATATGCTTTACCAGCATTATAGTTCATCGAACCACCGAAAGTCAAGTTAACTGTTGGCCCTGTATTAACATCAAGTTTACCAGCAGCCGTAATATTTGTTCTTCTAGCATTCATTCTCCATGGAGTCTTCTCAAAGTCCTCCATTCTCAAGAAGTCTGAGTTATTGAAGTTACCTTCCCCTCCAGCAGAAGGACGAAGTGGATTCTCAAGTAGCTCAGCACGAGCTTCTTTCTTAATTCTCCATGCACCACCAGCAAAAGGACGAGGATCAAGTTGATCATTTATCGTACCTGAAATAAGGAAACCTAAAATTGGCTCCGTTTTATTTCCAGCAGAATCCTTTCTCATCAATAACGGACCTGATAACATTCCTTCAAATAGATTGTATCCGTAATTGTCCAATCCATAAACTTGTCCATCATAACCTAATGAATCTTGTCCCTTAATATAGAATCCTGAAGTTACAACCTCAGCACTACCAAAGTATTTTGAAGAAGGACCTCTAGTTGTTACAGATATAATACCTCCAGTTGCATCACCGTAGTTAGCAGGGACACCACCTGTAATAACTTGAACCTCTTCAAGTGCTGACTTCGGTAAGTTTGACGAACCTCTCACCTTGATACCATCAATGAAATAATAAGACGCTCCTTCACGAGAACCTCTTACACTAATTCCACCAGAACCCTCAGACTCATTTACACCACCAACAGTGGCTGCAACACCTGAAGCACTACGAACAGGAAGTTTTGAGATATCTTCACGTGTGATCGTTTGTCCCTGAGCACCACCATCTTTATTGATCAATGGAACTTTATAAGCAACGATCTGTACCTCTTCCATTTCTTGAACATCCTCTGGTTTTGTCAACCCTACTTTATCGAGGAATGTAATTTTCTCTGCAGAAACCGCAACCTTTTCCATTCTTTTAGGTTGATACTCCTGAGATCTAAATTCAACATCATACTGTCCAGAAGTTACAGATGGGAATTGAAACTTACCATCAAAGTCTGTTTCCGTACCACCTTTAATAATACCCCCTTGGTAAAGTACAACTTTAACGAATGGTATTGGCTCTTCCGAGTCACCGTCAATAACCGATCCTTTAATCGATCCGTTACCCGCCTGACCAAACGTATAACCCACTGATAGCAGTAGGCTAAATAAAACAAAGTAGAGTTTTCGTAACATAAGATTTTATTAATTAATTCTTACCTAAATTATTCGAAGACCGTAAATATAGAAAAAATCATTTAGAAATTTTAACAACTTTTAAAATTGTATTTATATTGACTAAATCCTCTTCATCAAAGATAAATCAAAAGTTAACATCTAAATTTTGTTAAATAATTAGATTTCAGAAAAACTTTACAAGTCTAGTTATTTTTGAAACCAGCTCGCGTATTTTTTATATCCTTTAGCGATTCGCTCGACATTGTCCTTAAACGCCTCAGGAGAAAGACTCTTAACTTTCTTCGCCGGCACTCCTGCATAAATTGAATTCGGTTCTAGCTCAGTATTCTCTAGTACTATTGCACCTGCCGCTATGATGACATTTTCAGGGACAATAGCATTATCCATGACAATAGAGCCCATGCCTATTAATACATTATCATGAACTTTGCATCCATGCACAATTGCATTATGACCAATTGAAACATTATTACCGATCATAGTCTTTGTCTTTTGGTAAGTACAATGAATAACAGCACCGTCCTGAACGTTAACATTCTTACCCATTTCAATGGAGTTAACATCTCCTCGAACTACTGCTGAAAACCAGACAGAACATCCTTCGCCCATTTTAACATCTCCAACAATTGTAGCATTCTCTGCAAGCCACACACTAGGGTGAAGTTTAGGTGAAACTCCATTAACATCTTTTATTAACGCCATTTTAATTGATTTTTATCGTTCTAGCTTTCAAGTTAAGGCCAAATATCTCATTTACACTACTCTCAAAAACAGAATGCTCTTCTGTAGTCAAATAATTCACAGTACTTTTTGTACTCAATCTTTTCACCAACCAAGAGTGACGACTTAAATATTTTTTAAGTGATTCTGCAACAATGGGACCTTGACTAATTATTAAATCATCCGAACCTGAAAATTCCTTAATAATATTTTGAAGTATGGGGTAATGCGTACAACCTAATAAATACACGTCAGCATTCGGAAAAGACTTTTTAATATTCTGAATGTCCCTGCGAATGATGGATCTTCCCTCTTCGGTTTTGTATTCACCGCTTTCAACAAGAGGCACCCACATTGGACATGCATATTGATGAACCTTTAATTCTGGGCTATATTTTTGAAACTCGAGTACGTAAGATTCAGACTGCACCGTACCTTGGGTGGCTAAAACTACGATTTCATTTGACTTACTAAACATTCCAACGCTCTCAGCGCTTGGTCTTATAACTCCTAGGACTCTCTTCCCTGGATAATCCAACAATTCTTTTTGTTGAATACTTCGTAATGCTTTTGCAGAAGCGGTATTACAAGCAAGTATCACCAATTCACACCCTTCTTCAAATAGTCGTTTTACACATTGCCATGTATATTCATATACCACGTCAAAAGATCTGGTACCGTATGGAGCTCTGGCATTATCCCCAAGATATAGGTAGTCGTACTCTGGAAGTAACTCTCTTACCTCAGATAGGACGGTTAGACCACCATATCCGGAGTCGAAAAATCCAATAGGTCCCTTTTTTGGCATAGAATCAAAAGTAAAAAAAAAGTCGCTATGCTAAGCATAACGACTTTTAGTCTTTTATCTGCCCAAATCTTCAGCAGGCGGAGGACCTTTCTTGCCGTTGTTTGGCATTACTTGACCCGAATCACTTTTATCTGACTCTTCCATTTTTAGCACCTCTTTGATCACAAGATCCGTTAGATCTTTTCCTCCACTATACAATAGTGATGACTGATCAATAACGTAATCGATCTTCTGACTTTCACAAACTGATTTTACAGCTTTCTGAACTTTCTCCAAAATAGGAGCGTTCAAGTCTTGACTCAAAATTTGAATTTGCTGATCAAGCTCTTGCTGACGCGTTTGAAACTCTTGCGATTTTTTCATCAATCTATCTTCCTCAAACTTATATGCCGTTGGACTCATAGAATTTTTCTCTTGCTGCAGTTTTGCATAATCAGCTTGTAGTTTTTGCTGAGTTTCCTGCAACTCCTTAACTGCACGTTGCTCGAATTTTTGCAACTCCATTTCAGCAGCCTTTCTTGAAGGCATTGTATCTAAAACTTTCTGCGTATTAACATGTGCAACTGTTGATTGACTGTACGACACGAATGTTGCTACAACCATCACTAATAATAAAGCTACTTTTTTCATATCTTATTAACTATTTATTCTATTCAACTATTTAGGTGTTATCCCTAATTCTCTCAACACCATTTTACTAATATCAAACTTTGGATCGGCAAATATAAGATTAGATTGATTCGCTTTATCAAAAACGAATGCAAAATTTCTATTACTTGCAACTTTAGACAGTGCTTCAAAGACTTTATCCTGAATAGGTTCAATTAATTCTTTTCTTTTTGCAAATAGATCTCCATTTACACCAAATCTTAATTGTTGCATTTCAAGCGCCTCTGATTCCATCTTTTCAATTTCCTCTTTTCTTTTTTCTCTTTCCTCGTCTGGAAGGATCGCTTCAACACGCATGAACTCTTCTTTTCGCTTTTTGATCTGTTTATATCGCTCTTCGATATCATTTTGCCATCTCTCAGCAAATTTATCTAGCTCTTCTTTCGCTTCGTTATACTCTGGCATACTTTCCAGAATATAATCTGAATCGATGTAAGCGTATTTCTGACCTAGCGTAGCAAAGGCCGTACCAAAAACTAATATCGCTACTAAAAATAGTTTGCTCATTGTGATGGGTTTTATATTTAACGTATTCAATTTCATGGGGTAATAACTCAAATCACAACTAAATATTATAAGTCACCAAGATTTGCTCCAATAATGAATTGGAATGCTCCCACAGGTCTACCTCCGATACGTGAGGCATCATTTCCTGAACCAAAACCTTTACTATGCGGATCGAGCGGATCGAATCCCCATCCATAATCAAATCCAAGTAAACCGAACATCGGTAGATAAACTCTAATACCTCCACCTAAACTTCGTTTCACATTAAATGGATTAAATGTATCAAAACCAGTATATGTATTTCCTGCTTCAGCAAATAATAATGCAAAGAATGTTGCCGAAGGATTTAGAGAAATTGGATAACGTAGTTCAAGAGTGTATCTCGTAATTAGAGGATCACCAAGGTTCGAAGAAACTTCCTGTTCTTCATAACCTCTTAACGAAATTAACTCACGACCATCCAATCGAGCAACACCTGTAAGGGCATTCCCTCCCAAGTAGAATCGCTCGAACGGAGATAGGCCTTTAGCCTTGGAATAATAACCCATGAAACCGAATCCGATCTTAGGCATCAATACTAACTTCTTATCTGGAGTTAAAGGCAAGTACCATTCTCCCGTAAACTTGATCTTATAGTACTCCGCATACTTGTTCCTTGCTTGTTCATCAAGCACAGAGTAATCTTCTATGCCATCAAAAAATGAATAAGGCAACGTAGCTTTCGTGGTCAACGATATTTTAGATCCACTCTTTGGATAAATTGGAGCATCTACAGAGTTTCTAGATAGTACATATTTAAATGCGATATTATTCGAGAAACCATTATCAAAATCAAAAACCGCTCCGTAGTCTACAACATCATAATAGTTATAAGACGCCTCATAATAGGCACTGAAGAAATCATCCGGAATCTTCTTTCTTCGTTGCAAGCCGACACCTAAACCTGTAATAGAAACTCCTGAATATTCTGGTGAGTTACGGTCAAAGTTATTACCGAATTGAGAATGGTTCATCCATACAGAAAAGGCATTCGGTTTCTTACCTCCCAACCACGGTTCTGTAAATGAGAAATTATAAGATTGGTAGAATCTACCATTTGTCTGAGCTCTAATAGATAATGTCTGTCCATCACCTGCAGGTAAAGGTTGCCAAGCAGATTTATTAAACATGTTCTGTACAGAGAAATTGTTAAAAGTCAGTCCAAGTGTCCCAATCAATCTTCCTGCACCATAACCTCCGGATAATTCAATTTGATCCGAGGATTTTTCCTGAACGATGTATTCAATATCTACTGTACCATCTGCAGGGTTAGGAATTGGGTTGATTTGGAATGACTGTTCGTCAAAATAACCTAATTGAGCTAATTCTCGCTGTGTTCTGATAATATCATTACGATTGAAAAGATCTCCTGGTTTTGTTCTGATCTCTCTACGAATAACATGATCGTTTGTTTTATAATTCCCTTTTATGATGATGTCTTTGACACGCGCTTCTTTTCCTTCAATGATTCGCATCTCATAGTCAATATGATGATCTTCAACATTGACCTCAACTGGAGTAACCTGGAAGAATAGATGACCTCTGTCCATATAAAGCGAAGTAATATCTCTACCATCCATGCTCTGGAACAAACGTGTTTCCAATAACGTACGATTGTAAACTTCTCCATATTTGATTCCAAGCACCGTATCTAAATATCCAGACCGGTATTTCGAATTTCCAACCCACGTTATATTCCCGAAATAGTATGTTTCACCCTCATCGATCTCAATATCGATCTGCAAGTTCTTTTCATCAACAAGATACACAGAGTCTCTTACGATCTCAGCATCACGAAGACCAATCTTATAGAACTCTTGCATCATTGCATCCTTATCTCTTTCATAAGCTGTCACAGAGAATTTAGAACGTTTAAAGAATCTCCAAAATGCTTTTTGTTTGGTATCCTTCATTTTTCTTTTGAGCTTATTCTCTTTTACAGATTCAACTCCAATAAAATTGATCTCTCCTATCTTAACACGCTCACCTTTATCAATTTGAATTATAAAAATCTCAGAGTTATTCATAAGCGAATCCTGAACTCGCTTAATGTTTACGTTCACGCTGTAATAACCTTTCTCACGGTAAAAGCCTTTAACCTTTGAGCGCGTATTAAAGATGAGATTCTCGGTGATATTCTTTCCTGAAAATAAGTTGATCGATTCCCTGATCTTGTCCGCTTCTTTTTTTGAAGCTCCCTCAAATTTAAATCTAGAAAGCTTGGGGCGTGGACTTAAATTAATAGAGATATAAGCTATCTCACCAACCACCTTATCTAATTTGATTTGAACATCTGAGAAAAGTCCTTCATCCCATAAATTACGAATTGCTTTTGTGATGTCTTCACCTGGAATAGTGATCTTGTCACCTTGACGAAAACCAGCAATTAACTTAATTGCCTGATGGTCAAAATTATCAACTCCGTTAACTCGAATGGGTCCAATTTCATACGTCCGAGGTCTTTCATAGTCAATATCTTGGGCAATAGCCGAAAACATTGAAACGATGAACGATAGTATAATAAGGAGTTGTTTCATATTAATTTATCAGTTGTTCAGACACCTTACCAAAACGACGCTCTCTTCCTTGATAGTCAAGAACAGCTTTAAACAGATCCTCTCGACTAAAATCTGGCCATAGTTTATCGGTAAAGTATAATTCAGCATAAGCAATTTGCCATAGAAGAAAATTACTCAAACGATATTCACCTGATGTTCGAATCAATAGTTCTGGATCAGGCACATCATTCATGCAAAGCTCATTTTCAAAAGAAGATTTAGTAATGGCATTTGCTTTGATTTCACCTCTCTCAACTTTTTTCGCAATATTTTGAACAGCATTGAGCATCTCCCACCTTGCACTATAATTTAAAGCAAGAATCAGATCTACACCTGAATTAGAATAAGTGGCATTTTTCGCTTTAGCCAATTCATTTCTACAGGCATCTGGAAGCTTCGACTCATCACCGATACTTCTTAATCTCACATTATTGGAATTCAATTCGTCAACTTCATTAGCGATAGTCTCAACCATTAAATTCATCAGTCCATCAACTTCCTCCTTAGGTCTGTTCCAATTTTCTGTTGAGAATGCATAAAGCGTCAGATAACGAACACCCATATCTACACATCCTTTCAATACTTCACGTACTGCCTCAACTCCACTCGTATGACCAAACAAACGAACTTCTCCTTGTTTTTTGGCCCAACGCCCATTACCATCCATGATAATAGCAATGTGTTGCGGTGTCTTTTTCAGATCTATTTTTGAAAGTGTACTCATTATCTACAGAACGACGAATTTACAATATCTAACGCACATAAGGCTAAAAAATTGGGATAACCTTAACGTAGTTTAACAAAAAGAGGGAACTGCGTTTCGCAATCCCCTCTAATAACTTTAAAACTTTATGGATTAATCTGCTAAAACAACAATTTTGTCATTTCTCATTTCCATCACTCCTCCTTTTATTGAAAGGCGAATAACTCTTGAGTTTGACGCATCAGATTCGAAAGAACCAGAAAATTCATCGAAATCCTTATCATCATTAGCGAGATCAACTTTTATTTTACCTTCAGTCAAAGATGAAATGATCGGTGCGTGACCTTTCAAAACTTGAAAAGCACCATCCGTTCCAGGAAAGCGAACAGCCTCCGCTTCTCCTTCAAACATCTTTTTCTCTGGTGTAATAACCTCTAGTTTCATTCTCTTATTTTTTAAGCTTCAGCAAGCATTTTTTCACCTGCTTCAATTACTTCATTGATATCACCTTTAAGGTTAAATGCTGCCTCTGGGTACTTATCTAGTTCACCATCAAGAATCATGTTAAATCCTTTGATCGTTTCGTTGATATCAACAAGCACACCTTTCAATCCAGTAAACTGCTCAGCTACGTGGAAAGGTTGAGACAAGAAACGTTGAACACGTCTCGCACGGTGAACAACAAGTTTATCTTCCTCAGAAAGCTCATCCATACCAAGGATAGCAATGATATCTTGAAGTTCTTTATATCGCTGAAGTGTAGACTGTACTCTACGAGCACAATCATAATGCTCTTGACCAACGATGTCTGGAGTCAAAATTCTTGAAGTTGAATCCAATGGATCAACCGCCGGATAGATACCAAGCTCTGCAATCTTTCTTGAAAGTACCGTAGTTGCATCCAAGTGAGCGAAAGTGTTCGCTGGAGCAGGGTCAGTCAAGTCATCCGCAGGTACGTATACTGCCTGAACCGATGTAATCGAACCATTCTTTGTCGAAGTAATACGCTCCTGCATCGCACCCATTTCTGTTGCAAGTGTCGGCTGGTAACCAACGGCAGAAGGCATACGCCCTAGAAGTGCCGATACCTCAGAACCAGCTTGAGTAAATCGGAAAATATTATCTACGAAGAAAAGGATATCTCTTCCTGAACCTTCACCATCTCCATCACGGAAATATTCCGCAAGTGTCAATCCTGAAAGTGCTACTCGAGCACGTGCACCAGGAGGTTCGTTCATCTGACCGAATACGAAAGCAGCTTTAGAATCTTTCAATTCTTTCTCATCTACTTTTGAAAGGTCCCAACCACCTTCTTCCATTGTATGCATGAAATCATCACCGTATTTGATAATTCCTGATTCAAGCATCTCACGAAGCAAATCGTTTCCTTCACGAGTACGCTCTCCAACACCAGCAAATACAGAAAGTCCTTCGTATGCTTTTGCAATATTGTTGATCAACTCCTGGATCAATACGGTCTTACCTACACCAGCACCACCGAATAGACCGATCTTACCACCTTTTGCATATGGCTCGATCAAGTCAATTACTTTGATACCTGTAAATAGTACCTCAGTAGCTGTAGACAAATCCTCAAACTTTGGTGCCTCTCTGTGAATAGAAGCTCCTTGTTCACGACTTAGATCTCCTAAACCATCGATCGAGTCACCCACAACGTTGAAAAGACGACCTTTAACGTGCTCACCAGTCGGCATCTGAATTGCCTTACCAGTTGCAACAACTTTCATACCTCTCGTGAATCCATCAGTTGAATCCATAGAGATCGTACGAACCGCGTTTTCACCAACGTGTGATTGTACCTCTAAGATCACCTTAGTACCATCTTCTTTAGGTACTTCAAGTGCATCATAAATATTAGGAAGTTCAACTCCTTTCTCGAAGTTTACATCGACTACAGGCCCGATCACCTGTAAAATTTCTCCTTTGATTTCCGACATTATCCTGCCTTTTTAAGTTCAATTTGGGCGCAAAGATAATTGAATTATTCCTTAACACAGATATATAAAAGAATATTTTTCCACAAAAATGGGCATACTGTTCGTAAGCGTCTAATCCAACTATCTTTACACTAACTAACTTCAGTCATGACCTCCTGGCTGACAGCACTTTGGAAGCTCACTCTGAGCCTGATCATTAGCTTTTACTTCATCCGCATTGTATCCGATAGCTGAAATCACTTCTCTTAATTTCTCCGGACTTGTTCTTTTAGAATTATACTTAACTTCTACAATTTTTGTGTCAAGATCCAAATCTGCGAATATTACACCTTTTGTGAAGTTAAGCTCCTTCTCTATTCTCTGTTTACAGTCACCACATTGCGCATTTGTTTGTATAGCAACAACTTGCTTTACTGGATTTCCTTCTTTCATTGTTGCACAACCTGACATTACTACAACTAAAACTGTTACTATTGATAAAATTGTATTCTTCATTTTTCTTTAATTTATGATTTTACTTTTCTTTTTTACTTATTGACATTCTAATTCCGGCATACACGTTCAATCCAAAGATCGGAGCGAAAACACGCGTTGCATCAAAGGTTTTTTCAAAAGGATTATCAACATTGATAATTGGATCTTGTAATCTGTAATCCAATAGATTTTCTCCTCCAGCATACACTTCAAACTTTCTAAATCTATGTGTAATTTGTCCTGATAGCATCGGAACAACTTCTGATCTATTATTTGTACTTAAAGACTGATCCGGAAGTTCTACCATTGCTAACCTTCTCGTACCAAAAACAGATAGAGTCACATCGTACTCCCATCGAGTATTTCCAGACTCATATGATAGATTAACGAAACCACGGTTTCGAGGCACCATCAATTTTTCCTCAAGTCTTCCCCCCATAGTTGTTCGAACATCCAAAAATTTGTAGGCTGCTTTGATCTCAAAACGAGGTAAGGGTTCAAATTTAACGTCCGTTTGGAACGCATGAGAAAAAGATTGACCTAACAGATTTCTCATTATTATGTATTCCGTACTCTCATCTCGATCTGCTACTAATTGATTCTCAAATACAGTGTAATAATAATCCGCGTTCCACGTGGCTTTTCTATCAAATAACTCAAACTCCACAAAGTAACTTCCTCCAAAATTCCAGGACACTTCGGGTTGGATTTCTTCATCGAGCCTCCACGGTGTATTCGTAGCCATTAAAGAAAGGTTATCTACCGCGTAGTTTGAAACCCTGAACCCTCTACCTCCTGTCAAACGGAAATCCATATTTTCCGTTATCGAATATTTAAAGTTTGCCCTCGGCGAATGTTGGAATCCGTATAAATTATGGTAATCAGATCTCCAGCCAAGAACAAGTGTGCTCAACATTCCTTGATAAGTATATTCAGCATAAGCTCCAGGAACAAATTCAGTTCGATCTAACGTTCTTGAAGATGTATCCGTTGGAAGAACATCGTTCATAACCTGATCAAGATCGTCATAAACCAGGCTTGTACCTGTTTTCAATTTATGGTTCGTATTACCCAAGATGGTTTCGTACATCAGATTAACATACCCGCGTTTTTCATCAGCATCCAATGTGCGATTACCGAACACCGTGTTTAATTGACTGTATTTAGCATAATATACGATACCCAATGAACTAAATTCGTCATTTTCAAAAAGAAATCCAGTTTTACCGAAAAACTCACCGGATAGATTTCTTATTCCAACACCATATAAACCCTGAGACGATTGATATCTGTCATATCCCGGTTGTCCTCCCATCTTATCAGAGTACGATGTTTTCAATCCAAACTGAGCTCTGAAGAGCGGAGCTTTAAATTTCCAGCGATTCATTCCAACAAAGTGATCACCGATTGGCATATCTCTAAAACCATCACCGTTTCGATCATTCTCTAGTAGTTGACTGTCCCAATGCAAGAACCAAGCTGAACTCCATTTTTCATTTAACTCTTTACCTCCATGAAGATTTACATCATATTTCCCTTGGATATTTCCATAAGCATTGAGGTAAAAACGATCAATATCATCAGGTTTCAAATACTCCAAATTTATCAACCCAGCCATTGACTCATAACCGTTGGCAACTGTACCAGTACCTTTGGTGATCTGAATTGAGTGGATCCATGTTCCAGGCACAGCTCCTAAACCAAAGGCTTGGTCAAGGTTGTGCATAAATGGAATATTCTCAAACTGCATCTGAGTATATCTACCATTTAATCCCATCATTTGGATTCGCTTAGATCCCGAAACACCATCCGAAAGGCTTACGTCAACAGTTGCATTCGTCTCAAAAGATTCAGAAAGATTACAGCAGGCTGCTTTTCTTAACTCGCCACTATTTAGAGATTCTACATTCCGAGGTTTTAATTTTAAGATATTAGAATCATCTCGTTTGGCTTTAATAACCACTTCTTCTGTTACGTACTCTGGATACATCAGAACCTCATAATCTCGACCTCTATCTTTCCTAGATAATACGATCGTATCGGAATAGTAACCACTAGCTCTGAAGATGAGTGTGTCGTTCCAGGAAAAATCACCTGTAATACTAAATTCACCTTCCTGGTTAGAAACATCACCTATTTTAGTATTCTTCAAGAATACATTAACTCCGAAAAGCGGCTCTGAATCATTCTTTGACAAATATGTTTTTACTTTACCTTTCAAGGTTTGTTGCGAAAAACAAGCATATAAGCTAAAAAATGCAACAATACTTATTATTAATCTCATTGATATACATTTAAAATTCTACAACCATTGTATTTGCGGTTGAGAAATTCTAAATGATGTAAACTTGTAGAAGGGATCTTTTAGTCGAAGGTTTATAAGATAAATCAGGCGGACCTCTAACAGTTTTATCAACTATAAATAAGACATCACGTCGATTGAAAAACTCAGTATCGAATGAAACGAATAATTGCTCATCAAATGAAGATGATGAAGTTTTCGTGTAATCACTATCGATCTGATAAATGGAAATATCGGTTGTACAGCACTCTTCTTCAGCGACAGGAATGTTTTCTGGAATTTCGATCGACTTACAACACGAGGCTTTCTCGATTTTGCAATGATCAACTGCTTTCTTCTTATTACAGTCATGATCAACTTCAGAATAGAAGCCTTTGAATGTCTCTGAATGCGAGCAGTGATGTTCATAGACAACAACTCCTGTCGAGCTTATCATAAAGACAGGCAGAACAACTATTGCTATGTATTTCAACCATTTCACACACCAAAGATACAAGATTACAATGTTCCAGACAAAACATTAACCACATCTATATTGTTTTCCTAACGTTTTTCGAATCAGACTTCGTAATTTTGTAGCAAATAAAGAGTATACATTATGTCTAAAATACCAGTAACAATATACGCGGAAATGACTCCGAATCCTTCAACGATGAAGTTCGTTGCAAACAACTACCTTATTGCACCCGATGCATCTGCTGAATTTACGAGTCAGGCCGAAACCAAAGGTTATTCTCCGCTAGCCGATGAACTATTCAACTTTCCTTTTGTGAAAGGTGTCTTCATCGCTGCTAATTTTGTTTCCGTGACTAAAAATGATGCTCTTTCATGGGACTTCGTAACAAATGAGTTGAGAGATTTCATTCGAAATTACATTGCTGACGGAAAAGAGATCTTGACAAAGATTCCAGAAGCAAAACCAAAAGCTGAAGATTCTAGTAAATTAGATACTTCAAATTATTCTCCTTCGGAGTTTGATGATGCAATAAGAGGCTTACTTGACGAGTATGTTAAACCTGCAGTTGAAGGTGATGGTGGAGCTATTGAGTTTAGAAACTTTGATCAGGGAAAAGTAACCGTTGTTCTGAGAGGAGCTTGCTCAGGATGCCCCTCTTCTACTCAAACATTGAAAGGAGGTATCGAACAATTGCTTATGCAACACATTCCTGAGGTCAAAGAAGTTGTAGCAGAGGAAGCATAGGAAAACTAGAGTTGAACAACTACTTCGGAGCCATTCGGTAGAGGAATATCCCGAGTATTGCGAATATTATGTTCGGGATCCAAACAGCTATATAACTCGGGAAACCGACATTTTCAGCGGCAACTGATGTAACTTTCATGGCAAAAATGTATATGAAAGCAAGCAAAAGTCCAAGTGCTATGTTCGCACCAATTCCGCCTCTTGATTTTCTAGAAGAAACAACCATACCGATCAATGTTAGGACATAGGTTGCGAAAGGAAAAGATGTTCGTTGATAAAATTCAATCTCGTATATCGCGATATTAGCAGATCCCTTCTCTTTTTCTCGCTCAATAAAGTCTTGGATCTCATAATAGCCTAGAGTCTGAACAACGGTCTTTCGCTGAGCCATTTCTGTAAGCGTAAATGGAAAAACAGTATCTAAAGTATGACCCCGAGATTCTGGGATTTGTAAACTATCATGTGGTTTACCGATGTATCTAATATAGTAATCAGATAATTCCCATTGATTTGATGAATCAGGATTAATTGCTTTTCGGGCCTTTAGAATAGAGATCAATTCATTGTTGTCATCTCTGTTTTCGATAACAAATCCCTGAGCCTGATCTTTATCGGCATTGTAATAGTCGAAATACACGAATTCATTACCTGGGTATTCAGCATAATAGTCAGAAACAACCCTCGTATTTCGATAATAGTCCTCCTCAAAATGCAACCTTTTTTTATTGGCTTCAGGTAAAACAATATGATTCAATACTAAAGAAATGAGCATCAAAATTGTCGCCCCGATCATATAGGGTCTAAGGATTCTTCGGAATGGCCTACCACTGTTGATCATAGGTATGATCTCCGTATTCTGTGCCATTTTCGCGGTAAACCAGATCACGGAAACAAAAACGATCAAAGGAGAAAACAAGTTACCAAAATGAATAACGAAATTCAGGTAATAGTCAAATATAATAGCACTAAGCGGAGCTCTGTTCTCAATAAACTCTCCAAGACGTTCTGCAAGATCGAACACCACAGCAAGAATCATGATAACACCCAACATAAAAAAGAATGTTACCAGAAACTTTTTAATGATATATCGATCAAGAATTTTTAGCATTTCATTTCTTACTCTTAAAGTCTTTGAGCCATTTGCTTAACCATTTTATCTTTCCATTCTTTGAAAGAACCATCCAGGATTCTAGTTCTGGCTTCTTTCATTAACGATAAATAGAACGCTAAATTATGTATAGTCGCAATTTGGATCCCAAGATTTTCTTTGGTTTTCATCAAATGCCTTAAATACGCTTTAGAATAATAATGATCAACTGATGATGTTCCATTTTCATCCAGAGGTGAGAAATCCTTTTCCCACTTCTTATTTTTGATATTAATAATTCCCTGACTTGTGAAAAGCATACCATGGCGAGCATTTCTTGAAGGCATAACACAATCGAACATATCGACTCCAAGGGCTATACATTCTAATAGGTTTACAGGAGTTCCAACCCCCATTAAGTATCTAGGTTTCTCCACAGGTAATTCTTCACAGACATGATCAGTCATTTCGTATAACTCATGATCTGGTTCACCTACGGACAATCCACCAATGGCATTACCTACAGCATCTGTATCAGCAATAAATTTAGCCGATTCTTTTCTGAGATCTTTATATACGCTTCCCTGAACGATCGGAAATAATGCTTGCTCGTAATCATATTTCGGAGTTGTAGACTGCATTTGCTCCTGACAACGTTTAAGCCATCTATGTGTCATATGCATTGATCTTTTTGCATATTGATAATCACAAGGATATGGAGTACACTCGTCAAATGCCATGATGATATCAGCGCCAATTGTTCGTTGAATGTCTACCGCTCTTTCTGGTGTGAAAAAGTGATATGATCCGTCCACATGTGACTGAAATTTCACTCCTTCTTCAGTTATCTTACGACTATTCGCCAATGAATAAACCTGATAGCCTCCACTATCGGTGAGTATAGGTCTTTTATAATTGATGAATTTGTGGAGTCCTCCTGCACCCTCAAGCACTTCTAAACCTGGTCTAAGAAAAAGGTGATACGTATTACCTAAAATTATTTGAGCATTGATCTCATTCTCGATCTCCATTTGATGCACACCTTTCACCGAACCAACGGTTCCAACAGGCATAAAAATTGGAGTCTCGATCACACCATGGTCGGTGTGAAGTTTTCCAGCCCTAGCATTAGAAGCTGAATCTCGATGTAAAAGTTCAAAGTGCATAAATATGTTGAAAAATAAAGTGTACAAAGATAATTGTATTTGAAGAAGAGTATCATATTTGTATAAAAGTTCTACTTATGGAAGTCTTACCTCAATTTGAGGATCCTTTCGAATTTTATGCAACTCTGGGGTTTTGGGTAATCGCCTTCATCCAATTCTTTTGGCTGATATTTTTTTATTTGCGACTCGCCATACATAAAGAAATAGCTAAAGGCTATACCCCTAATGTTACTGTTATTATTGCGGCAAGGAATGAGGAGGATAATCTATTCGAATTACTTCCCTCAATATTAACACAAGACTATCCAGAATACGAGGTTATTGTAGTGAACCACCAGTCGGTCGATGATTCTTCGCATATTCTCAAAGCGCTTCAAAGAGAATATAAACATCTGAAAGTAATAGAACTTGAGCGAAACAAACATCTGGCTCATGGAAAAAAATTACCCTTGACTGTCGCTATTAAAGGGGCGAAGTATGAACACTTGCTTTTCACTGATGCGGATTGCAAACCTAAATCCAAAAACTGGATTCGCCTAATGTGTGGTCAATTTACGCATAAGAAGCAGTTAATTTTGGGATATGCTCCTTATTTAAAAAAGAAAGGTTTTACTAACCGCTTCATTCGCTTAGATACAGCTATGATAGGAATGAATTATTTGAGTTTCGCAAAAGCTGGAGTACCATACATGGGTGTTGGAAGAAATCTAGCTTACACGAAATCATTGTTTCATGAGAATAGTGGTTTCAAATCTCATTATGCGCTGCAATCTGGTGATGATGATCTATTCGTGCAGGAGGCGGCAAAAAACAGGAATTACGGGATTTGTGTCGACCCTGAGTCATTTTGTTATTCTGAGCCCAAATTAACATGGAAAGATTGGGTCAAACAAAAAACGAGACACTATACAACCACGAGCCGTTATACACTTATTAAAAAACTATTGTTAGGAATCTATCCACTAACACTGATTTTACTATACGTTTCTTTTATTATTTTGCTATCAAATTTTAGTTTAAACTGGCTGACTCTTGGCACATTGGGCTTCATTTTGATCTTAAAGTGGGTGATATTTGGAGTTGTGTTCAAGCGTTTAAAAGAGCAAAAATTTATACCAGCTATTCTAATCTGGGATATTATTTACGCTATTGTCATGCCAGTTCTGTACTATACAGCTGAGAAGTCAACACAATCGAAATGGAAGTAGGCAAAAACCTTTCTGAAAAAGGAAAAAAAGATCTTAAGGTAGTAGAAAGAGCCAAAGAAGGAGATGAGGCCGCATTTGCTCAATTAATGGATCAGTATAGGGAGCCGGTTTACTACATGCTTCTCAAGATGGTGAAAAACACAGATGACGCAGAGGATTTAACTATCGAGGCATTTGGAAAGGCGTTCAATCGTATCCAACAATATTCTCCCAGCTATGCTTTTAGTACATGGCTCTTTAAGATCGCTTCTAATAACTGTATAGACTTCATTAGAAAGAAACGTGTCCACTTAACCTCGATGGACCACGCCTATTCAAATCAAGATGGTGAAAGTGTCAAAATTGACGTGGAATCAGGAACAATGGATCCGGAAGAGACCATTATCAAGCAACAGAAGGTTAAAACAATGCGTAAGGTTGTTGAAAAACTTAAACCACGTTACAGAGATCTGATCAAGAAAAGATACTTTGAAGAGTTAACGTATGAAGAGATCAGTGATGAAATGGATTTGCCTTTAGGTACTGTCAAAGCTCAGCTTTTTAGAGCTCGGGAATTCTTGGCAAACCTTATGAAAAACACAAAGGATACGATCTAAAAACACTTGTTGAAGCGCCGTTTAAGTATCGATTGTTATTTTTGCAGAATGGAGCTTATAAAACAATACTTTCCTGATCTTACAGAGAAACAGATCAAGCAATTTGAACAATTAAAAGATCTGTATGAGCATTGGAATGAACAGATCAATGTCATCAGTAGAAAAGACATGGAGAATTTTTATGAGCACCATGTTCTTCATTCACTGGGCATAGCAAAAGTGATCAATTTCAAGAAGGGTTCTTCCATACTAGATGTAGGAACTGGAGGAGGCTTTCCTGGAATACCATTAGCTATCATGTTTCCTGAATCTAATTTTCATTTAATAGACGCCAGAAACAAGAAGATAAAAGTCGTAAATGATGTGATAGAGCAATTAGGTTTGGATAATGCCAGAGCAGAACATGTAAGAGCGGAATCACTTAAGAATAAGTATGATTTCATCGTTAGCCGCGCCGTTACAAGAATGGATCGTTTCTATGATTGGGTGAAAAAACTAATTAAAAGTAAACACCAAAATGGTCTGCCTAATGGAATCCTCTATTTAAAGGGCGGAGATCTTTCAGAAGAAATGAAACCTATCCAAACGTTTCATGAGTACTTTGATCTCGAGGAGTATTTTGATCAACCGTTCTTCGAAACAAAGAAGGTCGTTTACGTTCAAGTATATTAAATAAAAAAGACGGCTCTCACCGTCTCTCTTATACTCTATAATTTTATTCTACAAGTCGTCTGGAATAGAAACTCGCTTCAATTTTTTCTGTTTTGGCTTTAACTTTTCAATAAACACCACTTTAAATCGCTCGCCATCCGCATTCGTTATCATTTCTGAAATTCCATTTTCGATTCTTGGAGGCTCATTTTTAACATTGGTGAATTTCTTTTCATAAAGCTCAGAAGTACCATCTTCGTAATAGTAGAAGATCGAAGTAATATATCCATTCTCTACACGAACTTTAGCTTTAATACAGTATACGTCATCATCTTCAAAGAATGAAATGATCACATTTCTGTGAATATTATCTGAAACTGTGTAGGCTCCTCTTTTCTTAAATGCCTTTTCCAATTTTTCATAACAATTCAAATCTTGAGCCGAAGCAAAAGAGCCTAAGATCATAAGAAACGAAGTAGCGCTTAGTAATAAAAATTTTCTCATCTTTCTAAGTGTTTGTAGAGCGAACTCTAATTTTCAAATATAGTAAACTTGTTCAAATTCAGATTCAATTCTCTTTTTTTATTTTTAAATTTGAAACTTAATTCAACGACCATGGAGCAAATAGCAGACCATTTTGATGAAGCCCTTTCAGTTTTACAAAAATTTAACACACCAGAAAATCATCAAAAAATCGCGGATGCTGGAGCAATACTAGTTGACAGCTTATCGAAAGAAGGTAAAGTTTTGAGTTGTGGAAATGGCGGTTCGCTTTGTGATGCAATGCATTTCGCTGAGGAGCTCACGGGAAGGTTTCGGGACAACAGAAAACCAATAGGAGCAATTGCCATTGCAGACGCTTCTCATATGTCCTGTGTCTCGAATGACTTTGGGTATGCTGAAGTTTTCTCTCGCTATGTTGAGGGAGTTGGAAGAAAGGGAGATGTACTACTTGCTATTTCAACAAGTGGTAATTCTGAGAACGTCATAAACGCTATTTCTGCAGCAAAAGAAAAAGGCATGAAAGTAATAGGTCTTACTGGTAAAACAGGCGGTAAAATGGCTAACATATGCGACGTTGAAATTCGTGCTCCTCATTCTCAATATGCAGATCGCGCTCAAGAAATACATATAAAGGTGATCCATAGCCTGATCGATTTCATCGAAAGAAATATTTAAAATAAGTTTGTTTCCAAAGGATATTTTTCACTAACTTAATTTAGGTAACCTTAAACCTAAATCATTATGTTAGTAAAAACATATGGCGCTGCCGTATTTGGCATTGACGCCACACCCATCACAATTGAAGTAAATATTGATAAAGGCGTTAACTTTATCTTAGTTGGTCTTCCAGACAGTGCTGTAAAAGAGAGTCAACAACGAATCAAAGCGGCACTTAACAATAATGGATTCAAATATCCGATGAAGGAGATCACGATCAATATGGCTCCTGCGGATATTCGTAAGGAAGGTTCTACTTTCGATCTACCTATAGCAATCGGGATCCTATCGGCAAGTGAACAAGTAAAAACAGATCACTTAAAAGAGTATGTCATGCTGGGAGAACTTTCATTAGATGGAATACTGAATCCTCTTAAAGGCATCCTACCTATAGCGCTAAAAGCAAAAGAAGAAGGCTACAAAGGAATCATACTACCTCAATTAAATGCAAAAGAAGCAGCCATTGTAGAAGGGCTCGAAATAATTGGTGCGAATGATATCACTGAGGTCATTAACTTCTTGAACGATGATATTAGTATCACTCCTACCACCGTTGATATAAAGCAAGAGTTCTTTAATCGACTAAATGATATTGGAGTTGATTTTAAAGATGTAAAGGGTCAGCAAAATATAAAAAGGGCATTTGAGATAGCTGCATCTGGCGGACACAATGTTGTATTGATCGGACCTCCTGGAGCAGGTAAATCCATGCTTGCTAAAAGACTACCTACAATTCTTCCTCCAATGAGCATTGAAGAATCCTTGGAAACAACTAAAATCCATTCTGTTGTTGGAAAGGTTGACTCAGGTGCAGGACTGGTGACGAACAGACCCTTTCGCAAACCTCATCATACAATTTCAGATGTTGCATTAGTCGGAGGAGGTGGATATCCTCAACCCGGAGAGATCTCTTTAGCTCATAATGGCGTGTTATTCCTTGATGAACTTCCAGAGTACAAAAGATCGGTCTTAGAAGTAATGCGCCAACCCATTGAAGATAGACATGTAACAATATCAAGAGCAAAATTCACTGTTGAATACCCAGCTGGATTCATGTTAGTAGCTGCCATGAACCCTTGTCCTTGTGGATATTATAATCATCCAGAGAAAGACTGTGTTTGTGCACCAGGAATCGTCCAGAACTACTTAAACAAGATCAGCGGTCCACTACTCGACCGAATAGACCTTCATGTAGAGGTTACTCCTGTTAGTTTCGATGAGCTAGCTCATGATATTCCGTCAGAGAAAAGTATAGATATAAGAGAACGTGTAGTAGCTGCGCGCCTCATTCAAGAAGATCGATTTAAGGATAGTTTGGAGACCCATTGTAATGCTCAAATGAGCAGCAAGGAACTACGTAAGTTTTGCAAAATTGATGAATCAGGGAATACAATATTAAAACAGGCTATGGACAATTTAGGACTGTCAGCAAGGGCATATGATCGTATTCTTAAAGTTGCTCGAACAGTTGCAGATCTCGAAAATTCTGAATCGATAAAAACCAATCATATTGCGGAAGCCATACAGTTTAGAAACCTCGATCGAGAAGATTGGGCAAAATAATTTGAACCCATTTGAAACATGGTTGTACCGGAAATAAAAAAAGTTATGAAAAAAGTATTTCTATTTACAATTGGTTTGGCAATAACAGGATTGTCTTATGGTCAGTATAACAAATGTGCTAAACAAAATGTGATCGAAGAAGAGGTGGCAGTTGAAGTGTATGATGAAGTAACACAATCAACTAAAATCGTTAAAAGAAAACAGGAGGTAAAAGGTGATAGTTACGGAAACGCTGAAGGTAGTCAATATGATCTTGCTGTAGACGGAGCATTCAAAGGTCAGACGATCGCTGTTCTTCATCTTTACACGGGTGAGGGATTTGATTTTAGCGAGCCTAAAGAAGCATTAAAACAAAAAGGATTTTCAGTGTATCGCTGGATGAATCAACCACCTACTCCTGAAGCATTAGATTCTGCACTTGCAAAATCATGTCAACTTTGGATCATTTCAAGTAGCACTCAAAAACTAAACGATGAGCACGCCAAAGTCATCAAGAAGTTCTTTGACAGTGGAAAAGGGGTTTACATTTGGGGCGACAATCAGCCATATTATGCCGATGCCAATTTTATAGCTCAGAAACTTCTGGGTGTATCAATGCAAGGTAATACAATGGGTAACCAAACGGTGAACATCCTTTCTAAAGGTTCGAAGTCAGGGATCATGCCTAACCATTTGATCACAACTGGGCTTCAGAATGTATATGAAGGAATCACAATTGCAACGATTGATGAGCACAAAGACCTTACACCTATCATTTATGGTTCAGCAGGTAACCTTGTTGCCGCTGCCTACGAGGAAGATGGCAAAAGACTGATCTTTGATGGAGGATTTACTCGTTTGTATATCAACTGGGACACTGCGGGAACAGGAAGATATGTAAAAAACGCTGCAGCTTGGCTCGTGAACTATGAACGATTCGGAGATAAAGTAGTGGCTATCAATTAATTGACATTCTACCCAATAAAAAAAGAGCTCTTCTCAGGGCTCTTTTTTTTGTTGTCTCCAGTCATCACTGACTTACGTGAGTTACTAACATATCGTTAATATTTTATTAAAGTGAATTTTTAGGTAGATTGCTCATTGTGCCTTAATTTCGCAATGGAAGTCTGACTATGTTCTCCTTGACGTGTACAATACACTGAAACCATGGTTAGACAAGAATCATTGAGTCCTGTCATAGCGTTGGCGGATTTAAAGGTTTTTTGTGCTAAAATGAAATTTAAAAGGTGTTTACTACTTATTGTATCAGTTATATTGGGTTCAACAAATTTGTATTCTCAAGTTATAGCTGAGCAAGATTTTGATGGATCATCTAGTTGGACGTACAGCTCCGATGTTGCGTATTTCAGTCATCAAGGAACGAATACTTTGAATGATGTATACCCTTTGCCCGATGGCTGGTCTGGAGATGGATTCTATGGAATTATTGACATCACTGATGCTACTGGCTTGGACTATGCTTCTTTATCAGGTAATATTCTTGGAGAATTAGATCTCGATGATGAAGGAGATTTTGGTACAACTGGTGAAGCAACAACAACATTTTCCTCAGTGAATGTTTCAACTTATACTAGTGTTCAAATTACATTTGACTATGATGTCGAGGGTTATAATGCTAATTCAGATGAAGCCTTCTACGAAGTTTTTGAGGATGGTGTAGGTCAAGGAAGAGTCGTTCTACAAACGGGATCAACTCCTGGAGATGATGCTGAAGGTTCAGTCACCTACAATGTGACGGCAGGAACATCAACAGTTGAATTAGAAATAATAATTTCAAATAATGGTTCTTCTGGGTTTTCAGGGTTTGACAATTTTCAAGTCACTGGGATTCCATCAACTTCCAACACGATTACCACCTCAACTGTTTCGCCACTAACTTATAATGTGGATTGCTCTACCGGTGAAGCTGGGACTGTAGATTTTACTTCAACAGGAACATTCAATGCCGGTAATATATTTACGGCTGAACTTTCTGATGCATCTGGATCATTTGCCTCATCAACTGTTATAGGTACATTAGCTCTGGATGGTACGGATCCTTCAGGAACAATCAGCTTTACGATTCCTGCAGGCACTCCATCAGGTACAGCATACAGAGTTAGAGTTGTATCCGATGACCCTTTTGTCGTTGGTAGTGACAATGGAACTGACATCGAAGTTATCTACACTACTTGCCCGACTCCATTACCTGCATCTGGAGGAATGTTAATTAATGAGTTTTCTAATGGATCAACAGGAAACCGAGAATTTTATGAGTTCATTGTTGCTGGACAATGTGGAGAAACTGTGGATGTTAGAGGATATATTGTTGATGATAACAATGGCACCTTCACTGATTATACTCAACCTGGAACTCCTGGAGGTTCAGGTATAGCGAACGGACACCTTAGGTTAACAAATGATGCGCAATGGTCGAATATCCCAGTTGGTTCAGTTATCGTTATCTACAATGACTCCGACCCGAATTCATCTTTGCCTGCGGACGATCCTTTCGATTCAAACAATGATTCTCTATACGTTATACCTCACAACAACACGACCTTATTTGAAATAGAAACTACAATCCCTAATGCAACAGATCCTGATTCAACTTATTCTCCGGCAACATATACTGGTACAGGTTGGTCCGCATTAAGTATAGCAAACGGTGGAGATGCTGTTCAGATCAGACAACCTGATGGTACTTATTTTCATGGTGTTTCTTATGGAGGTGTTGAAATTACAGGTGGTCCAGATGGAACTAAAATCTCATCTGGAGGATTAGGTGGAATGAATGGTTTATTTAGTTCTGGGGACTTTACAGACCCTGCAAACTGGTCAACTGGTAATGCTCCTGCTGATGAAACTCCGGGTACGTTCAACAACGCGGCTAATGAAGCTTGGCTGAGATTAATGAGAGATCCTAATGCTGCAACTTGCCCTGTTAATCCATTACCTGTAACTCTGGTTCTCTTTGAAGGTTCTTATCAAAACGAAATCGTACAATTAAAATGGGAAAGTAGCACCGAACAGAACAATGACTATTACATAGTTTCACATTCTCTTGATGGATTTAATTTCAATGAAATAGGAAACCGACAGGGTGCAGGGTCAATTAGTCACTCCGTATCATACGAATTAGATCACCGTGATTTTAGTGCTGGAATTAATTACTATAAGTTGCAATCTGTTGATTTTGATGGTACAGTTCACGATAAAGGGATTATTGCGGTTATGGTAGAAATGGAGCAAATATTCTATGATGAAATTTCTTCATCACTTCTATTCCCAAGCAAAGATGATTATAGCATTTATAATACATCTGGACAATTGATCGGAAATAGCACTGGAAAGGAATCAATGTATTTTGATCAACGTGGAGTATTTCTGGTTATTAATGAAAAAACAGGTTTGTCGACTACTTTGATTATTCAATAATTTAAAACCCATCTCTGCAAACAATAGCTTTTCACTATCTTCGCAGGGATGAATCTTTTTATCACATTTGATTACGAGTTGTTTTTTGGTGATCCGACTGGAAGTGCCGAGAAATGTATTCTAGAACCAACTCAACGATTGATCGAAATTGGTGAGCGAACAAAAACAAGATTCACGTTTTTCATCGACATCGGATACGTCATTCAACTCGAAAAGTGGTCTTCCAAATTCGAAAACTTATCATTAGAATACAAAAAAGTCGTTGGTCAGATCAAAACTCTGCAAGAGAAAGGACATGACCTTCAGCTTCATATTCATCCGCATTGGGAAACTGCAAGTTACACCAATAACAAATGGAGTTTCAAGCTAGATGGTCATTACAAATTAGCAGATTTCAATGACGAAGAGATTCAACAAATCGTTTCTAGCTACAAGAGTAAACTTGAAAGTATTATTGGGTCAAAAGTCAATGGATTCCGAGCTGGAGGATGGTGCTTGCAACCTTTTAACCGGTTTGTAGAAATCTTCAAAAAAGCCGGGATCAAAATTGATTCCACAGTTTTTCAAGGTGGGAAAATGTCGACTAAACATTATTACTTCGACTTTACTAATGCTCCATCTAAAGGACGGTACAGGTTCGATGATAATCTATGCCAAGAAGTAGAAAACGGTAGTTTTTTGGAGCTTCCTATTGGAGGTTATAGATACAAACCTGGATTCTTTTGGAGACTATACATTCTTGGAAGACTAATGCCTCGCAGACATAAAATGATAGGTGATGGGAACTTTATTGCTCAGGGAGGTAAAAAATATGAATCCTTGAAAAAACCGATCTGGGATCACGTTAGTTGCGATGGATATTATTCATCCAAATTAAACCTCATCACTTCCAAATTTTCAAAAGAAGGACGGTCTGACCTCGTTATTATTGGACATCCAAAAAGCATGACACGTTACTCTTTTGAGCAACTCGAAAAATACATCCGTATTCAACAAAAGAAAAATAGCTTTCTAACGTTATCAGCAGAATGAAAGCAAGGTGGATACATAATAACCAGATTGACGTAGCTAAATGGGATGAGCTTGTTAATGCCGATGATGACGCCACTATTTTCAGCACATCCCATTATTTGAATGCCACATGCAAGGATTGGTATGCTTTTTTGCCAGACGATTATTCATTTGGTTTCGCTTTAGGCAGCACGAATATATTGGGAGTTGACAATGCAAACCCGCCATTTTTCCATCGCTATGCTGAGTTTATTGGAGAAAGTGAACAAATCGACATTTCTCAATTCGTTACCTCTATGCAAGAAACTTTTAAAGGAGGAATCATTCATACTAAAACTAAACTCGAGGGCATTGAGCCCGCTGATGCGTATGTGCACCAAGTTTTAACCGCTGATGACTTTAAGTTGAAAAGTCAGGCGAAGCGAATGTTGAAAAAGTTCAACTCATCAACACTTAATATTGAATTTGATAATAAAAGTTCATCGCAGGTCCTTAAGTTGATCAAAGATGAACTTTCAAAGAAAATGGATCTCTATTCCAGCGAATCAGCAAACGCATTGGATAGACTGGTCACAAATCCATCGAAAGAAATAGAGTTAATCACAGCTGTACTAAAAAGTGAAAATGATCTAGTCGGTGGACTTCTGGCATTGGAGTATAAAAGCACCGTTTTATTTCTTAAAGGAACTACAGCTGAAAGTGCCAAAGAAGAAGGAGGAATGTACGCACTAATGAATGAGTTGATCAAATACACCTTCGAAAAGGAAAAAACATTTGATTTTGGAGGTTCGCGTGTAAAAGGTGTAAGATTCTTCAATACACGCTTCAATGCTCAAGATAAAACTTATTTTTGCTATGAATGGAACAATAATCCAGTTTGGTATAAACTTCTAAAGAAAATGAATCGATGGAGAAAAAAGTAATGCTCATAACAGGTGCATCTGGTGGATTAGGATCGTCTATTGCCGAGTATTTCTCTACGAAAGATTATAATCTTGTATTACATCACAATACAAATTCGCCATTGTTAGAAGCTGATGATCAGATCATGCATTATCAAGCTGACTTGACAAATGAAAGTGAAGTAGAAAACTTGATCGAAGCTATACTCATTCGCTTTGGCCGACTTGATATTGTTGTAAATAATGCTGGTATTTCAGAAAGCAATATTTCCTGGAAGACTACTCTTGATAGCTGGGAAAAGACCATTTCAACAAATTTGACGGCTCCATTCTTAGTTTGTAAGCACTCTATTCCAACTATGCGTTCTCAGCAATTTGGACGAATCATTAATATATCCTCAGTAGTAGGTCAAGCTGGCTTCATTGGAACATCAGCCTATACGGCTTCAAAAGCAGGACTCATCGGTTTAACAAAGACATTGAGCAAGGAGCTTTCGACATCTGGCATAACCGCAAATAATCTCGCTTTAGGATATTTCAACCGAGGAATGATAAGAGATGTTCCTGATGACATGCGAAAAGCGATAGAGGAAGATATTCCTTTGAAAAGACTTGGTGAACCAAAGGCTATATGTAATACGATCGAATATTTGATCAATGATGGATCGGATTACATCACGGGGCAAACAATTAATGTTAACGGTGGTTTATATACATAGCAAAAGGTTGGGCTAACCCTCTTGTTTTTATTACTTTTGCGATGCAATCATTGTGAAATGAACATACGAACTCGACAAATATTTCGAATCATCCTTGCTGCAATAATAATAGGTGGCTCGATATATTTATCCGTTAGGTATCTGTTTAAATCACCTCCTTTTATTAAGGTGTTGGTACTTATAGCATTGATTGCGATCATTTATTTAACTGTAGATTACATTATCAAAAAAGGAAAAAAAGATCGATATGGAAACTAAAAAAATGGTAAGACTTGTCGCAATTGGTGCTGTTGCATTGATCGTGATCATTATATTTTTCAATTCATGGGTAGATGTTGAACCAGGAGAGCAAGGATTCGTTTTCCGACCTTACAACTCACCAAGTATTGTTGAAGAAGAAGTATATGACGAAGGAACATACTTTATTCTTCCATGGAATAAAATGATCACATACGAAGTAGTAAACAAATCAAAGCAATACAATCAAAAAGTGATGGATATCAACGGTACAGATGTTACTCTAGATGTATCCGTAAACTACAATATCGAGTCTCAAAATGTGGCGAATCTTCACAAAAAGCATCGTGAGAATTATACAACTTTCATAGATGATAAGTCTAGAGGTGCAATCAAGGATGTGATCGGTCGTTATACGTACGAACAAGTTTACTCATCAAAAAGAGAGGCTCTAGAGGGTGAGATCGAGGCTATTTTAGAGAAAGATTTCAATGGAAATTTTCTTCACCTAAATTACGTTGAGATCGCAGATGTAAATCTTCCAGAGAACATTGCAAATCAGATCGAAGAAAAAGAGACGCAAAAGCAACGTAACTTGACAGCTAAAGAAAAGCAAAAAGAGCAAGAATATTTAGCAAATGCGAAGATCGAAAAAGCTCGTGGTGACTCTGCTTTGATCGTATCGGCTAAATTTAAAGCTGAGGCGATTAAACTTGAGGCTGAACAGATCGCGAGAAACCCTCAGTACATTGAGTTGAAGAAATGGGAAAAATGGGACGGAGAAGGATCTCCCTACGGAACAAACAATGTATTTGGAGATAAATCAATAAGCATATTGAAGTCTAATTAATACAATTTCACTCAAGAATATTGAAAACGTCAGAAATTTTACTGGCGTTTTTTTTATGCAACTTCTGTTACATCTGCAGATAAGGATTTGACGTATATTTGTACAGATGGCAGATTATTGGGAAATATTTGTGGATGGATATGAATCGTATGCCAAGTACCTTTGGAAGACGATCATAACACCTTTCAAAAAAGGTGAGTTGAATTTTTTCTATTTCCTTATTGTCATATCTATTGTTGTCTGGGGACTTGAATTAGCTTTCCCGTGGCGTAAAAAGCAAAAGGCATTCAGAAAAGACTTCTGGTTGGATGCCTTTTACATGTTCTTCAACTTTTTCATTTTTAACTTGCTTCTTTTCGTGGCCCTTTCTTCCGTAACAACAAGGTTTCTTGGCGATATTCTCGCACCATTGGGTTATGATGGAGGGCATTTATTAGATCTATCTAGCTTACATTGGGGATGGCAATTGTTCCTGTTTTTTATTATCTCAGACTTCGTTCAATGGGGAGTGCATAACTTACTTCATAGAATTCCATTTTTATGGGAATTTCATAAAGTCCATCATTCAGTGAAAGAGATGGGGTTTGCTGCGCATTTACGATATCACTTTGGTGAAACTTTTCTTTACAATAGCTTCAAATATATCACACTATCGATGATCTTCGGTTTTGAGCTTCAATTAGCGTTTATTGTTCATGCTCTTGCAATAACCATTGGACATTTGAATCATGCTAATGTAGGCTGGGACTATGGTCCTTTAAAATATATATTCAACAATCCAAAGATGCACATTTGGCATCATGCTAAACATCTACCAAGCTCTCATCCTAAAGGGATGAACTTCGGGATCTCTTTGAGTATTTGGGATTATATCTTCAGAACAAATTACATTCCTCACAGTGGAAGAGATATAGAGCTTGGCTTCGAAAATGACGAAGGATATGCTCCAGGATTTTTTGATCAGCTGATCGCTCCATTCAAACCCAATCAGAATAATGAAAAACAATAATCTGGTAATAGCCTTACTGGCAACTCTTACACTGGGTCTAGCGCCTTTCTTTCCAGAACCTCATTTCTTCGGGAAAGTTAGATGGTTACTTGGAGGAGCAAATGGAATGAAACCAATGGACTGGTTTGATCTTTTTATGCATGGTGCCCCTTGGTTTTGGTTGACTTTTGAGTTGATCAGGACACTTATCAAAAAAGGTAAAAATTAGCCTTTACTACATACTGACGATTTCAAACTCCACTCTCCTATTCTTTTGTCTATTCTTGGGATTATCATTTGGTACGATCGGGCTTTTTTCTCCAAATCCTTTTGAAGTTAACCTGGACTTTTCAATACCATTTTTAACAAGGTAGTCAACTACGGATTTTGCTCTATTCTCGCTAAGTATTTGGTTATCCTGGTCTGTTCCAACATTATCTGTATGACCAGAAATCAATAGTTTAGCTTTGTTGGTTTTCATAATTTCAACAAGTTGATCCAATTCTACAAATGATTCCTTTCTTAAATCATATTTGGCTGTGCTGAAATAGATATTGTTCAGAATAATTTTCGCCCCTTTTTCCAAAGGAGTCAAAAATAGATCTCTCTCAATAACTGTATATTCACCAATTACCTGGCAATCAATACTACTACTAATTGGTAAGAAGTTCTCTTTTCGAGCAGAAAAACCATATGTGTATCCGGCAGGTAAAACAATTTGATATGAACCATCTTGAGGATCGGAATGTGCAGTACCTATCTTTTCACCTGTTTTGAGCGAATGATAGTTAATTGTCGCACTAAGATTATCATTTGTTTTTGAGTTTTTTACTATACCCTTAATCAATACAACGGATTGAGGGGCTACGGATTTATCAAGTTTCGCTCTGAAAATATCTGATTTTCTCTCTTTATTAATCGACGATGAAAAATAAACGTATTCGCCGCTGGCCGGAATACTCAAATATGCATCAAACTCATCTGAATTATACGGCTTACCTAAATTAACAGGAGTTGTCCATTCATCCCAAGCTTCGCCAATTCGCCGAGTCATAAAAATATCAGAGTCTCCAAAGCCAGGAAACCCCTTTGAAGAAAAATATAAGGTTCTATTGTCTGAAGCCAAGAAAGGGGATATCTCATTTGATCCAGAATTTATTTTTGGTCCAAGATGTTTCGGTTTACTCCATCTTTCAGCTTTTTTAAACGAAACATAAAGGTCTTTCCCTCCAATATTATCGTCTCGTTGTGCAGCCAGGATCATAATTTCCCCACTGTTAGACAAACAGTATTCTCCATACTTACTATTGTTGTAAAAGTCCTCTATCTCTACTTTAGTCGGAAAAGACCATGTTGAATCATTTTTCTCACTCATTGATATGCCCTTACTTGAGTTTCCTTCTTTATCAAATACATTCATCAATAGTAATCTCTGTCCATCTGGTGTAACAGATAAAACACCCGTATTTGACCCCTTAAAATTAATTGGGTAGCCTAGTCTTTCTCCTTTATAATCAGTTGAGGAAATATCAAACCTCCAGACATTTTGTTTTGAAAAATCAATATTTCCTTCATGATTCTGTCTCACAACATAGAGATTATTACCGTCCGGACTCACTATAGGCAAAAGTTCCTTAGCATTAGTATTTATAACATTCCCAAGATTCTCTTTTTCATATTCCGTTTCTCTTTTTATCTGATTGATTCTGATCGAATAAACCTTGTTACTTTCTGAAATACCAATAGCATCAATTTGATTAAAATAGTTACTAGTAGATGTATTCATCTCAACCCTTACTGCATTTACTGAGAAACCTAGCTCTGAAATTGGAACCGTCAACAACTCTCCTGTTTTACTTGGACTATTGACAGTGTCTATATACACTGTTTTACTTAAGTTTTTATCAGTATTCTTTACAGTTACTTTCGCGATAAAACCACTATTCGCATTTTGAGAAACGTAAACATACTTTACAGGAATACAAGACCTAAAACCTACTTCTATGAATTCAGGATCCTTGTTAGTTTTTGTTTTGGGAGTGAATGCAGATGCCGAGAAGGCCTTTCCTAACATTACATTTGGCGATCCCAACACCTGTTCAGGTTGATACTGTTTTGGGGCTTTATCATAGTAAAAGCTTGAAGAATAACTCAGTACTGTGTCCGCCCAATAAACCTCTTGAGAGAACAAAGAGAAAAATGATGATATATAAAGAATACCAAGTAAAATGAACTTACTCATGAAAGTTTTTTAATCCTAAAAATACAATCGCCAAGCTAATTCTACCCTACTTAATCAAATAAAAATCTGAAATGAAACGTATTACCCCATTTTCAAGAGTTTCTTCATACTGACCTTTTCGTCAATTATAGCATGAAGATCATTTATGGAAACACGTTCCTGTTCCATTGTATCTCTATCCCGAATAGTAACTGTGTTATCTTCAAGTGTTTGATGATCAACAGTAACATGATATGGTGTTCCGATCGCATCTTGTCTGCGGTAACGTTTTCCGATAGAATCTTTCTCGTCGTACTGACAATTATAATCGAACTTCAAGTCATCTATGATCTCACGTGCTTTATCCGGCAATCCATCTTTTTTCGTTAACGGCATTACAGCCACCTTGTATGGAGCCAATGCTGGAGGTATCGAAAGAACAACTCGTTCCGAACCATCTTCTAACTTCTCGTTTTTCAACGCTGCACTCAGAACAGCAAGGAACATACGATCTAATCCAACAGAAGTCTCAATAACATATGGAGTATAGTTTTTATTCAATTCTGGATCGAAAAACTGAAGCTTCTTACCGGAAAACTCCTCATGCTTCTTCAAGTCAAAATCTGTACGTGAATGTATTCCTTCGAGCTCTTTGAATCCCATTGGGAAATCAAATTCTATATCTGAAGCTGCATTGGCATAGTGCGCTAATTTAATGTGATCATGATCACGATAAAACTCTTCTCCTAGTCCTAATGCTTTATGCCATTTGTTTCGTTTCTCCTTCCAGTGCTCATACCATTTAAGCTCTTCTCCTGGTCTAACAAAGTATTGCATTTCCATTTGCTCAAACTCTCTCATTCTAAAGATGAATTGACGAGCAACAATCTCGTTACGGAATGCTTTACCGATCTGTGCAATACCAAATGGTATTTTCATTCTTCCCGTTTTTTGAACGTTTAGAAAGTTAACAAAGATACCTTGAGCTGTCTCTGGACGTAAATAGATCTTTGAGGCATCACCCGCCACAGAACCCAATTCCGTAGCAAACATTAAGTTGAATTGACGAACATCTGTCCAGTTCTTTGAACCAGACACTGGACAAGCGATTCCCAACTCTTCGATCATTCCTTTCAATGCATCGAGGTCATCTCCTTCGAGGATCTCTGTCAATTGAGCTTCTAACTTATCGATCTTATCTTGATTCCTTTTAACATTAGGATTAGTTGCTAAAAACTGCTCCTCATCAAAGTCATCACCAAAACGCTTACGCCCCTTTTTCACCTCTTTCTTGATCTTATCTCTGTACTTCTCGATATATTCTTCGACCAAAACATCGGCACGGTATCTTTTCTTTGAATCTTTATTATCGATCATCGGATCATTGAAAGCGTCCATATGACCAGAAGCCTTCCATGTTTGTGGGTGCATGAAAATTGCTGCATCCAAACCAACGATCTCTTCGTTCATTTGAACCATTGCAGCCCACCAATAATCTTTGATGTTCTTTTTGAGTTCAGCACCTAATTGACCATAATCATAGGTAGCCGATAGACCATCATAAATTTCTGAAGAAGGAAATACGTAACCGTATTCCTTAGCGTGTGATATTACCTCTTTGAGTTTGTCTTCTTTCTTATCCATGGCCGCAAATTTATATATTTTTAAACCAAGAGATACGCTAAAACTCAGTTGATTTTAAACTAATTTGACCTTTATTGGCGAACTAATAATTTAGGCTCAAGATAATCTTTCATCGCATATCGAATCCCTTCTCTTCCAAATCCAGAATCTTTAATTCCTCCATAAGGCATGTCGTCGACTCTAAATGTCGTTGATTTATTATGGATCACTCCTCCAACATCGAGGTTCTTGAATGCCTGATCTCTATTTCGAATACTGTCCGTGAATATAGAAGCTTGCAATCCCCAACGACTATCATTCACTTCATTGATAGCCTCATTGAGCTGATCAAAAGGTTCAACGATAACAACTGGACCAAAAACTTCTTCATCTCTCACTTTCTGACCTTTCTTAACATTAGAAAGTAATGTAGGAGCGTAATAACCTCCATCTCTTTTATGTCCAAGAATAAGATCAGCTCCGCTCTCAATTGCTTCTTCCACCCACTCTTCTACTCGCTTTGCATTACTTTCGTCGATCATTACTCCAAAATCAGTATCTGCCTCAATAGGGTCTCCAGATCGAAGTCCTTTGACTTCTTCAATGTATTGGTTCAAAAAAGAATCGTAAACTGAATTATGAACGTAAATCCGTTGTGTATGAATACATACTTGACCTGAATAAGCGTATCCACCAACGATCAATTCTTTTAAAGCTAATTCCAAATCGGCATCCTCGCATACAATGGCTGCTGCATTGCCACCTAACTCCAGGACTACTTCTTTCTTCCCTGCCATCGATTTCATTTTCCATCCTACATCAGGTGAACCAGTAAAAGAAAGTACATCAATAGCGTCATGCTCGATGAATGCATTCCCTACTTCTCGACTACAATGAACAAGCTGGAAAGCGTGATCGGGTAGTTGAGTTTCCTTGATGATCTCCGATAACAACTCCATGGTTAGCGGTGTTCTGGATGAAGGTTTTAATATCATAGGACATCCTGCGGCTATAGCAGGGGCTATTTTATGAACTGCCAGGTTGAGCGGAAAATTAAAAGGTGATATTCCGAACACCACACCTCGAGGTTCGTAGACCACTTCACCTTTGAGTCCTCGACCTTTTTCGGTGCTGTCGAGATCCATGAGCTCATGAGGTAACCGCTTTGCTTCTTCTGAAGCTATCGTAAAAGTTTGGATCGCACGATCAACCTCTCCCTGAGCATACTTTCTTGGCTTTCCGGATTCTTTACAGATCGTATCAACGAAAGTCTCATAATTCTTTTTGATCTTGGAAATGATCTCATTCAACACTTCACTTTTATCTTTTGAAGACATCAGTTTGCATGCTATTCGAGACTCATTAGCTCGTTGAATTATACTATCTACGTCTTTGCTTTCGATCAGTTCAACCTGACCAACAATTTCTTGATTATACGGGTTAATTACTTCCATACAATGAAAGTAAAAAAATAGGGGAGAAAATCAAATGATTTCCTAGTGGATCAAGCTATTGATCAATTCAGTTAAATTAGGAAGAGTGAAGGTTTCTGAGTTCGCTTCAAGCCCGTCAACGTCATCAGAAAAAGTTGTTGAGGCAGACTCGTTTTCATTACCATCGGTGTTAATGCCACTCTCATCCACATTATCCTCGATCAGTTTCGCAGTAAATTGACCGTCATTCAGTTCCTGAATTACTCTCAACAATTCATCTGTTGTGGTCTTTCCTGACTGATAGTGAACATGAATAAGGTTCTGCTTTCTTTCTTCCTCATATTCAACTTCTACTTCATCAACAGCATTGGTCGCATAAAGTCCTTTTCGCAATGAAGAACCGCATCCCATTTCACAAACCATACCTTCTATTTCATATGAGGCAATGCGCATTACTTGGGCTTCATCAGTGCTTCCTGAGCATGAAACCAGTAAAATGGATAAAAGCGAGAAAACAGAAATTAATCTATACATCACTGCAAAATTTTCCGAAAATTACGAAATAATAAGCAGATTACAAAAACAATCTTTAAGTGTCATAAACAGGAATGAAAACGTATTTTTGCCCCGATGAAAGACGAGATAAAAAACTGGGGTACACTTCTATTCCTTGCGGTCGTATGGGGGAGTTCATTTATCTTGATGAAACGTGGTATGATCGACAAGGTTACTGGAGAAGACATATTCAACAGTAATCAAGTTGGAACCTTGAGAATGCTTCTCGCATCAATTGTATTTTTACCAATTGGTCTTCGTCACATAAGAGTCCTCAAAAAATCGAAGAATTTCTTAAACCTTTTAGGTGTGGCTTTTCTAGGAAATTTCTTTCCAGCGTTTCTTTTCACATTCGCCGAAACAGGGATCTCATCCGGTTACGCCGGAATGCTCAACAGCTGTGTACCAATATTTACATTGATCATTGGTACGACGTTGTTCAAGCAGCAATTACTAAAACTTCAGGTACTGGGTGTTATTTTAGGAACCATTGGAATAGTTGGACTTGTAAATGGGGTTGCTGTAGTTGATACATCTGGAGAATGGTATCATGTTTTAGCTGTGATCATCGCTACGATCTGCTATGGTTCCAGTGTGAATATAATACGACATAACCTTGGACATTTAAAACCACTTCAAGTAACCTCCGTGGCATTTAGTTTATCTTTTATCCCAGCTTTATTATTGTTCTTTGTTTTTTCCGTTCCTACTACAATCAGTACAAATCAACATGCACCAACAGCACTAATTTATATTGGAGTTCTTGCCGTTATAGGTACTGCGCTAGCTGTTTTGATATTTAATCACCTGATCAATAGAAGTTCGGCCCTTTTTGCCAGCAGTGTAACTTACTTCATTCCCATTGTGGCTGTTGTCATCGGGTTTATTGATGATGAAAAGATCAGCGGACTTCAGATCATTTCAATGTTTGTCATTCTGGGAGGTGTTTTCATTGCAAATGCCTGGCCCAAGATCAAACAACGAAATAAATGACAGGATTTGTGGTGTTCAATAAATAATTTATTACATTTGCAGTCCGATTTTTGGAAAATTAATAACTAATAAATAAGCTATGTACGCAATTGTAGAGATAGCANNTTAAACTGGGGTTATTTACCAATGCCCTGGCTATGGCAACCCGTTGTCGTTGTCCACCCGATAGTTCATTGGGTTGATGGTTTATGCGGTCGGCCAAGCCAACCGTGTTCAATACTTCTTCCGCTTTTTTCTGCCTTTCCTGCTTGGGAATGCCGGCGTATATCAAAGGTAGTGCTACGTTATCGAGTGCCGTATACCTTGGAAGCAAATTAAAAGTCTGGAAAACAAATCCAATTTCCTTGTTTCTGATTTCTGCCAGTTGGTCATCGATCAATTGGCTAACCTTTTGCTTGTTCAGCCAATATTCTCCAGCTGTTGGCGTATCCAAACAACCCAGGATATTCATGAGAGTAGATTTTCCTGAACCTGAGG
Source organism: Flavobacteriales bacterium UBA2104 (assembly GCA_002331485.1). Taxonomy (GTDB): domain Bacteria; phylum Bacteroidota; class Bacteroidia; order Flavobacteriales_D; family Crocinitomicaceae; genus Brumimicrobium. Next base: position 143,976 of record DCYS01000001.1, read on the forward strand.
TTCCCATCAGGGCAACGTATTCACCTTTATCAATTGAAATGGTAATGCCCTTTAGTGCCTCAACCGTTTCTTTTCCTACCCTAAAATGCCTCTTTAAGCCAACTGTTTCAATTATGGTATCCACGGTTCAAAAGTAGGTTTATAGACTAAAACGAAAATTAAAAAAGGACTGACGGTTGTTCGGCTATTTTTGCGCGAATTAAACCGGGATAATTGAAATTGGAATCAAATCCAGATTCTTAGCTGAAATGAATTGGAACATTGACACCCCTTCGAAGCAGTTTTCAACACTAGCAGTATTGGCTATTGTGTGGGGCTCGTCATTTATTTTAATGAAACGTGGTCTTGAGTTTTATTCTTCCATCCAGGTAGCTGAGTATCGATTATTTGTAGCAGGTATAAGCCTGCTGCCAATAGCACTGCGTCATTTGAATAAATTTCCTAAAAAAAGGAAGCAACAACTTGGAATCTTGTTTGTTGCCCTTTTCGGAAATTTTTTTCCAGCATTTTTATTTGCAGAGGCTCAAACTAAGTTACCTAGTGGTGTTACAGGGATGCTGAACAGTCTTGTTCCTTTATTTGCACTGATTATCGGGTTGATTGTTTTTAGAACGAAATCAGGAATTAATCAATTTTTGGGTGTCGCCCTTGGTTTAGTTGGTGCAATTACATTAATCTATTTTACTTCCAATGGCGAACTGGGAAACATTCCATTCTCCTATTCCCTTATGGTTGTCTCGGCAACCGTATGTTATGCTATAAGTGTAAATACCATTAAGGCCTGGTTGCACGAAGTCCCCTCCGTATTGATAACTGCTTTTGCCTTTGTTTTTCTTGGGCCATTTGTTACTGTTGGTTTGTTTGTTGAAGATTTTTGGAGCTTGCCATTTTCTTCTACTGCACATATGGGTGCACTTGGGTACCTGACCATTTTGGGCGTGGTTGGAACGGGAGCGGCCGTGCTTTTGTTCAATCAATTAATCAAGTTTACGAGTGCTCTCTTCGCTTCATCGGTTACCTATTTAATACCTATTGTAGCATTAGCCTGGGGGATATTGGATGGTGAGTCCATTTCCCTTTTTCAACTTGCTGGTTTGCTGTTGATACTTGGAGGAGTTTATCTGGTAAGCGTTAGAAAGACAAGTTGAAACCGCGATATCATGGTTATTGTTACCATATTTGAATAGGGTTAAAAACCCGCTTGTTTCAATTAAAAAAAGAATTACTTTTGCCGTCCGAATTTTTTCGGGTGATAAATAATTAAAATTTAACGATGTACGCAATTGTAGAGATAGCAGGGCAACAATTCAAAGTTGAAAAAGATCAGCGTGTATTTGTTAACCGTTTGGATGCAAAAGAAGGAGCGAAAGTAGATTTCGACCGTGTTCTTTTAACGGATGACAAAGGGAAAGTGAACGTTGGCGCCCCGGCTATAGATGGTGCAAAAGTTTCTGCAAAAGTAGAACGTCACCTGAAAGGAGATAAAGTAATCGTCTTCAAAAAGAAAAGAAGAAAAGGTTATAAAAAGAAAAACGGACATCGTCAGTATATGACTGAATTGACGATCACTGGAATTAAAGGTTAATCAAGTTACTTTAACGTAAGTTAGAATAACATAAAAATTTTAATACGATGGCACATAAAAAAGGAGTCGGAAGTTCGAAAAACGGTAGAGAGTCAGAAAGCAAACGCCTTGGAGTAAAGATCTTCGGTGGACAGGCTGCTATCGCTGGAAACATCATCGTTCGTCAGCGTGGTACTAAGCACCACCCAGGACTTAATGTAGGTAAAGGTAAAGATGATACGCTTTACGCTTTGACTGACGGAGTTGTAGAATTCAGAAAAAAGAAAAACAATCGTTCTTTTGTTTCAGTTGTTCCTTTCGAGGATGCTGAGGCATAAATAGAACTCATTTGATATTTAAGCCACTCCCTTTCGGAGTGGCTTTTTTTTGCTTGATATTTTATATCTTTCAAGAAAAAAACACATGAAAAAATTGCTATCCACTATTTTTATTACTCTAGGTGTATTTTATTCAAGTGCTCAATGCACTGTAACACTTAACCCATCGACGATCAAGGTAACTCAAGATTCCACAATCGCAACAAACCTTGGGGCTAATCAATACTATTTGGTCTGTGCAGGGGTTACTCTAAGCTATGATGGAACACAAAGTGCAGATGTCACTTATTACCTTGAGGATGCTGCTAAAGTTATCTCACTCGTTTCTCATGAAGCTACACTTTACATGAAGAGACTATCTTCCATTGACGCAAATTACAGTCAATCGGGACAATGGGCTATAACCACTAACGTATGGCATGATCCTTCTGCCACGTTTGAGGATTACATTCAGGGATCTAACTTTAATGAATGTACTGACGTAGTGTTTAACTATGGTTCTGTCGGAAGTTGCAATGCAACCTCTGGCTTGGAACAAGAAAAAGAGTTATTTACTTTCAATTCATACCCAAATCCGGCAAAAGACCAAATAACGATCGAAACGAATTCTAATACTGAAAAAACCATCAGCATAACAACTGTACTTGGTCAAGAAGTATTTAAGACATCGAATAACCTTAAAACAACAAAAGTTGATTTACAGTCGTTAAAAGAAGGTACGTATTTCATAACGATGCAAACATCCCATGGGGATAAAAAGATGAAGAAATTAATCATTACGAAATAAAATATATGAAACGGAAGAACTTCAAATATTTAATCTTGGTTATATCCATTTTCTTTCTCGGTGCCTGCAGCGTTCAGGAACTGGAGAAGTATAATGAGGATTTCAAAGGTGATTGGCGTTCTTCCGTTTATTACTCACCACAAGCTGGTGATTCCATTCGTAATTATCTCAAAGTTGATGGATCGAATAGCGCATTCGGCCTTTTATGTGATAAAAGCACTGCTTTTGATGGATGCTTGTACTATCAACAGGGAAAAGCTAAATACAATAAAGCTAGCAAGGGCTTGCAGATTGGAAACTCGGTTCAAAACATCTATCAGATCGATCAAGAACCTTTTATCAATAGTGATGGAGTATGGGAAATGTTGATCGACAGCATATCCTATTTCAAATACTGATCGTTATTGATGATGATATGGCTCACCCTTTAGGATGGTCATTGCTCGATATACCTGCTCAAAGAAGATCATCCTTATCATCTGGTGAGAAAATGTCATTTCACTTAAAGCAAGTTTACTATTCGCTCTCTTATACACATCATCATGGAATCCATACGGACCTCCAATTATAAAAACGAGCGTTTGCCCTCCATGAATAAAATGCTGTTCTAAATGCTTCGCAAACTTTACGGATGAATATGATCGACCATTCTCATCCAGTAATTCAACATGATCCGTTGAAGCTATTTTGGATAATATATTTTTTGATTCTTCTCGCTTGATCTCTTCTTCGGATCGTTTCTTAGCATTCTTAACATCTGGAAGTTCGATAACCTCTAGATTGAGGTAGCGTTTCAAGCGTTTTTTATATTCCTTCTCACCTTCGAGGAGGAACGTCTTTTTGGTTTTACCTACAACGATGAGTTTAACTTTCATTAGTTCTCAGCAATAGCAATGGATTCAATTGCAAATTCTTCACGTTGTTTTTTCATCTTAATACTTACTCTAAAAACTTTGTCGGAGTAGTATTTTCCTACAGCAAATGATGTTGCTCCAGATTCTTTCCCTTTAAAATCAAAGTCAAATGATTTCGGCGGATGCTTTTTAAAGAAGTTTTTTAACACCTGAGTTCCCTGAGACTTACTGTAAACGCCTTCTTTCCCATCAATGGAAATAAGAACCTTTGATTTCCCAAGTGACATTATTTTTTCTGCATTGCTCGTCTCGAACGCTTTCTCGATATCATCAAAAGGAATCGACATTATCGAAGCGATCGTAAATATTAAACTCAGTATCGATGTAAGTAATAAATTCATGTTTTAGCTTTTAAACGCTCAAAGAAATCAACAAATATTATGCCTATTCGGTAACACCTTTCACTACAGGGCCTTGAGCAAATTCTTTCCACCACTCATTCGACAATATGCGTTGCAACTTAAAGTGAATTTTTTGATCCACTGTATACCACTCTGTCAGACCGAAACCTTTTGCATAAACACGATAGATCTCGACCGTATTCGAACTCCCTTTTTCATTAAAAGGATTTACAAATGATAGTGTTACTTCATCTAAAACTTTTATCGCTTTGGTCTTCTCTCCAAAGATCTCATAGTCAAAACGTTCCTCTACCGTTTTTTTCGATTTGTATACTCCCACTAATGAGTCAATGTGTGCGGGGAAATCAGAAATAAAAACAGCTTCGTCATCTTCATTAACAGGATACAGCGAGGATGAAGTCAATTTAGCCTGACGCTTTTTACCTTGAGCATCAACGATCATATGATCAGAGATCGATAGATTGTCATCCAGATCATAAGTGAATCCTTCTGTAATTCTAAATTCCGCATTGTAACGTTCAACGATCAGATCGTTTTTATCCTTTGTCTTCAATCTGAAAATGCGGTAAAACTTTTCATCTACCGGTCTATTTTCATCAGCATAAACATAGATATAAGGATTCAGGCTATCCGAAGGAAAAAAGTAATCTCTAATTCTATCCTTCTGATCTTCCGATGCAGTAATATTCGATTCACTACTATCACCACCACATCCAAAAGAAAGCAAGATCAAAACTGAAAACAACACTGAAAGATATACTGATCGATTCATCATCAACTCATTTTAAGAAATCCAACTTCTTTTTCATCCAGATGTCTGTAATTCCCTCGTGGAAGATCTTTTTTCGTTAAACCAGCAAACTCTACACGGTCGATCTTCACGATCTCATACCCCATCTTTCCAAACATAAGTTTAACGGTATTACTCTTGCTTGACAGAATAGCAACACCGACTTCTCTGTGCGATTTACCTTCAATAAAACTTGCCTGTTCAGCTGAGAACATATGATCGTCAACATACAAACCAGACGTTAACTGAGCCAGATCTTCTGGTTGAACGATCTTGTCTAAGGTAACATGAAAAAGTTGAGCAACCTTGAACTTCGGATGCGTCAATTTCTTTTCCATATCCGTATCGTTGGTATAAAGAATCAAACCTGTAGCCGACTTATCCATCTTTCCTACCGGGAAAATATTTTCTTTACACGCATTCTTCACCAAGTTGACAGCTCCGTCTTTACCCATTGACATCAAGGAGAATCCTTTTGGTTTATTGAGAAGGACGTATCTCTTTTTCTCAGGATTAATTGATATCCCGTCGTATTTAACATTGTCCGAAGGCGAGACTTTGTAGCCTAATTCAGTGACGATCTCACCATTTACTGAAACAACGCCAGATGCGATCAAGGTGTCTGCCTCTCTTCGAGAACAGATCCCTGCATTTGATAAGAACTTATTCAAACGGATCTTATCCGAAAACTTAGGAAGTGGTTCTCCTTTTGGAGTCCGCTTACGCTTTGGAAGTCCAGCTGTTTTTGGCTTTCCTTCACCGCGCAAGGTATACTTCCCTTTTTTAAATTGAGACTTACCTTTTCCTGATCCTTTTCTGCCTTTATTACCGCTATTTCCTTTTCCTCTACTCATCTTCCTTCAAATCTAGTGCAAAGATAAGGAAAGACAATCGATAAACAGTTGAACCTCTGTTTAAAACTTATAGCATCGGATAAAATGCATCTTCAATATGTTCGATGAATGTCCCTTTTGAATTGTGTACGATCGATATAATATCAAACCGCGCTTCTTTGTCGATATCTTTGGAGCAAATGTAATGATGAGCACATTTCACGATCTGACGTTGCTTGTGTTTTGTTACCGCTTTCCAGGGAGGACCAATTTGGGCTGTTTGTCTTGTTTTAACTTCGATGAATATCAAAGTTGAATCATCTTCACAAATTAGATCTACCTCATTGCGCTGATACCGGTAATTCTTTGAGATCACCTTGTACTTGTTTTCAATCAAAAATTGGAGTGCAAAACGCTCTCCCAGATCACCTAGTTCTTTTGTGGTCATTTGAATAATTTAAGTGGTTGTTTATGTAGAAGATAAGAATAAATTTTATCAAATCCCCATTCCTGAAAATGTTTGTTTTACTTATCTTCGAATAAAATCAATACTATGCTCGATAAAGTACAATTGGATAAGATCTTGTTTCTCGACATCGAAACAGTTCCACAGGTTTACAACTTTGAGGATCTGGATGAAACCACCGCACAATTATTTGATCATAAGACGAGATTTCAACAGAAAGACGGAAAACCAGTTGATGAGATCTACAATGAAAGAGGAGGAATTCTCGCAGAATTTGGTAAGATCGTTTGCATTTCCTGTGGATTCGTCAACATTACACATACAGGAAAGGAAATTCGCATGAAGTCTTTCTATCACGACGATGAAGAAACACTGCTGAAACAATTTGCAAACATGCTTGACAGTCATTTCAGCTCTCCATATCATCTGCTTTGTGGACACAATGGTAAAGAGTTTGACTTCCCTTATATTGCCAGAAGAATGTTGATTCACGGTTTAAAACTACCTCGTGCACTTGACATTGCGGGTAAAAAGCCTTGGGAAGTTCAGCACCTGGATACATTAGAATTGTGGAAGTTTGGTGATTATAAACATTTCACATCATTACCTTTGCTCTGTCATATCTTCAAAATCCCAACACCAAAGGATGATATTTCTGGCGCTGATGTAGCCCGAGTTTACTTTGAAGAAAATGATCTTGAACGAATTAAAGTTTATTGCGAAAAAGACGTAGTTGCGTTGATTCAACTATTTTTAAAAATGAAAGGTGATGCACTGGTTGACGAAGGCGACATTATTTACTCTTAGTGGTTTAGTATTGATTTCATGTGAAAATGAAAAAACGATCAGCGAACCAGAAAAACCTGATAATACGGTTCTAGTTGACAGCATTATTCAACTGAGTCTTAACTGGAATGATAGCACCTTAGTTCATATGGATCGTTTAGGGGAAAAGATAAAATCTCCCTTTACCTACCACTCAAGCTATGAAGAATTTAACTTTAATGGTATTTCGATCTCATCGGAAAAGAGGAGTGATCTAAAAGGAATCCTGAAACTTGATCGGAATGAAACGTATAACTGTTCTGAATTCAAAGATTACAAAGTCTGTCTAAAACAACTTAAGGACGGTTCTCAACTGCGATTGAGTATTAAACCTCATCCGACAAGAAAGTGGGTTTTCACTTTAGAAAGGATCAATTAGTCTGATCGAAATCTTTAATTGCCTCCTCAACCGAATCAACGTATTTTACGGAGAACTCATCAAAATCAAACGAAGGATGATTTCTTTTGATATCACGCTTACCAGCCTCAACGCTCTTTGCAAACCAAGGCATAGATGGAAGGATTTTGTAATGAGAACTAAGTCCATGGTTGATCATATCAGCTTTCCATTCAGTGTAGTACCATTCCATCGAAGGTTGATGGAACGTATTTAAATTTCGCTTATCAAAAATTAGTGCTTTCCAATTATTTTTTTTGATCAACTCACCTATTGCCATAAAGGACTTTTTGAAATGTTCTATTGGAATATACTCTGTATCCGCAACGCACATTACAATATCTTTCCCCTCAAAACGATGAAGTGAAATAAACTCATCTTTATATACCTCTACAGGTGCAATATTTGATCTTTCCTTAGTACTCATTTGATTCATCTACTTCAATTTAACTCCCAAAAATGAAACATCATCTGTTTGATCCCATCCAGACATCCACATCTTGTGATGTGTCTCAAGGTTAGCAAGTCGATCACTCAGCGATTCGTGCTTTTGATTTTGTAATCCAGCTAGAACACGTCTGGTTTTGAACTTCTTATCCTGATCTCCTCCGAATTGATCTGTTAGACCGTCGCTGAATATAAATATTTCATCGTTATGTGCAAGCGAAAAAACGTTTTCTTCAAATTGTCCATTTATTCTACCTCCGATAGATCGTTGGCTACGCTTGAAAATGTCCCAGGAATCACCTCTTCTAACAAACAAAGGCCTTCCAACACTTGTATACCGCATTTCTCTAGATTGCTTATCAATAGAACAAAGAATACCTTCCATCCCATCCTGCAGATCCGTAGAATTCGTTTTAAAGAATTGCTTAAATCCGTCATTCACCTCTTCCATAACAGATAGAGTTGATTGATCCTCATTTTTAAAAAATGCCTCCTCTAACAAGCGATGACCCATCACTGCTAATAAAGAACCAGGTACACCATGTCCTGTACAATCAAACAATCCAATAAAGATCTTGGTATCAGTCTCATTGTAATAAATGAAGTCTCCTCCTATCCTATCTCTTTGATTGACATGCCAATAGTAATCTTCAAAATGTCTTTCAAAAAACTCATGACTTGGAAGTAGAAGATTTTGGATCTTTGCAGCATAATTCACGCTATCAAGCAGTTCATCATGCTTTTGTTGCAAAAGATCTTTAGCTTCATTTAACTCTTCCTGAAGTTCTTCCATGTAAGCAGTAGTGCGCTCCATCATATCCTGCATGGAGTCTAATTGCTCTTGATAATATTTTTCTTTGCTTATCACTGGATTAACTTTTCTTTAGATAACACTATTTAATCTCAAATTGTTTGAACATTTCACTTAAAAGGATGTTTTAAAAGTAATTAACTTTGCTATTAATAGTTTTACTATTATATTTGCGTGTAAATTTTGAGTTTATGCATCAGTTTCTATCAAATATTCAAATCAAGGTGAACGAACACCTCTACTTGAAGGACCCTGAAAGTAGTGCCTTAGGTAAGCGTATTATCAAAGGGAGTATAGAGCTGATCTATAGAATTGGATTTGAGTCATTTACATTTAAGAAATTAGCCACAGAAATTGGTTCAACTGAAGCTTCGATATACAGGTATTTTGAAAACAAACATAAGATCTTGCTTTATCTGACAATTTGGTATTGGGGTTGGACAGAATCTAAACTAGTGTTTGCTATTACAAATATAGAGGACAAGGAAGTCCAACTTAGAAACGCTATTGAACTATTAACAGCAGATGTCCAAGAAGATGGAAACTTCAAACATATTAATGAGCAGAAATTACAAAAGATCATTTACGCGGAGTCGGCAAAAGCATATTTAAACAAATATGTGGATGATGAAAACAAAAATGGCGTATTTTCATTCTACAAATCTGTTGTACAACGAGTGAGTGACATAATACTAGAGATCAATCCTACATACCCTTATCCAAACATGTTGGTAACGACCATTATTGAAGGAGCGCATCTGCAACGTTTCTTTGGGGAGCATCTTCCTGGATTAACGAATTGTAGCGAGGAAAAAGGAAAGGACAATGTTCAGGCGTTCTCTATAGAATTGGCCCTAAATGCAATAAAAAAATAAAAAATGGAGGAAAAACTATCCATATCAAGAAGATTCTGGCGGCTGATCAAAGCTGATGGTAAGGAGATTAGGAATGTATATTACTATTCCTTCTTCGCGGGATTGATCAGTCTGTCTTTACCTTTAGGTGTTCAGTCGATCATTAACCTAATTCAGGGTGGACGAGTTAATTCTGCCTGGATCGTAATGGTTATCATTGTTGTATTGGGTGTTGCGCTCAATGGAATATTGCAAATTCTACAATTGAGGATCACAGAGAACATTCAACAACGAATTTTTACGCGTGCTGCCTTTGAATTTGCATACCGTATTCCTCGCATAAGGTTAGAGAATCTATTTAGAACATATACTCCTGAACTTGTGAACAGATTCTTCGATGTCATGACAATTCAAAAAGGGATCTCGAAGCTATTGATCTCAATATCTACAGCAGGTATTCAAGTTCTACTTGGATTGATATTACTTTCTCTATATCATCCTTTCTTCATTATTTTTAGTTTCCTATTACTTCTAGTATTTTACTTGATCTTTCAATTCACAGGAAAGAAAGGTTTCCAAACAAGTATGGAAGAATCTAATCATAAGTACAAATTAGCTCATTGGTTAGAAGAAATCGGACGAACAAGTATCAGTTTTAAGCTTGCTGGTAAAACAGATTATGCCTTAGAAAGATCGAATGTTCATGCTGAGAAATACCTCGAGGCGCGTGAAAAGCACTTTAAGATATTGGTGACGCAATATAGTTTACTTGTTGTTTTCAAAGTGCTAGTTGTAACTGGACTACTCGGTATTGGAGGAGTACTCGTAATGGAGCAACAAATGAATATTGGTCAGTTCGTAGCGGCTGAGATCATTATCGTGATGATCATTAACTCCATTGAAAAATTGATTCGAGATATAGAAACTGTTTATGACGTACTAACAGGAATCGAGAAGATCGCCCAGGTAACAGATCTTACGCTAGAAAAGGATCAAGGAATAGACTTAAGAAAGAACTTAACCGAGAAGGGTGTTGAGGTTCAACTTAACGATGTTTCCTTCCACTATCCTCACAGTAACAACTTGTCTCTGATCGATATCAATATGTCGATAAAACCAAGTGAAAATGTTGTCATTGCTGGAAAGAATAGTTCTGGGAAAAGTACATTGATCCAGGTTATTGCAGGACTCTATGAATTACAGAAAGGAAATATTGCCTATAATGATCTTTCGTTAGGTAGCTTGAACCTTGAATCGCTTAGAAGTATTATTGGTGCGAACCTTAATCAAGAAGATCTCTTCTTTGGAACGGTAATGGAAAACATTATGATCGGTAGAGATAATGCAACCCATGAAAATGTTCGTTGGGCGATCGAAAAAGTAGGATTAACGCAATTCATCAGCTCACTGCCAGATGGATATAATACCATGATCTTACCAAATGGAAAGTCATTACCGAAAAGTATTATCCAAAAACTACTGATGGCAAGATGTATCGCAGACAAGCCAAAACTTGTCCTATTGGAGTACTCATTTGAGCATTTGAGCTACACGGATAAAATGAATATCATGGAGTTCTTATTCGATAAAAGTAACGGATGGACCATCATTGCAGTTTCTAAAGATATCGATCTTATGAAGAATGCAGATAAGGTGATGGTTATGGAAAATGGTCAGATCACTGATCAGGGTACTTACGAACAAATCAAACCATCTTTAAACAAATACTAGTATGCTGAATCTATCTAAAAATAATGTCACGGACAAGATCAATGTGCTAAAGTTTAGTGCGTTTCGGACGGCGGAAGGAAGAGCTTCACACAGGGTTCTCCCACGTTTGTTATCCGTAATACTTGGACTATTTGTCATCTTTCTATTTGTTCCATGGACACAGAATGTTAGGGGACACGGTAATGTAACGGCTCTATCACCTTCATCTAGACCTCAGATGCTTCATTCTATCATTCCAGGTAGAATTGATGAGTGGTTTGTTCAAGAAGGTGATTACGTTGAAAAAGGTGATACCATTGTTAAGATTTCAGAGATTAAGTCGGAATACTTTGATCCTCAACTTCTAGAAAGAACCTCTGATCAAGTGGAGGCTTCTGAAAAGTCTGTTGAAGCATATTCGGAAAAAGTCAAAACCCTTGAGGAACAAATGGAGAATCTTCGGACCATTTTGAAATTGAAAATGGAACAAGCGAAGAACAAACTCCAACAAGCAAAATTGAAAGTTCAGAGTGACAGTATTAAATATCAGGCTGCTCAAATGAACGAAGAGGTTGCTCAACGTCAGTTTGAACGTTTTGAATCACTATACGAGCAAGGTCTCAAGTCAAAAACTGATTACGAGAACAGAAACATCAAGTATCAAAAAGCAATGGCTGAAAAGATCAGTGCTGAAAATGCACTTTTAGCCTCTAGAAATGACGTGATCAATGCGAAGATCGAACTAAACTCGATCAGAAATGATTACCAAAACAGTATCGCAAAGATCAATGCTGAGAAATTCACGACAGCATCAAGTCAGATGAGCGCACTTAAAGAGGTTAGAACGCTTGAGAATAAATTATCGAACTACAGAGTGCGTCAGGGATATTATTACGTAACTGCACCCCAAACGGGATATATTACTCAATCTGTTACAACAGGTATTGGTGAGTTAGTAAAAGAAGGACAGCAGATCGTCAGTATCATGCCTGCTGATGCAAAATTAGCAGTGGAAATGTACGTGAGACCGATCAACCTTCCGTTAATCCAGAAAGGGCAGCATGTGAGAATTCAATTTGATGGTTGGCCAGCGATCGTATTCTCTGGATGGCCTAATACGAGTTATGGTACTTATGGAGGTACTGTATACGCTATTGATCGCTTTGCTCAACCGGATGGAACATTTAGAGTCTTGGTCGAACCAGATGAGAGTGATCATGAATGGCCAGAAGCACTCAGTGTAGGTGGTGGTGCAAACAGTATGTTATTATTAGAAGATGTTCCGATCTGGTATGAGCTGTGGCGACAATTTAATGGCTTCCCTCCGAATTACTATATGAACCAGGATAGTGGAGATCAAAAGAAATCTTCTAAAAAACATTAAGGAATGAAAAGGGCTTTAATGATCATAGCAATTGTCTTTTCATCACTCTTCAGTGTTGCTCAAGATTCGAGTCAGGTTATGGGGCTTACAGACTTCTTGAATATCGTTCGAGAATTTCACCCGCTGGGTAAACAAGCCAACCTTCGAGTTGAATATGGAGAGCAGAATTTAAAGGCGAATCGTGGTGCTTTCGACCCTTATCTCTACGGTGATGTCTACCAAAAATACTTTGACGATAAGCAGTATTACGATCTATTAAATGCAGGAATGAAAATACCGACCTGGTTTGGTATAGAGATCGATGCTGGATTTGAACAGACTGATGGAGACTTTCTTAATCCTCAGCGATCAACACCTGCAAATGGATTGGTACATGCTGGAATTTCTGTTCCGATCGGTCAAGATCTTTTTATAGATCAACGTCGAGCTGACTTAAGAAAAGCTCAGATCTATACCGAGATCACGGCAGCAGAGCAACAAATTTTGACCAATGAGCTATTTAAGAATGCGACAACAGCCTACTTAGAATGGGTAGGTGCAGCTCAGAAATATGAGGTGTTTCAAGAAGCACTTCAATTAGCAAGAGTTCGTTTTGAAGCAGTTCGGTCGTCGGCATTGATCGGTGAAGCTCCGGCAATAGATACGGTAGAAGCATTTATTCAGTATCAGAATAGGTCAATCGCGCTACAAGACGCTACTCTGGAATACAAAAATGCCAGTGCTCAACTCGAAGTTTTCCTCTGGAATCAAGATGGCGCTCCTTTAGAATTATCTCCAAGAATTACTCCGCCTTCAACGGAAGAGTTCAACACCTCATCAAATACCGAAGATATTAAAGATCGAATGGATTCATTGATCGCCAATCATCCGAAACTAGCAAAAAGTGAACTTTACCTGGAGCAATTACGCATTCAACGCAAGTTGGATCTCGAGCGACTAAAGCCTCAACTCGACTTGAAATATAACGCATTGAATGAACCAATTGCTGGCGACATCATCGATGGATACACCATCAATAATTACAACTGGGGATTAACATTCAAAATGCCGATCTTCTTAAGAAAAGAAAGAGGTCAACTTCAAAAGACCAATATTTCTATAAAAGAACAGAGCTATGCCTTAGATCAAATGCAACGTGATCTGAATTATAACGTCACTGCTGCGATCAATACCTGGGAAACTACACAACAACAGTTGAGTGGATACAATGATGTTGTGACAAGCACAGAGCGTTTACTCCAGGCTGAGGTTCAGAAATTCAATTCAGGAGAAAGTTCTTTATTCCTCGTTAATCGCAGGGAATTGAAATACATCAGCACACAAGTTAAATTCATCGATTTATTCGTGAAGTCACAAAAAGCTCGGATGCTGATAGAATACGAATTAGGTCGATTGAATTAGCCGTAGATCTCGTTTAACAATCCTGCCAAACGAACTCCTCCTTTTGCCAACTGACTTTTCACTGTTCTCCAGTGTTTGTGTCGATATTCATAGTTGATTTTCTTGTTTGCTGGAAGGTCATAAATACCATCTCTGAACTCGAGACATTCATTCGCCCAATCTTCAACAGTGCTTGACTGCCATTCAGTAACTTCATCTTCTGTCGGATGATTCACTAAGTTGGTCAGCTCGGTATAGCTGTATTGTTTACTATCAATGATCCCAGAATCCCAAACTCTATGTAAATTCGAAGAATCCCAAAACCATTCAACTTTAACATCATTTCCTCCTCTGTCCTCACCGTTTCCTACATGGAGTGGTTGATGTACATCACCTACTAAATGCACAAGGATCATCAAGTATTCTCTTTCAAGTTTTGGAGATAGTTCACCTGATTTTAAACCTTCTACCATCATCTTGATGCCTTGAACAACATCTCCATCTTCGCTAGGTGTAATATCCTTATATGTTTTACCATCTGGAATAGTTGTATAGTGCCATGGACGTAATGAGTCATACTTGCTGTCAGACTTAATATCGTCCATCCAGTTGCTCACTTCTGCAAGGGTCATTGTCCCCAAGATCTCGTTCACTTTCTTTTGAGCAGTTTCACTTAAATGTTCTTCCGCAACCTGGCCCACTACTCTATGACCGATCATTCCCCATGCACCTGCACTTAGGCTGGAGAACATGATCACAACAAATACAAAATATCGCATCTTTCAATTTTTGAGTCTAAAATAATTCAATTCAAGCGGCTCTCAAGTTAATTAGACGTTAATTCTTAAACTGGTTATGAACATTACATCTTTACGAATCGTTTAAATTTTGATAATTCAATCAGAATTGTTAGTATAAAGTAGTTTTAGCTATGTCATTTTTCGAAGTATTCAAACAGTATTTTGTTGCTTTCAAAGATGCCTTTGTGCAACAGTTAGCCAATCCAGCTTGGGATAATCCATTTTACATTATCCCTACTATCTGTTTGACCACTTTTATTTTGGAATTGACACTTCCGCGAAAAAGAGATTATGCTCCTTTAAAACGTAAGGGTTTTTGGCAAGACCTATTTTACGTGATCTTCACCGATTATTTATTGCTATTATTCGGATTCTGGGCCTTTTCGGCCACAATTGAGTATTTTTTTAGAAACGGTTTGGACGGAATTGGTATAAGTTCACCCGTGATCTACGATATCAAAACCCTTCCTTTTATTATCCAGTTTTTGATCATTTTTATATTGATGGATTTCATGCAATGGTTGGGTCATTTCCTTTTACATAGAGTTAATTTTCTCTGGAAATTCCATAAGATCCACCATGCTCAAGAAACACTCGGTTTTGCGTCAACAAGACATTTTCACTGGGCTGAATTCCTGGTTTTCAAACCGCTGTTATTCATCGTTTTTTTAACGTTGAATTTGGGAGCAAATGAATTTGTGGCAATCTACCTTTGGGTTGGTTTAACCTTCACCTTCTTCTCGCACTGCAACGTGAAAGTAAATGCTAAGTGGTTCAATTATATATTTATCTCTCCCGAAACTCACTATTGGCACCATGCCAAAAAAGTTCCCCAGAGATATGGAGTTAATTTTGCATCCACATTGACGATCTGGGATCACCTCTTTGGATATTTCTATTACCCACAGGATAAAGGCGAGCCAGAATTAGGGGTTGAAGATCAAGAAAGAATGCCAAGATCATTTTTTGGACAATTTGTTTATCCTTTCAAAAGTTTATTCTCACGTGAAAAAGAACGACCCTTAACAAGAGCAGAAAAACGAAGAATGGCCAAAAAGAAGTAATCTCAAACGTCAATATTAAACAAATAGCACTCACTTTCGTTTGGTCTTATAAAGGACATTATTTATGAGTTCATTTCTCATTTCATGGGGAGAAGCAGCCTATACATCTTTAGGATTCTTTTGGATGGCCTTGTGGGCATTCATACTTGGCTATATTCTTAGTTCTATGATACAGATCTTTGTGACCGAAGACCGTATGAAAAGATCCATGGGAGACGAAGGTGGTAAGAGTATGCTATTGGGTACATTTTTCGGATTCATTAGTAGCTCTTGTAGTTTTTCAGCTTTAGCATCCACAAAATCATTGTTTAAGAAAGGGGCAAGCTTTGTTTCTTCAATAGCCTTTTTGCTGGCATCAACAAACCTGGTGATCGAATTAGGGATAGTTATATCTATATTTCTCGGTTGGCAATTTGTAGTTGGCGAATACGTAGGGGGAGCATTACTCATATTGATCAGCTGGATCTTAGTTAAGATCTTAAGACCAAAAAAGCTCATTGAAAAAGCGAGAAAGAACTTAAAAGATCAGGGAGGAATGGACCATGACGGTCACAATGAAGAAAAAGAAAAGATCAATTCCTCAAAGAGTTGGACCAAAGTCGGAAAACAGTATTTCATGGAATGGAAGATGGTCTGGAAAGATGTCACGATTGGATTCACTATTGCCGGACTTGTAGCAGCATTCGTACCTGATAGTTTCTTCGAGTCATTGTTTATTAATACTGGAAATTCGGAAAGTGAATTTGGCTTCTTTACACTACTGGAACATACACTAATAGGACCCGTCGCGGCTTTCCTTACCTTTATTGGGTCAATGGGGAATATTCCACTAGCAGCGTTACTTTATGGTAAAGGAGTTAGCTTTGCAGGAGTAATGGCATTCATTTTTAGTGATCTGGTTGTATTTCCTGTACTCAGGATCAATGCAAAGTACTACGGTTGGAAAATGTCTTTATTTATCCTATTCCTTCTATTCTCAGCTCTTGTTATTACCTCATTGGTTTTACACTATGGATTTGATTTCGCCGGGATCCTTCCAGATGGTAGACAGCAAGAAATACTCTCACAATCCTTCTTTAAAGTTGATTACAGCTTTTACCTCAACATTGCATTTTTGATCATTTCAGGGGTACTGATCTACTTTGGTTTTTTCAAAGGAAAAAAGGTAAAACATCATAAAGAAATGGCACCAAAAAGCCCACTTTTGGAACGCGTCTTAAAATGGTTGGCTTTTGGATGTTATATCTGGCTGGTAGCAGGCATATTGATCAAGATCTTTTATGTGTAATCAACGAAACTTGATTGGCTCAGAGATCTCTCGAACGTATCTACCTTTAAATAAAGTGTTAACAATATCACCGTTCTCTTTTCTGGTTGTCCATTCCTGAATTACATCAGAAGAGTTTTCAACCTGAGACCATTTGATCTCATGGTAGTAATTGGTTGAATCTGTTTTTACAAGATCGCTCTTCATGATCATTTCCTTTCCAACCAATCCTCCTTTTAATTTCAATACAGTTCCAGAGCTGCTAACCCAAAGTTGATTCCAGGTAGAGTCTGCAGAATCGTAATAATTCATACTTTGTCCTGTCACGCCACTAGTACCAGTCCAATTTTCCTGTAAGGCACAGCCCCCCTCAATTCGACGAATGCGATTATCTCCCACCTTATTTCCGGAAGTATCAAATACTTCCCATTGGCCAATCCAGAAGTTAAAATCATTGTAATTCGACTCACAGCAATTGCAGTCTGATTGTCCGAATACCGAGAAATTAGTTAGGAGTAGACCTATTAACAAAGCAACAGTTTTAGTTATTTTCAACATCCTGATTCAATTTAGTTTAGTAGATTTAAGAAAGGTACGAAAAACCTTGAATTATTAAACACGTTCTAATTAAGTATAGAAATCGCATGAACCTCAAAAACAAACATATTCTCATTACTGGAGCCTCCAGAGGAATTGGCAGAGCAACTGCTATTCTCATGGCCGAACAAGGTGCCACAATTGGAATTAATTATAGATCAAATGACCAAGAGGCCAGGAACACTTTATCGGAATTAAGTGGTGATGGACATGAACTTTTCAAAGAAGATGTAAGTGAAGAAGGAGCTGCTCAAGAACTCATCGAGTCGGTAGTTAGTCGATTCGGAAAGATCGATGTATTAGTAAATAATGCTGGGGTTGCGATCCTGCATGATACAAATGACGACTTCGAAAGCTGGAAAAGGATCTGGCATCAAACGCTTTCTACGAATCTCATCGCAGTAGCTGATCTCTGTTATTGGGCTTCTCACGTTATGAAACAAAATGGAGGTGGAAAGATCATTAATGTTTCCTCAAGAGGAGCATTTAGAGGAGAACCCGGTCAACCTGCCTATGGAGCCAGTAAAGCAGGACTAAATTCATTGAGCCAATCGTTAGCAAAAGCACTTGCCAAGGATAACATTTCTGTTTTTGCCGTCGCTCCTGGATTCACAGAAACTGATATGGGATTGAACTCCATAACTGAAGATGAAAAAGAAAAACTTATTCAGGAATCACCTTTTAAACGTATGGCAAAACCAAAAGAGGTTGCACAAGCCATAACACATTTTGCTCAGGACGGTTCTGAATACTCTTCTGGTGCAATTCTTGATGTTAATGGAGCATCGTATTTAAGAAGTTAGCCATTTCATGATCTACAGGTTCTCCATATTACTGATATTCATTTTCCTTCTGGTCACTTTTTCGTCGAACAGTCAGGAAAATATTGACGTTAAAGGAGTTGTGTATGATTCACTGAATCAAGAAGTCATACCATTTGTTTCCATCTATCGCGAAAGTGATAAAAAGGGAACATTAAGTGATTTTGAAGGACAATTTCTACTCGAGGACCTCAACAAAGAGGATATGTTGATCTTTTCATATATCGGATTTGAAAGGCGCGCTATTCATGTTGGATCGTGGCAGAAGGATACGATCTTCATGCTACCCAAAGCACAGTTGACTGAGGAGGTCTTTGTTCTTGCCGATAATTCCTTTCTATATGACATGGTTCGTTCAGTAAGTAAAAATGAACAAACGTTTAATGGAGTGGCAAAAACGTATTTGGAGTTGGAAAGCTTCGGACCAGATCAACAACTAGAATTGTATCAGGGATACTATAATGGCACCTATACCGGATATGATATCGAGGACCTACAAATGAAAAATGCCAGATTCTCAGTCTCCCCCATTTCAAAACGAATATTCGCTTCTACAGAGATCTCAAAAGCCATTTACTTACACAAGTTAATCGACAAGAATGCCTATTTCCCCGGGAATCCTTTTGAACTGAGAAATCGTAAAATGAGAAAAGCTTATGACCTCAAGTTGAACAAGCGCTTTAAAGACGATAATGGTCACACTATCTATGTAATCACGTGCGAACCGCGAGACCCCAACGGAGAATTATTTACCACGAAGGCCTGGATCGACTCAACTGAATCTCGATTACAAAAAATCAACCTTACCATTGAAAATGCAAAGCAACATCCCTTTTTACCATTATGGCCGAATCATACGATTGATGATGTTGGTTTATCCATCACTAAATCATTTCAATTGATCAATGGTTCATCGATCACGAAAACTGTTGACTTCGATTATCACTTGGCTTATGTAAACGAACGTGGAGAACAATTACCCATTCGTTCCAGAGCCGTATTAAGCGCTTACGAATATTCAGATTTCTTTTTCTTACCGCTATTCAATTTTACTCGAGTATCAAGCAATGATTTCAGAAGGATTCAAATGCTTCCTGACAACAGTAAGTTTTGGGAATGCAATGACGATTTCCAAATGCGCAACACCTCAGATCAGCGAAAAGCATTTTTAGAGGATTACCGAACCATAAATTCCCAAAAACTGCTGAACACGAAAGAGATTCTTGGTGATCTATTCTTCGAGGCGCCTTATGTTAGTTGGAGTAAAAACCGTGTTCTGATAGACGGGATCTCAAAGGATAGTTCCGATTATTATACAAGACAAAACGTGTATCGTGTTTTCCGATATGACTTTGACATACAGTTTTACGTTGACCGAAACGAATTATGTGACTCCGTTCAGTTGATCACGAAAGCAATCTATGACCCTTACACAAGTTTTTATCACTTCTACGCAGAAAAAGAGAATCAGGTATTTCTTAATATTTTATTCGACCTGATGGAAATTGAACGGAGGAAGCTACACAAAGAATTGATGCAATGTGGCGACGACGAAGACTGTATACGCGCTAAATATCTCAACGCAAAAAAAACGGCCAATGAATTAAAAGAACAGTATTTCCTCGATGTCGAACGCGGAACTGAACGTGAAGAACTAAAGAAATGGAATGCCGTTGTCTTCGAAGAATTAAAGATTGACAATATTAAGATCTTTGACCTTCAGCCTAAAGAGCAGAAATAAAAAATCGTGAACAATACAAACCTTTCTCAATATCAAGTGTTTGATTCTTTTATATCGTTAAAAACAACGCATTTCCAAATGCAACTAAACTATTGAAAGAATGAAAAAAGTTACCTACATCGTTGCTGTCGCTTTGACATCAACTATCCTTTTTAGCTGTGCAGAGAAAGCTCAAAAAGAAGAGAAAATAGAGAAAGAAGTGATCATCGAAAAAGAGATCAGTGAAGAAGACGTGATGGCAAAAGAAATCAATGTTGATTCAATCGCTTCATCAATTGATGAATACAGAGTGAATATTGAAGAAAACATTGGAGATGGTGAAGAAATATCAACTGCAGAAATGCGAGCAAAAGTTAAACAAAAGTGGAGTAAGATCCATTTCTACATGATGGATGGCAATATAGTTCGTATTAAAACCTATCCTCATGCTGAAGTTTCTACACGTACAGAAGAATTTTACTTGAAGGATGGGAACCTTGTACTAGCAGTGATCGAGGACAATGGCGAAGGAGAACGCGGAAAAGCGAAAGAGTCAATCGATAAAATGTATTACTACTTGGATGGTGGAATGATCAAAGAGGTCAACGGTGAAGAAAAAGCTGAATACGCTATCAAGCAGAGTGATGCTGAGGAGTTACTCTCAGAGGTTAAAGAATACTTGGAGGCCTATAAAGCGAAAATGTAGGTCCTTAAAATAGACCAAGAATTAAAAAAGCACTTCACAATTGTGAGGTGCTTTTTTTTGCTTTAAACTTAAAACTGACACGAAGAGAGGCACTTCAAATTTGAAGTGCCTCTTGTTGGTCTATGAAAAAACTATTAACGAATAACCAACTTCTTGAATTGAGAGCTGTTACCTGATGTAAAACGAAGTGTATAAACTCCGTGCGCTAATCCAGGAACGCTAAGGTTAGTTTTTCCATTTTCTGTAGTAGTAGTGTATACTATCTTTCCGTTGATGTTCATGATTTCCACAACACCTACTGATGCTACTTCGATTGTGAACGCTCCATTGGATGGATTTGGATACACCATAAAGTCATTAGTCGCATTGCTTTCAAGACCTACAAATGAATCTACAGTTACTTGAAGAACGAATGTACATCCGTTATCATCAGTGATCGTAACTTCATACGCTCCACCTTCTAATCCAGTTGGATTTTGATCTGTAGATGTAAATCCATTTGGACCTGTCCATGCATATGAATAAGGTGATGTTCCTCCTGCAGGTGTAAGGTCAATTGAACCATCATTACCATTTGTTTCAGCAGTTGTTGTTGCCGAACCATCAAGCTCTGTTGGCTCTGAAACAGTTGCAGAAGCAGTTGCTGTACATTGATTCGCATCTGTGATCGTTACGGTGTACGTTCCGGCTCCTACTCCACTTAAATTCTGTGTTGTTGATGTAGAAGCATCATCCCACTCGTAACTGTAGTTTGTTGTACCTCCTGTTACTGTTAATGTTACTTCTGCGTCAGTATCACCGTTACATAAAACGTCTGTTGCTGTCGCTGCTCCTTCCAAAAGGTCTGGCTCTGTAATTGTACCAGTTGCTGTAGCTGTACATCCGTTATCATCTGTTACTGTTATCATATATGTTCCCGCACCTACTCCTACTAAATTCTGAGTAGTCGTTGTCGATGCATCATCCCATTCATATGTTGATGAAGTAGCCGTACCGTTTAACGTAACATCTACATTCAACTCACCATCTGTATCACCAAAACAATCCAATGCGGTAACTGAATTCGCTGTATTGATCGTCGCAGTTGGAAGCTCATTTACGATCACCTCTACAGTGTCAAGAAGTGATCTACATCCATTTGGATTTTCAGAACGGACGTAATACTCGTAAGTACCAGGTCCTGCAGTAGGTGAAAATGGTGATCCTGTACCTATTTGGGTGCTACCATTAGCATCTGAGAACCATTGAATCGTTCCAGTGTTTGAGTTAACTGCTTCGATCGAGATCTGCTCACCATCACACACCTCATCTCCTAAAGTAGAAGTAATATCTGAAAGCGCTGGAGTTGTAACTGGAGTCATAAAGTTCAAAGAAACTGAAGACTTTCGGTCACGCGCACCACAAAACACATCTTGTGTACCATCACCATTAAAATCTCCCAATGCGACACCATTATCGGCTGGTCCAAGTTTATAATCACAACTTGATTGAAGTGTCAAAGCACACCCATTACTTAAGAATAATCCAGCACCAGCTCCTCCCCAGTGTCGAGAAACAACATCCATGAATCCATCACCATTCATATCTGCGTACTGCACAGGTACATATGAGAAATAATCGACTCCTCCACCAACAGAAACAGCTACTACGGCTGTAGTAAGGAACGTACCTGTAGTATTGTTGTAAAAAACACGAACACCCCAGTTATTATAACCATCACTTGAAACAAGATCTAAATGACCATCCTGATTCCAATCAATGAAACGAATAAAAGAGTTATAACCACCAACTACCTGTCCTTGAGGGAAAGTAGTATTATTAACATTTTTATGAATGACAGCGGCACCCGTACCAATACTGAATGCTACATCCACAAAGTTGTCATTATCGATATCTCCAATTGCGATACTTGAAATTGAACCGTAATTACTGTTTAGTCCTTCTAAAAATGTGAATGAAGGGTTCCCAACTGTTCCACTATTGATCCAGATCTCATTTAGATCTGTAGCACCTGTACCACTATTTCCAGTAATTACATCAGGTAAATTATCTCCATTTACATCACCAATTCTAGCTGCACTTATTCCGCCTGAACCATCAAGAACAACAGGTGTAAGTTCTGTAAAGTTTCCTGAGCCATCGTTTAAATAAACCTTGAATTGATTACCACCATAATTGAGCATATCAACATCACCGTCATTATCAATATCGGCAACGTCATATCCTCCTCCAGATGGATTAGGAATTGCAACAGGTGTTTCAAAGTGTCCAAATCCATCACTATAATAGATATCGTGATTACCCGCTTCAGTAAGTGCTATAATATCATCAAAACCATCACCATTCAAATCTCCTGCTTGACGAGGACTTGTTCTATCTGCTACTGCAGCAGAACCTAGAGATGCTTGAATACTGATGTAATCCGTTCGGTTTGAAGTCGTAAAATTTGAAGTCGTACCAGTTAATGCGAAGTTTTGCAACGCACCATGATTACCATTGCCCGAATTATCGAACAAAAGTGTATTCGTTGTATTTGTTCCTCCGTCAATACCATCATTGAAATGGTACATTGCTAAAAGTCCTTGAGCATTTGGTTCGACCTCACAGTTCATCAAACCAGCGATTTCTCCAGCTGTTCTTACATCACTCCAAATTCGAATATTATCAATTTTACCAGTCAAATATTCATTAAATGAATTTCCTCCAATACCAACTTTATTTGCTGTTGTTCTTAAACTTATGGCAGTTGTTGCTTGAGTATTCATCTCTACTCCATCTAAATAAATTCGCATAGTAGAGCCATCCCAGGTACCCGCAACATGCTGCCACTGACTTGTTGCAACTGTTCCTGGTCCTGTTTTTAATCCAAAACCAACTGATGTACCACTAATTTGAAAATAGTACTCATCAGCGTCTCTTCGAAGCAAAAACTGTAGTTCAGAATTAGCTGTAGGGTAGTTATAGTTACTTATAATCACACCCAAGCCTGTTGTTGTGGAAGGATTAACCCAGGCCTCAACAGATATTGTAGTTGAACCAGCTAGATCACTCGAAAGTGAGTTTCCACAATCAACTATGTCATTGACCCCATCAAAATCAAGGGCTGTCTGTGCATGAGAGATTGATAGCAACCCAGCAGCAGCACATAGCGTAGTAATTAGTTTTTTCATAATTATTCGTTATTTAAAATTATTGATTCAAAACAACGAATTGATTAATCAATCTACGAACAATTAATAAAGTATAGTGATAAGATGCAGTTTCTTGTTGACGAAATGCAAACAAGAATTAAAAAATATAATTCAAGCTCATTTCTGTTTAGAAAATAACTTCTCCTGTAGTTCTTTCTTGTAATTTCTAGAAATTGGAAGTACTTCTCCAGTGGTTAGGTAGACTGAAGCATTAGCCTCTTTAACATAGTTCGGATTAACATAGCATTTCCGATGAATACGAATTAATTCCATCTCTAACTCTTCAATGATCTTCGTTAAACTTTTGCGTTCAACATAACGTTTTTCAGTCGTATGGATCTCGGTATAATTTCCATCAACCTGAAGGTATACAATGATGTCTTCTGGTAGCCGCACATCATGTGTTCCATCTCTAAATATATAATAATTTACTTTTGAAAGCTTCTTAAGTGCAAGTTTTAGATTAACTAATAGATCTTGCTTCGATACAGGCTTAACCATATATCCAACTGGTTCCATTGTTATCGCATCTGATACGGTTTTTTCATCACCATGTGCCGTGAGAAAAATAAATGGTAAATTCAGTTTAGAAAGTTCTTTAGCAAAGTCAATTCCACTGTCATTCTTACCTAATCGTATATCAAGCAAAATAAGATCTGGAGCAAAATTCTCTAACACCTCGCGAGCCTCTTCCGAACTTCCTGCAACTTTTACATCAATCCCAGCAATAATTTCTTCTATATAGAACCTAGTGTTCTCTGCTATGACTAATTCATCCTCTACGATCAATATTCGCTTTAACCTATCCATTTTTATTAATTTCAATACACATCCTAAATTGACGATCTGACTTCTCCCAGTTTAATTCTGCTTTTAATTGTTTCGATAGCAACTTGATTAAATAAACACCAAGACTTTTAGTTTTCGATGATATCTTGATTTCCTCGAATCCAGGACCATGGTCAATTACACAACATTTAATTTTGTCAGATTTGCTTCGCAATGAAACATGAACTTTGTTTTCAGCACTCACATTTGCATACTTGCAGCTATTTGTTAAAGCCTCATTTACGATCAAACAAAGTGTGACAGCTTCTGCGATATCTATCTCTATATCTTCTAAATAAGAGTCAAACACCGCTTTTGGATCCTTGCCCATTGAAGCAATTACATTCGTACTAAGTTCTTCAAGCGCATCCTTTAGGTTAACCTTAGCATCTGTCCGTTTATCGTATAATTTCTTATGAATGGTTGCGATAGAATCGATTCTGAGCACACTATCTTTCAACTCCTTTTTAACCTTTTCACTCTCTGATCGATTAGCCTGCATGGTCAGAAGACCGGCCAGAACCGCCAAGTTATTTTTAACTCGGTGACTAATCTCCTGGACTAATGCCTCATTTGCCCCCAGAGCATTCAAAAGTTCCTCGTTTTTCTTTTCTTTTTCACGGTTTTCACGTGACAATTTCATCTGAAGCTTTCTTTGATTGAAGGCGTAAACAAATATGATCAATAGAATAATTATGATCAATGAGACTATGATCCATAACGTTGTTCGTTCTCGACTGATTGCATCTTTTTCCAGGGATTCATTTCGAAGTTTAATTTTCTGTTCTCTTATGATTTGTTCATTCTCCTTTTGAGTGTGCAGGACTTCAACCATTTTGGTATTTACCTCAAACTGTTTCGTTTTGAAATTGATAGCAGCTTGTAAACGTTCACGATCATAAAAAAGCACAGAGTCTTTATTTCCAAAATAATCGTGTGTCATTTTAAGATCATCTAGAAGGTTCATTTCGATTTGATACCAACCTCTGCCTTTTATAAGAGCATAAGCCTCCCTGCTATAATTCAACGCTTTTTCAAATTGATGCAACGTGCGATATACAATAGCAACATGGTGTTTTGGACTGGCAGCATATCTAATTTTACCGATCGACTGCCATAAAGAATCAGCTCTGTAAAAGTGAGAGAGCGACTTTTCCACGTCTTCTCCATGTCTCAAAGCATAACCAATTTCATTTTCGGAAGTTGCAATCAGATCTCTATCACCTAATGTTTCGGCAATCTCTAAAGAGCGATAAGAATAGTTCATAGACTCCTCCCATTTTCCCGTTTCTGATGAAACTGCAGCCAACCGATTCAAACACCTTGCTCGATGAATAGAAACTTCATCAGTCTCTGATAATATAGAGTTCAATACTCTATACGAGTCATCATACTGACCAATCTTTCGGTACATTTCGCCTAAGGAGATTGCAGCCCTGACCCTTTGTTCTTTTCCTCCTACTTCATCCAATAAATCAGTTGCTTGCAGGGAATAATCCAAAGCTCTTCCATTCTCATCTACAACAGCTAATGCGGCAGACAGGTCTAGATACAATTCTCCTAATAGTACACTATCTTTTAGCTGCTTAATTAGTACAAGCGCACTCTCCATTTTTTCATATGCACTGGGATAATTTGAATTCCAAAATAAGCTGCGACCAACGATCCATTTCTTAAATGCTTGTTCTTCGATAGAAGTACTATCTAATTGATGGGCAAACTCAACTAATTGATCTGGATCGTTGAACCTCACTTTTTTCTCTAGCGTTTTGAATTGCGTCAGCAAATCCTGACCAACGAGATCAAAACAAAATAACAATGTTAGGGCTGTAAGAAAAAAATAACGGTGCATTAAGATCACTTGATAACGTAACGAAAATACGAAAAAACAACTTATTAAATTACCAAAAAACACAATGAAGATTAACTTGATCAAAATCTCTCTTCATTGTCTGATAAATTACGCTTTTTGATCTGAACCTCTCATCATAAATTAAATTGTATACCTTTACACCATAACCTCTTAAAGAACAACACGATGAAAATGATCAAATTTCTACCACTTCTTATCATTTCTCTCTTGATCTCATGCGAAAGCGCACCTGTGGATCAAAACAATGAAGATCAAACTCCAGAAGAAAAAACCGAACAGACTTCAGAAAAAAAGGAGAAGGAAAAGTCAAAACCTCAATTCGAAGATGACGATCGTGTTTCTGGATTCTATGACCTAACAGTGAATGATAAATCCTACAAATCAGAGCAGTTATGGGATGATTATTGCGACATGACCTATATGTATAAAGATCAAGAATCGATGCTTTCGATGCGATTCAAAGATGCAGATAAAAATGATGCTTTATTGATCGTCTTTTATGGAGATGAAGAATTTGTGAAAGATCCTACCGGAACTCTACAAGACTTTATGTTCTCTGGTGCTGACAACAGAGTTAATATTCAACTCATACCTGGTGACAAAGAAAGTAAACACATGTCCTTGACGATGGTTGAAGGTAGTATTGAGGTCACGGAGTGCTCCAAAGGTAAATTTGAAGCCACATTTAAAGGAAAAGGTGCTGAACCTGGTGATGTGGTCACTAAAAAGAACCTATTCCCGATGGAAGGTAGTGTTGAGTTAACTACGACGAACGTCACAGAACTGGGTAAGGATAAGGACAGCTAGAGGAATTGAAAATATATTACAGCGATCTGGATAATAATCTCCTGACGTCGAATAACTGTTTCTTCTTACGATTACGGTGACCTCGATACAACACTTCATTGCATTCCGTTCCACTCGGTTACCTTTCAATCATCCTAATCGATCACCCCAATGCAAGGCGATCGAGTGATTTTTTCGTAGCAAAGCGAAGAACAAATAGTATCGAGATCCCGACATCCACTAGTAAAAACAAAAAAAGACCAGCAACTTCAATGGTCAGCCTTTCCCTACAAATTCCACTACCTAAAACACGGTATTTTAAGCTAAAACCATCAAATTTTCGAATACTAAAACTTGTACTAATCGCTTGAAAAACAATACAAAGTAGTACTTGTATAGCACGCCATACCTACAATAGGGTATTGTGTAGAATCAATCTAAATAAGAGTTTTGTCAAAAAATCAGAACTCATGAAAAGTAAATATGTTTTAGTATCCGCTTTGTTTTTCGGCTTGTCCTCACATCAACTTTTTGGTCAGGAAGAGCCGCAAGAATTTGAAGAAATCTCCGTAACAGGAGCAAAAAAGAACAAGTTTAAAGAAGATTCATCATTCGTTGTGGGAAAACTACCATTGAAAGATCTAGAAAACCCACAGGTCTACAATTCCATCCCAAAAGAATTGATCAAAGAACAGAATGTTACCGATTTTAACCAGGCACTTAAAAATGCTACAGGTGTTACCAGACTTTGGGAATCAACTGGCCGCGGAGGAGACGGCGCAGAATATTATTCCATGCGCGGATTCTCTGTACAACCACTAATGGTTAATGGCTTGCCTAGTGTTTCAAATGGAGTTATCGATCCGGCTAACGTCGAATCTATTCAAGTAATCAAAGGTCCGTCGGGAACATTATTCGGTAGCCCTAATATTTCGTATGGTGGGTTGATTAACGTAACCACCAAACAACCTTATGATCGAGATGGTGGAGCTTTTTCCTACACCATGGGAAATTATGGATTAAACAGAATAACATTAGACCTTAATGAATCATATAACGAAAAAGCAGCTGTTCGCCTGAATGGTGCATTTACCAATCAAAATAGCTTTCAGGATGCTGGATTCAATAAATCGTATTACCTGGCTCCTTCATTCAAGTTTAAGCCAACCGAAAAAATGACGGTGCTGATCAATTCTGAATTTAACTTTACAGAAGGCGCCAATGCACCAATGATCTTTCTCACGAGAAATAGTCCACTCGCCTACCAAAGCATGGATCTTTTCGAGCAGAATTACCGCAACTCATATACATCAAATGATCTTACGATGAGCAATCAAACATTCGGTGTTCAGGGACAAGTGTTTTATGAAATCAATGACCATTGGACGTCTCAAACAGCAGTTTCCAGCAGTATAGCAGAAACAGATGGTTACTATCAATACTTATGGGATTTGAACGATGGAGAAAACTTCATCAGATATATGTCGAAAAGAAATGGACAAACGCAAACAACAGACATTCAACAGAATTTCATCGGGAACTTCGATATCGGATCAATGAAAAACAAAATGGTCGTAGGAGTCGACTACTACCGACAGGAAGTATTGAATAGTAGCACAGGATGGGTTGGCAATGGAATAGTTAACCTTAGAACTCAGGAAGATTCAGGAAGACTTACAGCTATGGCTGCTGACAGTTTATTGGTCGGTTCATTTGAAGGTCAAACCTCAGCAGTCAATGAGATAGCCAGCACATATATTTCAAACGTTACTGAGATTTTACCGCAACTATCAATTATGCTCAGCGCAAGAATTGATCAATTCATGAGTCAAACAGATGCGTGGACAGCCGAAGGAGCAACGGATCAACTAGCTGTCTCTCCAAAGTTTGGAATTGTATACCAGCCTGTAAAAGACAAAGTAGCACTTTTTGCGAACTACATGAATGGATTTACGAATGTTGCACCAGCACAGGTTGCAGATGCCGATGGGTCAAATGTACGCATGAAAAACTTCGATCCCGAACAAGCCAACCAATATGAAGCTGGGGTAAAAACGGACATTTGGAAAAACAAATTAGCCCTTACAGCAAGCTACTATAACATCACCGTTTCAAACAAATTGATGCAAGATCCAGAAAATGTAAATAACCAAATCCAGGGAGGTGAAGTTGTGAGTCAGGGAGTAGAATTGAGCTTAGTTGCAAGTCCTATTCGAGGAATGAACATTGTTGCTGGATTTAGTCACAACGATGCGGAAGTCACAGAAGACAATCCTGACAACGGATATTTAGGATTCCGACCTGAAGAATCTGGTCCTGCACAAATGGCTAATTTCTATGTGAGCTATGTACTTCCAACCACAAAACTACGTGGACTTGGAATTGGGTTTGGCGGAAATATTGCAAGTGAGCACCACACTTTGAACAGAGAAGTTTCAGGAACCTTTACGCTTCCAGCTTACCAAATATTCAATGCTTCACTAATGTATCGTGTTCGTCGTTTTGATGCTACATTGAGAATTAACAACCTCTTTAACGACAAATATTACTCGGGTTGGTCAACTATCAATCCACAACAGTTAAGAGGAGTTTCTTTAAAAATCGGATACCGCTTCTAAATGAAACGTTACAAGAAAACTATTCGAAAAATACACCTTTGGCTCGGTTTGATCACCGGGCCAATCGTGTTTATCGTTGCCTTAACTGGAGCGATTTATGCTTTTCAGGAAGAAATTCAGAATGCTACTCAAGAGTATCGTTTCGTTCAGGAGCAAAATAAAGACTTCCTTCCTCCCTCAGTACTGATAGACTCAGCAAATGCAGTAAATCCTGGAAAACATGTCCATGCAGTAATGTATCACACACGGAACAAAGCAGCACAAGTCATTTACTATAAAAACAACGAGTATTACGATTTCGTTTATGTCGACCCTTATTCAGGAAACGTCAAGCAAATTCACGATGTGAAAAGTAGTTTTTTTGGTTGGATTCTGGAAGGACACTTTAACCTCTGGTTACCGAGGACGATAGGAGTTCCCATCATAGTTGTATCGATGATCATCTTCACCTTGCTCATCATTTCAGGATTGATCTTATGGTGGCCGAAGAAAAAGAAAAACCGAAAACAAAAGTTTACCATCAAATGGAAGGCAAGGTGGAGAAGAAAGAATTATGATTTGCACAGTGTACTTGGTTTTTATACTATGATCTTTGCACTACTCTTCATTCTCACTGGGCTGATGTGGGGATTTCCCTGGTTTAAATCGCTGGTGTACAAAGCTGCATCTGGAGGAGAAGAATATGTCTCTTATTACGAACCCGAATCAAAGGCTCCATTACCTGAACAAGCTCCAGCTATCGATCGCGTTTGGCAGGAAATGAACGAGCGGTATCCAAAGGCAGAATGGATTGAAATTCATATTCCTCATGACAGTCTGCACACCATTGCAGCAAATGCCAATCCAGACGCTTCTACTTACTGGAAAACAAACTACCTTTATTTTGACCAACAAACATTAGATACAAAGCCCGTTGATCATCAATATGGCAGTCGGGAAGACGCCGGTTTTGCAAAAACACTGATGCGCATGAATTATGACATTCATGTAGGAGGTATTGCAGGTATTCCAGGGAAAACACTGATGTGCATCATAAGCTTGATCATTGCCTCATTACCCGTTACTGGATTTTTAATCTGGTATGGTAGGAGAAAGAAAAAGCGGAATTCGTAGTTCTAGCGATGAGAAAACGGGATCCCGAAGTTTTCAGGTAGTGGGTACCCCGAACTGATTTTCCTAGGCGCATCGCTCAACCTCTGAGAATATGGTAAATGATAACATTCACTTTTCCTTCCAACACCAATCCAACAAGATTTATTCAAATAGTAAAAGAGATCTACAGTCTTCACCATCAAGGCAGTTGATCAGGCCCGGACATTTTCCAGTGTCATGTCGAGCACGAGTTGAGCCGCGTAAGCGCGAGAAAGTGAATCGACGGTGACCTCGA
>DCYS01000034.1:0-14577 GCA_002331485.1 Flavobacteriales bacterium UBA2104
GTCCAGTTTTTAGGGAAGCTTACATTGCTATATTTTAAATCAATTTTTCAAAACAATTGTGAAATAGTGAATTGTGTGCTATTTGAATAAAAATAGACAGGATACTTATAAATCCGTTTTTTAATAAACCTCAATAAAATCAAGGGCTCTATTAATTATCATTATAGGATAAATAAAACCAGTATTAAACAGAAATAAATTACTGATTATTTTAAATTATCACTTTCAAAATTAATTCAGAAAGAATAATTAATAGGGTTTATAATTTAAGTAATCAGAAAACCAATAAATCGAAATTTCTAATAAATCTCAGTAGAAACAAGGACTCTATTTAATTATCAGGACAGAATAAATAAAACCATTATTTATTTTTAGATCAATAATTGCATAATTCAGAAATTGAAGTTCTACTGCCAATCAGAAATAAAAAAATAGTTATTTCAATTAATAATGACAGAAAACAAATAAATCAAGTTATTAATAAATTATAGTGAAATCAGCGATGCTATCAAGTTGTAATGGGTTACTTGATAAATTTGAATTTATCCATTTATATTAAATCAATAGTCCTCTTCAGATTTAATCATGAATAAGAAGATTAAAAAGTCAATGAAGAGTGGTATTCAAAAACAACAAGAGGAAACGAACGGGCGTTCATTTCCTCCTGCAATCAACCTAACTTAACCACCTAAATCGAGACTAATGTATAAAACAAATTGAACATTCCAATGAATTACTTTAAGATGGAATCGTTTCGACATAATTAACTCAACATATTTTATTTATTTGAAAATACCGCACTAATGGATTCAGTTAGAAATTCATCGGTATTATATTTCCTATATTTGAGTTCTAACAATTTCCACTTATGGCCAAAACAGATATCGATTTTGAAAAAGAGCTCTGGGACGCAGCAAATGAACTCCGAGGAGCAGTCTCTGAAAACAACTATAAAAATTACATTTTACCGCTTGTCTTTGTTAAGCACTTGAGCGAACGCTATGAAGTAATTAAGGAAGAAATTCAGGGTTTGTTAAATGATCCTGAATCGGATTACTACACGCAGGATGATAGTGAAAAGCAATATGTGTTGGAAGATCAGGATGAGTACAGATCCAGGAATACCTTCAAAATACCGCATACCGCTTCCTGGGATTATTTGAAAGACAATGCAGAGCAGGACAACATCAAAGTGATCATAGACGATGCCTTTGATCAAATACAAGATATTCTGGTAGATTATAATCCCCAGCTACAAAATTTGCTTCCGCGTATTTTTGTAAAGAGTGAGCTTTCACCAAAACAAGCCGGAGGAATTATTAATTTACTTTCTCATCCTAAGTTCTCTGAAAAAGAAAATCCTGAAAGCGATGTACTGGGAAGGATATATGAATATTACATCGGTCGTTTTGCAATGGCAGAAGGAGCTGGTGCAGGACAATTCTTTACTCCAGGATCTATTGTTCGATTACTCGTTGAAATGCTGGAGCCTTACGAAGGACGAATTTTCGATCCAGCATGTGGTTCGGGTGGAATGTTTGTACAAAGCTTAAAGTTTATTCAGGAACATGGCGGAAACAAAAAGGATATAGCGATATATGGACAAGAAATGACCGCTCAAACCTTGCGTTTGTGTCTAATGAACTTGTTATTGCGTGATCTTTCTTTTGATGTTCGTTTGGGCAATTCATTACTGAATGATCAATTTCCTGATTTAGAAGCCGATTATATCATTGCGAATCCACCTTTTAATGTGAGTTCATGGCATGCAGAAGATCTACCAGAAAATGATTCGAGATTATTTGGTCCGAGAGATACGTTTACCACAAACAGTAACGCCAACTATATGTGGATGCAGACTTTTTGGTCGCACTTGAGTGATACAGGTACCGCGGGAATTGTTATGGCAAATGGAGCAATGACAACCAGTTCTAAAGGAGAAAAGAATGTTCGTGAGCACATGGTAGACAATAACATGATCGATGCGATTGTGCGTTTACCTGACAAACTATTCTTAACGACAGGAATACCTGCGTGTCTGTTTATCCTCAGCAAAAACCGCGATGGAAATGATGGAGTTCACCGTGAACGAAAAGATGAAATTCTATTTATTGATGCTGCAAAGCTGGGTAAGATGGCCAGCCGAAAATTACGGGTATTCGAAGACAAAGAAATAGATCAAATTGCTGAAACCTATCATCAATGGAGAAACAAAAAGAACAATAAGAAATACAAAGACATAGAAGGCTTCTGTAAATCGGCAACGCTTGAAGAGGTCCGAAAACAAGACTACAAATTAACTCCTGGAATCTACGTGGGTGTTGAGGCAGCGGAAGAAGACGACGAACCGTTTGATGAGAAAATGGCACGTTTGCAAAAAACGCTCATGGAGCAGTTTAAAAAGGGAGATGAGTTGAAGGAGAAGATTAAGGAGGATTTTGGGAAGGTATGAGAAATGATAAAAATAAAGAGCTAGAGCTTGAGAGAAACGAAGATCGTCTTAATCTTAGTTTAAAACAGTGGTTTACTCTATTCCTTTCAGTCGTTTTTGGTTATTTTACTGCTTCAGCTTTTTCGGATATTTCGCTTTCTTGGCTTTATTTTATCCCTTCTTATAAAGTACACATTCTACTAAGTTCTATATCCATAGTATTTCTTGTTTTTGTAATACTGTTTTTGTTCAAGTTTTATAAATTGAGCTATCGTGTAGGTTTCTGGGAAATCTGCGGGTTTCTTTATTTAACTAATGTCTACATAGGATTGAGACTTTTTTTCAACTCAGAGAAATGGTTTTTTATAAATATATTTGACTTTAAGCACTTCACTTATGTTGATGTTGTTGCTATAGCTGCATTACTTTCATTTTTAATAATAATAGTGCGCAGTATATTTTTTAAAAGAGATAATACAACTAAAAACAATACTTTCCTTGAAGATAATCCAATCTCAACCAAAAAACTCAAAGAAGACAACACCTACAACCATCTCATCTCAAAAATTGCTCCTGCTTTATTCAAGGATGTTTACGACTCTTCTTTCTCCATTGGGGTAATTGGTCCCTGGGGTACTGGGAAATCTTCTTTTTTAAAAGCAGTTGAGCATACCGTATGCGAAGCTTCAGAAAAGGAACTGAAGGATAACTATGATATTGATCATAAACCCGATACCATTTTTATCGAATTTTCACCTTTCTTAAACCACAACGAAGAACAGGTGATTCATGAGTTTTTTACACAGCTGAGCAATAAACTAAGCGAACGAAGCGGGCGCTTATCCAATTTAATCACTGTATACTCAGAGAAATTAGCGAATCTGGAGGATAAAAATCCTTGGTTTTCATTATTCAAACTTGCTCGAAATAGCAGGGAAAGTAGATCTGCCCAAGAGTTATATGATCAAATAGAAGATTGTATTCGAGAGCTGGAAATAAAGATTATAGTAGCTGTGGACGATCTTGATCGTTTAAATGCTCAAGAGATATTACAAGTTTTAAAATTGATAAGGAATACCTCTAACTTCCCTAATATGGTGTTTTTGGTGGCATTGGATAAGGAGTATGTGATTAATGCATTGAAAGAGGAGAAAGATTATATGAAAGAGAGTTACGTTGATAAATTCTTTCAATATGAAGTTCACGTTACAATTGAGATAAGAGAAAAGTTAATTCAAAAGACAAAAGATCTATTGAAGCAGAGTCTCTCAAAAGTGTTAAAAGATAAAGACTATCTAGGTAAAATAATTAGTTCGTTTCAGACACTAGAAGATGTTCACCTCTTTATTTCGAATTATAGAGATGTTGTTCGTTTCGTAAATCAATTTTTAATAGACTTCACTATATCTAACGTTAGTTATACAGCCTTAGAAATTGAAAACAGAGATTTGTTCAGATTAACAATATTAAAATTATTTGCACCATCTCTCCTTCGAGATTTGAAAATGAATGCCGTTGAGGAGATTGGACAACGTGATGATTCAGAGTATAATATTCTATTTTTAAAATCAGATCATAAATTTAAAAATGAACGATTTAGAATTGATGATTTCAAGTTATTCGGAATTAATATTAAGAATAACAAAGTCATTATTTCAGATAGGTCTTATTCAACTCAAGTTGGATTAGTTTTTTTAGAGCTCTTTGCAGTTAAATATGAAGTGCTATACCTTATAGAAAACAAGGGTGAAATAAAACTATCCGAAGTAAAATATAAAGACAATCTAAATTGGTATTTCACACATAATAAAAACTTACACTTTTCTTATTCTATAGAATCACTTTTCAATATTGATAGGAAACATATTGATTCAGAACTTAAGGATTTATTACCTGAGACATCAACAACTGATGTGAATAATTTTAATCAGGAATTGAAAAATCTTCTATCGAAGGTCGCAGGTTATGAAGGAAAAAACGATGAGTCTGAGGCTAAGAGGAAAGCAGAGATAATTCTTGAAATTGTCAATAGATATGGTGTTGATCAATTCAATTCTCATCTACTTGAAGAAGTTCTTCTTAAACTTTATAAGACTGATCAAGAGAATACTTTGAAATGGTTCTATGAAACAAGTTCTAGAAGTGAATTTTCAGAAAACACTATTTTGAATTTCTTATTGAAATCTAGTCTAACGAATGAAATCGATTTAGATACAAAATTCAAAAGTAAAGCTATTAATAAGTTTTTGATCTTTATTAAGGAGAAAAGTATTTCTAAAGCTTATTATGCTTTGACTGATTTTTATCAGGAATATGAGCGTTTTGATGAAATAAAAAGTCTCTGTAGATCGAAGATACTTTTAAAAGTTAATACGGAAAATGATGTAATATCTTTTGCGAAATGCTTTATTATCCAGCGTTCTTTTAATTCTTCATTTTATGTAGATCCATTTTTCCATGAACTGATTGAAGATATTTCAGAAGTAACTACACTTTTTGAGCGAATTGGTCAGGGTGAGAGTGAAAAGATAAAAACCATTATTGAGTTCATGATTCTATCTGTGAAGTATGATTTAGGATCGAGAGAAGATCTCTATTTTAATCTGAACTTTCTGGATCCATCCTCAATGGGCAAGGCGAAAGAATCTCACTTTTATTATCAGATATATCTTTCTTTAAAGAATAAAGAAGTCGTTGAAATGTTTGAAAGTGAAGATGTTCAAGATGTAATCGGTGAATTTGAATATTCAAATTCCTATAATAGGATGGAAAAGGAGGGTATAATACTGTATCATTTTATTATGGTTGAAGAAAAACTACCTCTCTACGAAAAGTTGTTTAATGTGTTTAGAAGACTTCACACAAGAAGAGGTGTTATAAATGCTTATGATAGTACTCAGGTAGGCCCAGCATTTACAATGAACAATGATGTTTACGCTGAATGCTTGTCTTATCAAAAAATCTATTTTTCAAAACAGTTTAACCTTGAGAAAAAAGACAATACTGAAAAATTAATATACAATTTAACTTTAAGAGAAAAACTTACGCTTCCTGAATTAGTAATGATTTCTAATGACCTTTTATTTGAGCGATTGAAAAAGACAAATGATTTCAAGAGTAAAAGAGTTTTCATGTTTCTTAACATAGAAAAAGCTAATATATCGTGGGCAACTGCTCATTTAGACAAGGATAATAAGTTTAATTATAAAATACAGGGTTTACAAGTCTTTCAAGAAAATGAGCTAATCGATAAATATTACAAAGATTCAAAAGAAAACACTTATTGGATAGATACCAATATGCCAGGTAGTTTAATGAAGCTAAATAATGACGAAATATTTATAACATATTTTTCTGATGGTTCAAGTCTTAAAGAGGAAGTTTATGTGGAAAAACAAAAGGGTTTAACTAAATATAGGTTCAAAAAGGAAAAAGTAAAGGAAGAATACTTTACCGTTGATGAGAATAATCAGTTTGTATATTACTCTGAAGGAAATCCATTTTTAGAACTTAGAGAATTTAAACTTTCATAGATTTAATAAGAGAATAAAAATGTGGAAAACCGAAAAACTAGGTAAAATTGCTACGTTACAAAGAGGCTTCGATTTACCTAGTAAGAAAAGAGAAAAGGGGAACATACCGATCATAGCGGCTTCTGGAATAAATGGATATCATAATGAATACAAAGTTGAAGGTCCTGGTGTTATAACAGGTAGATCAGGTAGTTTAGGGAATGTGTTTTATGAAACCTCCCATTATTGGCCATTAAACACTACCTTGTGGGTAAAAGATTTCAATGGTAATAACCCTAAGTTTATTTATTATTTACTGAATACACTTGATTTTCGATATTTTAACTCGGGTACTAGTGTACCTACATTGAATAGAAACCATATTCATGAAGTTGAAACGCACCTCCCTCCCCTCCCAGAACAACGCGCCATAGCCTCCATCCTCACTAACCTTGACGACAAAATCGAAAACAACCTCGCCATGAACAAAACACTGGAAGAAATGGCAACGGCACTTTACAAGCATTGGTTTGTAGATTTTGGTCCCTTTCAGGATGGGAAGTTTGTGGAAAGTGAGTTGGGAATGATCCCTGAAGGTTGGGAGGTTAAACCATTTTTAGAGTTATTTGATTTACTTAGTGGAGGTACACCAAAAACGAAAGTAGAAGAGTATTGGGGGGGCGAATTTCCTTGGGTATCCGCAAAGGATATTGGCAATGAGGACTCCTGCTATATAAATGAGACTGAAAAAACCGTTACTCAAATAGGAATAGATAAAAGCTCTACAAAAATCTTACCTGAAGATACAGTCATTGTTGTGGCTAGAGGATCAGTTGGTAAGTATGGAATGATTTCTAAAGAAATGACTATGAATCAATCTTGTTATGGACTTTATTCAAAATCTTCATATTCTCAACCTTTATTGTATCTATTAACTTCAAACTTAATCGCACATTTCCAATCTGTTGCTTACGGTTCTGTTTTTGATACTATTACGACTTCAACGTTTAAGAACATATCTATACTGGAGCCACCGACAAGAGTTATGGATGAGATAAAACTGAAGATAGACCCTTTGTTTGAAAAGATTAAGTCAAATGTAGAAGAAAACCAAATCCTCAAAGAGCGCAGAGACGCACTATTGCCTAAACTTGTGAGTGGAGAAGTGAGGGTGAAAGGTTTTGGGTAAGCAAAGTCTTCAACTGTTAAAAAGACCAAACAAAGGAAGGGGACAAAGCGTTGAATTATTTCGAATCAAATAAAAAACGTATATTTGTTTTATAATTCGGAAAACCTTTGTTGCAGATCAACAGAAAGGAAACGAATTTTATATGTTTTCTATTATGGAAAATAAGAAATTAAAAAACTGGAAGAAAGTACAAAAGATGGTTGACGCTCTTGTCGAAAAGAAAGAGGTGAAAGAGCGTGTAATGAACGGAGAAAAACTTGAAGATGTCGCAAAAGAAAAAAACATCCGAATCGTTCAGCCCGTACAATATTCATAGTCTCCCAGACGGATCTTATCAGTTTTTCACATCCTCCAACTTAGAGTATAAATGCTTATTCTCAATTTCAGACAGTTCATTCATGGACTTTCAGCTGGAATCGCAATCCATTGATTTTTCGTTCTACCCATTAAAGAAAGGACGTTCTCGAGAGGATAAAAGAATAGGATTAACGGTTGCTAAACTATTGAACGATGTTTTACAAAGCGATCCTAAATCCATTGTCACCTTTATATGTGATAATACAGATAAAAAGGCCAAGAAAAGACTCAAGCTCTTTAAACGATGGTTTAAAGCACATAACGAAGATAAAATAGCTTTGCTTATTGAATTTGATGATTTGTTCTATGCGGGGGTAATACTCTGTAAAAACCATCCAGAATTAGACGATATTAAGACCTATCTAAAAGAAGAGCGTATTCATTTCAAGAAAGAGAAAGGCAAGGATGTCTTTAAATGGGATAAGATTGAATAGCATATTGAAAAATGCGTAGAAAATATTTTTAACTACCTTTAACCCACCATGTCAAACCTAAAGGAACTTACTGTTGAGAATGCAGCAATCGAATGGTTGCAAGATCTAGGGTATTCGTATAAACATGGAAAAGAACTCAACAAAGAAGATAAGAAAGCTGCTTTAGCAAATGAGCTTTTTGAGTTTTTAATACAAAATTATCCGTCAATACCGGAAGATGTTTTAGAGGAAGCCACAGGAACTTTTCTGACCCAATCAGGAATGGATGTCCATACACGTAATCGGGAATTTCATCTGAAACTGACAAAAGGACTTTCTGTTACATGGAAAGATAAACACGGCAAAGAGTACGCTGAACATATTTATCCAATAGACTTTAAGCATCGTGAAAAGAATAGTTTTATCTGTACCAATCAAGTCGTAATCGTAGGAAAGAACAGACGAATCCCTGACTTGATTATTTACATCAATGGATTGCCGTTAATTGTATTCGAGTTTAAAAACATGTTCGATCAAGATGCTGGTGTAGCTGAAGCGCATCGTCAAATAGAACACTACATACTTGACATACCACAGTTATTCGATTTTAATGCGATAACAGTAATCTCTGACGGTAACGAAGCATTACACGGAATGTATTCGTCATCTTTGAAGTGGTTTGCACCCTGGAAAAGTACAGATGGAAAAGAGACAATCAATCAAGAAGAATTACAGCTCAAAACGCTGTTAGAAGGACTTTTTGATAAGAACAATTTATTAGACTATATCAAGGACTATATTTTTCATGAAGATCATAATGGCACGTTAATTAAAAAAGGTGCGAAGTATCATCAATTTTGGGGTGTAAAGAAAGCGGTTCAGAATACACTGAAAAACGTTCGACCGCAAGGTGATGGTCGAATTGGTGTGATTTGGCACACTCAAGGTTCAGGAAAGAGTATTTCAATGGCAATTCTCACGGGGATTTTGAGACAGGAAGCTGCATTAAAGAACCCAACGATTGTTATACAAGTAGATCGTAATGATCTGGATTGGCAACTGTACGATAACTTCATTTTATGTAAAGATATAGTTGGAGAGGTTCAGCATGCAGAAAGTGCCGATGAATTGCGTCGATTGCTTTCTTCAGACGGAGGTGGAGTTATTTTTACAACCATAGAAAAATTCAGGCTGAAGGAAGACGATAAATCGAAAGAGGTGCAACACCCAGTTTTATCCGAAAGAGAAAACATTATCGTAATGGCTGATGAGGCCCACCGAACTCAATATGGCTTTCATACGGGAGGGTATGCTCAAAACTTGAGAAGAGCATTACCGAGAGCTTCCTTTATTGGCTTTACAGGAACGCCAGTAGATAGTAAAGATGCCGATACGAAACATGTATTTGGTAAAACGATCCATACATACGATATCAAACAAGCAGTGGAAGATGGAGCAACGGTTCCGATTTATTATGAACCTAAAATGGTTCCACTCAACATAAAGGGAGACTATTCTGAGAAGTTGGAAGGGATACAAGCGAATGAAGGTGACAAAGATAACCACGTTTGGGCAGCGATTGAAGATGCAGCTGGAGCAGACGATCGTGTAGAAAAGATAGCCAACGAAATCATTGAACATTATCAGTTGAGAACCGAGATGCAAACCAGCGATTATCAGGGAAAGGCGATGATCGTTTGTATGAGTAGAAGGAATTGCGTTAAAATGTATGATGCACTTACTAAACTAGAAGGGTGTCCTGAGGTTGCCGTTATCATGACGAGCAATATTTCTAAAGATCCGAAAGAATGGAATAAACATATTCGCACCAAAGAAGCGATGAAAGCAATAAAGGACCGTTTCAGAGATCCAAAAGATCCATTGAAGATGGTTATTGTGCGGGATATGTGGTTAACGGGTTATGATGCCCCATGTGTCAATACAATGTATGTAGATAAGATTATGAAGGGACACAACCTCATGCAAGCTGTAGCAAGAGTAAACCGCGTTTTCGAAGGAAAGAGTGCAGGATTAGTAGTTGATTTTATTGGGATCTCAAATCTTTTAGCTGAAGCATCTAAAAAATATACTGGAGGTGGCGGAAGAGGAAAGCCAACGCTCGATATTGACGAAGCTGTAAAACTTTGTCTTGATCAGTTAGATAAAGTTAAGGGAATCATGGGAGGGTTTGACGTCGCCGAATTAGAAACAATGAAGGACAGCGAACGAATGAAGTGGTCAAAAGGAGTTGTCAATTCCATTCTAAAGAATGATGAGTCTATAGAAAACTTCTTAAAAGAAGAAAAAAAGTTGACAGACCTGATCAGTATTGCAAAGTCAGATAAGCGTATTTGGGAAATATTAGAAGACGCAGCAGTCATTCAAAAGATCCGTAAAACAATACGAAAGATTAAGTTTCCAACCGGCAGTAAAAGAGCAAAAAGAGAATACATCAAGGATTTGATTAGTCGTTCTATTGCCGCAAACAATATTGTAGATCTTGCAGAGATGTATGACCTGGAGAACCTCGATATCTCAATTGTCGATGATGAGTTTCAGGCTATCGTAAAAGATAAGGGAGAGGAAAATGTGAAGATCGAGTTGCTCCGACGAATCGTTAATGATGAGATCAGAATACGAATGAGTCAGAACATGACGAGAATGACTAGTTTAAAAGAGGAACTAGAAAAAGTCCTCAGTCAGTATCATTCAAACAGCATTGATTCTATAGCAACCATCAAGCATTTGTTAGATATTGCCGATCAATTCAAGAAAGAAGACCAACGAACGCAAGAATTAGGCTTATCTGAAGAAGAACTCGCTTTTTTTGATCTACTGAACGCCCATAAAGAAAAACTTAATCAAAAAGGACCTATACAAGATCTTGTTCATCGTGTCGTAAAATCCGTACAGGATAATTTGGAAATAGATTGGACAAAAAAGGAAAACGCTAAATCAGCTATACGGTTAGCTGTAAAGAAAGAACTTAGAGGAGTAGTTCCTTTTTCAGAGTTAGATCAAATCTTAAAGGAAATTATTGAACAAGCAGAAGGACAATTTGGCGATTGGCCGA
Organism: Flavobacteriales bacterium UBA2104; assembly: GCA_002331485.1. Classification (GTDB taxonomy): domain Bacteria; phylum Bacteroidota; class Bacteroidia; order Flavobacteriales_D; family Crocinitomicaceae; genus Brumimicrobium. The sequence continues at coordinate 10,976 of DCYS01000034.1, forward strand.
TGGTGGGGTAGGGTCACTTCATAATTCCTCTATTCTATTTATCATTTGTTTTATATCAACTCTCACATGGTATTCATTTTGCCGACTTTTGGGTTTGTAATTCTCTTGTACCGCTTCTTTGTTATATATCAGAATAATTTTCTCATTTGCAGAAGTTTCTTTTCTAAGCTTTTTGAGAGCGGAGGCTTTTTTTATCGGAAAAAAAGATTCAGCAACATTGAAAGCCTCGCCTTTCAATTTAACCTGAGAATTACCTTCTACTGTAAGATCATGATCATATTGGTCAGAGTGTCCATACTCAACGAGATAATGATCATTCTTTAGTTCAGGATATTCACCATTCAGTAACTGCTGTACACCTTTCAAAATGACTAGATCAGTCATAATGCGATTTGCAGCTTCAAAAAGAGTAACTCCAGGATAAGGTCCTTTTTTAATTATATCCCGTTTAATTGACAATAAAAACTCGATACTACTTTCTTTTTTATCAATAAAACTGGGTATCTGTTTTACCAGTTTTAGGTAATCATCAATAGTTTGATCAATATTAATGTTAGTTAATCGAGTAGGTAGATCTTGTAATTGTTTCATAATACTAAAAAAAAACTATTGGTTTAGTCTATTTTTAAGCGGCTCAACAACTCTTCTCTCAAATGATTCAATTCTCTGTTCATTTTCCAACTTCCAGAAATCTTTATTTATCAGATACCTCTTGTTTGCAATATCATAGTCTATCACTGGTTTGTAACTTACGAGTGCTAAAGTTGAAGATTGATTATCGAGTCCCGGTCTTGTCCAAATATAAATAGTTTCGTTTTTCACAGGATCGTACAGTTGAATATGATACCAATAGGAACTTCGCTCAGAATCAATGGAATGTCCTTCGGGAACCTGTAACGTACTATCCTTACTTTTCAAAGCTTCTACAGCAGTGATTAAAGAGTCTTCTGGCACTGAGAAATGCCAAGTTTCAGCGAAAGGATAACTACCAGCAAAACCACCAATCACCCTCCTTTTATACTCAGCAATTACGTCAAGCTTGTAAACACCAGTGTCAAGTGGAATTTCAACAAATATTGCGGTGTCTAGAGCTCCCATCTTTGCCCACATATTTTCAAGTGTATCATTCGGGTTTTTACACCAGTTTTCAACATCCTTCTTAATAGAGTTCTTCAGGCAGTCAATCTCATCAAGCGTTAATACGTAATCACTCTTATCGTAATTTGATAGAATATTCGAAATATCTTCGGCCGTTATTGTATCATTTTGGCTAAATGAATTTGACAATAAGAGTAAGTGGAGTAGTAAGAGTATGTACTTCGTAATTTCCATTAAACTCATTTCCACTAATAAGATACTGGAATATCATAGCCCAACTCATCTTTTATCAATTGATAAACCTCCAAATTTGTTGAGTAGTGAATTTTTCCATCTTCACATTTTTTAGAGATAAGATCTCGAACTCCGTCTCTGTCTTCATAAAGGCTTACAACATAATTTACTTCATGTTCATCTGTGCAGTTGAAAAACTTATCGTCTCTTGATTTATCTCTTGCCATGTCTATTCGTTTTGTTTAATCCAATTAATAATTAAGCTTTTTATTTCATTATATGTCGAATCATCCAAATAGTAATTATAAACTTCATTATGGTTCTTATCTTGAAGAAGATAGCTTTTTGCATCGACTCCTTCCTTCGGGATAACTCTATATTTCGAATAAGGATCATTTCCACCTGAAATATATATAATTCTATCACCTTTATCTTCTGCCCATTCTCTCATGTTAATCATTAGTTGATTTGAATAAGTCGTTTTTATTTCTTCAATAGGATGAACAGGATTCAGTATTTCAAAATCAGATACAAGTAGATCTGAAAATCGCGTAACAGGATAACAGTAATGACCTAATTGAGTCAACGCTTGAATATGATACGAATCTATTCTGTTAAATACATCGTCTGTCATAAACCATCCGTTTAAGCTTTTTCGTATTTCCTCGAATAAGTCTTTTGAATTAGTTTTCGAATAATCTACGGATTTGCACCCACTACGATTCTGCCAAATCGCAAAAGGGATCTCCAACACAGCTATTTCATATAATGTTTCGAGTCCGAGATGAGTGAAGCTTTTCCCCTTTCTTGTCAGGTAGTCTTTCAGATGAGGAATTACATTTTCTTTTTCTTGTAATAAACGACGTTGAAACTCTTTTAATTCATCTTTACAATCTTGAACTGTATTCAAACTATCTATAAAACTAAAAAAGCTTGAATCACATAGTTTAGTTTTAACAGATGTTGAAAGAGCGATTGTAGCATCTATTTCATTTGGAAAGAAATATTTATACGAAAGTGCTGTTAACCCTCCTTTGCTAATTCCGACACTCACCCACCCATTATTGTATATTTTAGAAAAAGCCATTTTTATAGCGTGTAAATCACTTGCAGCATTGAACATATTCAATTGTTCATAATCTATTTTTTCAGGCTTTGATTCTCCGAAGTATCGATGTTCAACATAAATCTGATTGGCATCTAAAGTTCTTGTCCAATCATTAATTCTATTTGAAGTTGAAACATATCCATTCACATTTAGAACCATTGGTTTCTCAACACTTTTATGTGACAAATAAATTTTCTGATAAAAGAATCCTTCTGATGTGTCATTATGATTTACTGGTTGCCTAAACATGATCTTATAGCATTCTGAAAAACCATCTAATGTTTTGATTTTTGTCGCCTGAACGTTATCAAGTATATGGATCCTATCTATAACTGAAGTCTGAGCTACGAGAGCATAGCTCAAGAAAACTAACAATATGGTGGTTATGAAATTAGTTATCATTTTAAGGGAATTATCGGTTTCCAACTCTTATGTTAGTGCATTGAAGTTAATGATAATTTGTGAAGAGATCGATTGAGTTGAGGAAGATTTATCGTTCGAAGTACAATTGTTGCAGTGTTTTATAGGTGGTGTTGTGCTTTCGTGAATTTATTTCCAATAGTCAAGTTTATAGATGATTTTGAATAGCTTGTCATTTCCTTTAAAAGATAACTCTCCGTACTTAATATTTGGGGTGAAAGGTTTTGATCTCACCATTCTACAATCATGGTAGCACATATCTATTTTACCAACCAATTGGTTACTTTCATTATAGAATTTAAATATGTAGTCAACATCTTCATCGCTCCAAGTGGTTTCGCCCCAGTCAAAATAATTAGGGTTATTAAAGAGTGCTACTATCTCATTAATCCTTTCACTTTTTAGTGTTCTTGTTACCCAGAAACTCCTGAATAACTTATCTTTTTCTAGTAGCTTTATTTTTGAAACGTTTTGTCTAGGAAATTTATATTTTTCATTATCGAAGTGTTTTTTATATGCTTTCCTATGATCTAAATGGTTTTTAAAGCTACTTTTCCACTCAAAGACTTCTTGCTCTTTTTTAGATAATTCTTTAAAATCATAATTAAAATAGTCCTTATAGTCTAACCACTGAAAAACTAATATTAAGATCAAGATTATCAGTATGACTTTATAGATACGTTTCATCGTAAGTTAGCATGAAGCACAACGATCTAAAATAAGCAAAGTAGCGCAAACCTTG
>DCYS01000034.1:14882-18928 GCA_002331485.1 Flavobacteriales bacterium UBA2104
GCAAAGTAGCGCAAACCTTGAGCCCTTATCGGCGTTATCTTATTTATTTGTTGTTATGTACATTCAATCAATTTTCTTTTTGTTTTAGCCATTCTTCAGCTAATTTCTCGCGTCGTTCTTCATTTTCCAAAATATCCCACAACCAAGACTGCTGACTATCCAGGCAACTTGAAGTTTCTTTGGAAGCATATTGCTCGAAGCCATTTAGATCGTACCAGTTTTTCTTATAAATATTCTGTAATGCGTAAACAGCTACCTCACCATTTCTGGCAACCATGCAAGGGCACGTATGAATTTTTGTGGATGTAGTGTCAGAAAATTTTTTAATTAGAAACGGAGTAAGCTCACCTTCAGAATGTGCGAAAAATTCGCTCCATCCAGTGGGATTCCTGCTAAATTCTGACATAACGCAGCCTTCATTACCAAATCTACCTTTATAAACTCTCTGTCCTCCTGTAAGGCATCCACCATAATCAAATACCAATTTATTCCATAAGCTGTCAAGTGAAATAACTTCATTTGTTTCAGTGATACCTCCATTCTTAACGTCACCAACTTTAGGGTTAGGTTCGATTTGCTTACTTGTAGATGTTTCAATCACGCCGACTTTAGGATGAGAGTCATTTTGCTCACTAATAGACCCATTATCTTCACCTTGACAGCTGATTAGCTGAACAACTAAGAGTAATATGGTTAGATTCTTACCCATTGGACATAATTGGTGTTACCTTGCGTGTTTTTTTAATAGCTCGAAATTAGGTTTCTCAAAGTGATTTTTTTCCTCTTTAAAAACACATTTTGACCCTTCACAATCGTAAACTAAAAAAGGGAATTGTTTTACGTTATCGGATACAACTTTTAACGAAGACCCTATAAAATTTTCATTTTCGTCAAAAATGCTCCAGATAGCAATACCTATATGAGTATCTATGATTTCTATTTTTATAAATCTAATTTTACCGAAATAGTTGATGACTTTAATTTGATGTGTATTATCTGAAATATTCTTATAATCTAATATTATTTCAGGAGTTGCGTCTGAACGAGATATATAATAAACTGAGTCACTTATTATTGTACCAATATTCGCCATCCAATCAGAGGGAGCATAAAGACAGTATTCATTATTAAACATAAATAAAGAACACCAGCTTTTGTCTAATTCGTTGTAGTCAAAATGGGAAAGTTCAATATTGAAGCTGTCTTTTATATGTTCTATGTAATCAGTCAAATAACTCTGTTTGATATCATTTGTATCAGGAATAATCCAGTTATAGATAATAGAATTTGTATCCTTAGTATAATAAACACTCCCATATTCGCACTTTTCAATGATACTATCTCTATTTGCTAAATATTTGACATAGTCTTCGGGAACATCATTCACTTTGTTTTGAACCGATTGATTACAAGAAATGAATGTAAAAATCAACGGTATTATAAATGTAATTGCTTTCATCATGCAAGGTAACGGTGAGTGTATGGTGCTGTAAGGGATTGCGGACTTCAAACCTATCAAGTTACCACCCAAAATAGATGAGGCTGATACCGCTCGAAAACCTCTAAAACCCTTATGCACTATACACATTGTTATGTGATGTATTTTTCCCGAAATTTTCATTTTCTATAATGTGTGTTTTCAAAAAAAAATGGTTATGATTTCAATAATTTTATCACACTAAATAACTTTAAGAAACGGATGTTCTTTTTGAAAATATTTATTATAAGATTTAGGTTTATTCATATGAGATATGTCGAGACCAATATCACTCATTTGTAAAATGCAAATATTCTTTGCGGACCAATTGTTGGTTTTCTTCATGTCATCAACGTAATACGACCAAAGCATTTCTTCCTCAGTAGTAGTTTTCATGCCAGCCATATATTTAACGTAAAATCTATCATGAAAATTTAATCTAAATGCCAGTTGTTTAGCATCGGGGTATTCACCTGTCCAAACCTCGTTTCGGTGTTTACCTGCTAATTTAAGCATCTCAATTATTGTGTTGAACCAGTCTATGTCTTCTAAAGGTTTGCCGTCTATCCAGAAGCACCAATGATTATTTTTAAGGTAATTTGCATTTAGTAATCCAAGAGAAATCAAACCTATTACTTCATCTCTGGATGGTGGTGCTGTATTCTCAGTTTGCCAAATATCTGGGTGTCTGTTAAAATTAACGTTATTGATATTTACTATTGATTTTTGATAGCATTCATTAATTGACGATATATTTTTTAACAGATCTAGCTTATGAGCATAAGCTGAATAAATATATCCATTGTTTGAAGATGGCCTATCACCATCAGTTGGTTTATCGTGCCACCTTCCATATGCATCAGTCCAATTTTTCATCCTTAATTAATTAAAAGTTTCTGATATTCTATTACTAAGTTTACTGATTTCAGTATCAACTTCCCCGAGTAGGAATGTATCTGAACTATCTTCCAATTTTTTTATAATTTGAAGTGCGGATTCTCTAACTACGTTGTCGAAAACTATGTTTGACTCTATAAGCCCTATTTCATTCTTAATAAGATCAATTTTGTCACTGTCTAACTTCGTCAAAGAAGGAATTGATTCTAAGAACTCAGGTATGCTAATGTCGGAATTTAGTTCTAAATCAAGATCTTTTGGAAGGAAATCATCAAAATCATCAAAAAGCTTAGGGTAATCTACCTCAAAATCATCTAAGTCTAATTGAGGCAATGGTTCTCGAGTGTTATTAATTACATCCCTGATATAACTACGTAGTTTTTTTTCATATTTTATAAATTCTATATACCTTTTTTTATAAATAACAAAGCTAGCGACTATATTTCGGGAGTCCAATAGTTTATCCTCTAACTCCTCTATTAAGCCTTCTAATTTAAAAGTGTCCTGATAAAGTAGTTCTAGAAGTCGATATGTATTCCATAAATCCTGCAGATATTTATCAACTGGTTTTCTTAATTTATCATATGTTTCAAAAGCCTCCTCTATTTTTTTTGATAATTCAACTTGATCGGGGAAATAATAATCGGGAATACTTTTAACTGAAGGTAGGCCAGCCAAAGAATTGGTTTCTGATGAGTAAAATGGATCATTAGAGTTTACTCCTGTTAAATTATTACCATGGTAATCTCTTCGTCCTCCACCTTGATTAAACATTACGTCAATGCGGCTTGCGACCTTGTCAATCGACGTTATCATTTCTTGTATTTCTGATGCTTTAGAGACAATCTCTTCGACATAAATTTCAGAGCTGATTTTTGTCATTGACTCCAAGCTTTTTTGCTCCATTAACTTTGATAACTCCTTTTCAGATGGTTCTCTATCAGTGAATGACTTATAAATTTGTTTCGCTATCAAAACCTTTGAATCATCATTGATTTCAGGAATCGCTCTTGGTATTACTTTCTTAATTACTATTTTTTTTCCAGAAAAATCATTTCTTAGTTGAGCGCGAATTGCTGATGCTGCTTCATTACCTAATGCATTTACCACTTGATCTACTGCCTCTTTAGTAGCAGTTTCAAAGGCGTTTTTATAAACTTTAAAGGCTTTTCTCCTACGAGATTTATTTTTTTTAGATCCACAAGAACCATTTCCATTTCCTAATAGGGTGTCTATTGGGTTTGTAATTGCTGCAAAAGCATTTTGAAAAAAATTCTCTGTTCCAACTTGCAGTTGTGCCTGAAGTACTGGCAATGCTTGGTATCCTCGATAAGTAATTTGTGGTGCATTCCCTCCAAAAAGTGTTATGATTTTTACTTCTCTATGAAATTCTTTTTCAGATTTTATCGAACACCTACGTGTATCAGTTATATGGTCTATACGTGAGGATTTTCCAGAAGTCTTAGAACGCATCGTCATTTTAGCCACTAAACTGAAATGCAATAAAAGAAGTGGGCGTTGGTAACCATCCACTTCGATTATATATTCAAAATTGATGTTTCTGGCACCAATAAGTCTTCTTCTCATGATTTGCTTTTTTTATAGTTAAATTTGAGTTTTCTATTGATATATCACAGAACGTTCCGCAGCTCGTATGTTAGAACCTTAAACG
>DCYS01000013.1 GCA_002331485.1 Flavobacteriales bacterium UBA2104
TTGAAAAAGTTTCGGATGAATGTGCTCTAAAAGGTAAGTGGCACCTCGATCGCTAGTAAAGTTGTTGACTCATCAAATGAAATGTTGAGTTGCTCTACATCCCAAAAACCACCGGCATCTCTTTTACCAAGCTTATGATCTCCTATTGATATCGCTCCTTCCAACACGAAGAAATATACTCCATGGCTCTTGCCTTTTATCCTATAATCGGAAGATGTATTCTTCTCGAATTGGGTTAAGTACATCCTTGCATCCTGATGAATCCATTGCTTGTTGTGATCACTCTTAGGACCAACGATCTCATTCCATTCACCCTCTGAAGAAATGGTATCAATTTTACCCTGACCATATCTAGGTTCTACACCTTGTTGATTGGGTATGATCCAGATCTGTAGGAATGCACAATCTTCAGTTTTACTTGCATTCATCTCACTGTGTACTATGCCTGTTCCAGCACTCATGACTTGAACTTCTCCATGGCGGATCACTCCTTTATTACCCATCGAGTCCTCATGTTTAAGATCTCCTTCTAATGGAATGGAAATGATCTCCATATTTTCATGCGGATGTTTTCCAAAACCGGTTCCTGGGGCAATACGGTCATCATTGAGTACACGAAGCGCACCAAAATTCATTTTTTCTGGATTGTAATAGTTCGCAAAACTGAAAGAGTGATGAGAATTGAGCCATCCATGATTTGCATGACCTCGTTCTTCTGCACGGTGTATTGTAGCGTTCATTTTTTTTATACAAAGATACAAAATATACCTAGGTAAATAAAATAGTTTGACTGTATGATTATGAGTAACTTTGTAACGTGATCTGGTTAAAACGCATAATACAATTTCCTTTTATCCTTCTAATAAAGATTTATCAATGGATAATCAGTCCATTGACGCCTGCGGCATGCCGATATAATCCTACTTGTTCTGTTTATTCTATTGAGGCCATTAAAGAGTGGGGCGTTTTAAAAGGTGGTTGGCTCGCCATAAAAAGAATAAGCTCTTGCCATCCATGGGGTGGTTTCGGGGATGATCCTGTTCCAAGAAAGAAGAAATGATGAATTGACCCTACGTGACAATTTATAAGTAGTCTTAAACAATAATTTAGGCAAGTCTAAAAATAAGATTATATTTGCATAAAATATTTAATTGGACAAGTAGAAATATGCATAAAGCAATATTGGTCATACTTATACTTCTTTCTTCAATAATCGGGGTTTCTCAGAATACGTTGAGAGGTAAAGTTATCGATGAAGATGACAATCCAATTCCTTTTGTTGATCTCATCATACCTGAATTGGATCGAGGTGTATCCACAGATATTAAAGGAGAATTTGAGATCACTGATCTGTCAAAAGAAAAGTTTTTGATCATAACGCGTTCTACGGATTATTTAGCGGATAGTATTCGAGTTGATCTTAGTAAAAATGACATGCTAGAGATTACCCTCACATCTATGTTTAGTGAATTTGATGAGGTTGTGATATCAGGCACAATGCGATCAGTTCGAAAGTCGGATAGTCCAGTTCCAGTTGAGGTTTATGATAAGAAGTTCTTTAAAGCAAATCCTACTTCATCTGTATTTGAATCGCTACAAACTGTGAATGGAGTGCGCCCTCAGATCAATTGTAGTGTCTGTAATACTGGAGATATTCATATTAATGGTTTGGAAGGTCCTTACACCATGATATTGATTGATGGAATGCCGATTGTCAGTGGACTTGCAACTGTATATGGTTTGAGTGGAATTCCTCAATCTCTCATTGAAAGAGTGGAAATAGTTAAAGGTCCTGCATCATCTTTATATGGATCGGAGGCTGTTGGAGGATTAATAAATGTTATTACAAAGTCACCATCAACGGCACCTAAGTTCTCTGCAGATGTCTTTACAACTTCCTGGTTGGAAACCAATGTTGATCTGGGATATCGTTTTTCTCTAGGTGATAAAGTAACGTCAATAATTGGAGCAAATTATTTTAACTACAGTAATCCTATCGATAACAATAATGATGGATTCACGGATGTAACATTGCAAGATCGATTTTCAATTTTCAATAAATGGAATTTCAAACGTCGATCGGGTAAGTTATTCTCTCTTGCTGCACGATATGTTTATGAAGATCGATGGGGAGGTCAAATGAATTGGACACCGGAGTTTAGAGGAGGAAATGAAGTGTATGGAGAGAGTATTTATACTAGTCGATTTGAACTTTTTGGAGCGTATCAACTTCCATTAGAAGAAAAGGTAATACTCACGTTTAGTGGAAATACACACGATCAAAATTCTGTATATGGTGATCTAAATTATCAAGGATTACAGAACGTAGGGTTTTCTCAACTTACATGGTATAAAGATCTTGCTCAGCATCATTTTACTTCTGGAGTTGCTCTTAGATATACCTATTACGATGACAATACGACTGCAACAGAAGAGGTCTCAGGCTCCACTACTATTAATGCCCCATCTGAGATCTATCTGCCAGGAATATTTGTTCAGGATGAAATAAAATTCAATAAGAAAAATACTCTTTTACTCGGTGCTAGATATGATTACAATTCGGTACACGGATCCATTTTTACACCTCGAGTAAATTATAAATGGATGTCGGAAAACCGGAAAAACACCTTGAGACTTAGTGCTGGGTCAGGATATCGTGTAGCTAATGTCTTTACTGAAGATCATGCTGCACTTACAGGTTCTAGAGATGTTATGTTCCTTGATGACCTACAGCCAGAGACTTCATGGAACGGAAACATTAATTTTGTAAAGAAAGTCAGAACTCGATCTGAGTTATATCTATCGTTTGATGCTTCTTTATTCTATACCTATTTCTCTAACAAGATCATTCCTGATTATGATGCAGATCAAACGCTGATCATATATCAAAATCTAGACGGATATGCTGTTTCTCAAGGAGCTTCATTGAATATTGATATCAATTACAAGAATTTATCCGGTAGAGTGGGAGGAACACTAATGGATGTAGCCAGTTATGAAAATGGTATTCGTGAAAGACAGGAGTTCCAGGAACGGTATACAATGACATGGAACCTGGGATATAATCTCCCAGGAATTGGAACGAAAATTGAATATACTGGAAACCTGTATGGACCAATGGAGCTGCCATTATTGAGTGAGCTGGATCCTAGACAACAGTTTTCTGATCCGTGGAGTATTCAGAATATACAGGTAACGAAATCGTTCAAAAATGGATTAGAGATCTATGGTGGAGTTAAAAATCTATTGGATTGGACACCGAATAGGAATAATCCATTTATAATTGCTCGAGCTCATGATCCTTTTGATGAAAATGTAGATTTTGATGCAGAAGGTAATGTTATACCTACAGCGGAAAATCCGTATGCATTAACCTTTGATCCGGCATATGTATATGGACCGAATCAGACAAGACGATTCTTCCTTGGATTACGTTATACATTGAAATGAAATGCCACATAGCCATATTGATTATTATTTTGTGTTCTTCATTCTGTGTAAAGGCGCAAGATCCTTTAGATGGGACTAAGGATATTGATAGTTTGCTTGCCTTGGATGAAAGACCTGTGATCTTGTTCTTCTCAGCAGATTGGTGTAAATTCTGTGCTCATATGAGCTCCTCTTTTGATGATATAAAAGACAGTACGATGCTTTTGGAAAAGGACTTTTACTTGGTGAAAGTTGACGAAAAGGAGACGAATGCGATCAAGTTGTATGGGAAACAGCATGAATATGTGCCACGAGGTATTGATGTAGGTGAGCATGAGCTCACAAAACAGTACGCAATGAAAGAAGGAGAACTAGCTTATCCCACCACAATCATACTGTGGAGAGACGAGAAGGTTTTCTCAGTAAATTCTGTAATGTCTACTGAACGGATCTATCGTGTACTCAACGAAGTCAAGAACATCACATCGAATTAACGATTTTTTTGTGATCGACATCTTTTAGAGCAATATTTAACTTCATCCCAGTTTTTCTCCCACTTTTTTCTCCATGTAAATGGTCGACCGCAAACCGGACAAATTTTCTCTGGAAGTTCGCGTTTTGTCATATTTCAATAGAACCGTTTTCAATTGAAAATGTTTATCTCACATGTTCATAATAATAGTTGCGAGTACGTACAATTCATTATTTTTGTAAAAATCGATTTTCAGTATGACATTAGAAGAAATTCAGAAAGACATTCAAACAGGAATTCCATCGAGTGTTCCACCCAAGAAAGCGTATGATCCAAATGTAAATCACGCACCGAAACGAAAGAAGATCTTAACTAAGGAAGAAGAGAAGTTAGCCTTGCGAAATGCATTGAGGTATTTTCCAAAAGAGCAACATGCTGAATTGCTTGAAGATTTTAAAGAAGAACTGAAGGAATACGGTCGAATTTATATGTACCGTTATCGTCCGGATTACAAATTGCACGCCAGAAACATCAAAGATTATCCAGGTAACTGTGATCAGGCAAAGGCTATTATGCTGATGATCCACAATAATCTTGATTATGCGGTAGCACAACATCCACACGAGTTGATCACTTATGGAGGAAATGGAGCTGTTTTTCAGAATTGGGCTCAGTATCGATTAGCGATGAAATACTTGTCAGAAATGACAGATGAGCAAACGTTGGTTATGTATTCTGGTCACCCTATGGGACTATTCCCTTCACATAAAGATGCTCCTAGAGTTGTGGTAACGAATGGAATGATGATCCCAAATTACTCATCACAGGATGATTGGGAGAAATATAATGCATTGGGTGTTACTCAGTATGGTCAAATGACTGCTGGTTCTTACATGTATATTGGTCCTCAAGGAATTGTTCACGGAACTACGATCACCGTTTTAAATGCTGGACGTAAGATCGCTAAAGATGGAGAAGGACTTGCAGGAAAACTGTTTGTTACTGCCGGACTAGGCGGAATGTCAGGAGCTCAACCAAAAGCGGGTAACATTGCAGGTTGTGTTTCAGTAACCGCTGAGATCAATCCTAAGGCAACTGAAACGCGTCACTCTCAAGGTTGGGTTGATGAAGTTATTGCTGATCTTGACGAATTAGTAACAAGAGTAAATCAAGCTAAAGAGAATAAAGAGGTCGTTTCGATCGCCTACCAGGGGAATATTGTAGATGTTTGGGAGAAGTTTGATGAAGAGAACGTTTATATTGATCTTGGTTCAGATCAGACATCGTTGCATAACCCATGGGCAGGAGGATACTACCCTGTTGGGTATACGTTGGAAGAGTCTAATGAAATGATGGCCAACGACCCTGAAAAGTTCAAAGAAAAAGTTCAGGAATCGCTCAGAAGACATGCGTCAGCAGTGAATAAGCATACAGCAAAAGGAACATATTTCTTCGATTATGGAAATGCCTTCCTACTAGAAGCTTCAAGAGCTGGAGCTGATATCATGGCTGAGAATGGAATTGATTTTAAATATCCTTCTTACGTTCAGGATATCATGGGACCGATGTGTTTTGATTACGGTTTTGGTCCATTCAGATGGGTTTGTGCTTCAAATGATCCTGCAGATCTTCAGAAAACTGATGATATTGCTTGTCAAGTTCTCGAAAAGATCAAGGAAAATAGTCCTGCTGAGATCCAACAGCAAATGGCAGATAATATTCAATGGATCAAAGGGGCTCAAGAAAATAAATTGGTAGTTGGTTCTCAAGCGAGAATCTTATATGCTGATGCTGAAGGTAGAATGAAGATCGCTGAGGCATTCAATAATGCGATCGCTGCAGGTGAGATTGGGCCAGTTGTACTTGGTCGAGATCATCATGACGTCTCTGGAACAGATTCACCTTTTAGAGAGACTTCTAATATCTATGACGGTTCTATGTTTACAGCTGATATGGCAATCCAAAATGTAATTGGTGATAGCTTTAGAGGTGCGACCTGGGTTTCTATCCACAATGGTGGAGGAGTAGGTTGGGGAGAAGTGATCAATGGTGGATTCGGAATGTTACTAGACGGTTCGAAAGAAGCTGATCGCAGACTCAAAATGATGTTGCATTGGGATGTGAATAATGGAATCGCTCGAAGAAACTGGGCGAGAAATGAAGGTGCGATCTTCGCTATCAAAAGAGCAATGGAAGTTGAACCAAGATTAAAGGTGACGATTCCGAACCTTGTTGATGATGATTTGTTATAAATGAGAACAACAACAATTATACTAGGAGGCCAGGGCGAAAGCCCTGGTTTTTTTTATGATAGCTTCGTTTTCTTTTTCCGATTTCTAAAATAAGTATTCCCTAACACTCCTATTAGTATCAATACCATTCCTGCGATTCCATAAAGTGAGATCACTTCGTCAAATAAAAACAAACCTAAAAAGAAAGCGTAGATCGATCCAAAGTATTTAAATGGCGTTATCGTTGCTGTATTGTCAGTGTGTAAGGCTTTTGTCATCAGTAATTGGGCGAATTGCGTAAAAACACCAATGATGATCAGAATGATCCACTCTTTTCCAACCGGTACAACATAGTCAGCAGCAGTTAGAACTGCCATGACAGGAATAGCTACAATTGGGAAATATGAAACAATGGTAATCGGAGCATCTGTATGCTTACACTTAACAATAGCGTTGTAGGAAACACCTGCACACATTGCTGAACCAATTCCGGCCAGGATCCACCAGGGATTGATTGTGGTTACTGTACTGTCGCTGCTTAAGAATTTCGATAACCCCATGAAAACAATACCACCAAAGGCAATGAAAAAGAAAAGCCACTGAATTTTGTTGACACGTTCTTTGAGTAAGAATATCGCAATGATCACAGTGAATATTGGACTTAGATACTGCACTGTTGTTGCAATAGCGATAGGAAGATTGTCAATTGTATAGAAAAATAAGGTCAGGGCGGTGGTGCCAAATATTCCTCGAACGATCAACCATTTTTTATTATTACCGAACAAAGGAATTCCTTTACTCTTGATGATCGCATAGCACATCAAAAATGTTATGATCGATCTGAATAAAATAATTTCAGGGATTGGGTATTTTTGTATTCCGTCAATTATCGTTTGATCAGGTCCCTGACCAAGAATTTTCACAAAGGTATTGACGACAATAAAGCAGATGCCCGAGAGTAAAATGTAAATAATACCTTTGTTCATTCGCGCAAAGATATAATTCGGATAGGAAAAATGAGTAATACCAGTACAAAGAACACTTTGAAGTATCATAAAGACAGAATAGAGATGCTCGAAGTTGAACGTCAAAAATATTTGGTTCGTTCACGCTGGTGGGTGTTGATCAGATTATTAAGTTTTTCAGCGATCCCTGTAACCGTTTTTATCGGATATCCCTTGGGCGGTTATTCAGCGATCATCTTGATCATTGAAGTTGTCCTGTTTTTAATTTTTGTACGAAAGAGTGCCGAGAATAAAGAGAGTTTAAATTTTGTCAAGCACCTTATCACCATCAATGAAAATGAGATCAAGGCATTGGGTCATGATTTTACTGCATTTCCAAATGGCGAACGATTTGAAGATCATTCACACCCATTTTCCTATGATATGGACGTTTTTGGAAAAGATAGCTTTTTCCAGATCATCAATAGAACAGTAACCAAAAGAGGAGAGACCACATTAGCACATAGATTAACCCGAGGGGTGAAAGATCAAAGCCGTTCGATAGAAGCGGTGGAAGAGATCGCAGAAAATCCAGATTGGTTCCAGGAGTATTTAGCTTATGGGATGCAGCAAAAAGATGATGTGGAGGATCTTTCTGTAGCCGCATGGGCCAAAAATGATATCAATGAACGCAGCTGGATGAAAGTGCTGTCGTACATTCTACCAGTAATTGCCATTTCATTGACGTTACTCTACTCCTATGAGTTTATTCATGGAGCGTATTTTCTAATTGGACTGGTTTTGGTGATGATGCCGATCAGACAAGTGTTGAAACAATCCAATCAATTGCATCGCTCTTTGTCTGAATTAGGAAATGGAATTCAGGCTATGCAACAACAAATGGATCATCTGAGTAAGATCGAATTTAAGTCCGATCTTTTACGATCCTATCAAAATGAATTTTTTGGAAAAGGGAAGAATGCTAAAGACGCGATCGATCAATTGGCAAAGCTTGTAAAGCACGCTGATTATAGAGATAATGCTGTAGTCGCTTTTGTACTCAACTTTTATTTGGCCTGGGATCTTAGCTTGACAGTTCGTGCCCGAAAATGGACAGAAGAATACCGTCATCAGATCGATAATTGGGAACAGTTGATCTTTGAGTTCGAGGTATTGATCAGTGGTGCAAATTATAAGCGACTTCTTTCGGATGCAGCAACAAAGCCTCAATTGAAAGAAGATCTAGATCAAGCTATCGAAATGTCAGGACTCGGCCATCCCATAATACCTCGAGATAAAAGAGTTGATAATAGCTTTGAGCTTAAGAGTCAAGAACGATTTGCGATCATTACCGGGCCAAATATGGCAGGTAAAAGTACGTTTTTGCGAAGTGTTGGGGTAAATATTATGATGGCTCAAGCAGGATTTCACGTATTGGCAGAACGATTTGTTTTCCCAAAACTATCGCTTTACTCAAGTATGAGAACAACAGATGATCTTAGTGAGGAAACATCTTATTTTCATGCTGAGTTGCTGAGACTTCGTTTTATCATGGATGCAATAGATAGAGGTGAACATGTGTTCATCATTCTGGATGAGATCCTAAAAGGGACAAATTCCAAGGATAAAGAAGAAGGATCTCGAAAATTCCTCAAGAAATTAGAGGAGAAGGGAGCAAGAGGTTTGATCGCTACACATGACTTATCTCTAACGGAATTAGCTGATGCAAATGAATCAATTGTAAATAAATACTTTGATACAAATATCAGTGGAGATGAGATCTCTTTTGACTATAAAATGAGAGATGGAGTTGCACAGAACATGAACGCCAGCTTTTTGTTAAGAAAGATGAAATTGACAGAATAATCGGATGAAAAGACTGTAAATGATCAGTTTATTCGTGTAATGCTGTCAAAATGGCAAGAAAAAAGTTTTGGCAAAAAGTTTGACCACATTGAATTGAAAGTATAAATTTATAATCCTCAAACAGGAATAAACAGAAACAAAATAAATTAAAGTTATGGCAGTAGAAATAACAGACGCAAACTTCGATGAAGTTGTATTGAATTCAGATAAACCAGTAGTTGTTGACTTTTGGGCTGAGTGGTGTGGA
>DCYS01000020.1 GCA_002331485.1 Flavobacteriales bacterium UBA2104
CTGATAGCTCTCCATCTTCTTTAGATCTTATATCTTCGAATAACTCTCGCACGGGTGGCTCTATTATATTGTGGGTAACTTGTTTATAGGAGTCATAAAGTTAGTTTTTGTTACTGTTATATCCAAGAATATTGGTGTATAACAGTAACAAGTCATAAGTGTGTGGTCAGTTATATTTAACTCATACTTTGATCATCCAGCCTACACCATCTTCAATCCAGCCTCGATCGCATCCTTGATGTTCTGTCTCAACGTTGAAAGGTTTGTTTCCATCATATAACATGGGGCCGTGATGATCTTGTTAGCTTCATCAATATTGATTTCTGAATTCGTTTTCATCGCTGTTTTAGCGCCTGTAGCTTCAAGTCCTTGAGTGAATCCTCCGATGTCGTAAGGAGATTCCTCTTGATCTGTTCCGATCGTCATGAATGGTTTGATCTCTGAGTCTTCGAAAGATTTAGCCACAACCACAGGACTAACACATAGCGCTACAACTGGTTTTCCGATATTCACCATATTTACAAGTAAGAGCTTCACTTGAGGAAGCACCTCTCCTTCTGGTCCGTCGAATGCCCAGGTCGTAAAGTTTTTAGCGCTTCCAAAACCACCAGGAATAACTAGCATGTCGATGTCAGCAGGCTCAACATCATTGATCTCTTTTATGTCCCCTCGCGCAATTCGTGAAGCTTCGATCAACATGTTTCGTTTCTCACTTTGCTCCTCTCCATTCATATGATTTACAACATGGTGCTGATCGCGATCTATTCCGATACAAACAGCTTCTGCTCCTGCTTCTTCAATGGCGAGCAATGTTAAAACGGCTTCATGGATCTCTGCACCATCATATACTCCGCAACCCGACAATAATACTCCTACTTTCATGATCAATTCTTTTATTCGTTTGTTCTTTATATACCTCGAATATAAAAGTTTAAATTTGAAGTGTCAATAGCTCCATGACTGAGACAAAAGAAAATACTGAAGAAAGAGACTTACCTGAGAGAATTGTCTTTTATGATGGCGATTGCGGATTTTGCAATACTTCAGTTCAGTTGGTCTTGAACAAACGAAAGCGTCCGATCTACTTCGCAGCATTGCAATCTAAACTCGCTGAGGAAAAACTGGGATCAAGAGGAGTAAGCATACAATTGAACACACTCTACTTTCTCGAGAATGATAAATTATATCAAAAGTCAACGGGCGCATTGAGAATTGCCAGACATTTAAAAGGTGGTTATCCCCTGCTCTATTATGTTGGAATAATCTTTCCTAGATTTTTTCGTGATTGGATCTACGACCAGGTGGCTAAACGTCGTCATAAAATAAAGCCTGGATACTGCGCTATGCCGAGTCCAGACGAACGAAAGCTGTTTTTAGGAGATTAACGTTTTGGGCACTTCCCACAAAACTTCCCCTTGCGTTCGTATTTCTTACAACACTTTTTCTTCTTGCAACAATCCTGAATAGAAGCATGAATTTCATCCAAAGAATGTTCAAAATTGATCTGCTGAGTATTCATATTATTTAGAATAAGTCTAAACAAAAGTAATTAAAAATCATATTACTTTGAATCATTCTAAATAAAAAAATGCGAAAACTGATCTTAATCAGCTAAAAATGGTAATTCTGAGACAAAACTCTTACCGCCTTGGAGTCCTCCACTATGTACAAAGAGTATTTTTTCTTTCGGCTTGATCACACCATTCTTTACATCCTCGATCAACGCGAAAAGTGCTTTACCTGTATAGATCGGTTCAAGCGGTATGCCCGTATCTTCAAAGAATGAGCGGATCAAACGAAACAACTTGGCATCCGTTTTTCCATAGCCTCCAAAATGTGCAGTATCATTTAGATCTAATCGCTTCATTGCCTTTTCTACAGCCTGATCATCAGCTAAGATATTCCACATCATTTTCTGTATATCCTCTTTCAGGAAATCACCCTTGAGTGCCGATACAGCGTGAACTGTTGTTGATTCTCCGGTAGCCGATAAAATTCCTGCTGCCGTTGTTCCTGTCCCCGAGGCAACATAGATATGGTCGTAATCATTGGGATGATCCTCCATGATCTCCTGACAGCCAATAGCACCGTAATAATTCGCTCCTCCTTCTGGAACCACCCAGTGATTGGGATACTTATCGTGTAACTCCGTCAGGTATGAACGATCGTTTCTTAATTGGTATTCAGATCGAGAAACAAAAACTAACTCCATTCCTAGCTTGCTACATGCTCTCAGCGTATCATTCGACTGTGAATTGAGTTCATCTCCTCTAACAATACCAATTGCTGTGAGTCCGAACTTATAAGCAGCTTGGGCAGTGGCAACAAGATGATTCGAATAAGCACCTCCGAAAGTGATGATCCCTTCGTTCTTATTACTCTGTGCTTTTTCAATGTTATACTTCAGCTTTCTCCACTTATTTCCAGAGATCACTGGATCTATAAGGTCATCTCGCTTGACATCAAAAGAAAAAGGTCCAACCTTCCCCGAGGAAAATTGAACCTTTTGCGTTATTGATTTTGATACTTTAACCAAAATAGCTCTTATTTACTGCTGGCCTCCTTGCTGTTGTTGCATTTGTTGCTGCAGTTGTTTTAATTGCTCTTGTGAGAATTGTTGTTGCTGCGGTCGAGGCTGTACAAGTGAACCTGACTCACCAAAATCAAGGATCTCCATTTCGAACGTCAACGTCTCATATGGCTGTATCCCTTGGTTTCCTTGTTCTCCGTATGCCAGATCGTAAGGTAATACCAATTGATAACGACCTCCTTTTTTCATTTCAGGAACCGCTTTTTGCCATCCTTCAACAACACCGTTTAATGAAAAAGTTGGTGCCGGCTTATTTCCTCTCATTGAAGACATGTAGCTATTCTCCACCATCTCACCTCTTGAGTTCTTCAAGATATAATGTGCTTGAACATCACTACCTTCAGGAATCTTCTGTCCTTCTCCCTCTTCTAGCGTTGTCAATACGTATCCCGACTCATCTACTTTCGTGTTTGGCAGTTTTTTAGCCTCCTCGATCACTTTTCTACCTCTTTCTTTGATCAAGTAATTCAATGGATACTGTCCTAAGACTTTAGAATGAATGATCACTGCTGCGTATGGATGAACAACATATCCCTGTCCTCGAGGTCGAGTTAATCCATCTTCACCGAAAGCAAGGTCATATGGTGCATAGATCGTATAGTCACCTCCTACCTTCATATTATCCGTAGCTAATTTCCAGGCTTCTGGAAAGACGATATCATTTGAGTTTACAACTTGCGTATTTGCTTCATCTCCAGCATTTGGATCCTGAATAGTAGAAATGATCGTATCTCCAGCGATATTTGTCAACGTGTATTTGATCTTGTACTCCTTCGTAAGATCAAGTTGTTCACCATCACCAGCCTCATTTTCAACAAGAATATATCCTTCTGGCTCCACGTTATCTGCATGAGATTCGTTTTTATCAGCCATAAAGTCTTCACCAGCCAATTTACTCATGTCGTTATTGAAGTCAGCGATCATTTGTTGACGCTCTTCCAATGGGATCAACGTATCTTCTTTCTTAAGACCACTTCTGAAACCAATGCGTGCAATGTTGATATCTACTTCCTTCATTGCGTTCTTAGCTCCTAGCGAATTTCTCAGCATTTCACCGAAAATCGAGCCGTAACAGTGAGAGATCTCTTCTTTAGTATTCTTCGTTGTGTCTATTCCCTGAGGTTGAGAAAGCGCTGCTTGAAGTACTTCTCTGCATTCGTCAGTATTCTCCTTT
The DNA here is from genome assembly GCA_002331485.1 of Flavobacteriales bacterium UBA2104. Lineage (GTDB taxonomy): Bacteria > Bacteroidota > Bacteroidia > Flavobacteriales_D > Crocinitomicaceae > Brumimicrobium. The sequence goes on from DCYS01000020.1 coordinate 3,765, forward strand.
TCATCAGCTGACAATAGATCGTAAAAACCTTTCTCAATATCTTCGATACTCAATTGAGCATAAATTTCGTCTGGAAGATTTGCAAAACCTGCCGCCATATCAGCACCAAGTGCATATGAAATACGCTGATTGAAATCCTCCAGGTTAAGATCTGAAGCCGTTTTTGGTTCTTTCTCTCCACATGCAAACAAAAGGGCTGCAATAGGAATGATGATTAATTTTCTCATAAAATATTTTGCTGTTTATTTATATCAGTTGTGCGAACTTACTAAGAACAAATTGAAATGACGCAGGATTAACATTTATTCTCCAAACAAAGAATCAACAAACTCTCGTTTATTGAATGGTTGAAGATCTGTCATTTGCTCTCCTACTCCAATGTATTTAACCGGAATTTTCATCTGATCTGATATACCGATGACAACTCCACCTTTCGCGGTTCCATCTAATTTGGTAATTGCAAGAGCATTGATCTCTGTCGCTGCTGCAAACTGCTTCGCCTGCTCAAACGCATTTTGTCCAGTAGAACCGTCCAAAACCAGTAAGATCTCATGTGGTGCATCAGGAACAACTTTACTCATCACTCGCTTGATCTTACTCAACTCGTTCATTAGGTTTACCTTATTGTGAAGTCTACCAGCGGTATCAATAATTGCAACGTCAGCTCCTTTAGCTTTGGCTGCCTGCAATGTATCAAAAGCAACCGAGGCAGGGTCGGCCTGCATTCCTTGTTGTACGATCGGTACATCTACTCGTTCTGACCAAATGATCAATTGATCGACTGCAGCTGCACGGAAGGTATCAGCGGCACCAAGCACCACTTTTTTACCCATCTGTTTAAACTGATACGCCAATTTCCCAATGGTCGTCGTTTTACCAACTCCATTTACACCAACAACCATGATCACGTGCGGATCATCTCCGTGATTGGGGATATCGTATTCTGCATCACTTGTATTATTTTCTTCAAGCAGACCAGCGATCTCATCTCTTAATACTTCCTGTAATTCAGAAGTATTCACGTATTTCTCCCGAGCAACACGCTCCTCGATACGTTCAATGATCTTTACTGTTGTTTGAACACCTACATCAGATGTGATCAACACCTCCTCAAGTTCATCTAAAACTTCGGCATCTACCTTTGACTTACCAACAACTGTTCTTGTTAGTTTCGATAAAAAAGACTCTTTTGTTTTTTCCAGACCTTCGTCTAGCTTTTCTTTTTTGTCTTTAGAAAATAATCCAAATAATCCCATTGTTCTTAAACTAGAAAAAGCTTCCCACCATTGGTAAGAAGCTCTAATACTTTATATATATGTGAATGTTGCTTGCTTATTTCTTAGCAAACCAATCTTTCACTTCGTCGTTGTGTACGATTTCTTCACGGAAAGAGTAAGAACCACGATCGTTCTTTACCATCTTCACAACTTTAGTGTGAGCTTTACCTCCTCCTTTTTGAATCGATGCTACTGTCTTCTTTGCCATAACTTAAACTATTTAATTTCTTTGTGAACTGTCATTTTCTTAAGAATAGGGTTGTATTTCTTCAACTCCATACGCTCTGGCGTATTCTTTCTATTCTTAGTTGTGATGTATCGAGACGTACCTGGTTTACCAGAATCTTTGTGCTCTGTACACTCAAGTATAACTTGTACTCTATTTCCTTTTTTCGCCATTTCTTTACTTTTTATTCGTAATCGCTACGAATGTCAATTATTTCAAATAACCTTTTGCTCTCGCATCTTTAACACATGCAGTGATCCCACGTTTGTTGATCGTGCGCAATGCAGCAGTTGAAACACGCAATGTGATAAACTCCTTCTCCTCTGGAAGGTAAAATCTTTTCTTTACTAAGTTCGGGTAAAACTTTCTCTTCGTTTTATGGTTAGAGTGTGAAACGTGATTTCCCACCATAACTCTTTTCCCTGTTAACTGACAAACTCTAGACATAATTAAATAGTTTTGCTAATTACAAAAGCGGGTGCAAAGAAACGCATATTTTGTGAATTTGCAAAGGTTTTGAAATTTTTTTTACCTAAAAAGTAGAGATTTTAGGCTCTTCTTTTCAACAGGACAAAGTTAATTGTTTTCTTTCATAATAAAAAATGGCGCATTGCCTATCTCTATTACTCTATACCATAATCAATTAACTCGTAATGGACTTCTGTTCCATTGGAAATATCCAACGTATCGAAATTGTTGATCACGAGATCCTTAAAACTTCTTTTGATCAGTCCAACGCCGTTCGCATATACTTCATATTTTCGACGATAATCAACTAATGAAAAGAAATCTTCATATTCTACGGTAACAGTGGAGTCAAATTCCTGATATGGATTAAAGATCTCATCATAACTTACCTCAAGTTCTTCTTCAGGATTAAAAGCATTCACATCCCAGGTCTTATCAAGCGTAATCGCAAAAACCAATCGGATCTTTCGTTGATTCTCTTCGATCACCTCTGCTCTACCTCCATCGATCAGCTGAGTCCAGACACGTTGATCAAGCAGCTCTCCGTTATTCTGATCATAACTGTATCGATATAATTTACGGGCTGCTCTTCCTTCATTGTCTTCAACAACTTCTCCGACAACAGTTCGTAATCTGTATCGAGTCGTATCATGCTGGGGGTTACCACCTTCGTCGTGAACGATGTCCATAACGTTGTACTCAACATAAGTACCCTCATCCATCGGGAAATATTCATATCCGAAATAAGGAGCAGGATCCTTTTTACATGCAAAGAGGAACGATGCAACAAATATGATTATAGTAATTCTGCTCAACATCGTATTATAAACGAAGGATAGGGCTGTAAAGTTGTTTACTCGTTAGGATTAATTCCTTTTGCTTTCAGCTCCTGCATATATTCTTTGAGTTTAGCGCCTTCAAGTCTTTTACCATTTCTGAAATAAGCGCGAGAAATTTCTTTTCCATTGTAGTCATAGGTGATCCACCATCCGTGCTTTGTTCTTCGCTTCCAACGCTCCAGGATCATGATCTTACCGTTTGGATGATAACGTTTTACCTGACCATCAAAAGCACCTCTGTTGTAAACACCTTTCATCTTAACGACTCCATCTGGAAAGTATTCAACAACTTCTCCATGTGCTCTACCATTCTCAAACATTATCGTTTTTAAAACAACGACCTGATCTGTTTCTGTTGCTTCAGGACCGTAGTATGTTGTTTTCAAACCATGCAGCTCACCATCTTTGTACGTTTCTTTGAATGCAAGATCTCCAGTTGGTCGATAATGCGTCCACACGCTATCTTTCTTTTGTCCGCGATAGATACCAAAAGCCAGAAGTTCTTTATTCTCGTGATAAAAATAAGCCTCTGAACGATCACTGTTATCATCATGAACGATAATTGTCTTGATCTTACTGGAAGGATAAAAGTATACGAACTTACCAACTGGCTTTCCATGCTCAAATTGGCCTTTATACTTAGGCACAGTGGATTGAGGATACATTTTAACCCACTCACCATGTTTTCTACCCTGACTGTCCGTTTCATTGCGCTGAGCAAGAACAGATGTCTGGATCGATAAACCGAACAATACTAATAGACTGGCTAAATTATAGATTCCACGCATTTGCTAATTCTTCTAAATCATTTACTATATAATCCGGCTGACCCTCAACTTTTTCAGCTGATCGGATCAACACCGTTTTCATTCCAAGATTCATTCCAAATCGAATATCACCATCGGTATCTCCGATCATGACACTTTTTTTAAAATCAATTTCAGGGAATTGTTGTCGAGCTTCCAACGCCATATTTGGTCTGGGCTTTCTCCTGTCATTCCTCGCTCCTCGCATATTTACAGCACTGTAAACAGCGTCGATCTTCACCCCTTTCTCATTGAATTTGTCAACCATATAACCATGAAGATCCTCAAGGTTACGTTCCGTCATCAATCCTTTTGCTACACCTTGCTGATTTGTTACGATAATCACTCGACCAAACTGACCAGAAAGTCTTTTCATTCCTTCAAAAACGCCAGGCAAAAATTCGAATTTGTCCGCTGACGTAATGTATCCATCAAAATTACGCTTATTGATCACGCCATCTCGATCGATGAACAAGGTCCATGACTCATCGATATTTGGAGCAGCAGTAGCCATTTTAGATCTCTTTTTCTACAAGATATACGTTTCGTGAAGAAGAATTCCTTCCGATCATTTCCGCAACGAATCCAGCCAGAAAGAACTGACTACCAATGACCATTGCAGTTAGAGCAATATAGAACTCTGTTCTGCTGGCAATAAGCTTTGCAGGTTCATCATTGAACAAACTTATGATCTTATCTATACCCAGGTAAAGTGCAATACCAAACCCAAGGATAAACATTAGAGTGCCAATGAAACCGAAGAAATGCATTGGTTTCTTGCCAAATTTACCCATAAAAACTACAGAAAGTAGATCCAGGGGACCATTCACAAATCTATTCAAACCAAATTTGGTTGTACCATACTTCCTTGCCTGATGCTGAACTACTTTTTCACCTATTCGATTGAATCCAGCGTATTTTGCCAGCGGCGGAATATATCTGTGCATATCACCGTAAAGCTCTATACTTTTTACAACAGATGCTTTGTATACCTTCAATCCACAATTGAAATCATGGAGATAAATGCCTGTCAGCTTTCGTGCTGTCCAGTTGTATAGTTTTGTCGGAATCGTTTTACTAAGAGGATCGTATCTTTTCTTTTTCCATCCTGAAACAAGATCCAGGTCATTATCAGTGATCATCTCGATCATTTCCGGAACTTCCTCAGGTGAATCCTGAAGATCTGCATCCAGCGTAGCTACATACTCCCCTTTCGTTGCTTCAAAACCTTTTTGAAGAGCGGCAGATTTACCATAATTACGCTGGAACTTTATTCCACGTATATTATCGTCCTTCTTTTGCAATGATTCGATCACTGACCACGATGCGTCCTTACTTCCATCGTCAATAAAAATGATCTCATAGGTCATTTCTTTTTCCTTCATTACACTTACGATCCATTCGTGAAGTTCAGGAAGCGATTCTTCCTCATTGAATAGAGGAATAACGAACGATATATAAGGTTTATCTATCATGCTTCGGCAAATATAAAAAATAAAACCTGAGGGTAATCTATTGACTGTCTTTGAGTATTCACAATCGATTGGTTATTAAGCAACGATTCGATTTTCATAACTTTGAGCATTATATTTACGCTTATGAAATCTATTTTAATACTGGCTCTGTGCTGCGCAACGTTCTCTTATGGTCAGAGTTACGATTACTACAGCATTGGTGATACAAGCGATGTTCAAACGAATCCGAGCTTTGGGATCTGTTTGATGGGCGGTGCAACAGAAGATGATAATGGTTCGAGTTGGTTTCTTGAGAAAGCAGATGGAGGAAATATTGTTGTCATTAGAGCAAGCGGCAGCGATGGATATAACGAATATTTCTATAATCAATTGGGTGTAACTGTTCAATCTGTAGAAACGATCGTTTTCAACACTGCTAGCGCCAGTCAAGATCCTTTTATTCAACGCAGGTTATCAAACGCTGAAGCCATCTGGATAGCAGGAGGTGATCAGTTTATTTATGAAAGTTATTGGCGTAATACTGCGATTGAAGATATTTTAAATGACCATATTAGTTCAAACTACCCTATTGGAGGAACGAGTGCCGGAATGGCCATCCTGAGCGAATATTACTTTAATGCTGAAAATGGAACAGTAACATCAACGCAAGCATTGAATGACCCATTATCTTCGGCTGTTTCAGTAGAAAAAGATTTTATATTAAATCCATTACTATCAAATACGATCAACGATACACATTACGACAATCCTGACCGAAGAGGAAGACATGCTGCTTTTCTTGCCCATCTATTAAATGACAATAATTCGATCAATTTTGGAATCGGAGCAGAAGAATACGTTGCTATTTGTATCGAACCAACTGGAATAGCAACCGTATTTGGACAATACCCAACATACGAGGATCACGCCTATTTTCTTCGCACCAATTGCTCTGCAGAGCCTCCAGGTATTCTGCAACAAAACACTCCATTAACGTGGGAAACTACTTCGGACGCTATTTCTGTTTGTAAAGTAGAAGCGCGAAGTGATGGCAGCAGTCAATTTGATCTAAATGAGTGGAAAGACCTGAACCATGGCTCATGGGAAGGTTGGAATATCAATGCAGGAAGTTTAACTGTTACAAATAGCACTTATGAATCTTGTAACTTGAGTACTAATTCGATAGTGAGTACTCAAAAGGTCATTGTATATCCTAACCCCAGTTCGGATTATATTGAGATCTCATCTGACAAAAACATCTCTAAAATAGAAATTCAATCAATTGAAGGACAGATTGTTGACCAACTTAAAGAGGTTAATCACTTTAATACGCAAGACTTAAGGACAGGAACTTATATCTTATCGATCTACTTTAGTGATGGGACGCTCACAAAAGAAAGAATCGTTATCGATCATTAGAAATAATCACTAAATTGGACAACGAATTAATTTTAACTTTCGTTATCTAAGAAGTGAAATTTTATATATTTGTCTACGCAATATCAACTGAAAACATTTCAAAATGAAAATTATTTATACGTTGCTTTTATCCAGTGTCATCCTTGTATCTTGTGATAACACGGATAAAAAAGATGAGACTACCACTCCTGAGGACAAAGAAGTTCAACAGATTGAAACTGAACTTACGGACAGCGAAAAGTTATCTACTCGTTGGGTATTGGTAAACCGAAGAAATGAATCTGGTGACAAATCAAAAGATTTTGAAAAAGAGCCAACTTCTATCGTTACGTATTTCGAGGACAACGGATACTTCAGAGTTTATGATTCTATTACAGAAGCACGCAATGAAGACGGTGTACAGAAGATCGAACAACGTAACTCTGGTCAGTGGGAGATCAACGAAGATGGAATTTTGGTATTGCGTTTTACAAAACCTGACACGGTTATCGTTGAAGAATTTGAAATTCAAGAGTTAGATAAAGATAAATTGATCATTAAGTCACTGAAGAAAGATGTTATTTCTCGCTACGAGAAGAAATTGTAGTGACAAGTTC
>DCYS01000028.1 GCA_002331485.1 Flavobacteriales bacterium UBA2104
TGCTGCTCAAATGGATGGTGCTATCCTAGTGGTTGCATCTACTGATGGGCCAATGCCACAGACACGTGAGCACATCCTATTAGGACGTCAGGTTGGTGTTCCTAGAATCGTAGTTTTCATGAACAAGGTTGACCTTGTTGATGATGAGGAGCTTTTAGAGCTTGTTGAGCTAGAGATTCGTGAACTACTTTCATTCTACGATTACGATGGTGACAACACTCCAATTATCGCTGGATCTGCACTAGGTGCACTAGAAGGTGATGAGAAGTGGGAAGCTAAGATCGATGAGTTGATGGCAGCAGTTGATGAGTACATCGAGCTTCCAGAGCGTGATGTAGATAAGCCATTCTTGATGCCAGTTGAGGACGTATTCTCAATTACTGGTCGTGGTACTGTAGCAACTGGACGTATCGAAACAGGAGTTATTAACTCTGGTGATGAAGTTGATATCCTAGGAATGGGAGAAGAGAAATTGAAATCAACTATCACAGGTGTTGAGATGTTCCGTAAGATACTAGATAGAGGTGAGGCTGGTGATAACGTTGGTCTATTGTTGAGAGGTATTGACAAGAAAGATATCCGTCGTGGTATGGTTATCTGTCACCCAGGTTCAACAACTCCTCATGCTAAATTTAAAGCTGAGATCTACGTACTTAAGAAAGAAGAGGGTGGTCGTCACACACCATTCCACAACAAGTACCGTCCACAGTTCTACTTCAGAACAACTGATGTAACAGGTGAAATAATCCTTGGTGAAGACCGTGATATGGTTATGCCTGGTGATAACGTAACTATTACAGTTGAGTTGATCGTACCAGTAGCGATGGATAAAGGTCTACGTTTTGCGATCCGTGAGGGAGGTAGAACTGTAGGTGCAGGTCAGGTTACAGAGATCTTAGATTAAGATTACTATATAAACTTGATGAGGGGAGTTGAAAAACTCCCCTTTTTCTACGGGCGTAGCTCAGCTGGTAGAGTAGTGGTCTCCAAAACCATTGGTCGTGGGTTCGAATCCTACCGCCCGTGCAACTAATAAGAAAGAAAGTGGCAAATATTGTTGAATACCTTCAAGATACGGTTCATGAGCTTGTTCACAAAGTGACTTGGCCAACATGGACTGAATTGCAAAATAACACAATCATTGTGGTGATAGGATCTGTGATCTTTTCACTTTTGATTTTCGTAATGGATTTCGTATTCGGTGTGAATCCTTCTACTTACTTCTGGGAAGGAGTACTTGGATTGATCTACCCATAATGTTTGTATTAACGCTATAAGAATAGAAGAGCCGTGGAAGAAGTTAAGAAAAGATGGTATGTCGTTCGCGCAATTAGCGGGAAGGAGAATATGGTTAAGGAATATCTAGAAATGGAAATTAACCGTATGAAGATGACTGATTATTTTGGTCAAATTCTTATACCAACTGAGAAGGTATTTCAAATAAGAAATGGGAAAAAGATCAGTAAGGAAAAAGCATTTTTACCTGGGTATGTTTTGGTAGAAGTTGCTCTTGTTGGTGAGGTTCCTCATTTAATAAAAGGTATTCCTAATGTGATAGGATTCCTAGGTGCGGAGAAACACGGAGATCCGCTACCGATGAGAAAGGCAGAGGTGAATAGAATCCTTGGTAAAGTGGATGAGTTATCTGAAACTGAAGAGGAAATGAAGATACCGTTTGTTGTTGGAGAATCTGTTAAAGTAGTTGACGGACCATTCAATAATTTCAATGGTACGATTGAAGAGATTAATGAAGAAAAGAAAAAGCTTAAGGTGATGGTTAAGATCTTTGGTAGAAAGAATCTTGTCGAATTAAGCTATATGCAAGTAGAAAAAGAAAGTTAATTTGCATTTTAACCAGTAGGAGTGGTTGCGATGATTAAAGCTTCCCATCGATCTTCCACGTTAGTACTACACAATTTATATACAAATGGCTAAAGAAGTAGCAGGATTGATCAAATTGCAGATCAGAGGTGGTGCAGCTAATCCTTCTCCTCCTGTTGGACCAGCACTTGGTGCGAAAGGTGTCAACATTATGGAGTTCTGTAAGCAGTTCAACTCAAGAACTCAGGAGAAAGCAGGAAAGGTTTTACCAGTGGTTATTACTGTTTACGGTGATAAATCCTTTGATTTTGTAATCAAAACGCCGCCGGCGGCAGTTCAATTGAAAGAAGCAGCTAAACTTAAGAGTGGTTCAGCAGAACCAAACAGAGTGAAGGTAGCTTCAGTAACCTGGGATCAAGTTCGAGCGATCGCTGAGGACAAATTACAGGATATGAACTGTTTCACAGTAGAATCAGGAATGAGAATGGTTGCCGGAACGGCAAGAAGTATGGGAATTACTGTAAAAGGTGAATTTCCTCAAAACTAAAAACATTAATCATGGGACGTATTTCTAAGAAAAGAAAAGAAGCGCTTTCTAAGTATGACTTAAGCAAAGCGTACTCGTTGACTGAGGCATGTGATTTAGTTAAGGAGATCACCAATACTAAATTCGATGCTTCTGTTGATCTAAGTATTCGTTTGGGGGTTGACCCTCGTAAGGCTAATCAAATGGTAAGAGGAACTGTTGCTCTACCTCACGGAACTGGTAAGGATGTTAAAGTACTTGTACTTTGTACTCCGGACAAAGAAGATGAGGCGAAAGAAGCAGGAGCTGATTACGTTGGTTTAGATGAGTACATTACGAAAATCAAAGGCGGATGGACAGATGTTGATGTTATCATCACTATGCCATCTGTTATGGGTAAAGTTGGTGCTCTAGGTAGAGTGCTTGGACCAAGAGGTCTAATGCCGAACCCAAAGACGGGTACTGTTACAATGGACGTAGGTAAAGCAGTTCAGGAAGTTAAGGCAGGTAAAATTGATTTCCGCGTTGACAAATTTGGTATCATTCATTCAAATATCGCGAAAGCTTCATTCGATGGAGCTAAGATCAAAGATAACGCGAATGAATTACTAACAACGTTGATTAAGATGAAGCCGGCTGCAGCGAAAGGTACTTACATTAAAAGTATCTACCTGAGCTCGACAATGAGTCCAAGTATTCAAATCGACGCCAAGTCTGTTGTCGCTTAAAATTTTGAATTATGACTAGAGAAGAAAAAGCGCAGTACATCGAAGACCTGACGAATGATTTGAAGGAATCAGGGGTCTTTTATTTAGCAGACACGTCTGAATTGACAGTTGAAAAAGTAAACGATTTAAGAGGTAAGTGTTTCAAGAATGGGATTCGTTTGCAGGTAGTTAAAAACACACTACTTGAGAAGGCGATGAACAACCTTGGAAACGAAAGTCTTAATGACTTGAAAGGAGTATTGTCAGGTCCGACATCTGTTATGTTCGCTGAAGTAGGAAACGCTCCTGCTAAGGTGATCAAGGATTTCCGTAAAAAGAATGATAAGCCTGTTCTTAAGGCAGCATATATTGAGGAATCAATTTATGTTGGTGAGGAACACCTTGATGCATTGGTTGATATCAAGAGCAAGGATGAGCTTATCGCTGAAATTGTTGCATTGCTTCAAAGCCCGGCTAAAAATGTTGTGTCTGGACTTAAAGGGCAAGGTAGTAAGATATCTGGAATCCTTAAAACGCTCTCTGAGAGAGCATAAGTTAATTATTAATTATTTTTGAACCTTTTTAAATAAAATAAAATGGCTGAGTTAAAAGAAATCGCAGAAACGCTAGTAAACCTTACAGTAAAAGAAGTAAACGAACTAGCAGACATCCTTAAAGAGGAGCATGGAATCGAACCTGCAGCAGCTGCAGTAGCAGTAGCTGGTGGTGGAGCTGCCGGTGGTGGTGAAGCTGCTGAAGAAAAATCAGAGTTTGATGTAATCCTTAAAGCAGCAGGTGGATCTAAGCTTGCTGTAGTTAAGTTGGTAAAAGAACTTACTGGTCTTGGACTGAAAGAAGCAAAAGAGCTTGTTGACAGTGCACCATCTCCATTGAAAGAAGGAGTAGCAAAAGATGAGGCTGACAGTCTTAAGTCTTCACTTGAAGAGGCTGGAGCTGAAGTTGAAGTTAAGTAAGTATTATACTTATTTTACAGTACAGGCATACCCGATTTTTCGGGGTGCCTTGTGCTGTTTATATGCGGTAACACGCATTTAGTTCTTTTTTCTAATAAAATTTAGTAGTCTTGGCAACATCAAATAATATCGCTACAAGAATTAATTTTGCTTCGAGCAAAAGTTCTTTTGAATACCCAGACTTTCTGGACGTTCAAATAAAATCATTTAGAGAGTTTTTCCAGTTGGAAACAACTCCTGAGAATCGTGAAAAGGAAGGACTTTTTAAAGTGTTCTCAGAGAATTTCCCAATTACTGATACACGTAATCAGTTCGTGTTAGAGTTCTTGGATTATTTCGTTGATCCGCCACGCTACACCATCGAAGAGTGTATAGAACGTGGTCTAACATACAGTGTGCCGTTAAAGGCAAAATTGAAACTGTACTGTACAGACCCGGAGCACGAAGATTTCGAAACAATTGTTCAGGATGTGTACCTTGGTACTATTCCTTATATGACTCCAAAAGGATCATTCGTGGTGAACGGAGCAGAACGAGTAATCGTTTCTCAGCTACACAGATCGCCAGGTGTATTCTTTGGACAATCTAGACACGCTAACGGTACGAAATTGTATTCGGCTCGTATTATTCCTTTCAAGGGTTCTTGGATGGAATTTGCTACGGATATCAATAATGTAATGTATGCGTACATTGACAGAAAGAAAAAGCTTCCTGTTACAACACTATTCAGAGCTATTGGCTATGAAAGTGATAAAGACATTTTAGAGATTTTTGACCTTGCTGATGAAGTAAAAGCGAACAAAACAAACCTTAAGAAGATCTTAGGTCGTAAGCTTGCAGCGAGAGTACTTAAATCATGGGTAGAGGATTTCGTTGATGAGGATACAGGTGAGGTTGTATCTATCGAACGTAACGAAGTGATCCTAGATCGTGAAACAGTTCTTGAAGAATCGCACATCGATGAGATTCTTGATGCTGGTGTTAAAACAGTTATTCTTCATAAAGAAGATGTAAACTCGGCAGACTTCACGATTATCTACAACACCCTTCAAAAAGATACATCGAACTCTGAAAAAGAGGCAGTAGAACATATTTATAGACAACTTCGTAACGCTGAGCCGCCAGATTTTGAAACGGCTCGTGGAGTATTTGAGAAATTATTCTTCTCTGATACACGTTATGATCTTGGTGAAGTAGGTCGTTTCCGTATCAACAAGAAATTGAAGATTTCTGATGATGAGGAGTCGCGTGTACTTACTAAATCAGATATTATTAAGATCATCAAATACCTTATTGAGTTGATTAACTCAAAAGCAGAAGTTGATGATATTGACCACTTGTCTAACCGTCGTGTTAGAACAGTTGGTGAACAACTTTATTCTCAATTCGGAGTAGGTCTTGCACGTATGGCGAGAACAATTCGTGAACGAATGAACGTTCGTGACAACGAAGTATTTACTCCTATTGACCTTATTAATGCGAAGACATTGTCTTCAGTGATTAACTCATTCTTCGGAACGAACCAGCTATCTCAGTTCATGGATCAAACGAATCCACTTTCTGAGGTAACGCATAAACGTCGTTTCTCAGCACTAGGACCTGGAGGTTTATCCAGAGAGCGTGCAGGATTCGAGGTACGTGATGTTCACTACACACACTACGGTCGTCTTTGTACGATTGAAACACCGGAAGGACCAAACATTGGTTTGATTTCTTCTCTATGTGTATTCGCGAAAGTGAATAAACTTGGATTCATCGAAACACCTTACCGTAAAGTAGAGAATGGTAAAGTGAAATTGAAAGAAGAGCCAGTTTACTTATCAGCTGAAGAGGAGGATGCTAAAATGATCGCTCAGGCGAACGCACCAATTAATGATAAAGGTGAGTTTGAAAGTGATATGATCAAAGCGCGTGAGGAAGGTGACTTCCCAGTAGTTGCTCCAAAAGAACTTGACTTAATGGACGTTGGTGCTAACCAGATTGCATCTATCGCCGCATCTTCAATTCCATTCTTGGAACATGATGATGCCAACCGTGCTTTGATGGGATCTAACATGCAGCGTCAGGCTCTTCCTTTATTAAAGCCAAATTCTCCTATCGTTGGTACTGGAATCGAGCGTTTGGTTGCTAAGGATTCAAGAGTATTGATCAATGCCGAAGGAGATGGTGTTGTTGAGTACGTTGATGCGAATGAAATTAAGATCAAGTACAAACTTTCGAAAGCAGACGAACTTGTTTCTTTCGACGGTGATACAAAAACATACAATCTTACTAAGTTCCAGAAAACGAATCAAGGTTCAACAATGAACTTAAAGCCGATCGTTAAGAAAGGTGATAAAGTTGAAGAAGGACAAGTATTGTGTGAAGGTTATGCAACTCAGCAAGGAGAACTTGCTTTGGGTCAGAATATGAAAGTAGCCTTCATGCCTTGGAAAGGATACAACTTT
>DCYS01000038.1 GCA_002331485.1 Flavobacteriales bacterium UBA2104
TAACTTTAAACCCGTAACTGACGGTTATACGAGACCGTTATGGGGCACTTAGGACAAACCACAATCATAAAAAAACAAACATGAGAATTATATGGATTTTTTCGTTGTTAATTTTGTTTAGCTGCGGAAGTCAAGAGAACAACCTGAATCAAAATGAAAAAGGGCAAAAGGGAATTGAAATGCAAAAGCCCGCTGGATTTAATCACTATGAGTACTATGCAGACGGAAAATTAAAAATTGGGGCAAACAAGCTTGATGATAAATTAAATGGAAAATATCAAGAATATTATAAAAATGGAATCATCAAACTGAAAGGAAGATATAACAATGATCAACGCATATCACTATGGAGACAATACGATGATAACGGAAACCTGAATAAAGTTGAATTATATAGAGGTGGGAAGGTAATCAATGATTTTGCGCCTTTAAATTTTGAATTGGAGACTGTAAACGTAGGTCAACTTCAGTTTGATGTTCCCAAGAATTGGGATACAGAAGTGACACCAGACTCTAATATCTTATTGACTACAGTCGAAAGAATGGATAGTGCTGATTTTTCTTCGAATTTTACTATTACCATTGCTGATTTATCTAATAGTGATTATTCTTTTCAGGATATAATAGACATGAACATGAAAGCTTTTAAGGATCAATCCGCATTCTTCAAGATAATTGCTCAAGGTAAGCCTAACTTTAATTTCCCATCTCAACAGATTGTTTATATCCTACAAACTGATGATGGATATAAACTTGCTGGTGTTACAACTTTTGCCCTTATAGATGATTACGTTTTCAATATGTCTGGATTGTCAAGAAATGAGAGTTTATTGAATATAAGGTTCTTTTCCAAGAGATGACAGGATCATTACGAAAACATAGTGATTAATAAGCCCCATAACAACAAATAAACAAAATAGCGCCGATAGGGCTCAAGGTTTGCGCTACTTTGCTTATTTTAGACCGTTATGAGCAACCCCGTTTCCACGTAGAGTTAAACAATGATTAGAGTATTATTCATATATTTTTTATTTATTTCAGCATTGATCTCATTTGGTCAGGATCAGAACGCCAAAATATCTGTTGATAAGGGGCAAAAAATCATCCTAATTGGAGAAACGCATTTTGTCAAAGAGAAGTACAGCGAAATAAAAACAATTGTATTTAAGCACTTGGATAGTCTTGCTATAGGGGAAACCGCTTCTATCTTTTTTGAATTACCTTTTAGTTTAAACTACGTTTTTAACAAAATGAGAACTGAGGGAGATACAAGCCTATTTCTTGATTGGTTTAACCATTTATATCAGAAAAAAGGTCAGCCACCTTCCTATTTCTGGACTGATTACAGGGATCTTTTTCTAGATCTTATTCGATATGCCGATAAAAAAGATGTGAGGTTAAATTTAAAAGGAATCGACAAGGAGTTAGAGTACAGAAGGACAGCTTATATTTTATCTTTATTTCAGTCTAAATTAGATACACGTATCGATAGTTTTCTAAATGTTGAATATATGAGAAATGACTCCACAGAAAGAAAATTTCTCATAGACTACGTTAATGAATCCATGCATTATACAAACAATATTATTGAATTAGAAATATTAGAAAAATTAAGCCACTCCCTTTTAATAGAATGTACAGTTTGTTCTGAGAGAGATCTATTTATTAAAAATAATTTCTTTAATCACTATAGTCAAAACGATAAATTAGTCATCGGTACATTTGGTTTGGATCATATAATAGAAAGTCATGATTTTTCTCAAGCTAGTGAATACTTTAAAATGAAATATCTCATTGACACATCTGGATACGAATCATTTTATACACTGATCAAAGAAGAAATCAATCAACCTATCACAAGGCTCGGAATTATCTCCCTAAAACAAGGTATGAAATATTACGATATAGAAAGACCCAATGACTACGATCATATTATGCTGAATAAGGAGCGCCTTTTTATTGAGGCATTGATGAGTGATAAGGAAGTTATTAGAATATATCCATCCCATTACAATGAATTGAAAAATCTTTCTTCTCACTTAGATTATTTAATCATATACGAGAGCTCTCATTTTAGGTAAAACAAATCTTAAAAGCTCATAACAAGACCTATAAAACACTGCCACGATTGCGCTTAGGATAATAAATCATCCTAGCTCAATCGTTCTCCTTTAAAATTATCATTAACTTTAAAGAACGGCAGCGGTTTCATAGCCCCAGCCGTTACAACTACTTCCGCCATATTAACCTATCCCATCAACATTGATTACAAAACAGCTTCCTTTTTCGCACCACCCAGCATCGTTATAACTGGATTTGTTGAATGAACTTTTCCTTTCAATTCCACCGTTTCACCTTCTCCTTTCATGTTCACAGTGTTGAGTAGTAATAATTTCGTATCTACTTCTAAAGTAATTTCCTCTTCATTCATTTCGGTGATCGTAACTTTACCAACATCATTTGAGGTTTGAATTCTTTTATCGTTTTCATCAAGGTAATACACTGTTAAATGAGTTTTGAGCTTGTTGTCGGTTGCAGACTTTTTAAAATCTAACTCAACCTCATAAGGAAGCTCTATTTTACCTTTTTCCTGAAACGAAAGCTGGAAGGCTGTGATCCTGTTTCCATTCTTATCCGAATTGATTCTTAGTGAATAGCTATACATGTCCTCACCGCGTTCTTTTGCGATGTTTAGATAATGATCGTTACATGTCGATTCATAGTTTTCACCATTTAAAGTCAGGTCGAGCGTAGCTTTTGATTTTGAAACAGTCGTTTCTTCTGACTCTTCAGATTGCTGAGATTCAATTTCTTTTTGCATTTCCTCTTTGAAGTCCTCATCGATTTCAACATCGAAATTACAGGCGTTAAGTCCGAAAAAAACTAAAGATGCAAGTAGTAGGTTTTTTGATTTCATGATTTTAAATTTAGATTTCAGTTTGTCAATATTAATTAAAAATATGAATAGCGTAATTGATCTTTCGATATTTTTAAAGCATTGATTTTAAGGAGACGAATGATAAATCAAATTCAACTAAGATCACTCCTCCTTTACAAAATCAGGCCAGCGTTTCATATAATTCACGAAAGTGTCACTGAGTCCTTCGTTGTGAAGGTAAGTCCGAGTCACGGGCAGTTGAACAGGCGTGAATTTGGGATCTTCGATCACTCTCTTTGGGAAATCGTGGTGCAAGATAGCAGCTCGACCGATCGTTACGAAATCAACATGACTATCAAGGATCTTTTTGACATCTTCACCAGAACGAATATTTCCGGCTACTGTCAGTTTAACATTTTTGCGATCAAGAGATGTAAAATGCTCAAGTAATGTCTTGTCCTGATGTTCTTCCTCTTCCGGAAGCTTGAAACTATCCCAGAGCGAGATGTCCAGGAAATCTACTTGCCCTTCATCAATAATGCGTTGAGCAATTTCTTTTACTTCCGTCAGCTTCATACCGAATCGCTCAGGAGACAAACGTACACCTACAAGAAAATCCTTTCCACATGCTTTACGAACTCCATTGATGATCTCAAATAACAATTTAGATCTTCCTTGAAGGTCTCCACCATACTCATCAGAGCGTTGGTTGATCGAAGAACTGAGAAACTGTGTTAAAATATATCCGTGTGCTCCGTGAATCTCCACACCATCATAACCCCATTTTTGAGCTCTTTTCGCTGCCGTGATAAAATCATTACGAAGCTGAATAACCTCTTCTAATTGCAATGCTCTTGCTCCCGTTTTTTCATTATCAGATGGACAAACGGGTTTTGCTCCGATCACGTTCTCGGGAGAGCGCATACCTGCATGATGTAATTGAACTACAGAAAGCGCATTGTAGCTGTTAATTTCTGCTGCAAGACGACGATGGCCTTCTTCAAGCTCATCACTGAATATTCCTAGTTGACCAGGAAATCCTTTTCCGATCGACTGAACATGAGAAGCGCAGGTCATCACAAGGCCAAATCCACCTTCGGCTCGTTTCGTAAGCCAGTGAAACTCTTGATCTGATAAAGAACCGTCTTCATTACTTTGTTCATTGGTTAATGGAGCAAGCATGAATCGATTCTTCATACTTTTTCCACAATTGAACTTTATCGATCTATGGAGGATATGCTGCATTTTAGTGAGTTTATAATTTCTGTACCTAACATTTCCAAATTGAAAATGGTTCGATAATCCCAGTTATACAAAGCAGAGATACTATTTTTTATCCTTTGAAGTACCTGGGTAAGAAATAACGTAATAATTCGTTGTGATCAGGAAGTTTCTCAAGAATGGGATAGCTGAAATAAAAGACCAGGCGATACGTGGTTTCATTCCAAATTTCACTTCATAATTTGGGTTGATGAAGTAAAATACACGTTTATCTTTCTTGTAGTTTTCTTTTTTCAAGATGCGCTCAAAACGTTCGATCGTAATGCGTGTATCTTTGATCTCCAATAACACATCCAGAGTTTTAT
The DNA here is from genome assembly GCA_002331485.1 of Flavobacteriales bacterium UBA2104. Lineage (GTDB taxonomy): Bacteria > Bacteroidota > Bacteroidia > Flavobacteriales_D > Crocinitomicaceae > Brumimicrobium. The sequence continues at coordinate 4,465 of DCYS01000038.1, forward strand.
CACTTTCTCCGAACATCTTAAGAATGCCTCGATACATAAACTTTGGAAGAATATGGAAATAGGGGAGACGAGATAAAAATTTGCTCTTACACATTTGCTGATGACCTCCGAATGGGTTATGCCACGGTGGGAATCCGAGGAAGAATTTTCCTTCCGGTTTCAGGAATCCCTTGACAAAATGCATGAACTTTTCCTGTCCATGTATGTGTTCAAGTACATCTCTAGTGATGATAATATCAAACTGACCTAATTCCTCAGGATCAATATTATAAATGTCATCACTTATGAATGAAATATTCTCATGATTCTTTTGCTTGGCAAAGTAAGTTCTGGCATTTTCGATCTTGTTGTCTGCCATGTCGATACCAACGATCCTTTTACAACCTCGTTCAAGGAAAGGAACAAGGTTACCACCTTCACCACAACCAATCTCGAGTACTGATGTGTTTTCATCGATCGTCATCACATCTTCAATGAATGGCAACACATATTTCTGAACAGTTGTGCCTTGTTCTTTGAAGTAGAGCTCTCTATTGGTGTGTCTTTCGTCCATGTATTAGTTCAAAAAATCCTGAAAATATAAGGGTCGAAGTTAATGTTTATTTACTTTATTCTGGTATAAATAGCTGTATTTGTTCCCTTATTTGACTCTCCAGCTATTATTGCAAAAGCCCACATTCTTACACTTTCATCTACAATAAGGTCTTCTCCAGTCAACGCTAAACGAGTTTGCTGGAAGTTATGGACATAAAGTAGCGGGAAGGTTGGTATAATTAAAATTCTAGGTCGTATGTAGAAGTATCCATTTTTTATTTTACCACTTATTAATTTAGATCCTAAAAGTGAATCTCCATCATATTTGGATACGCGAAGCTTTTTTGAATTGATAAATGCTAATTCAATTTCTGTCTCATTTCTATAATCAGAGTTTGGAAAAAAAACAAACATCCTTTTAGTTAAAGAACGGTTGCTGCCACTAAAACTGGTAAAAGGACGCCGCATTATTTCACCAAAAACGGTATCTTGTTTGTACTTAAATCGACCTTCAAGTGAATTTAAGTTTTCTTTTGTTATTTCAAGTTTTTTTAAGGATTTAGGGCTATGATCCTTTAATGAAATGCAGCCACTTAATAAGATGATTGCCAAAGTAGGAAGTAGGACTCGTTCCATAAGGTTTACAAGGTTATGTTAGTCAAAAATATAAAAGATGTGAGCGAAAACCTGATTTTGAAAATTGGATCGTAGGAAAAGGAATCTTTACATGATTGAAAACTTTACATACGGTTTTTAGCCATGGTTTTTTAACGGGTAATCGAGTAAGATCAACATCTAATGAGAAGAGGAGCAATCGTTGAGCGTTGAATTCATAAACTCCTCCATCTGAATAGAAAAGCGTGTAATTATCTTCTTCACCATGCACTTTAGCATCGACGCTATATCCAAAGGCGAAGTTTAACCATTTTGGGAAGCGAGATGATTCGTTCAAAAATGAAGATGGATTGATCGAAAGCCAATAAGTTTGTCCGTTGTAGTCTTTCAATAAGCGTTCTGCAAAAGTACTCCCTAGCACTGAAGGTCGGTATTGGGCATAAGGGCTTAAATGTGCACTGAATTTTAATTGTAGTCGCTGCTCCTCCCAAAGGATATCTTGCCAAAGAAACCATCCACACCCTAAAGCATTTGCAGAGAGATCGCTCCACGAGAAACCCCATTCATCAGCTCTTCCGTCCATGATCTCGAAACTACTGAGGTATCCAAAAGAGATGAGTGATCCAATGATCCTGCTTTTTTTTCTGGAAATTCCTGACCATCTAAAAGCACTGCTTGAGTGTTGAGCGAGTAGTTGTCCAGTGAAGAAATGACCTGCTTTATCCATTTGCATCCACTGTCTGGAATCATCGAACGAATGAAAATCATCACCCCAGCTTTCAGAATACCATACCTGATGTAAACCGATTAGGCTTCCAGCCCATAAGGAACCTATCGCACTAGAAGTTCCGATGAGTCTTGCCTTGTTTGGCTCTTCCGCGGGTTCAAAAAAGGATCTCTGCCCAACGCACAAAAAAGCTTGAAGCACAATAAAACCAATAATTAGACCCCGAAACATAGCCGTAAAGTTAAGGCTTTATTGTTTCTAATTAAAACTCGTGATTTAGCTGAATTTCAAAGGTGAAATCGACAATATTTCCGATCTTTTCAGATGGATCCATTCCAAATTCTCTTCTGTCCAGTTGAGACGTTCCCCAAAGCACAGCTTTCTTATCACCATCCTTTTCACCAACTCCAACCAACTTAAGTTTTACCTCAAGTGGTTTCGTTTTTCCGAGCATCGTGAATTCACCATTCAGAACATATCCATCTCCATCTTTTGTGAATCCTTCAGCTTTATATCTCATTTTTGGGTATTTCTCCTCATGGAAATAGTCACTTTGCATCAGGTGTTCATCGCGCATGGAGTTATACGTTGTCAACTCTTTTACAGGCAATGTAACATCAACAGAACAGTTCTCCAGAACTGCTTGAATACTGATTTCTCCTTTTACTTTCTTGAAAGCTCCTTTTGTTCTGCCATCATCTGGACCTAGTTCGAAAGAGATCTGTGAGGCCTCTTCATCAATAGACCATTCTCCCATTGCATTTGTGATGTCTTTTCCTTTCGGTGCATCGACTTCTTTTTTCTTTTTAGTCGATTCTTCATCTTTGTTTTTAGAATCATCCTCAATTCCAAGTGATGACAGGTCAATGGATGAAGAAGGGATCTCCACTGGCTTAACGTAAGGAAGGATCAAAATAGATAAGCCTATCGTAACCAGTTTGAGCGCAACAAAAGTACTTTGCTTAAACATCGTGAAGGTTACGCTCAGGATAGCCATGGAACCTATGATCCCACCCAGCGCAAGTACACCTCCTAATCGTTCCAATTGCGTGTAGGCAAATCCGAGTAGGACGATTGCGATCATTGGAATGATCAACGCCAAGACAGCGAAGATGAATTTCCATAGTCCTTTATTATGACGTGCAAGGTTTAAAAGTAATTCATAGAAGATGATCATGAAACCTCCTACAAAAGCTCCTTCAAGAACTTCACCTCTTGATAGGTCAAGTGTTTCATAGCCACCTTTCATTAAAACGATCGGTAAAAGAACGAGTAAGAATATCGCTCCACTTGCCGCAGACAAGATGTCGTTTTGCAATCCTACTTTGTTTCTAGCTAAAAGGGTAGCTGAGAGGTAGAATGAACCTGCGATCACTAACCCGAGATTTCCAAGCAGAAACGAACCAAGAACGGCGATCCCCCCAATAAATGCGTAGGAAACTAAGCTTTCGAGGTAGTTTTCTTCATTCTCAGCCCATTTAATTGTACCGAATCGAATGATGAGGTTTCCTATACCTAGTTTAGCGAGGTGTGTTAAAAACGGTACAGCTGATGAGATCAGCGCGATCAAAAAGACATCAGTTGAATTGTCGATACCAAAGCCGTTATAACTGATCTTTTCGAGATCGGGGATCAAGAGTAGGGAAGAGGCTGAAAGTAAGGGGATGAAATTCCACCACAATTGTGTTTTATTTCGAGTGATCTCGCCCAGGAAAAAATGAACACTTACCACACTAATTAATATAAGGGGCAGCAGTTGATCGTTCTCTTCACCTATCTTGAAATATTCCATAGACATGATCAATCCAACAAGGCTAAGGATATAGTAACTGATCGATTTGATCGATTGAAAGTTATTTCGGGAATGAGCTATCGTAGCTAAAATTCCGGCGAAAAGAGCAAATACAGTTGTCATTGTTACCATGGTAAATATTTTAAGCAAATGTATTATAAATTACACAATAAACAAGGGAAATAGGTACTCTGTTCAGAAATAGTCAGTTTATTTAAAATAAAAAAGGCTGCCTCAATTGAGACAGCCTTTGTAAAGCATATAGTGTCAGGGATTACTCTCCGTCTTTCCCGTCCATTTTATCTTTCAATGCAGCAAGTGCGTCAAGATCACCAAGTGTTGATTTCTCAGCATTCTTGTTTACATCTTTAACTGCTTTAGAAGAACCACCTTTCTTACCAGATGATTTCTTCGTCGTTGGTTTGTCTTCTCCTTCTTCGAACATACGTAGGTGAGAAACAACGATCTTCTTAGCGTCCTTATTGAATTCAATTACTTTGAATGTCAATTGCTCATCAACTTTAGCGTTAGAACCATCTTCTTTACGCATGTGTTTAGCAGGACAGATCGCTTCAACTCCGTACGGTAGAGAAACAATACCTGATTTATCTTTCATTTCGATCACAGTTCCCTGGTGCTCTGAACCTTCTCCGAAGATCGTTTCAAATACATCCCATGGATTTTCTTCTAATTGTTTGTGACCTAGTGAAATTCTACGGTTTTCCTTATCGATCTCAAGAACAACCACTTCCATCTCATCTCCAACTTTACAGAATTCAGATGGGTGCTTGATCTTCTTCTGCCATGAAAGGTCAGAAATGTGGATCAATCCGTCAACACCTTCTTCTAACTCAACGAATACACCGAAGTTAGTGAAGTTACGAACCTTAGCTTTGTGCTTAGACTCAACTGGGTAACGCTTCTCGATGTCTTCCCATGGATCTGGCATAAGTTGCTTGATACCTAGAGACATTTTACGCTCTTCGCGATCCAATGTAAGGATAACAGCTTCTACTTCATCACCAACGTTCAAGAAGTCCTGAGCAGTTCTCAAGTGCTGAGACCAGCTCATTTCAGAAACGTGGATCAAACCTTCAACACCTGGAGCGATCTCAACGAATGCACCGTAATCAGCAAGTACAACTACTTTACCTTTTACTTTGTCACCAACATTTAGGTTCTCATCAAGAGAATCCCATGGGTGAGACTGCAATTGTTTCAATCCAAGAGCGATACGCTTCTTATCATCATCGAAGTCTAGAATTACAACGTTCAATTTCTGATCAAGCTCTACGATCTCTTCCGGGTGATTCACACGACCCCAAGAAAGGTCTGTAATGTGGATCAATCCATCTACACCACCAAGGTCGATAAATACCCCGTAAGATGTAATGTTTTTAACTGTACCTTCAAGTACCTGTCCTTTTTCAAGACCAGAGATAATTTGTTTCTTCTGTTCTTCAAGTTCTGCCTCGATAAGTGCTTTATGCGATACGACAACGTTTTTGAATTCCTGGTTGATCTTAACCACACGGAACTCCATGTCTTTACCAACATACATGTCGTAATCACGGATCGGCTTAACGTCGATCTGAGAACCAGGCAAGAATGCCTCGATTCCAAATACGTCAACGATAAGACCTCCTTTCGTTCTACATTTAACGTGACCAGTGATCACCTCACCAGTTTTCAATGCTTCGTTCACTTTGTCCCAAGCATCGTGCATACGTGCTGTTTTATGAGAAACAACAAGCTGACCGTTTTTGTCTTCTTGTGTCTCAACGTAAACAACAACTTCATCACCTACAGCAAGGTCTGGGTTGTAACGAAATTCATTGATAGGAATTACTCCTTCTGATTTGTAGCCGATGTTAACAACTACTTCTTTCTTTGTCAAAGATACAACTGTACCTGTGATTACCTCTTTCTCAGTTATAGAGGTAAGTGTGTTTTCGTACGTCTCTGCGTACTCTGCGTGTTCAGCTTTTGAGTAACCTTCGTTACCTAGAGCTTCCCAATCAAAATCAGGATTACCCTGATCTACTACTTTGTTATCAGCCATATTGGCGCTATTTAATTGTATTTCAGACAACCCTAAGAATTCTGAAAGAAATTTATAATTGGTCGTTTTTAATTAGGGTTAACGACATACTTTTCCTAAATCGGACGGCAAAGATAGTGTTTATTTATTTGATTGACAAAGGAATTCTGCCAAATAATGGAGGTGTAATGAAGGGGAATAGTTATTAGTAGGTAAATTCGTATGTAGTGGTATCGAAAGGCGTATTGTAGACACTGTCTACACCGTTTGATTCATTCCCATTAACCCAGTAGTAAAACTTCATATAGCGATTACCATCATTTGGACAGTAAACCACGGTATCTACTGCGCCATAATAGAAAGTATAACCGTTTGAGCAACATTCTGGACAATCTTCCTTACCACCATCTTTTAAGATCTTGAACTCATCACTTTGTAAAGGCTGTTGGTTGTAGATCACAAAGCGTGTCCATGCTTTGGCAGTTAGATCGTATGAGAATTCGTTCGTTTCTTCTGTGGAGAGGTTAGAGAATGGGATCACATCTGTATAAGTAAAGTAGTTCTCTTTTTCTACAACGATCTCGATCTTTTCATACTTCTCTCTTTCCAGATCGTAGGAGAATCCACCAGATGCATCAGTTGTTAATGTCGTTTCTTTTGTACCTAATGTTCCTCCAAGCGGGAAGGTGTAGATCGAAACACTGGCTCCTGATAATGAAGAGTTAAAGGTATCGTCATTCACATTTCCTTCGATCAAAAAGGAAAGCTCATCTTTCTTACAAGCAGAGAGTAAAAAAGTAATTCCGAGAAAGATCAAGAACAAATTCTTCATACTACAAAGTTAAGGCAAAATTGAATAGACACCAACACCAATAACGTTTTAGCTATTCAAATGTTGTAAAATGCGCTTGATCATATCCTTGTTGTTACTGAACGGTATCCAGATGCTGTCTTTGTTTCGTCTGAACCATGTGAGTTGACGTTTGGCATACCTCCGAGTATTTCTTTTGATCAACTCTATAGTGCGATCAAGATCTTGTTCTCCGTCCAGATGATCAAATACTTCTTTATATCCAACCGTATTGAGTGGTTGTTTATTGCGGTGTGAGGTTAATGACTTGACCTCTTCAATAAGTCCGTCTTCGATCATCATATCTACGCGCAAATTAATGCGATCGTAAAGCTTTTGTCTATCGTGATCGATAACAAAATAAAGTGTTTCGAACGGACGATCTTTTGATGTTGATGAACGCTGATCAGAATATGCTTTTCCAGTAATTCGAATTACCTCTAACGCTCTTATGATCCGAACAGGATTGTTGCGATCAACATTTTCGTAATACGAGGGATCTTTGTCCTTTAACTCATTTAACAAAGGATCCAGACCTTCAGATCTGTAGACCTCATTTAGTTCTTCCCGTATATTGGGATCTTGGGGTAATTGATCAATACCGAAAACCAAAGCATCGATAAACATTCCAGAACCTCCCACCAGAATAGCATATTCATTAGATCGGTAGATCGATTCTAATTTTTCTAAGGCTTCTTGTTCAAAAACACCTGAGCTTAGTGGGTAATCGATGGAGTGAGAATCAATGAAGTAATGTGGTACCCCTTGCATTTCTTCTGCGGTGGGCTTTGCCGTTCCAATAGACATTTCTTTGTAGAACTGTCTGCTATCGGCAGATAAAATAGGGCAGGAGAGGTGTTTAGCAAGATCAACCGCAAGTGATGTTTTTCCACTTGCGGTTGGTCCAGCTATGACAATCAGTTTTGGCATTTTATTATGCCTACCAGATCTTAGAGATCGTTTCTTCAGAATTTCTCATAGGGTCTTCAACTTTTACGTCAAAGGCTTCAAAGAATTCTGGACAATTCATTAATGGTCCGTTCACACGGTACATTCCAGGGCTATGAGGATCTGTAGCCAAACGTTTTTTCAGCTCTTCGTCAGTATAATTGATCTTCCAAAGCTGAGCATAAGCGATGAAGAATCGTTGAGCTGGAGTAAATCCTTCTTTCTCCTCGTTGCTCTTGAACTCGTCCGTCATAGCATATGCATGATACGCCATTGTAATTCCTCCCAGATCAGCAATGTTTTCCCCCATTGTAAGGTCTGGGTTCACACAATGACCATCAATAGGACAGAAGTTACTGAATGTTTGTCCAAGTTTCTCAGTACGCTTTTCAAAGTTCGCACGATCTTCCTCAGACCACCAGTTTGTAAATGAACCATCTGCAGCGAATTTACTTCCCATATCATCAAATCCATGGGTGAATTCGTGTCCGATCACCATTCCGATCCCACCGTAATTAACAGCGTCTTCAGCATTAATATCAAAGAAAGGAGGCTGCATAATTCCAGCCGGGAATGCGATCTCGTTTAACAATGGGTGATAGTATGCGTTAACCATGTGTGCAGGCATACCCCATTCTTTTTTGTCAACTGGTTCATTTAATTTATCAATGTTATCTCTGAATGAGAAATGTGCACATGCATCGATGTTAGCTACGTAATTATCAGGAACAATTGTCAATGCACTAATGTCTTTCCATTCATCTGGATAACCTAGTTTTCTACCGATCGCTTCAAGTTTGATCAGTGCTTCTTGCTTCGTTTCGTCTGTCATCCAGGAAAGGTTTTCAAGACGAGTTCTATATACAGCAAGCAGGTTGTCCACCATTTCATTTACTTTTTCCTTCGCTTCTTCTGAGAAATGACGGTCTACAAACTCTTTTGCTAAGGCTGTTTTAACTGGCATCGCAGTCATCTCTTCAATCGCTCTTTCATTCATTGGTTTCATCTCTGATTTCCCTGAAAGTGCACCTTCGTAGAAATCAAAATTCATTTGTACAAGATCTTCATTCAAATATCCAGCGTAATTGTTTACTGCTTTCCATTTAAAATAAGTCTTGATTTCTTCTAATGGAGTTTCTTCGATCATCCCATTTAAAAACGAGAAGTAGTCTGGCTGACCAACGATCAATGTATCAAAGCTCTCAATATTGATCAATTTGAAATACTGATCCAGTCCCAGGTTTGGATACATTTTAATTGCTTCTGTTCGTTCAACTGGGTTGTAAGTGTTTTCCGGAACACGCAATGTAGCTGGTTTCATCATCTGCTCAGCCATCGCCGTTTCAATTTTCATGATCGTTTCTGCGATCTCATCCGGATTTTCCATTTCAAGGTAATCCATCACTTTGGCGATATGCGAGATGTACTTTTTACGAATTTCCTCTTTTGATTCTTCTGTGTAATAATCTCTGTTTGGAAGTCCAAGTCCACCTTGAGAGATATAAGGAACATGCTTTTCAACATCTTTCAGATCCTGACCAACATAAAATCCGAAGAAACCTCCAAATCCTTTGTCATTCATCTTAGCCAATAGTGCCGGGATCTGAGATTTTGACATTGCTCCATCAATTGTTTCAATCCATTCAGCAACTACTTCAGTTCCTTTGTTATTTCTAGCCTCCATATCAGACATAGCTGCATAATAATCACCGATCATTTGCATTGAAGACCCTTCCTCAGCATTAGCTTCTTTCGCTTCCTCAATGATGGCAGTTAATTTCTTCTTGTTCGCTTTGTCTAATTCATTGAAACTTCCCCATCTTGATTCAGAAGCAGGAACTGGATTGTCTTTGATCCACGTACCATTCGCAAATTGGAAGAAATCTTCTTGTGGTTTAACTGACTTGTCAAAATAGTCCGTTTTAACCGTATATACTTCAACTGTTTCTGAATTATCTTCAGCAACTTCATCACCTTTGGTTGTGCCACAATTCGTTAGTAAAAATGCTGAAGCACTTAATAATGAGATATTGATTATTTTTTTCATTGTTATAGTATTAATTCTTTGGAGTATAGCACATCTCAACGTGTGGTATACCATCTTCTAAATATTCTTTTCCTGTGGATCTAAAACCATGTTTTTCGTAAAAACCTTCTAAATGTTTTTGTCCTGACAAATAAACGGGGACATCTCCGAATTCAGCTTTACAGTAATTCATTGCCGATTTCATCATTTCATGTCCTTGTTGAACACCTCGTTCCGATTCATCTAAAACGATTCTTCCAAATCCGATCTCTTTAAAAGCAACACCTTTCGGTAAGATCCTTAAAGTTCCAACGAGTTGTCCTTTTCCGTTTCTACAGATCAAATGATACGATTTCTTGTCCTTACCGTCCAGATCCTGGTATGGGCAGTTTTGCTCTACGACAAATACTTTAGCACGTAAGGCCAGGATATCGTATAGTTCATTTAAACTAAGGTCGGTGTAGTATTTATATTGCCAATCTAACATAGTATCAAGTTTGAATTGCTCCGACATTATATCTTTTCTCTGCCGGTTTATGGTTTGCAGCTTCAATTCCCATAGAAATTACCTTTCTGGTTTCCGCTGGATCAATGATTGCATCAACCCATAGTCTTGATGCTGCATAGTATGGGCTGATCTGCTCGTCGTATCTGTTTTTGATCTCGTCAAACATTTCTTTTTCTTTCTCTTCTGTGATCTTTTCACCTTTCGCTTTTAATGAAGCTACTTCGATCTGTAGGAGTGTTTTTGCTGCTGATGCACCACTCATTACGGCAAGCTCTGCAGTCGGCCAAGCTACGATCAAACGAGGATCATAAGCCTTACCACACATCGCGTAATTTCCAGCACCGTATGAATTTGCCATTACGACTGAGAATTTAGGAACTACTGAGTTGGCCATGGCGTTTACCATTTTGGCACCATCCTTAATAATTCCTCCATGTTCACTCTTAGATCCTACCATAAAGCCTGAAACATCGTGCAGGAATACAAGTGGGATATTCTTTTGATTACAATTCATAATGAATCGAGCTGCTTTATCCGCAGAGTCTGAATAGATCACTCCTCCGAATTGCATTTCACCTTTACCACTTTTGGAAATAGATCGTTGATTTGCAACAATTCCAACGCTCCAACCGTCGATTCTGGCATAAGCAGTTATTATCGTTTTACCGTAATCTTTTTTGTATTCAGTGAATTTCGAATCATCAACAATGCACTTAATGATATCTCTTGTTTCGTATGGCTTCGTTCTATCTTTTGGTAGATATCCATAAACGTCTTTAGGATCCTTTTTCGGCAAAGCAGGTTCAGCGCGATTAAATCCAGCTGATTCTGCATCTCCAATTTTATCCATTAATTCACGGATCGTTTCCAAACACTCTTCATCATTCTCTGGTTTGTAATCACAAACTCCGGAAATTTCATTGTGCGTTGTAGCGCCACCAAGTGTTTCATTGTCTATTGATTCTCCTATGGCTGCTTTAACCAGGTAAGAACCTGCAAGGAATATCGTACCAGTTTTATTCACGATCAAACTTTCGTCCGACATGATAGGAAGGTATGCACCACCGGCAACACAACTTCCCATGACAGCAGCTATCTGAGTGATCCCCATTGAGCTCATCACAGCGTTGTTTCTGAATATTCGTCCAAAGTGTTCTTTGTCCGGAAAGATCTCGTCTTGCATTGGTAAGAATACTCCCGCAGAATCAACCAGATAAATGATCGGCAGATTATTGTCCATTGCAATTTCCTGAGCTCTCAAGTTTTTCTTTCCTGTTATAGGGAACCAGGCTCCAGCTTTAACTGTAGCATCATTGGCCACTACAATACATTGTCTACCTTTTACGTAACCGATCTTGATGACAACTCCACCGGATGGACATCCACCGTATTCTTCGTACATCCCTTCTCCAGCAAAAGCACCAATCTCAATGCTTTCAGTGTCTTTATCCAAAAGAAGATCAATTCTCTCACGTGCGGTTAGTTTTCCTTTACCATGGTGTTTTTCGATCTTTTTCTTACCTCCACCAAGATAGATCTTTTCGAGTTTACGTTCGAGTTCTGATATTTTCAGACGCATTGCGTCATCATTCTTATTAAAATCAAGTTCTTTTTTTGAAATTGCCATAATCTTCTATTCTTGTCCGCTAAAATTAATCGATTTGCTTAATTCTTTGACTAAAATTCCTGTAAAAATGGATTTTCGAGATAATCGGTATGGAACAGGTTTAAGTGGAAACGGTCTATTTCCTTTTTAATGCTGATTCGTAGCAATCGATCCAGTCGTTCACAGTCATTTTCTGCATTAATTCTCCGATCAAGTCGAATGGTATTTGCTCGGGCTTTTTGAAACGTATGCATGATTTACCCATATCGATCTTTGTGGGAACGATCTCTTTATATTGATCCACAAACCAGTCTTTCAATTCTGGTTTAGCATAGATTCCAGAGTGATAGAAGGCAATAAAGTTCTTCTGCGAAGCAAAACTACAAAAGGGTAGAGGTAACTTAGGGTCACAATGATAACCGCCAGGATATAATTCATGAGGGACTACATATCCAGGCATCCCATAAGATAATTGTTCTTTAAACCCATCAGGAATGTTGGATTTAATAACGTTTCTTAATTTTTTAAGTGCTTCTTGTCTTTCTTCTGGACATTTAGAAATGTATTCTTCTATCGAACTTGCTTTGATATTCATTAGAATGATGTTTTTTGAATTTTTTCGTGAATGTCTAAATAAGTAGGCAATGCTGCCGAACCGTACCAATTATAAATCGTGTAGTTCAACAACCCGGCTTTGATTGCAGGATCAGTCATTAATGCTTTTTCTAATTGATCTTTATCATCCATATCGAAAATGAAAATACCGCGATAGCCCTTAGGATTTGAGTTTAATGGACCAGCGACAATCAGTTTACGCTCATCGGCTAATCTTCCGATATTCTTAAGATGACCTTCAAAGTGTTTCTGAACGATCGCTTTATCTTCAATAATGGAATCACCTGTTGAAAGCATGACAAGAAAGTATGATTTCATGCCATAGTCATCGGCTCCAAGTTCTCTAGCTAAAGTTGAATCGTAAACAACTGTCGAATCTTGAGCCCAGGATAAAAAGCCCATGACTGTAATTAATACAATTAAGATTGTTTTCATAATGCTTTTATTTTAAGAGTCCGAACAGAACTTCTCTGAAATCTACGTAAAATCGGTCAAAACCGTGAAGATGATCTATGAAAAAATTAAAGATCTTTTCTTCGTCTTTACGGTCATACATATTTACATTTTCAATTTCCCAGGAAATTCTGTAGATCGGTTGATTGGCAGCATTGAAGGCGTTTTTATTCCACACACCAGTTGCGGGCATTTCATTCTCAAGTACCTTCTTTAATTCCTCGAACTGCTCCCAAATTAAATCGCGAATACCGGGGTCTTTGTCTTGAATTTCTATTGAAAACCGAGCAAGATTATTGTCTGCGTGAAGTCGGATATAAATTTGCTTCAATTTTGTTGGGTAATTTAACCAATTGATCCGTTTACCTTCAGCATTCTTATGCTGTGTAGCTTTAGATTTAAATCTTTTCCAAAAGGATGTATGGATCGCCTTACGTTCTTCTTTTGAAAACATGATCCTATTATGTATTCAACCAACGCAAGAATTTGCCCCAGGCAGTCTTAGGTTGATCTTTTTTAGAATTTGCGCTCTCAGAAGTTTTTTTCTTTTTCTTCTTCTTCTTAGATTTTGAAGGTTGATTTTTACCAGCTTTGGCTTTTTCCTTCATCAACTTTTCATAAGCTTGTCTTTTCTGCTCTTTTTCACGCTTCTTCTTTGCTTCCTGTTCACGTTTGTAACGTTCCTCTTCTCTTTTCTGTTTTTCTTCAAGAGTTAGCTTAGGACGCTTTTTACGTTGAGAAGATCTCTTATTCTTTTTTCGACGAGTTGGTCGGCTCTCTTTCTTATCCTCTGAATCTTCTTCCGAGTTGTCATTTTCAGACTCTTCCTCATTTTCATCTTCCTCTTTTACCTTAGGCTCTGGAAGATCGATTTTACCAACGACTTTAACACCTTCTATCTCAGGTTTTGGGGCCTTGATAACACCTTCTTCTATGATGAGGTCTTCAGGTAATTCATCAGTACTATCATCTTCGTCAGTGGAAACTTCTGCTTCTGCGTCTTCATCCACTTCCTTCGTCTGATCTTCTTGTTTGGCCTCTATCGTTTGCTCTTCTAAAATTTCATCAGCGGGACCGTCATCTTGAGGTGATCCATCATCATTTTCTGAAGTAGGAGTTTCGATTAGAAAATTAGACTCAATACGGGTAATATATTCATCCGGAATTTTACAATTTGGATGGTTTTTTATCGAATCATTAAACTCTTTTTCAATGAAATCTACGATCTCACTGCTTTTTACATTTATTTTTCTGGAAAGCTGACCCAACCTCATGAATTCAAATTTTTACAAAGATAATCTTCTTGAATAAATTAGGTGCCATTATGGGGATAGGGTGTCTGATTTCATCAGGTTTTCTTCAGATAAAGGAATTTCACGGTCATATTTACTTTTAAAATACCAGCGGTATAAAAGTTGAAGAATGGACTGTTTAACAAATGGAGAAGTTAACGTTTTGGAATCAAGATAGTCACTGTTGTACTTAAACAATTGGTTTATAGATATCTCTTGACTATTTGCAAGTTGTTCTCGTATCTTTTGTTGTGCTTTAAAATAGTTAGTTTGTTTGACAAGGGAGGAATCTATTCCGTAGATCGATTGAGCACATCCCACAAGATCATCAGGCACTTTGTACAAGACAACATTATTGAACCCATCAAACTTCAGAGGTGGATTGAAATAGTTTTCCTGACTTAAGAAATCAAGTAGCTTAGAATAAGCTTCACCTGTTGAATCTGATAAATGTCCTTCGTTGATCAATACCGTTTCAAAATTGGCAAGTTCAGCCGAAACATCTACGTCATAATTGAGGTAATAATACTCATAGCAGACCTCAAGAAAGGTATAGATTTTTTGGTCTGTCGAATATTGTTCTGCACAACCGGATAAAATAATGAGTAAGAAGCTGAGTACCGCGAGACTTAATTTATTTGACATGTATCAAATTTAATAAAAGTCGGAAAAAAGGTGGTCCGATCAGCGTCTGGAATACAAGGCATATATGTAAACTACATCTGCCAACCGGACCAAATCACTTTGATGCTAAATTACTATATCCTATGACTATGGCGAGTTCTGGAAGTTGGACAAAAGATGGACATACGTATTTTTACGTTAATAAATGTTAACTATAAAGCTGTTGGTGTAATCGAGTTTTCAGAATTGTTGATGTCATGATCATATTAAAGTTGTTTTTAGAATCACTTATTTTCTTTTAAATTAGACGTTTATGGCAACCTTTGTTGCGTTGTTTCGTTATGGAATGTAGAAAGAATACCTGCTATGAAAAAAATACTACTGTTACTGGCTATTTCTCTATTGGTAAATTACTCTTTTGGTCAATCTACTAAAGGGAAAGAGTTCTGGTTTGGATACATTGAAAATTTAGTAAATGCTACACCGGATGTTTATATATCTGCTGAGAATGATGTCACTGGAGTGATTGAAGTTCCTGGATTAGGTTTTACTCAAAACTTTAATGTCACTGGAGGTACAACTCAGTCATTTGCATTACCAAATGGTGCATTGCCTCCATACAATGAAGGAACTCATAACTTGGCCGTTCATGTAACATCGTGTGATTCCATCACTGTTTACGCAGTGAATCCAGGTAGTGCCTCTGCGGATGCTACAGTAGTTTACCCTAAAACATCTTTGGGAATTGATTATACTGTTCTGAATATGACAGGAAGTCCAGGAGACTGGGGAGATGCAGCGATCATTGTGGCCACCGAAGATAACACCGATATAGAGATCGTACCTAGTGTAAATACAGATGGAGGTCAGCCAGCTGGTGTCCCATTTACAATTACATTGAATCAAGGTGAGATGTATCAGCTTACACATAATAACGGGGCTGATGATCTAACTGGAACCACTATAAAAGGAGTCAATTCAAATGATTGTTTGCCTTTTGCGGTTTTCTCCGGTTCGCAATGTATTAATATTGGAGGATGTACGGCATGTGATCACATATACGAACAATTACTTCCTACAGCAAACCTTGGATTAACGTATGCGGCAATACCACACGCTCTTAAGAATACAACTCACTACCGTATTATGGCAACTGAGAACAATACAGATGTATTCATAGATGGTGGATTGGTTACGACTTTAAATGCTGGAGATTTTTATCAGTATGACAACAATAATTATTCTATAATCGAAGGTTCTGCTCCGATTGCTGTTATGCAGTACGCGGAAGGAGTGAGTTGTGGTGGACCTGGAGATCCATTCCAAGTATTACTTTATCCAGTTGAACAATCTTTGGAGAACATTACATTCAATGCATTTCAGACACCTTTAGTCAATGATTATTGGGTGAATATCCTGGTTGAGACTGCTAATGTTCCGAACGTTGTTCTTGATGGAGCAAATATATCAGCAAACTTTACTCAGTTCCCTGCTGACCCTAACTATAGTTATGCAAGAATAAATATTGCTCAAGGAGACCATACACTATTTTCACCTGGAGGTACATTAGCAAATGTATATGGTTGGGGTAACGCGGAGTCTTTTGGTTATTGTGCTGGTGCTTCATTGAAGAACTTGACAAATGATTTTGATATAGTTTCAACCCCAACATGTATAAATGATGTGATCGACTTTTCAGCGGTCCCTGATCCATTAACTTCAGGTTTTAGTTGGGATTTTGGAGATGGAAGTGCACCAGTTAACGGTCAGAATGTATCACATAGCTATAGTAACCCTGGGGCATACAATGTTACGCTAACTAAGATCATTACAAACGGTTGTAATGTGAACATCGTGAAGCCAGTGAATATAGTAAGCCCTCCAATAAGTATTGATCAAGGAGATACAACGGTTTGTGCTGGTACGACTTTAGATCTTGAAATTCCAGTCAATGCACCTTTTGAAGTAGAGCAAGTAAATGCCTGTGGTGATACAGTGACTACGATGATTAGTGCAAATTATGACACGATCTATTGGAGTACGGGTGAGAGTGGAACGAGTATTCAAGTAACTCCACTTTCTGACACTACGATCTATGTTTATGGAGAAAACACGAGTTCAACATGTACAGCGGTCGATTCAGTTGTGATACAGGTACATGATATTCAGGCTGATTTTGATGTTTCGGATGTTTGTATGAATGATTCTGTTTGTTTAACAAACCAAAGTGTATCGAGTTACCCAATAGCTAACTCTACTTATTATTTTGATAACAATGTGCTCATTCAAGATTCCTTGAACTACTGTTTTGTTGGAGGAACTGCTGGAGTTTATGATGTTGAACTGGTGATTGAAACAAGTATAGGATGTTCAGATTCAATTACTCAACAAGTTGAACTGCTAAATGATCCTACTGTAGACTTTAACTTTCAAAATGCCTGTGGTGGCGGAGATATCTCTTTTGAGAGTGTAAGTCAGGCTAATGGAGGAACGATCGTAAATTATTTCTGGGACTTTGATGGAGATACAATCAGTGACTTCAGTGGACAAAGTGGTTCATACACGATCAATAATGGAAACGAAATTGAGATCATTCACTTTGTAGAGACGAGTAATGGATGTACAGATACGGTTTATGAAACAGTTGGTGTTTATCCTAATCCAACTGCAGACTTTACGTTTACAAATGAATGTGCAGATACTTTGATAACTCTTGAAGATAACTCTAATGTTGTTACGACAGGAAATGACGTTATAGACACATGGGAGTGGGATCTTGGAGATGGTTCAAGTTCTAACAACCAAAATGATACACATCAATATAACAATGGAGATACTTATGATGTGACGCTGATTGTCACGACTAATAACGGATGTAAAGATACGATAACACAACAGGTTGATGTTTATGGAGTGCCAACGGCTGACTTTGATTTCGAGAACGTGTGTTTAGGTGAAGACACAGAATTTACGGATCAGTCTACTATTAATAATGGTACAATAGACGAATGGAATTGGGATTTTGATGATGGTGGAACGTCTATGAACCAAAACCCAACTTACACATATGGAAATGCTGGTACATATAATGTAACGCTAGAAGTGGTTACGTTAAATGGATGTGAATCTCAGATCTCACAAGATGTATCTGTCTTTCCTAATCCAGTTGCTAGCTTCAATGGAATGAACCTTGAAGGATGTTCGCCAATTTGTCCGGAATTGATGTCAACTTCTCAAGTTGCTAACCCAGGGCAGATCACTGACTTTCAATGGCAATTTAGTAATGGGAACTCTTATAACGGAATGTCTGTTAACGAGTGTTTTGAAAATTTCTCAGGTAATGACATTTTCTTAGGGGTTTCACTAACTGTTACTACTGATATGGGATGTACAGATACACATACTGAGAACAATTATATTCAGGTATACCATAATCCTGTAGCAAGTTTCAACTTTACTCCTGCGGATCCAAATGTATTGGATAATGAAGTTACATTCTCAAATACTTCAGTTTATGCAGACAGTTACAACTGGACGATATCGGAAATGGGCAATTACACAACAACCAATCCTGTTGTAGAATTTCCTAATGAGCCTAACACGTATGATGTTCAGTTAGTAGCTATAACCGATCAGGGTTGTACAGATACCGCAATGTCTGTTGTTCGAGTTGAAGATAGAATCGTATTCTATGTACCGAATACCTTCACTCCGGATAACGATGATTTCAATGAGGTATTCCAGCCAGTGTTCACATCAGGTTTTGATCCTTACGATTATACCTTACTTATCTTTAACAGATGGGGAGAGATCGTATTTGAATCAAATGATGCAACTGTTGGATGGGATGGTACATATGGTGCAGATAGTCAAGAGATCGTGAAAGACGGAACTTACATTTGGAAAATTGAGTTCAAAGAAACGATGTCTGATAAAA
This sequence comes from Flavobacteriales bacterium UBA2104, assembly GCA_002331485.1. GTDB lineage: Bacteria > Bacteroidota > Bacteroidia > Flavobacteriales_D > Crocinitomicaceae > Brumimicrobium. The sequence goes on from DCYS01000038.1 coordinate 23,033, forward strand.
GACACGTACACTCTGGACATGTTAATGTGTTGAAATAGCATTTGTTTATTTTATAAATAACGCATTTTCGTCATCTCGTTTAGATTTATGGTTTATTTGGTATTCAAGTTTGTTTTTTCTGTATTTTAGTCTCAGATTTGACTTAAATGATTACGAAAGAAAAACTATGTATCTTGATAGATGATGATGACGATGATCAACTGATCTTCTCGAGTACTGTCAAGAAACACTTCCCTTCATACGATTTAAAAGCGTTTTCAAGTTTTGAAGAGGCGAAACCAGAATTGGATAAGAGCCACGAAAAAGTTGGGGCTATATTCATTGATCTGAATATGCCTAAGCTCAATGGGAAAGAAGGACTCCAGCTTTTAAGACAAGATCCCAATTATCAAAGAACACCACTGATCATTTATTCAACTTCAAATAATCCTGAAGATGTGAATGAGTGTCTTAAAGTAGGTGCTACTGCATTCATTACAAAGCCATCTCGGATTAATGTTCTTGTAGATGAGCTATCAAATTATCTGGTTGCCTAAATATGTTGTTGATCGAAAAGTTAAGGAAAGAGACACAGGCATATCACAATAAGCTGGATTCTCATCCAATATTATCCAGAATAACTACAGACGGAGTTGAACTTTCCGATTATATAGCTTACCTAAAATTGTTTTATGGTATTCATTCAATTCTTGAGAGTGAGATCAAAAAACACCTTGCTGAATCCATTCAGTTTGAAGGGCGCCTGAGTGCGATTAAACACGATCTCAGTCAGTATAATCAATTGGCCAAATTAGCTAACACGTCTTCATTTGAGCTTTCAAAAACAAGTGCACTGGGAGCTTATTATGTAATCGAAGGTTCTAAGTTAGGGGGAAAGATGATCGGTAAAAGGTTGAGTCAAAATTTAGGACTTAAAAACGATGAGATGAACTTTTTAATGAACCCTTCATCGTATTCCTGGAAATCAGTAATAGATCAGATAAACGAAGTTTCTTCTGATGCCCATCATGATGTAATAGAGGGCGCAAAACAAACATTCAGTTTTATTCACGATTACGTTAATGAATTTTACGCAGTTGAAGGGTAAGGAAATACATAAAGCTTCTACAGATCATCTAGATCAATGTAAAGATGAACAGATCCATTTGATCGGGACGATCCAGCAGTTTGGCTTTTTACTGGGGTTTGAAAAGCAGAATGGCAGACTCTTATTCTATAGTAGCGGCGCTGCAAAGTTAATTCAAGAATTCTTGAACTCATCAGATCATATTGATTGGAATAAACTTGTTTCACTTGATCGAACGCTTTTTTCCAAAGAGAATTGGGATAGCATTAGTAACAAAGAAGATCTAGCTCATCGAACTTACACTTTTGACAATAGATCATACTCAGTTGAAGTAAGTCATACGGCAAAGCATATCATTCTATCATTTGAGGAAAACGCTAATGATAGTAGTGAGCAAAATTTTGTTGGTCCAACAGAAAGCTTTATTAAGAGATCAAACCAATCGGGTTCATTTAAGGAATTCTCATCGCTATTTGCCGGTCTGATAAGAACGATAACTGGGTACGACAGGGTGATGGTCTACAAGTTCGATGAGGATTACAATGGAGAAGTTTTTGCTGAAGCAAAGAAAGATGATCTCAATTCATTTTACGGTCTTCATTATCCACATACGGATATACCTTCGCAGGCAAGAGAATTATACAAACATAAAGAGTTGAGGTTGATCAATGACGTTGATGCGCCAGATCAACATATTCTTAGTCTTAATGATGATCTTGAGGCTCATGACATTGATCTCAGCTCCTGCACATTGCGAAGTTCTTCACCAATTCACCTGAAGTATTTAAAGAATATGGGGGTTGCAGCTACCTTAACGATATCGATATTGATCGATAAGCAGTTGTGGGGATTAGTTGCTTGTCACCATTATTCACCAAAATATATCGATCCGAATAAACGAAGAGAAGCATTATTGCAAACACAATTGCTTTCAACCCAGATCAGAAGATGGGAAGCATCTGAGGAATACGAGAAAGTTCAGGAGAAAGAACACATTTATCAATCCATTTTGGAAGAGGTTTATAAGGGTAGTAATAAATTTGAAGCAGCTACATCAACATCATATTTCTTAGGGTTGACAGAGTCGGATGGTGGAGCTGTTATAAGAGGAAAAGAGATCTATGGTTTTGGTAGTTTACCGAATCCAGAAACTACTCTTAAAATTCATAGCTGGATGCAGGAAAGAAATGAAAAAGTATTTCTTTCTAACGAGTTTTCCAAGCATACGGAAATAGGAGAGGGTATAAAAGACATCGCAAGTGGTGTGCTATATTATTCATTCGATACCAATAGTGAAAGCGCGATGATCTGGTTTCGAAAACAGAAAAGTGAAGGTACGAAGTGGGGAGGGAAGCCCGAAAAATCTGCCGATCAACCGTTAACACCGAGGAGTTCATTTGAAGCCTGGGAGGAAACCGTGAATGGCATAAGTGAAAAATGGTATAGTCATCAAATTCAAGCAGGACTCAGACTGGGTGCGTTTCTTGAAAAGGAGGTTTTCATCTCTAGTCTAAAAGAACAAAAGCAAAAGCTTGAAAGATTAGCCGATCAGTTACAATCGAAGAATGAAGAATTGAGTCAATTCAACTGGATCAGTAGTCATGATATGAAGGAACCACTTCGAAAGATCCGTATGTTCATTGATCAGATCAGGTTAGAGGAGGAGGTACTTACTGATACTCAAAAGAACTATTTTTCCCGATTGGAACGTTCTGCAGTTCGAATGCAAAAACTCATTGCTGATCTTCTTGATTATGCTCGATTATCCAAGGAAGAAGCCGTTTCAAAATGTGATCTGAATGAGATCATTAAAGAATTGATCGAACATCATAAAACGGATGATCTAAACATCTCTATAAGTTCAGATCAGCTTCCTACTATTGAAATGGTTCGTTTTCAGATCAAGCAGCTTTTTGCAAATTTGATCAGTAACTCAATCAAGTTTAGAAAGTCGGGTGAAGATGTTTCCATAGAAATAGTGACTCAGAAAGTTGATCAGCGTGAGATGGAAGCATATCATTTGAATCCTCAGCTCGAATATTTTAAGATCATCTATAAGGATCATGGAATTGGGTTCGATAAAGAATACAATGAACGGATCTTTGAGGTATTTCAACGTTTACATGGAGAGAAAAAATATGAGGGTACAGGAATAGGTTTGGCAATCTGTAAGAAGATCGTTGAGTCACACCAGGGAGAGATTTTCGCTGATGGAGTGATCAATGAAGGAGTTACGTTTACGATTATTCTACCTAGAATACAACAAGTCAATTAATTCTTTTCCTTAGGCACCATAGGAGTTTTATACTTCATTGATTTTTCATCGAATATGAAGTAAACATAAAGATCTTTCATTGGAATGATCTGCTCTGGTACGTATCGATTAGGATCTTCAATATTTTCAGGATCATAGCCTACGATCTTACCGTCATATACTGCAATGTCATTTGCGATCCTCACGCTACTTTCTGGATGCTTGATAGCAAAAACACGAGGTTTTGGTTCACCAATACTGTCAAAAACAGGGCAGCTGAAGGTAAGGTATAAGCGATCATTTCTTACTGTGTAGTAGTTTCTGTGTTGACTATTTCGAATTCTGTAGTTCACATAAAAGTCCTTTTGAGCCTGTGAGGTTAGTGTAAGGAACTTACTATCTAATTTATCATAGGCTGCTGAACCGACAGGAGGCGCCTTAAGTAAATCATCCTTATTTCCGAGTTTGACAAATACATAATTGTACGGACCAACGAATCCAGTTTTCTCCATGAAACTTTCGTTCTGAGCACTTTCCATTCGTTTATATGCCCATTCTTCACGATTTACGAGGATAAGAGCATCCTTAATTGTATCAGTATCTATATAGTCCTCTTTTATTTTCAGATCATACTTTTCTGTTGCTGGTATATTAAGATCAGCTTCTACCTGACGGGCGATCTTTTCTTCAAAGCTCAGGGTTTCTTTCTTTGGTTGATCCTTAGCAACTGGTTTTTCTTCATCAGAACACGAGAAGATCAGCGTCGAAAGTATAGCAACAATAATAAACTTAGATACGGTCCAATACATACTCAATAAGTTCAACGATTTTCGTTTCATAGTTTTTGGTAAACTCTTTTTTTCTACGGTTTGCCAATCCTAAGCAGATCGCGGTTGCATTATGTCCGAGTGCAGAAGACAACGCAAAAAGGGCAGAGCATTCCATTTCAAGGTTCGAAAAACGACAATCTGGATGAGTGAAATCATGAAAGCTATCCAGCATTGTTGGAGCAGTTAGTCCAAGTCTTAATTTTCTTCCTTGAGGCCCGTAAAAGCCGGAGCTAGTAACTGTGATCCCTTCTTCTACAATGTCGCTTCTTAATCTTTCATTGATCGATCTTGATGCAGGAGTCATGTAAGGAGTGATCGTTTCAGGCAGATCTATTTTTTCAATGATATCGTTTAATAAGGTCTGCGTTGCAACATCAACATCTCGCTCATAAAAATGACCAACATTATCTATTCCCAGGGCATGAGTTGAAAGGATAAAAGAATCAACAGGTATATCATCTTGCAGTATTCCACATGTTCCTATTCGGATGATATCGAGAGTTCGTTTGTCTTGTTTTTCATTCCGAGTTGAAAGATCGATGTTTACAAGTGCATCTAATTCATTCAATACGATATCAATGTTATCCGTTCCTATTCCAGATGAAATAACAGAGATTTTCTTACCCTTGTATTTTCCGGTATGGCAGGCGAACTCTCTATGCTGACTTTTGTGTGTGATCTCATCAAAAAATCCAGAAACGACTTCAACACGATCCTGATCTCCAACGATGATCACTTTTTCAGCAAGTTGATCTGGAGTAATTCCTAAATGATAAACTCCACCTTCCGGTGTTATAACTAATTCTGAGGGTAAGAAATCTGCCATATCAACAAAAATAGCCACAAGTAATTAAACTCATGGCTATTTTTAAAGAATTCTTGGATGAGGTCTACTATTGACCGATACTACCAAATACTTTCGATAGTAGATCAGTTACTCGAGCAGCTGGATCTTTTCTGATCTTATTCTCCTCCTTTTTTACCATGTGGAAGAGACCGTCTATAGCCTTTTCTGTAACATATTTATTAAGATCTGTTTCAACTTCCTCACCTCCCGTGAACTTAACAGCTTGGTTATACTTTGTCATCACTGGATTCCAGTATTCAGTGAGTTTAACTTCTTTGATCGACTCTTCAACTTTAGGTGCAAATGCTTCGATCAATTGACTTTCGGTATTTTGTCTTAAGAAATTCGTTGCTGCTCCTTCGCCACCATTTAGAATCTCAAATCCATCTTGTACACTCATATTCTTTATGGCGTCAACAAAGATTGGCGTAGCCTCTTTAGCTGCATCTTCTGCTGCTCTGTTAAGCTGTGTAACTATCTTTTCAACCTGACTATCCAATCCCCACTCGAGTGCCTTTTCCTTCATGTTTTGAGCACTTTCTGGAAATGGCAACTTGATCGCCTGGTTTCCTAAAAAGCCATCAGTTACTGACGTCACATCTACTGCATTTTTAATACCTACAGTTAATGCCTCTTTCAAACCAGATATCACTTCTTGATTCGTCAATTTATTTGAAGAATCTTCACCCGATCCAGTTGTGTTTTCCATCATCGTACCTGCGGCACCAGCTGCTTCATTTAAAACGTCACAAGCTGGTAATGTGATAGTTAGTGAAGCTAATATTAGTGGAGTAATAAGTTTTTTCATATTGATTCGTTTTTTTCCAAACATACAAATAATTTTACTGTTGTTATTCAAAAGTTGTACCAAGATTATGAAGGCTGGCATTATTACGATAGGAGATGAATTGTTAATTGGACAAACTATTAATTCTAATGTTGCCTGGATCGGTCAGGAATTAAGTAGTCTTGGTATAGATATCTGTAAATCAGTTACCATAAAAGATGGTAGAGAAGATATTTTAAATGCGGTAGAGGAGTACTTTTCAGCTTACGACCTTGTGTTAGTGACTGGGGGGCTGGGACCGACAAAAGATGATATTACGAAAGAAACGCTTTGCGAGTATTTTGATACTACACTAGAACTTGATGAGGTTGTATTGAACCGGATCAGGGAGTTTTTTGAGCAAAGAGGAAAAGAAATGCTTGATAGTAATATCAAACAAGCCGAGTTACCGAAAGATTCATTAACTCTAGAGAATAAACATGGTACAGCTTCGGGAATGTGGTTCGAGCGTGGAGGTAAGATCCTGGTAAGTATGCCTGGTGTGCCTTATGAGATGAAATCTATTATGAGCGAAGAAGTGCTACCTCGCGTAACTTCTAAATTTGGAATTCAGGGAAGTTATTATCAAACATTGATGACCCAAGGGGTAGGAGAAAGCTTCCTTGCAGAGCAGATAGAGGATTGGGAAGATAGAATCTATGCTGATGGTTTATCATTAGCCTATTTACCTTCTCCCGGAATCGTGAAACTGAGATTAACTTCGAAACGCGGAACCGGTGATGCAGGACTGATCAAGTCGTATTTTGACGAACTTAAGAAGAAGCTTCCCAAGTATGTTTATGGTGAGAACGGAGTCTCAATTTATGAAGTAGTTGGTGAACTTCTCAGAAAAAAGAATGCAACGCTTGGAACAATAGAAAGCTGCACGGGTGGAGGGATCGCTAACGCTTATGTTCAGTTTTCAGGAGCTTCAGATTATTTTCAAGGAGGCTTGGTCACGTATTCAAATGAGCTTAAGCAAAAGCTTGCAGGAGTTCAATTATCGACTCTAGAATCTTTCGGTGCGGTTTCAGAAGAAACGGTCAAAGAAATGGCTGTAGGTGGAAAAAAGGCGATGAATGTAGATTATACGATCGCAGTATCTGGAATTGCAGGACCCGATGGTGGAAGTGAAGAAAAGCCAGTTGGAACTGTCTGGGTTGCTATTGCTCATCCAAATGGGGTAGAGGCAAAGCGTTTTCTTTTTGGAGCACATCGCGGAAGAAATCTGGAAAAGACCAAGCTATACGCATCCAACATGTTAAGGAGAATTCTTCTTGGACTTGATTGATGCTATTGTTGAGAGAAAGAAGACTCTTTTCTCATGAAATCATCAACACCCAGACTAGCAAGACGAAGCTGAATTTTTTCGATCAGATCGTCAGAACCTAGCTCGATGAAATGTAGAGATATACTATTCTCATCGCTATTTATCGATTTTCGAACTGGTGCTTGCCAGATCGCATCCATAATATCAGAGGTCAACTCATCATTTCTTAAAGTTACATAGAGATGATAGTTCTTTTTATCAGTGTTGCCAAGTGCCTGTTTTGCATTCAAAGCATATCGATCTTCCACAGGATAATTTCTGTAGAAGTATTTTGTTTCAAATGTAGACGTATCAATTCCTTCTGGAATATTAGATGAACTAAACTCAAAACTCGTAATTTTTCTAGAAATACTATCATAATAGAATATGGCAGCCTCTTCGTTATATCGATTAAGAATTTGAGTAGGATAACCACTAAATGTTTGAGCCGAAGACACGACCATTTTAGTTTCTTTATCTTCTAGGTAAGGGTCTCTTTCTACCTCAGGTAGATCTTTATTGTTTTTGATATCATTGCGTTTTACTACAGTTGGATTATTCAATTCAAGAATATCTCCTCCCTGAGCTTCGATCAATTTTCTTGCTTCTCCAACGGTAATTCGCTCACCTTTATAATATGCAGTAATAAAGGCATCAGTAATTCCTTTTTCAATAACTTCACTTCTCTTTTCTCGGGCTGCAGGTACATCATTGAACACACCAGAAGAATATCTTATCTGACCATTATCCAGTCGCTTTGTAACTAGAGGCTCAACATTGTATAGTACATCAGCAGAGACAGGAGTATTGTAAACACCAACCTGAACAGTGTAATATAATCCCATTTTTGTTTCTGCTGTTTCTGCCTCAGCAGCACCTGGGGCTTTATTATATGCAAGCTCATCCAATTCTTTTTCAAAACTTCCCTGATTTCCTCCTTCTGCTTCTTCGATTGAGACAATTGCATTTTCAGGAGTTTCAATTGTTGGAACACAAGCACCAGAAGCAATAAGTTCTTGAGCACGATACAGCGGGATTCTTTCTCCATCGCAATACGCTACAACAAATGCGTCGTTATACCCGAGTTCGCGAATGCTGTTTCTGGCCTCAGTAGCTGTATTTCTCGATCCAAAGTAACCTGCCATATAACGAATAAGTCCAGGTCTAACCTGCTCACCCGAGACAGGAGAGAAATCATTAAAGGTTTCGTTTGGTACAGGTTTACTAAACGCTCCGATCTGTACTCTGAACACTAATCCTACTGGTTTCTCTTCAGTTATCGGAATAGGGTTCTCGTCATCGTATTTGATCTCTTCAGAGCTTCCCATAACTAATCCAGTTGACATTACTGGTAATGTTGGAATCTCCTTAATTGGAGCTACATCTCTGGCAAGTAAGTTCTCATACTTCTTTCGTGTATTTTCGTCCTCAGGAAGTCGCTCAGACACCTCGTTTTGTGCTTCTGCAACTTCATTCCTTAATGTTGAAACTTCACTCTTCTTCTCGTCGATCTTCTTCAAGATATCCTCAATTAGCGCACGATCTGTTTCAGTTGGATTTTCAGGATCGCTGATATCTTCTAGACTCGATTTTAACTCATCTTGCAATGATCTAAGCTGCTCCTCTTTAACATTTAGTTCAAACTGCTTTTGTTCTAAGCGATTAATTGCTGTGGAAAGCTCTTTATACGATTCCGTTTGAGCGAGTTCAACTTCCTCCTTATACGTAATGGATTCTTCAATTGCATTTTCTGCAATTCCTTGGTTTTCATCTTTCTCATCCTGATCCTTGAGAGCTTTGATCTCATCCTCATTATTCTCTTTCTTTTCGATAAGACGTTTCTCTAGATCCACTAACTCATTTCTTGTAAGCTCAAGCTCTTCTTTATCTTTGTTCTTAAGCCCAGGAAGCTGAGCATCAATAGAAGCTATATTGTTTTCTATGTTGAGTAATTGTTTACTTATCTCTTCTTGTTCTTTCTGAATATCATCTCTAGTACGCGTTGCGTTTTCTTCGTTTACATTATCCAGATTATTTGATTGGATGATCTCACCGATCAAGATCTTAGCTTCTCGCTGCGCTTTTTCTTTCTCTGCTTTCTCTATAGCAGCGTTCTGTTCCTCTTGAGCCTTTTTAAGTAATTCAGCTTTCTTGACAGGATCTTTCGTGTTTTCTGCTTGTTTGATCAATTGATTTGAAATAACAGCAGATTGTTTTGCATCAATAGAAGTTGTACTCTCTTCTTGAGTATCTGCGGATAGATCAGCAATTGACTCTTTTACTTTCTCTTCTGATCTTGATGTAGTTTTTTCCAATATTTCAACTTCCTCCTTGGCAATTTTCTCTTCAACTTTTTGGATCTTCTTTTCGATCTTTTCAGCATCCCTCTCATCTGATGAATTCTCTTTAGAAGCGATCAATTCCTCTTTTTCTTTATTCAAAGAGTTAATAGACTCCTCTTTTTCCTTGAGCTCTGAGAGTTCTTCTTCAGACATTGAAGCTTTAACTTCTTCATTCGTACTTGACAGTGGGCTTTGCTCAACATCCCCAAATTCAAACGAAATTCGTCTTTTTTCCTTCTCAAGCTCTTCTAACTTTTCCTGAATAGCTCGTTTATCAGTTGTCGAAATATCGTCTTTCTCAAGCAGATCCTCTGCTGAAGCGATCATTTTATCTAAGGCATTTATCTTCTTATCAGCCTCTTCCTTTGTTTCAGGCTCCTTGTCTAGTAGGTTGACTTCGTCTTCTGTTAAATTCGATTCCTCAATAATTTTGGTTGAATTCTGAGCAACGATGTTTTCTTTATTTTCTTTAGCTTGCTCTAGGTCACCAATAACGATCTGAACTCTTCGTTTTTCGCTCTCAAGTGCTTTTTTCTTTTTGATCAACTTTTCATTTTTCGGATCTTCTTTAAGCTCACTATTAATAATTTCGAGCTTTGATTCAATTTGCTCTAAATATTTACTTTCTTCAGCGATGAGTTCGTCTTCGTCAATAGTACCATCAATATATTGTTGTTGTAATGATTCAATTTTCGAATCATAATTTCTATCAACTTCTTTTCTAATGTCAGCTATATCCTTATCTGAGATCTCAACATCCTGTGTTTCTGAAATATTCTCATTTTCTAGAACTTTGATCTCTTGTTCTAACTTTTCGATCGTATTTTCAAGCACTTCAGCTTTCTGCTCTTTTTCAGGAGTTGAACCGTTTTCATCGATGTCATTCTGAGTATTCTCTAGTTCTTTTTGAAGTTGCTCTTTTGTTTGCTGTTTACGCTGAGCAATTTCTTCATTAGAAGCTTCACCGTTTTGAAGTTTTTCTTCTAGATCGGCAATATCAGCTTCATAATCAGGGTCAACTTGAGCGATCGCATTCTCCTCTGTTAACTCAGGAGTAGAAGAGTCCTCTTCTTCCAGTGCCTGGATCTCTTGATCAAGCTTATCGATGGTGTTTTCAAGTACTTCAGCTTTTTGCTCTTTTTCGGGAGTTGAACCGTTTTCATCGATGTCATTCTGAGTATTCTCTAGTTCTTTTTGGAGCTGCTCTTTAGTTTGCTGTTTACGCTGAGCAATTTCTTCATTAGAAACTTCTCCGTTTAGCTGTTTTTCTTCTAAATCAGCAATGTCATCTTCATAATCAGGGTCAACTTGAGCGATCGCATTTTCTTCAGTTAACTTAGGAGTTGAGGAGTCCTCTTCCTCCAGTGCTTTGATCTCTTGATCAAGCTTATCGATGGTGTTTTCGAGTACTTCTGCTTTCTGCTCTTTTTTAGGAGTTGAACCATTTTCATCGATGTCATTTTGAGTATTCTCTAGTTCCTTTTGAAGTTGCTCTTTGGTTTGCTGTTTACGCTGAGCAATTTCTTCATTAGAAACTTCTCCGTTTTCCTGTTTTTCTTCTAGATCGGCAATATCAGCTTCATAATCAGGGTCAACTTGAG
>DCYS01000037.1 GCA_002331485.1 Flavobacteriales bacterium UBA2104
TTGAAAAAGTTTCGGATGAATGTGATCTCCAATATCCAAATGATATCTCATATTTGGAAACGGAATGTCAAAAATGCTAAATACGGAATCATGTTTTGCAGCAGCTTCTTCAGATTCGGTCTCATCAGAAGTAGTCTCATAGCTGAACAACTTGTCAAAATCCAGAAAAGGGGAAGAAAACTCCAGAAAATCTTCCTTTTTTCCTTTCTTGGAGCCAAAATAATAACTCAGATCAGTCTTAAATGAGGACCTACCAATTGAACCACCGAATTTCTCCATAGTCAAATGCTCATCCTCAATATGCACCCTTCCTTGAAAGTTCGAGAATCTTAAAGGATGCATTTTCATCTTCCCACTTAATTCCGTCAGAGAAATATCCGTTGTGATCAACTCATGATCTCTAAAGTGAAGCTTGACATCACCATGAACTTTTGCATTTGTGATCTCTTCATGTCTGTAATCCTCAGGAACATAATTTTCTCCATGGTAAGAGAAGATGTCTTCTAAACCAAAATGAGAACTGGTTAGATCATACTCAATACGTGTATCTCCTTCTAGGGAATCCTGAAACCACATTGGGTAAGTTTCAACTTTACCAGTAAAATGAAAGTCTGTTTTATCCAGCATCCCAGAAAAATCGACCACACTAAGATCAGTTGAGTCGATCAAGATATCTGCGTGAAAGTCATGAAACCTATGAGGGTAAGTGGAAAGATCTGCATGGAAATCGTCTATAAAGAATTCACCTAATGGTAAATGAGGAGATTCTGTAATAGCTCGCGCTGAACTATTAAAGGTCAATTTCATTTCCATATCAGAGATCACCTCTTTTACAACTTTTTCTCCCTTTGCGGCAGTAAGTTCTGTAATGTTAATTTCATCAGAAGCGATATTCAAATGAGCCTCAACAGGTATTGAAGTGTGATGTATTAAAGCAGGAAGATCGCTGATCACACCATCTACATTAACTGAAGAATGTCCTACGTCAACATGAAAACGATCCAATAAAGCTTTATGACCATCCATGTGTGCATCAATATTAATGTTCTCAAATCGTTCTTTATAACCCGGGATCTTAAATTGAAGATTTGAAACATGTAATTCAGTGTAGTAAGATTCATTCAATTTCTCAATACTCTTTTCTGGATTCTCCAGATCAATTATATCATGAAAATTCATCTCCAACTCTACTTTACCAGCAAGATCCTCTAGGTCCTCCACCTCGAAGAATTCAGCAAGATAATCCAGTTCGAAATTGGTATTCAAACGAAGTTTAATATCCGGAGATGCAAAATTCTCTACAGATAAGTCTGCATCAAAAACACCTGTTGCAGGTTTGGCTTGAAAATCATTCAGCACAAATTTCATACTCTCAATACCTTCATCCTGAACATTCTCAAAATGACCAGCGAAATTGAGCGCTTCTATCGTCTTTTCGGTATCATTATTTTTAAAGAATCCATTCTTACAACCAAAATCTGCAGTGATCTTTGGCATATGCCCATCAATTGCCGGACCTTCAACTTTTGCATCAAAATACACCTCTCCTCTATTCTCGAAACTATTCAATATTGGAATAAGATCATCAGGTGAAAGTGCGATCAATAGGCTAAAATCAGATTTTTTACCCGACAGATTCAAGTCAAGATCTAAGTCATTTTTTAGATCAATTGAACCATCCAGATTAAACTTTGAATTCATTATTTCTAAAGAACTTTCTGACATTTTAAGAATTTCACTCTTCTTCTTAAAGTCAAGGTCTGTAGTCAAGTGAATGAACTTGTCGTGCAAGAATGTAGTATCTCCTTTATCGATAACACTCAATTCGGCAGTAATATCCACTCCCATAAAAAGATCCTTGGGCTTATTGGAGAGCTTGACCCGACCATCCTGTAAGATTCCTTCAATTACTAAACTGTCTGCATTAGACTTGTCAATTGTAACGTTGGTAAAATCTATTTCCTCAAGATTAAAATGAAACTCCTCCTCAACATCTTCGATGGGATGTGTTGGCTCAAAAGCTTTAAGCAGATCCAAATCTCCATTTTCATCTTGAAAAATATGTACATATCCTTCATTCAGTCGGATCATACTAATATCAAAATTTCCTCCGATCAATTTCCAAAAATCAAAACCTAAATATAGATCCTTCAAATGGACTAAAGGAGTATCTGAATCTTTTGTTTCGAAAACTTCAAAATCCTCAAGATCTACTGAGATATAGGGAAAGTTAGAGAAAGGAGCTATATGAGAATCTTTAAGAGCGATCTTACCTTTGAAATCCTCATTTGCTGTTGTAATGAAATGCTGTACGATCTTATCCTGATTCCAGTAGACTATTCCTATTACAATAGAAACTAACAAGATCGGTAATATGATCAGCCAAATCAATACGCGTTTCCAAAACTTCTTTCTTTTAAGCATTACTCTAAAATACGTTTTATTTTGGAATTATTGGTTTACCCACCATCCTTGCATAAACTGCCGTAAATGTTGCTCCTAGAAAAATTATCTGAGAGGTGTAAAATATCCAGGTCAGGATCGCTAACAATGTTCCAGCTATACCGCTATCAGCAGCGAAGAAATAATTGGATAGGTAATAATTGATCAAAAGTTGTCCCAGGTAAAGTAAAATAGATGTAAATAGGGCTCCACCTAATGCCAATTTCCATTTTACGAGTCCGTCATGCAAATACTTAAATACAAATGCGAATAAGGCGAAATTCACGAATAATACCGTGAAATGCTCCAGAAAATAGAGTAATACTTTTTCTGCATAACTTCCATCGGAAAGCAAGTCAGTTGAAATTGAGATCAGCATGGATTGCGCAAAATAAATTACGATGATGATCACCGCAAAAAGAGCCAGCATTCCAAAGGATATCAAACGCGTCAGCAAAGACTCCAAAACGATGTGGAAATGATGAATTGGTTCAATACCAAAGAAACTATTCAAACTATTTCGCAATGAGTTGAACATCGCAGTCGATGTGAATATCAAAGCAATGATCCCCATTACTCTTAGCAATGTTGAACCACCTTTACCGATCTCCCACTGATACATGAGATCAGTAAAACTTGAGGTATCTTCTATCCCCATATTTGTCTCCATCAAATATCCGACGATATCAATGATCTTATCCTGACCTACTATCAATCCGAAAGTCGTAATAGCTAAATAAATGATAGGTACCAATGCAAAGATCGCATAGTATGCTAATGCAGCACCGTGCGTAAAACTGTCTCCTCCGAAAAACTCTTTAAAACTAGTTTTAGTAAGTTGCCAGATCTCACCCCAAGATAATTTCCGAATCTTTGTTTTAGACATAGATTTGCTTTAATTGATCAAGTGTTTCATTAGCATATAGTACGATCTCTTTACCATTGGCTAATTTAAAATAATTTGCATAGAAATGTCCGTGAAAATCTGTTGATTGATATCCAATCTTGACAGCTCTAGTATACTTTCCTTTTTCAACTGAATACTGTGTAGGTCTAAACAAAACTTGTTGACCATTAATATAAACACTATTCAATTGACCGAAAAACCGACCTTCGTTCAAAGTTCTTGGTGAATAATAGGCTTGATCTGGCGTATATTTGTGAATCTTACCCTTGCTTTTGATGAAATATATTTTATCCGACCAAGAAAGCGCATCAACACCTTCATGAGTTACTAAGACCACTCCCATATTTCTAATCTGCTGAAGCTTTCTAAGGTAACTTCCAATTGATTTCTTTAAATGAACATCGAGGTTTGAAAATGGCTCGTCCAACAATAAATAAGTCGGTTCTTTTGCTAAAGCACACGCCATACTCAGTCGTTGCTTCTCTCCTCCACTAATAAACTTAGAAGGCTGATCCTTCAAATCGGTCAATCCAAATACCGCTAATAACTCATTCGTAAAATCCTCTTTATCCTCGGATGATAGGTTTAATAATTGATTGGAAATATTCTCTTTAACAGAGAAGTAATGATCTAACGAAAAGTCTTGATCAACAATTGCTACATCATCGTGTCCGGCGATCAATTGATCTAAAGGCCCAGGTAATAATTCACCATCAACAGTAATTGAACCTTCTTTCAATTGCAATCTGCCCGATAAGCATTTCAAGAATGTAGTTTTACCAACACCAGAAGGTCCGACGATACTGATTATCTCTCCTGGTTTTACATTTAGACTAAGTCTTTCCAATACAAAATCTCCATCATCAAAACCATATGATATCTTATCAGCTTTGAGCATCCGATCTAGATAAGTGACTTTGGAAATTCCTGAACGGCCACGTAGATCCCAGGGATTGGATTCGTAAGTGGTTCTCTTTCTTCAAAATAAACATCCAATAATAGTTGATCTCCTTCTTCTTTGATCTCATACTTGTTTACGATAGAACGCGAGCATGCCATAAACGTTTTTTGTTCTTGATCGTCAGTAAACTCAAAAACGATCATGTTCGTGAGTTCTTCGGAAAAAGATTCTCCTGCACGCTCTCCTTGAATGATATAAGTTCCGTTTTCATTCACATTATAAGATAGAATGTTAGTTTTTACGGCCAATTCATCTTCCCAATCAAATCTTCGATTATTGGGAGAAGCCTTTCCATCATGATGAGCTTCTGCATATTCAGGAGAAAAATCGTAATTCAATTTATAAAAGTGAGCAATGCATTTCATGGTCTGATCAAAATATTTCTACTAAGATAATTCTTAGTATGAGGTATTGAAGACTTTTTGCCAATGTTTCTTCATTGATTTATCGCTCAGGGATCTTAAAAAGGATAAGAGGTGTTCCTCTTCCTCTTTTGATAGTTCAAAAGGCTTGATCAATTTGCTTTTTGTTGGATGTGAACTTCCTCCACTTTTATAATGCTCAATGACCTCTTTAAGTGTGTTTAAACTTCCATCATGCATATAAGGTGCTGTCATCTCTACATTTCTTAACGAAGGGACCTTGAATTTACCTATATCAGAACTATCCCCAGTTATACGATATCTTCCCGGGTCATCATAGTTCTCATATAAGCCATTATTCTCAATCGAGTTGTTTGAAAATGTTGGAGGTGCATGACATGCTACACAGTTTAAACGTCCAGAGAACAATTCATACCCTTTCTTGACTGATTTGTTAACGTCTTCTCCACGTTTTTTCCAATCATCGTATAAGCTTTGTTCACGATATAGTGATCTTTGATAAAAACCCAGCGCTCTGGTTAATACTGAGGGGTTAAAATGTTCCCCCGATATAAGTAATGACATACTATCATAGTATTCAACCTTCTGCAGTTCTGGAATGAGATCACTCACCATACTTCCCATTTCATTTGTATCCTGGAGAGGAACAAGGGCTTGAAGTTCAAGTGTCTTAACTCCACCATCCCACATGAACTTATCCTGATTTACAACATTAAAGAGACTTGGAGAATTTCTCATACCTATTCTACCATGAATACCCGTGCTTAGAGAATCTCCATCTGTAAATGCTAAAGCGGGTATATGGCAATTCGCACATGCTATTGAATTATCTACTGATAAACGAGTATCAAAGAAAAGTCGTTCACCTAATTCTCTCAGCTTCAGTTTCTCCTCAGTTTCAGAAAGTGGTTTAAAAGTTGAAACCTCAGCGTCATTTGGCCTGCAATAAGCAAATATAATAACCAGGATGCTCAATAATAAGAGTCCTGGTACTCCTGAGTTTCTACTATTTTGGTTTTCTAGCAATGTAAAGAATTTCTTTTCTCATCAATCGATACCTTTCGATCTCCTCATTTGAATATAACTCATTTGGTTTATATTCATCAACTTCAAACCCCGCTTTTCTCAACCAATTTGGATAATCGGCTCCAAAAAGACGAACATGGTCTTTTTGCCAAAAGTGTTTTTCGCGTTCTTCAGGTGAAATTATTGAGGAATCTTCGTAAGTTTCTTCTCGGTCAAAATCTTGAGGTACTTGAAATATTCCCCATCCGCCTGGTTTCATGACTCTAAAAAGTTCTGTCATACATTGATGAGCATCGTCAACGTGTTCTAACACATGGTTACAAAATACACGATCAAATCGGTTATCTTCTAGAGGTATACTGTGCAGATCAAAATGCATATCAGCGATTGGAGACACAAGGTCACCAGTAAGGTAATCAAGATTCTTTTGATTTTTAAATCTTTTGTGAAAGCACTGCTCTGGCGCAATGTGTAATAAACTAAGGCTCTCTGCAGTAAAAAAGTCAGTACTTTTCAAGTACAACCACATTAATCTGTGACGCTCAAGAGTGAGATCATAAGGACATAGCACGTTTTCACGGTGAGCTACATTGGATCCGTAAGAAAGGAATTTACTAAACGACTTTTCACAAACTGGGCACTCAACTTTATTTCCCTTATAAAGTAATGGAGCAAAGAGTCGAAACACATAGCTCAAACGAATGAGTAATGGTCGGGGCAATTTATTAAGTAAAAACTTGTATAATTTCTTCATATCAAAAATGCTAAGACAAATATACGCTTAGCTTTTTATTTAGCAGTTTAAATGGAATGAAAATTGGTTTCCCATGATGATTCGTAAAATATCAGAATCAATATGTAATTTTGAACCGTGAATTTTAGGCTAGTCATATTGGCAATTTCATTTAGCAGCACCCTTTCTTTTTCTCAAAAGGAAAATGACTCTGTTCCTTATGATTTGTATAAAGACCAACTCGTTTTACATGCCTCTATGGGGCTAAATGATGCTCCATTTCAACTCAAAGGAAAGTTCGGGAATGCATCTACACTGAGATTCAGATCAAATCTTAATCCAATTATGGGAATTGGCGTAGCTTATAAGTGGTTTGCATTAAACCTCAATTTCAAATTACCGGGACATATCAGAAACACAGATGACTACGGTAGCTCAAATTATTATGACCTAGGAGTTAAGTTCGGTATAAAAAGATGGTTTTTCAAAATCGATCTTCACGGATATACAGGTTTTGGTATAAAGAATGCCCGTTCGATCAATGATTCCCTACCCGTGTCTGATGAAGGCATTTATTACAATGATGGTATCCAATCTATTTCATTTAGTATCAATGCTTATCGATTCAAAAACGCTAATTTCAAAATGAAACCTGCTCTTGGGATCGTTGGTAGATATCTTGATAAAACGAGTAGTTTCTATATGAAATACACAATTAACACGCACGGTGTTGGAGCTTCTGGAGGAATTGTTCCTTCAAACTTCTTTGATTACTCCGCCTCTGTATATGAAGCAAATACGATAAGCGCATTTGACTTTGGTGCTGTTCCTGGATTTGCGTATGTCAACAACATTAATGGATGGCAGTACAGTTTTCTCGCTGGACTCGGAGCAGTTATTCAGGCTAAGGTCTTTAATTTCAATGGGAATAGCAGAGGCTTTTTAGGGTTAGCCCCTAGATTGGATCTCAAAGCTCAAGCGGGATATAATGTTGAGAAATGGTTTTTGATGTTCACAAGCTCATTTGACAACAAAAGTATTCGATTTAACGACTTCAGATATCGACAGATCTACTATTATTTACGACTAACTTACGGTTATCGCTTCTAAAGACCGTTCAACATCCTATTTATTCACCGCTCATAAAATTAATACTTTATTAACATTCCAAGGTGAATATATTTGCTTTTATTCATAGGCAACCAAACTGAATATCAGTCGTTTTAAATGATGAAAGTTATATTCAGAGGTTAACTTTGAATAACGCTTAAACTAAAACTGTAAAACACATTTTAATTATGAGACGCAATAACATACGTTTGTTCTCAATTCTATTAATTTTTGGGCTTATCTCTTTTTCAAATGTCTCTGCTCAGCAAAGTGCATCTGAAATTGACATTCAAAAGCTTGAAGAACAAAAGCAATCGCTTGAGGGAACTTTTCAGATCGAAATGATCAATACTAGAAGTCTTCCTACTTTTCATATTTCTTTATATGACATTATTGAAGAAAAGAGAGATGAAAAAGAAATTGTCTATCATGAAGTTTCTGATATAATGCGAATTAAAATTCTTCCAAGAACTGTAATTGAAGACAAAAACTTCGAACCAGTTGAACGAGTAGTTTACACTACATCTAAATAAGCCAGGGTCATGAAATTATATATATCTCTTATTTTTCTAGGCCTTCTAAGCTATTCAGCTTTTGGTCAAAGTACGAATTGTGACACCCCTACTCCAATTGATCTATCATCAGGCTCTGAGTGTGTCAATGGTACCAACCAAGGTGCGACCTCAGAAAGTATCATGTATGGTGCTTGTAATGCAGCTCCAGCAAATGAGGTTTGGTACACATATACAGTAACTGGCTCTCAAAATGATTTTCAATTAGATCCAGGAACAATGCAGGATGCTCAGATCGTTCTTTACACAGGCGGTTGTCCTGCAAACGGTGGAGTTCTTGAGATCTGTGATAATGCAGCTGGTGGTAACGTTTTAAACATGAGTTATGGATTTGCAGTTGGAACTCAAGTTTGGGTTGGTGTGATGTCCGAATCAAACACAGATGGTACATTCCAGCTTTGTATTGATTCCCAAGCTCCAGATCCAACAGGAGGTAACACTTGTGCTGGTGCTATTCCAATTTGTGAAGGAACGATCACAGCTGATATATCAGGTCTAACTGCATCTGGGACTTTCCCTTCGTGTTTCTTCAGTGCGGTGAATCAAGATGTTTGGTATACTTTTGAAGTACTTCAAGGTGGTACTTTTGAGTGGACAGCCACTCCTACAGGTACTTCTTCAAACGTTGAGCTTGACTGGGCGCTTTATAATATTTCAGGTGGATGTCCTGGAACTGAAGTAGATTGTAATTACAACTATGATGGTGGAAATAATGCTGCTAACGGTCAAGTGCCTGGCGGAAATGGAGAGTTTAATCCGCCGAGTAATTTGACTCCTGGTACGTACGCAGTTGTAGTCGATTATTTCTCTTCAACAGCAGCAGGAACAATGGACTTCACTGTAGGAAATGGTTCTGCCGTGATCGCACCAAATGCTGATTTCACTATAAACCCTAACGGTGTTGTTTGTGGATCCAATGTAACCGTGAGTATTAACGATAATAGTATTGGTTCGGCTGAGTGGGATTTTGGTGATGGAACTACATTCACTGGTAATAACCCTCCAGACGTTACTTACAATACTCCTGGTACTTACGCTATTACAGCAACAATTAATGGAGCATGTCCAAGTACACACACAGAATATGTAGAATTATTTGGACCACTTTCAGCCGTTACTGACTTTACAATTGAGTCTTGTCCAGGTGCATGCGATGGTTTGGCATCAGTTGTTCCTGATGGTGGAAGCGGTAATTACGATTACTCTTGGAATCCAGGTGGTCAAACCACACCTAACGTAAATGGATTGTGTGAAGGTTCTTACGATGTAACTATTTCAGATCCTGTATGCGGTACGAATATTACTGAGACAGTAACACTTACTGCCCCGCCTTCATGTTGTTTACTGACTAACTTCACGGCAAACGTTTCAGCATGTGACCCGAATACTGGTACATACGACGTAACTGGAACTATTGAATTTACACAGCCGCCAACAACAGGACAATTAATTGTAGAAGATTGTAACGGTAATCAACAAACATTTAACGCTCCGTTTACAAGTCCTACAAATTATAACTTGACTGGATTAACTGCAGACGGTGCAGCTTGTGATGTTACAGCGTATTTCTCTGATGACGTGGGATGTACACAAAACATTCCTTACACAGCTCCAGATTGTCCATGTTTCTTTACGTTTTTGGATGTAAACATCTCCGCATGTAACCCGAATGATAATACATTTGAAATTACGGGAAGTGTTGAGTTCCAAAGTCCACCGACGACTGGACAATTAATTATTGAAGATTGTAATGGTAACCAACAAACTTTCAATGCTCCATTTACGAGTCCAACGAACTATGCATTGACTGGAATAGATTCTGATGGAACCTTAGGATGTGATCTAACGGCATATTTTACTGATGATGCGGCTTGTAACATCACATCAAACCCATTTGACTATCCAGAACCATGTCTATGTACAGCAGATGCAGGTACTTATTCTGATAATATCAATGGTAACAGTACAAGTACGGGACCATACTTACTTTGTTTTGGGGATGAATTAGACATCACAGGTAATGGTGATTTCGGGGCATCTCAAGACTTTAATATTGGCGGTGTAACTTACGACCCTGGAGTGTTCTTATTCGTTTATGATTGTCCACCTACGGTTTTCAATCCTGATGATATAAATAATGACCCTTGTTTATTAGGAATTGCTTCTAATCAGGATCAAGCCTGGACTATTGTTAACAATGCTGGAGATAATTCAACACTTTGGTTTGTGCCAATCACGATGTACAGTATGGTTGATAACATCTACGCAATTTCAATTAATGGTGGAGATTGGTGTTTTGATATGGGACCTGTATATGAAGTTACATTCCTTCAGGATATTACTACGAACATAGTGGAAGACTGTCAAGCTGGAGAAGCAGAAGTTACAATAAATGGAGGACAACCTTCATTTGATGGCAGTAACTTCACGATCTCAAACCTACAGCCAGGTTCAGCGTCTTTATCAACGACAACTGTTGGAGACGGAGGAACTGTTACAATATCTGGTCTTGTAGACGGAGATAACTATTCTTTTGATATTGTAGATGATTCTGGTTGTCCTCAAACGATATCTGGTACATTTACAGGAACAGAGGACCCTAGTTTTGATTACGCAACTGATACATATTGTCAAGATGAAGCTGATCCGGTAGCGAATATAACAGGTGTTCCTGGTGGAACATTCACAGTTGCTCCGGCTGGATTGACAATTAATCCAAATACTGGAGAGATCGACCTATCATCAGCGACAGGAACATATACTATAACCTATACTTCTCCTGATCCTGTTTGTTTCGATCAAGCAACTTATGATGTAACCATTAATCCTGTTCCAGTTATTGATCCTCTTGCTGATCAGACGGCCTGTGGAAGTTACACACTTCCTGCAATTACAGGTACCGATCTAACTGGAAACGAATCGTACTATGATGCTCCAAACGGAGGAGGAAATGCTCTAAGTCCGGGTGACGTAATATCGACTCCAGGAACTACGACGCTTTACATTTATGATGAAACGGGTACAACACCAAATTGTGTTGATGAGCAAACGTTTGATGTTACGATCAACATTGCACCAAACTTGGATCAACTAAATAATCAGGTTGAATGTGATAGTTATACGTTACCCGCAATAACAGGTACTGATCTATCAGGAAATGAAGCTTATTACGATGCTCCTAATGGCGGAGGAACACAATACAACCCTGGAGACAATATTACAACGCCAGGTACAACAACATTGTATATTTATGATGAAACAGGTACGACTCCAAATTGCTTTGACGAGTTGACCTTTGACATTACAATAAACCCAACGCCTGTGTTCACTGTAGATTATACTGATCCAACGCTTTGTGGAGCGAATGACGGTACGATAACTCTAAGCGGACTTCAACCCAATACAGCCTATGACGTTTCATATGATGATGACGGAACAACTGTTGGACCGACAAGTATGAATAGTGATGCAGCAGGAGATATAGTTATAACTGGTCTAGGAGCTGGAACGTATTCTAACTTTGTTGTTTCGCTAAATGGATGTACAGGAACTGATAACTCATCGTTGAACCTCGTGGATCCAAATGCGCCATCTGTTGATGCTGGTCCAGATCAAGAGGTTTGTGAAGGAACAGATGTAACATTAACAGCTGGAAACCCGGATGGAGCTGTAATAGCTTGGAACAATGGTGTGACTGACGGCAATCCTTTCACTCCACCATTAGGAACAACGACTTACACAGTGACAGCTGATCTTGCAGGATGTATTGCAACAGATCAAGTGAACGTGACCGTTAATCCGATACCAAATGTGAATGCCGGTAACGACGTATCGATCTGTGAAGGAGATGATGTCGTTCTTACAGGTTCTGGAGCTGATGTATACGTTTGGGATAATGGTGTAACTGACGGAGTTTCGTTTACACCTAATTCAACTACAACGTACACAGTAACTGGTACTACAGCTGCTGGATGTTCAAATACAGATGATGTAACTGTTAATGTTGAGCCTCTTCCAACTGTTAACTTTGAAGGACAGAATCTTACAGGGTGTGCTCCAGTGACTGCAACATTCACCAACTTGACAGGTGTTCAAGGAGGTACGTGTACATGGAATTTCGGTGACGGTTCAACCGCAATCGGATGTGGACAGGTATCCAATACTTTCGAAAATCCAGGATGCTATGATGTTACACTTGAGGTAACAACTGCTAATGGTTGTACATCAACATTAACTTTAGAAGATTATGTTTGTGTGGGTGGATACCCAGACGCATCATTTACATTCACTCCAAATGAGTTGACTAACATCAATACTGAAGTAAACTTCACGAATACTTCAAATGGAGCGGACACTTATGAATGGGACTTCGGTGACGGACAAGGTAGCAGCGCAGTCAATCCAAATCATGATTACCCAGGAACTGCTGAGGATTATGAAATTGAGTTAGTCGCTATTAACAACGAAGGTTGTACAGACACTGCTTATGCCGTGATTAATGTAAGGGAAGAATTGATCTTTTACGTTCCTAATACGTTTACACCAGATAAAGATGACTTTAACGAGGTCTTCAAACCAATATTTACAAGTGGATTTGATCCTTTCAGCTATAATCTATTAATATTTAATAGATGGGGCGAAGTGATTTTCGAATCAAATGATTCAGAAGTTGGTTGGGACGGAACATATGGTGCTGAATCTGATAGAATTGTCAAAGACGGCACGTACGTTTGGAAAATAACTTACAAGCGAAAAGGAATAGATGAACGTCAAATTGCAGTGGGACATGTGAATGTTCTAAAGTAAAGCGAAATGATAAGTACAAAAAAAAGCCTGAGCGAATCGCTCAGGCTTTTTTTGTTAGCAATATGAATTATTGACGAATATGACCATCGCCAAATACGTAGTATTTATTCGTCGTAAGTTGCTTTAATCCAAGTGGGCCTCTATGGTGTAACTTATCAGTACTAATAGCTAGCTCTGCTCCTACTCCCATTTGTCCACCATCTGTGAACCTAGAAGACGCATTTTGATAAACAGCAGCACTATCAACTTGCTCCATAAAAGTCTGAGCTTCTTCTGAATTTTCAGTCATGATAACACTTGAATGATGACCCGAGTGATCATTGATCTTTACAATTGCCTCATCAAGAGAAGAAACAGATCCAATTAAGATCTTCATAGCTAAAAACTCTTCTTCCCATGTATCCTTGCTTGGCATCTTGTCAGCATCAGTCAAAACTTTACTCACTTCATCATCAACCATGACATGAACATCCAATTTCTCTAAAGCACCTTTAAGATCCTTTAGTTTTTCTTCATAGTTTTCAACGTTCTTATCCATCAACACCTTATCAAGAGCATTACATCCTGAGATCTTATCAGTTTTAGCATTGATGATAACTTTTACCGTTTTCGCCCAATCTGCTTTTGGAGAAACATATAGGAAATTATTACCACGTCCACTGATCAAAACAGCACATTTAGCATGTTGCTTTACGAATTCAATAAGACGCTCCCCTCCTCGAGGCACTATTAGGTCAAGTTTTTCTGTTGGATTTCTCAAGAACTCTTGAGTTTGCTCTCGATTCATTTCCAGCATCTTAATCCAGTTTGTTTCAAGACCGTTTTCTTTCAATGCCTCATGCCAGCAGTCTACAAGAACTTTATTACTGTGGTATGCCTCTCGACCTCCTTTAAGTAAAATCTTGTTATTTGCCTTAAATGCAAGAACTGCTGCCTCAATCGTAACATCAGGCCGCGATTCATAAATAATCATGATCGTTCCAAAGGGATCCGTCTTATTGATGATCTCTAAACCTGAGTCTAATGTGATCGATGAAATCTCATTTCCAACAGGGTCATCCTGATCTTTAACCTCTCGGATGGCCTGGATCATTCCATCAACCTTTGAATCATCAACGACCAAACGATCGTATAGCGCCTGATCATCTCTTTCAAATGCCTCTAAGTCTTTCTTGTTTTCTGCAATTATTTCTTCTCTTCGTCTATCAATGATGTCCATCATCGACTGCAATACTTCGTTCTTCTTGTCTGTAGTTAAAAACTTCATAGTTTGTAATTTTCTCTTTTTAATTTATTCTGAAATAAACTTAGTTCCGACTTTCTTACCATTAACAATGTCAATGATAATATCTTCCTCTTTTCCATTCGCGATGAACGTAGGAATTTCCTTGTTCGCTGTTGATTTAGCGATCTTCAGTTTAGACTCCATTCCTCCTCTTCCTTCGCCTTCACCTTTGTCCGATTCCTGAACATATTTTTCAACATTCTGATCAACTTTAACGCGGTGAAGAAGTTCTGAATCGTCATCCTCAGGATGTCCTGTGTAAAGACCATCTATATCAGTGAGCATTATCAACATATCAGCATCCACCAATTCTGCCACAAGGCTCGCTAGCTCATCATTATCAGAGAACATCGACATTGTAAGTGAAACAGCATCATCTTCGTTGGCAATCGGAACAATTCCTTCTGCCAGCAATCCTTCATAACAATTGATCATATTCTCTCTATACTTTCCAGGAGCGAAGTCTCTTTTGGTCGCAAGAACCTGAGCACAACGCATTCCAAAATCATGGAACATTGAATAATAATGACGCATCAACCTTGGCTGACCCACAGAAGAAAATATTTGCCTACGAGTAGACGGATCTTCTGCAGCGCAATCTCCCAATACCTCTTTACCTGCTATGGCTGATCCAGAAGAAACCAGGATAGTTATAATATCACGCTCGTATAAATAAGCAATTTGACGAACCAAATTCTTCAGTATTGGCCCTACAATTCTGTTGTTTCTATTGGTCATTACATTAGTTCCAACTTTGACAACTACTCTTTTCTTAAAATTTTCCAAAACGTATAGATTATTGATTAGATTCTTCTCCTAACTCCACAGCACGGTCGAATGCCGCATATGCTGCTTCCTTAATGAGTTCTTTAATATTGTTATCATCCATTGAATCAAGTGCAGCCTGAGTTGTTCCACCCTTAGAAGCTACCCTGTCCATCCATGTTTGAGGAGTCAGGTTTGACTCGTTGAATAATTTCACAGCTCCTTCAAAAGTTGTACTCACTAAAACTCTTGAGTCATTGTCAGAGAAGCCCATTTTTTTAGCTGCTTCCAACATTGAATTCATGAAATAGAAAACATAAGCAGGTCCACTACCCGAAATACCAGTGGATTTATCTATAAATGCTTCGGAGTCCACGTGTATGGATTCTCCGGTGGTATCAAGTAGGTTTCTTACCATTAACAGCTCAACTCTTGAGACAGCCTCAGATTCTGTGAAAGAAGTTACTCCTCTACCCACTTTGGCGGGCAGGTTAGGCATTGTTCTTATGACTTTAGAAGCTCCTAAGGCCTCTTTAATGAAATCAATCTTTACACCAGCCATCAGTGATACGAATATCTGCTGGTTATTGATCATAGGTTTCATTTTTTTGAACAGATCCTCACAATGGTAAGGTTTTACCGCAACGAAAACGATATCTGCCTGAGGAAGACAATCCTCCAGCTTTTCAAAAACGTTAAATTCTGGATTTTCATTAAGTCGTGCGATTGTTTCGGCGCTCAGATCATGGATCATCAACTTTCTTCTGTTCAACAATGGCGATTCAGCCATTCCTTCTGAGTAAGTTAATCCCATGTTTCCACCACCAATTACTAAAACTTTCATTTGTTTCTTTTAAAAGGTTTGTATTATTTATAACCGTGTACTACAACTATTGTTCTATTGCACCCCTTATCTAAAACTATTTTGAATAAGTCGCCAACATGACATAAAGATATTCTTAAACAATTGATAATCAACGTTTTTCACTTAAAGCATTAAAAGTAAATTATGTCATGATAATTTGTCACCTTTCTGATATTATATTTTCTTGAGCACAATTTTTTCTGATTATTGTTATAAGGAAATCCAAATCAGTTACATTTACGTATATACATCAAAGATATTTTCGAAACGTTGAAAAACGAGCATTAACCATGAGTACAACAACAAAGAAGAAAAAATTACAATCACTTCAAAAAAGAGGTAGTTACCTATCTCAAGCACAGAATCAAATTAATCTTCTTGAAAAAGAGAAGCTTCACGGAACTAGGTTTTCTGAAAAATTAAAGGAACATGGTCAATTTCCTCTTAAACCAGATCCGCTAGAGATCATGCAGGTGAATGTAGGATACATGTGCGATCTTACTTGCGAACATTGTCATGTCGATGCTGGTCCCGATCGAAAAGAGATCATGACTCAGGAAACAATGGAACTCATATTAAAAGCCATTGATCAGGTAGGAGTGAAAACCGTTGATCTAACTGGCGGTGCACCTGAAATGAATCCTAACTTCAAATGGTTTGTGGAGGAGCTTTCAAAGAGAAATGTACATGTAATTGTAAGAAGTAACTTGACGATACTTGTTTCCAATAAGAATTTTAGAACTTATCCAGAATTCATGAAAGAACATGGAATTGAGATAATTGCTTCATTACCTTGCTATACGCAGGATAACGTTGATAAACAAAGAGGTTCTGGTGTCTTTAACCGATCAATCGAAGCTCTTCGTGTACTTAATGAATTAGGATACGGTAAAGAGGGTTCCGGATTAGATCTACACCTCGTATTTAATCCTGGAGGTGCAAGTTTACCGCCAGATCAAAAAGGATTAGAAAACGATTATAAAATTAGATTGAAAGAAGATTGGGGCATTGAATTCAATAATCTTTATACCATCACTAATCTTCCCATATCACGTTATTTAGATTTCTTATTGGCAGCCGATAAATATGAATCTTACATGGATACCTTAGTAAATGCATATAATCCAGTGGCTGCGGATAATGTAATGTGTAAGAACACTTTATCGATCGACTGGGAAGGATATATGTATGATTGTGATTTCAACCAAATGCTACAGCTGAAAGTGGCTGGAGATCGCCAACACATTAAAGATTTTAATCACAAGGAAATATTGAATCGCTATATCAAAATCGGTCAGCATTGCTACGGGTGTACAGCGGGAGCTGGATCGAGTTGTCAGGGTACAACCGTTTAATAATTTTTGGCGTACGATTTGATAAATAAGTAGTATAAATGCTTCAGAAGTTCACCATACCCGTTGTTTTTCTTTTGCTTGTAAGCTTTGGGTTTACGCAAGAAATATCCCCTGCTTATAAGAATATGATCGAACGGAAATACAATTTTCCAACTATTCCAGCTGATAGTGTTCAGGCTCATCTGACTGATGACAATTATATTCTTCTAGACACACGTGAGAACGAAGAATATGAAGTTTCGCATCTTCCCGGTGCCATTGATTTCGGATATGATCACCCAAACTACAGTGCCTTACCAGAAGCAGACACCTCAAAAACTATTGTGGTATATTGTTCGATCGGGGTGAGAAGCGAAAACATTGCCAAAGTATTGAAGAAAAGAGGCTTTACAAAAGTCTATAATATGTATGGTGGTATCTTTTTATGGGCTGATCAGTTCAGACCAATGGAGGACGATCAGGGTTCTTCTACAAAGAAAGTGCATGGATATAATAAGTTCTGGGGACGTTGGATAGAAAAAGCACCTGTTGTTTATGGAGAATAAAGTGTTACTCATATTTACGAAAAATCCAGAATTAGGAAAATGTAAAACACGCCTGGCAAAAACGCTAGGTGATGAGAAGGCATTGTCCATATATTGTCAATTACTAGAACATACAAGGACTTTTAGTGCGCGAGTAGATGCCGACAAACACGTATATTATTCGAGTAACATTCCAGAGAATGACCTTTGGAGTACTAATGACTTTGAGCGAAAACTACAATCAGAAGGAGATCTTGGAGAGAAAATGAGTTCGGCTTTTAAACATAGTTTCGAAGCTGGATATCGAAAGGTCGTAATTATCGGAAGCGACTGCGCAGAAATTAATGAACAGGATATTGATAAAGCTTTCGATGAACTAGATTCAAAAGATGTAGTTTTGGGACCCGCAATTGATGGTGGATATTATCTGCTGGGAATGCGTGAATTCTACCCTTTTCTTTTCTCAGATAAAAGTTGGAGCACACCTAATCTCATCAATGAAACGATTAGTGACCTCATCAAAAATGGGAAGAGTTATCAACTGCTCGAAGAAAAATCTGACATAGATTATGAAGAGGATCTAGAAAGAACGGGCTTCGTTTCTTTCGAATATTGATCACATCGGATCAACATCAATAATCAACCGAACTGGCTTATTAACGGAGCCTTCATAAAATTGATCAATCACTTTTTTGATGTGTTGCTTTACATTCTTTTGGGATGCCTTGCGTTCAATTTTTAATCGGATGACTTTGAGGTATTGATTTTGAACACGTTTAACGATGGGGAATTCTGGGCCCAACACACGACTTCCAAATACTTTCTTCAATCGGTCCGCTAGCTCATCTGCGCTACTCTCTACCTGTTCAGGCTTTCTATGTTTCAAGGTGAACTTGATGATCTTATAAAAAGGAGGATAAAAGTAATTCTCTCGTTCGATCAACTCTTGTTTATACATCCCTTCATAATCATGGTCTATGACATGCCTGATAATCCAATGATCAGGATCATAGGTTTGAATAACAACACGACCACGTTTAGATTTTCTTCCAGCTCTACCTGCTACCTGGGACATCAGTTGATAACTGCGTTCAAATGATCTGAAATCAGGACGATTAAGCATCATATCAGCATCAAGTACACCAACAAGTGATACATTATCAAAGTCTAATCCTTTGGTCACCATTTGAGTCCCTACAAGAATATCTATTTTCCGTTGTTCGAAGTCACTCAAGATCTGCTCATAACTATTCTTCTTACGCGTTGTATCGAGATCAAGGCGTTGTACTCTCACCCCAGGAAGTACGATCGAAAGTTCATCTTCTATTTTCTCCGTACCAAAACCGATCATTTTTAATCGATTACTCTGACACTTCGGACATGCACCCACAGGTGGAGTGAAGTAACTGCAGTAATGACACTTTAAAATATTTGTCTGTTTGTGATAAGTTAGTGAAACATCGCAGTTTTTACACTGAGGATTCCATCCACAAACTTCACAAGCCCAAACCGGATTATACCCCCTCCTATTTTGAAAGAGAATTACTTGTTCATCATTATCCAAAGACTCCTTTATGTGTTCTATCAGAAAGCTTGAAAAGTCTGATTGCATCGTACGTTCTTTCTTCTCTTTTCGAATATTCGCTGTAAAGATCTCAGGTAATTGAATGTTTCCAAATCTCTTCTTCAATTGGACAAATCCGTATTTACCTTCCTGAGCATTAAAGAATGTTTCCATTGCAGGAGTTGCTGAACCTAGGAGAACTTTTGCATCGTGAAAGGCTCTTAATACAATTGCTGTATCACGAGCATTATATCTAGGACTGGGATCATATTGTTTAAAAGAACTTTCATGTTCTTCATCCACTATTATCAATCCTAAATTTTTAAAAGGCAGAAAAACAGCACTTCTCGCTCCTAAGATGATTTGAAATTTCTCACCGGTTCCCTTCAACAGCTCGTTCCAGATTTCAACCCTTTCATTCTGATTAAATCGTGAATGATAAACCCCTATCTTCTCACCAAAGTATTTTGATAAACGGTTGATCAATTGAGTTGTTAACGCAATCTCTGGCAATAAGAATAAAACTTGTTTGCCTTTATCGATCTGCTCCTGAATAAGCTCAACATAGATCTCTGTTTTTCCGGAACCAGTTACACCATGCAAGAGTGTAACATCTTTATTTTCGAATGAATGTTTTATTTGCGATAATGCACTTTCTTGTTCCTCGGATAATGACTTGAAAGACTCTGTATCATTTCCTTCATCCGACAGGCGAGAAACTTTCAACCACTCTGTTACTAAAACACCATTCTTCTCCAATGTATTGATAGACGAAATTGAAGCACCATTATCTTCTAATTCTTTTCTCAATATTGGCTTGGTCTCACCATTTTTCAATCCTCCTAACTGAATCAACTTCAATAATGCATCTACCTGACTCTTTTTCTTCTTTTGATCAGAGTAATCATTTAATAAAACTTCCAAAGCATCATCATTGCTGTACTCTGCTGCCAGCGATACAAAAAGCTTCGTTTTTGGAGTGTACTTGTGCTTTAATTCCTCTTGCGTAATGATCACTCGTTTATCGATCATTGCTTTAATGATCGGCTGAACATTCTTTACCTCAAGAATATCGGCAATTTCTTTTAGATCTAGTTCTTGCTGTATTTCAAGCGCTTCAAAAACTTGATATTCTCTATCCGTAAGATGCTCCTGATTAACTTCGTGCTCAGGGTGTAAAAAAACCTTTGTTTCACTACCTAGTTTAAAGTTCCCAGGTAATGCTGCATTCATAACATCCCCCAACGGAGCCATGTAA
The DNA here is from genome assembly GCA_002331485.1 of Flavobacteriales bacterium UBA2104. Classification (GTDB taxonomy): domain Bacteria; phylum Bacteroidota; class Bacteroidia; order Flavobacteriales_D; family Crocinitomicaceae; genus Brumimicrobium. Next base: position 20,557 of record DCYS01000037.1, read on the forward strand.
TAATCTGAAACCCATTTCCACAATTTAAATTGTTTCCCAACAATTATCGGTTCCTCATCCAAGATCGCACTAATATACTTTGACTGATATGCAGTAGGAACCTCTTCGTGTATTCGAACAATCAACCCGGTCTGAAGCTTTCCTCTTCCAAAAGGTACAACAACACGCACTCCTTTCTTTAGCTCATTATTCATTTCAAAAGGCACACGATACGTAAAGGTATTATGAATAGGTACTGGTAATAGTACATCAACAAAATATGTCTTCCTCTCCTCCACATTTCAAATGTAGTGAAAGACGTCTGAATACTGCTTTATTCGCTCCAATAATTCATCTTGTTACTCATTTTTAATTTACAACTATACTTTAGAAAATGCATCTCAAATGACAATTCTATGACGAAAAACTAAAAACTGACAATTGTCATATTTCACTTTGACCCGAGTCATATTTATTTCTTCTGCCTGTACATTCCTTTGCAGTATGGGAATTATATACATAATGTTAGTCGTGAGTCTCTTGTTAGCGCTCTTCTTTTTGTTCTCGTTCATATGGGCGAATAATACAGGACAATACGAGGATGATGTAACACCAGGAATTCGGATTCTCTACGACGATGAAGAAGTAAAAGAAAAATCAAATCAGAAATAATGGAAGTAACGCGTGTTAATTATGACAACAAGATCGTTAAGTACTTTGCTTATGCAACGATCATTTGGGGAGCAATAGGTATGCTCGTAGGGTTGATCGTAGCCCTTCAGCTTGCAGCCCCCGATTTTTTCAACGACTATTTAGGATTTAAATATCTTTCCTTTGGTCGGATCAGACCTTTGCACACAAATGCAGTGATTTTTGCATTTGTAGGTAACGGTATTTTTACAGGAGTTTATTATTCTATGCAGCGTTTATTAAAAACGCGAATGTGGAGTGATAAATTAAGTTACATCAACTTTTGGGGTTGGCAATTGATCATCCTATCCGCTGTTCTTACACTTCCTTTTGGAATTACAACAAGTAAAGAATACGCAGAGTTAGAATGGCCGATCGATATCGCTATAACCTTATTATGGGTTGTTTTTGGATGGAACATGTTCGCAACCGTACTTAATCGCCGTGTTAAACATATTTATACTGCGATCTGGTTTTACATTGCAACGTTTGTAACTGTAGCAGTACTGCATATTTTCAACTCTTTTGAGCTACCTGTGACTTTCTTAAAAAGTTACTCTTGGTACGCAGGGGTACAAGATGCTTTAGTACAATGGTGGTACGGTCACAATGCTGTAGCATTCTTCTTGACCACACCGTATTTAGGTCTGATGTATTACTTCGTACCTAAAGCAGCCAATCGACCGATATACTCATATAAACTATCTATTATTCACTTCTGGGCACTCATATTCATCTATATATGGGCTGGTCCTCATCACTTACTTTATACTAGTTTACCTGACTGGGCTCAGTCTTTAGGTGTAGTTTTCTCGATCATGTTGATCGCACCTTCGTGGGGTGGTATGTTAAATGGACTTCTCACACTAAGGGGAGCCTGGGATAAAGTAAGAGATAGTGTAGTTCTAAAATTCATGGTGGTTGCTTTAACAGCTTACGGTATGGCAACATTTGAAGGACCAATGCTTTCGTTGAAGAACGTTAACTCGATTTCTCACTTCACTGACTGGACAATTGCTCACGTTCATATTGGTGGTCTCGGTTGGAATGGTATGCTAACCTTTGGAATGCTTTACTTCTTATTCCCAAAACTATTCAAACGTGAATTGTACTCGAAGAAACTAGCAAATGCGCATTTCTGGATCGCAACATTAGGTATTTTACTTTGGGCTATACCAATGTACTGGGCTGGATTTAGTCAGGGATTGATGTGGCAAGAATTCAACCCAGACGGAACATTGGCTCATCCAGAATTCCTGGAAACTGTAAATGCACTGGCACCATTCTACGTGATGCGAGCGTTTGGTGGGGCAATTTATATAGTTGGTGTTGTTATGATGGGATATAACCTTTTCAAAACGGCTAAACTTGGTAATTTCTCTAACGATGAAGTTGTTGAGGTAACATCAACTCGCGATAAAAAGATCAATACAAAAGGAGAATTCTGGCATAGACCAATTGAGCGTAAGCCTGTTCGTTTGATGATCTTTAGTTTGATCGTGATCCTGATCGGTGGTGCTGTTGAGATCATTCCTACATTGACAGTTGAATCCAATATCAAATCAATTGCTCAGGTTAAACCACTGAAACCTCTGGAGCTCGAAGGTAGAGACCTTTACATACGTGAAGGTTGTAATAACTGTCACTCACAAATGATCAGACCACTACGTTTCGAAACAGAGCGATATGGAGAATACTCTAAAGCTGGTGAATTTGTTTACGATCATCCATTCTTATGGGGTTCTAAACGAACAGGACCAGACCTTGCGAGAGAAGGTGGATTGAGAAACGACTCTTGGCACTATGGTCACTTGATCATACCGAAAGAGTGGTCTCCTGGTTCGATAATGCCTGCTTATCCGTGGTTGGCTGAAGAGGAGCTAAATACAGAAGATCTTACTAAGAAAATCGCTGTAATGAGAAAACTAGGAGTTCCTTATCCGGAAGGATATGAGGATCAAGCTCAGGCAGATCTTGATAAACAAGCTACAGAAATAGCGACTCGCATTGTCAATGATCTGAAAAAGGAAAACAGTTCTGTGAAGGTTGAAGATGTGGCAGGAAAAGAGATCATTGCTTTGATCGCTTATCTGCAGCGATTAGGAACAGATATTAAAGCTGCGCCTGAATCAGATGACACTGAAGATGCTGAAGTTAAAATGACCGAAAAATATTAAGACAATGCTTAGATATATAAAACATAACATGGCTGAGATCGCAGGTATAGAAATATACCCAATTATCTCACTGCTCATCTTCGTACTGTTCTTCACGATCGTGATCTGGCGAACTATGCGAATCAGCAAGAAGGAAACAGCTCAATTCAGCAATATCCCGTTGGATGAGGATGAAAAATACTTAGGTAATAACGATCATAATAAGAAATCATGATACAATTAAAGAAAATAACATTCGCATTTCTGATGGTTGTGTTCGGATCAACACTATCACACCGGACAAATGCTCAGGACGGAGAAGCTCTGTTCAATTCTAAATGTAGTGCGTGTCACATCCTTGGATCTGATGGTACTGGTCCGAATCTTCAAGGTGTGAAATCCAGATGGGAAGGTGAAGAAGACTACCTCTATGAATGGGTACTCAATGCACCAAAAGTAATTGCTCAAGGCGAGAGTCAAAGAGCTCAGGCAGTCAAAGATTACAGTCCAACTGTGATGCCTGTTCAGAACGTAACTAAAGACGAAGCTAAAGCAATAATAGATTTTGCGGATAGCTGGGTAAAACCAGAAGGTCCAACAGAAGGCCCAGAGGTTACTGAAGTTATAACTGTTCCTGATTATAAAAAGAATCTCTCCATCTTCTATGGGTTGATTCTGGCAATCGCGGCAATTTCAATCGCGATTCTGATCATATCGAAGAGTACAGCTGCTCTGATAAAATCAGATCTTTTCAAACAGAAAATTGCTGAACAACATCAGGACAAAGGAAATGGAGGGTTAAAAGCTCTTCTTTTACTGGTCGGATTTTCCTTCTTATCGGGAACAGCAAGTGCACTAAGTTTTGATCCACCTGCAATGGCGGAAGACATCAATATTTGGGTATATATTGAAAAATCGGATTTGTATGTCTTGCTGATCATCACACTACTCTTACTTGGATTCTTGATGCACATAATCAATATGTTCTTCAAGGTGCTTAGAATTATCAAGCCAAAACCTAAAAAGTCTGCAGAAGAGGCTGCTCAAAGTAGCTTTACAAGAGTATTGACGGGTGCTGTACCTGTTGAGGAAGAAGATAAGATCGATCTAGGTCACGACTATGATGGTATACGGGAGCTTGATAACCCAATGCCACCATGGTGGTTAGCAGGATTCTTTGTATCCATCGTTTTTGCCGTTATCTATATGTTCCACTATCACATCTTAGGTACGGGAGACCTACAGTATACCGCTTATGAAAAGAACATGGAGCAAGCTCAAAAAGAGATCATGGAATATCGAGAAAAGATGGCTATGAACGTAGATGAAACAAATGCCACATTGATGGTAGACAATTCAGACCTTATGAATGGTAAGGCTCTATTCATGAATAACTGTACAGTTTGTCATACCGAAAATGGTGGTGGTTCTACAGGACCTAACTTGACAGATAATTACTGGCTCTACGGTAACGACATTAAGTCTGTATTTAAAACGATAAAGTACGGTAACTCTAATGGTATGCCACAACATGAATCTAAAATGAACCCTGTGGAACTGCAACAGGTAGCTTCTTATGTTTTGAGTCTAGAATACGTTAGTGTCGAAGATGGCGGTAAAGAGCCTCAAGGAGAGTTGATAGATAATGAAGAATCAACAGGTATTGATACAGATCCAGCAGTTGAAAATGACACAACGAACGTATCAAATGATACACTAAAATAATGTTTGAGTTGCTTACTTTATAAGTAGGTTTAAACATAGTTATATGAAAGAGCAGGAGGAGAATAATGAGGAGTTCAGAGATCATTTATCAACGATAGATGAGTCAGGAAAGAGAGTTTGGGTTTATCCAAAAAAACCTAAAGGACCTTATCATAGAAAAAGAGTTCTTCTTTCGGTTTTCCTTCTGGCCTTTCTTTTTGGGGCACCTCATATAATGATCGATGGTGAGCCGTTAATACTCCTAGGTATTCTTGAACGTAAATTTGTATTCTTTGGTCAAGTTTTCTGGCCCCAGGACTTATACATTTTCGCCTTCACCATGATACTGGTTATCGTATTCATTGTTCTGTTCACAGTTGTATTTGGAAGGATCTTCTGTGGATGGGTCTGTCCTCAAACGATCTTTATGGAAATGGTATTCAGAAAGATCGAGTATTGGATCGAAGGAGATTGGACGCACCAGAAAAAATTAAATAAACAACCCTGGAATCGAGAGAAGATCCTAAAAAAGGGAGCGAAACACGCTATTTTTCTTCTTATCTCATTTTTGATCGGAAATACATTTTTAGCCTATATAATTGGTTCTGAAGAATTGTGGAAGATCCAAACTGAACCAATCTCTGCTCACGTTGGAGGATTCATTGCAATGATCATTTTCTCTCTTTTATTTTATGGAGTGTTTTCATTCCTCAGAGAGCAAGTATGTACAACAATTTGTCCTTATGGTAGATTACAGGGAGTACTGCTCGATAAGAATTCAGTTGTTGTTGCCTACGATCATAAGAGAGGCGAAGAACGTGGTAAGCTAAAGAAGAATGAAGATCGAGCAGCACAAGGTAAAGGTGACTGTATCGATTGTCATCAATGCGTTAATGTTTGTCCAACCGGGATTGACATCAGAAATGGTACACAATTAGAGTGTGTAAATTGTACAGCGTGTATAGACGCTTGTGACAGCATTATGGAAGGTATCAATAAGCCTAAAGGTTTGATACGTTATGCTTCCGAGGCGAATATTGAAGGAGGCAAAAAATTCAAGTGGACAGGAAGAATGTCGGCTTACACTGCCCTACTCCTTCTACTAATCGCTATTTGGGGATTACTAATCGGTTCAAGAACAAACTTCCAGGCTGAGGTAACGAAAAGAAGAGGTTCCACTTACCAAACGCTTCCTAATGGAAACTACAGCAATATATACGAATTGAACTTGACGAATAAAACAAAGGACACTTTTGAAGTTACATTGAAATTGGAGGAAGGTGTTGAAGGAAGTATTGAAATGACCAATGAAACGTTTACTCTCCTTCCTGAACAACAAACGAAAGAAAACTTTATAATTAAGTTGGCACCAAAAGAATTAAAACATGGTCAGCGTAGGGTTGACTTGATAATATTCGGGGATGGAGATAAAATTCAAACAGTAGAAACAAGTTTTGTTGGACCGTTATTATAAATAATTAAGATATGAACTGGGGAAAAGGAATAGCATTAACGTTGATCGCATTTATTGCCTTTATTGTCACTCTTGGAGTCAAAATGATGAGGGCGGACGCTGACTTAGTCAGTGAAGACTACTATATCAAAGAGGTAAAATATGGTAATGAGATAACAGCTCAGGAAAATGCAAGATCAGCTCAGGTAAAATTAACAAAAGACGTTAGCAACGATGGAGTCATGTTCTCAATTGATCAAGCAACGATAGCATCAGGCAAGCTCAAGCTAATAAGATCAAATGACCCTGGAATGGATGTGAATGTTGATCTTAAAGGGAAGAATGTGTTCATCGATCAAGAGAAACTAAGTTCAGGAAAGTACGATGTTGTAATCGATTGGAATGACAAAAACAAATCGTATCAAGTAAGAGATGTTCTATGGATTCCTTAATTCAAATCATATTGATAGGTGGGTTGCTAGGACTTGTTTCGAATTTACACTGTATTGGCATGTGTGGTCCAATTGCCATGGCCCTGCCCCTAAACAGATCGAGTAAGCTGAAAGTTGTTGGGGGAATTTCGATCTATACGATCGGAAGAAGCCTTGGGTATGCAGGACTTGGGTTGATCGTTGGGCTCATTGGGTTAAGCGCCAATCTTTTAGGTGTACTGCAATGGCTAAGTATATTTACAGGTGTATTCATATTGATCTATGCATGGACAGGATATATCAGTGGAAAAAACAGCAATCTATTCATCAACAAACTTTTGATGAAGACAATGGGTAGATTGATGAAACGATCAAAAAATCGAAGTAACCTAAAATTATTGAGCATTGGATTTCTCAATGCCTTCTTACCATGTGGAATGGTATATGTTGCTCTTTTAGGAGCTATGAACACAGGAGGGATTCAAGGATCAATTATTTACATGATCGCTTTCGGGATAGGTACCTTACCTGGATTTATTTTCTTGGGTGTCTTAAAGGATCAATTAAAGAAAATTAGTCTATTTCGTAAAAAAACGGTACTGGCCACTCTAATATCAGTCGTTGGAATTTTCATGATCTTGAGAGGACTTAATCTGGGAATTCCTTATATCAGTCCAAAAGTAGAAATGATGGTTTCAAAAAACCAACCTGAAAGCTCTAATACCGAGAAAGCTAAGGAGATAACGATAGAAGCTGAACTGTCGTGTTGTTCCAATTCAAAAGACGAATGTGAGAAATAATAGTACAAGTGGTTTACGAACGGAACTAATTTGTACTATTTTTGAAAAAAAAACATTATCATGGAAAATCTATCTCAAGAAGATTGGAAACAAAAACTTTCGTCTACTGATGATGCAATTATTCTGGATGTCCGAACTCCTCAGGAATGGGCAGAAGGGATCATACCAGGGGCAGAAAAACTCGACTTTCTTGACTCATCGAATTTCATGAATGAGATAAAAGAAATGGACAAAGACAAAAACTATTTTGTCTATTGCCGCAGTGGAAACAGAAGTGGTCAAGCTTGCCAGATCATGGATCAACTTGGATTCAAAGGAGCATTCAACCTTATCGGCGGAATGATGGAGTGGCAAGGTGAAACTGAATAAATCACCAACATGGAAGTAAATCTAAGTACAGCTGATAGGGTAATCAGATTTCTACTATTTGTGTCTGCAATGGTACTTTTTCTATTTGAGATCGTTACGGGGTGGTTAGCCTATACATTAGTAATCGTTGGAACGATATTTCTTCTGACTAGCTTAATGAGCTTTTGCCCGATTTACAAAGTATTAGGGATACGATCCTGTAAGAAGTCAACGTAAAGCATTAATAAAAAAAGCGGATGATGATCATCCGCTTTTTTATTCAATTATGTTTTTCTTAAGGTGTCACATTTCCTTTGATCGTAACTCTTTTTGTCGATCCTGGAATATTAGCCGTTACAGTAACTGATTTTGAAATAGGTTTACCTTCCTGACCAGGCTTTGATGTAAATGTAACCTCAAGTTCGCCAGTTTCTCCAGGCATAATGGGCTCCTCTGGCTTATTAGGAACAGTACAACCACATGAAGCTTTCGCATCATTAACGATCAATGGCTTGTCACCTGTATTCTTAACTGTAAATGTCGTAGAGACCGGCTCACCTTTTGGAATAGTACCAAAATCACGAGTCAAAGGAGTTATCTCCATAGTCGTTTGCTTTGCAAGACGTTCCTCCTTTTCTTTTTCTCGCTGCTTTCTCCTCTCCTCTGCTGCTTTCTGAAGTTCCTCAACATTTTCCGTATCTGCAGCCAAAAGAGATCTTTTCTCTCCATCTTTCACTTCGATGTCAACATCCGTAGATTCTTTACATGCAAAAAGTGTAACCGAACCAACAAGAACAAAAAGTAGTTTTCTCATAATAATCATCTTTATTTACAAATATATAAATCAGATTTATTTCTATTTACCTTTCAACAAGTTCCATTTTATCATAGCGACCATCCTTTAATGATTGATACGCCTTCATAAAAATTTCGTTCTTCACATTGAAAATTTGGTAAAACGCTGAGTAATCCCATATATTTTGGGCGATCGACGCTTTTAATCTTATCTGAAGTAGATCTTTACTTATATTATAATCTTCTTCAACAAAAGTCAAATTAGTATCTGCCTTCACTGCATAACCGAAGAACTCATTCATAAAATCTTCGTCCGTTTCAAAGTCTTCTTTAAAGGCTTGAACATTCTTATAATCATTCAAAATATCGTCTCTGTTATCATTAGCATAGTCTAGAGAAAAACGATTTATCACACCCGATCTACTTAGCTTTTTGTAAAATTCAGAATATTCCAAAGTGTCAAGAGGAACAAATATATCTGGCATTATTCCTCCACCACCGTAAACATTTCTCTCCTTAACAAGAGTCTTATGCACTAAAGAGTCTGGAAGATCTATACTGTCACGGTGCATCATTTCTCCATTCTCATATCTTTCGATATAATCACGGCGATAGTCATCCAAATCATCGTATGGCTTCTGAATAAACCTTCCACTTGGGGTATAGTATCTAGCTATGGTAAGACGTAATTGTGCTCCATCAGATAACTCGATTGGTCGTTGTACCAATCCCTTTCCAAAGGATCTTCTTCCAACGATCATACCTCTGTCCCAATCCTGAATCGCTCCAGATAATATTTCACTGGCAGATGCTGAACTTTCATCGATCAACATTACCAGTCTACCTTTTTCGAAATTCCCTTTTCGCTCTGCTTTAAGAACACTTTTTGGTTGACGTCTACCTTCAGAGTAAACGATCAATTTATCACCTGATAAAAATTCATCAGCTACATGTTTCGCTCCATATAGAAGTCCCCCTCCATTTCCTTGAAGATCGAAAATGAGGTCTTTCATTCCTTCTTTCTTTAATTCCTTTATTGCGTCACGTACTTCTTCCTCTGTAGTTCTTGAGAAGTTTGTCAGCTTCAGATAACCTGTAGTTTTGTCAACCATGTATGCACTAACAACAGAGTGAACTGGAATTTTATCCCGTGTAACTGTAAATTCAAGCAGCTCTTTCTCTCCCCTATCGATTTCTACTTTAACTTTCGTTCCTTTCTCGCCCAAAAGTCTTTCGCGGACTCCTGAATTACGCAGACCTACTCCAGCAACAACCTCATCATCTATCTTGATGATCTTATCACCAGCTTGAATACCTATCTTCTCGGATGGACCGCCAGGTATAGGATTAACGACTAATAGTGTGTCACGTAAAATATTGAAGCGTATTCCAACTCCTACGAAACTACCATTGATCCTTTCATTGGCTTGCTGCACTTCTTCTGCTGGAATATATGTTGAATGTGGATCCAGTTCTTCAAGCATTGATACTATCGCTGCTTCACTGATCTCTTTATTAGGAACTTCATCGACATACATTCTGTCTATGTATGTGTAAACCTCATACATTCTGCGCATGTCAGGATCCTCCTGACTAAAAATGCTTCCAATCAGAACGACAGAAAATATAATTGTAAGTGTATTTTTCATAAACGTTAATTTGATATAACTGTGCAAAAACAAGTCCAAAAGGCTTGCTACACAAGCTAGAACGCTAAAGATAAGGATTTGTTTCTTCTGGATATGCTAATAATTGCTAAAAGTCGAACAGAAGGGTATGAACGGACAATAGAGATTTATTCTGGAACTATAATTGTGATATACACAGTAAAATGTTGAAGTTATAATTAGGAAAGACTGAATACAAAAACAAAAAATCACTTATTTCGCTAAGTAATATGCGTATTGTTCTTGCCTTAATATTAATCTTTTTGACCTTGGACTCTGCCAAGACTCAGGTTCTAGCATTTGATGAACTTGAAATGAGGTATGATCAAGGACACTACAAAAATGTTTATAGAAAAGCTAGAAGACTTTTAGACAAGCCCCAATACGACTTTTCTTACCTTCCAGAGTATTATATTGCATTAACGAAACTTCAACTAGCTCAGAATGATGTTTGGTTAAAACGTCATAAGTACGCAATAGTTGAAGCGAAAAGGACTTTTGAAGAACTGCAATCAACTCATGAAGGCAGAGATTTACTAAAGAGCCATGAATATGAAATTAGTAGTCTGAAAAATGATCTTCGTATTTGGTTAGGAGAATTAAAACTTCAAGGAAAAAAGGAACAGTTCGAGCTAGTTAACAACATTTTAAATGATGTTTTCGACGATGTTCCCAATGTTATGGATCTACCTGAAGACAGAATAGATCCTGACGAACAAATCCAAGTGGAAACTTCCAATTCTTCAATTAGATCGGACAATCGAACGAAGGTGCTTGAAGGCGCTGAGAAACTCCTAGGTGTACCATACAAATGGGCTGGGAACGATCCTTCTGGTTTCGATTGTAGCGGATTCACATGTTATGTATTCGAAAATCAAGTTGGTAAAAAGATCGATCGCAGAGCTGCTGATCAATATAAGTCCTCAACGAAGATCAAGCGTAAGCATGTAAAACCAGGAGATCTTATTTTCTTTAAAAACGGATCGAGCATTTCACATGTTGGAATAGTCTTTTCAACTAACAACAACAGTATTCAAATGATCCATGCTAGCACGTCGGTTGGAATTTCTATAGTTGATATCTACCAGTCATCGTACTGGAAGCAACGAATTGCAGGGTTTGGAACTTACCTAGACGACTAAATTGATCGCATTCTGCTAACCAACGCCAAGAAAAACAAGAGACTTGTTACTAATGCAACAGGAATAAGAATATACATTGAGCTCAGTATATTCGTTTCTGCGATAACTAAAATCCCCATTGTAAATAGAAGTATTGCGCTAGAAACACCGCAGACATTCGTGAAATTAACCTGGGAATATCGAAAGAACATAGTTGCTGATAACACTCCAACCCCTAGTTGGAGTAATGTCAACGAAATGTAATTTCGCCAAAACATCTCCATGAGATCGGCATCAAAAATGGCTAACAAAGGAATCAAAGTGGGTAAAAAAGCAACACTATATACCAGAGAATTAAGTAATTTGCTTTTCACTTCATTTAACTTAAAAAAATAGGCAATTGAAAACGAAAGAGTAAGTGCTGACGAAAGAACCAAGTAGGGAGTTAATATCAATGACATCAGAGGATCAGTCAGAATAAACATGACCATCCCAGTAGATACGATAAGTGATAATAGAGCTAATATTCCGATAATTCTATTCATTGAATCAATTCGTTCCGCTAAATATACGCAATTATTTCTGGTTATTTAAGACGTTTGCAGCAACGACAAGTTCCCACAAAGCTCTGGAACCAACAATAGCATCCCATTCATTTACACTACCAACCTCACAGAGGTCAAAACCGATGATCTTTTTACCAGAATCGACTAATTGAGCAAATAGATATCGAATCTCTTCTAGTTTAAAGCCTCCGGGAACAGGGGTCCCTGTATTCGGACATAACGATGGAGATAATCCGTCAATGTCAAACGAAATGTAAACAAGGTCAGGTAGTTCGGCTACAATGTCATCAACTTGGGCTTTCCAATTCTGACCATTAAACTGCTGATCTTTTAGCTGCCAATCAAAGAATGTAATGATCCTATCATCTCTATTGATCTTCTCAACTTCATCTAATGAAACATCTCGAATACCGATTTGTACTAGCTTTGAAACGCTTCCAACTCTTTCCAGCACATTATAAAAAATACTTGCATGAGATTGATCAAACCCTTCGTAAGATCGTCTAAGATCTGCATGAGCATCGATCTGTAATATCCCAAAAGACTCATACTTTTCTCCCAAAGCTTCTATCAGACCTAGTGGCACACTATGCTCTCCACCCAGAACTGCCGGGATCTTATTTCTGCCAATAAGTTCTGATACTTTTTCTTTAAGTGCATTTCTTAAGTTATCATGTGCTTCATTGGCGGCTGCCAGGAAAAGGGAATGTTCCGAACTTTCCTGTATCTTTCCTCCCGCTTCAAGATGATCGATATAATCACGACTGGCTGGAGTCATTTGATCATTTATATCAAGCATATCCTCTGAGATCGGCGTCATAAATACTTTAATTGACGCACCTTTCTCATTGAGTGGATGAAAAAAATCCAATTGTGTAGATGCATCTAATATTTTCTCTGGCGCTCGACTTGTACCTTTTCGATAAGAGGCTGTTAGATCCCAAGGCATTGGGATGATTACTATTTCAGCATCTTCTTCACTGACCTCAAATCCGAAAACATTACCATTCTTGATCCCAACATCACTATTTAACTCACTCATCCTTAAGCAGTGTTTTTACGAAGTTAGGCAAGGCTAATGAAGCTCTATGAATAGAAGAATTATAATATCGAAGCCCTTGTTTTTCAACAAACTCATCCACTCCAGCTTCATAAATATCGTCAAGTCTCATCATTCCGTCTTTTAACCCGATCTGGAAACTCCACATTCCTGTAGGGTAAGTAGGTACATAGAAAAGTGAAACGTGAGCATTTTCCGATCCAAAAATACCTTTTATCGCATGATGTAGCTCAGCGAAAGCATTTTCATTAAACTTTGGAGATTCCCCTTGAGCCACAAGGATTCCTCTATCGTTTAATGCGTTATAGCAATTTTTATAAAAATCTACTGTAAACAAACCTTCTGCCGGACCTACTGGATCAGATCCATCAACAATGACAAGATCGTAACTTTCAGCCTCCGCTTTCTTAACGAAATCAATACCATCTCCAACAATGACATTTAAACGTTCATCATCAAATGCAGCAGCTATTGTTGGTAAGTGTTTTTTACAAGCTTCGATCACCTCACCATCTATTTCAACCATAGTGACCTCTTCGACCTGATCATGTCGCAATACTTCACGAACAGTTCCTCCATCTCCTCCACCGATCACAAGGACTTTTTTGATATCTCCATGCGCAAATATTGAAGGATGAGCGATCATTTCGTGATAGTGAAACTCATCGTTTTCCGTTGTCATGAACATATCATCCAATGTCAACAGTTTTCCATATTTAGGGGATTCCAAGATACGCACACGTTGATATGGAGTTTGAACATCATGGAGTACCTCACCTGTATATCTTAACGAAAGTGCTTGATTTTCGTCTTTATCAGTAAACCAAACATTCCGAGTATACATGTCTGGGTTTTTCCATTCGTCAGCCTTCTGACGCATTGTTGATATATCGAAATCATTTCTTGTAAGGAGATTCTTCGATCCCCTCTTCATTTCAATTGCCGAATATGAAGCTGATTTGAAACATTCCTTAAGATAATCGAATGAGATCCATGCGTCCATTTCCCCGCATGTAAAAAGGTCGACAGCGGCATAACCATACTCAGGCCAGGTATGGATCGCTAAATGACTTTCTTCAATTACAACAACACCAGATACTCCGTAAGGAGAAAAATGATGGAATGTTGAGTTTATAACTGTTGCACCAGCTTTTGTAGCTGCTTCAACCATGTCTTTCTCAATTCTTGATACGTCATTCATGATCTCTGGTTCACACCTCATGAACTCAACTAGAATATGATTTCCTAATGCACTCATTTATGATATTAATTTTGGTACGAAATTATGTAAAAAGCTTAGAATATTTAGCATAACATAATTATTAAATCAGCGTTTAAAAAGAGGAAGGTTTTCTTTTACTTTTTCTCGTAACTTTGTTATTCTGAATGAAGGTTTGACCAATGGGAGTAATACAAAGACAAAGTATAAAAAGCAGTATCGTAAGTTATACTGGAGTAATCATTGGGTTTCTTTCTACTTTATTCATCTACCCTCTTGATTGGGAGCTTTATGGAAGTATTCAATATTGGCTTACGAGTGCTACAATACTCGCCCCAATATTGAGACAAGGAAGTACTGCTCTTGTTAGCAAATTCTATCCTCACTTTAAAGAAAATAGTATCACTGGATTTATTGGTATGATCCTCTTGTTGACAACTTTAACGATCTTAGCCATGACGATTCTCATTCTCGTTATTGCTATAATTCTTTATGATACTAGTTTCTTTAATAAACTTGAGATTCAAAGTCAGAACCTGATCTATGTCTACCTTCTTTCAATTGCTATTATTTATTCCTCAATTTTTCAATATCATTCAGCTAATTTAAGACGTATTGTAGTACCTGATGTTATTTCAAAAATAGGTCTTAAGCTTATCAACGTTTTTATCATTCTTTCTGTTTATTTCAACTTTATGGATTCTGAATGGTCCGCCCCTGTACTTGTTATATTCTATTTGATAACAACGGTTATAATGTTCGTTTATGTTTTAACCATAGGAGATGTGGATATTCGAGGATTTAAGTTTAAAAGTATCTCGAAAAGTACCAAAAAAGAAATCGCTAGATACTGGCTATTCGGTGGACTCAATTACCTAGGTATACTTTTGGCGTATAAAATCGACCTTTTTATGATTGGTACTTTTGTAAATAAAGTATCCGTAGGGTATTACAGTATTTTTTTATTCATGAGTAATCTCATGATCATACCTATGACATCCATCAACTCGATTTCAGGTCCAATCATTTCCGAAAGTTTTGAAAAGAAAGATTTTAAAAACATAAGTGAGATATATAAGAAGAGTTCCAATAACATTTTAGTTTTTGGAGTGATCATTTTTCTACTAATCTGGGTTAATATTTATTTCGTGACGGAAATCATGAGTAACGGTGAAGATCTGGTTCCTTTTGTTTCTATCTTCTTATTTCTTGGTTTAGCAAAAATTCTTGATCTCATGACGAGTATAAATAATTTGATTATGATCTACTCCCCTTGGTACAGTTACAATCTATTATTTCTATCGATCATGTCTATAATTAATTTCGTACTTAATCTGATCCTCCTAGAAACTTATGGAATTACCGGAGCTGCAATAGCTACTTTGATCTCTGTTTTTCTTTTCAACACAATTAAAACAGTTTTCATCTATGTCAAACTCAAGATTCAGCCAATCTCAATAAATACATTTAAAATTTTAGCTGTTTTCTGTGGTGGATTAATAGCAACTTCATATTTACAAGGCATGACGCTGATAAATGAATTTGTCAGTATAATTATTTATAGCACATTGATCTGTGTTACAATAATTCCTATCTTCTATTATTCCAACGCATCGCCTGAACTCGGGGGAATTTTAGATAAATTGATCAAAAAAATTAAGAAATAATCAGATTTCTACCTCACTCAAAAGTTGATAATACAATTCTTGTTGCCAAGTATAATTAAGATTACCATTGTGCCATAGGATTGTCATCTCACCTCGAAACTGTTGAACCTGTTGAAATACTTTCCTAAAGTCATTAATTAGGTCAGTAGAAGATTCCATGTAAGGTGTTTCCATAAATAAAAGAGGAGTCTCAGTTAAAGATATTTTCTCACGCGACAAAAAATCAAAAACAGGAAAGCTTTCGCAGATTCCATTTCTAAAACCTGCTTTGTGCGAATAGATCATAGTGCTATCATTCTGAAATCCATTCAAAACCTGACATCTAAACGTTTCAGGCATTTCAAAACGCAAATAATGTTGGCGCACTAAATCTAATCTAAGATCAAGGTTTTTCTCAAGGTTTTCCTTTTCCCGTTTCATTAATGATTCATCCTTAATGGCATCAAATCCAGGATGAAGACCAAACTCAAATCCACTTTGTTTCAAGTGTTTTATTTGATCCTGATAAGCTTTAGATGATAGATCATATCTATTTTTATCATATTTACTTTTTGCCAGAGTGGTTTTAAAGTAAATGATCTTTCTGGAAACACTTCTATTATTTAAGCTATTTGAAACAAAATTTAAATTATTAAATGGGTCCTTTTTGGAGTTTAACAAACTCTCAATATATGTCCGCGTATCCCTCAATAAATCGCGAATCCTTCCACGTGAAAAATTATAGAATACATAATTCAAATAAATTCTCGGAGAAAACCATCTTCTTAACTGATCAATATCATAAGTGATATTCACCGATAATTGATTATTGTTTCGAGGTAACTCTAGACCCATGTATCTAAAGATCAAATAGAGTAAGTTCGCATATTCATTAACTACTGGACGCTCATAAAACCCATTCTTAACGCTCAGTGCAAGGGAGTAATCAAACCTGCCGAGTGGATCTTTTTTGTCTATTACATGTTCCTCCCACCTTGACAACATGAAGAAAGTACTTCCGATGACATCAATTCCTATTTTTGTCTTTTGCTTTTTTAAGTCAAGTTGAGGAAGACCATAGATCAATTCACAGTCTACTTTTTCATTTCCTATTTCAAACTCTACAGTTTTAGTACTTTTTGGAATGTTAATTGACGAATACAGTTTATCAATTTGATCAGATACAAAAAAAGAATTCTCAATACTGATCTCTTTATCTCCAAAGACTATCTTAAAATCCTTAGTTTGAGAAGTAACAAATTCAATTTCTAAACCACATAATTGTCTCAATAAAATTTCAAAAGAATACTTTACTTCTTCTTCACAAATAGTCGGTATGAATACTTTTATCTGACTCAAATCAAACTTTTATAAAATTCATCAAGTTTTTTTTCATATGGTGTCAAAGAGTATTTTTCGTATAAGACTTTATTAGCATTCTCCCCCATACTTTTTACTTGATCAGAATTATCTGCAAGATATTCAAGAGCTGAAACTAAAGAATCATGAGAACGTATATCGAAAACCAATCCAATTCCATTCTGCTCAACAATTCTTTGTTGTGGTTTACAATTGGAAACTAAGAGGCAAAGCTCCCCATACATATATTGATAAATTTTATTTGCTACTCCTGATTCATGTTGAGGATTAATGTGTAAAGGAGAAAGGCCAACGTCTGAAATGTCCATGTAAGAATCCATGTTTTCCAGAGGGACCCATGAAATATACTCGATCATATCTGATTTGATTGTATTCATTTTCCTGTTGAAAACAACTTTATCACCTTTATCTAAAGGTCCTATTATTAACAACTTCAGATCATCCCTTCTCTTTTGTATATCTATGAAAGCATCCATAACATCTAGAATACCTCGTCGAACACCTACACTTCCAAAATACATGAATGTCATTTTATCTGATCTAGAAATTCCCTCGGGTTCCTTGAATACTGAAAGATCTGGGATGTTTGGTAAAGTCATCAATTTTCGATTCTTTAAAAATGGATAGCGGCTTCTGAGATCTTCTCCAAAATAATCGCTCAGAACGATTAAACCATCGGCTTGTTCTAAATATTCCGCCTCTAGTTCTTTCCATTTTTCGGGAAATGTCACCCATCTTCTTATTGGTTTATTAACCCAGCTATATGATGTATAGGCGACTGGATAATTCTCGTGAAGATCAAGAATGAGCGGTATTGTTTTTCCAGTTTTTTCAATACCTCCCTTCACGGGTTTCGCCATATACAGATCATGAGTATGGACGATGTCAATATTTCTGGATTTTAAAAATTTATATGTTGCTTTTTTCCATAAATTTCTATAGAACGGCAAAAGCAAGTTCAGAAAAACTAAAATATTTTTTTTAAGTTGAGAGATCTTAATTCTTACAACTTCGAAATCATATTCTACTTCTGATTTTCGTCCTAGATCAAAACAAAGAACAGACACATCATAACCTAGCGACCTGAGCATTTTAATTTCCTTTAGGACACGTACGTCACTATCAAGATCGTTATCGACTATTACACCAACCTTCATTTTAAATTGAATATCCTAGTTTAGAGGAGGTATCTCCACAAATAGACCTTACCTTTTCTTTGTCAGCTTCAGCCCATTCTTCGAACTTTTTAAACTTAGCAGTTTTTTGAACGTTTACTCGCGCATTTCTTCTTTTTTGAATTAAACCTTCAGAAATCGAAGCACCGCAAAACTGAAACATTTCAGATAAATTAGTACTGTTCCATTTATTAAAGGATAATGTGAACTGTTGATTCGAAGGTACCGTTTCGAGAAAATTAAGGATCCATTTATTTGTCTCATTCCACAACCAGGAATTTTTTTGAATTAAATCATATTCAGACCATTTATCAAAGTGAAAATCACCTTGATCTGGTTTGATCCTATTTAGTTCAGAAGAGTTCTCTGCATCGTACCAGTCTCTTTCCATACCAGACTTGATAACCTGTCCAGGGTTACGATGTAAATGAACAAATTTCGCTTTGGGAAAAATATCTCTTATGACTTCTGCAAAAAAGGTTTGTCTACTATCTGTGAAGATTAAATTCTTGTTCACTTTCAAAGCCTGGTTGAATAACTCCTCTCTTCCTCCTAAGAACATTTCTCTTAACAACTGTTTCTCACTATTGCTAGCTTTGTTGAAATCATAATTATAGCAGATTCTCGCTTGACTTCTCATCACAGGTATTGGATGATGCAGAGACACAACAGATTCATCAGTTGAAATGATCTCATCAATCCATTTTGTCCCACATCTACCAGTAGAAAGAATGAAAACAGGAGTCATGTCTTCAAAAGATCTTCTTGTCTCAAATAAATCAACGTTTTTTTGCTTCTTACCAAATATTCTTCTTAAAAATAAATGGTGATATGACAGAGGAGAAATAAGATTTATCAATTTCATTTTATTATTGTTATCACCGTATCAAATTTAATATTCGATCAGATATTTCTTTGTGACCATCATAATTGTAATGAACACCATCGGGGAAATGGTCTTTAGAGTTTAGATCCCTTACATCTACAAAATCAATGCTCCTTTCTTCTGATATTTTTCTGAGTATATCGTTATACACTTTGTAGTTACTTATCGTACCAGGAAGTTTCTTTTCAATACGCTCATTTCCTGAATTTATACCTAGAATTATGATCTTCGAGCAAGTATCCTTATTAATATGATCTAAAATCTCATTTATGTCCCTCTCAAATTTCTTTTTACTTGTCCATGCACGTTTTCCTCTCAATTTAACTATAAATGGTCTTAAGACACCTTTAAATAGTGCACCATGCAGAAGATTAAACAGATGATATGATACTTTCCCTTTCTTTTTAACGGATATCAAATCAGAATACCACAAGGGAATTTCTCGAGTTGGGGCATCAACTGCTCCAAGATTCAAGATAACTACCGAAGCACCGGATGAACTGATATCATCCTTTAGCCTTAGAATATCTCTGGTTATAGCTCGTGTAAATCCTTTATTTTCAACAATCCATAATGAATCATCTGATTCATCCTTATTCAAATAAGTCTCGATAAGACTAGCATAATTGAAGTTATAAGACCTTTCCCTTCTGGGAGGCCTTACCCTCAGGGCAACAGAAGATCCAACAATTAATACTCTTCTTATCTGCATATTTCTCTATAAAAAGTCATGAATAAATCAGAGAATTTAATCACTTAAAAATTAGTCTTCCTTACTTGCAAGAATAAAATCCTTCACAAAGAAAACTAAGGCAATCAATAGAATTAATATCGACCCAACTAGAGATATCGTATTCGCCTGATGATATTTCGGTTCTTCAAATTTCATAACTAATTCATAATTACCTTTTGGCAACTCTATACCTCTCAGCAAATAATTCACTCGATTGATTGGCACTTCCTCTCCATTAATATATGCTTTCCAACCATCTGGGTAGTAGATTTCAGAAAAGACAGCGAACTGATTATCCGTAACATTAACATCGTACTTGAGTTTATTCGGCGCGTAGGATGTCAATTCAATATTACCTTCAGCTGAAAAAGTTAAAGAAGACATCCCTTTTGATTCTTCATCTCCGATAACGGCTTCATCTCGAGGCGAAAAATCATGAACTTTTCTCACTTCCAATAATTTCTTAAAGCTATTAGTGGTATCTTTTTTCAGTTGTTCCAATGGAATCCAGTTGCGTTGACCATTTATATCCTCAGCGTATATAACATCTACTCCAGACCTTTTTACTTGAGATAGGTCAATACTAAGTGAATCAGGTCTTAACAGAAACACGTTCTCTCTTCCTGAAAGAGTATCTAGGCTCTTTTCATTACCATTCACTACAAGTTTTGAATCCGATAAATTTTCGATCTGATATAGATTACCCAAAGCTAATAATTCATCATTTGGATGCTCTTCTACCATTAATTCCTTAACTAACCAAGCATTTCCTAATGCTCCGGGATTCGTTCGTGCTGAATTTTGTTGAATAAAATATTTTACGTTCAACATATTGAGCACATCCATATTACCTTCACCAATATGAAAATTCATCAAGTTCTGAATTCTTCTCAGTTTTGCTCCATGATATCCATTTAGTGATTTATGGAAATAGGATGACCTAGAACTATTAAATCCTCCTCTTGGTTCATAGACACGATAATTCGTGTTCATATTTAATATCTGAAACTTTTTTAACCATAATTCATCCTGGTTAATTCTCGATCGTGGACCAGAGCTCACCATGCTTCTAGCTTTATCAACTTCTGACTTAAGTTCTGGATTCTTTTCAAGCTCTTGAGCCAATATTTCTTTGTCAGCTTTTGTTGGTGATAAAGGGAAGTCAAACTTGGACTCCGGAACCCAATACTCGTAATTTGTTCGACCTGTTTTCTCATTATTCAGGTAGTTTAGATCAACCATGATGAGATCGATCAAAACCAGCCCTGATAATCCAATTATCAAAACTTCTTTAGGTACTTTTAAATAAATATATACAAGGATAAGACCTATGCCCAGAAATAAAAATAGAATAGATCTCAACATACTTTGTCTGTAAATCTTTTCTCGAACTACAGTTAAAGCGCCGAATTGCTTATCTACTCTCTCAACTTGTTGCGCAACTAATTGATCAACCTGCTGTGGGTTATTAATATCAATACCATTCTGCTGAAGACGCTGAGGATCCTCATTCATTATCTGTTGGCGAACCTGAGATTCATAATTATAGATAAAATCTTGTTCTCTTGGTGATAAATATCCATCGCCTAACCCAGAAAAAGTTAAAATGAATAATAGCACAACTAAGGACCCTGAACCAACGAAAAAGGGTTTGATGTTTTCCTTGATTGCCTCACGTTCTTTTATCAGTTTACTCAAGAATAAAACGCCCAACAGCGGTATGATCAATTCAACGACCGCCAAAATAATTGTTACTGCTCTGAACTTGTTATAACCTGGAACATATTCAATAAAGAACTCAGTAAGACCCATGAAGTTTTTTCCCCAGGAAAGCATCAGCATTAATATGGTCACCAAAGCTAATCCCCACTTCAGAGGGCCCTTTAAGTAGATCATACCTAGAACTGCCAAAAAGAAAACAATGATCCCAACATAAACCGGTCCCGACACAAAAGGTTGGGCACCCCAGTAAACGTCATTTTCCGCGACTAAACTGGCTTCCCTGCGAATATCAGGATCTCTTAAAACGTCTGAGAATTGAGAAGACTTGATCGCACCATTAGACCCACCTTTTACATAAGGCGATACTAAAGTCATAGACTCTCCTATCCCATAGCTCCATTGAGTAATATAATCTTTATCCAATCCGCTAGTCGAATTCCTCTCTGATGAAGTGCCATCCACATTGATCGTGATATCGTTCCCTCCCCTTATTGTGTGCTTAGCATAATCATTTGTAAGCGATATATTTCCATAATTTATAGCTGCAACTATGATGTAAGAAACTATTATTCCGATAGTTGCCTTCAAAAAGTGAGACCAGTTTTTGCTTTTGATAACTCTGATGAGCTCAACAACTCCTAATCCTAAAAGAAGGATCGCCAAATAATATGTGATCTGAAAATGATTTGAAGTCAAATGTAATCCCATGAATAAAGCCGAAAGAATGAGTCCCCATTTCAGATTATATCTGTACGCCATATAGAACGCTCCTATTACGGGAGCCATTAATGCAATAGCCTCGGCTTTCGAATTGTGACCAGCTTGAAGAATTATTACATAATAGGATGAAAAAGCGAAAGCTAATGAACCAAATATTGCAACCATCGGTTTGACTCGCATACAAAGAAGCATAATGTAAAAACCGATCATATAAAGAATGAAAAGACCCGCTGGGGACTTCATACCAAAATTCAAGAATCTAACGATCTCATCCAACAAGTTCCCTTTATAATCAACGGAGATTTGATAGGCCGGCATTCCTCCAAACATTGAATTCGTCCACAAAGGTTCTTCTCCAGTCGTTTCTCTGAAATGAACGATTTCATTCGACATACCTTTATACTGCTCAATATCATGTTGTTTCAATCGATAACCATCAAACTGTGGCTTAAAATAAATTAAGGTAATTATGAAGAAAAGACCTATAGCTAAAAAGTGAATCCAATTCTTAGCAAAAAAAGACTTTAAGTTAAACTTGGCCATAAAATTCGATTATTTATAAAATAAAAGCATGAAGATAATAAAAGTGATGCACTAGCATATGAATCAAAAAGAATTATTCCAAGTCAACCGTGCATAGTCTCTTTTTTACCATACTTTTCCATAAGACCTGCCTCATACTCCAAAAACTCTTTCCATCGTCTATCTACGTCAATTTTCTTTGCGTATTTCTTTGCAAAATTTAAGAACATCGTGTAGTGTCGAGCTTCACTCTCCATTAATTCCCTGTAAAAAATGCGAAGCTCAGAATCTGAAATATTTTCTGATAGCAATCTAAAACGTTCACAGCTTCTTGCCTCCACCATTGCACCAAATAACATGCGTTCTACAAAACGTTGTTCTTCGCTTCCACCCTTCTGGATATAACCAAGCAGGTCATGGATATACTCATCCTTGCGCTCCCTCCCTAATTTAAGTCCTCTTTTTTGAAGTTCTTTGTGAACCATTTGAAAATGTTCCATTTCCTCCTTTACGAGCTCCCCCATCGCCTCCACAACATCTGTATATTGCGGAAACTTTACTATAATAGAAATCGCATTCGAGGCAGCTTTTTGCTCACAATAAGCGTGATCTGTTAAAATTTCCTCTATGTTTTTTTCGACGATATCAACCCATCTAGGATCTGTTGGTAGCTTTAAACCGAGCATTGTAGTAATTTTTAGTGACAAAAATAGTGTTTATCTTAAATTGCTTCTCAATGTTTTTCAGTAACATTAGTTTCAAACTTTTCATATGATCAAAACATGAATTCATCAACGTTTTTTTTAGGTTAATCTTATAAATTATGTAATTTTGATTAGTGTTATTTTTCACAAATTACATTGTGTTATGAAAAAATTATTGCTTGTTTTCTTTCTATCCCTGTCTGGATTGACATATAGTCAATTGGTTCAGATTTGGAATAACGACTTTGATACACCCTCGGATTGGGACCTAACTATTCAAACAGGGCAAAATGACTCTGATGCGAACGTTTGGGTAATCAGTGACGAAGAAGGTGGTGAGACCCCTCCAAATTGTGGTGTAGCTAGCAATGGGGATCCTACATTGCACGTATCATGTCAAGGTGCAGTTTGCATTGGAACCGGAGCTATTTACAACGCTGGAGATAACGGTTTAGGATTTGCTCCTTCAACGACGAATAAAAGAGCTGCGTTGACTGTACCCATTTCTACTGTTGGTGAAACAGGATTAGAACTTGTTTTTGACTGGATTGGTGTCGGTCAAGCTGGAGCTGATTTTGCAGAGCTAGAATATAGTACAGATGGTGGTACAAGTTGGAATGTTGTTTGGACACAAACACCTGGCAACGTTTGTGGTGGAGGTCAAGGAGAATGGGCAGAACAAACAGTTGCTTTACCTGTTGCAGCGGAAAATCAGGCTGATCTTAGATTTGCTTTTCACTGGAGAAACGACAATGATGGTTCCGGAACTGATCCATCTTTCGCTGTAAATAACTTAAGATTATTTGCCGATGATAATGGAGGTGCAGGACCAACTGCTGACTTTACAGCTTCAAGCTATGATTTTTGTGAAGGAGACTGCATTGATCTAACAGATGCATCTACTGGCAATGGAATTACATCATGGAGCTGGACATTCAACGGTGCTTCCACTGCTTCTTCTACAGACCAAAACCCTACAAACATCTGTTACCCTACCGCCGGTACATATGATATTATTCTTGAAGTAACAGATGCTGATGGTACAGATCAGATCACACAATCTGTCAACGTAACCACTTGTGGTGGTGGACCTACTGCAGCCTTTACTCCTAGTTCTACGAACTTGTGCGAAGGTGATTGTATTAGTTTCACAGATAACTCAACGGGGAATGGTATCACATCATGGAATTGGACATTTAATGGAGCCTCAACTGCTTCTTCAACTGATCAAAACCCTACAAATATTTGTTTTCCAACGGCTGGAACTTATGATGTAACTTTAGAGGTGACTGATGCAGATGGAACAAACCAAACCACTCAATCGATTACGGTAACGACTTGTTCTGGCAATCCACCAACTGCCGCATTTACAATAGACACCAATTTGATCTGTGCAGGAGATTGTATATCATTTACAGACCAATCAACGGGCGACCCAGACACCTGGAGCTGGACTTTCCAAGGAGGAACTCCAAATGCTTCTTCAGATCAAAACCCATCAAATATTTGCTTTGACACACCTGGATCTTATCAAATTACGTTGACAGTTACTAACGACGGAGGATCTGATCAAACACTAACAACGATCGATGTATTAGATCTACCCGAGATCGAAGGGTTCGGAGATACGTTAATAGAGATTGGTGGATCAGCAGAACTTGAAGCGGTTCCTGCAAATCCAGGATTTATTTTCTGGGAACCTGGAGAAAGCCTAGACTGTGATACTTGCGCAAATGTTATCGCAAGCCCTGTTATCACGACAACTTATTTCCCTCAAGTTATTGGAGCGAATGGTTGTATTGGTAGAGACACTGTTATAGTTGCAGTCGATTTTGAAGAGATCGTAGAAGTACCTTCTGCTTTCTCTCCTAATAATGATGGAGTCAACGATTTCTTACATGTATTGGGAGTTGGTATCGTAAATATGGAATTCAGAATCTATAACAGATTTGGTCAATTGGTATTCGAGTCCACAGAAGTAGAAGATGGATGGGATGGTACTCTTAACGGTGAACCACTCAATCAGGGGTTGTTCGTTTATACCTTAACTTACGATCTTGTTAATGGAGCAAGTGGTGAAAAAAGTGGAAACATAACCTTAGTTAAATAAACTGTAGTATGAAGTTAACAATTTTAGCAGCTGCGTTCACTATCGCAATTACTGGTTTTGCCCAGCAAGGAAGGAACTTCAGCATGTGGTTTCATAATAATATGCAACACAATCCTGCCGCTGTTGCTACAAACAACAACGACATGCAGTTGTTCACGAACTTTCGATACCAGTACTTTACTGTCACTGATAAACCTTTTCAAACGATTTCAGGAAGTATAGAAGGAAAACTTTTTAGAGGTAAAACACGGAACGGTTATCTAGGAGTTGGTGGTGCTTTCATGAATGACATGAGTGGTGACTCCAGATATTCTAATACTCAGGTTTCTATTCCAATAGCTTATCATCTGGCGTTTAATGAACGAAACTTTTTCTCTATCGGTGTTTCACCAGGTTTATACCAAAGAACTCTTTCACCAGGCAATTTGACATGGGAAAGCCAATGGAATGGTTATGAATTTGTTGAAGGAGCTCCAGGCGAAGGAATTGCAAACGCTAATGTTTCAAATTTCGATCTGGGTGCGGGACTTTTTTATCAGTATAGAAAAGACAATACAAAACGAATTTATTTAGGTTTTTCTACTCAACATATCTTGGAACCTAACTTAGATTTCAACATAACAGATAATTTGTACAGAAGATTCACAGGTCAGATTGGAGCAAATTATCGCCTTGGAAATAGTAGATTCGGTATTTCTCCTCAGGTCCTTGCTATGTTCCAGGGGCCAAACAGAAACATAATGGTTGGATCAAACTTTGACTTTTATTTACAAGATCCATCCCTAAGAACGATATTCTTTAGACCTCAGATCTTCTCTTTCGGCATCTACCATAGGTACATGGACGCAGTGGTTGTTAATTTTCAATATACATTCAATGGTTTAACTATTGCACTTTCCTATGATTCAAATATCAATACTATGTTGCCTGCGTCAAAGACAGTTGGTGCAGCAGAACTTGTTTTAAAGTATGATATGATCTTAAACAAAAAGGGTAAATTCATTTACTAATTGAATTATCTAGGTCATTTATTCTTCTCCAACGGCGATCATCAACTAATGATGGCAAACTTATTTGGGGATTTTGTTAAAGGAAAAGACTATACAGACCTTCCAGATATCATTCAAAAAGGTGTTAAGCTTCATCGCGAGATTGATGATTTTATTGATCATCATCCTGAGATAACCAAATTACGTATCCATCTTTACGCTAAATTACCTAAGATCGCGGGTATTGCTATTGATCTATACATGGATCACATCTTGGCGAAAAAATGGAATAATTACTCATCTGTTGATCTTGAAAGTTTTGTAAATGGATTTTTTGAGTTCGCATTGAATCCTGAAAATCAATTCATCAGAGAGCGAAACAAAGTATATCGGTATCCTAAAAGGTACCTTGATCTCTTGCAGCTAATGAATGAACGAAATTGGATCTTGAGGTATAGACAAATGGAAGGACTTAAAATGGCCTCTTCAGGTCTAAGCAAAAGAATCTCTTTTCAGAACGAACTTCATTTAGCGCCAAAAGTTTTCATTGAAGAAGAAAAGCTTATTCAGTCTGTATTTGAACGCTTTATGACTGATGCGCAACATTATTTCGACAACTATGTTAGATAAAAGAAAGTACGAAGTGACGATCCTATTTATTTCCTTCGCATTTTTTTTGTATATTATACCCTATATACCTAAATATTGATAGACAAATTCTTATCATATAAACTTTCATTATCTGCGATATTAATAGCTGTCGTTGTTTTTTCTGCATGTCAAAATACATCTAGAAAAGAAAAAACAGTGGTTGGTCAAGCTACTGAAGAAAAGCATGATGACCTGAAAGAAATTTTAGCTCAAAATAAATTGACTGTTCTAGCTGAAAATAGTGCGAACAGCTATTTTATCTATCGCGGACAAAAAATGGGGCTTGAATATGAGATTCTCAAAGAGTTTGCTCGTTCTTTAGGTGTTAAGTTAGAAGTTAAGATCGTTAAGAACCTTGACAACATAATCAACGAACTGAATGATGGTAAAGGTGACATAATCGCTTGTAATTTCACAGTTACTAAAGAAAGAAGAAAGCAAATTGATTTTTCAAAAACTTTTATGAGAACTTCTCAGGTTTTAATCCAACGAAAACCCGAAGAGTGGCGAAAAATGAGAAGAAAAGAATGGAAAAGTGAGTTAATCACCGACCCTGTTCAACTTGCTCAAAAAACTGTTCATGTATGGAAAAACTCAAGCTACTACGAAAGACTCACAAATCTTCAGAATGAATTAGGCGACACAATATTTTTAGAACCCTTAGATGGTGATATTATTCCTGAGGATGTTATAGAAATGGTAGACAAAGGATTCATAGATTATACAGTAACCGATAAAAATGTAGCTCTAATCAATCAAAGGTTCTACCCTAACATAGATGCGAGTCTAGAATTAAGTGTAAAACAAAAGATCGCTTTTGGTCTTCGTAAAGGAAGTCCGTTGTTACGAAAAAAATTAGATAATTGGTTAGATAAATTCTTAAAGACCGCAACATACAAGTATATCAAACATAAATACCTGAATATGTCGAGATTCTCTGGTAAATCGAAAGGGAACTATTCTTCGATCAATGGTAACGATATATCACAGTATGATGACTTGATCAAGAAATATGCAAACCAGGCTGGTTGGGATTGGAGACTACTAGCATCACTAATTTACCAAGAGTCTAAATTCAGGCTACATCAGGAATCTTGGGCTGGAGCTTATGGACTAATGCAATTTATGCCATCAGTAGGTCCTAGTTACGGTGTTTATCCAGATTCACCTCCAGAAATACAGATCAAAGGAGGTGTGAAAAAATTAAGAGACGATATCAAGGCATGGAAGAGTATTCCTGATAGTATTCAGTGTATTAAGTTCACTCTGGCGACATATAATGCCGGATTAGGTCATGTTTTAGATGCTCAGCGATTAGCAAAAAAGAACGGGAAAGATCCTTTGGTTTGGGATGATAACGTAGAGACATATATTAAGCTCTTGTCTCAACCAAAGTATTATCATGACCCAGTTTGTTACTACGGATATCTGCGTGGATCAGAAACATACAATTACGTTCGAGAGATATTCATCAGATATAATGAATATAAAACGGCGTTCGAATTGGAATCATAAAAAAAGGCCAGTTTTTCAACTAGCCTTCTTTTTGCTCTAATTAAAGATACTATTTCTCAGCTTCCCAAGCTTTTATAGATTCTTTGTTCATCTTCATGTAATTCTCATTACCTGCTGCTTTTGCACTTTCAAAAGATTTCTTTGCTGTACTGATCGCTTGCTTTTTCATTCCAAGCTCATATTCGATCAGTGCCTTTTTACGTACATACCAGAAAGCTTCTTCCCCTCTTATTTCAATAGCTTTATCTATAAAGGACAAAGCTTCTTTCAAGTTCTTTTTAGAAGAT
Source organism: Flavobacteriales bacterium UBA2104 (assembly GCA_002331485.1). GTDB lineage: Bacteria > Bacteroidota > Bacteroidia > Flavobacteriales_D > Crocinitomicaceae > Brumimicrobium. The sequence goes on from DCYS01000037.1 coordinate 49,586, forward strand.
AAATAATAGCTTGCAGCTCCATAATAATCACGTTCTGTAATACTATCACTCTTCATTGTTTCTTTGATAGAAGCCTCTGTCAACTCATCTGTAGGAAACTCCATCGGTACAACAATTCTCGTATTCTCCCAAGAAACAACCAAATCAGCTGATTTAGTGGTTAAATTATCAAAACTTAATGTAAATGTTTCGATAGTTTCACCAATTTTCATGCTTTTCGCATTTATTTTCAACGCAACCTTATCCGCATCGAATTCATCAGGTGTTCCCCAGTTATCAGTATCTTTATAAAAGATAATAGTCCATTCCTTCTCACCTACTTTTGCAAACAATGCATACTCTCCACTCGGCAATTCGTTTCCTGCTATAGTAGCATCTGTTGAGAGCTCAATAGTCGTATTCTTGTTTGCTCCAAAGCGCCATGTCGTTCCATATGGTATTAGATCACCAAAGATCACTCTTTCTCTTTTAGAAGGTCTTGAATATTCTATTTCAACTTCAGAAAGTCCAATAACTTGTTCAATTTCAGCCTTAGGACTTAATTGAGGAACCTGTACTTGAGACCTTCCAAAAGGGGCAATTCCTATTAAAATTGCAAATGCGATAATTTTCTTCATCATTTTCTTTTTTTTATTTTCTAGCAACAAATATAAGTTTTTAATGTTCGTCTTAACTCATTCGTTTAACGTCTTCAGATTGACATAATTACAGTAAAACGAACCTGCCTCCTACCTTTCACATCTAGAATTATCCGTTTGGAAACGGTTTTATGGTTTTTTGTTTTTATTGTTGTAAATTGCAAAAGCTAAAAATGTAAAACTCAATAAACTAAAAGATGATGAAACGCTATCTGCTTCTGAGTCTTGGATTGTTATTTTTCACAATTAACAATATCAACGCTCAACAAATGGTAACGAATGAAGCCGCGGAAGAGGCTTCAATTATTCCAAACCAAATTATTGTTCGAATGCATGACGATCGAGATCCGAACGTCGTATTACGAAGTGTCCCTGCTCAGTACGAACTCGAAATCAATCGAGTATTGTCTAAGCATACAGACATTTGGTTATTCGAATTTGACAACAATGCTGCCTCGATAGAAGAAGTTCTTTCTGCAGTTCGTCGAGTAAATTCAGTATGGCTAGCCCAAAAAAACCACAAGGTTGAATTAAGAGCAGCTCCAAATGATACTGATTATGGTAGCCAGTGGCAACATAACAACATCGATTCTGAATTAGCATGGGATATCACGACTGGTGGTACAACTGCTAACGGAGATGATATAGTTGTTGCGCTTATTGAAAGTGCTGACCTTATCGGTCACGAAGATCTTTCAGGTAACCATTGGGTAAATACGGCAGAAACTCCAAATAATGGAATTGATGACGACGGAAATGGTTACATTGATGACTATAATGGTTGGAATGTTTCCTCAAATGATGACAACATCGGTACAGGTGGTCATGGTACAAGCGTTGCTGGTATGATTGGTGCCCAAGGTGACAATAACCAGGGAGTTGTTGGTGCAAACTGGAACGTAAAGATAATGGCCATCGCAGGTTATGCGAATCCTTTTACAGAAGCAAATATTGTTGAAGCTTATACTTATGCTTTAGACGCTAGAATACTGTGGAATCAAACCAATGGTGCAGAAGGAGCCTTTGTAGTTGCGACTAATGCATCATGGGGTGTTGATGGAGGTGATCCTAACAACTATCCAATATGGTGTAGTTTCTATGATGATTTGGGAGCTGCAGGTATTCTTAACGCAGGTGCTACTACAAATCAAAATCAAGATGTTGATACTTTCGGTGATGTTCCTACCGGATGTGCTAGTGATTACATGATCGGTGTAACTGCTACGGACCAATCAGACATTATCGATTTTGCTGGGTATGGTGATCAAACGATCAATGTGGCAGCACCTGGTTCAAGTATTTATACTACACAACCAAATGATGGTTATGGTCCTACTTCAGGAACTTCTTTTGCTTGTCCATTGACAGCAGGTGTTATAGGGTTAATGTATAGTATTCCTTGTCCTAACTTTATGGCAATGGTTCAAAATGATCCACAAGGTACAGCGGATATAGTTATGCAGGCTCTATATGATGGAGTTGATCAATCAGCTCACTTACAGGCAAGAACAATTTCTGGTGGTAGAATAAATTCTAAGAATTCTATAGACCTTCTAATGAATCAAACTTGTAGTTCTTGTATTGCTCCTGATAACATTACAACAACTACAGTTAATGATAATGATGCAACAATCACCTTTGATAACGTGACTGATGCAGATGATTATGACATTTATATCCAAGAACAAGGTTCTGGTAACTGGACGATGTATAACACAACTAATACGAGTTACCAGTTCACTGGATTAACTTCTTGTACTGTTTATGAATATTATGTTGAGTCAAATTGTGGTAGTGAGACAAGTATTTCTTCAGCTACTATGACTTTCACTACTACTGGATGTGGAAGTTGTATTGACCTCAACTACTGCGCTACAGGAACTACCGCAGATCCTGATGTATTCTTAGGAATTCATTCACCAGGTTCGGTTGAGACTGAATATACAACCTATACGATCACAACAGGATGGGGTGCTGATTTAGGTTCAGGATTCGCTTATGGCGATCTCGTACTTGTTGATGACGGTACTGCCGCTGCAGAAGAAGGTTGTAACGCTTTAACGAATGGTGCTGCAATTAATGGAAACATCGCTGTAGCTACTCGCGGAACATGTAATTTCTCGCTTAAAGCTTTGAATGCTCAGGACGCTGGAGCTATCGGATTGATTATTATAAACAATCAAGGTAATTCACCTCAAGAATTAGGTGATGGTGGTGAAGGTCCACAAGTAAATATACCTGTAGTTATGGTTTCTCAGGCTGATGGTGCCGACCTATTAGCTCACCTTCAAAATGGTCAAACTGCAGTTGGATTCATGGGACAACAATCAGAATGGATCGAATCCATGGATATCAATGGAACACTTGTAACAAGTGGAGATGATGGAGGATACAGAGCTCCTGATCTTGCTCCTATTTCAATGAATATTGGTCAAACAGTTCCATTCACTATGACTCCAGGATTTGGAGGACAGAATGATCTTGAGCAGTATACTCGTATCTGGATGGATATCGATCAGAGTGGTACTTTCGATGCAGGAGAGCTTATTTACGATCAAGGAGCTGCTAGTACAGGTCCACTTACGGATAACTTTACAGTTCCTGGAACTGCTGTTGTAGGAAGTACACGAATGAGAGTTCAAATGTCTTACCAGGGATACGGATCTGATCCTCTTCCTGCAGTGTGTGGAGACTTTACTTCAGGTGAAGTTGAAGATTACTGTGTAGATCTTGTATCAAGTACAATCTGTGGAATGGATATTTCAAGTAATGTTACAGATCCAAGTTGTTCTCAAGTTCAAAATGGTTCGATAAGTATAAGTGTAACAGGCGGAAATCCAGGATATACATACAGCTGGAACAACGGTGCCGGAAATGTTACCGACGTTAATAACCTTAATGCTGGAACATACACTGTTACAGTAACAGATAACAGCGGTTGTGATACAACTGCATCATTCATATTAGACTATGCAACAAACATTACCGTTAATGGAAATGTAACAGAACCAAGTTGTGCTGGTCAGAATGACGGTTCGATTACGGCATCTGCATCTGGAAGTACTGGATTTACTTACCAATGGACAAATGGACCTGGAACAGCTGATTATAACAACCTAGATGCAGGCACATACGAAGTCACTGCTACTGATGGAGATGGTTGTAGTGCAACAGAATCGTTTACATTGAACTACACAACCAACTTGTCAATGACAGAAACAATTACTCAACCAACTTGTAATGATACACAGGATGGTGAGATCTCTGTTAGTGTTTCAGGTGGTACTAATGTAACTTACCAGTGGACAGGAGGTCCTGCTGCTGATACGTGGACAGGAATAGGAAACGGAACATATACAGTTGTTGCTACTGACGCATCAGGATGTGAGATCACAGATTCTTACACTTTAGCTGCGAACCCGGTAACTCCTGCTGCAGGATTTACGAATAATGCAAATGGATTGGTTGTTGACTTCTTCAACAGTTCTACAAATGCAACTTCTTACAGTTGGGATTTCGATGATGGTAACACATCAACTGATTTCAACCCAACTCACACGTATGCTGCTGCTGGAACTTACAATGTTTGCTTAACAGCATACTCTGATTGTGAGGAGTCAACAATTTGTCAGGATATAACGGTTAGTGAAGATGTATCAAGCTTGAATGGTGAAGATATAGAAGATTTCATTACGGTATATCCAAACCCAACATCAGATGAAGTAACATTTGAAATTACAGCAGCTGGAATAGATAATATTACAGTTTATGACGCTGCTGGTAAGTTGATCACAACTGTGAAGATCAGTCAGGTGAACACAACAATAAACGTTTCAAACTGGATGAATGGAGTTTACCTCTACCATGTTCAGGATGAAGAAGGAAATACACGATATGTAAACCGTGTAAGCGTTGTGAATTAATAGATACAATTGAATTTAGAAAAGGCTGCGGTATGATACTGCAGCCTTTTTTTATTCGTCGATCGATAAATAAACAGGTAAAACCCCGTGATCCTCGTAGTGAGGAGAATTTCTGTAAATAAAATTCAATTGTTGGTAACGACTTTCAGCAAATGAAGAATCTTGCTCCAACTTTTTTTCATAAGTTGCCTTCAATTCAGTGTTATCCTCCAATAACTTCGTTGCTATCTCTTCAAATACATAAGAAGAAAAATGTTCTTTTTGCTGCAAATAGCTGTCAAAAAAGTTCCAACTGAAATAGCTATCTACATACTCGGGAGATAAGAGTTTCGCAAGGAATCTTCTTTTAGACTGATCTGTTTTGATAAGAATATCACCTCTTTTCAATTGAACAGAATCGATGATTGTTTCATACTGAATAGTTCGATGCAGAAAATGACCTTCATAGGGGCGTTCGAGGGTACTATAATCAACAACTTTTAGCTTTTTCAAGCTCACCAAAGTATCCTTAGAGATCATTCTGAAAGCTACTTTATTTGCTTTCAAACGTTCGATCACATCAAAAGCTTGTCTCCCAACAACGAAATAATCAGGTATTAAAACAGAATCAGTTGGGCTATAGTTGAGAAAGTAAGGAATAGTCATGTCACTTGGTTGATCCTCATGGTACTTCAAACGTTTTCCTGTTGTTATTTCACTTGCTTCAAACGTCCACTCAAACTCTTTAAAATCTATTGATTCTGGTATTGAATCTAGCTTAAAATTAACCGGTAATTCTCTTTGTTGCTGATCATACTCGAATGCCTCTACTCTAGCCTTTTCAATCGCTTTACTGTTCTCTTGTGAGTATTTTGCTGTTTCTATTAAAAAGCCGTAAGTAGATTTCACGCGATCTGGAAACGGTTTTAACATGTGTGTTTCAGTCGTAAATGAGATCGTATGGAATAAGTCAGTGTAACCCATAGAGTATCTTGGAGTCGCATTGAACTTAACCATTCCCTCTTTTGGAGTTCGTCCTTTCAAGTTTACGTATGGAAAAAGATCATATCCCCAATTTTTGTCGACAGATCTTTTTAAAGACGGAATCATATCTTCTTCAAAGATCGAACGGATAGAAGGTGCCAGCTTTTCCATTATCGGTGTGATGTAGGTCAATGTGTATTGATAATTCGCTCCATTACTTGTGTGAGTATCTATAAAAACATCTGGATCCAGACTATGGAAAATTTTGGCAAAGGTGAACATGTTTTTACTGTCCATTTTTACAAAATCTCTGTTTAGGTCGAGATTACTCGCATTTCCTCTAAACCCATGAAGTTCTGGCCCTTCCTGATTCGCTCTACTGTGCGCTCCTCGATTCTTCATACCTCCAATATTATAAGCTGGAATAATTCCGATGAGTGGAAAAGTCTTTCGTTCTGCTTCACTCATTTCGGCAAAATCAAGCGCTAATTTCATTGATGCATTAACTCCACATGGTTCTCCAGGATGAATCGCATTATTGATAAGTAAAGTTGTCGTTTGGCGGGCACTCTCAAATATAGAAAGACTATCCTCGTTTGACGGGTCATAATTCAATACACAGAGGTATATAGGTAGTCCATAATCAGAATCTCCCATATTAAAAAGTCTCATTCCCTCTGTCTTATCAGACAAATCCTTGTAGAAACTTATCGTCTCTTCGTAAGTTGGTGTTTGATTTGAAGTTAATAATTTGTCGTTGTCAAACTGTCCAATGGCCAAAAATGACATGAATATAATAGCTAGGCTCGAGATCTTTTTTGTGTACATAACTTGAAAATTATGTACCAAAGGTAATTATAGATAATGGAAAAAAGTGTGTAGGCTGATTTTACCCTCCTAAACCAACGTCGAGTGTCATCATGACCACAAACCCAAGAATGAATCCAAGTGTTGCTAGATCGGTGTATTTATCCTGTTGGGTTTCGGGAATCACTTCTTCAACCACAACAAAGATCATTGCCCCTGCAGCAAATGCTAAAGCGTAAGGAAGTATTGGTTCAAAAAAGGATACTGCAATTGCTCCGAGAACACCGAAAATAGGTTCTACAATAGCTGATAATTGTCCATACCAAAAACTTCTCTTTCGAGAGGCTCCTAACCTCCTCATCGGCATTGAAACAGCAATCCCTTCTGGGAAATTCTGAATTCCGATCCCGATAGCTAATGTAACTGCCCCTGCAATAGTTGCCCCGGGTACATCTGCTGCTACTCCTCCAAATAAAACTCCCACAGCAAGTCCTTCGGGTATATTATGAAGCGTGATCGCTAGAAATAACAATGTCGATTTTCGCCAGGATGTCTTCAATCCCTCTTTTTCACTTTCCTTGAAATTAATATGAAGGTGTGGCAATATCTTATCCAAACCAAAAATGAATAATGCCCCTAGAGTGAAACCTACAGCAGAAGGGATAACTTTTACAAATCCTGATCCCTCACTCATTTCAATTCCTGGGGCAAGAAGGCTCCAGAAACTTGCAGCGACCATTACACCACCTGTAAACCCAAGCATACCATCTAAAAGCGCACGATTCATTGTTTTAAAGAAAAACACGAAAGCAGCTCCAAGTGCTGTCAAGCCCCATGTGAAAGTTGTAGCTATCAATGCACCTGTTACGGGGTCAAGTTCTTCAAAATATTTAATGATCTCATCCATAACCTAAACAAGTTGTACAGTTATTTTAGAAGTTGCCGCTGCAGAGAGCGTAACCAATTCATCATTTATCAGTATTTCTCTGGAATCATCAAACTCATAGACCTCTTTCACACAGATCGAGGAACCTAAGTTAATCTTGTGACGATCTAAAAAACGTAAGAAAGAAGCGGAGCTATCTGCTACTCCAATAACGACAGCAGATTGATCCATGGCTAGTTCATTCAACTTGAATGATTGCTCCCTCTGCTGGATCTCACCTTCTGCATCTGGAATAGGATCTCCATGTGGATCGAACTTTGGATAATTCAAAAATTTATCAAGCTGATCAGTAAGTTTTAACGATTGAATATGTTCGAGCTGTTCAGCGATCTCGTGAACCTCATCCCATCCAAAATTCAATTTTTCAACTAGAAAGGTTTCCCAAAGTCTATGTTTTCGAATAAGTTTCAATGCAGTGCGCATACCGTTATCAGTTAGCTCACATCCTTTATACTTCTTGTATTGGATCAGTTTTTTATCCGAAAGGCGTTTGATCATATCTGTAACAGAACTCGCCTTGGTATCCATACGATCAGCCAGATCATTCGTCCCTACTGGAGATGAAGTTTTCTGCTGTAAAGAATATATGGCTTTAATGTAGTTCTCTTCGCTCTGTGTTAACTGATCCATAAACCCTGTTAATGTTAAACAAAGTTAAACTTTATTTTTAGACAAGACTAAATCTATAAGATTCTTTTGTAGCTACGGATAGAATATAAGCCATTCTCCAATCGTCACTTCAGTGAGAAAGTCCCGAAACTTCGGAACGTCTTCGAACTAATCCCGAGAGCGAAGCGAATCGGGATATTCACTGCTAATTGCTAACTGCTCACTGCTCACTAGTCACTGACTACGCAAAATCTGCCAAATACATCCAACGATCTGACTTCTCTTCTATAAGCTGCACAACCTCAGAAAGTCGCTTACTTGCATTATTTAGATCTTCAGCAGAGGCCTCAGAATCTGATAGTATTTTTGTTAGTTCTTCTTTCTCAGTTTCCAACTCAACGATCTCTTGGTCCAACGCTTCAAACTCTTGTTGTTCCTTGAACGTTAGTTTCTTTTTCTCTTCACTTACCTCTTTTTTCTTAGGTGCTGAAATAGATTTATTATCTGCTGCTTGCTTTCGTTTACGCTCTTGCTCCTGACGCTCAAGACTTTTTTGGTGCTTACGATATTCCGTGTAGTTCCCTAGTATATCACTTATTTTTCCTCCCCCATCGAAAACGAAAATATGATCCACCATCTTATCCATGAAATAACGATCGTGAGATACTACGATGAGACACCCTTTGAAACTTCTTAAATAATCTTCTAATACGCTCATCACGAAAATATCCAGATCATTTGTAGGCTCATCGAGAATTAAAAAATTAGGATTAGACATGAGTACCTTCATCAACTTCAAGCGACGTTTCTCCCCACCACTAAGCTTGTATACATAATTGTGATGCATACTTCGAGGGAAAAGAAATTTCTCAAGAAATTGAGCAGCGGTCATTTCTCTGCCTTTCTCCAAAGGAATGATATCAGCTACCTCCCGAATAACATCGATGACTTTTTTGTCTTCATCTACCTCAATATTTTTCTGAGAGTAATAACCAAACACAACCGTTTCCCCAATTACTACTTTACCCGTATCCGGTGGAATCTCACCAACGATCATTTTCAGCAATGTAGACTTTCCTGCACCATTTGGTCCGACAATTCCCAGTCGCTCTTGTCGCTTGAAATTGTAATCAAGGCTTTCCAGGAGTAATTTATCATCGTATGATTTAGAAATATTATGAAGTTCCAGGATCTTTGTCCCCAGACGCTCCATCTTAACTGGTATTTCAAGTTCTTCCTTCGCTAAATTCTGCTTGGCAATTTTCTTTGTCTCGTGAAAACTTTCAATACGAGCTTTTTGTTTCGTACCCCTCGCCTTTGGCTGTCTACGGATCCATTGAAGCTCCTTTTTGAATTGACTTCTCGCCTTTCCAACAGTCGTCGCAAACTGCTCTTCGCGTTCTGCTTTTTTCTCTAAATAATATGAAAAATTGCCTTTATACTTGTATAGCGTTTGATCCTCCAGCTCGTAGATCACATCCGTAATAACTTCTAAAAAGTACCTATCGTGAGTGACCATAAAGATGGTAGCTTTTGAGGTTGACAAATATTCTTCTAACCATTCGATCATATCCAGATCAAGGTGATTCGTTGGCTCATCTAAAAACAAAAAATCAGGCTCAGCGATCAACACTTTTGCGAGAGCAACACGTTTTCGCTGACCTCCGGATAGTGTTGATATTTTCTGTTCTGTGTCATTTAACTTGAGCTTGGACAATATTTGCTCTATGGTGCTGTCTAAATCCCAGGCATTCAACTGAGAAACTTTTTCAAATAGTTGAGCGATCTTCTCCTCGTCATTCGCACGAACAGCATCATTATATTCCTTGAATACTTTAAGCTTTGGAAGATCATGATTAAGAACTTCCTGATAGATGGTATTCTCTTTATCAAGATCATCAGCTTGTTCTAAAAAACCTACATTGATCTCATTTCTGAAAACAATTCTTCCTTCGTCGTACGGCTCTTTACCCATGAGACAATTAAGTAGTGTTGACTTTCCACTACCATTTTTTGCGACGAGCGCCACTTTCTGACCTTGATCTATACCGAAAGTAAGATCCTCAAAGATCATGCGGTCACCGAATGACTTTGTAAGTTGTTCAACCGATAGGAAGTTCATTATCGTATACGATCAATTGATTGAATGAGCTTTATATCTCTGCGAATTCCAATATTCGCAAGGAAAGAGAAAGCTGTAGCGATCACGATACAATAAAAACCAAAGCCGAGTTGATTTGAAACAATATATGCCTCACCCAATTCGCTGGTTTCTTGTTTCAACAGATAGTATAGAACAAGAATAGTCCCGAATGATAAAAAATTGAAAACAAAAAGTACCCTTCCCAATTTGATCTGACGTTTCAGCTTTTTATAACTTAAAATTGTCATTGCCGCTAACATCGAAAGCAATATTCCAATCGAATAGAACGGAAAATAAAGCGTTGGTATTTGATTGAGATCCTCACTAGGTACCTCAACTTTTTCTATTGATCGTTTGATGAATTCAGCATCTTTTTGTTCTAAATCGCTGCTAACTGAAATATCTCGCTGTACTCCATAAACATTAGCATGCGTAGTCAACTCGAATGACTCTTTCTTTACTATCGTCGTTACGAAAACATCAGTTCCGATCGTAACAATGATCAAGGCAACAAGCGCGAGAAATAAATAGAGGTTTTGAACACGTTGAATCATATATTGTATTTTGGTCCAAAGATAGTAATCTTTCAAAGGATGAAGTCGTGAAAGTAGAAACAAATAACACTACAAGTCTAGAGATTATCAACATAAGAGGACTCATAAAATAATATTCAAATCTTTCTTTCCTTTAAAGAATATTTGTATTATTGCAATGTCGCAAGTCTTGTGGCGTTCTCATTTGAATTATTTCAAATCTTAAGTTATTTCTTATTTATATTTCAGTTAAATGAACAAAGAAGAATTAGCAGGAAAAAAACTTCCTGAATTACGCGTAATTGCGAAAACCATAGGTATTAAAAAACCCGAATCTTACAAAAAAGCAGAATTGATAGACATGATCACCGGTGATAAAAAACCGGAATCATCTGCTCCTGCTAATGAAAAGTCAAATGACGATAAAAGCGCTAAAAAGGAAGAAAAGCCAAAACGAGCAAGAAAACGCACTGAGCAAAGTGAAGGAAGAGATCTTTTTAGCGAGGGAAAGAAGGATTCAAATGAGAATAATGATAAGAAAGATCAACCTAGATCTCAGAATGATAAGCAGCAGGATAAAAAGCCTTCTGGAAGACAGAAAAAGTCTGATGACAACAATCATTCAAAATCGAATAGACGAAATCATGATCATAAGAATAATGATCAAAAACAAAACTCTCGCCACAAGAACAACGGCGGAAATAAAAATGACCGTCAAAAAATAGAGGATACCAAGAAGTACGACCTATCAGGAATTGTATCTGCGGAAGGAGTTCTTGAAGTTATGCAGGATGGGTACGGATTCTTGAGATCTTCTGATTACAATTACCTTCCTTCACCGGATGATATATATGTAAGCCACAGTCAGATCAAGTTATTTGGTTTGAAAACTGGAGATACTGTTTATGGAACGATTAGACCTCCTCGAGAAGGAGAAAAATATTTTCCACTCGTAAAAGTTGACTCGATCAATGGTCGTGAACCTTCATTTATTCGTGATAGAGTTCCTTTCCAATATTTGACACCTTTGTTCCCAGATGAGAAATTCAAGATCACAGGACACCGTCAGGAAAGTATGTCTACACGTATTATGGATCTGTTCGCACCTATTGGAAAAGGACAACGTGGTATGATCGTAGCCCAACCAAAAACAGGTAAAACGGTTTTACTGAAAGATGTTGCGAATGCCATTGCAGCTAATCACCCAGAGACATATTTGATCATATTGCTGATCGATGAGCGTCCTGAGGAAGTTACCGATATGGCAAGAAGCGTAAATGCTGAAGTAATTGCCTCTACTTTCGATGAGCCAGCTGATCGACACGTAAAAGTCGCTAATATGGTTCTTGAAAAAGCCAAAAGAATGGTAGAATGTGGCCATGATGTTTGTATTCTACTTGATTCAATTACACGTCTTGCACGTGCATACAATACCGTATCTCCTGCATCAGGTAAAGTACTGTCTGGTGGTGTAGATGCAAATGCGCTACAACGACCAAAACGATTCTTCGGAGCGGCCAGAAAAATTGAAAATGGAGGTTCTTTATCGATCCTGGCAACTGCATTGACTGATACTGGATCGAAGATGGATGAAGTGATCTTTGAGGAATTCAAAGGAACCGGTAACATGGAACTTCAATTAGATCGTAAGATCGCTAATCGTAGAATTTACCCAGCAATTGATATTCTTTCTTCTGGTACTCGTCGTGAAGATCTGCTTATGGATAAAGACGTTCTCCAGCGCGTGTGGATCCTTAGAAAACATATTGCTGATATGAACCCAGTTGAAACTATGGAATTCATGAAGTCTCACATGGAGAATACATTATCCAACGAGGAATTTCTTGTATCCATGAACAGCTAAAAATATGCGACCAGCGTTAAAAGCAGCATTATTATTTGCAGCAGGATGGATTGCCATAAAATTCACTTTTTATGCGATGGGTGTATTCCAGGACGATATATTCGTTACAGGCCTAATTAATAATCTATTTTTGCTGGCAGCTATCGCAATCGGACTTTATTTCGAAAAGAAAAAAGAAGGTTTTGGCTCTGGAACTGCCCTTTCCGATATAAAACATTCAATGGTCGCAGGTGCTCCATACGCCGTGTTTGTTTCCATATTCATGTTTTTCTTTTATAGTAATATCAATCCAGAATTCATTGAGGGAAAGAAACAAGAACGAATGGATATTTATTATGTCAATATGGAAAGAGAATCATACGTTGACTCATTGAAAGCGCAGAATCAAGAGTTCAATGTACTGACTAACGATGAGATCCTTAAGGAGATCGAAAGAGATACTGAAAGTGCCTTATCTCCAAATACATTACTTGTATTCTCTTTACTTGGTTTGATCGTTTTAAGTTTGACCTACGCTATATTCATTACCGTCATATTTAGAAAAATATTACTAAGAAACTTCTACTCCTAGAATCGTGATATCTGCTTTCGATCTTCGCCTCTAGTACCTAAGAAACTTATCATCTTCTTTTTGATCAATTTAGTGAAGATTCTTATTCTCCACTAATCATTCGATTGAGACATTACGTACTTATTTATGTTTGCCTCTTGACATACAGAACTTTAAACTGTATTTCCCAAAACACTAATTCTCAAATTCCTAACATAAATGTCTTTTATAAGACATTTTAATGCATTTTGTTTACCGTGGTAAACTTTATTACCTAACAGAATGTTCTGTGCACCGAATCTTAAAACAAAAGTAAAATGAAAAAACATCTATTCAATCGTGCTAAAATGCTTACTGCTGCAGTGGCATTTACACTGATCGGAGCTAGTGCAAGTGCACAGACAACGATCTATCAAACTATTCAGGCCAGTCCTGATCACACAATTTTAGAACAGGCCATTGACAATGTCACAGGTTTATCGACAACTCTGGACGATCCAAATGCGGATCTAACTGTTTTTGCACCTGACGATGATGCTTTCAATGCCGCATTAAATGAACTTGGTATAACAGCTGGAGATCTTCTATCAGATCCTAACCTAGGTGATATTCTTGAATATCATGTTCTTTCAGGTACTGTAGCATCTGGTGATCTAATGAACGGTATGATGCCAACCCCATTGAATACAGCGAATACGATTAAAATAACTATTGATGGTACAGATGCTTATGCAAATCAGTCATTGATCGATGGTGCAGACATTCCAGTTACGAATGGAGCATTACATAGCATGGATCAAGTGATATTCTCAGATGAAACTGTAGCTGATATTGCTATAGACAGTCCTGATCACACAGTTCTTGAATCAGCTGTTGTTGAGGCTCGTCTTTTACCTGCTCTAACTGATCCGTTTTCTTCTTTAACTGTAATGGCGCCAACAGATGATGCATTCACAGAAGCACTAGACAGTCTGAACATAACGGCTGGTGACCTACTTGCAGATCCTAACCTGGGAGATATTCTTTTATATCACGTTTTAGGTTCTGAAGTTGCTTCTGGTGACCTTAACAACGGTGATATGCCAACACCATTAAATACAGCTAACACAATAAAAGTTACTGTTGCTGGAAACGCAGTATTTATGAATCATGCGGAGGTAACTTCTCCAGACAATGCTGCTGGGAATGGTGTCGTACATGTATTAGATCAAGTTATTCTTCCAGTTGAAACTACTGCCGACGTAATAATTGACAGCCAAGATCATACAACTTTAGAAGCTGCAGTTATAGAAGGACTTTTAGTTCCTGCACTTACGAACCCATTTGATACATTAACTATCTTAGGTCCTGATGATGCTGCATTTACTGCCGCTTTGAATGAACTTGGAATTTCTGCAGGTGATCTACTTGCAAGTCCGGATCTAGTGAACATTCTACTTTACCACGTACTAGGTGGTCAAGTTCTATCAACTGACCTTAACGGTGGGGCGACACTTGCTCAGCCGGCAAACCCAGCAAATACGATCAAAATTTTGGTAACTGGTGGTGGAGATGTCTACTTTAACCAGGCGATGGTTACAGCTCCAGATAACACAGCCTCAAATGGAGTTGTTCACGTATTGAATGAGGTAATCTTCTCTGATGAAACAGTTATAGATGCAGCGATCGATAATGGGTTTAATACATTGACAGCTGCTGTGATTACAGCGGAGTTAGTTCCTGCTCTATCTGATCCGTTCGAGCAATACACTGTTTTTGCTCCAACTGATGCAGCATTTTCTCAGTACTTGACGGATGAAGGAATTACTGCACAGGATTTATTGGCAAGTCCAAACCTTTCTAACATTCTATTGTACCACACTGTAGGTTCTGAAGTAATGTCTATGGATCTTACAAACGGACCTGTAACAACACTTAATGGTGACGATGTTGTAATCGACTTGTCGAATGGTGTTATGGTAAATGATGCATCAGTAGTTACAGCTGATGTTGATGTAGACAATGGTGTAGTTCACGCAATCGATTACGTTCTTGATCCTTCAGTAGCTTCTGTTGAAGAACTTAATATTGAAGCGATCGAATTGTATCCAAATCCTGCGACTGATGTTTTAAACATTAAAGATCAGAACAACTCAACATACTCTATTGTAAATATGGCTGGATCAATCGTAAAATCTGGAGAGATCAACGGTTCTTCAATTAATATTGAGACATTGAAAGAAGGAACATACTTCATTAACATTACGAATGAAACGAACGTTTACAGAAGTCGTTTCGTTAAAATGTAAAAGCTTTAATTCGAAGGGTTATTCCCTTATAGCGTGAAAAGAGCCGAGGAATTCCTCGGCTCTTTTTTTTGCTTTACTATTTAATTTGATTCGCTTAAATAAACTAGTTAAAAGTATATAGTCAACTATTACTTCTTTTTCTTCTCTGAGTAATTCGCTAAACGATAAGCAATACCTAATCCGATAACCTGCTTAAATTGAGTTCGTGGTCCAACATTCCCAAAGCGATCAGTAATATCTATATCGTCATCATAGATCAAATTCATCTGTAAATTTGCAGAGAACCACTTATTAACCTTAAAATCGAGTATCACTTCTCCATTCACATCAATATTTTGTGGATTATTCATATAGTTCGAGAAAAACTCCAAACGTGAACTCAGATTAATATTCTCCATAAGTTCTTTGTTATAGATGATCCTTAAGTAAGAACCAAATTCAGCTCTGGAATTTTCACCAGGAGTAAGAATCAAACCATTAACATCAAGAACGGCAGGCTCAACACCAAAAGCACCTGCATTTGCCAAACGTTGGTCTTGAACAAACGTAAATTTACCTGATAGTGGAGAAGCCATTATCTTCAAATTATCATTCGGAATGTATTCAATTCCTATTGATAAATTCAGATACCCTGGAGCCATGAAAGTTGATGAAGCTAATGAGTCTTCGGGACTTGCGAAACCGTCTATAAACTGTGTTCTAAACCCGCCTAGAATGGATAAGAACCATGGATCTTTCAACCCATAAGAGAATGTAGACTGAACGTCTAGTACATCATCAGTTTTTTGAAGATCATCATCAAAATATTGTACTCCACCTAAACCAGCAGATAATTGGTTAGACCATTTAATGCGATCTTTACTATAGTTTGCCTGAGCATTGATAAAGCCTAATCCCGAAACGTTATTTCTACCTCCAGCGGCCCAGTTAGTGAAAGAAGATTGTGTAATATTCAGTGAAAACACACTTTTTAGCTTCCAACCTGAAGGTGGATCAGTTGGCTTTTCATCTGTTGATTCTTGTCCCTGAGCACCGTAAGAAATAAGTGCTGCAACAAATACTAAAGTAAGATTCTTAAAATTCATTTTGTTTTGTTTTTTCTGCGCGACAAATTTGATTCTTTTCCATTAAAAATCCTAATGGTTGATTTTGAAAGTCTTCAGAATTGTTTTAAAATTGATCTATCTCCTATTCCAGTCACTCGTCATTTTCATTTATCGCTTATCATTGGTAGCAACTTAAACTAAAACATTTTTGTATCTTCGCGTGCACTTAGAAATTCAGAAAAATTCAATCATATGAAAGAAGTTTATATTGTTTCTGCTGTGAGAACCCCAATGGGTAAATTCATGGGAGGATTATCAACAGTTCCAGCGACAAAGCTTGGAGCAGCTGCTATTAAAGGAGCTATGGAGAAAGGAAATGTTAAACCTGCAGATATCAATGAGGTATTTATGGGTAATGTGCTTCAAGCAAACCTCGGACAAGCACCAGCTCGTCAGGCAGCAATTTTCGCAGGGCTTTCAGAATTAACACCTTGTACGACAGTGAATAAAGTTTGTGCTTCGGGAATGAAGTCTATTTCTTTAGCTGCTCAATCGATCCTTGCTGGAGATAATGACATCGTTGTAGCAGGTGGAATGGAGAACATGAGTATGGTTCCACATTACATGAATGCCAGAAATGGTGTGAAACTCGGTGATGTAAAACTCGCTGACGGAATGGTTAAAGATGGTCTAACTGATGTGTACAACCAGGTTCACATGGGTAACTGTGCTGACGAATGTGCAACAGAATACAATTTCTCTCGAGAAGATCAGGATAAATTTGCGATAGATTCATACGAGAAAGCATCTAAAGCTTGGGGTGAAGGTAAATTCAAAGAAGAGATCGTTCCAGTATCTGTTCCACAGAGAAGAGGAGATGACATTGTGATCGATGAAGATGAAGAATATAAGAACATTAAAATGGACAAGGTTCCAAACTTACGTCCTGCATTCAGTAAAGATGGTACAGTAACAGCTGCCAATGCATCTACATTGAACGATGGTGCATCTGCATTGATCATTGCATCTAAAGAAGCAGTTGAGAAGCATGGGTTAAAACCGATCGCTAAGATCGTATCATATGCTGATGCTGCTCAGGAATCTAAGTGGTTTACAACTGCACCAGCTAAAGCGTTACCTATAGCAATTGGGAAAGCAGGTCTATCAAATGATGATATCGACTTCTGGGAGCTGAATGAAGCATTCTCTGTTGTTGGATTAGCGAACATCAAGTTACTAGGTATTGATGCAGCGAAAGTTGACGTTAACGGTGGAGCTGTGGCACTTGGTCACCCTCTTGGAAGTTCTGGATCTAGAATCATTGTAACATTGATCAACGTATTGAAGCAAAATGGTGGTAAATATGGTGCTGCCGGGATTTGTAACGGTGGTGGTGGTGCATCTGCCATGGTGATCGAGAATATTGATTAAGTTATAATCGAACAAAAAATAGGGGCGTATTACGTCCCAAAAAACAGCAAGGGGCGTATTGCAATACGCCCCTTGCTGTTTTCGAATAAAAAAATATGTCAAGGGCGTATTGCAATACGCCCTTGACATATTTTTTGCAGCATTTACCAATCTATTCCTTTATAAATCTTAAGGTCTCCTCTCCTATTCTGACAAAATAGATACCCTTAGGCAAAACAGAAATTTCAAGTTCTATTCTTCGTGAATTAAGTCTTTTCGATTCTAACTCTATTCTCCTGCCTAGTTGATCAACTACATGCCACTGCTCTATTGAGTTATTTGACTGGACATTTAAAACATCTGTTGCAGGATTCGGATAAAGAGACACTGACGACAACAATACATTTTGATCTACAGAAACATCTCCCAATTCAACTGTCACTGTAGTATCACAACCGGAATCATCAGTAATTGTGATCAAATAAGTACCACCACATAGACCCTCAGCTGATGCAGAATCACTCACTGACCCACCATTCCAATCGAACCAATATGGAGGAACTCCACCTTCAACGAGAAAATAGATCGCTCCGTCACAAGTTCCTTCATCAGGCTGAGTAAAATAATTGAACCCTATAGGGTCTGGACCAGGAACATAGACACAATAAGAGTCTGTTTGACCAAGATCATCTGTGACCAATACACAATGTTGACCAGAAGAAAGTCCTGTTGCGGTTTGTGTTGTTTGATTCCCTGTTGAGTTTCCCCATAAATAATCGTATGGAGCCTGACCCGCGTTTGGTGTAATGGTGGCTGTTCCATCTGCATCACCATAACAGCTTACAGAAGTACTAGAAGGAAAAAGAGCCAATCCATTACTAGTCGGATAAGTTGCTACAGCTTTCAACAAAACTGGTAAATGATCGGACATATAGTATAGAGCACTTACAATACTATCTGGGTAATCAGTATTATTTCCTTGAAGAAGATTCGAATTAAAATGATTGCCGTCATTTCCAACTGCGTCATAACTTCCGCTTAAATAACGCACACTATCACTCCCACTCATTACATTTTGAGAAACTAAGATCTGATCAAAACGATCATCTAATCCACCCTTGGATCCGCAATCGAAATTCAGACTGGTACGAGTTGATTGCGTATGCAAATAATCAAAACTACCGTTATTATTCCAGTTTCCAGGAGCATTGATCGGATCTTCAAATGCAAAAGGACCAGTGATTAGATTTTGATAACCATCCTCATTCGAACTGTAAACATTAAGATCCCCACAAAAAAAGTGATTATGACTAGTTGGTTGAGTCTCAATATAATCCATCAAAGCTTCAGTTTGCGTCGCACGAATTTGCTCATTTGACGAGCTATTCCCGGCCTTCAAATGACTCATGTATACATGAACGAATGTAGTGTCGAAATACGTTCCTAAGTTTGGATCGTTGAAATAAAGTAAATAATGATCTATCTCACGAGGATATGCTATTATCTCTCCCTGATCATATAGCGTTAGTTTGTCAGCATTATAAAACATTACATTGTTCAATGATCCATCGGAGGAATAACCTGCTGCGGCATAGTTTGGAGCACCAGAAAAAGTCAAAGAATTATTAAGAATTAGGGATAATGCAGACTGATTTTGTACTTCACAAGCAACAAAAACATCTGGCTTCGTGTAACTCATTATTTTTCTTAGCGTGTCTTCTCTATTCTGAACAACTGTATTAGTTCCACAATCATCTCGTCCTTCTGGGAAATTCAATAGATTATATGAGACCAAAGTCATCGTATCTGTCTGACTATAGGCTGCGGAGAGAAAAAGTATAGAGAGTAATAAGAGTTTCTTCATACTGCAAAAATACATGGATCATTGAGGTTGACTAAAAATTTCGCAAACAAAGTTGTCCAGTAAATTGCCAACACCTCATAAATCGATTTAAAAAAAGTACATTCCATGGTAATTAAATCACTCTTCAATTCGCTTCATTTATGTGGTTTTGATCGCTTTTTTTTAATTAACTTAGCGCGTTGATTTTAGAACGAACACTACTCAATTTCTGTGACTCGTATTGGCGAAGCCGTACCCAATCTTAGACAAAACATGGACGCATGCATTGTGAGTAAAATGATTCAATAATTGTCAAGTCATAAACGACATATTGCAAAAACGATCACCTGGAGAATAGTGGGAACAATAGACACGATCCTACTAAGTTGGCTTATTACAGGTAACGCTTTGACCGGTTTAAAGATCGGAGGCACAGAATTGGTAACAAAAATGATCCTCTACTATCTGCACGAGCGAGCTTGGTTTAATTTGCGCGTTTTCAAAACGAATGGTGCCCAAGTAAGACATATTTTAAAAACATTTACCTGGCGTTTTATAGGTACAATGGACACTGTGATTCTTGCATGGTTAATTTCCGGAAATGCAGAATTCGGCTTATCTATCGGCGGACTTGAGTTGATCACAAAAATGATCTTGTATTACCTACATGAACGAACCTGGTATAAGATCAAATTTGGACTCGAATCTAAAAATAGAACTCAACCCCACGCCGATCACTGATTACTGATTACGGTTAAGAAAAAAGAATGGAAAACATTTACGAAGAAAAGTACAACGTCACTCCTGAGCAAAGAGGAGGAATGAAAAACCAAAAACCTCTTGTGATCTGGTTCACTGGTCTTTCTGGATCTGGGAAATCTACGTTAGCAAAACAGCTAGAACACGAGTTATTTAACCGTGGTTATCATACTTTCAGTCTAGACGGAGATAATGTTCGTTCAGGATTGAACAAGAATATTGGTTTTACACCTGAAGGAAGAAAAGAAAACTTAAGAAGGATCGGTGAAGTTGCCAAATTAATGCTCGATGCAGGATTGATAACAATTTGCGCATTTATCTCCCCATACAAGGAAGATCGTTATGCAATACAAAACACTGTTGGAATCGATAATTATTTTGAAGTATTCGTAGATACTCCACTTTCTGTTTGCGAAGAAAGAGATGTTAAAGGTCTTTATAAAAGAGCGAGAAGCGGTGAGATCAAGAATTTCACTGGAATTTCAGCGCCGTATGAAAAACCTGAAGAACCGAACTTGAGAATCGATACATCTGAAACAAATATTGAACAAGCACTTTCAATGCTGATCGAAAAAATTGAAGCGAAAATAAAAAGTTAACTTTGTAAGTACCGATCCACAATCAAATGAGTATGCAAAAATATTATTTAAATTATTTAGACGAATTAGAATCTGAAGCCATTTTCGTGCTTCGAGAAGTTGCTGCACAATTCAAGAATCCTGTGATCCTATTTTCAGGAGGCAAAGATTCTATCTGTGTGACTCACCTGGCCAAAAAAGCATTTCATCCCGCAAAGTTCCCTTTTGCGTTGATGCACGTTGATACAGGTCACAATTTCCCCGAAACGATTAAGTTCAGAGACGATCTCATAGAATCTCTTGGAGCCAAATTGATCGTGGGTTCTGTACAGGAATCGATCGACCAAGGGCGAGTTCAGGAAGAGAAAGGTAAGTTTGCTACGCGTAACGCATTGCAGATCACTACTCTACTCGACGCCATAGAATCAAATAAAATCGATTGTGCGATTGGTGGTGGACGACGTGATGAAGAGAAAGCTCGAGCAAAAGAGCGATTCTTCTCTCACCGAAATGATTTTGGAGAATGGGACCCAAAAAATCAGCGTCCTGAGCTGTGGAACCTTTTCAATGGAAAACATTTTGAAGGTGAGCATTTCAGAAGTTTCCCAATCTCTAACTGGACAGAGATGGATGTCTGGAACTATATTCTTAGAGAACAGATCGAGATACCTTCACTCTATTTTGCTCACGAAAGAGATGTGATCAGAAGAAATGATTCTTGGATCCCAGACTCAGAATACTTGATCAAAGATGAAAGTGAAGAGGTAGTTCGCAAGAAGATCCGATTTAGAACGCTTGGAGATATTACGATCACAGGAGGAATCGAATCAGATGCAGATACACTTGAAAAGATCGTTGAAGAGGTTGCCGCTATGCGAAGCACAGAAAGAGGTAATCGTTCGGACGATAAAAGATCTGAGACTGCGATGGAAGATCGGAAAAAACAAGGGTACTTCTAAATTTAGAACTTAGAATTAATGATTAGTTCCCCGGTATCTCGATACATTTTGATTTCCGGAGCGAAAACACTCGGTGATCGAGTGCCACGAAAAGAAATGAAGTGGTATATCGAGATCAACGACAAACAACAAAAGAATTTCACTAAACATGAGTATAGATAAAAACCAATTACTAAGATTCACAACGGCGGGAAGTGTTGATGATGGAAAAAGCACATTGATAGGACGATTACTTTATGATTCAAAATCAATTTTTGAAGACCAATTGGATTCAGTTGAAAAAACGAGTCAGAAAAAGGGACATGACGGGGTTGATCTGGCCTTATTCACTGATGGACTCCGTGATGAAAGAGAACAGGGAATTACAATTGATGTAGCTTACCGTTATTTTACAACTCCAAAACGTAAGTTCATCATTGCCGATACTCCAGGTCACGTTCAGTATACGAGAAACATGGTTACCGGTGCATCAACAGCAAATGCAGCTCTGCTTTTGATCGATGCGCGTCATGGTGTGATCGAACAAACAAAACGTCATTCATATATTGCCTCGTTATTACAGATTCCTCATGTGATCGTATGTATCAACAAAATGGATCTTGTTGATTACAGTGAGGAGAAATTCAACGAAATAGTAGAAGATTATGAGGCACTGGCATCTAAAATGATGATCAAAGATGTTCAATTTGTCCCTATATCCGCATTGCACGGAGATAACGTGGTTAACGGATCAGAAAACATGGACTGGTACAAAGGAGGACCGCTATTGAATACACTTGAGACTTTACATATCGGATCTGACATCAATAAAAAGGATGCTCGTTTCCCTGTTCAAACAGTGATCAGGCCGCAATCCAAAGAGTTTATTGATTACCGTGGGTATGCTGGTAGAATTGATTCTGGTATTTTCAGAATAGGAGATGAAGTCACTATTCTTCCATCTGAATTCACTTCTAAGATCAAGAGTATTGACACGATAGATGCTGAGCTTGAAGAAGCATTCGCACCGATGTCAGTAACAATGCAACTCGAGGACGACATTGATATCAGTCGAGGGGATATGATCGTCAAAACAAAAAATCAACCTCAAAAAACACAAGAGGTGGAAGCGATGATCTGCTGGTTAAGTAATGAGAAGTATGTTCCTAGAACAAAGTTCATTATCAAACATACAACCAATGAACAAACTGCAATGGTAAAGAATGTTGAGTATAAAGTAGATGTTAACACATTAGACCGGGTGGAAAATGATCAAGATCTGGAAATGAATGACATCGCTAGAATTGCGATCAAAACTGCAAAACCGATCATGGTAGATGAATACCGTGATAACAGAAATACTGGAAGTTTTATTCTGATCAACCCGAATAATAACGAGACGGTTGCGGCTGGGATGATTATTTGATAGTGACGAGTGACTAATGAGTAGTGAGAAATGGAATGATAGGTGATCGAGTGATCCTGATCGAAACGCAGTGTAGCATCAGGAGCGTATCGAGAGCGCCGAAATCAACTAAAATAATACGAACATAAAACCCGGGATCTCGATACATTTTGATTTCATTGCATTCCATCAAAACACCGTGCCTGACGGCAGACAGGCTCGATTACCGGCAGTAGATTGATAACCGTTCACCCTTTCAAAACAACATGAACAATATTCTTAACAAATCAATAAAAGCATCTCTGGAAGCCGGAAAAGCCATCATGGAGATCTATGAATCTGATGATTTTGGTATTGAGACCAAAGCAGATGATTCTCCACTGACCAAAGCAGATCGTGCTGCGCATAACGTGATCATGGAGCACCTCTCCCCGCTTGGAATACCTGTTTTGTCTGAAGAAGGTAAAAATATACCTTATGAAGAACGGAAAGATTGGAAACAGTTATTTATTGTTGATCCAATTGATGGAACGAAAGAATTCATTAAACGCAATGGAGAGTTTACGGTAAATATTGCATTGATCCAGGATCACAAACCAGTTATGGGTGTGATCTACGTACCGGCAAAAGAAACACTCTATTACGCAGATGAAGAAAATGCATACAAACTGGAAGATGTTACGCTTGAAAACTACGAAGAAAGAGAAAAGAAAGCGGCGCAGCTACCACTTGCTCAGAACAATGGCACTGCTCCAAATTCGTCACTGCTCACTTCTCACTCGTCACTACCGAAGATCACTGTTGTAGCCTCAAAATCTCACCTTTCTCCCGAAACACAAGATTTCATCGATGATCTTAAAACCAAATACGATGCAGTTGAAACGATCTCAAAAGGTTCTTCATTAAAACTATGTATGGTAGCAGAAGGAACTGCACAATATTACCCTCGTTTTGCACCAACAATGGAATGGGATACAGCCGCAGGACAGGCTATTTGTAAGAGCGCAGGGTGTGATGTCATCGATCAGGAAACGAAGGAAACAATGGTCTATAACCGGCAGGAATTATTGAATAACTGGTTTTTGGTCAAACGGAATTGATAAACAAATACGGTATCTCGATACATTTTGACTTCATTGCATTTCATCAAAATACTCGATTACCGGTATCAAACTAATTACTGATCACTGATTACTGATCACTGATCACCAATAAAAGCAAATGAAACAAATCAAAAATATATGCTGTATCGGAGCTGGATATGTTGGAGGACCAACTATGGCTGTGATCGCTCAGAAAAACCCAAACATTTCAGTTACCTGTGTTGATCTAAATGAACAACGAATCAATGACTGGAACGACGAAAACCTTGACAACCTTCCAATCTATGAACCTGGATTGGCAGATGTAGTTAAAGAAGCAAGAGGTAGAAACTTATTCTTTTCTACGGAGGTTGATAAAGCCATTGATGAAGCAGACATGATCTTCATTTCTGTGAATACGCCAACTAAAACGTACGGTGAAGGAAAAGGAATGGCTGCCGATTTGAAGTATATTGAGCTTTGTGCTCGTCAGATTGCCCGAGTAGCAAAGGATGATAAGATCATTGTTGAAAAATCTACATTACCGGTTAAAACTGCGGAGGCATTAAAAAGTATTCTCATGAATACAGGTAACGGCGTAAATTTCCAAATACTTTCAAACCCAGAGTTTCTTGCAGAAGGAACAGCTGTCCAAGATTTACATGCTCCCGATCGCGTTTTGATCGGTGGAGAAGAAACAAAAGAAGGTCTTGAAGCCATGCAACAATTAGTAAGTGTCTATGCTAGTTGGGTACCCATGGAAAGAATTTTAACAACAAATGTTTGGTCATCTGAACTTTCAAAATTAGTGGCCAATGCATTTTTAGCACAACGTGTATCATCCATCAATGCGATCTCTGAACTTTGTGAAGCAACTGGAGCAGATGTGAATGAAGTAAGTAGATCTATTGGAATGGACAGTCGAATCGGACCGAAATTTTTAAAGTCATCTGTTGGATTCGGAGGATCTTGCTTTCAGAAAGATATTCTCAATCTGGTATACATTGCAACGTCACTTGGTTTGCAGGAAGTCGCTGACTATTGGGAACAAGTCATCATCATGAACGATCACCAAAAGCACCGTTTCGCACGAAAGATCGTTAAGACACTTTACAATACCGTTGCTGACAAGAACATTGCTTTCCTTGGGTGGGCGTTTAAAAAAGACACAAATGATACTCGTGAGAGCGCAGCGATCTACGTTGCTGAAAAGCTTATTCACGAAAAAGCAAACATTGTTGTGTACGATCCTAAAGTATCCAAAAAACAAATCATAGCTGATTTGGAATATCTTGGGACAATTGATAAAGAAGCCATTGAAGAACATCTAACAGTGGTGAATGATCCTTACGCTGCAATGAATGATAGTCATGCGATTGCTATTTTAACTGAATGGGATGAGTTCACTACTTACGACTGGCAAAAAGTATACGATGAAATGTACAAGCCTGCTTTCATCTTTGATGGGCGTGGAATTCTGAATAAGGGTAACCTCAGCGAACTCGGATTCAAGTTATTTGCGATTGGATCATCACATTAAAAGTAATTCTCATCCACTAATTACACAGATGGCACGAATTATTTGATAAACCATAAGAACAATATAGCTATTGAGTCAACTACTGTTTAAAGAAGAATCATATGATATCATTGGATGTTGTATGGAAGTTCATAGAGAACTCGGACCAGGTTTTCTCGAAGCAGTTTATCATGAAGCACTTGCTATAGAATTCGACACTAGGTTTATTCCTTACGAGCATGAAAAAGAGCTTAATATTTCATATAAAAGTATTGAATTACGTAAAGGATATTTTGCAGATTTCATGTGTCACGAGAAAATAATATTGGAAATAAAAGCTATCAATGAAATTAATAGTGTTCACATAAGTCAAGTGCTTAATTATCTAAAAGCAACAGATTTGAGATTAGGGTTACTAGTCAATTTTGGAGCAAAAAAATTAGAGTATAAGAGAATAGTACGATGATCAATAGCTATACAAAACAAACTCTTTCGTGTCATTCGTGCCATTCGTGGACAAATCGTGAGCAACGCGAAACAACATATTTTGAATAAAAAATGCAATCAAAGGCTAAGATACTGATAACTGGAGGAGCTGGATTCATAGGATCCAATCTATGCGAGTACTTCCTTGAAACAGGACATCAAGTACGTTGTCTCGATAATTTCGCTACAGGATTTAAACATAACATCGAACCCTTTCTATCGAATAGCAACTTTGAATTCTTCGAAGGAGATATCCGTGACCTGGAAACTTGCCAAAAAGCATGTGAAGGAATGGATTATGTACTCCATCAAGCGGCACTGGGTTCCGTACCTCGGTCAATAAAGGATCCTGTAACCACAAATGATGTGAACAACAACGGATTCTTGAACATGTTAGTCGCAGCTCGTGATCAAAAAGTGAAACGATTTGTATACGCTGCAAGTTCATCCACTTATGGTGATTCCAAAAAGCTCCCTAAGATCGAGGAAGAAATTGGTAAGCCCCTTTCCCCTTATGCGATCACAAAATATGTAAATGAATTATACGCAGATGTGTTTGCGAAAACGTACAACATGGAATGCATCGGACTCCGTTACTTCAATGTATTTGGTAAACGACAAACACCGGACGGAGCATACGCGGCAGTGATCCCGTTGTGGGTAAAACAACTCATTCAGCAAGAATCACCAACAATTAACGGTGACGGTTCTTACTCTCGGGACTTTACTTACATTGAAAACGTGATCCAGGCGAACGAAAAAGCAATGCTTACCCCTACTGAGGACATACAAAAACGGGCGAGAGACTATTACAACCTCGACCTAGAAGAACATAAATATTTTAATACAGAAAGTGACTGGTCGTCGAGTGATCATGAGTTGAGTGAAACGAAACGTCAGGATCGTATCGAAACGAAGAGTCACTTGAGTGAGGTCTTCAACGTTGCTTACGGCGGGAATACGAATCTTCTCGATCTATTTAAAGCATTAAGATCAGAACTATCAAAACACGATAAAGAAATCGCCGATATAAAACCAACGTTCGGTCCAGTAAGACCCGGAGACATACCACATTCACAAGCGAGTATCGTTAAAGCACAAATGTTATTAAATTACAAACCTAAGTTTGATGCTGAAAAAGGATTTGCAGCAGCCTGCGAGTGGTATTACAAGAGTTTAAAGAATTAAAAGATGAATATACTTAAGTTGATCGGTCGAGATGAAGTATTGTTCAAAAGCGATATTTCTCATCATGAAGAAGAATTGAGTAAAATTGTTTCTTCCTCAAAATTCTTGGTTCTCGGAGGAGCTGGATCGATAGGCCAGGCAGTTTGTAAGGAGATATTCAAAAGAGACCCGCAAAAACTTCACGTAGTAGACATTAGTGAAAACAATCTGGTAGAACTTGTACGAGATCTTAGATCTTCAATCGGTTATATCAATGGCGAATTTAAAACCTTCCCTCTTGATATTGGTTCTGTTCAGTACGACGCTTTCATCAAACATGATGGAGAGTATGATTATGTGCTAAACCTATCTGCATTAAAACATGTGCGAAGTGAGAAAGACCCTTACACCTTGATGCGCATGATAGATGTAAACATCTTCAATACGATCAAAACGATTCAGCAATCAAAACAGAACTCAATAAAAAAATATTTCTGTGTCTCTACGGATAAGGCTGCAAACCCTGTAAATATGATGGGCGGTTCAAAAAGGATCATGGAACTTTTCTTGATGAGAGAAAGTCTTAGTATTCCGATATCCACTGCGAGATTTGCAAATGTCGCTTTTTCAGATGGATCATTATTACACGGATTCAATCAACGTATGCTGAAGAATCAACCGATCGTGGCACCAAATGACGTTCGTCGATATTTCGTTACTCCTCAAGAATCAGGAGAACTATGCTTGATGTCCTGTATTTTCGGGGAGAACAGAGATATTTTCTTCCCAAAATTAAGTGAAGATCTTCATCTGATCACTTTTGCAAATATTGCACGTAAATATTTGAAAGAAAAAGGTTACGAGCCATACGAATGTTCAAGTGAGGATGAGGCCAGATCACTGATCGAAACTTTACCAGAAAAAGGGAAATGGCCATGCTTCTTTCCAAAGTCAGATACAACTGGTGAAAAAGATTTTGAGGAATTCTTTACGGATGGTGAAACGGTCGACCTGAATAGATTTGAAAACCTTGGCATCGTTAAAAATGATCCTGTATTTAATGAAGATCATCTAGACGACTTCACACGATCGATCGATCAAATGAAGCATGATTTAACATGGAATAAGGAAGAGATCGTGAAATTGTTCTTTAAATTAATTCCAAATTTCGAATACGAGGATAAGGGGAAATATCTTGATAGTAAAATGTAGATTAATGGTTTATGGGGTTTTGCTGCTTCGCTGTTTATATGGGTTTATTTTTTTAAATGATGAAAGTATTTAGTTTTGAATCACTTGAAGTTTGGAAAGAAGTTAAATTATTAACTAAGGAGATTTATATTTTGACAAAAAAGTTTCCTGATAGTGAAAAGTTTGGTTTGGTCTCACAAATTAGAAGAGCAACTGTTTCTGTCTCATCTAATATTGCTGAAGGGTCGGCGAGGAACTCAGCAAAAGATCAAGCTCATTTTTACCAAATTGCCTTTAGTAGTCTGATGGAAGTATTAAGTCAGCTTTTGATTTCAGTAGAACTAAACTTCATTCAGGAAAACGAACTTCAATTACAAAGAGAAAGCATTTCGAATATAGCCTTTAAATTAAATGCTTTAAGAGCAGCATCTTTAAAAAGACTTAAAAATTAAAACCCCATAAACCCAATAAACGTCATAAACTCCATAAACATTACAATTCTAATACTTGCTTAAATGCACTACTCTAAAACGATAGATTTCATTCGTAAACAATTCAATACTGAAGAGTTTATTCCTCTACATGCACCCGTTTTCTTTGGAAACGAAAAGAAATACCTAAACGAATGTATTGATTCCACATTCGTTTCTTCTGTTGGAAAGTTTGTTGATCAATTTGAAAAAGACATCGCAAAATATACAGGAGCTAAACATGCAGTTGCCTGCGTGAATGGTACGAATGGACTTCACATGGGGATGCTCGTAGGAGGAGTCAAAGAAGGTGATGAGGTCATTTCACAGGCACTGACATTTATAGCCACAGCAAATGCTATCAGTTATATCGGGGCAAAACCAGTATTTATTGATGTTGATAAAGATACAATGGGAATGTCGCCTGAGGCATTGACCAATTTTCTTAAAAATTCAGCAGAAAAGAAAGAAGACGGATATACGTATAATAAAAAGACAGGGAAAAAGATTGCGGCATGTGTACCAATGCATACGTTTGGATTGCCAGCACGGATCGAAGAGATCAAAAGCATTTGTGACGATTGGAATATTTTCCTGATCGAAGATGCAGCTGAATCCTTAGGAAGTCGATATAATGGTAAACATACTGGAACAATTGGTAAGATCGGGGTATTTAGTTTTAATGGCAACAAAACGATAACAGCTGGTGGTGGTGGAGTACTCATCACTGATGACGAAGCCTTAGCCAAAAAAGCCAAACATCTAACCACTCAGGCAAAAGTACCTCACCAATGGAAGTTCGAACATGATGCGATTGGTTACAATTATAGAATGCCAAATTTAAATGCCGCTTTAGCATGTGCTCAACTTGAGAATCTCGATGAGATCATCAAAAATAAACGAGAATTAGCTGATCGTTATTCTTCACTTTTCAAAGACACGGAGATACAGTTTGTAAAAGAACCAGAAGGCACCGTATCTAATTACTGGTTAAACGCGTTGATCCTGGAGAATAAAGAAGAAAGAGAAAAGTTTCTCAGTGAAACAAACGAGGCGGGTGTAATGACCAGACCGATCTGGGAACTTATGACTTCTTTACCTATGTTTGAGAATTGTCAACATGATAGTCTCCAAAATAGTAAGTGGTTGGTTGACCGTGTTGTGAACATCCCAAGTAGTTATAGACAAAATGGATAAGATCATATTAATAGGAGCCGGAGGACACGCCAAATCTGTAGCTGAGGTCATTAATTATGCTTCTGAACCGCTCATGGTAGAAGGAATAATTGATCCAGATCGTTCAGATGATCCTTATTGGAAAACAATAGATTATCTGGGAAGAGATGATGATTTTACTGATCTCGAAGGAAGGAATGTGCATATAGGAGTTGGAATGATCAAAAACCTCAGATTAAGAGAATCCATTTATAAAGCGTATAAACAGAAGAACGCAAATTTTCCAATTATCATTTCAAAACATGCCTTCGTATCAACATCTGCAAATATTAATGAAGGTAGTATTGTAATGCACCAGGGTTTTGTAAATACAGGTGCTCAAATAGGTGTGAACTGCATACTCAACACAAAGTCCACGATCGAACACGACGTTATCCTAGGAGATCATTGTCATACAGGACCTGGATCAACAATAAATGCTGATTGTAAAATAGGCAATAACGTATTCATCAGCAGTAATGCCACGATCAACCGAGGAATTACTATTGGGGACAATTGTATTATTGGCGCTGGTTCTGTTGTAACTAAAGATATCGAGGATAATTCATTAGTATTTGGGGTTCCTGCTAAATTTCAACGTAAGATAAAATGAGCCGAACTTTAATCATAGCAGAGGCTGGAGTGAACCACAATGGGGACATGGATCTCGCAAAGAAATTGATCGATGCTGCAGCAGAGGCCAATGTTGATTATGTAAAGTTTCAAACTTTTAAGTCGGATAAATTAGTTACTAAATCGGCTAAAAGAGCGGCCTATCAAGATGAAAACACCCAAAACAAGGATTCCCAATACGAAATGCTCAAAAAATTAGAGCTGACGGATGACGATCATGTATTCTTAAAGAATTATTGCAACGAGAAGGGAATTAAGTTTTTATCCACGGGCTTTGATCTTGATAGTCTCGTTTACTTAAACGAACTAGGCATCAAGCTTGCTAAAGTGCCCTCTGGTGAGATCACCAACCTCCCCTATCTCGAAAAGATCGCTGAATTATTTCCTGAAATTATCCTTTCAACTGGTATGGCGGATATGCAAGAGGTTGAGGATGCATATAATGCATTGATAAAAGCAGGAGCAAAACACGAGAATATTACCATCTTACATTGCAATACTGAGTATCCTACTCCTATGAAAGATGTTAATCTTAAGGCTATGCTTCATATTCAAGACAGACTTAATGTTTCTGTTGGATACTCTGATCATACCTTAGGTATCGAAGTTCCTATCGCTGCTGTATCTTTGGGCGCAAAAGTGATCGAGAAACACTTCACACTGGACCGAAGCATGGAAGGCCCTGATCATCGAGCATCACTTGAACCTGAGGAACTAAAACAAATGGTTAGTTCGATGAGAAATATTGAAGCTGCCTTAAGTGGTTCAGGTTTAAAAGCTCCTTCTCCTTCTGAGTCAAAGAATATTTCTGTAGCTCGAAAAAGTCTGGTTGCTGCAAAAGAAATTAAACAAGGTGAGATCTTTACCGAGGAAAATCTGGCAATTAAGCGACCGGGAACCGGAATTTCACCCATGAAGTGGTATGAAGTGATTGGGAAAGAAGCGAAAAAAGATTTTGATATAGACGAAATCATTGAGTTATGAGAAAAGTTTGTGTTTTTACAGGTACTCGTGCTGATTTTGGGTTATTAAAGCCACTTATGCATGAGATTAATTATCATGACGAAATGGAGCTTCAGATCGTAGCAACTACCATGCACATGTCTCCATACTTTGGAGAAACGTACAAAGAGATCTTAGATGCTGGATTTAACATCGACAAAAAAGTTGAATGTCTACTTTCCGGAGATACGGCTAACGCTGTTACTAAATCCATGGGACTTGCAATGATCGGATTTGCCGATGCAATCGCTGAACTCGAACCCGATTTTGCTATAATACTCGGTGATCGAACTGAAATGCTAATGGCAGCCAGTGCTTGTTCTGTAGCGAATATTCCAATAGGTCATCTTCATGGTGGAGAAGTAACAGAAGGTGCTTATGATGATGCTTTCAGACACGCTATCAGTAAAATGAGTGCTTTACATTTCACTTCAACCGAAGAATATAGGAAAAGAGTCATCCAATTAGGAGAGAATCCAGAGTCCGTATTTAATGTCGGTGCCATTGGAATTGATTCGATCAAATCCTTGAACCTGATGGATAAGAATGAATTTCAAAAGGCAATTGATTTTAAACTGAATAAGAGAAATATACTTATTACTTATCATCCAGTAACGTTAGAAGAGAATACTGCAGCCAATCAAATGGAAGAAATTTTCGCAGCGTTGCATCAATTAAAGGACACTCATTTTATCTTTACGTATGCCAACTCAGACAAATCAGGAGCCACGATCAACAGGATGATAGAGGATTTTGTTCGTAAAAACGATGCTATTTCTTGTGCTTTCCCATCGCTGGGACAGCTAAGATATTTAAGTGCACTGCAACATGTGGATATGGTTCTCGGTAATTCTTCCAGCGGTATCCTGGAAGTTCCTTCATTCAAAATACCAACAATTAATATTGGTGATCGCCAAAAAGGAAGAGAGATGCCAGATAGCGTGATCAATTGTAACGTTGATCGAATGAGCATATTGAAAGCGATAGAAAAAGCAGATGATCTGGATCTTGCGAATATGGTTTCAATTTACGGAGAAGGAAAAGCAGCTAAAAAGATCATCAGCATTTTAGAGAGAAAAATTAATGGAGTGGATCTTAAAAAAGGATTCTTCGATTTAAACAAAGATCAATGATCGATTATAAGAAACATTTTATTTCACCAGACACTTCTGTTCGTGAAGTTTTGAAAACATTGAATACATTGGCGCCTCACATCATTTGTTTTGTGGTGGATGAGCATGATACGTTGCTGGGATCTGTCACTGATGGTGATATTCGTAGAGGACTCATAAACGGGAAGGAACTCGATGACCAGATCATTGAACTTGTACAGAAAGATCCTTACAAGCTAGAGCGAAACAAATTGATCCCTGAGACCTATCGCGATCTAAAGAATAAGCGATTAAAACTGATCCCTCTCGTTGACGAAGAAAACAGAGTTATAGATATATTGAACCTGGAAGATTATCATTCTTTCTTACCAATGGATGCGGTGATCATGGCAGGAGGAAAAGGAACTCGTTTACGTCCTCTAACTGAAAATACACCAAAACCGTTGTTGAAGGTTGGAGATAAACCGATAATTGAACACACCATCGATCGTTTGATCAAATTTGGTATTCAACGAATCTATATTTCGATCAATTATTTAGGAGAACAATTGGTTGATTACTTTGGTGATGGAAGTCAGAAAGGTATTGAGATAAAATATATAGAAGAAGATGAGTTCTACGGTACGGCAGGAGCACTGAAGTTAGTGAATGATGGGTTTAACCATAATCATTTGCTTTTTATGAACTCCGATCTTCTCACCGATGTTGACTTCGAATCCATCTTCAATACACTGATCGAGAAAAGCGGAAATATGATCGTCTCTACGATTCCTTATGATGTCAAAGTACCTTATGGTGTAGTAGAAACTGAAGGTCAAGAGATCAAAGCGTTGAAAGAAAAACCGACGTATACTTATTACAGCAATGCCGGAATCTATATTATCGATCAGGAGGCGCTGGATCACATTCCGGTGAATGAATTTTATAATGCGACAGATCTTATTGAGGATCTGATCAAGGAAAACAAAAAAGTGATCAACTTCCCTATCCATTCCTACTGGCTGGATATCGGAAAACATCACGACTTTGAAAAAGCACAACAAGACATCAAACACCTGAAGCTTTAATATGAATCTCGTTGTTATCCCTGCACGTGGAGGATCCAAAGGAGTACCTGGCAAGAACATCAAGCTTCTGAACGGTAAGCCTTTAATTCACTATACCATTGAAGCGGCTCGTGAAGTCTTTTCTGATGAAGAGATTATCGTAAGTACGGATAGTGAAGAGATCAAATCAGTTGCAGAACAAACCGGATTAAAAGTACCTTTTCTTCGTCCTGATCATCTTGCGACGGATACAGCATCAAGTCAGGATCTTCTCATGCATGCACTTGATCATTTTGAAACAGAACATGGGACACCAGTAAATATAGTATTGCTTCAACCAACTTCTCCTTTTAGAAATGCTGATCATATCAAGGAGGCGCTAAATGAAAAGTCTGAAGATGCAGAAATGTTGGTTAGTGTATGCGAAACAAAGGCTAACCCCTACTTTGTGTTGAAAGAAGAAGACGAACACGGTTGGTTACAGTCTTCTAAACAAGGAGATTTCACACGTCGCCAAGACGCTCCAAAAGTATATGAACTCAATGGAGCCATTTATATTATTGCACCAGAGGCATTGCGTTCCAAAAAGATGGGATCCTTTCACAAGGTTCAAAAATATGTCATGAACGAACGATCTTCTCATGATATTGATACGATGTTGGATTGGGAGGTGGCTAAAATAATGTCAAAACGAAATAGATCAATAAATTGACAAAAATAGGAATCATAGGTCTCGGATATGTAGGACTACCACTTGCACGTTTATTCGCCACGAAATATCCAGTTATTGGATTCGACATCAACAGACAACGTGTCGATGAGTTAAACAATGGAGTCGATCATACGAAAGAAGTAGAAAATGATCTTCTCAAGGAAGTCTTGACTGACTATTCGACGGACAGCGATGCCCCAGGTTTATACTGTACAGCTCGATTGGGAGAGTTAGAGAACTGTAACGTTTTCGTGGTAACTGTCCCTACTCCTATAGACAAACAAAAAAATCCAGATCTAACTCCCTTGATCAAAGCATCTGAATCAGTAGGTAGGATCTTAAAGAAAGGCGATACAGTGATTTACGAATCAACTGTTTATCCAGGCGCCACTGAAGAGGAATGTATCCCTGTCCTGGAAAAAGTAAGCGGTCTTAAATTTAACGAGGATTTCACCGTTGGTTATTCACCAGAACGCATAAATCCTGGAGACAAGGAACATACGGTCGAAAAAATATTAAAAGTCACCTCTGGCTCGACGCCCGAAGCAGGTAAACGTATTGATGAACTGTATAATTCTGTCATCACGGCTGGAACCCACCTCGCTCCTACCCTAAAAGTGGCTGAAGCGGCTAAAGTTATCGAAAACTCACAGCGCGACATCAACATCGCTTTTGTGAATGAACTGGCGAAGATCTTTAATAAATTAAACATTGATACCCGTGCCGTTTTAGAGGCAGCATCTACAAAATGGAACTTCCTTCCTTTTCAACCTGGACTTGTAGGAGGACATTGTATCGGGGTTGATCCTTACTACTTAGCGCAAAAAGCACAAGAAGTCGGATATCATCCAGAGATTATTCTTGCCGGAAGACGTATGAATGACAGCATGGGGAATTACGTAGCTAAAGAAGTCGTAAAACTCATGATCGATAACGATCAGCAGATCAAAGGCGCAGATGTACTCGTACTCGGTATAACGTTTAAAGAGAATTGTCCAGATGTGAGAAACACACGTGTTACAGATGTGATCGATAGCTTAAAAGACTATGGTGTAAATGTTACGATCTTTGATCCCTGGGCAAACAAAGAAGAAGTTGAACATGAATACGGACTCTCTATCGTAAATGAGTTACCAAAGCATAAACATAATGCAATAGTACTTGCAGTGGCACACGATGAATTCAAATCACTTGATTTTGATAGCCTTAAAAAAGAACGTTCGATCGTTTACGATGTAAAGGGAATTTTGAATAAAAATATTGCCAATAAAAAACTCTAAACCCTAAATTTTGAACACTGAATTGAAAATACTAATAACTGGAGGAGCCGGATTCATAGGGTCCAATCTATGTGAATACTTTTTAGAAAAAGGATACCATGTCCGCTGCCTCGATAACTTCGCAACAGGATTTAAACACAACATCGAACCGTATCAATCCAATAGCAACTTTGAATTCATCGAAGGTGATATTCGCGACCTGGATACTTGCCAAAGCGCCTGTGAAGGAATAGATTACGTGCTCCATCAAGCAGCTTTGGGTTCTGTTCCACGCTCCATTAAGGATCCAATTACGACCAACGAAGTTAACAGCAATGGATTTTTAAACATGTTAGTCGCGGTGAGGGATCAAGGCGTAAAACGTATCGTTTATGCAGCAAGCTCATCCACTTATGGAGATTCAAAAAAATTGCCAAAGATTGAAGAGGAAATTGGTAAGCCCCTCTCCCCTTATGCGATTACGAAATATGTGAATGAATTGTATGCGGACGTATTTGCAAAAACATACAACATGGAATGCATCGGACTCCGTTACTTTAACGTTTTCGGTAAACGGCAAACACCGGATGGGGCGTATGCTGCGGTAATTCCGTTGTGGGTAAAACAATTGATTCAACACGAATCACCAACGATAAACGGTGATGGGTCCTACTCACGTGATTTCACTTACATAGAAAACGTGATCCAGGCAAACGAAAAAGCCATGCTTACACCAACAGAAGATATTCTTCAACACGCAAAAGACTATTACAACGAGGATCTGGATAATCACAAATACTTCAACGAAAAGAAATCTGATCACGGATCACTATCGACTAATCACTCAAATACTCAACAAACTGATCACGGATCACTGATCACGGATCACGAAAATACTGATCACTCAATAAACGAAGTCTTCAACGTAGCCTACGGCGGTAACACCAACCTAGTGGACTTATTCAATGCCTTAAATAAAGAGTTATCTAAGCACGATGAAAAAATCGAAGAGATCAAACCAACATTTGGCCCAGTACGCCCAGGAGATATTCCACATTCACAGGCAAGTATTGTTAAAGCTCAAATGATACTAGGTTATGAACCGAAATATAGTGCTCCAGAGGGGTTTGCTGAGGCTTGTGAATGGTACTATGATAATTTAAGTCGCAAAACCTAACTAGAATAAAATGATAGTCAAAAAATCTAAATTACAAGGACAAGTTCGAATAAGTGGAGCAAAAAATTGTGCTCTTAAATTATTGACAGCTTCAGTTTTAACAGATGAAACTGTTGAGATATTCAATTCGCCAAATGGGCTACTTGACATGCAAGTGCATATTAAGATGCTCAATCAAATGGGTAAAACCTGCACAGAACGTAATGGTTATTTAAAAATTGTCGAGAATAAAATTAATCCAGAGCTACTATGGGATGAACGCTCTATAAGAAATTCTTTATTAATACTAGGATCTCTAACAACTCGATTTGGAGAGGGTAAAGTACCACTACCTGGAGGCTGTCCACTAGGTGATCGAAAATACGATCTCCATATCATGATTCTTGAAAAACTCGGTGCACGGGTATGGGAGGAAGATGGATATCTTTGTACAGAAGCTAAAAATGGATTAGAGGGTGCTGATATTCATTTATCTATTCGCTCTACTGGAGCTACAGAAAACGGTATATTATCGGCTACTTTGGCAAAAGGAACAACAACAATTTGGAACCCTCACATACGTCCTGAAATTATAGATCTTATTCATATGCTCAATAAAATGGGGGCGAAAATCAAGGTTTATGGGCAGAAATGCATTCAAATTGAAGGAGTCGATAAACTCAATGGAGTCCGTCATACAGTCATACCTGATAACATGGAAGCTTTGACTTGGGCTATCGGAGCCGTTATTACGAAAGGTGAGGTTGAAATATTAGATTTTCCTTTTGAGCATCTTGAATTTCCGTTAATACAATTGAGAGAAAGTGGTATGCAATTTTATCGAGGTCAACACTCACTAATTGTAAAAGGTGGCGAACCTTATCCAATTGATATTAGCACAGGACCATACCCAGGCATAAATTCTGATATGCAACCGTTATTTGCTGTATACGGCGCAATGTCTAAAGGTGAATCCCGAATTATCGACTTGCGATTTCCCGGTAGATATGCATATGCCGAGGAACTTGCTAAAATGGGCATAACCTTTTCAGTGGATCAGGGTATGCTTAAAATTGAAGGTGGAACACCGTTAAAAGGAAACAAGGTTCAAGCTTTAGATTTAAGAGCAGGAATTGCCCTTCTTTTAGCTGGCTTGACTGCTGAAGGGCAAACAGAAATTGAAGATTCATGGCAGATTCATAGAGGTTATGAATTTCTTGATCTCAAGTTAGATGATTTAACTAAATGATATTCAGATGAATTTAATTCAATCATTCGTCTATGATTTACCTGAAGGAAAAAAAAATATTTTACGATCTTTATTCACGTACTACTTAAATGCCAGTTTTAGGGTTCTTAGAACATATCGAGTTGCAAAATATTTTTATTTATCAAAGCTTCCATTTTCTGGAATCATAAGCTCGAGACTTAGAGTCAAACTAATAAATAAGTTGAATTGTGATTTACATTTAAAAAGCTCAATAAGTAATGGTATAAAATTGGCTCACCCATTAGGAATAGTTGTCGGAGCAGGAGTAATAATTAAGAAAAATGTTACAATTTATCAAAATGTCACCTTGGGTAGCACAGGAAAAAAAGAAATGGGTTATCCGATAATCGGTGAAGGATGTATAATTTATGCTGGAGCTATAATATTGGGAGATGTACAAATAGGAGAGAACTCTGTGATAGGTGCTAATTGTATTATTAATAAAGACATTCCTCCAAACTCAATAGCTTATGGGAATCCATTAATCATCAAAAGGAAGGATGAAGAAATTTTTAAATGATAGCATCAGTGTCGGATTATCTAAAGTTTTAATAATTGTTTTCGGATTGGCTACTTCAATTATGACGGCTAGAGTTCTAGGTCCAGAAAAGAATGGGTTAATTGCTGCACTTTTGGTTTATCCAAATATTTTTATGTCTTTTGGGTCATTAGGTATAAGACAATCTACTACCTACTTAGTAGGACAAAAAAAATATAACGACCAGGAAATAAAAAACTCAATAACACAAATTTGGTTGTTCTCAACAATACTTGGTATTACCATTTGTATGTTGATAATGGTTAACTTTATTGCAGTCAAACATAATGTTTTTCTTTTAGTACTGGCAATTAGCCCAATCCCTTTTAAACTATTTAACACATACAACTCTGGTTTCTTTTTAGGTAAGAATAGAATTAAGGAATTTAATCGTATCAATTGGGTTCCTCCGGTATCAATCTTTTGTGCAACTGCTATATTTCTCTTAATGTTCGATTTAAGTCTAGAAGGTTATTTATTCGCTTTGATAATTGGTCCTTTAGGTGTATCAATATTTTTAATGAGTCGTGATAATCTTTTGTACTATCTTAAATTAAAAATTAATGTAAAAATCATCAGCAAACTAATGAGCCTAGGACTTATATACGC
Organism: Flavobacteriales bacterium UBA2104; assembly: GCA_002331485.1. Lineage (GTDB taxonomy): Bacteria > Bacteroidota > Bacteroidia > Flavobacteriales_D > Crocinitomicaceae > Brumimicrobium. The sequence goes on from DCYS01000037.1 coordinate 89,296, forward strand.
TTTTGCTTTGCTCATTATTAATCTTAATTACAAATTTGACATTATTATGTTGCAAAAAATGAGTAGTATGTATGAGTTAGGTATTTACAGTAAAGGCGCAAACATCACTCAGTTTCTTTGGCAGATCCCAATGTTACTGAGCACCATAGTTTTTGCTAGAAGTGCAATCTCGAAAAATGGTAGAGAATTCTCCGTAAAAGTTGCAATCTTATTAAGATTTTCGTTTGTTTTCATAACGATCGGCTCAGTGATTCTTTGGATATTGTCTGATTACATCATTATTGGCATGTTTGGTATTGAATTCTCAGAGAGTGTTTCCGTATTGAATTATTTATTACCAGGTGTGGTTCTCCTAACTATTTACAAAGTAATGAATATGGATTTAGCAGGAAAAGGGAAACCATGGATATCGATCATAGCTATGGTTCCTGCCTTAATTCTTAACATTGTTTTAAACTACTATTACATTCCCCTTTACGGTGCTGATGGGTCGGCTATAGCTTCAACTATAAGTTATTCTGTGGCTGCAATTATATTTTTGTTTTTGTACTCTTATGCAGTAAAAATGCCCTTAAGAGAAATTATAATGTATAAGAAAAATGATTTAATACTTTTTAAACAATTGTTTAAAATACTCACAAAATCAAAATGAATAGCTTTCACAATTTCAACCTAAAAGAATATAATGGCCACAAAGTATCCTCTACTTGTCGAACAGCATACTTCCCCCAAAGTGAAGAACAAATCATTGATCTATATAAGCGAAATCCAAAACTTCAATTGATTGGAAGCGGTCATAATATAATTTTAACTCAACAACATTACGACAGAGATTTTCTTATTCTCAACAATTGTTTTGATAAAATAAGTCTTCAAACAGATAATACGATCGATGTAGAAGCCGGTGCTTTTATGAAGAACGTAAGTGTATTTGCGCAAGAAAATGGGTTGTCTGGACTTGAATTTTTTTACGACATTCCTAGTTCACTTGGAGGAGCTGTAGTAATGAATGCGGGTACTAAAGAGGGCGAAACCAGCAAAGTAATTACGAAGGTTCGATACTTAGATTTAGAGGATCTAAAAATAAAAGAAATCTGTAAAGAAAAAGCTGAGTTTCAATATAGAAACAGTATATTCCAAAACAGCACTAAAAAGGTCGTTCTTGCTGCTTCTTTTGAATTAATCCCTGACAATAAAAAAGACATTCTGAAACGCATGAAAGACTCTAAGGCACGCAGATGGTCGAAACAACCACGTGAGTTTCCAAACTGCGGCAGTGTTTTTAAACGACCTCCAGGAAAATTTGTTGGACCAATGATAGAAGAGTTAGGATTAAAAGGATATCAAATAGGTGGCGCGCAAATATCCAAGAAGCACAGCGGCTTTATCGTTAACATAGGGAATGCAACTGGTCAAGATATTATTTCATTGATAGATTTCGTTAAACAAAAGGTGATGAAAGAGTTCAATATCAACTTAGAAGTAGAACAACGTATACTTTGAAAATACTATTTTTTATATCTGCGCATGGTCGAGGGCATGGAGGACACAACCATAGCCTAAACCATATATCTAGAGCTCTTGCTGAGAAGCATGATATCTCTATTTATTCTATAGGTCCAGCTGAGACTCAAATCTTACAACGAAACCCTTTCTTCAAAGGAAGAATATACTACAATGGAACCAATCTACTTCATTTAAGACGAAAATTGAAGGGGATTATAAAAGATTCATCACCAGACATTGTTCATTGCTTCGATAAAAAAACATATAATGTAGTCCGTCTTTTTCTCTCATCAAGAAAAACTAAAATTGTAGTGAACAAATGTGGGGGACAAAATCCAGTTCGATTTCCGTTCGTTCCAAACCTCATTCTTTTTAGTGAAGAGAACTATGAATGGTTCAAACAACAAAAAAAATTTTCAAGTTCGAATATAAAAGTTATTCCTAACCGTGTTGTTCCATTAGAAATGGATAAAAAAGAAAAGCCTATTCCCGAAAGAGAACAATCGTTTAACTTGGTTCGTATTTGTCGAATTACCAAGTATTACGAAAAAAGCATTCAGGATTCATTTAGATTATTAGAGGAATTAAATAATTCTGATACAAATCGGCCAGTGCATCTCTTTCTCATTGGCAATATTGAGGATCAAGAACTGTATCAAAGAATCCTAATGCATCCTTACGTTCAGTCAGGTCAAGTTAGTTTTATTACAAACCCTGAATATACCTCCGAGGCTTCAAAGTTACTATATCTTGCAGATGCTGTGATAGGAACTGGCAGAGGACTTATGGAGGCTGCATCTCTGGGGCTTCCTATTCTAGCTATTAGTTCTACGTCTAAGCTTCCAGTTTTGCTAAATACAAAAGGTTTTGAAACAGCCTTAAAAACTAATTTCTCAGAACGAAATGTTTTCTCTTCAAAATTGATTGACAACAATTTACATGAGATCATTCAGTTAATAAACAATTCCAATACTCATAATCAATACCGAGATGAAGCAAGGAGTTTCTTCGATAAATACTTAAACATTAAAGGCGTAATCTTAAACTATACCAATTTTTATTACTCGACTATTTTTAGTAAGCGCCGTATTATGCGAGATGCGAAGTTGATTCTTAGAAGTATTAAAGTTTATCACGCCAGGTCCAAATAGATTAGATTATGATTAAAAAAATTAAGCTACTAGTAAGAAAAGTTATTTGGAGTCCTGAAAAAAGGGCAAGAAAAGTTGGTGTGAAAATCGGAGAGAGATGTGATATTCAAAATGTATCATTCGGCTCTGAACCCTATCTTATAGAAATAGGAAATCATGTTCAGTTAACAGCAGGAACAAAAATATTTACGCACGGAGCAGGATGGGTTCTGAGAGAGAAATATCCCAACATCGATTTCTTTGGTAAAGTTAAAATAATGGACAACGTCTATGTAGGTAACAATGTTCTTATTCTACCCGGGGTAACAATTGGTGAAAACTCTGTTATTGCAGCAGGAACGGTTGTAACTAAAAGTGTTCCAAAAAATTCTGTACTTGCCGGTAATCCTGGGAAGGTTATAGATACGATTGAAAACTTCGAAAACAAGATGCTCAAATTTGACTTAAAGTGTAAGAAAATGAATCCTTCAGAAAAAAGAGCATTCCTTCTTGCACAAGATGAGCATAAATTTATTATTAAGTGAATAGCATTGAAAGCAGCCCTGTTATACTCATTGGCTTTGGTCGATCAGGAACAAGCATTATTTCCGACATTGTCCTAAACCATCCTTCATTAGGTGTTATATCAAATTATAATGCAATATTCCCCTCGACTCCTTCTGTAGGATTATTAAGGTATTTTTTTGAAAACCGATTCTACAAGTTAACAGGTCAAAAAAAACAACTCAACAAGACATCAATGTTCAATAAATACATCTTCAAGAATGCAGAGGCTTATGCCTATTTGAACAACGTTACTGGGGTGAATTTCGGTAAACTATTTTTAAATGACATTATACTAGATGATAAGGAAGTTGAAAGGATGCAAAAAGAGTTCAATCGCCTTATAAAGTATCAGGGAAAAAGTAGACTTGGTTTCAAAACAACGGGACCCTCAAGGTTAGCCTATCTTCACCAATTGTTTCCTAAAGCTTGTTTTATAAATATAGTTAGAGACCCTTTACCAAATATCAATTCACTACTAAATGTTCATTTTTATCAGGATCGAAAACACGATTTATGGTGGGAAGGGAATGATGTGTATTCTCAAGATGAAAAAAGATTTGTTAAGGAGAATAAGAATAAACCTCACCTTATAGCCGCTTTACAGTATTATAAAGTACATGAGTACCATAGAAAAGAAATAGAGCAATGTTCTATTCAGGACCAGGTTTTGAGCGTTCGATACGAAAATTTTATTTCGGCCCCTAAAGAAGAAATAGAAAGAATATACGATTTTACAGGTCTTACTATGAATCAGGGTACAATTGATTTTCTCAAAAAAAATCAAATAGTAAATCGAAATAAGAATTCCTTTAGTGCATTTGATCGTTCTCAACATGATATTATAAAAGATATTGCACTTCGTGGAATTCAGTTATAGCTAAATGATAAGTCTTGTAAAAATACAGCGAATAACACTAATGCTATACTTTTTTAGCATGAACTTTGAAATGCTAAACTTAATGGGACTTGGCTCTACTTCAAGGTTGGCTGGACTTTTATATATCACTTCAGTTATAACGCAGTTGGACTCTCTTCTATACGTTAAGAGTATTAAAAAGTTTGTTCTTCCCTGGTTGATTTGGTTTACATATTTATTTGTCATCTCTTACATTAACATTACCCATTATACTACTATTGGTCAGGTGTTTGATTTAACTATACTATTGAACATACTGGTGTTTATTATACTTATCAATCATGAGAAAAAAGATCCTGGCATTTTTTTAAAAGGACTATTAAGTTATGCTGTAGGTTCTATTGTGCTCACAATTCTTTACTACTTAAAGATTGGAATTCATTATGAATTCAATCGTGTAACCATTTTTGATGATAATCAAAATAATGTAGGTTTGAGATTGGCCATTTCTTTGATTATCATTCTTTATGCATGTTACCAGTATCGAATAAAACTATGGATAAAAGGTCTCTTACTCCTTTCTGTTCCATTTTCATTTACTTTTTTACTGGATACCGGTTCCAGGGTATCAGTTCTTTCACTTGGGCTCGCTCTATTAATTAGTGCTGCACTGATAAGAACCGATAAATGGTACAAAAAAGCAATTCTCTATGTTGGATTAGGATTTATTCTCTACAAAGGGATTAATGTTACCATGAAGTCGGGAATTATTATTGACAGATTAACCAAAACCGTTGAAGAGGGTGATTTAGCGGGAAGGGACCGCATTTGGACGGTAACCCTTCAATACATCGAAAACAACATAATCTTCGGAGGTGGTCGAACTGGCTTTTACAAATATTCAACGGAAAGTTTTGGTGCATATAATGGTATTCACAATGTTATTCTAGAAATGCTTGCTTTTACAGGAATAATAGGCTTAGTGATATACCTATATTTCTTGTATCAAATTTCAAAAAATGTAATTTCAAATTATTTTCAATACAAGGATCTTCTTCAACTTTTGCTTATAATCCCCGTTATGGGGATGATTTTGAGTGGTCATGCCTTAAACTCAAAGATTGCATGGGCCATATTGGCATTTTCATGTATAACTCCATCGATTTTTGCTCAATTTAAAAGTAAAGTCTCATGAGTCTTCCCAAAATTGTTTTTATCCTTCCAAACCTAAATGGAGGTGGAGCTGAAAGGGTCACACTCAATTTTATTAAGTACTTAAAAGATAAGTTATACGACCTCACCTTGATACTTCTTGAAAAGACACCTGAACTTGAGTCTTCGGTTCCTGAAGGAATAGAACTGATTAATCTGAATACAAGATCCACTTCCAAATCATTCAAAGCTTTAAAGAAACAACTGAGAGAAACAAATCCAAATATTGTTTTCACATCACATTCCAGATTAGCATTTCTTATTTCTATCATTGGTAAAGAAAGAAAAAAGTTCGTTCATATTGCAAGGGTTCAGGGTAGTCCGAAAGCCGAAAAAGAATACAACGCATACAGTAAAACACATAGAGCTATGTTTGGGTATGGCTTTCGAAAGGCAGATATTGTCATTGCACAAACAAAAGAAATGAAAAGAGAAATCGAACAGGTTTATCGTGTTCGAAATGAAAAATGTCGTGTGATTCACAATCCAGTAGATCCAGATATTATCAATATTCAACCAAACACAAAAGGAAGGCTATTGCCCTCTGGTAAATTCAACTTTCTGGCTTCGGGTAGGCTACATTCCGTGAAAGGTTTTGATACTTTGATTAATGCTTTTTCTTCAATTTATTCAACGAACAATGATATTCATCTTACAATCTTAGGATCTGACAAAGGAGAAAAACAGAATTTAGAACACCTCATTTCCTCTTTGAACTTATCGAGTGTTGTGACTCTGGCAGGTCATATCGATAACCCTGCACAACACTACTTAGAGTGTGAAGCTTTCGTTCTATCATCTATTCACGAAGGATTCCCAAACGCACTGCTTGAAAACTACTGCATGAACACTCCAATTATTTCAACAAAATGTTGTGGAATAGTTGAACAACTTATAATGAATGGAGTAAACGGTTACATTGCGGAAGTGAACGATATTCATTCACTTAGCAGTGCAATGAAGAACAGCCTAAAGCTAAGACGCAAGGATATTAAAAATCCTCAATACGTAGGAGCAAATTTAAATAGCATTATCGAAGAATGTATAGACTTGTAATCTTAATACAAAAATGTGGTCGCTTTTTCTACACGAAAAAAATTCCATTCTTACCTACGTTTTTTAACTACCTCAACAGGTTAATGTTTAGTGTTTGGTTTCCATCAAGTGTAAAATATGGTAGAAATTTAGTTTTAGGTTATGGAGGGCTTGGAATTGTAATTCACAACCGTGTGGTAATTGGAGATGATTGTCATATTGATCAAAATGTGACTCTAGGTGGTACGTCCAAGATTGAACAGGTTCCTATTCTTGGAAATTCGATATATATTGGTGCTGGAGCTAAAATAATAGGGCCCGTGAAAATCGGAAATAACGTTGTTATTGGCGCTAATGCAGTTGTCATTAAAGACATTCCTGATAACTCTCTCGTCGTCGGAGTTCCTGGAAAAGTTGTAAAAACAGGAATATATAAGTCTGATTACGTATAAATGCTGAAAACAAATTCTCAAATCAATTTAGAAGGAAGAGTTCTGATAATTGGTCCGTCCTCAAACCAGCAAGGAGGTGTTGCTACTCATTTAAAAAACCTAGAAAGCTACAATGCTTTTGAACAAGCTGACTTTTATGATTTAGGATCAATCAATACCTCTAACAAGGGTAGAAAAAGTAGTCTTTCCAAAATCTTCTTTTCTTTGAGAAACTTAAGAAAATTAAATAAAAAAAATCAGTATGATTACATCATGTTGAATCATAGTATTTATTTAGGATCATTCCTCAAGTTACTCCTATCGATTATTTTTATTCCAGATAAAAAACAAAAGTCTATTTATGTATTTTTTCATGGAGGAAGGTTTAACTCATCTTTCAAGAAGATATTATTATTCAAACCCATAGTGAATCAGATACTGAGGTCGGCAAGTACTTTTTACTTTCTATCAGAAGAACAAAAAAAGAGTTTTGAAACAACCTGGGGAAATAGACATTCAACTCAGATTTACAACAATTATTCTAATGATGATGATATATTAAAAAAAAATAGGACTAATCAATTTGACTTCCTTTTCGTAGGAAGACTTGTTAAAGAAAAAGGAATACCTGAGTTAATTGAGGCATGCTCCGAGCTCAAGAAAAATAATTACCACAACTGGAAGCTATATATTATCGGAAAAGGACCTGATTCATTTGTTGACGACCTGAAACGAAAAATATCTAAAAGTGATCTAACTGAAAACATTGAACTGCTTGGCTATATCGATAAAAAGGAAATAATGGATTACTATGCAAAGGCTAAATGGGTCGTTCTACCAAGCTATGCAGAAGGCTTTCCATATGTATTCATAGAGGCAATGAAGTCTGGCACTCCAATTATCTCTACAAAAACAGGTGCATTGAATCGATTGATTTCACCTAAAAAGAATGGCTTTTTTATAGAACCTGAAAATTCTGTCAGTCTCTACGAGACTATGTCCATGGTTCTCTCTAAGAACCCGAATTTATCCAATAATTGCTATAATTTCTTCAAAGAAAACTTGTCCAGAACGAAAGCAGAGCTGTTTTACACGAACCTTTTCAAGAACTAATTGAAATCGAGCTTTTGGAATTTAATAAGATCTTTCAAACATTAATTCACCTGAAAATAAAGCAGGTTTGGTATCAAGTAAAGTATCGATACTTTCAACGAAAAAGAGACTACTTTAATCTCAAAGAAAACATAGATACCTCACACATAGCGTTTGCCCCTGATATTAATAGCAATAACTCATTAAGTGATGAAGAGTTTTCATTTCTCAATTTGAAAAGTTCACAAATCATTGATAGTTCTAATCACATTGATTGGAATTATAATGGATATGGTAAACTTTGGACCTACAACTTAAATTATTTTGATTACTTACAGCAAGAAAAGATTTCGAGAGAAAAAGGGTTAAAACTTCTACACGATTTTTGTGCTCAAAGTCAATCATTGAAAGATGCATACGAACCCTACCCTATTTCACTTAGGACAATCAATTGGGTGAAATTTTTAAGTAAACATAGAATTCATCGGGTAGAAATTAAGAATCAACTATATCAAGATGTTTATCGATTATATGATCAAATCGAATATCATATTCTTGCCAATCATCTTTTTGAAAATGGATTTGGGTTACTTTTCGCATCTTTTTATTTTAGAGATGAAAAGCTATATTCAAAAGCACATAAAATAATCAACTCTCAATTAAAAGAACAAATACTTGATGATGGAGCGCATTACGAATTAGCTCCAATGTACCATCATATAATTCTTCACCGTATTCTAGATAGTTATAACCTCGTTTCAAATAACAACTGGAAAAATAATCAATTAGAAAATGAACTCAAAGATGTGGCGAGTTCAATGCTAGGTTGGTTGGAACAGATCACATTCAGAGATGGAACAATGCCTATGCTAAATGATTCGGCACCTCAGATTGCGCCTGATTACGAGGCTTTATCAACTTACGCCGATCGATTAGGAATCACCTCAACAAAGAAAACATTAAAAGATTCCGGGTATCGTAAATGGAACTTTAACGGTTTTGAATGCATAATTGATATAGGTCAAATCTCGCCAAGTTATCAACCAGGACACGCACACGCAGATAGCCTGCAATTCATTCTAAACTATAAATCAAAACCAATGGTAGTTGATACCGGGATTTCAACCTATGAAAAGAATGATCGGAGGCACATTGAAAGATCTACGTCCTCTCACAATACAGTAACGATTGACAACCAAAATTCTTCTGAAGTATGGAGTGGTTTCCGCGTAGGAAGACGGGCTAAGGTTGTTATTGAAAAAGAAACAGATGATCTTATAAAAGCTTCTCATAACGGTTATCGAAATTTAAAAGCTAAACACACGCGTATTTTTAAAAAAAATATCAGTCAAATTTCTATTGTTGATGTTGTCTCGGGAAAAACTACTCTGAATAGGGTCGGTCACATACATTTCCATCCTGATATTAATATATCAAAAAATGGAAATCGAATAAATTTGAATGACGAATTAGTCCTCAACATTGATGGTTGCAGTCAAATAGAGATTGAAGATTATCAAATGGCTAAAGGATATAACTCACTCGTACCAGCGCAAAAAATCAAATATTACTTTCAAGAACAAGTTAACATCAGTTTCACTCCAATTAATGGTAATATTTAAATGAAGATTCTTTTTTTAACGGATAATTTCCCACCAGAAGTGAATGCGCCAGCGAATCGAACGTATGAGCACTGTCGCGAATGGGTAAAAGAAGGGGTTGAAGTTACCGTGATCACGTGTGTTCCAAATTTCCCCAAAGGAAAAGTTTATGAAGGATATAAGAACAAATGGAAACAGGAAGAGGTAATCGATGGAATACGTGTGATACGCGTTTGGTCGTATATTACTAAAAATGAAGGCTTCGTCAAACGTATTCTGGACTATATAAGCTATTCAATCACCTCTTTTTTTGCTGGACTATTCATCAAAACAGATGTGATCATCGCGACTTCTCCACAATTTTTCACAGCTTTATCAGGACGTTGGTTACATTTTTTTATACGTGCACCATGGATCATGGAGGTGCGCGACTTATGGCCTGAATCCATTGTTGCTGTTGGCGCCATGAAAAAAGGCAAAGCCATTCAGTTTTTCGAATGGTTGGAAAAGCGGTTATACAAAAGTTCGAATCAAATTGTTGTAGTGACAGACGCCTTCAAGAAGAAGATTATTGAGAAAGGGATTACCGAAAATAAAATAAAAGTCCACAAAAACGGAGTCAACCTTGAAAAGTTTAATCCACGCGACAAAGATAAGGAACTCGCGGATAAGCTCAACTTGAATGATAAAACTATATTCGCCTATATAGGTACACATGGGATGGCTCATGGTCTGGATTTTATTTTAAACAGTATTGGTGAGTTTGAGAAAACACATCCTGAATTTCATTTTCTCTTCATAGGAGATGGTGCTGAACGAAAGAAATTACTGAAGTTAAACGAAAAACTACGATTAACCAACACTACATTTGTTTCATCTGTTACCAAAGAGGAAGTTCCCCGGTATTTATCGATTATGGATGTAGCTCTAGTCAATTTACGAAAAAGTGATACGTTCAAAACTGTAATTCCTTCCAAAATATTTGAAGCCGCAGCGATGCACAAACCCATTTTATTGGGACTCCAGGGTGAAACCGAAGGCATAATTAAAAATTACAGTGCTGGAGTAACTTTTGAACCCGAAAACAAAAGAGACTTTATAAAAAGTGCTTTAAAGATCGTTGATCAAGATAATTATCATACTTATCAAGAAGGTTGTCAGCATCTGGCAAAAGATTTTGATCGTAAAAAAATAGCTGCAGAAATGCTTAGTTCTGTTAAAGAATGTATAAACAAATAAAACAATGAAAAAGATTACCTTAATCGCAGGCGCCCGCCCTAACTTCATGAAGATTGCACCCATCATCCATGCAATCCATAAAGCTCAAGAAGAAGGAGTCGAGCTTGATTATCGATTGATCCATACGGGTCAGCACTACGATAAGAAAATGTCAGGTGATTTCTTTGAACAACTTGAGATTCCCGAGCCTCACAACAATTTGGAAAGTGGGAGTGGTACGCAAGCGGAACAAACAGCCAGTATCATGGTGCGATTTGAAAAAGAACTGATGGAAAATCCTACAGATCTTGTTCTTGTGGTGGGCGACGTAACTTCTACCATGGCTTGTGCGATCACCGCTCAAAAACTGCACATTCCCGTTGCTCATGTCGAAGGGGGAATTCGTTCTCACGACTGGACCATGCCTGAAGAGATCAATCGCCTGGTTACCGATGCGATTACGAATTATTTCTTTACGACCTCTGAATTGGCAAATGAAAACCTACGTAAAAGCGGAGTGGATGACAAGAAAATTCATTACGTTGGGAATACGATGATCGATACGTTGTTAAAACAGCGGCCTCGATTTCAACAACCTGAGGTGTGGGAGAAGATTGGTCTTGAAAAAGGAAACTACATCGTCATGACCTTACACCGTCCTGCCAATGTGGATGAAGAAGAAAAGCTCAAAGAACTCATGGATAAGATCATTGCACACTCGCAAGAATTGCCACTCGTTTTTCCTGTACATCCACGCACGGCAAAGATCCTCAAGAGCCTTGGAATCCAGCACGAACGACTTCATATGATCGAGCCCCTCTCCTACCTGGAGTTCAATTATTTGGTAGAACGATCAAAAGCCGTTGTAACGGATTCAGGTGGAATCACAGAAGAAACAACGGTAATGGGAATTCCATGCATGACCCTTCGTGACAATACCGAACGTCCAGAAACGATTACAGAAGGGACCAACGAACTGATTGGAACAGATCCAAAAGCCATTAAACCAGCCATGGAAAAATTATTCTCTGGAAATTGGAAAACGGGAAGGATTCCGCATCTATGGGATGGTAAGACTGCCCAACGTATAGTCGACATCATTCAAGATCTTTAAAATTTTCACAGAGCGCTCTGAGCTTCTTTGGTAAGTTCAGTACACAGAGCATGAGTTACGTAAAGATTACACAGAGATCATTGAGAAATTAATTGTAATTGAGATCACAGAGTGTGAACTACTTTAAGGATTTGGCAAACATAATTAACAAATTCCTAATTCAATAATTCCTAATTAATTAACTCATAATTGACCAATTCACAATTC
>DCYS01000036.1:0-1358 GCA_002331485.1 Flavobacteriales bacterium UBA2104
TGCATTATCTGTTGCTTTATGCATTGCAGTCATTCTCGCTCCATGTTCAGAAGCGTGTGAATCAAGAACCGCTTTGAAAAGCTGTAGCTTCAACGTTTTTGGGATAATATCTCGAACGATCTCTAATTTAGATGGTTCGAAAATATAATCTCCAGAATTATTGCTTCCTTCATCCTGAGTTGGAACGATCGGCAACAATTGCTCTGTTCGAACGATCTGAACCGCTGCGTTCTTGAACTCGTTATAGATGATCACAACCTTATCATACTTTCCTTCAAGGAAACTATCAATTGCATATTGAGCATGGTCAGCTACTCTTTCGAAAGTAAGATCATTGAAAAGATCTTCTGGTGATCCCAATTCTTCAGGACGTACTAGAAGGTCTCCATTTTTAAATGCGTCGTTAACTTTCTTACCTGCCGTAAGGATATCAACATTCAATCCCTTGTATTCATCAGCAAGTAAAGCATTAATTCGCTTCGTGATGTTATTATTAAACCCTCCACACAAACCTCTGTTTGAAGAAATCCCGATGATCAAAATGTTTTTCACCTCTCTTTCTTCAGCAAAGCGGTTCTCAGATAGATCCAAAGTACCACTCACGTTGCTCAAAATCTCTTGTAGCTTCTGAGCGTATGGTCTAAGCTGTGTGATCGCGTCCTGAGCTCTTTTCAATTTAGCAGCAGAAACCATTTTCATGGCTTGTGTGATCTGCATCGTTGAAGAGATCGACGTGATACGGTTTTTTATTTCTTTTAAGTTTGCCATTTGTTATTTACAATTAGCACATGCCTTTATGGCGATTAATATTTTGCAGCAATCTCTTTTGCAACTTTTGCTAAAGTATCAGTTGCTTCTTCTGTTAATTTCCCAGACTTAAGCGTATCCATGATATCTTTGTGCTTTGCATCAAGATAATTCAAATATTCTTCTTCGAATGCCTTAACTTTCTCTACAGGTACATTTTGGATCAATCCTTTCGTACCTACATAGATAATAGCGATCTGACGTTCTACAGTGTAAGGATCACCTTCGTTCTGTTTAAGGATCTCAACGTTTCTTGCACCTTTATCAAGTACACTTTTCGTTGCAGCATCAAGATCTGATCCGAACTTAGCGAATGCTTCAAGTTCACGATACTGTGCCTGATCCAATTTCAAGGTACCGGCAACCTTCTTCATTGATTTGATCTGAGCAGAACCACCAACACGAGATACCGAAATACCAACGTTAATCGCTGGACGAATACCTGAGTTAAATAGGTCTGACTCCAAGAAGATCTGTCCATCCGTAATCGAAATTACGTTTGTTGGAATATATGCAGAAACGTCACCTGCTTGAGTTTCAATAATTGGAAG
>DCYS01000036.1:1673-147571 GCA_002331485.1 Flavobacteriales bacterium UBA2104
TGAGTTTCAATAATTGGAAGTGCAGTTAAAGAACCACCACCTTTCACTTTTCCTTTCAATGATTCAGGAAGGTCGTTCATTTGTGCAGCAATATCATCATCATTGATCACTTTCGCAGCACGCTCTAATAAACGCGAGTGAAGGTAGAATACATCTCCTGGGTATGCCTCACGACCCGGAGGACGACGAAGCAATAACGATACCTCACGGTATGCAACAGCTTGCTTAGATAAATCATCAAATACGATCAATCCTGGTCGACCTGTATCTCTAAAATATTCACCGATAGCAGCACCCGTCATTGGAGCGAAATACTGCATTGGTGCAGGATCTGATGCATTCGCTGCTACGATAGTCGTATAAGCCATTGCACCAGCTTCTTCTAATTTCTTTACAATACCTGCTACTGTAGATCCTTTTTGTCCTACTGCAACATAAATACAGTGAACAGGCTCTCCACGATCGTAAAACTCTTTTTGGTTAATGATCGCATCAATTGCAACTGTTGTTTTACCTGTTTGACGGTCTCCAATGATCAACTCACGCTGACCTCTACCGATTGGAATCATGGCATCTACAGACTTGATCCCAGTTTGAAGTGGTTCCGTTACAGGCTCACGGTAAATAACACCTGGAGCTTTACGCTCGATCGGCATTTCGAAAAGCTCTCCTTCGATCTTTCCTTTACCGTCGATCGGGTTACCCAGTGTATCAACAACACGTCCTACGATTCCTTCACCTACTTTTACAGAGGCGATGATTCCAAGACGCTTTACAGTATCACCTTCTTTTACTTCAGAAGAGCTACCTAATAGTACAGCACCTACATTATCCTCTTCAAGGTTCAATGCAATACCACGAAGTCCGCCTTCGAACTCGATCAATTCACCATACTGAACTCCTCCAAGTCCATAAATACGAGCAATACCATCACCTATTTGGAGAACGGTACCGACCTCTTGAAGTTCAGCTTCCGATTTAAATCCTGAAAGCTCTTCTCTTAAGATTGCAGAAACTTCTGCTGGTTTTATATCTGCCATTTTTACAAACTTTTATTAGCGACTAATCCGCTAAATTATCTTGTTAAACGTTGTTTCAATTCATTTAATTGGTGAGCCACACTCGCATCTATTCGCGTGTCACCCATTCTTACTACGAACCCCCCGATCAGATCTTCATCGATCTTCTCGTTTAATTCGATCTCACCTTTTACGGCTTTGTTCAATTTATCAAGGATAGACTGCTTTACCTTATCATCCAACTTATGAGCAGATGTTAATGTTACGGGAACAATTCCACGAACAGCCTTCACTTTTGCAATATATTCTTCAGCGATCAATGGAAGAAGCATTTCACGACGATTCTTTGTAAGGAGGTGAACAAACTTTTTTGTTAACTCCTGGAAAGAAGGAAATACCTTATCCAATACAGCACTTTTCTTATCCGACTTAATGATCGGGTTATTCAAAAAAGCTGTAAAATCACGATTCTCGTTTGCTACATCGATAAGTGCATTCATATCTGCAAGAACTGCATCAATTGCTTTCTTCTCCTCAGAGAGCTCAAGCAATGACTGCGCGTATCGACCTGCTACTTTAAATCCTTTCATCGTTCTAGTTTAAACTGATATCATCAGCTAATTTCGAAGCTAATTCTTTTTGTTTAGCGTCTGAAGATAACTCCTCACGGATCACTTTCTCAGCGATCTCAAGAGCAACTGTTGCTACCTGTGCTTTCAATTCAGTCAACGCAGCATTCTTTTCAGACTCGATCGAAGCTCTAGCACTTTCCAAAACTTTATCAGCTTCTGATTTTGCTTTTCCTTTTGCTTCTTCGATCATTCTGTTACTCGTCTCTTTCGCTTCTTTGATCATTTGATCACGTTCAACACGAGCTTCTTTCAAAAGATTTTCATTTTTGGTTTGAAGTTCCTGCATTTCTGCTTTCGTCTTCTTCGCCATGTCAAGTGCTTCCTGAATGTTTTCTTCACGATTCTTTACAGCACCCATCAATGGTTTCCAAATGAACTTTGTCAATACAAACATCAACAATAGGAAAACTAATCCTGTCCAAAAAATCAACCCTATGTCTGGAGTAATTAAATCCATCTTTTATTTATTTAATCTTTGTTTCAAATCTTAAAAAACCTCCGCACAACCAACCGTTATGCGGAGATTAATCTTGTTCTTATCCTTGAAGCAAACCTACAACAACACCGAATAATGCAACACCCTCAATAAGTGCGGCAGCGATAATCATTGCTGTTTGAATCTTAGACGTAGCTTCTGGTTGGCGAGCGATTGCATCCATTGCAGATCCACCGATTCGTCCAATTCCTAATCCTGCACCTAGTACAGCGATTCCAGCTCCTACAGCAGCTAATCCAGTCATAACTATTTGTTTTTATTAAGATTACAAAATTAATGATGTTCCGACACCGCCGCTCCAATGAACAACGCTGACAACATCGTAAAAATAAACGCCTGTAAAAAGGCAACTAACAACTCTAACACATTTATAAATAATGCCATTGGTACTGAAAGGAATCCCCATGCAGCACTTTGGAATGTAAATATGATTCCAACTAAAGACAAGATTATAATGTGACCCGCAGTGATATTCGCAAACAAACGAATCATCAATGCAAAAGGCTTTGTAAATATTCCAATAAATTCAACAGGGATCATAATCGGCAAAAGCGCCTTTGGAACACCTGGCGTTGCAAAAATATGTTGCCAATAGTGCTTATTCCCTGATACAACTGTTAGAATTAAAGTAAATGATGCTAGAACTAACGTAAAGCTAATATTACCCGTTAAGTTCGCTCCTCCCGGGAATACCGGAATCAATCCTAGTAAGTTATTGATCCAAATAAAAAAGAATACTGTCAATAGGAAAGGCATGAACCTTTTGTATTTTGATTCTCCAATATTCGCAATAGCAATGTCGTCACGGATATACACCACGAATGGCTCAATGTACTTTGCTAATCCTTTTGGCGGAGCTAGACCGTCTTTCTTATATGTGTTAACTGCAGCCTTCAAAATAACAAATAGAAGGATCGCTGAAAAAATCAATGCGAATACATTCTTTGTGATCGAAAAATCAAGCGGCTTAGCGTTTGTTGGATGTCCATCATGAAAATCAAGAAGTCCAGCTTCATTTAACTTGTAGATCTTTTCGTGATAGATTGCGTAACCCAACTCCTCATTGGCAACATAATGCTCATGCTCACCTTTTTCATTTGTGAATTCAATGTGTTCTCCGTGATAAAGTTCAGAAGATAGGAAGACCTTCAAACCACCGTCGATCAAAATGATCGGCAACGGAACTGAGATGTGCTTTTCATGTCCATCTTCACCTTCCAGCGTGAGAATGTGCCACTCGTGCGCATCCTTGATGTGGTGCATGATCATCTCATTCACATCAACTTTTTCGCCTTCTTCGTTGCTACTTGAAAAAACAGGAGCTGATACTAAAAGTACTAAACTCCAAATGAATGCCTTAAGCGTTGTATTCAACATTATTCTCACTTTATAAAAGAATAGTTCCGTTCAAAATTCGGGGCAAAGGTATATAATCTTTTACAAAGGTCAATGTTTTTTATTTGGTTTTGAACAAAAATTCATCACATTGCCATAACACCCCATTAACCTAGGCTTTAAGACTCTCATTACGGGGGTGTTAGACGGGTCAAATAAAATCCACCTAATGTCCTTCTTTCAACAATTCAGGATATTTTCTTTTGAATTTATTTAACCTTGGGATAGACACTGCTCGAACGTATGAGTTGTTTGGATTTCTTTCCTCATAATTTTGGTGGTAGTCTTCTGCTTTGTAAAACGCTTCAAATTGAACTACCTCTGTTGTGATCTTTGGAAATACTTGTTTGCTTAAAAGCTCGTCAATGTAATTTTCTGCTAACTCCTTTTCCTTTTCATTTCTGTAGAATATTGCACTCCTATATTGACGCCCTCTATCTGGACCCTGTTGATTCAAAGTTGTAGGATCGTGAGAACCAAAGAACACTTTCAATAGAGTTGGATAGTCCACTTTCGTTGAGTCATAATGAACAGCAACTGATTCTGCATGATCTGTTCTACCAGCACTCACATCGTTATAATTTGCGGTCGATTTCTTTCCTCCTGAGTAACCTGATATAACATCACTAACTCCTTCAACAGACTCAAAAATCGCTTCAACGCACCAAAAACAACCACTTGCAAAATACGCTACAGCATTGGTCTCAATCTTTTCATTATCACTTACATGCTTTTGATCTACATCAACATCTGTAGAGGCATTGCATGCTAAAAAAATTGAAACGAATAGTAAAACACTGATTATCTTGAACATAGTTTTTTTCTTTCATAAACGTTTGAGCACCACTTTTGGTTTTTTGATTCAACAAAAGTATTTGAATTTACTTACTTTTAGACCCACCAAAAAGATATGAGAATAGCGGTAAATACACGATTTCTGCTTCCAAAGAAAATGGAAGGTTTTGGATGGTATACTTTCGAAACGATCTCGCGTATTGTTAAGAAACACCCAGAGCACGAGTTCTTTTTTTTCTTTGACCGTCCGTTCGATAAAAAGTTCATATTTGCATCGAATGTTACTCCTGTAGTTCTCAACCCTCCGGCTCGACACCCGATATTATTTAAAATTTGGTTTGATCGTTCCGTTACTAAAGCACTCAAGAAATATCAGTGTGATGCTTTTATCTCCCCAGATGGTTATTTGTCGTTGAAGACTGATGTTCCTCAGCTTGGAGTCATTCATGATCTAAATTTTGAGCATCACCCAAAAGATATACCTGCTTCCGCATTAAAATATCTGAAGAATTATTTCCCAAAATTTGCTCAAAAAGCAGATCGACTTTGTACGGTATCAGAGTATTCGAAACAAGATATCGTAAAGTCTTACGGTATAGATCCGAAGAAAATAGATGTTACGCACAACGGTGTATCTGACATTTTTAGACCGATAAAAAAAGATCAAGAAAAAAAGATCAGATTTAAATATACAGACAGTCGACCTTACATTTTATTCGTTGGAGCTATTCACAAAAGAAAGAATCTAAGTCGCTTGATCACAGCTTTCGAACGGATAAAACAAGATACAGATCTTCCTCATCAATTATTGATCGTGGGAGAACCAATGTGGAATTCCCAGCAAGTCAAAGTAAGTGGTCGAATGAAAAAGTACGTATCGTTTACTGGTCATTTAAAGCTTGATGAGCTTGCACAGGTTATGGCCACAGCTGATGTTTTTGCATTCGTTAGTTATTTCGAAGGTTTTGGCATTCCGTTACTGGAAGCAATGAAATCCGGTACTCCAGTTCTAGCAGGAGATCGTACAGCTTTACCAGAGATCGGTGGTGATGCAGCGATGTACTGTGACCCTTTCAGTATCGATGATATATATGAAAAACTATATGATCTTTTGAGTAATGAACGAATTCAAAAAGATATGATCTCATCGGGATTAGAAAGAGCCGAACTGTTCTCCTGGGATCAAACCGCCGACTCACTTTGGGAATCGTTTGAAGAAATGATGAAGCAAAAAAGGGTGACCAAAAAATAGCCACCCTCTCAGTAATCAAAACTAACTTATTATCAAACGGTTGATTTCAATTTCCAACCTGCCTTTTTGTAAATCCAAACTTTCAATCTCCACAATGAGAGATACATCGCTGGTACAATTACCAGTGTTAAGAAAGTCGCAAATGTTAATCCATAGATTATCGTCCAGGCCATTGGAGAGAAGAACATATTATTATCTCCTCCAATGAAGATGTTTGCATCATAATCAGTTATCAAACCTACGAAATCAATGTTCAGCCCAATCGCTAATGGAATCAAACCGAGTACTGTTGTTATGGCTGTTAACAATACAGGACGCAAACGAACTTCCCCACCTCTGATCGTAGCTTTTACCACTTCTTCATCTGAGAGCTGTTCCTCTTCTCCTAGTTTGAGTTCTTCACGTCTTTCTTTTCTGATCAGGTTCGTATAATCAATAAGAACGATCGCGTTGTTCACAACTACACCGGCAAGAGAAATAATACCGATCATCGTCATGATGATCACAAACGTCTGTCCACTAATAACTAATCCTAAGAATACACCAATCAATGATAGCACAACAGCAAAAAGAATGATCGATGGTGTAGAATAAGAGTTGAACTGTGTTACAATGATCAATAAGATCAAGAATACAGCAATCAATAAGGCATTACTCAAGAAGGCCATTTCTTTTGCTTGTTCTTCCTGCTGACCAGTAAATGCATAGTTTACATTTTCAGCTATTTCACCTTCAGCTTCGTAATCGATCATTTTCTCTTTCAATTCAGCAACGACTTCGTTTGCATTATATCCTTCAGAAACATCGGATGTAATAACAACCATTGGAGTTTGATCTTTTCGTACCACTCCGGTATAGGAAATGTTTTCTTTCGGGTCTTTAATGACACTTCGAATCGGAATATTCAACAGTTGTCCTTTATTATTTCTGAACATTAGTTTTTGATCCAACAGGGCATCAAGGTTATAACGATCTTGTTGCTTGAATCGGATCACCATGTCATAGTTCTCTTCATCTTTGGTATAAGTTGCTACGTCCTGACCAAGCAGAGCCTTACGGATAGCCATACCAATTTGACTTGTGGAAGCATTAAGCCTTCTTGCCTGATCTCTATCAACTTCAATAGGAATTTCAGGACGCGTTGCTTCAACATTCAGCTTGAGTTCGTCAACACCTTGGACTTTCTGTCTGTCCAGGTACGTTTTAATCTCCGTTGCCTCCAGGATCAAATTCTTATAATCTGGCTGACCTGTGTTGGTCAACTCGATATTGATCGGTGGCTGCTGTGGTGGTCCCATCGCATTTTTCTGAATAGAAACCTGAACATCAGCAGGCAAAGTTCCTTTTAACTTATCCTGTAATTCACGAAGTAAAAAGCTGGTAGTATTAACAGAATCACGGTATTCGAATTCTGCAAAGTTTAATGTTATCCTCGCTTTGTGAGGGCTATCACCCATACTTGGACCTTGAGATGGATCTCCAGTTCCTTTTCCAACTTGAGAAATAATTGACTGGATGATCCATTCGTCTTTTTTCTTTCCAACAGTGTCCTCAAGATATGGTTTTAGTACCTCATTTACCTTGTCCTCTAGAATCAGTGTAGACTCATTGGTCTTCTTGATATCAGTCCCAATAGGATGAGTGATAAAGATATTTACATACTTAGGTTGGTTCTGTGGGAAGAACTCAACTTTCGGTTGAAATACACCCACCAATATAAATGACCCGATTAACATTAAAAACGTTCCTATAATGAAAAACACAGGTCTTTTACCGCGCAGTGCGAAGGTTAGGAAACGCTTGTAAATCCGCTCGAGGATCGGTAGGAATTTCTGCTGGAAGTAAATAGTTCCCGGGAAGAAAAGAAAAATATTTGCTAGCGAGATCAATCCGATCAAGGCTAATATGTTTCCGAAAGTTACTGCACCAAGTACGACAAATAATACACCAATTACAATGAAAACCAGTGCATATAGAATCGCCTTTCTTCGTTTAGGAGATCCTTGATCAACCTTCATGTAAAGAGCAGTAAGCGTTGGGTTGATCACCAGTGCAACAAAAAGTGATGACCCTAGTACGATCATCAATGTGATCGGGAGATACTTCATGAACTCTCCAAATATACCAGGCCACAATGCGAGTGGTACGAATGCAGCAAGCGTTGTAGCTGTTGAGGCAATGATCGGCCACGCTACTTCACTAACACCAGCAACTGCCGCTTTAAAAGGAGGCATTTTCTCCTCATCCATTAATCGATAAATATTTTCGACAACAACGATCCCGTTATCCACAAGCATACCCAATGCAAGTACCAGAGAGAAGAGCACCATAACATTCAAGGTTACACCCATTGAATCAAGGATCAGGAAGGACATTAACATCGAAAGCGGAATCGCAACACCAACGAAAATCGCATTTCTTGCACCTAAGAAAAATAATAGAACTAACGTTACCAGAATAATTCCAAAAATGATCGAATTCTCCAGGTTGGCAACCATGTCCCTTGTCTGTGTAGACTGATCATTTGTAATCGAAACAGAAACACCTGCAGGGATCACATTATCCTCTTTGGCTTTCTCCACGATCTCATCAATCTTATCTGCTGCTACAAGTAAGTTCTTACCACCTTGTTTGATGATATCCAGCATAACAACTGGCTGTCCAAACTCTCTTGCATAAGAAGTCGTATCTCCATCACCAAAATATACATTAGCAATGTCTTTTAGCTTAACAGGTTTGTAGTCCTCCTGCTTTACGATCACATCTCCTAACTCTTCAGAGTTTTCGAATTCCCCATCGATCATGATGGTTTTTCGCAATCCATCCATGAGAATTTCACCACCAGAAATCGTCGTGTGTTCCGCTCGAATTGCGTTCTCAATATCCGAAAGAGAAACACGAACAGCCTCAGCTTTCAATCGATCTACGTCGATTCTCATTTCTTCTTCCTGAACACCTCGTATATTTACCTCATTGATCTCAGGTAGATCCTCGATCGTTTCCTTTAGATCTTCACCGATCTCCTTGAGCACCTTTGGTCCTTTTCCACTAAGGTTAATGTTCATGATCGGGAAATCACTTGGGTTGATCTCAAAAATGTTCGGTTCTACAGGAAGGTCAGGAAAATCTGATTCAGATCTTGCCTGATCCACAGCATCCTTCACCTTGGTTAGTGCCTCATTCACATCGATATCAAAATCAAATTTGATTCGGATCGTTGTATAGCCATGTTGAGAAGTGGCATTAATCTCATCGACCATCTTGATCGTGGAAACCTCTTTTTCGACAGCTTCGGCAATTTTATCCGACATGTAAGCCGGCGAAGATCCAGGTTTTGCAATACCTACATATATCTCAGGAATCTGCAACTCCGGAAAGTTTTCTTTGGGCATCGACTGGTAAGAGACTATACCTCCAAGAAAGAGGATAGCGATGATCAAGAAGACTGTTTTAGAATTCTTTACTGACCAATTAGATAGCCCAAATATCTTTGTACTATTGTTGTTTTCTGACATCGTCTCTTATTATTGAATTCTTACAATATCTCCATCCGTAATACCACGGCCTCCCTCAACAACTATCTTATCTCCGTTGCTGATCTCATTTTTATTCAGTTTAACTGCCGCTTCACTTTTATGTCGGCTGATCACATCTACAAACACCTGCTTTGCTTTGTAATTTTCACCGCTCTTGGTCAAAACAAATACATAGTCCTCATTCTTTTGCGATTTAAGTAATCCCTCGGACGGAACAACAAGCGCAGTATCCAACTTAAGGTCTGTGATGTACAGGTCTGCTAACATATTTGGGAGTAGAACATCATTGTCCTCAATACTTGCTTTAACTCTAAACGTTCGGTTAGTTGGATGAATATAATTCCCAATAGAAGTGATCTCAAGATCGATCGTATCGTTCAATGTTGGGAAGTAAGCTTTTGCCTTTGTTCCCTCTTTCACTTTTGTATAATAGTGTTCTGAAATATCTGCACCTACCTCAACCTCTTTGTTGTTCACTAGACGTAGTAAAGGTGATTGCATTCCAGTCATTTCTCCTTCGTTCGTCATGATCTCATCAACAACACCTGCAAAAGGAGCCTTAACGATTGCTTTCGAACGTTGTGTTTGAAGGGTCGCAAGTTGAGACTTTAACGTACTTACTTGATTCGATGCTTGTTCCAATTCGAATTCTGTACCAACACCTCGATCAAAAAGCTGTTTTTGCTTGTCAAAGTTGTATTCTGCAAACTCAAGACGCGTCTTAACCTCCTCAATATTTGAGGATAAGATCTCTGTATCTATTTCCGCAAGAACTTGTCCTTTATTAACCTTCTGACCCTCGCGAACTTTGATCACTTCGATAATACCATTTGCTTCGGCGTTGATCATGACAGTTTTATCAGAACTAACTTCTCCCTGAACATTTATCTGGTGAATGAATGCTCCTTCTCTGGCATTATTTGCTCTTACAAGAGGCAAGAGTACATCCTCTTCTTTAGTGTCCAATTCTCTGATCTGGTTATCTAGATCCGCCAACTCTGCTTTTAAATTGGATCTTTTCTCTTTAAGTTTATCAAGCTTTGCTTGTGGCGTACATGCAATGAGACCTAATCCCAATGCCAATAAAGCGGTAATTGTTAATTTATTTCTCATGTCTATTTTGATTCTCTAATTAGATTATTGTATAATTCGTCAAGTTGAACTTTAGTGTTGAATACATTCATCATTGCATTCACATATTCTGTCTGTGCCGCAACAAGTTGATTGTATTTCTGCGTTACCAGAATACTGCTTTCTTTTCCGATCTCAGCTTTCGCTAGTGAGTTGTTGTAGATCTTTCTTGCAAGTTCAACATTTTTCTCTTTCAACTCCAGATTCGTTCTTGCTTGCTTCAAATTATTCTTTAACCGGATTTCTTGCGCTTTAAGACCACGTTCCAACTGCTGAAGCGATAATTCATCTTGTTTCACTGCGATTTCCGCCTTCTGCATCTTTGCCCAGCGTTGTCCACTGGCAAAAATCGGAACACTCAGTTTAACGCCCCAAACGGTTTGAGAGAACCACTCTTCATTCGTATCGAAAAAATTGAACTCATTTCTGTACGCATCATATCGGTGATTAAAGAACCCCGATAACCTAGGCAAATTTGCCATTTTCTGATTTTTGAGATCGTATTCTGACAAACGTTTTTGTTTTTTCAAGAGATCAAGCTGAATATTATTTTCAATTGATCCACTCAGGTCTGTCATTTGATCTCTCAATAGTTGATTTAGATCTTCTGTTAGGGTTATCTCATTTTCCAATGGATAAGCCATGGTCATTTTAAGCATCGTCTGAGCATTCTCATAAGCAACATTTGCCGCTACTTTGTTTGCTTTTACTTGAAGTAATGAGTATTCAGTTTGGTCTAATTGCTCCTGTGTGATCATGCCAACTTCAAAGAGTTCTTTTTGCTTATTCAAAAGGTCTTCGGTTACCTCTACTAAAGTATCGACAAACTCCTTGTTCTTTTTACTGATCAACGCCATCTCGTATGCTTCAGTGACATCAGCCAATACATCCTGCTTTGATCTGTTTATGCTTGTTTCAACAAATTCAGTATAAAACTGAGATACTTGAAGACCAACAATGTAAGATCCATCGAAAATCAATTGACTTAAAGTCACCCCCGCATTCGAATTGAAATCAGTACCCGCTCTAAAACTCACTAACGTTCCAGGTTGTCCGATGAATGCACCATCTACTACCTGTACAGGAATATTTAGGAAATTCTGGAAGTTCATTTCAGCGTTTATTTGTGGCAAACCAATCGAACGTGTTTCTACCACTTGTTTCTCAGCCGATTCTAGATCCAATTCCGTTTTACTTATTTCCTCTGCATTCTCAAGAGCGTATTCCTGAGCTTCGAACAAAGAAAATTCTTGTCCTTTAACGGAAAAGCAAATGATAAAAATAAATACCCCAATTAACTGTTTCATTTTATTTGTTTCTCGTTTTTAAATATTCTCTTCCTTTATCGCTTGCCAGTCCTCTAATCTGAAAACCTACGATCTCATTAAAAATATCACTGAAATTCAGCGAATCCATATCGAAAGTGCTTCCATCAAATAGACCATCCATTGTAGAAATATAAACCGATGAAATTACCTCAGGATTAATTGAATCTCGGTAAAGTCCTTCTTTCTGACCTCTTTGAATATTTTCCTTGATCTGAGATTTTACGAAATGATGTTTATGCTCTTCCATAACTTCCCAGGCAGATCGATGATACTTCTGTAGATCAAAGAATACTGATGAATGAACATTGCTCAACATGTTCGATACAAATTCACTTATTTTGAATAGTGCTTCGATCGCATTATCCGTTTCTACACGTGCTGCTTCACAAACGATCTTATCTTTTGTTGTTTTCGTTTGAACGATCTTTGTGATCAGATCATCTTTATCGTCAAAGTATTTGTAGATCGTCTTTTTAGAAACCCCCAAACCTTTGGCCAGATCATCCATAGTAACTGACTTAATCCCATGTTTCAGGAACATTTCAGCTGCATTTTCGATAATTTCTAGTTGTTTCTTTTCCATTTTCACGGCAAATGTACAAACAAAAAACACTTTGGAAACTTTTTTGTTCACAAAAGTTTCCTGCGTTTCTTAAAAAATCATAATTCTGCTACTTTTGTTCTATGTCTATACAGATCTATACAGATGGTGCAGCAAAGGGTAACCCGGGTCCAGGTGGTTACGGAACAATTCTACGTTTTAAGGGTAAAGAGAAAGAAATTTCTCAAGGATATCGAGAAACCACCAATAATAGAATGGAATTACTGGCTGTTATAGTAGCATTAGAAGCACTAAAAACGACAAAGCATACAGTAACAGTGTATTCAGATTCAAAATATGTTGTTGATGCTATCGAAAAAGGATGGCTTTTTGGTTGGGAAAAGAAAGGGTTTAAGAAAAAGAAGAATGTTGACCTTTGGAAACGTTATCTTCCTTTGCATAGAAAGTTCAGCCCAAAATATGTTTGGGTTAAAGGTCATTCAGGACATCCCGAAAATGAAAGGTGCGATCGCCTGGCAGTTGAAGCAGCAGAGAGTCAAGATCTAAAAATAGATGAAGGGTTTGAAGCAACGAAATCAGATGGTGAAGAAGGTATGTTTTAACCCGTCTTAGACTGTTTCGCTTGTGCCGCATAATTGTGGGCAAAATTGAGGAATGCACTAACTAGAGGGTGAGGCATTTCTCTTGTACTACAAATTTGAGGTATACTCATTGAGGCAACACAAAAAGGCCTGGACTTTAAGCTGATCACCTCGGGTTCTTCAAACTGATTTACACCTTCAATGTCGATCAATTCACGTTTCAAATAATCCATAAGTTGAGGATATATAGAATATCTCGAAGAAGTTAATTCTACTCGAGGAAGATCATTGTACATCTTCTTTAATTGATCAGAGACTGGTGTTACTTCTATTTTTTCAAACGACGATTCTGGAGCAAGATTATCAGAGATCAACTTTTCCTGATTAGGATTTAAGTTAAAGGAACGTACCAAAACATCTAAAAGCGTTTTAAACCCCTCACCTGTAATAAAGAGCGGAACATGAGTATTTAGCGCCATATTTACAACCCCATTTAGAAAAAATAAGTTCTCAAACGGACCTGGAGCTATCCATACCCCATCAAAGTTAGAGAATTGAGATTCTTTATAATTGGCTGCCTCATGAACTCTGATCCAGTAGTAGTTTACTTCAATATCTAAGAGGCTCGTTGAATGATCAATAGCTAGATTCGTTGCATGATGCGCATTGAATGTGAAATTAAAATCACCGATGATCGCAATTTTGAGTGAATCAGCCATTATACGTTTCTAATCGAACTTAAATATAAAAAAAATTGGCCAAATCCTCAGGAAATGACCAACTTAACATAAATATCATATTGAGTTATTACTTCTGGAAATAACCCTCGAATATTGCGTTTTCGAAAACTATCGTATCTGTCGGATTCTGAATATCATCAAACAGAGATACATTGAACTGAGCTACAAACTTCATGTAATCTCCGTTCTCATCCGATTCTTGCGTTAAAGAAGTAAATTGGAAATCTTGTGGCTCACCAGTACCTTCCATACTTCTCCAAACATTTCCTTGCCCATCTCTAAACACGATCTCAACTCCACTTTCAGCGTCTAAGCTGTAATCAGGAGCTGTATTAGAATTAAAGAAAGACGTGAATTGCTCAACAGAAGGATCAATGCTATTGTCTGCATTGAAGTTTAGCTTACCAATACCTATCTGAATAAAATCCATTTGCGAATCACTTTTGATCGCTGAATAGTACGTAACTGTTGATGGTTGTGGCGTAGGTAAAATTTCCTTAGCCTGTGTCGCTTCACAATAATAACCATTAACATCCTGAATCAACTCATAGTTAGAACCTTCGAGTTGTCCAGAAAATGAAGCAGTTAAATCCACTTCTGGCTTTGGTGGTGGAATCACCTCGTGCTCAATACACGAAGCCAATATAGCGATACCAACTAGACTTGCAAGACCTTTAAAAAACTTCATAATTATAGCAGTTTATCTATCAAATATACGAATTTCACTTGCAAAAGGTTGGCTTTTTAGGCAAATAATTTGTCCATTTATATGATCTCGGGAATATTTAGACCAAGATCTTCCGCTATTTTTCGGATCAAATCTCGCTGATAAGGCAACAATTCTGTTTGACCATAGGCAATCTCTTGAATGCGTCTATTCGAGAGTATAAAGTTGGTCAATGGATCACCTATTCTTTCTGACAACCGAATTTTAACTGGTTTAAAAAAATCCTCTTTGAGCTTATTCATCCTCGCTCTTCGCTGATTTCTTAACAGTTTTTCCTCGTGACTCAATCTCTTTTTAGCGCTCTCATGCGCTGAAATATTTCTATTTGCAATATCCAGATCAACATGCTTCAGCGCATCTCTCAGTTGCTTCTTGATACGATCATTTCTATACTTAGGGTGGATTCTTTTCGTATTGCTCCACTTTTCAAGATTTTTTGGATCAATAGCAATCTCCTTAATGATGTTTTTATCAATAACCTTAAATGCAGGTCGATTCAATGCTTTAGAAAATTCATCTCTTAAATTCATCAACACCTCAAAACGCATCCATTGGCGCAGCGTGAGGTCTTTTCGATCTTTTTCAGGAACTATTTCAAACGGTGCTGCTTCCCAATTCTGTGCTTCGAACTGCTGCATTTCTTCCTCAAACCATTTAAATCTACCTTGCTCATTCAATTGATCAAAAAGTGTTGACTTCAGGTCATATAGGTCGATCACATCTAGTGCTGCATAGTGTTTTTGCTCCTTTGTTAAGGGACGCTGGAACCAATTACTCTTTTGCTGACTAATTTGTTCTTTCAGATTCAGCTCATCTACCAACGTGTTACTTAGTGATAATGCTTCTTTACCAGTTATAATTCTGGCTATTGCAAGATCACATATAGAACGGACTTTCGCTCCCATATAAGTAAGCAGCCTCATATCTTCGTTAAAGGCAAAACAAAGCTTAGAAATAGACTCATTCTCAAGAACAGGAAAAATAGTTTCGATTTGGAGATCACCTAATGGATCGATCAAAAAACAAGTTTCTCCATCAAAAACCTGCATCAAACACAGGTTAAACCCATATCTGTAATGGTTTTTATCAAATTCAAGATCTATAGCAATTGATTCTTTGTTCAATAAATGATCAACGACTTTCTTCAGTTCAGCTTGATCATCGATATATTGAACGGGAAACTCCATGTTCTAGTGATCGCGTTCCATTAAGAATTTCGCAAGGCCTAACAAGGCAGATTTATTTTCTTCGGGCACATTTATAGAGTCGATATTACTTAGCGCTTTTTTGTAATAGGTGTTTTTAACTTTTTCAGCATGGCTTTTAATACCTATTTCATCGAAGATCGTCTTAACCTTGTTTATTCTTTCATCTCCTTCCAACTGATTCATTGCGCGATCCAATGATTCGAGTTGATCTGGAGTTGCAAGTTCTTGAGCCTTGAGTAACAAATAGGTTTTCTTTTTCGCCAAGATATCCCCTCCAACCTGCTTTCCGAATTTGTCAGGATCTGCATAAAGATCAAGTAGATCATCCTGCATTTGAAAAGCTAAACCGATATTTACTCCAAAGTCATAAATCGCTTGTGTTTCTTTTTCATTAGCCTTTGCAACAGTAGCTCCCATCTCTAATGCTGCTCCAAGCAATACAGAAGTTTTTAGTCGGATCATCTCGATGTATTCATCGATACTTACTTCGTCCAAACCCTCAAAATCCATATCCATCTGCTGCCCTTCACAAACCTCCTTGGCAGTTCTAGAGAAGATCTTTAAAAGCTTAGGTAAAACATCTGATTCATGATGGGATAAATGGTCGTAAGCCTCTACAAAAAGCACATCACCAGACAAGATTCCTATGTTCGTGTTCCATTTTTCGTGAACGGTTTCTTTCCCTCTTCTTAACGGAGCTTCATCCATAATATCGTCATGGATAAGTGTGAAATTATGAAAAAGCTCAACGGCTAATGCGGCGTTTATTGCCTTAATCCCAGGCACACCAAACAAACTACACCCCAACATTGTCAACGTTGGACGAGTTCGTTTACCACCAAGTTTCAAAAAGTATCTCAGCGGATCATAAAGATTTTCTGGTTGTTCTGGAAAGTTAAGTTTATTAATTCTTTCTTCTAAAATGGCTTGATATTCACGGAGTTCTTCCATTATGCTTTAATGAGATTTAATAGGTATGTACCATATCCGCTTTTAACAAGTGGTTTGGCCAATTGTTTCAGTTGATACGCATCAATGTATCCTTTACGATATGCTACCTCCTCTATACATCCGATCTTTAACCCTTGTCTTTCTTCAATGACCTGAACGAACTGACCTGCTTGCATTAATGATGGAAATGTTCCTGTATCTAACCATGCAGTCCCTCTATTTAAGACTGCAACTTTTAAATTATTTCGTCGCAAATATTCTGCATTGACATCAGTGATCTCATATTCTCCTCTGGCAGATGGTTCCAGGTTTTTTGCGATCTCTATGACATCATTATCGTAGAAATATAAACCAGGAACTGCGTAATTTGACTTTGGCTCCGAAGGCTTCTCTTCGATTGATATCGCGTTCATATCATCGTCAAATTCTACAACACCATAACGCTTTGGATCGGAAACGTGGTAAGCATATACAACACCTCCATCTGGATCATTATTTTCCTGAAGCAGATCATCCATTCCTACTCCATAAAATATATTATCGCCCAGAATTAAGGCTACTTTGTCATCACCAATGAATGATTCTCCAATCACGAAAGCCTGAGCTAAACCATTTGGTTCTTCCTGGATAGCGTACTCAAATTTACAACCCAATTGAGTTCCATCGCCCAATAACTTTTTGAACTGTGGCATGTCATGAGGAGTTGATATGATCAGTATTTCTCGGATACCAGCACTCATCAATATTGAAAGCGGATAATAGATCATCGGCTTGTCATATACTGGCATTAGCTGTTTACTTACTGCCAACGTTAATGGATGTAATCTAGTCCCAGAGCCTCCTGCTAATATTATTCCTTTCATAGTGCAGCTATTTGATCAATCGTTATCATCGTAATCCAACCTTGTTCGTGGATCTACCTCAAGTTCCTGAAGGTCTATATCGAGCTCTTCATCATAAATATTAATGAATGGTTCTCTAAATGCCTTGGTAGCAATTCTATTCTCAAGACTGAGCAGCAGAGAAGGTAAAACCACAAGGTTTGTTAGCATTGCAACAAGTAGAGTTAGAGAAACCAGCATACCTAAGGCTTGCGTCCCTCCAAACTGAGAGAGTGCAAACATTGAAAAACCAAAGAATAATACGATAGATGTATAGAACATACTCAATCCCGTTTCTCTCAAAGCATTGATCACACATGTTTTAAGATCCCAGCTTTTGACTTTTAATTCCTGGCGGTATTTGGCTAAAAAGTGGATCGTATCATCGACGGATATACCAAATGCAATACTAAATACCAAGATCGTTGAAGGCTTGATTGGAATTGCAAAGAATCCCATGATACCAGCAGTCACAAGCAAAGGAATAAAGTTCGGCACAAGTGAAATAATCACCATTCTCCAAGAACCAAATAATATCGCCATCATTACTGCGATCATACCTATCGCAATAGCGAGACTGGTAAGAAGATTCTTGACAAGATACTGTGTTCCTTCTGCAGCAACTACAGAGGTACCTGTGATGATGTATTCTATTTCTTCATCTTCTATAGCCTTTTCAAGTGATTCCGTAAATCCGGATTTTTCATAGTAAGAAGAAAGCAATTCGGGGTCGAGATCAAACTGGAATAGAAGCGAATCGTCTCCGTCGGCTAATTCGTATGTCAAGTTATTTCTATACGCACTAGACAGCTGAAATATAGAATCTACAAAGTTAGTTTTACCCTTTTTAACTTTTTCAAGATATTGCAAAGCCTTTTCATGGTGAGGATTTAGAATCGTATCCATCTTTTTAGACACTGAATCTATTTTTTCTGCGATCTCATAAGATCCTAGATCAAGGATCTGCATTCTGATTCGCATAGTCGTATTCGCTGTATCTACTAATTCTTTCATCGAATACCCAATACCCACACTAGGGTAATATTTTTCGGTAGCTTTCAACACCTTCTCTCCATCTAATGAGGAAGCAATATATTTATCAATTTCTTGCTCAGTAGGACCCACTAATTTAGATACAGTGTCTAACGAATCTTTTGGTTCTTGAACTCGTTTTCCAATCACTTCTTCTGCGATCTTTGGATAGTTGAATAGGAGTGAATCAGCATAAACTTCATTCCCTGCTCGAAGAGAATCTCGATATAAAAATGCTCTTTTCGTCCGAGACATGTCTTCTTGGAAGGCCTCAACATACTTACCAAGTCTCCTCATGTCCTTTCGACTGATCAACTTATACATTTCAGGGTTATTCCCATAGTAAGCCATATTGATCAGCTTCATAAAGTTAACTGCTGAAACAGATTTACTGAATGCCGTATCCTGTGCAAAAACGTCTTGAACTCGTTCGATCTTATCGAGAAGTTTGCTACTCAGCTTTCGACCATCTTTTTTGTAATCTACTAACACCTCAAATGGAACAGCTCCTCCAAAGTTCTCTTGAATAAACTCAATGTCCTTTAGAATAGGGTCAGAGTCAGGAAGATCACTTGTGAGATTTCCGGTAGCTTCCATTCTCGAAATTCCCCAGGCACATAAACCGATCAAAATAACTGTTGCGATATAAACCTGCTTACGTTTCGTGGTCGCCAGGAAAACCAGTTTTTCGATGATCCCTTTAGAGAATGTTTTCTCGAGATGTTTTAAGTGACGCGGTTTTGGTGGTTTCGCGATTGAAAACACAATCGGTATGATGCAAATGGAAAGTAAGAACACCATCATAATGTTGATGGAGGCACTTGTACCAAACTCAGCCAATTTTTCTGAGTTAGTAAAGACAAACGTTGAAAATCCTAAAGCGGTAGTCAAGTTAGTCAAGAATGTTGCATTCCCCACTTTTTGAACTACACGAGACAAGGCTTTAGTCTTATTTCCGTGCAATTTAACCTCACGATGAAACTTGGTCAAGAGGAATATACAATTCGGAATACCAATGACGATCATCAAAGGTGGAATAAGCGCCATCAATATCGACAACTTGAACCCCATTAGTCCAATACTTCCAAGCGACCAAATTACAGCTGTAAACACTACCAAATTACAGAATAGAACCACTCTGAATGATCTAAAGAAAATGTAAAGTAATAATGAGGTTACGGCGATTGCAAGACCTATAAAAATGTACATTTCGCTTACAACCCGCTTACTCATCACGACTCGAATATGAGGTAACCCGGCAAAATGCATTTTACCAAATACCTCTTCATATTTCAAAGCAATTTCTTCTGCGTCCAGTACTACACCCGATTTCTTTTGATCCATAAGATACGTCTCATCGATGGAAATCATCATCAAAGTAACATTTGTAGAATCATTGTATAGAATACCGTCATACAAAGGGATCTGTCTAACTTCTTGTCGGATCTCTTCTACTGATTTCTCCTCAAAAGTTTCATCTGAAAAAATGGGTTCAGCTTCGAATTTTCCTTTCTCCGTATTATTGTTTATCGTAAAAAGATCTGCTTCTGAAAGTACGCTATTTACACCATCAAGTTTTAGAATTGAATCACCCAATTCTTTCCAAAGCAAAAAGTTCTCTTCAGTGTAAAGTTTGTCTGTTTTGATAGCGAGGACTAGTGCCCCTCCATCTTCACCAAACATCTCCTTTAGCTTTAGATAACCTGCTTGAGCCGGTGATTTTTTGGGAAGCATATTCCCATATTTGTTATCCAGTTTCAAGCTAGTGAATGCAAAATAACCGAAGAAGATCGTCAAAGCCCCAATTATACTGAGGATTACTACTCGGTTTCTAAGAATTATTTGAGAAAGTTTAAACCACATTCACCTTAAAAATATTAATCGATAGCAAATGTAATCAATTTGTGAGAACTGGCGGGCTCAATGAAGTGCTTAGCTCGATCCTTATTTTGAAGACAACAAAAAGCCCGAGACTATTAATAGCCTCGGGCATGACTAGTTATAATATTGACTTATTTCGACTGATCTTTCTTCTTAACCATGGTCAAGATCGTTGCAAAACCAACTAAAGGCTCGTCAGTTTCATCTAACATTTCCACTAACCATTTGACGATTCCTCGTTTGATCTTAGTTTTTGGATCATCCTCTTTCTCCGTCACATCTGTTGGAACCATCTCTTTACATGTGAAACGGACATGCATTTTTGAACCTGCATAAACGGGTTTCGTGAAACGTAGGTTGTCGATTCCGTAGTTCAACAGAACAGGATTCATATCGTAGCTATCCACAAATAAACCAGCAGCTGCACTCATTAAGAAATAACCATGTGCAACCTGCTCATCGAACATTGTTCCTTCAAAATTAGTATCTCTCTTATGTGCATAGAAATTATCTCCGGTCAAAGCTGCAAACTGATCTATATCTTCAGCCGTAATTTCTCTAGTTTCTGTGATCAATTGATCTCCTACATTCAACTCTTCATAATACTTCTTGAATGGATGCTCATCTGTGATGTTACCTTCAGCACCAAATTGATATTCCTGTGTGATCTCTGTAATTGTAGTCGGGTGTCCCTGGATCGCAGTTCGTTGCAGATAATGGAGAATCCCTCGTTTTCCTCCCATTTCTTCACCACCTCCAGCTCGTCCTGGTCCACCGTGAGTTAATAGTGGCATTGGTGATCCATGCCCCGTACTTTCTTTCGCACATTGCTCATTTAATACTAAGATACGTCCATGCATATGGGCAGCATTTACAGTATATTCTCTAGCGATCTTGTCATCACCAGTAACTATAGAGGATACTAATGATCCTTTACCCATTTCAGTAAGTTGGATAGCCTCTTCAAGATCTTCATAGCCCATCAATGTAGAAACCGGTCCGAATGCCTCAACATTATGTACATCGGTTTTCTTATATGGATCGTCGTTCACAAATAATATCGGCGAGAAGAACGCTCCTTTTTCACGATCAGCTCCAACCACGTCAAAATCGTCCATATTTCCATAAACGATCTCTTGAGATTGAGCTAATTTGTTTACACTTTCCTTAACTCGTTCAACCTGAGTCTGAGTAGCCAAAGCTCCCATACGAACGCCTTCTTGTGATGGATCTCCTATCGTTGTTTTTGCCAAACGAGCAGAAATTGCTTTCTGAGCTTCTTCCATTAAATTATTCGGTACAAAAATTCGACGTATTGCCGTACATTTTTGTCCTGCTTTTACCGTCATTTCTTTAGTGACTTCTTTTACGAAAAGATCAAACTCAGCTGTACCCGGAACTGCATCCTTTCCAAGAACTGTAGCATTCAATGAATCTGCCTCAAGGTTAAATGGAGCTGATTCTTCAAGAATTCGATCGTGTGCTTTTAGCTTCTTACCAGTTGCAGCAGAACCTGTGAAAGTTACTACATCCTGATTATTCACATGATCAATAATTCCACGACCTAATCCACAAACTAATTGCAATGATCCTTCAGGTAAAATCTTAGAATCAATGATGTCTTTAACCATCAACTCAGTTAAGTAACACGTATACTCTGAAGGTTTTACAACTGTTGGAACTCCTGCCATTAAATTAACAGCGATCTTTTCAAGCATTCCCCAGATCGGGAAGTTGAATGCATTAATGTGAACGGCCACTCCTCTTTTCGGCACCATAATGTGATGACCGATAAACGTTCCGTTTTTAGAAAGTGGAGCTGCCTCACCATCTACATAATACGGTAGATCTGGGAACTGTCTTCTCAATGAAGCATTAGCAAATAGATTCCCAATACCACCTTCGATGTCAATCCATGAGTCAATTTTAGTAGCTCCAGTTGCTGCACTCAGTTGGTAATATTTTCCTTTCAAATTGATGAGATGAAGCGCAAGTGCTTTGATCATTCGACCGCGCTCCTGAAAAGTCATTTTGCGCAGTTTCTCACCTCCTGTTGATCGACCGTAGGCTAGTATGCGTTCATAATCAAGTCCTTTTGAAGATGTTTCGGCAAATTGTTCTCCCGTTATCGCATTGTAAAGTGGTGTTTCGACGCCTTCGCCATTCACCCATTCTCCACAAACGTAATTCTGTATTTTTTGCATAGTCATTGAAATTCAAAAATTGGTTAGCTAAGATAATGATGTTTGAAGAATGAAAGATAGGGAACCGCAGAATATTGAATATAGAGTGTTGAATGCTAAAGTGGAGCGCAAAAAATAAGCAGGTTTCAAAAGGTTTTCTCAATAAGGTACAACATCTCCCTGGCTATTTGTTTGCATCGCTCATCATAAACTTTTTCAACCTTAGAAGTACCATCACTGATTTTTGGGTCCTCATAAGTAATCGGAATACGCAATTCTGCACCCGGCAAAAAAGGACAGTTTTCTTCGGCATGTCCGCATGTCATGATTGCTGCAAAATTAGATTCAGGTAAAGAATTGTGATCGATCGTTTTTGAGAAGCTTTTAATGGTTTTTTCGCTCCCAAAATTGATTGAATATACCGGATTTTCAGCTTTTTCTTCTATTTCTATTTTAAATCCAACTCTTTTCAGTGCATTAATCGCATTCGGATGAAAAGCAGTAGATTCAGTACCTGAAGAGTGAAAGTGAGCGCTTACTAACTTGTAATATTGAGCTGCAACAGTGGCCCAAACCTGACTCAACTGACTTCTGCGTGAATTATGGGTACATACGAAGATGATATTTGGTTGATCTGACTGTTTAATATACCCACCGATCTTTTCTAAATCACGCTTACGGTCAGAATGAATTTGATCAAATTCCGCTATGCGATCTTCACAATATTTCTTTACCTCTTCTAACATGAACTTAATACTTCCATTTATTCGCCATGGCCACTAATGATAACATAATTGGCACTTCGATCAATACGCCTACTACCGTTGCTAAAGCTGCACCAGAATTCAAACCAAAAAGCATAATTGCCACTGCTACTGCCAACTCAAAAAAATTACTGGCTCCGATCATAGCAGCAGGAGCACAAATGTTATGCTTCAACTTGATGTACCTTCCAATGAACCATGCAATGAAAAAGATAAAATAGGTTTGAATCGTTAAAGGAATGGCTATTAGTAAAATATCGATGGGTTGATCGACTATCTTATCTCCTTGAAAGGCAAATAATAAGATCAATGTCGTTAGCAACGCAATTATCGAAATCGGTTTTAAGGTTTTCAAAAACTTGTTTTCGAACCACTCTTTCCCTTTTGACTTGATCAGTAATCTATTGGACAAATATCCAAATAATAGAGGAATTACAACAAATACGATGACCGAAGTAACCAGCGCCTTATAAGGAATTCCTAATTCCTGTTCCGCTGTAGCAACATCAATTCCGAAAAGACTGAATAATCCAGCGACAATTGGGATAAAAGCAACCAGTAAAATGATATCATTGACGGATACCTGAACCAATGTATAATTAGCATCACCTTTTGTGAGATACGACCAAACAAACACCATCGCCGTACAAGGTGCGGCACCGAGTAAAATTGCACCAGCCAAATACTGTTCTGCATCTTCAGGAGAAATAATCGCCGCATAGACTTGATCAAAGAATAGCCAGGCGAAAAGAGCCATGGAAAACGGTTTGATCAACCAGTTTACAACAACAGTTAAAGCTAGCCCCTTAACATTCTTCGTTACATTTTTCAACGAGCTAAAATCAATCTGCACCATTATGGGATAGATCATTAACCAAACAAGAATTGCAACTGGTACATTTACCGTTGAGATGTTCCAATCACTCAACACGGTGATTTGGTCACCTAACAAGTAACCTAGTCCAATGCCTGCTGCGATGCAAGCAATTACCCAAAACGTTAAATATTTTTCGAAAGTACCCATGGATTTGAGTTTAGGATTTTGAACTTAGAGTTAGCAGCAACCCCCTCCTGGTGTGCAGGCATTCGTGTCTCGACTCCCTAGATCAGCAAGCGGTTTCTTCAATTTATCTTCTGGAATACCGCATTTATCTTTCGCCAAACAATCGGTTTGTTTATTTACCATTTGAAAATGTTCTCCGTTGAAAGAGAGATCAAATTTTCCTATGGTATTCTGCTGATACTCAACTTCAACATCAAGATTCCCTATTCCTAATCGTTCTTCTGAAAGTTCGATAATATCCTTTAATTTCTTAGGGGCCAATCGATGATCGAAATCTCCTGCTTCCCACAATTGAAAGTTCACCACTTTTTCGAGTCGCTCTGTACCCCCACAATCAATAAAGTGTCGGGTAATGACACCTACTTCTGTTACGTGGAAATGAGCAGGAACAAATGTTCCATTTGGCAATTGAAATTTTATCTCTTCGAGGTTAATTAATGCGTTTTTAACTTCTGATAATTTCATGTTTTTCGTTATTTGTGAATCGTAATTCGTAATCAGTTTTTTCTATTATATAAATGGTACCCACGGAAATCGAGTGATGATGACTGCAATGAAATGAAACGTCAGCATTGTATCGAGATTGAAGTGAGACATCCTTAGCAGCAATCACTTTCCTGACAGCAAGGATGCTGATCAAACATTTTATTGAATAGCCGTTTAATGTGGGACCAGGTCGCTGGATTAATACAATAGCTCATTGATTTACCTTCAATTGTTCCTTGAATAATATCAAGGCTCTTCAATTCTCTTAAATGCTGGCTAATTGTTGCTTGAGCGAGTCCAAGCTCATTCACAAGCGTTGTATTGACACACGAATTTTTATTCAATAAATATTGAAGAATTGCCACTCTCGCTGGGTGCGCTATGCATTTTGCCACCGCAGCGATTTCATTTTGCTCTTTTGTAAATAAATCCGTCTTTGTAAGCCCCATTATTCAAATTGTTATATCGCAATATTACGATTTATATTTGACATGACTGCACGATATCAAAAAATTGTTTTGAATTAATCGTATTTTCGTTGCAATACATTATGTGCGGAATTGCAGGAATAGTATCATTAAATGGCTCAATAGATGAATCGAAGTTGATTGAGATGAGTAAGGCAATCGCCCATCGTGGTCCCGATGCGGAAGGTATATTCATAAGTGAGTCAAAAAAATGCGGGTTAGCACACCGTCGATTGAGTATCATTGATCTTTCAGAAGATGCCAATCAACCAATGACTGATATTTCAGGCCGATTCACCCTCGTTTTTAATGGAGAGGTTTACAACTTCGAAGAGATCCGAGACACCTTAAAAAAGGAAGGAGTTTCATTCAATACAGCTTCAGATACAGAAGTGGTTTTACAAGCTTACATACATTGGAGGGAAAAATGTGTAGATCAATTTAACGGCATGTTTGCCTTTGCTATATGGGATAAAGAGGAACAGCAACTAGCATTATTTAGAGATCGAATCGGGATCAAGCCATTATACTTTTTTTGGGATGGAACTACATTTGCTTTTGGATCTGAAATAAAGAGTTTAACTGCATTTACGGATCGTAAAAATTGGAATCAGCGCGCGATCTCGGAGTATTTTCAACTCGGGTTTGTTCCTGCGCCGATGACAATCTACGAAGACATTCACAAGTTTGAACAGGCTCATTACCTCATCTTGAACAAAAAAGGATTGCATAAAAAACAGTACTGGTGTTTATCTGACCAACTGCAAAAGAAAACAATTCTGGACCGAGTTGGAGCTAAGAAGAAACTGAGTAAACTCATTCAATCTAGTATTGATCTTCGTTTAAAAAGCGATGTTCCTTATGGCGTTTTTCTCAGTGGAGGAATTGATTCTTCAACGGTGGCATCTATAGCTCAAGATCGAGCAAAACAAAATATCAACACTTTTTCTATTGGATTCACAGAAGCTCAATACAATGAAAGTGAATACGCTCAAAAAGTAGCTGACCATCTAGGAACAAATCATCATGAATACACTGTATCTCAAAAAGATGCTCAAGAGCTCATCACGAAAATACCGGATTGGTATGATGAACCTTATGCAGATACTTCTGCCATCCCAACTTATTTGGTTTCAAAACTGGCAAAAGACAAAGTAACGATGGTCTTAACAGGTGATGGCGGTGATGAACAATTCCTGGGTTATGGCAGGTACAAGTGGAAACAACGATTGAATAATCCATTGGTCCAATTGGGGCGTGGAGTTATTAAACGAGGATTAAAAAATCTACCGAAAAGAGAATTGGAGAGAGCAGGCGAGTTTTTTAATTATTCTCTGAGAGGAGATTTAAACAAACATGTTTTTTCCGTAGATCAATCCTTTTTCTCATCTCGTGAATGCGAGCGATTTTTCCATTTTCAAAATCGACCGATCCAACATCAGTGGTCAATGAAACGCAACCTATCTGCAGCAGAACAGCAAGCTTTTTTTGACCTTCAACTTTATTTGCCAGATGATCTCTTAACAAAGGTTGATCGCGTAACAATGGCTAATGGCATAGAAGCTCGCGTTCCTTTATTAGATCATAACATTGTTTCCTATACACTGAATTTAGATACTTCACTTAAAGTAAAAGGGAAAGACCAGAAATGGCTCTTAAAGCAGGTTTTGTATGATTACGTACCGAAGGAATTATTCGATCGACCAAAGTGGGGGTTTGGAATACCATTGAAAGATTGGTTATCAGATGAACTTCGCTTTTTGCTCGAAGATTTTGTAAATGATAAAATGTTGGACGAAATTGGGTTCTACAACACCCAAGAAATAATGCAGTTAAAAGCTCGTTTCTTAAATGGAGAATCACACTTGTTTAATAAGTTATGGCTAGTGATCTGTTTTAATTTGTGGGTTGTTCGTGATTTGTAATTAGTGACTTGTGACTTGTTTCACCTTAAACGTCTATCGCTTAATGATCTTACCTGTCAAATTCGTGCTTTCATTGTATACCTTGTAAAAATAAATTCCTGCTGGTTGATTAGATAAATCAAAGCTACCGTATGATCCATCGATTTCAAACACCCCTATATTATTTCCTTTTACATCCAGTATTTCTACCTGGTATTGACCAGGTTTAGAAAGTTCAAAGTTTGTTTCACCAGAGGTGATGTTGGGATAAACTGATAATTGAGTGCTTTCTTGTTCTTCAACATTTCCAAAAAATTCAACGCACTCATTATCCAAAACTAATGGAAGTGAATCAATAGTATAGGTTTGTCTGAAGGAGGAGCTATTACTATTATTAGAAGCAATTAAAGTATCAGTATCTACCGCAATTGTATCATTATCATATAATACCTTATCCCATGTACAATCGGATTCATCAAGAATTGTATTTGTAAAAATAACACCGAAATGATGCTCATAAATAGTGTTAGCTTTTATTCCATAAAATGGCCCATTCCCTGAAATAAATACTCTATCAGAATCGCCTTTAGCTATATGCGCCCATCTCATTGGAAAAATATCAAGACCGTTCAAAGCGACGCCTGAAGTGTCTTTTATTTCAACTCCTGATCCAGAAATTGCGAGTAGAGAATCACCAATGTTCAAAATTTGGGGAACTGAATTCAGCAGACCTTTACTATAATGCTCATAACGCACAAATGTCGGTTCTGACCAAATTGCACTTCCAACAGAATCAAGTTTAATCAACCACAACGATTTCGATGATTGGGTGTCTCGACTTATTGAAAAAAGGTTCGTGCCCACACTGGCAAGATCAAAAACTTCTTGACTAAAATATCTCTTTGACCAGAGTATATTTCCCATTTGATCTAGCTTGAATATAAACCCGTCAACATTGTCCACAGAACCTCCTATTAAGAAAGTTGAATCTGAATCAACTTTTATTGTGTTTACATCAAACAAAGCCCCCTCAATTTTTCTCTCCCAATCAATCGAACCACTTTCTTTCATTCGTGAAACTTTGATGAGGCTATCCGTTAATGATGAGGCAACCATTAGGTAAGTATTACTATCAAGTTCCGAAGTACCCACATAATCATATTGAGAATATCCATGCGTATTACTTAACTGAAATGTGTTAGTCCATAAAGTATCTCCCTGAAAATTAAACTTAGCACAAAAAATACTCTTTATTGAGTCATAAGAGCTGGAATAATTATAACCAGAAACGACTATGGAGCTATCCGAACTTGTAAAAACATCCGTTGTCAAAGAATAAGATGAATCACTTTGGATCGTTCGGTTCCAGTTTATTCCTCCTAAAGAGTCAATATCCAAAATTAACCCTCTATAATCATAATTGCCTCCGCAAACGACAAATCCACCGGTATTGTTAGGGCTAATCATCATGGATCCAATATCAGACCCTTCATTATCGTAATATCGTTTGTTAAAGGTCGAATCCTGTGCGCTCAAAGCAACAGAAATAATTAAAGAGAAGATGGATAGTAGTGTTTTCATATTTAGATGACGTAAAAAATTAAGTTAGGGTTTGAAGGTAAGAAAAGTAAAACAAACTTACTTTTTTCCAATACAGTTATCACCTCACATACAACCTCGCCACCCTTTTATTAATACTCGTCATCACTTCATAAGGAATTGTTCCTAGATTGCTAGCGAACTCTTGCATAGTGATGTTTTCACCAATGATCTCTACTTCATCTCCTGTTTGGCAATTGACATGTGAAACATCTACCATGGTCATATCCATACATACATTTCCAACGACAGGGCAACGTTGACCACTAATAAAAACCTCTCCGACTCCATTACTGAGTGATCGTCTAAAACCATCCGCATAGCCAATACGCAACGTCGCAATATTCATCTTTGATTTTGCTTCGAACGTTCTACCATAGCCCACTGTTTCTCCAGGATCTATAGTTTTGATCTGTGAAATCGTCGTTTTCCATTTCAGACAAGGTTTCAGCTCATCTTTTTCAGCTCTTGAAGTATACCCAAATACTCCAATACCTAATCTGATCATGTCAAATCCTGCTTGTTGCCCAAAAATACTGGCTCCTTCACTATTTAGGATATGGAAGATGATGGGTTGTTCAAATTCAGCTAAAAAAGAATCTCGAATATTTTCAAATTTTTCAATTTGTGATTGAGTAAAGCCGGTGTCATTATTGTCTGCATCGGCTAAATGAGAATAGACGCTTTTTATTCGGACCGCCTTCGATGATTTGATCGTTTCAATGATCTCAGTGACATCTTCTAGATAAAAACCTAGTCGGTTCATTCCTGTTTCAAACGTTAGATGAATCGGGTAATCATCCAGTCCTTTCTGATCTAGATAATCGATAAAAGCATTAAGCTGCTCAACAGAATAAATAGAGGGTTCTAGGCAGAAATTAACGACATCATCAAAGGCGTTTTGCTCTGTATTCATGATCAGAATAGGTAGAGAAACCCCTCGCTCTCGTAACGTTGTTCCTTCGTCAGTGTATGCTACACCGAGGTAATCTACTCCAATTTGCTGCAAGAAATGGGGAATGTTTACATCTCCGGTGCCGTAAGAAGAAGCTTTCACCATCACAAGCACCTTGGTAAATTCAGGTAGTTTGGATCTATAAACATCAATATTATGTTGTATTGCTCTTAGACTGAATTCAACCCAGGTTTCATGCTTACGATTTTTGAAGCGCTGAACCAATTTCGAAAGATCCGATCGAAAAGATCCTTTGAAAAGGATACTCGTGTTTTTTAATTGAAAAACTTCTTCGGGGAGACTGTGATCTTCATCAAGTACGAACAACTGATTTGGATCAAAACTCCTCACCACTTGGAGAATGTCTTTTCTTCGATCCTCATCAACATAGGAAACGTCGATCACTACAACTTTTTCCTGTCGCTCGTTGGAAGTGAATTGATAGTTCAAAGCCTGCTCAAGCGCATCGATATCAATATTGTAAGTGTCATTAATGATCAAGTTTCCATTCTGACCTTCGAAAACTTCCATACGATTAGGTAAAACCGGAAGCTCAAGTACCTTCTCTTTTAATTCTCGATTATGCACCCCTAGAAAATCAGCGACATGAAGCACAAGAGCGGCATTTTTTGGAAACGTAAAATCATAGACCCCATATTCTTCCCATTGCTCAATAGTTGTAAAGTCAGCATTGATCTTATTTCGACGTAAAGGACTTGACTGCTCTTCTAATGCAAAACAAATGTTGGCATGTTTGAATAGCTTAAGATGCTCTTTATGCTGTACTTTTTCCGATTCAAAATTATCAGCGTATGATTTCCCTATCCCTGTATAAATTCCAAGCGTAGGTGAAATCATTTCTTCGAGTGCATCCATTTCTCCAGGCTTTGAAATATCTGCTTCAATGATGGCAAAATTGGCCTCATCATTTAGTTCTAAAAGCGACAATGCCACACCAAGCTGCGAATTATAACTTTTAGGACTGCGCACAACGGAGAAATGATCATTGATCAAATAGTATAGCCACTCTTTAATCGTGGTTTTTCCAACACCTCCTGTGATCGCTAAAACCGGGTATGAAAATCGTGACCTGTGATATTTTGCCAATTCCTGAAGTGCCTTGAGGGTATCTTCAACCTCAATAATAGAAGCTTCTTCGGGTAAATCAACATGTTCCGACACAATGAATAATCGCACTCCTTTTTCGAAAGCTTGCTGAACATAGTGATGTCCATTTTTATGTCCCTTGATCGCGAAGAAAACACCTTTTTGATCTCTGGAGATCAACCTCGTATCATAGTAAACAACTTCAATCTTTGATTTAGCTTCTTTTAAATCGGCATCACCACCGATGATCTCAGCAAAAGATTGATATGTCAGGTCTAACTTCAATGTTCGATTTTATTGTAACAAGATCTACACAGTGGTTCGTATTCTTCAACAGCTCCAACTAGTACTTGTTCTTTTTCCTTTGCTTTACGATGAGAGAATTGTGCCAGATTTCCGCATGACATAC
Organism: Flavobacteriales bacterium UBA2104; assembly: GCA_002331485.1. Lineage (GTDB taxonomy): Bacteria > Bacteroidota > Bacteroidia > Flavobacteriales_D > Crocinitomicaceae > Brumimicrobium. The sequence goes on from DCYS01000036.1 coordinate 32,758, forward strand.
AGATTGCATGCACCTTAGTTACATATTCAGCAGCAGCCATTAAATGAGGTATCGGTCCAAAAGGGTTTCCTTGATAATCCATATCTAGTCCTGCACAAATTACGCGCACACCTTTTTGAGCCAATTTATTCGCCGTTTCTACGATCCCCATATCAAAGAACTGAGCTTCATCGATCGCTACAATTCTTTCCTTCTTCCAACCATCAAGAATATCTGCAGATGAATCAACTTGAATAGCCTCGAAACTAATTCCATTGTGACTTACTACATTCTCTTCACTATACCTTTTGTCAATGCGTGGTTTAAAAAGCAATAAATCCTGATTAGCAAATTCAGCTCTTTTCAAACGCCGGATAAGTTCTTCAGTCTTACCTGAAAACATAGATCCACAGATCACTTCTATCCAACCGTGTCGTTTGCCATCCTCTGGAAATTGCTCTAAAAACATGCGTGTAAATTTGGTTTCCCTCAAATGTAATTCAATGGAGATTTTACACGTAGCATTTTTTCAAGAAGAAATTAAAAGTTATTCACTAAAAATGAATTTCGATCATATCAAACTTGAACATAGTTGTTTATTCAAATAATCATTTGTACTGATATGTTGACAGTTATGCCTTAGTTTCAAAAAAAGAAAATGGAACCAAAACATTTTAGTTAAAAAATATTCATAACATCCTGAAAATCCGTAATTTCGTTTTGTTATTTATACGCTATTACTATGAATTACTTAAGATTTATACTGGTTTCAACACTTTTAATCACCTATTCCACTAGTCATGCACAATTTTCGTTTTCAACGAATGCAAGTGGTCAATGTGCTCCTGCTAATGTTGCTTTTGACAACACAAGTACTAGTGGAGTCCATTTTGAATGGAATTTCGGTGATGGATCATCATTATTTGATGTAACCGACCCTGTTCATAATTATCAATATGGCGGGAGTTATTGGGTTACGATGTAGGCATACGACGCCAGTTTCAACTATCTTGGTCAAACAAGTCAAGAAGTTATTGTTCCTGGGGCACCAGAATCAATGTATATCTTTTCAGATGTAGCATGCCCAGGAGATCAAATCGAAATGAATATTTACGTTCCAGGAGCCATGAATTTTTCTTGGAACTTCGATGATGGTCAAGCTGAATCTGGCTCTAGTTATGTTACTCATATTTATAGTTCACCAGGTGAATATCATCCAGTAGTTACCTTTGATGTTCCTGGTTGTGGAAGTTACTCGGTCACTGATACTGTAACAATTACAAATACTTTACCTTATTTCAGTTTAGGTAATTCTAATGTATATATGGGTGTCAGTTCAGATAGTGTTTGTCCTGGGGATCAATTAAATGGTTGGACAAGCGAGGGATACTCATCTTACACTTGGGACTTCGGGGATGGGAATTCCACTTCAGGTACGAGTGCTCAATGGTCATATGGAGCTATTAGCGATTATAACGTGAGTTTAACTGTAACAAATGGTTGTGGAGTGGATACTGTTTTAACTGATGTTGTGGTTGTGAGTAACAGTACACCTGTTCAAAACACAAACCTTTATGCTCCAGATACGATCTGTCCTGGAGAAGAGTTTTACATTGACGTATACGGCGACAACCTTGTTTCATACAGTTGGGATATGGATGATGGTTCTCCGGCACAAACAGATAGTTACTTTGAGTACACGTATAATAATACTGGATCATACAATATCTCTGTAACTGTAACAAATACGTGTGGCTCAACACTAACTTTATATGACACTATTCATGTTACTAATCAGTCTCCTGTTTCAAACCCTGGTTTCTATGTTAGCACTAATAATGTGTGTCCTGGTGATGAAGTTGAGTTTGGGGCGAATAGTAACTATTCATACAATATTAGCTTTGGGGATGGAAACAATACTGTGAACTCATATACTACTCATTCTTACGACACACCTGGAACATACCCAATAGTCGCAACGATTCAGAATGTTTGTGGTAACTCTGTTACATTATATGACACGGTGGTCGTCTCTAACAACTTACCAATAAACGCCAATAATCTATATAAGTGCTTACCCTGATCCATCATGCCCTGGTTCAGAAGTTGAGTTTTACGCGGGATCCGGATACTCATCGTATACATGGGATTTTGACGATGGTACTTTTGGTGCCGGTCAAGAGATCGATCATATTTTCAATTCAACTGGGGTTTATAATGTTGTGCTTAATGTTGAGAATGGCTGTGGAGCAACAGCTTCTATTAATGAAACAGTTTTAATTCAAAACAATTTACCTGTTGATAATATTGACTTTTCTATCTCTGCAGACACGATTTGTCCAGGTGACAATGTGTTCTTTCAAGCTGATAATGACGATGGTTTAACTTATGTTTGGGATCTTGGAGATGGAACTACTTCAACTGACTATGGTATCACACATTCTTATGGTTCAGTTGGTGAATATGAAATCACTTTTACAGCAACAAACGGTTGTGGAAGTGATTCTACTATAGTTGATACAGTCGTGGTTTCTAATAACCATACGCCTTCAGCTAATAATGTGGTAGCGTTCGTTCAACAAGAGGGATGTGTTGGCGACGAAATGATCTTTGTGATCATTCCTGCTGGAACGGGAACAATCAGCTGGGATTTTGGAGATGGAAATTCAACAACTGATATCGAACAGGTTTTTGTTCAGGGGATTGCCAATGTGGATGTGGCTTATCATACTTATATAGCTCAAGGTACTTATTGGGCTACATATAGTATAACGAACTCATGTGGAAATACATTTACAGACTCGGTTGAAGTTACTATTGGTGGGCCTGGAAGTCCTGTTGGAACTCAAGCGAACTTCTTTTGGGATGATACGCAAACAGCCTGCCAAGGTGAGCCCGTTGAATTTATGGCTATAGGAGGTGCAACTTATATTTGGGATTTTGGTGATGGATCTGGACAGTTAGTAACAAATACATCTTTAGATCCAGTTTTACATACGTATGAAGAGGCGGGTGCATATACCATTACTTTGACATCTGTTAATGCTTGTGGTCAGACAGAAACATCTGATGAAACGATATACGTTCCAAATTCAAAAATCGATGTATCCACAAATACTGTTACTAAACCGAATTGTGGAATGAATAATGGTATGGCGGTCGTGTCTGCTTCAGTGGTATTGCTCCGTATACTTACAGCTGGACGAATGGAGATTCTGGTGTCATCGCGGGCAGTCTATCTTCTGGTATTCAGATCGTAACAGTTACTGATCTTAACGGGTGTTCTAGTGAAGGGACTGCCACGGTTTCAGATGAAGAGGGGATAACCATTCTGGTTGATAATGTAGTAGATGTTGATTGTTATGGTGAAGATAATGGTTCAATTTCAGTATCCATTTTTGGAGGTCAACCACCATATGAAATTCTGTGGTCGAATGGTGATCAAACAGAAGACATTTTTGGTCTCAGTGCTGGACCGTATGAAATTTTTGTAACGGATGCTAATGGCTGTTTTGCAGTTCAAAGTATTGAAGTGTCTGAGCCTCAAAAATCAAATATCTCGGTTATTGCCTCTAATGCTGACTGTAACTCTGTAAGTGGAAATGTTACGGCTATTATAAATAATGGAACACCACCATACAACTACATTTGGCCAAACGCAACTGGTCCATCAAACCAAACTAGCGGTTTGAACCCAGGTATTCACTCTTTATTGGTTATTGATGGTAACACTTGTTTACTTGAAAAAGACTTCGCCGTTAATGAGATCGGGGGGCCTATCATCGTAACTGATTCAACTTTTACCGGAACATGTAATGGTGATCTTTCAGATATATATATCAGTACAATTGGTGGCCAAGCTCCATTTGATTACACATGGTCAAACGGTTCAACTGACCAGGACCTTATAGACGTTCTGCCAGGGGATTATACTGTTGAAGTATCCAGCGCTTCTGGGTGTTCATCTTATCAATTCTTTACAGTTGAAGAGTCCTTACCTCAACAAACTTCAATTTGTATGGTTGATGTAGACACTACAACAAATACTAATCTTGTTGTATGGGAAGACCTTAGTGATCCTGGAATCTCATCTTACAATATTTATAAGGAGAGTTCTCAGGCTGGACTATACTTTTTGATCGCAAACCAGGATGCAGATAGTCTAACTGAGTACTACGACTATTTATCAGACCCATCGATCCGTTCTTGGAGTTACAAGGTGGCTGCTGTCGATGACTGTGGGAATGAAGCTGGATTATCAGATGAACATAAGACAATTCACCTTACTCAGAATGTAGGTATAAACGGAGAGGTAAATCTGCTATGGGACCATTACGAAGGGTTTAGTTATTCTACTTATTACATTAATAGATGGCATCCTCAAACTGATTGGGAAGTTATAGATTCTGTTTCTTCTAACTCTATTTCATATACTGATTTCAATCCTCCATCTGACAGTAATCTTATTTACATGATCAGTATCAACACTCCTGGACAATGTACTCCTGCTAAAGCTCAGGATTACAACTCTTCAAGATCGAATAAACCAAGGATAAATATGCCGGATGAGGATAATGATGTTGGATTGAATGAAGAGGCTTCTGAGGTTGTTTTATATCCGAATCCAACTGATGGGCAGGTAACAATCATTTATAATTCTAGTATAACTGGTATTGAAGTTTATGACCTTACTGGAAAACTCGTTATCTATGACAATGAATTGAATGAAAACAAAGTAGAATTTGACCTTTCACAATTTGAAACAGGCATCTACTCCTTCAAATTGTTTACTCAAGATTCAGTGATCAATGGTAAAGTAGTTAAGAACTAGTCGGAGAATAGATAATAAAAAAAGACCTCGATTGAACTTATCAACCGAGGTCTTTTTCGTTTATTTCTTTGAAACTATAACTTTAAATTTCCTCAATAGTCAACGAGCCATCCTCTAATTTCTCAACTTTGATCAGGTCGTGTTTGCGCAATCCTTTGAGACCTTTATCCCATTTCTTATTGCTTAAACCAACTTTTTCTTTGAGACCAAGAAGATCAGTTTTACCTTCTTTTTGCAAAACATCAAAGATAGCTTGTTCATTTTCGTTTAATTCTGGTCCCGTTTCACCAAATTTCTCCGGTTTCATTTGCGGGAAGAATAGTACTTCTTGAATAGCTGCATTATCCGTTAAGAACATGATCAATCGATCCATCCCAATCCCTAAACCTGAAGTTGGTGGCATTCCATATTCCAGCGATCTTAAGAAATCCTGGTCGATCATTCCCGTAGCTTCATCATCTCCCTTCTCAGAAAGGCGAACTTGTTCTTCAAAACGCTCGCGTTGATCAATCGGATCGTTAAGCTCAGAATAGGCATTTGCTATTTCCTTTCCGCATACCATCAATTCGAAACGTTCTGTATATTCTGGGTTCTCTCTATGCTTTTTACATAGTGGAGACATTTCTATCGGATAATCCGTAATGAAAGTAGGCTCAATGTAATTCCCTTCACATTTCTCTCCAAAGATCTCATCAATGAGCTTTCCTTTACCCATTGTTTCATCTACTTCTACACCGAGATCTTTACAAGCAGCTCTCAATTCATCTTCTGATTTACCATCAATATCAAAACCTGTAAACTCGCGAATAGAATCTCTCATCGAAATTCGTTTGTATGGCGCTTTAAAATCGATCTTATGTTCTCCAAATGTACATTCTGTCGTTCCATTTACAGCGATCGCACAATGCTCAAGAAGCTGTTCAGTAAACTCCATCATCCAATTGTAGTCTTTATAAGCTACATAGATCTCCATTGCAGTAAACTCTGGGTTATGAGTTCTATCCATTCCCTCATTTCTGAAGTTTTTAGAAAACTCATAAACTCCTTCGAAACCGCCAACGATCAATCGCTTTAAATACAACTCATTCGCAATACGCATGTAAAGTGGAATATCTAATGCGTTATGGTGTGTAACAAAAGGTCGTGCAGCAGCACCTCCTGGAATCGATTGAAGTATAGGAGTTTCGACCTCCATATATCCTGCATCGTTAAAGAACTGACGCATAGCAGCGAATAACTTCGTACGTTTAACAAAAACCTCTTTTACCTGAGGGTTCACAACAAGATCTACATATCGTTGTCTATAGCGTTGCTCAGGATCAGTAAATGCATCATGGACATTTCCATCTGCATCTGTCTTTGGTAAAGGAAGGGGCTTCAATGATTTAGAAAGCATTGTGAACTCTTTAACCATGACGGAAATTTCTCCCACCTGTGTTTTAAAGAGTGTTCCTTTTACTCCAATGAAATCACCTAAATGAAGCATTTTTTTAAATACGTCATTATACATGCTCTTATCTTCGCCTGGACAGATCTCATCCCTGTTGAAATAAACCTGTATTCTTCCTGTATGATCCTGGAGGTCTCCAAAAGAAGCTTTTCCCTGTATTTTACGACGCATTAGACGGCCAGCAATGTTAACTTCTTCCCCTTCTTTATAATTCTCCTTGATCTGTTTGGCCTTATGTGATACTGGGTATAACGCTGCCGGATAAGGATCGATACCATGATCGCGCAGCTTTTTCAACGTTTCTCTTCGTTGGATCTCTTGATCAGAAAGTGCCAAATTGCTCATATCAATTCAATTATAATTAGTTGTAAAAAGGGCAAAGATAAAGAATTGAAGAATTGAAATCGATTGTTTTTAGATAAATTCCCTTCAAATATTGGAACATAAAAAAAGTGAGTGGTCACTGCCACTCACTTTCTGTATTTAGTTTAATCTAATCTTTCTTATTTGATCATCAAACGTTGTACTTGTTGAGCACCGTTTACTGATACTTTCACCATGTAGATTCCCGCTTCAAGATCAGTTGTTGGCATCACTACCAAGTTTTGTCCTGTTTGAGCTTGAACAACTGTGCTTTTCACAGTTTGTCCAACCATGTTGATCAACTCAACTTTAGCGTTTTGATTATTGTCAACTGAGAACTTGATGTTTGCCTCCGTGCTCGCTGGATTAGGGAACACTGCAAAATCATTGATCAAGCTGTTTTCTTCAACGCTAAGTGGATCATTTGATTCATCTCCTTGGTAGATATTGATATCATCTAAGAAGAAGTTATTTCCATTATCTGCCTCGAACTGGAACTTAACTCTAAAGTTATCTACCCAGTAAGAAGAAGTTACATTTGACATGTGAACAGTTGTCCAATCATCTTGTGTTGAAGGCTCCCAACTACTTGATGCAGTTTCTGAACCTAAGTTATCACCTTTCAAAGTTTTACGCTGTGCCCAAATACTTCCACAATCGTTAGAGATAAATACTCTCAACCACTCTTCGTTCGAAGAAGAACGTTTGCGATATGCGTAACGGAATGATAAAGTAACTTCATTAGTGATCGATGAAAGGTCAACAGGAGAAGAAATTAATTCATCAATCGTTCCTGATGGCTGACCGAAGTTTGCCAACTTAACTGATTTTGTACCCGTATAACCAACTCCATTTTCCAATGCAAACTCTGCATTGTTATCGTTGTTCTTAACTATCCATGGAGAAGTTGAAAGGTTATTATAGCTTTCGAATCCTTCTATAAATGGAAGAGAAGCGCTCTGATCAAGAACAGTGATATAACCTGTTTTCGTTTCAGTATCTGAGTTATTTCCGTCAGTAGCTGTTAATTCAACCTGATAAACACCAGGAGTATTGTAAGTTACTGTTGGGTTTTGATCAGTTGAGGAAGAAGGTGTCCCTCCAGGGAAGTTCCATGTCCATCCTGTTGGACCATGGAATGAATAATCTTCAAAAGAAATTGATTGTCCAGGACAGATTGTTCGTTGTGAAGCTTCAAATTGAGCTTTACACATAATGTCTGGCTCGTTTACTCCTGTCGCTGTAAGATTCGCAGTTGTGTTAAGATTGTTTCTCCCTGCCGTACTACTTTCTAATGCTGCCTGCATTCTAGCTTTCTGCCCTAGTGTAAACATTTTAGAACAGAAAGAATATTCCAGGAAGTTCTCTACGTTATCTTTCTGACCGTCACAAGTCGTTCCTGAAAGGTTACAACTTTGCCATCCAATCGTGTTTGGCGTGTCATTCACACCGTCATCATCATTACAGTTTGAAGTAACACCAGGGTTATTTGTACTACCCCATAAATGCGATAAGTTTAACCAGTGCCCTGCTTCGTGTGTCATTGTACGGCTTGTTCCAGTAGAAGAAGTTCCAATAGAACCAACGTAATTGTGAAGAACATGAATACCATTACTCATACCTGCTCCGATCCAGTTACTTGGTGTATAAGTATAACCTGCTGCACCACCTATCTCAGCAGCAACAAAAACATTCATATACTCATCACCAGGCCAGTTACCGTGTTCATTTTGAACAACACTAACTCGATCTCCACCGTCTCCAGTAAATGTTACATTAGAATATGTTCTTGTAATACCATTAGTACAGTTTCCTTGTGGATCTCTTTTCGCAAGTTTGAATTCGATTTCAGCATCCGCAACGATTGAAAGGAATTCACTTTCAACATTATCCCAATCATTATTCAGTTTCTGAAAATCCTCATTCAAAATTCGGATACAATCCTCTACCTGCTCATTAGAGATGTTTTCATCTCCACCTGCATGGATAATATGGAATACAACAGGAATAGTATATTGGATTGCACGAGCGCCAGAATTTGTCATCGCTTCTGGATGATTCTGGATATAGTTTTGAATTTCTTGCTCGTAAGCTTGTTTATCAATATGATATTGAGTTTGCTCCTGTGGTGATAACGAGGAAACAAATTCTGCAGTTTTTTCATCTGTGTGACAAGGATGAACATCCTGAGCATAAGTTGCTGTGATTGCCCCTACAGCGATTGCCACTGATAGTATAATTTTTTTCATAATCGGGTTTTAATTTATTTAGCGATATAAAGATACCGAATCATTAAGGAAATGTAAAATCCTTTACATGAACGGTAATTATCATTGATTAAAGTGGGCAAATGCCCTGAAATCACTGAATTATCAGCCTTTTTACCTGTTTTGCAGCGGAGCCCTTCGATCCAACACGAACGAAATAAACACCGCCAGAAAGACCAGCTCCATCCAATACAATTAGATTGTTTCCACTATTTGCCTGGATTAATTTATGCTGAACGACCTTGCCGTCAATAGTCATTAGATCCACCACAAATTGATCTGCCATTTGAGTAGCGAATTCAACATTAATATTATCTCTGGCTGGGTTAGGATATACATTAAAGCCAGTGAAGCTATTGTTCTCATTCAGGTTGAGAACTGGATCATCAGAAGGGCTTCCTTGATAAATATTGATATCATCTAAATAGAAGTTATTACCGTTGTCTCCTTCAAATTGGAACTTAACTCTAAAATTATCTACCCAAAATGATGAGGTAACATTGGTCATATGAACAGTTACCCAATCATTATCCGATGTAGGTTCCCAGCTATTTCCATCAACGTTTTCTCCTAATTGATTCCCTTTGAGTGTTTTTCTTTGTGCCCAGATATCTCCACAATCATTACTCAAAAATACACGTAACCATTCTTCGTTAACAGAGAATCTCTTTTTATATGCATATCGGAATGATAAAGTAACCTCATCAGTAATTCCAGATAAGTCGATCGGAGAAGATATCAATTCATCAATGCCACCTACAGGTTGTCCGAAATTTGAAATTCCAGCACTTTTAGTTCCAGATAGACCAACATTCTTTATTTCAAATGCCTGGTCACTACCGTTATTCTTAACTACCCAGAAATCATCAGGAATAGACGATACGTTTTCGAAATCTTCGTAGAATGGTAGAGGTTGAGCATTTGAAAGTACACGAACAAATGCTGTTTTAGTTTCTATATCCTGGTTGTTTCCATCAGTTGCAGTCAATGTAACTTCATATGTTCCAGGCGTGTTATAAACAATCGAAGGGTTTTGATCAGTAGATGTGCTTGGTGTTCCTCCTGGAAAATCCCAATCCCAACCTACAGCTCCATGGTAAGAAGCATCTGTAAAATTGATCGTTTCTCCTACACAGATCACTTCTTGATCTGCATAAAACTCAGCCTTACACATTACATCAGGTTCATTAACTCCTGTTGCAACTAAATTTGCTGCAGATGTAAGCGAAACGAAATTAGAGATGTTCTCAAAGTTATTATGCATTAGTGCTTTTTGACCTTCTGTAAACATTCTTCTACATGTATTATAACTCATATGATTTTCGTTCTGATCCAATACATCGAATCCAAACGGATCATTAACAGGTACATCATTACAAGAGTTATTAGATGGTAGACAACCAAAAACTTGTTCAGTTGGTGGTGTATCACAAATATAGTCACCACTTGATTCGCAATCGCTACTGTGACAACCATCCTGAAAAGTGTGCAACAATCCACAAATATGTCCCATTTCATGTGTAAGTGTACGTCCACCATTAAATTCGGCAGTACCAATACGTCCGATACGATCGTGTCTATTCAAAATACCATGACCCGCTCCCCAATTATTATATGGCAGGAAAGCATATCCTAGTGTAGTTCCTCCTCCAGAACCTTCAATTGAATTTACTACCCATATATTAAGGTATGAATCATTAGGCCATGCGTCTAATCCACCATTTGCAGAATATTTACATGCTTCTCCTGCGTCATTGGTGAGATTTGGGGCAAACTTACGTTCTACTCCATTCGTACAGTTCCCATCTGGATCGATCTTCGCTAATTTGAACTCAACCTCGATGTCCGCATGTAATGGCGCGTAAGGTGCATCTGTCGTGTTACGTATCTGCGTAGCGTCAGTATTTAATGCGGCAAAATCTTCATTCATCACATCTATACCCGACTGGATCTGGTCCATTGAAATATTACCTTCTCCTCCATCATGAATTATATGGAATACAACGGGAATAGTATAAGTAGCAGCTTTCTCAGACTGAGCATTTCCCGCTTGTCGAATATCTAGAATTCGCTGTTTTAGCTCATCCATATAGTTTGGATTTTCCTGAACTTTCTCTTCAAGAATTGGATCAAATCCACACCACTCGCCTTGCTGAGCAAAACTCAAGCTGACGGTTAATAACACAAAAATGGAAAGAAATACTCTCGACGCTGTTTTCATAATTTATAGTCTTTCGGGTAAAATAACGAAATTTACCTTGGTACATAATAAAAGACGCTAGTATTCACTGATTCGTTGAAAGAATATACAGAATTAAACAAAAAAGGCCGCCCATTGTAATTTGGACGACCTTTTCAAGCTTAGTTTTTAAGGCTTTCTATTTCTTACCCACCATTTTAGATGGATCAACCCATTCGTCGTATTCTTCAGCTGTCAAATATCCTAATGACAGAGCAGCTTCTTTAAGCGTTGTTCCTTCTTCATGAGCTTTACCTGCAATTTCTGCAGCTTTGTAGTAACCAATTTTGGTATTAAGTGCTGTTACCAACATCAGTGAATTGTTCAATAGCTCATCGATCTTTGATTGATTCGGTTCAATACCAACTGCACAATTATCTGCGAACGAAACACAACCATCTCCTATCAATCTTGCAGATTCCAGAAGATTAGCAGCCATCATTGGTTTAAAGACATTCAATTCGTAATGACCTTGTGTTCCTCCTACTGTTACTGCAACATCATTACCCATAACTTGAGCAGCAACCATCGTTAATGCTTCACACTGTGTTGGGTTTACCTTTCCAGGCATAATTGAAGAACCTGGTTCATTGGCAGGTATTATGATCTCACCAATACCTGAACGTGGTCCAGATGCCATCATTCTAATATCATTTGCAATTTTATTCAATGAAACTGCAATTTGTTTTAGAGCACCGTGCGTTTCTACAATTGCATCATGCGCAGCAAGGGCCTCAAACTTATTTTGTGCAGAAACGAATGGCAATCCTGTAAACTCGGCGATCTTTTTAGCAACAAGCTCTGCATATCCATCAGGAGTATTTATTCCTGTTCCGACTGCTGTTCCACCAAGAGCCAATTCTGATAAATGAGCAAGCGTGTTCTCCAATGCTTTTAAACCATGATCAAGTTGAGATACGTATCCAGAAAACTCCTGACCTAAAGTTAACGGCGTAGCATCCATCAAGTGAGTTCTTCCGATTTTCACTACATCGTTGAATGCTTTTGCTTTCTGATCTAGAATATCTCTTAGGTGTTTTACACCTGGTATTGTTGTTTCAACGATCATTTTATAAGACGCAATGTGCATCCCAGTTGGGAACGTATCATTTGACGATTGAGACTTATTTACATCATCGTTAGGCTGCAAAGTCTTTTCTCCCTCTCCAAGTTTTTTTCCTGCTAGAACATGACCCCTGTTTGCGATAACCTCATTTGTATTCATGTTTGATTGTGTTCCAGAACCTGTTTGCCAAATTACAAGTGGAAACTGATCATCGTGCTGACCATCTAAAATTTCATCACAAACTTTAGAGATCAAATTCTTTTTCTCCTCTTCAAGTACGCCCAACTCATGGTTCGTATGAGCTGCCGCTTTCTTCAAATATGCAAATCCATATACTACTTCAAGTGGCATAGAACCAGGCGCTCCGATCTTAAAATTATTTCGTGAACGTTCAGTCTGTGCTCCCCAATACTTATCGGCAGGTACTTTTACCTCACCCATCGTGTCTTTTTCTATTCTATATTCCATTTTATATAGTTTGTTTGTGATTATTTTTTTATTTTAGCCGCAATAATTGCTTACAAAAATAGTATAAGATGAGTATTTTCGGTATTTTAATGTTTCTAATTTTGGGAGGAATGGCGTTTTGGTTGCTATTGTTCCTTCTTGGATTTGCAGTTCCATTTTGGATTACACTGGGAGCGATCGATCAGATTCGTCCGAAACGTGTTTTCGACGAAGAAGAGGAAGCATAGAAACGAAAAACAATATGATATTGATAAGGAGGGCATTCGCTCTCCTTTTTTAGTTTATGCCTTTTCTATTGGCTGATCCACAGGTTTGGGTTGAGCTGATTAACACTCGTGCCTTTAACCTGATGAATTTCAAAGTGAGCTACCGAAACATTTCCAGATTGATTTGGTAGTAGTGATCCGATCGGGGTTTTTGTATCTACCTTAGTCCCCTTCGTTACGTAAACATCCTGTAGATTAGAATAAACACTTCTGAAATCACCGTGCTTGATTATGACCACTTTTCCAGCACCTGGAATGTTGATCACACTTGTCACTTCCCCTTTGAAGACAGCACGCACATTTGCATTTTTCGGAGTACTTATATCTACACCATTATTTTGAGTGTACACGTTAGGTAAAGTAGGGTGAGCATTTTTTCCATAGTTCTGAGTGATAGTACCCTTCTCAACTGGCCACGGTAATTTACCCTTGTTCGCTGCGAAATTCTTACCAACAAGTTTATTTTCCCTTGTAGCAGCAAAATCAACGGTCTCTTTACCAGAACTCTCAGGTGTATTTTCGTTCTCTCTTCGTTCTTTTGCACGTCTTTCAGCTTCCAGTCGTTCCTTTTCAAGTCTTGCTTGTTCAGCCGCTATTTCCCGCTGAATTGCAGCTTGAATCTCCCTTTTAAGCTTAGCTTTTCTTGCTTTTTGTTTTTCCAATTCTGCCAACAGATCATCTTCTTTCGCCTTATATCTGTTATAAATCTCTTCCTTCTCTTTTTTAGCTTCAATGATCTCGGCTCTTTCTTCTTTCTTCTGACTTGCCAAAACAACCTGTTCCTTCTTCTGGGCATCTAATTCAACGATCTCATCCTCCAACAGTTTCATGTTCTGCTTGATCAATCGGAGCTGCTTTTTTTGAATTTCAGCGAGTTTTTCAAGGTATAATTTTCTCTTGATCGCTTCTTCCACGGATCTGGAACTGAAAATAAACATGAGATCTCCATACTTGCTTCTATGTTTATAGGCATAGATCAGAAGCTCTCGATATTGCTTTTTAAGCTGTTCGATCTCTGCTTTTAGTTTTTCAATTCGTCCTTGCTTTTGCTCAACTTTTAATTCAGATGATCTGATCTGGTTGTTTATGTTTCTAAGTAAGCGTTCACGGTATTCGACCTGACGCTCGATCAACTGAACCTCTTCTAAGGATAATTTGGTATTCTTTTTACTTTTCTCAAGTAACGATTTAGTAGTGGAGATCTGGTTTTCAAGCTCTTTCTGTTCCTTTTTAAGTCGCTCTGACCCTTGCGACCAAAGATCGCCTAATGGTAGCAGCAACAAAATAAAAAATAAGAACTTACTCACACTTGCCATATTTATCTGGTATTGCCAAATATAATACTCTGCGCTCATTTACGCTAGTACGATTATATTTGAATTCAATAGTGATCGTGTCACGTGGCGTCTGTACTGCAATATCTCCTGAGCCAGGCACTGAGAATCCGTTGACCGTTTCTCTGTCATAGTATCGGACCTTTATGGACGTTGTGTCTTTTGGACTATCGATCAGTACTTGCTTGAGAGATCTTGAATCATTAGTCAAATAATACCTTATGTACAACTCATCACTATCATCAGAACGCTCTAATCTTCTTAAGTTACGCTCATTGTGCGATGAAATAATATAATTATATGGATCTTTCAACATGTGATAATCCATGTTTTGATTCCAACCAATTGGCATTCCAAGAATTAATTCTTCAATGTTCTTATGCTCGAAATTGACATCGAATGTCTCTTTTAAATACGACATGTCTTCCTTGATGTAACAGTCGCCGCGCTTATCCACCATGGTTAATGTGTCCGGTGTTACCATGGTGTTATAAATGGGGATTCTGGCGTAAGTGATCAATGCATGTAAAGCACTGTCAGTTCTCATTCTTATTGATGTTTTAAAAGAAACATTGTATTCGCTATCTTCGTATTTAGAGCTCAACTTTGTGTAAAAATGCTCAGGTCTTGCTTGAGACAAACTGTCCAAACGATCGATCAGGATTTCCTCTTTTACTTTTGGGAGCTTAACCTGATCCTCGATCTCCTTGTTATTTCCACAAGCTACAACAAGCTGCAGTGTCATTAGAACAACAATATATCTAGTAATATTTTGGAGCATATAATTTTACCTCTTTAATTTTTTGATCAATACTCTTATTTCTTGAACCCAGATCACTTGCCTTATTCCAGCTTTCAATTGCCTTATCTTTTTCATCTTGATAAAAAAGCACGTCTCCCAAACGATCATAAAGTTCTGCTTGATATGCCCCTTTATTTATACCGGTGCGAATCGTTTTCTCGGCAGCGGAAAAATCTTTGTTGTTAATTTCCAATTGGGACTTGGCAAGATAATACGTCACGTTTTTGTTACTTTCCTCTATCTCCGATAATTGTTCCTCAGCAATGGATTCAGCAATTTGCGCAGCGGCCAAACAACTTGCATATTTCAATCGAATCTGAGCTTCAGGGTTGATCGACAAAGCTACTTCAAAATGTTTTATCCCCTTCTTAAATTCCTTCATTTTAAAATACGCTTCGGCTTTCATCTTTTCGAATCGTGCCTTTTGCTCTATATTATCGATCAAATAAATTTCTCCGGCAGCCAAAATATCAAGAGCTTCTTCAGGTTGACCAGTGTAAACAGCTCCTTCAGCTGCAGCATAATATATGAATGGCATATTTGGGAATAAGGTTAGTGCTTTCTGTCCATCATCATAAAGCGCTTCATAATCTTTATACATACTCTCAAAACCTAAAACTGTTGTCCAAATTTCGTATTGATCTCCGCTTTGCTCCAACGCTCTACGATAGAATGGTAGCGCTTCTTTGGACTTGCTGTTTTGCGTCAATACCTCTGCATGTAGAAGGGATGCACCTGGATCATTTTCATCAGATTTTACTAATTCCTCAGTTAGTGAAAGCAGAACGGTTTTCTCAACTTGAAACTTCGATAAGAGCTGTTCGATCTGATATATTTTATCAGTCATTTCGACCTCATCACTTTTAATAATGGGGCGAATTGTATTCATTAACTTTTCCTGCTCACCAGCATTAGCGTATATAGTCGCCAATTCCATTTGAATTAGCATATTATCTGGCTGAGACTGTGCTACACGCTGAACCATACTTTTCGCTTTATCCTGCATCTCATATTTTTCATAAAAATCCAATAATGCATTCAGAGCCTTTTTATTCGAGGGATACTCGTTGTAGAAATCTAGTAATGTATTTTCTGCTTTATCCAGTTGATCAACTTCCTGATAAAGATCTGACTTCATCATCATGATCTCAGGTACAATCCCAACTTGATCCTGAAGTTTTTCTAGCATGTTAGCGGCTGCTTCATATTGACGATTGTAAATCAAAACTTGACTATACCCGTAGATCCAATCAACATTTCTCGGTTGATCTTCAACTAATTTTTCATAATATTTTGCAGATTCTTCAAACCTACCTTGCTCATAAGTGATATAGGCTAATTCCTGGAGGTAAACAATATTGCTTTTGTCGAGCTGATAAGCTCTTTCAAAATGATGTTGTGCTGATTTAAACCGCTTTTGTTCTTTGGCGATCTCGGCCAAACCAAAATGGACAGCATCATCATTGTCTTTCTCCTTTAAGCATGATTCAAAAAGGCTTTTTGCTTCATCCAAATTACCAGAAAGCTTCTCTCGAACTGCGTTATGAAATTTTTCGATATATGGAAAGTCCTTCGATGATAGCGCCTCAACATCGTCAAGGGATTGTTCCTTCAAGGCCTCTTCCTTTTGAGCATATAACGTATGCATTGAAAAGATCAATGTCAGCATTAACGTTATGTATGCTCTCAAAATCATTTTTCGATCACACCATAGTCTCCCATACTATAATCTTCTGGTGAGCCCTTGAATTTGGCATTATTTCCGATCATGCTATCCGACAGATTCGCATGTTCGACAATCGTATTTGACTGAATGATCGTGTTTTCAATTACAGATCTTCGAATCTCACTATTCGCATTAACAGACACATGCGGTCCGATGACTGAATTTTCGATAACAGCACCTTCACCAATAAAACATGGCTCGATCACAACAGAGTTTTCGATCTTCGCTGATGAGTGAACAAGGTCAACGCCTCGCTCTCTATCAAACTCCAATATTCTTTGATTAGCATGAACCGTTACTTTCTTATTTCCACAATCTAACCATTCAATGACTTTTCCAGGTTTAAATTTCTTTCCTTTCTCTGTAAGTCTTCTAAGTCCATCTGGCAATTGATATTCACCTCCTTTGATAATATTGTTATCAATAAGATATTCGAGTTCGGTTCTAAGGTCCTCCGCCTCTTTGAAGTAATATATTCCGATCATTGCCAGATCAGAAACAAATTCTTTTGGCTTTTCGACAAAGTCAGTGATCTCTCCTTTTTCATTTGTTTTGACTACACCAAATGCACTTGGATCTTCGATCTGTTTTACCCAAAGAATACCATCATCATTTGGATCGATCTTAAAGTCTGCTTTGAACAGTGTGTCAGCAAAAGCAACAACTACTGGTCCTTCCAATTTCTCTTTTGCACAAAGTACAGCATGAGCAGTCCCCAAAGGTTCAGTTTGATGAAAAATACTTCCTTTTGCTCCAAGGCTTTCAGCTACTTTTATTAGCTCCTCTTCAACCTCGCTTCCAAAGTCTCCTATAACAAACGCTATTTCTTCGATTGCTTCACTGCAAACCGCAGCGATATCCTCTACCAAACGGTGAACGATTGGTTTTCCTCCGACCGGAACTAATGGTTTTGGTACTGTTAATGTATGTGGTCTAAGTCGGGAGCCCCGACCTGCCATTGGTACGATAATTTTCATCTTTTATTTTTTTCCTGTACTTCCGAAACCTCCTTCTCCTCTCGAAGTATCTGAGAGCTTGTCTGTACTAATCCATTTTGCTTGTTCAACCTGTGCAAAAACTAATTGGGCAATTCGATCTCCATCTTCAATGACGAAAGGATCTTGAGAAAGATTTACCAATATAACTCCTACTTCTCCACGATAGTCAGCATCAATTGTGCCAGGGCTGTTTAGAACAGTAATCCCTTTTTTGATCGCAAGTCCGCTTCGAGGTCTCACTTGAGCCTCATATCCTTCAGGAATTTCTAGAAACAACCCGGTCTTTACCAATGTTCTTTCCATAGGTTGCAGAGTATAAGGCTCTGACAATGATGCTCGAACATCTAATCCAGCAGAAGCAGTTGTTTCATACTTTGGTAAGTCGTTACTCGACTTATTTATAATCTTTACGTCCATGAAGTTCTTCTCTTACCGTATAAATTAATACGAATTAACTCTCCTCAATAATTTCTACACAATCTTCAAAAGTAGCTATTTTTAGGGAGAATAAAGGGGTGTAAAAGGCTATTTATTAACACCTAAATGATTACAACCAAGACCTATTTTTTATTCTTTTGAAAGGGAATGATTCCGTTGTAGAATTTGTTGATCGGCTCAAGGTATTTGACGAAATATGTGAAAAACAGAATGAAGCCTATTGCACATACAATTGCAAACCATGGATCAAGTGCTCTGTGGAGTATTTTGTTCAAGCCGAATCCAAACAGACCAGCGTACAGGATCATTACGTGAATGATGTATATGGAAAGTGTGTTTTGACCGATCTTGATAAATAAATCATAGTTCCAATTAACAAGTTTTACTGAAGTAATGATGAGCGCAATGAATAGCATCAATTGACCAAACGCATTGATCGTCAAAGTAGGGAATAACAAAAAATTATCATACCCGTAGCTGTATATAATACACACCACACCAGATAACGCAAAGCCGATGGGTATCATCCAGCTCTTCAAGAAATTTAATTTACGGTGATATACTATGCGCAAATTTCGTTTGTATTTCCCAATGATTATTATGATCGCTAAAACTAAGAGGACTTGACCAAATCTGGCGAACAAATAACCCAGTCCGACGAATGGCTTCATACCTAACTCCAAAAATAAAGGTTGAATCAATTTCAACAGAGGATCTGCGGCTAGATTAAGAGTTAAACCTATCCCAGCCAACGTTAATGGAAACCAATTAGTGTAAACTTTATGGGGTCTGTTGCTTACAAAAGCTCCGAGCATTCCTCCGAGGCAAGCAAATCCTACCCAAGGAATCAATGCGAAAATAGACTTAAATGCGCGGTCATCTGATGTAACAACAAAAATATTCTCGATGATTGGGTGAACGCCTGAAAAATCAAGTGCGTATATCGTTGGCTTAAGAATTATACCTAAAACCCCGAATATTCCGAGCCAAATGTACAGTGGAACAACTCTCACTAGTTTATAGATTCCGTAGACAATTATAACAGTGAAAAGTGAAGCTCCAATACATTGTAAGACATGAAAAATGAAGAAATAACCACTAAACTCACCTTGCAGCAAATAGAAAAGATTTAGTTGAAGCGCATATCCCCAAAGAATAAGCTTAAAAGACCTCTTTACTCCTTTTTTAACTCTTTTATTCTCAAAAAATCCGACATTATTTCTAACCAATAAATATGTAAAAACAAGGCCAGATACAGTAAAAAAAAGCGGAGCTGTAAGTCCTCGAGTAAACCTCCAAATATCATAGAGAAAGTATTCGTTTCCTCGATACTCGTCACTGAGTGCCATTACAATAAAATGGCCTTCAAGCATCATCAGGATCGCGATCGACCTTGCGATATCAATGAAAACTAAACGATTATGCTTAATTGCTGCTGCCATTTATCAGGTTTCGAGCGGCAAATATACAGTATTCTTAGAATTAAGACTTAGGTATAAACGAGCCCTCAAATCGATAACCGATTACACAAACATCGTCAATCTGCTCAAAATCTCCTTTCCAGTTATCAAATGCCTTCCTCAATGTTTCTCTTTGCTCATCCATGAGTTGAGGGTAACTCTCTGCCAAGATCTTCTTAAACTTCCCAGACTTCATTTTCTTGTTATTAGCACCTCCAAACTGATCAGCATATCCATCTGAGAAAACATAAACCGTATCTCCTTTCGATAATTCAATCTTATGTTCCGTGAATTTGTTCTCTCCGTCAAAAGCGCCAATTGGTCTTTTATCCGCCTTGATCTCAGTTAGTTTTACATTATCTAATTCAACGGTACGAATTCTCTCAGGTGTTTCGGATTTTATTCTATTCTCAATGTTTGAATCGGCCAAAGAAACGATCCATAATGGATTATTTGCTCCTGCAAAATGTAAAATATTTTGCTCATCGATCATGCAAAACGCTAGATCCATTCCGTCTTTTACACTCATTTCCTCATTTGGAGCAAATGATTCTACTACGAGTTCATTCAGCTTTTGTAGTATGAGTTTCGGAGATCGTAATTCAAATTCATTTACAGCACGATTCAATCCGTTGTGTCCAACAATACTTACGAATGCACCAGGAACACCGTGCCCAGTACAATCGACTGCTGAGAACATTAATTTATCTCCTTTTTGTTCTTCAAGTGACTTCATCCAATAAAAATCACCCGAAACCAATTCTTTAGGTTTGTAGAATATAAAGCTATTTCTAAAGTATGATTTGATCAACTGGTTTGCTGGCAGTATAGTCTCTTGAATACGCTGTGCATATCGAATACTGTCCATAATTTCCGCATTCTTTTCCTTGATCTCAATATTCTGAGTTTGAATTTCGACATTCTTTTGCTGCAACAAGTTATTGTCTTTCTTTTTACGTAAGTATCCACGGTAGGAAACGAGTGCTAATATTATTACAAGTAAACCTCCACCTGCACTTCCTGCAAGCATCATTTTACTTCTTTCATTCTCTAATGCGGCTTTATCTAATTCAGCGTTTTTGAGGTCATTGTCTTTTTGGAGTAGCTTATTCTCCTGTTCTTTTTTCTCTGTCTCATATTTTGTACGCATTTCTGCAAGATCTTTAGACAGATCATCTTTGAAAATAGAGTCTTTCAATACGCTGTATTTTTTAGCATACTTAAATGCATTCACATAATCTTTTTTCGCCTCATAAGTATTCCTCAATGTCAAATAAGAATCGAGAATATCTCGAGGAATATCAAGTTCTTTCCTCATTTGAAGGGCACGTTCATAATACTTGATCGATTCATCATACTCACCTAGATCATAAGCAATAACACCCAGATTACTTAATGTTCCAGCTATATTTTCTTTCTGACGTTCTGGATATTGCTCATATACTGCAAGTGCTTTTTCAAAATATGGTCTCGCCTTTCTTGGGAGCTTCATTTTTTGATAAGTGTTACCAAAATCCAAATACAAAGATTGTTGATATCGCAGAAGTCCGAGCGCTTCATAAATTTCATTCGCCTTATTCAACAATTCAATTGAACGCTCTAAACTGTCATTGTACTTATTAAAAAATTGCCCTCTATACTTGTAGGCTTCTGCAATCAAAACGGAGTCACCCAATTTTTGAGACAATTCAAGCATTCCATCGATCATCGATGAGTGTGCTTCTTCGTTTTCTATCCTTGAATAGTTCATGGACAACATTTTTAAGACTCTGTGTTTCTTGTAATCTGTATTCGGCAGATCATCGTAGATTTTCATTGCCTTGGTTAACCACTTTATCGACTCTTTATAGTTTGCACGATCCATATTTATACCTCCAATCTGAATATATCCACTGGCGATATTCATTGAATCATCAGCCTCAGCATACTTTTCAATAGCTTTTTGACTAAAATAAATTGCGGAATCAAGCTTGTTCTGACTGTATTTAGTAATTGCAATATTCAAAAACACTTTTCCATGCAAGCTCGGTTTATCCATTTTACGGAGAGCCTCTAAAGATTTATCATAGTATTTTAAGGACTCATCATACTTCCCATCCTGATAATACATAGCTCCCAAGTTCATGGTTAACCCAGCAATTTTAGATTGGTTGTCCGTTTTTACGGCCATATCTAAAGACCTTTTTATCCATTTTCTGGCTTCTTTTATGTTTCTCTTATACCTATATTCAAGTAATCCTCTATCATTAAAAATAATTCGCTTAAATTCTGGATCACCAGATTTTTCTGCATATTCAACTGCTTCTAATATCTTCTTGTAGGCAACCTCACGTTTGATCTTATCATAACATTTATAGTGTGCTTTATAAGACTCTTTCATCCCTTCGGGCAAATTATATTCAGTAGAAATCTCAAATGCTCGATCTAGATGAAGCTTCATTTCATCCTTTTTTCCAAGATCTAAATAATTTAATGCAGCTGCCAGATTTGCCTTTACCAAGAGAACGTCTTGCTTTTGATATTTATCTAAAACCTCTTGAACAATTCCCAGTCCTTTTTCAGGGTTTTCTTTTACAAGTGCTTTTGATAATTCAACTTTAGTTTCATAAAGTGATTTACCCTTTACTTTTTTCTTAGTAATCAGTTGTTCTAAACTGTCAATGACCAGTTGATCATTATCCTGGGAGTAAGTTGATAGCATTAAAAAAACAAGTGGGACAGCTAGTAAGTATTTCATCTGTTTGTGTTTACAGAGCTAAAATACTACTAATTCTCAAATCAGGCTTTTTTTGGTTTTTCCATAAACCAGACTAATCCAACATAAAGGATGATGAAAAGATTGTGAACGATGAATTGCGTCCAACCGGGCTGTATGTTGATCCATTCTAACAATCCATAAAAAGCAATTGCAACAATGCTATACAATCCAAATTTCCTCAAGTTATAGGGTATAGGATAATGCTTTTGGCCAAGTAAATAAGACGCGATCATTTGACCCGCATATACTAAAAATGTAACCCATGCACATGCTATATAACCGAATATTGGAATAAATATAACATTGAGAATGATTGTGAATAATGCCCCTACTGCGGCAATATAGGCTCCAAACCTTGTTTGACCACTGAGTTTATACCAAATACTTTGATTGATATATATTCCAAGAAATACATTTGCTAAAAGAAGTATTGGCACGATCCTGAGTCCCTCCCAAAAATTTGAATTTGGTATGAAATATTTAAAAATATCGAGATTTAGCGTTACACCTAGAAAACATAAAAATACTGCACCCACAAAGTAATTCATCACTTTGACATAGGTTTTATTTTTATCCTTACTCTTTGACTGCGAAAAGAAAAATGGTTCTGCTGCGTAACGATATGCTTGCAAAAAAATAGTGACTAGCATGGCTAGCTTGTAACTTGCACTATAGATACCAACTTGTCTTTCCCCTAGTCGAATAGCGGCTTCTCGACCTATTTCTTCAGTATAGGTGTGAACCGTTAAGTGCTTTAAGAGGATTCTATCGATCGTTTCGTTTATAATAAAGGCAAATCCAGCTAGTGCGAGAGGAAAGCTATATTTTACCATAGCCTTAACCAGCGTAAAATCAAGTTTGAATTGAAGCTGCAGAAAATCCTTGTAGAGCAATGTTGGTTTAACCAGTGAGGCTATAAGATTAGCTATCAAAATATACTGAACCGCACGTGCTGGATTTTCCCTATCAAAAACTACGAGTAACAAAAATAAATTAAGTCCAATATTGATCCCAATGCTTGACAGTTGGATGATCGCAAACTTCTTAGCCCTTTCTTCTGCTCTCAGTTTAGCTAATGGCAATGCGGAAACGGCATCTATAGTTACAATAACAGCCAAAAGGATAATGTATTCAGGGTGATCACCGAATAGCATCCTCTCTGCTAATGGTTGATGAAACAATAAGAGAATAACTAGAAACGAAACGTTAACAAGCAATACACTCAATAAAGAATTGTTGAATACATGTTGTTTGTCTTCCCAATCATTCAAGAACTTAAAATACGCCGTTTCCATTCCAAAGGTTAACAAAACCATGAAGAAGGCAACGTAAGCATATAATTCGGCTACAACACCGTAGTCAGAAGGGTTTTCAAATACATACTCACTCGTATAAAGTGGTACAAGTAAGTAGTTGAGTAATCGACCCACAATGCTGGACAATCCATATATTGCCGTCTGACCTGCTAATTTCTTGATCGGATTACTCATAACTCACCTTAACGATGCTAATATAACCATTAAATCTACCACGTAATTTTTCGAACAAAAAAAGGTGACCACTACTGATCACCTTGATAACGTCAAAATATTCTTACTTATTTAAAATCCGGCTTTCTCTTTTCAAGAAAGGCTGATGTTCCCTCTTTAAATTCATCAGTTCCAAAACAGTTACCAAACTCCGTAATTTCAACATTGAATCCATTCAATCCATCAACGTAATTCGCATTTACCGCTTTGATCGCAGATTTGATTGCCGATCCAGAATTATTACAA
Source organism: Flavobacteriales bacterium UBA2104 (assembly GCA_002331485.1). GTDB lineage: Bacteria > Bacteroidota > Bacteroidia > Flavobacteriales_D > Crocinitomicaceae > Brumimicrobium. The sequence goes on from DCYS01000036.1 coordinate 56,978, forward strand.
ATCTTCTTAGCCAACTTCTTGGCAAGATCCATTAACTCATTTTGTGGTACTACATGGTTCACTAACCCCCAATTCTGAGCGTCCTTAGCATCCATCATTCCAGCGGTTGTAATAAGCTCCATAGCCTTACCACGTCCAACGAGTTGAGCTAATCGCTGAGTCCCTCCGTATCCAGGAATCACCCCGAGAGAAACCTCAGGTAATCCAAGTTTTGCATTCTCAGAGGCTACTCTAATGTGAGAAGCCATGGCAAGTTCTAATCCTCCACCTAAAGCAAAACCATTTACAGCAGCAATAACAGGAGTTGGTAAATTCTGAACAAAATTAAATAGGATCTCTTGTCCATTTGCGGCTAACTCTTGCCCCTGTTCAACATTATAATTTGCGAATTCTTTAATGTCAGCTCCTGCTACGAAAGCTTTTTCTCCGCTTCCAGTCAAAATGATCACTCTAGTTCCTTCGTCTTTATTTGCTTTATCCAATGCATCGTGTAGCTCTTGAATCGTTGCTTTATTTAGCGCGTTTAATTGCTTAGGTCTGTTGATCGTAATAATGTGAGTTCGATCTTCTTGAGTCGTTGTAATATTTTCGTATGCCATGTTCTAAAAATTTTCAGGCTAATATAGCTAAACAGCAGAGAATCTCAAAGTGCAAATACAAAAGCAATTCTGGAATAAATATTACTTTTGATAAATGCTCAATAAAGTAAAATGAAACAAGTAAAATGTCCACATTGTCATCAATGGTCATCCGATCCAGAAATTTGTGAGCACTGCGGAAAAGCAATAAGCCGTGAGAAAAGGGAGTTGGAAAAATCAGGTGGGCAAAAAAAGATATCTGCTCCAGAGCCCCCCGGCAAACTTCAACAGTTCTTTGAGTACGCCCAGAAATCAAAAAACCCTTTTATTAAGCTTCTCTATTTTATTGTAATGAGCATTTGGGGAATCTATGTCGGGCTCGTCGTGCTTATTTTATACATTGCGGTTGCTGCCTCGGGATGAAAACAATTAGCCATCCATTATTCCTGCTGGTTTTTGCGTCATATGTGGTCTACTATATCTTGAAGCATTTTCACGTATCAATGCCCGTTTTGATCACGAGTTATTACGCAGATCTGGTTAGTTTATTCATTATCAACACAGTGATTCTCTTCATAATCAGAAGAGCCTCGAACAAACCAAACTATGAATTACCCATAGCAATGGTGGTATTTAGTTTTTTCGCCATTTCAGCAATCTTCGAGTTCATTCATCCAGCCTGGGATAATGACATGGTCGCAGATCCTTTAGATATAATGTGCTACGGTTTCAGTGCGTTGCTTTACATCATATGGCGGAGAAACAGGAAGTTAGTTTAGCGCTTTGACATCCTCGACTAACGGACTCAACTTCTCTATCGTCACGTGTTCCATAACGACAATCTTATACCATTGAGGATTGTTATGATTATCAGGAACCAGACCGTATTTTTTGGCTATATCGTGATTCAAATGTTCACTTTTTATAGTAACAATGTTGGATGAAGGATGCCTGTAATATCCAATATTTAACTCTTCAAGTTGTTGGCAGATCCAGGAGGTTCGCTTTTGAAGAACGAAGATCTTTTCCGTCCACCCAAATGGTCCATATTTGGAAAGGATCATCCAGACGGCAATTGCATTTGCCCCAGAACGACTTCCGATCAATGTATAATCTTCTCCTTCAACATAGCTCGCCTCTTTCGTATTTGCGTAATTGATCAATCCTTTACGAGCAATAAATATTCCGGTACCGTATGGTGCCTGCGCCATTTTATGGGCATCTAACGTTACAGATGTAACCTTGCTGTTCCTGAAATCCAAATTATGTTCCTTCTGAGCAAAAGGGAAATAAAAACCACCGTAAGCACCATCTACATGAATAAAATAAGGAACATTCAAATCATCTAAAACTTCACTATATACTGTAGGTTCATCAACAGATCCAAACATCGTTGTCATCATATTCGCAACAACAATGAAGCCTTTAACTCCTTGATCCATTTGAGTCTTAACTGCTTCCTTTATAAAATCTCTCGTTATTTTTCGCTCTTCATTTGTAACCTCAACCTTCTGAACAGGAACGCTTAATATGTTTCCCGCTTTATCCATGGAGTAATGATTGTCAGCGGAACAGAGTATTGATACTTCTTTATTATCAAACTGTTTTTCTTTGACAAAATAATTTCGATAGATCCAAATGGCCTGCATGTTTGCCTCTGTCCCTCCAGAAGCAACATATCCATCAAATTCTTCATTCTTACTTCCGTTTAGAATATCGTGAGCGCAGATCTTTATTAACTCTCGCTCTATATCTTGAGTTCCTGCAAAAAAAGATTCTGACTTACCGATAGTATGACAGCCGATGTGATTTGGGTTTTTGATCAAAGTTGACAAAAAAGGAGCATCACTTAAGAAACTCGCATCTTGAGAGAACACTTTTTCATCCAAATATGACGCTGGAACACCGATCACATTTTTATCAACGTAATTAATGTTTTCATCAAGGGCGTCAAAAACTCTTTTTTTGATCTCCTCATCCGAACGTTTGACCCAGAAATTATTCATGCCTTTTTTCGGCAAAGTTAGATATTTCTTAAATTCATAGCCAGAACGCTACAAACTTAATTCATGGCAGAAAAAGAAATTGAAATTGATGGGTATAAACACGTACTCTACGAGAATAGCAGACTAGGTGTTGATGCAATTCGTGAAAGTGAAGAATTTTATCAGTTAATGAATAAAAGGCGTTCAGTACGAACTTTTTCTGATCACCCAGTTGATCGAAAAGTGATCGAAAATATTATAAAAACAGCTGGCACAGCTCCTTCAGGCGCCCACAAACAACCATGGACATTTTGCGTTGTCAGCAACCCAGAAATGAAAAGAAAGATCCGGGAAGCGGCTGAAAAAGAAGAGCGACTATCTTATGAAGAACGAATGAGCGAGCGATGGAAAGATGATCTTAAGCCATTGGCAACAGACGCTGAAAAACCTTTTTTAGAGTCAGCTCCATACTTGATCATTGTATTCAAAAAAGCGTTTGAATTGGATGACCAAAATAATAAGCAGAACAACTATTATGTCAATGAATCAGTTGGTATTGCATCAGGAATGCTTATAACTGCAGTTCATCATGCTGGCTTGATCACTTTAACTCACACGCCAAGCCCAATGAATTTCTTATCTGAACTTTTAGAGCGTCCAAAAAACGAACGTCCATTTCTACTGTTGCCTATTGGTTATCCAGAAGAGCCATCATACGTGCCAGACCTCAAGCGTAAATCTCTTTCAGAAATCACTGAGTTTTACGATTAGTCGTCAACTCAAAATCATTTGATCAAAACAATTCGAATATTCAATTCGGAATGGACAAATATTAATTAATTTTGCCGATTAATTTGGAGAAACGAATTTCTCACGTTCAATTCGAATATGAACATTGGTCAAAAAATCAAAGATTACATTCTATTTACGAAGTTTAGGCTTTCGTTTTCAGTAATCCTCTCTGCATTATCAGGTTTCCTTTTTGCAGGAGGAGGAACAGGAATGGAGGTTTTTTATCTTTTAGTTGGAGGAATTCTGGTTACTGCCGCGAGTAACGGTACCAATCAGATCTGGGAGAAAGATCTGGATATACTGATGAATAGAACGAAGAACAGGCCACTTCCTCGTAAAAGTATGTCAATGATTGAAGCTGTTGTCGTAGTAGTTATAAGCTTGGCTGCGGGGACATGGATGCTTTATCAACTGAATGTAAACTCTATGCTTTTAGGGCTGGCCGCCTATGTTTCTTACGCATTCGTTTATACACCCTTAAAGAGAATAACCCCTTGGTCAGTTATAATTGGAGCGTTTCCAGGGGCCATACCACCAATGCTTGGAGCAATTGCGGTGACTAACGAATTCGGTGCCATGCCTGGGGCTTTGTTTTTTGTTCAGTTCGTATGGCAACTTCCTCACTTTTGGGCTATTGCCTGGATATCTCATGAAGACTATCAAAAGGCTGGTTTCTATCTCCTACCATCTGGGAGTGGTAAGTCAAAAACATCGGCTTTCAGAATTGCATTTTCAGCATTAATGCTCATTCCATTCACATTATTCCCTTGGCTATTGGATATGGTTGGAATATTCAGTGTAATGGCAGCGTCAATTTTAGGGTTGTTATTCTTTTTAATTGCGTACAAATTATACTTGACTTTAGAAGACAAAGACGCCAAGAAATTAATGTTTGCGTCATTTATTTACCTGCCCTTGATTCAGTTTGTGTATGTAATTGACAAATACTTCTTTTATTCAGAACTCTAGCTTGGAAATATTGTTTTGTTGAAAGAACTTTATGTGTGAAAATTTTATGTCATGAGAGAGAAATTTGAAGACTCCTACAGCCTGGAAACCCAGGAAAAGACGAAAAAGAATTTAACCTGGATCATTGTTTTCAGTATCGCAATGCTTTTTGCTGGATTTACATCAGCATACATTGTGTCTATGGGAGACACCTTTTGGATCAAGGTAGGCTTACCAAATGCTTTTTACATTAGTACTGCTGCCATACTATTGAGTAGTGCAACGTTATTTTTAGCTAGTCGTTCAGCTAAACAGAAAAACATAGGACAAACTCGAATATTTGTTTTGATCACCCTTGTTCTTGGAGTTCTTTTTGGTGTTTTCCAATTCGTCGGGTACAATAAACTTATAGATAGTGGTGCAAATCCCGTAACACGAATAATTGTTTCTGAAGGCCGATATGGCGATTATTATGAGATAAAGAAAGACGGAGAATACCTGACCGTAGAAAACAATCAATACGCATTTGATGGGAAACAATTAGAAGGAAATGAACTAAAAGATTTTCAGTCGTTTGCAAAGCAATTCTTGAATGTAGACAAGGACGGAATACCGAAAAATCTTGACTACTCTACCTATTCATTGTATTACAAAGGTCAACCATTGGCATATACTAACGGTGAATTGGTTCGACCAAATGGTGAAAAACTTCAATTATTAGACTTAGATAGACTGAGAGCCCTCGCAAGAAATATAGTTGATAATAGAGCTGATTTTTTCGTGAGTGGTGAAATGGGCAAAGATTTCCATCTTTATTTTAATGGTAAAGAGCTCGATTACAAAGAAAGAACGCTCATGTATAATGGCAAACCGTTAAGCGCCAACCTACAAAACAAGCTTTTGAGGGGGAACAAAGACATGAGTACAGCCTATTTTTATATAATTACGATTCTTCACTTACTTCATGTTGTAGCTGGTATTATAATGTTATTAGTAATGACAAAGCGCTCATTTACAGGGGAAATAGTTGAAAAAAATGCACTTGGTTTAAAAGCAGGTTCAATTTTCTGGCACTTTTTAGGTGTTTTATGGATATATTTATTACTATTTTTGACTTTTATTCATTAAACTTGCAAAAAACTCATAAAAATGTCAGGACACGCTTCTAATGAAATGAACACGGCTCCAGCATGGGGTGGAAAGGTATCTCCGTTTCGTGTCAGCTACGGAAAATTAATGATGTGGTTTTTCCTTGTATCGGATGCATTAACATTCGGTGGATTACTTGTTGCATACGGATACACACGTTACACATTTGACGGACAATGGCCGATCGGTGAAGAAACTTTTGAGGCTTTACCTTTCTTAGGGAATGGATACCCATTGATGTATGTTGCTCTTATGACATTTATACTTATCGTTAGTTCTGTAACCATGGTGTTAGCCGTTGAAGCTGGACATAGAATGGATAAGAAAGGAGTGATCAAATGGATGTTAGCTACGATCATTGGAGGATTTTTCTTCTTAGGTTCACAGGCTTGGGAGTGGAGTCACTTTATTCATGGTACTCACTTCGGTAGAGTTGAATTAGAAGATGGATCCAGCGCGATCGTTAAAGGACATTTCGGTGAGATTGAAAGTTTTGAAGTAATTGAACCCGGTGCTCACAGTCCTGCAGCTGGAGAGTTGATCACAAATGATAATATCAGTGCTGAAGAGGGAGATCTAATGCACGCTTTTCAGCACGCTGCGGTTGCTGGTCATCTTGAAGGAGAGGCAGGAAACTTGAAAATTCACTTACACGACGGTACAGTTGCTAAGGTGAATAAGAAAGCTGATAAGAATCTACAATTATTGATCAAAGAACCAGGGACAAAATACGCTGTTTCTCTACCTTCTGATGAAAGCACAAGAATCTCTGAAGAAGAAGGTTCTGTTAATATGTATTACGCTGCTTTAACAAAAGGAGACGTTATCTACGGAGCTAATATGGAGCAAAACGAATACGGTCCTCAACAATACGGACAGTTCTTTTTCTTCATCACAGGATTCCACGGATTCCACGTATTCTCAGGAGTTGTAATTAACATTATCATATTCCTTGGTGTATTGAAAGGAATATATCACAAAAGAGGTCACTACGAGATGGTTGAAAAAACTGGTCTTTACTGGCACTTTGTCGATTTAGTTTGGGTATTTGTATTTACCTTCTTCTATTTGATATAACAGATTATAATATTTTACGATTATGGAAAGAGACGACGTATATGAATATTCTTTAGATACTCATCATTCTGAAGAAGAAGGAAAGAAAGTAAGAAAGAAAATTTGGTTTGTAACATTGCTATTAACAGTAGTTACTGCTGTTGAGGTTGCATTAGGAGCAATGGTTAAGCAAGGAAGTGATATGTGGACTACCGTTAAGGTATTGTTCATCGTGTTGACACTTCTAAAAGCTGGATACATTGTTTTAACATTTATGCACCTTGGTGATGAGAAGAAAGTCCTGAAATGGATCATTCTTCTTCCTTACATCATATTCATCATTTATTTGATGTTTATCTCCTTTACTGAGGCTACAGCAGTTGGACCTGAAATGTAGCGATAGTATAGAATTAAAAACATACTAGCTTTGGCTGAAAAGAATACTAAGGCCGGTCGATTTAAACCTCTACTTATGTTAGTTTTGGTTTTTGGACCGGCTCTTTTTTTGATCTTTATCGCGCTCAACAAGTGTGAGCACAAATTCACAACGTTACCTGTATACGGGAAGCTCTCTAATTACAGCTTTAATGATGTGAATGGTGGTGTAGTGGATCAAGAAACTCAAAAGGGTAAGATTACGCTCTTTAATACAATTCAAACCTTTTGCCCGGAAGACTGTGCAATTGATCTTCCAAAGTTCAATTTGATGATCTATCAAGATTATCGTAAGAATCAAAGAAATCTAGGTCACGTTAAAATTGTATCCATTATTACGGATGAAGAGGGTAATCCTGTTGAAGAGGAACAACTTGAACAATTGAAGTTTACGATGAATGATATCGTTGAAGCTTATGACCCGACCATCTGGAAACTTGTTACTGGTGACCCTAAGCAGATCTATGACATTGAGAGTAATGGTGTTAATCTCTATACAAAAACCTCTGATACCGCTTTTGCTGGGAAATCTTTCCTTGAGACTATGCTTATTGTCGATAAGAAAAATCAACTCCGTCTTATCAGAAGAGGAAATGAAGAAGGAATGATCCGCGATTACAAGCAACATGTAGCCTTACTCCAGAAACAATATGATAAGGAAGCAGCAAAGAAGGAGGAGAATGATCAGTAAAATTTACATCTTTATTCTTTTGATCGTTGTGACATTTATTTTGTCGAACTGCGGTAACAGTAAATCTCAAGAGGGAGGAGATAATACTGGACTTCCCTATATTGGAAATCATGACATTGTTTATCAAGCCACTGATGAATATGAAGTAGGTGACACAATTTTTTACAAAGTTCCAGAGTTTGAGTATCTCACGCAGGATTCAACTTTTTTATCTTCTAAAGACATTGACGATCAAGTCTGGATCGTGAAATTCTTTTTTTCGTATTGCCCAACGATCTGCCCTCCTATGACTTCTGCAATGAAAGAGGTTAATTCGGCTCTATCAGAGTACTCTAATGACGTTACGTTTCTTTCTTTCTCTATCGATCCTGATCGGGATGATCCTAAGCGATTAAGGAAATATATTGATAGACATGAGATCACAGCCGACAATTGGTATTTTCTCACAGGAAATGAAGCTGCAACTCATCGACTTGGCGTTGAAGGATTTCAATTGCTGATTAATGCAGATGAAAAAGCTCCAGGAGGATTTGCACATAGTCCAAATTTTGTGTTAGTTGACGAACAACAGCACATAAGAGGTGTTTATGATGGACTTGATCAGGAAAGCAGAAAACAACTGATCAAAGACGCTAAAAAACTTTTAAGCAATGAATAGAACTTTACCTAGTCAAGAAAAAGTCCGATCTTTTCGTAAATTGATCATCGCCCTATCTGTAGTTATTCCTTTAGCAGTAGCATTGCTGTTTGGTATTAAGATCGATGGACTAGACTTTTCATTTTTACCTCCTGTTTATGCAACGATTAATGGAATTACCGCATTTGTGCTGATCTTTGCTTTAGTGGCGATCAAAATGAAAAAGATCTCCCTTCATCAACGACTGATCCAGTTTGCCCTGGTATTGTCGCTTTTATTCCTTGTTGCTTATGTTTTATATCACATGACATCTGATAGCACTCCTTATGGCGGGGATTTAAAATACCTATATTACTTTATTTTAATATCTCACATTTTGTTGAGTGTTGTAGTTATCCCGATCGTTCTGTTCGCTTATCTTCATGCCTGGAAAGGTGATTATGACAAGCATAAAAAATGGGTAAGGTTTGCTTTTCCAATTTGGTTATATGTTGCGATCACTGGTGTAGTTGTCTATTTGATGATTTCTCCTTTTTACGGATAGATCTAGAACATATATCATATACTGCTGTTTCTAGATAAAATAGAACGGCATGTATCAACTCAAAAGAAAACAACTCGTCAAGACAGATCTTCAAACCTGTTGGGACTTCTTTTCATCTCCTAAAAACCTTAAGGAAATCACACCTGATTACATGGGTTTCGATGTTAAAACAGAGATCCCAGAAAAAATGTATGAAGGTTTAATGATCGAATATAAGGTGACTCCGCTTTTGAATATTCCTATGAATTGGATCACTGAAATCAAATACGTGCATGATAAAAAATTCTTTGTGGATGAACAACGAAAGGGTCCATACAGCATGTGGCATCATGAACATCATTTTGAAGAGGTAGATGAAGGAGTAATGATGACCGATATAGTTTCCTATCGTGTACCGCTAGGGTTCTTAGGAAAGCTAGCTCATCCCATTATTGTAAAGGGTAAACTGGAAGAGATCTTTGATTATCGCGTTAAAAAAGTTGATGAGATCTTCAACTCTTAATTCCCGAGTTGATCAACGTTATTAAACTCTCCTCTACCTGATCAGCTAAAACTATTCGGCGATCTGGTGAATGAGTTCCATCAGGGATTGCTATAACTTTCATTTTTGCTGCTTTCGCTGATATTATTCCATTCATAGAATCTTCAATCACTAAACAGCGTGTTGGGTCAACATTGAGCTCTTGTGCCGTCTTAATATAAATTTCTGGATGTGGTTTACCATATTTAAGATCTTCTGCTGAGTTTATAACTGAAAAACTCTCTCTGATTCCGAGTCTCTCCAATACGGCATCTATTAAATTATGATAAGATGAGCTGGCTAAACCGATCTTTTTGTCATGCTCAGAGAAAAAAGATATTGACTCTATTACTCCTTCCAACGGCATACCCTGACTTGATACCTTGTTGATCATTTCCGTCATGATTAATTGAACAACTTCATCTGTTGTCAGTCCTTTCCACGGATAACGACCGTACCAATACTCTACAACCTCATCGATACGAAGACCTACTGTTTTCTCACCACCAACTTTTTCAAAATCGATACCCACCTTTTCAAAAACGTCTATTTCCGTAGCTTTCCAATAAGGTTCTGAATCAATAATAACGCCGTCCATGTCATAGATAACCGCATCAAAATCACTTAGTTCAATCATCGTTTTAACTTGTAGAGTTTATTTCCACTGCCTAATAAAGACTCGTTCTCATCTGTAATGTAGAAATGTTTCTTGTCTAGTGTTAATCCTTCTTTTTGAGTAAAACCTTTAAACAGGTAGGTCTTTTCCTTTTGAAATGAGTTCCCTTTCCATTTAAACCAATAAACTTTAGCATAAGTCATTATGAAAAGATCTTCTCCACAAAGATGTGCGTCAGTTATACTTTCTTCCATCCAGTTGGTTGGGTTAAGATTGAGATCATACAGATATTTTGCCTCAACAGATTGATCTTTTTTCCAACGAAAAGAATAAACACGTGAAACACCATCAAAAGGCTCTGTTCTATTCTTAGTGAATATGAAAAGGCTATCATTGTTGCATACTAAGGACTCTGCATCAAAATAGAGATGCTGTTTTTCTGGTGGAAATGCATTTTGTCCTTCATAATTAAAACTCATAGATTCAGCTAAAACTCGATCTGAATTTCGCACACTATCTTTGTTCACTCTATAAATTTTGAGATTCTTTCTGTCATTATTATTATTTCCTATATCTCCGATGTAAATGTATTGACCGTCATAAGCGAGAGCCTCCCAATCATAATTCTCAGCATTACCAACGATACATTCATGTATGATCTGACCCTTTTTATCAAATAGATAAATCACTGGCTTATTCCCAGAATCATTAATGGTATAAAATTCGTCTCCAATCAATATCAGTGCTGATGTTTCAGCAAGATCCGAGGAGAGATCTGCTAATGGCTTCTGACAGATGAGTGCTGTTGGAAATAGAATAATTAAACAAATAATTCGCATCATAATTTATAAAATTACATTCTTCTCAATTAATAGCGATGAAACTATTGTTATACTTTTAATCAACCATTTAAATGCTCATTTGAAACTATTGATATTATATATTATTCCCTAATTTTATCCTTATTATTCGATAAGGATGCTTCAACCAGGATCAAAAAATTGGATCAATATGTACATTCATCTTGTCAAAGAAGGCAAGATAGATACCGATGTTCATGTGCCCAGCGATATCAATAAGGATTCGTATTTGCATACGACCCTATTCAGAACTGGAATTGTATTCGGGTACCCAAGCCACTTTCTATTTATCGAGGACAAACTCAAGAAAGAATGGACCTCAGATGAGCGATTAAAGATCCTTCTATTTGAAAGTTTATATTTTGTTTACAAGGTTGAGAAAAACAAGCCCCTTGATCAAGAATTTATTGATACGCTCCACGAGTTTTATGCGAAATACCATGACCACTCATCACTTAATGTACTAAAACTTCTTTTTAAAGAATCTACTGAAATTAAAGTTGAAAACATTCTGAATAGAAGGGTTCATATAAAGCGGACAATTAAAAATCAGTTTTGGGTCAATTATTTAAACAATAGTCTTGTCTTTTTGGATGTATTGGCTTTTCACGATTTTTTACTTTTAGATAATAAGTTAGTCGATAGCTATCAGCATTTCCTGTCGGCAACACTCTATACCGTAGGAGCTGCATCTCTCGCAGATGGAACAATTGATGCCCCTGAACAAACGTTGATCGATGTTTTTATATCATCGGCTAATTCAGAAGATGAATTTACACATGAATTCAAGCGTAAGCTTAACGCTAAAGATATTGGTATATCTGACATAATCCTTCCAAAGGAATGTAGCTGGTTGTTCAAGTTATTCCTAACAGATATGGCCGTACTCACCGTACATTCTGACCTGACAGCGCTTGATGATGAAATGGTTTTCTTATATGAGTTGTGCGAATATTTCAAGATTGATACTGAACAATTGCATAACGCTTTAATGCTCATAGAACGGTTTGTCATCGAAAACAATCATAAAGTGAATTTCCTCACAGAACAATCTTCTTATGAACAGTTATATAGTAACTTTTCTAAAAGATGGATAAAAGTCCTGGGTAGAAACAAGGATAAATTTATCGAAGAACTTAGGGAAAGTAAAGAGCTGATAAGTTTAGTGAACAAATCAATCAGTGAAGAACTCAGCGTTGAAGAAAAAGAAAAAGTCAAGCATCAGTTTAGGGACCTCATGAAGTCAATGCCAGCCATTGCAATTTTTATGTTACCTGGAGGTATGCTTTTACTGCCGATCATTCTAAAGATAGTTCCTAATCTTATTCCGTCAGCTTTCAAAACAAATGAAATAGAAAAATCAGGAAACGAAGAAAAGGGTCTGCCTAAATCTGAGTAACCGAAGAAAACTAAGCTGGGTCCTCGATCTCTTTTACATTCTGAACAGAAGTAGCCATATAGTCTGTAATTGGCTTGGGATGTCCTTCTTTGTTTGTTCTGAAAATATAGTTGATCCCGTCTAACTTGTGTTGAGCAACAACATGGAAAGTAACATGATCTACTCCAACATCACTCTTAGCAGATTTACCATCTACTTTAAGTGTAGATTTGTAATAAACAAAATTATCCTCCTGTTCAAGAAATTCAATGTCGTAAATAGCTGACTGATCTTTCAATTCTTCCAGGTGAGCTTTTAGGGCATCTTCTTCACCCCAGTCCTCGATGTGCATATGGAAATTTTGTCCTACGTAAAGATCCCATTGGTAATCGTCCATTTCGTGAACCATTTTTGGATCAGTAGCCGCACCAATATTAGCTGTTGCATCTGGCAAATAGATCAATGCATTAATCTCATATGGTTTTAAACTAAAGGCTTCAAAATGATAAAGTTCCTCTGCTTCATCAGAATACTGAACTTCTGGAGTGTTATTCCCGTCATCATCTTTAGGGTTATCACCTCCACATGCGAAAAAAAGTCCTCCAAGGACTAGCAGAGATACATTAATGAGTAGCGTTTTCATGTCAGTATATTTTTAGCTATGGTTCGAAAATAGTAAATAAATTAGTATCTATGTAGATTGTAAATATAAATATTAAATACTGTTTTTCAGTATATCTTTGACTAATATTAACGTTTGAAATGTCTTCTTATAAAATAAAAGAGCTTGAGGCACTGTCGGGCATTAAAGCACATACCATTCGGATATGGGAAAAGCGTTATGATCTTCTTCAGCCAGAACGAAGTGATTCAAAAATAAGGTCTTATAATGAGGAGCAATTAAAGAGACTTTTAAATATTTCTGTTCTATATAATGCGGGATGGAAGATTTCGAAGATCGCTGCATTAACGGATACAGAGATAAGACAGAACGCTGAACACCTCTCAAGTGACAATCAAACGAAAAATGCTGTTGTAACTCTATTTATTGAGGCTTTGATCGCTTATGACCACGTGAAATTCGAACGAATTCTCGACAGAGCCATAGAAAAAGAAGGTTTTGAATCTGTGTATCGCTATTATTTGCTCCCCTTTCTAAAGAAGATTGGAATTTTATGGATCGTTAATACCATCACACCTTCTCAAGAACACTTTATCTCTAATATTATTCGTCAAAAACTTATCGTTGCAATTGATCGACTGCCTCATTCAACGAGTGAGCATGTTCAGTATTTGTTATTAACGCCAAGCGGAGAATATCACGAGATTGGCCTGCTTTACTATTGCTTTGCTTTAAAGAAGGCAGGATACAATGTAATGTACCTTGGAGTCGATGTCCCTAAAGACTCTCTAATTAAAACGATTACGGAAACAAAAACTGAAAATATCGTTATTTCAATGGTTTCTGGAAAGGATAAAAATCAAACTCATGACTTATTGAAGGATATTCGAGAGAATTCTTCTGTCCCCATTTATGTTGGAGGTGCACATATTGAGAGTATACCTCTACCCAAATTGAGTGACCTGAACTACATCAACAAGCTTATTACTGTGTAATAACAGCCACACAGTGTGTATTTTTTTACACATTTCTTTACGGTGTTCGAAATTCATTAACTTCGGTTTTTACATCAAAACCCCTTTAATCATTGGGTTTTGAGAAGTATTCATATTAAAAACTGACATTTGTCAGTATTGGCACGGTTCTGTTAAACAGATAATCAGAATTTGTTAAACAAAAAATAAAAAATATGTCTACTGTTGAATTTAATGATACTCTAACATCGATGGAATCCTATTTAATGGCATTCGCGATGAACTACACCAAAAATGTTGAAGATGCGAAAGATTTAACTCAAGAAACAATGTTGAAAGCAATTCGCTACAGAGACTATTATACTCCTAAAACGAATTTCAAAGCGTGGATCTTTACAATCATGAGAAATATTTTCATCAATCAGTATCGCCGTAAGGTTAAATCAAAAACGATTTTTGATAATTCACAAGATTTATTCTTATTGAATAGTTCAACTGAAAAAAGAGATACTCCATACAATTACATTGCTGATGGAGAGATCAATAAACAACTTGAATCGTTAAGCGATGAATATAAGGAACCGTTCAAAATGCATTATCTCGGTTTTAAATATAAAGAGATAGCAGAAAAGCTTGATATTCCAATTGGTACTGTTAAAAGTCGTATCTTCATAGCAAGAAAGAAATTAATGGACCTACTTCCGGAATATAAATACAGAAACAATTAATGAAGAGCAAAGTCATAGTTATAGGTAGTGGTGTTGCAGGACTTTCAAGCGCGAGTTTTTTAGCAAAACAAGGTCATCAAGTAACACTTCTTGAAAAGAATAATACCATCGGCGGAAGAGCAAGGAAGTTCGAAGCCGATGGCTTTGTTTTTGATATGGGGCCAAGTTGGTATTGGATGCCTGATGTATTTGAGCGCTATTACAATCAATTTGGTCACACTACCTCAGATTTCTATGATCTTAAACGGTTAGATCCAAGTTATAGAGTTTACTGGCAGGATGATACTCACACAGATATTCCAGCAAATCTTGAAGAGTTCTATGCTTGGTTTGAAGATCTTGAACCGGGAAGCAGTAAAAAGCTAGATAAGTTTCTGAAAGAGGCGGCCTATAAATATGATGTTGGAATTAATGATTTGGTTCACAAACCAAGCCTAAAGGTGACTGAATTTGCTGATTTACGAATTGCGAAGGGTGCTTTCAAAATGCATCTATTCTCTTCGTTCTCAAAGTACATCAGAAAATATTTTTCTCATCCTAAGATTATTGAACTTTTAGAGTTTCCAGTCCTGTTTTTAGGAGCAATGCCGAAAGATACACCCGCTCTGTATTCGTTAATGAATTATGCGGATATCAAATTAGGAACGTGGTATCCTATGGGAGGAATGCATAAGATCATTGAAGCATTTGAAAAAATTGCAATAGATCAAGGGGTTGAAATACTCACTGATCATGAAGTTTCAGGTTTTTCAATAGAGAATAAAAAGATTTCCGCTGTTGAATTGAAAAACGGTAAATTGATCGAGGCAGATATAGTCGTCTCGGGAGCAGACTATGAGCATACAGACCAGAAACTAGCTGAGGGTAATTCTAATTATACTGAAAGCTATTGGGATTCGCGTCTTATGGCCCCTTCTTCCCTTCTATTTTATTTAGGCATAGATAAGAAAATAGACGACCTATTGCATCACAACCTGTTCTTCGATGAAGATTTTCAGCAGCATGCTAAAGAAATTTACAAAGAGCCTAAGTGGCCTGAAAACCCTTTATTCTATGCCTGTTGTCCTTCAAAAACAGATCCTTCTGTAGCGCCAGAAGGAAAAGAAAATTTGTTCCTTTTAATTCCTCTTGCACCAGACTTGGAAGATGACGAGGTATTGCGAGAAAAATACTATGACATGCTAATGGATAGACTCGAAGAAAAAACGGGTCAGAAGATCAAAGAGCATGTTATTTATAAAAGAAGTTACTGTCTTAAGGATTTTAAAAACGACTATCACGCTTTCAAAGGAAACGCTTACGGACTTGCTAATACTTTAAGACAAACAGCGTTTTTGAAACCGAAGATCAAGAACAAAAACATCACGAACTTGTTCTACACGGGTCAATTGACAACACCAGGTCCAGGAGTTCCTCCAAGTATTATCTCAGGTGAAGTCGTTGCCAAAGAAGTAGATAAAACCATTGCGAAAAACACAGCCCACTATGAAACAACTGTTTGATACATTATCGTTCGAAACGAGCAAAAGGACAACGAGAAGCTACAGCACTAGCTTTTCACTCGGAATAAGGTTTTTACACAAGGATCTGCACAAGCCGATCTATAATATTTATGGTTTTGTGCGATTTGCTGATGAAATTGTAGATACTTTTCATGAACACGACAAGGAAACATTACTAGCTGAGTTTAAAGACGATACTTATAAGGCGATCGAACGTGGAATTTCCATGAATCCAATTCTTCATGCTTTCCAAGAAACAGTGAATAAATACAAAATTCCATTAGAGCTAATAGAGACTTTTCTTCGCAGTATGGAAATGGATCTCGATAAATCTAAGTATAACCAAGACTCATACGAAGAGTACATTCTTGGTTCGGCTGAAGTAGTAGGACTAATGTGTTTAAAAATATTTGTAGAGGGCGATGAAAAAGAATACCAACGACTTAAGCCAAGCGCAATGAAATTGGGTTCTGCGTTTCAAAAGATCAATTTCCTAAGGGACCTTCAAGCAGATTATAAAGAATTGGGTAGAACTTATTTCCCAGGTGTTGATCTGGAAAACTTTAATGAAGTCGTAAAAAAGGAAATAGAGAAAGATATAGAGATAGATTTTGCAGCAGGATATGAAGGAATAAAGCAGCTTCCAAAGAAGGCTCGATTCGGTACATACATGGCATACATCTATTATTACAAGTTATTCAAAAAGATCAAAGACACACCTCCTCACGTCATCCTCAATCAACGTGTTAGAATTGCTGATAATCGAAAGTATAGATTGTTTGTATCCTCATACGTAAAACACAGCCTTAACCTCGTTTAAATTATGGGTACACCGGAGGTTGTGTTGGTAAATACGAATGATGAAGTCCTTGGAACGATGGAAAAGATCAAGGCTCATGAAGAAGGTGTACTGCATAGAGCTTTTTCGGTTCTTATATTTAATAGTCGGGGAGAAATGCTCATTCATCAAAGGGCCAAAGATAAATACCATTGCGGGGGGCTATGGACAAATGCATGTTGCTCTCATCCTAGACTGGACGAAACGCCGGAAGAAGCTGCAAAAAGAAGATTAAAGGAAGAAATGGGGTTTACTGTTGATGTAGACTACCTCGGTTCATTCATTTATAAAGTTGAATTCGAAAACGGATTAACAGAACACGAGTTTGACCATATGTTTTCAGGCTATTTTGATGGCAAGCCTAATCCAAACCCAGAAGAAGTTCAGGATTGGAAGTTTGTGTCAATGATGGATCTAATGACTGACGTTGAAGAGAATCCAAATCACTATACTTTTTGGTTTAGAGATATTTTAAAAAACAGAAGAGAACAATTACTAACTTATGATCAAAGTAGGTAGACGAACAACTTTTAATGCTGCTCACCGCTTACACAACCCACAATGGAGTGATGAGAAGAACAGATCTGTATTTGACAAATGCAATTCACCTAACTATCACGGTCACAACTATACGTTGGAAACTTGGGTTGAAGGAGAAATAGATCCAGATACTGGATACGTGATCGATCTGGGAGAGTTAAAACAAATTATAAAAGAAGAAGTAGAAGAGCCGTTTGATCATCGAAATCTCAACCTGGATGTACCAGAATTTGCAGATCTCAATCCAACCGCCGAGAATATTGCAAAAGTTATCTACGAAAAATTAAAACCTCGATTGATGAACTTCAAACTGGTCGTTCGGCTTTACGAAACCGAAAACAACTTTGTTGAATACACTAAAGACTAGCTATTGAAAACACTAACCTTTGAAGACATAAACTCCCTAGAGAAAAGATACCGTGCTCAATTGATCAATTGTGTAAGCGGCATAAAAAGCATGAACCTAATTGGGACTCAGGATGGAAAGGGAAATAAAAACTTGGCAATTTTCAGTTCTGTCATTCATATGGGATCAAACCCTCCACTTGTTGGTTTCATTCAACGCCCAACGACTGTTCAGCGAGACACTTATGAAAATATAAAAAGTACTTCATATTATACAATTAATGCCGTCACCGAGGAAATAGCAATGCAAGCGCATCAAACCTCAGCTCGATATGACATTGATGAGGATGAATTTGAAGAAACTTCAATTGAACATGAGTATCTGGGTGGTTTTCACGCTCCTTTTGTGAAGCATACGCCACTCAAAATGGGGTTAAAACTGGAAGATATTATTCCCATTAAGGCCAACAACACAAAACTTATAATTGGAAAGATCCAGCAATTACATTTTGATGAATCTCTCCTTTTAGATGATGGTCACTTACAAGTTGATAAAAGTTCAATTGTTGGAGGTGTTGGCTTAGACACTTATCTTAAGACTGAAAAGCACGGTAGATACAGTTATGCTAAACCTGATAAGACAATAAAAAAGTTATAACATGGTAATTTTCTGGCACCGAAGAGACCTAAGAACATTTGATAATGCTGGATTATATAAGGCGCTCAAAAACGAAAGGGAAGTGCAGCCAATTTTCATTTTTGACACCAATATCTTAGAGGAATTACCGGAAAATGATCAACGCGTTCTGTTCATACATAAAGAAATTGAGTCCATCAAAAATGAATACCAGGAAAACGGAAGTGACCTAAAGGTCTATCATGGAAAACCGATTGAGATCTTTAAAGAGCTCATTTCGAAATACGATATTCAAAAAGTATATACAAATCGAGATTATGAGCCTTATGCTAAGGAGCGTGACAAAAACATAAACGATCTATTATCTGAAAAAAGTATAGACTTCATTGGGGCGAAAGATCATGTCATCTTTGAGAAAAACGAGGTGTTAAAAGACGATGGTGATCCTTACAGAGTCTATACACCTTACATGAAAACCTGGAAGGATAAGCTTAACCCTTTTCACCTAAAATCATACCCTACAAGAGAGTACTTCGATAGCTTGATGAAGGTAAAAGATCAGCAACAGTTAATTTCTTTAAAAGAAATGGGCTTCAAAGCTGAGCAACTTATTGATTTTCCTGATCGGGAGGTTGATAATAAGACTATCGAGGAATATCATGATAAACGTGACATCCCCAGTGTTCGAGGAACATCAAGAGTTAGTGTTCATCTCCGTTTTGGAACGATCTCCATACGGGAACTAGCGAGGCAGGCTCAGAAGAATGAGAAATATTTTAACGAATTGATCTGGCGAGATTTCTATCAAATGATTATTTATCATTTTCCGAAAAGTGCAACGGATGCCTTTAAGGAAAAGTACGATAACATCCCTTGGAGTAATAATGAGGATCATTTCGAGGCGTGGTGTAAAGGAAAAACTGGATACCCGATAGTAGATGCAGGAATGCGAGAGCTTAATCAAACTGGTTTCATGCACAATCGAGTTCGAATGATCGTTGCAAGTTTTCTAACGAAACATTTACTCATTGATTGGAGATGGGGGGAAGGATATTTTGCCGAAAAACTACTGGATTACGAATTAGCAAGTAATGTTGGAGGATGGCAATGGGCTGCTTCATCTGGTGTAGACGCTCAACCCTACTTCAGGGTGTTTAATCCAGAAAGTCAGAAAAAGAAATTTGACAAAGACGAAAAATATATAAAACAATGGGTCGAAGAATACGGAACAGAACAATATCCAGACCCAATTGTCAATCATAAAGAAGCTCGTGAAAAAGCAATATCAACTTATAAAGAAGCTGTAAATCAAGACTAATGGGAATACAAAAAGGCGACAAGTGTCCTTCTTTTTCTTTGAAGGACCAAAATGGAGAAACGGTTAATATTGAAGACATCATTGGTCAGCAAAATATCGTAATTTACTTCTACCCTAAAGATGATTCACCGGGGTGTACAAAGCAGGCTTGCTCTTTTAGGGATTCTTTTGAAGATTTCAAAGATGCTGGTGCCAAGGTCATTGGAATATCCAGTGATAATCAAAAAAGCCACAAAAAATTCGCGGAAAAACACAATTTACCTTTCACTTTGCTAGCCGACAGTCAAAAGAAAGTTCGGAAACTGTTTGGTGTACCAACAAATCTTCTGGGTTTGATCCCTGGTAGAGTAACCTATATTGTAGATAAAAGCGGAACGGTTCAAGGAGTATTCAACTCACAAATGAATTTCGATAAGCACACAACTGAGGCGCTTAAAATATTGAAGGAACTAAAATAAAATCAATCGACAAGATATCGAACTTCTTTATTGCTTGATCATTTTCACATGAATCAGTTGTTGACCAGTATATTGTAATGTATAACCTCCATTGGCATATTGAGAAGCGTCGACCTCGAAAGTGTTTAATCCTTTTTCGAGCTGATGGTTTTCGAAGATAATGTCAACCTTTCTTCCCTGAACATCATAAACCATAAGAGATCCTGTTTGAGGAGTAGTTACAATAACTCTGACAGTATAAATCTCACCTATTGGATTCGGTTGTGGAGCAACTAAAACAGTTGAGGAAGGCTCAATACTTGTGCATGCTTCATTGTTTGAGAGATCTGTTTCAGTAAATATAGTTGGAGCAGATATCGTTCCTCGAACACATGAAAAATTCTGTGTTGAATCTTCAAGCGGAACAGCAGAGCTTGGCGATGCCCCAAAAACATATATTGTTGTCTCACCAGCCAGTAAAAGACCCTCCCAAGTCTCTTGAATTGGTGATTGATTTGGCGAATTGTAAACCAGTTCAACTTCATTTATCGGAGTAGTTCCTTTATTAGTCAAACGAACTCCTACTGTATAGAACCCATTTTGCTCCTGTAAAAATAATTCATTGACCTCGAGGTCCGTTGATCTTTCAAGAACTGGATTTTCAACTATAATACTATCTCTACATCCAAAGCTATTTTCAACAGCCAATTGAACAGTAATTAAATCACCTATTGATGATTCTGGAAATACAATGGTTGTATCTGGTTGAACAGAATTGCCTAGGCTCTCAAAATCCCATTCATACTGATCTGCTCCAATACTTGTACTTGAAAAATCTATAGGTGTTCCTGCAATAAATGCGTTAGGAAAATAGTCAAATGATGCATCAAGGTAGTCCTCTATTTCGACATTAAAAGTTTGCGAATTCGTACATCCAAATCCGGACAAAACAGTTTGCTCAACCTGAACTGTTCCGGGATCCTCAAAGATCTCATCAATTTCAAACCCCTGAACGGGAGCGCCATTATTAAATGACCAGTAAACCTGACCTACACTTCCATTTGAAACAAAAGAATTATCAATGAAGGTTGTGTTTAACCCTGCACAAGAAGATTCAATAACCTGATCTATAATTGGATTAGCATGCACTTTAAGACTCTGAGAGGACTGCCCCATACATCCGTTGTTACTATTCGCAGTAAGACTCACTGTATACGTACCATCGACATTGTAGGGTTTCTGAGGCTCGAACTGCCCTGAATTAGTGCCATCACCAAAATCCCAGTTATACAATACAATAACACCAGGTGGATCTATTGTGGTTTCATTGACAAAATTTACAACATCTCCCTCGCACACTTCAGCAAAATCAAAGTCTACCTGAGGTGCAGGAATAATAGTTGTTGTTTGAATTACCGTATCTATACACCCATTGATATCAGTTCCGACTAACATAACATCATAATCCCCAGCATTTTCGTAAACATGAGTTGCATTTTGTCCGAAACCTACATTGTTCGCACCGCTTATTATATCATCAAAATTCCATTCCCAAGAACTGATTTGCGTGGGGGTTAATTGTCCACCATTGAACTGAATCAATGAATTTTGGCACTCATTAGACGACACAAATGTCATCTCTGGTTTAGGAATGACATCAATCTGTTGAGAAGTAGTGTTTGAGCATCCCGCTGTTGTAGAAACAGTTAGTTCAATATTAAAGGTTCCGTTAGTGTTGTAAATGTGACTTGAATCGTCAACAGAAATGATCGTTCCATCTGAGAGATCCCAGTTCCATGAATTGATTAATGAGCCGTCCGTGGTGTTACTTAAATCCTCAAAACTAAATTCTGCACCTTCACATACATTTGCTGGAGCTCCAATAGACACAATAGGTGCGTCTCCAATGATGGTTATATCAATTGTATCAGACGCTTCACATCCATTTTCATTAACGACATCTAAATAGTAAGTTCCTGATGAATTGAGCACAATTGCAGAGTCAGTACTTGATGTATTCCATAGATAATCCACTGCTAAGCTATCTCCGTCTTGCAGTGTCAACGTATTTCCTGTGCACAAATTCTGATCTGGGCCTAGCGTTACGATCGACTCAAAAGGATCTTCGTCAAAAGTTAAAGTGTCTGATTGAAAAACACAGCCATTTGTATCTGTGATCTCCACGAAATAATCACCAGGAGAATCAATGGATAGACTGTCCGCATTAGATCCGTCTGACCATAAATAGTTGTAATCTTGTCCGAAATTGGTATGCCAGGTAATGGAGTCGGAGGGGCAGTAAGTTTGTATAGCCGGGTAATTAAATACAGGGTACGTAACTTCCACTGTATCTACAGACGTAAAACCAAATATGTCAATCGTTTCCACCCAGTAAGTTCCGGGTTCAGATACCACTAGACTGTCTGCTGTTGAGCCATCTGACCACAGATAGGAATCGAATCGGTCTCCAGCATAAAGTGTTGTGTCGCAGAAACCGTACATTGAAATATCGTAACCCAGATCTAATTTGGGCATATATTTGTATCTCAGATAGCCTCGAATATTTTCAACAGAGTTTGATGAAGTTGAATTAACTATTATTATCTCACTGATAGATCCATTTAATTGCCAAATCTCACCATTATCATTGCTGTTATTATAAGCTCCTATGAGAAATCTAAAATTAGAGTTCATATTGTACCCATTAACAAGTCCCGCTGTTGTTTGAACGTCCGAATTATTCACTCTGCACTGAGCTTGATTTATCGAGCGATTAATTCCAACTTGGTATAAAGCATAATTATTTACAACAGTATCAACAAGTGTTGTCCTATTTGCGTTATCATGATATAAAAACTGGGTCTGTCCGTTTCGTCTGAAGAGCGAGTATCTACTTGGCTGACCTGCAAATATTGATTTACTAATTAACGTTTGCTCGTTTCCAGTAGTTTGAGACACCACAAAAATTGATTCATCTTCCAAATTTAAGTCAAGAACATCTCCGCCCTCCAATACTTGGCCACCGTTAAATACTATTTCAGGATGACCTCCTAATCCATTTGGTTCAAATGATGGTTGTTTAGAATAAGTTACTTGGTCAAATAAATACCCGCCATTGATGTCTGACCAACTCGATATCTTACCCATGCCATCCTGGGTAATCCCGAATGTTGGATCAAGCCAAGCTTCTAGGTCTGAATCATCTGAAGGAGTGAAAATATTAAAAGAATATATCGGTGAAAAATTGCCGCCATCAAAAATTCTCCAATAATATTTGCCAGAATTAAGAGAAGTTGATATAGTAATGAAATGGTCAGATGTCATTTCAGTGTGAACAATATTGGAAAATACTGGGTCTGTAGAAATTTCAATTGTATATGTGGTCGCATTCGAAGTATTCCACTGAAAACTTGGTGTGCTTATAGATAAAAATTCATTGTTTTTTGGGTTTACTCCTGTTAGTGGCTGTCCCGCCACATATTGTAGATTAATAAGGAGTAATATGTAAATAAACCTAAACATCAATTATTTTAAGATATATTTGTACAAACAAGCCTACAAATTAAACGAACTTTCTTCGTTAAAGGTTGCGAATTCTTTAAGATTTACACACATCGAAGTACTTGCGCTTGGTAATAAGTAAATTAAATGAAAGATTATAATATCCACATACGACCGAAACGTAGTTTATTAGAAGTCGATTTTAGGGAAATTTGGAAATATCGAGGACTTCTAAGAATGCTCGTTTATAGAGATTTTGTTACATATTACAAACAGACAGTTTTAGGTCCGATGTGGTTTTTCATTCAGCCTTTATTTATTGCTGCAATTAACATGTTTGTTTTCGGGCAACTTGCCGGTATTGGACCAGAAGGGGTTCCTGGTTATTTGTTTTATATGTCAGGCCCAATTTTATGGCAGTATTTTCAGGACACGTTCACTAAAACATCCAGTACTTTCGTAGAAAACCAGCACGTCTTCGGGAAAGTATATTTTCCTCGTTTAATAGTTCCCCTAACAATTTTAATTTCTGGACTAATGAAGTTTGGTATTCAAGTTCTTCTGCTACTAGGAATGATTGCGTTTTATTATTTGAGTTCAAACAAACTTTATATAGGATGGGAGGTGGTGTATTTTCCTTTGATATTAATCATAGTCATGCTTATATCACTAGGCTTTGGATTGATTGTTTCTGCACTTACAACTAAATATCGGGATCTAAAGTTTTTAATAGATTTTTCAGTTCCTCTATTAAAATATGTAACACCAGGAATTGCAACCACGTCATATTTAATACTAAAAGACTTAAACACCTCATTGCATCCATTAGTTTCCTATAATCCTCTTGGATATTTAATTGACTCTTTCAACTATATGTTTGTAGGAGCAGGTGAAATGAACTGGTGGGGGTTAGCATATTCATCAGTATTCGCTATATCAGTTGCTATAATTGGAATAGTAATTTTCAATCAAGTTGAAAGGAACTTTATGGACACAGTTTAATGCATTTCTTTGTATTTTTGAGATAGTATGTCTAAAACTGTAATTAAAGTATCAGATTTATCTAAAGTTTATGACCTTGGTTTGGTTGGAACAGGAACATTATCCAAGGACTTAAATCGTTTATGGGCAAAAACGCTTGGTAGACCAGATCCTTATTCAACACTGGCGGAAATTAACGACCAAGAGTTAGGGTCTGAATCAAATAGCATATTGGCCCTTGATAACATTAATTTTGAGGTTGAGCAAGGAGATGTATTAGGAATAATAGGCAAAAATGGAGCTGGAAAATCAACCTTGTTAAAGATTCTATCAAGGATTACGTCACCTACTCATGGAGAAATTAAGATTAAAGGAAGAGTGGCTTCCTTGCTCGAGGTTGGGACTGGTATGCACCCAGAAATGACTGCTAAGCAAAATATATACTTAAATGGCTCTGTAATGGGCATGACTCGAGCCGAGATAACCTCTAAACTTAATGAGATTGTTGATTTTGCTGGTGTCAGAAAATATATAGACACTCCTATCAAACGTTTCAGTTCAGGAATGAAGGTTAGATTAGGTTTTGCAGTTGCAGCATTTTTAGAACCTGAAATTTTAATTGTTGATGAAGTTCTAGCAGTAGGTGATGCTGATTTTCAAAAAAGAGCAGTTGGCAAAATGAAAGAAGTTTCCAAAGGAGAAGGAAGGACTGTATTATTCGTAAGTCACAACATGTCTAGTATAAGGAACTTGTGTACAAAGGGTGTGGTTATCGATAAAGGGAAAACGGTTTTTTCGGGAAGTGCAAACGACTGTGTAAAGTATTATCTTTCCTCTGGAAAAAATAATACTTCTAAAGTTTCTCTATCTGATAGAACTGATAGGTTTGGTAACCAAAAAATGAAATTAATCGATGTTCGCTTTTTCAACGAGCATGGCGATCAGGTAACAGAAGTTATTTCCGGAGATTTATTAAGAATACAATTGTCATTCGAAAAATATGCAGATGATATTAATTACTCTTTATTCTTTATAGGTGTAAACTTTCAAGACGATCATGAAAACAACGTTCTCGCCTTTTTAAGTGATGAGATGAATTCCTCATTTATGACTTTAAAAGACAAAAATAAAATTACGCTAGAAATACCCAATTTATACCTTCGGGCCGGAATTTATGATATTAGGGTTCAAACCGGGTCTGGACCTCGAAGAGAAAGTCATTATGATACCATATCTCATGCCGCCTCGATCCAGGTCCTTCAGGGGTATTTATGGGAAAATGGAAAGTTGAATAGACCTGGAAGCTTTGCGATTATTCCCGGTAAATATGAAGTTTAATGGGTCTAATATACCAAACAAAGAGTTTTCTATATAAGCTTCAAGCGGAATATCTAAAGGTTTTTGCCAAACCAAATAAAAAAGCTATATGGGTATTTGGAGTCCAGAAGTCAGGGACAACGGCGATAACTGCTCTAATCTCCAAAAGAAGCGGGAAGTCCGCTACTCTCGATACCCCAATGCTTTGGGAACCTTATTATTCGAAATTACTTAGTGGTGAGCTTCACCTTATTGATCACATCAAACATAATCCTTACACATTTTCCAGACAAATTATAAAAGAACCCGTTGCAAGTTTGTTTATCAAAGAATTAAAAACGTATTTTGAGATGAACAAATACGTTATGATTTACAGAGATCCTCATGACGTAATAAGGTCAATTTTAAATCGCTTAGGTTTACCTGGTAATAAAAAAAATGTCAACATTAAAGATGTTAACAAAAACTGGAGAGTACACTTTGGTGATGGTAAAGATTATATTAAATCCCTAACAACACTTTGGATAAATGTTTACAAGCAAAATGAAATTATTAGTGATGACAAGTGTATATTCGTCAAGTATGAGGATTTTTTGAAAAACAAAATGACTTTTATTGATAATCTAGTTGATCAGCTTAACTTGCCTAAAAAACATGATATAACAGAGGATCTAGATTTTAATTTTCAGGTCCGTGGTGATAACGATGTTGATCTTATAGAGTTTTTCGGTTCAGAAAATTATGAATATATCAAGACAGCAACAAAAAAATATGTTCGATGATTCCAGTAACCAAAACATTTATTCCTCCCTTAAACGAATACTCTAAGATATTAGAAAGAGCATTTGACAACAATTGGTTAACTAACAGGGGAGAACTAGTTTGCGAATTAGAAAGTGAGTTGGCAAAATTTTTAGCTTTAGATGAAGCTCGAATACTATGCACTAACAATGGAACTACACCGATACAAATAGCACTTAAACTCTTGGGTCAAAATGGTGAAGTTATAACGACCCCTTTCAGCTACGTAGCAACAACCTCGTCCATTGTTTGGGAGAATTGTAAACCAGTATTCGTTGACATTCATCCAGATTATTTAACCATAGATGAATCAAAAATTGAAGAAGCAATAACGGAGAAAACAACTTGCATTTTAGCAACTCACGTTTTTGGAAATCCTTGTAATATATCTGAAATAGAACGTATCGCTAAAAAACACGATTTAAAAGTGATTTTCGATGCTGCACACTGTTTTGGTGTCGAATACAAGGGGAAATCAATTTTTGAATATGGCGATTTAAGCACATGTAGCTTCCATGCAACCAAGCTTTTTCATACAGGAGAAGGAGGAGCTATATTTTGTAAAGATAAAGAACTATTTAATAGGGTATATTACAGTCACAATTTCGGTCACGATGGACCACTAAAGTTTCATGGTTTAGGTATAAACGGAAAAATGAGTGAACTCTCAGCCGCAATGGGGTTATGCGTTTTGCCATACATAAAAGAAATTCTATCTAATCGTGAGAGAATTGTTGGCTACTATCAAAAGCATCTTAGTAAAAAGGTGCTTGATCTCCTCGCTATTCGAAAAGAAACAAAATGGAACTTCAGTTACTTTCCTGTTGTCTTCAAAAGCGAAGATCAATTAATAAAAACAGAAACTCTATTAAATGAACTAGATATATACCCCCGAAGGTATTTCTATCCTAGTCTAACCGAACTGCCATATGTTAATCAAGGTATTTGTGATATTTCAACTTCCATATCTCATAGAGTAATGTGTCTACCGCTTTACTCAGGACTCCTAAATGAAGACCTAGTTCAAATCGTCAAAATTCTAAATGAGATATGAGCACATCCAAACAAATAAATAAAAAAATATTAATCCTAAGCGATAACGCATATCTAAGCAGTTCGTTTTTATCAATTTGTGAAGAATTGAAATTAGATCTTAATGAATTCCATTTTGCTAGGAGTCCTAAGAGTAATTTTGAAATAGAAAACAACCCCATTTATAAAAAGCATAAGATTGTAAATGTAAAAGATGGTTGGAAACAAATAGTTAAAGATTACAGGCTTGTAATTTCGTTGCATTGCAAGCAGATCTTTCCTCCCGAATTGATTAAAAATGTACGATGTATAAATGTACATCCTGGTTATAATCCATACAACAGAGGGTGGTTTCCACAAGTGTTTTCAATTATTAATAAAAAGCCTCTAGGCGTAACCATACATGAGATAGATGAGAAGTTAGATCATGGGAAAATCATTGTTCGAAAAAAAATCGATATCAAAAAATCTGATACTTCCGGTTCTTTGTATAAGAGGATTTTAAATTTAGAGTTGGATCTAATTCGAAAGAATTTGACCAATATTTTAGAAGGTAATTATGCAACAAGAGATCCTGAGAGTGACGGAAATATAAATCTTAAGAAAGACTTTAATGATCTTCTTGAGATTGATTTATCAAAGACTCAAACAATTAAAGAAACTATCGACCTTCTAAGAGCTTTAACCCATGAAGGATACAAAAACGCATATTTCATTGATGAAGAGACTGGGAAAAAAATTTACATTAGTTTAAATTTATTTGATGAAAACTAGCTCAAAACAATTGTTCCTCAATTACTACCAATGTGTATTAATGCATAAAATTTAGTGTATGAATCTTCATCTATCATACGACGAAAAATTTTTGGATCCATTTATAGATTATGCCGAACGTTTTACAAGTTCACATAACAAGTATATTGTTATTTGTACAAATGGAGAACTTAAACATGTTCAGTCCGGTATAGTTATTAAGTCGGATGAGGATATTAATAGCTTAGAAAAAATTGTTTCAGAATTAGATGATATTAAAAGAATTTATTTTCATGCATTACCAAAACTCTTTGCAGAGTTGGTAAACGGTGGCAAAATAAACTCGATTAAAAAGTACCTGTTATTCTACGGAGGTGAAGTTTTTGGTTTGAATCGGTTTGAAAATGAGTTTTACTTGAATAAGACGTTACACATTAATCGTAAATTTAGTCATTCTAAAATTGAACTATCTCTTAATCCAATCCAACTAAGAAGAAATATCCTTAATCACAAGCATTACTCTAGTTTAAAATTCAATAAGGACAGAGAGGTGGAGAGTGCTCTAAAAAAAATCGATTTTATTGCACATTATATTCAGGAAGATGTTGACGAGTATGTAAAAAAAATAAACCCAAATATTAAACAGATCAATTGGAACTATTTCGGACAAGATCAATCAAAAGTTAGTCAAATAGAAGGCAAAAATAAGAATGCAAAGACCATTTTAATGGGCAACTCTGCTTCACCCTTTAATAATCACATCGACGGTATAGATTATTTACACAGTCTAGACCTAAAGCTAAAAATAATTGCACCATTATCATATGGAGGAAACCCAAAGTATATAAATTATGTTGAGAACTATGGCAACCAGAAGTTCGGGGATGGTTTTCAAGCGTTAACCAAGTTTCTGAAACCGGAGAAATACTACTCGTTGATGCGAGATGTTAAAGCGGCCGTGTTTTTTAATGTTCGTTCTCAAGCAGCGGGAAATATCCTTTGGTTACTTTCTAATAAGATTCCAGTTTTTATGCTAGAAGAAAGCAGTTTATTCAAGTTCTTAAAGTCAAACGATATTCATGTCTACTCAATAAAAAAACATCTCAATCTTTTTTTGGGACAAGAGGACAAGCTCAAGGATCAGGCGAAGTATAATATTGAAGCAATCAACAAAGTTTTTGGTGAGAAGGCTATGAAAGAGAAATATAAATCGTTGTTAGAATAACTCTAAATGGATAAGAGTAAAAAATACAAAGCTCTCATTTGCATTACAACTTGCAATCGTCTTAATGAGGTAAAGAAATTTGCATTAGAATATATCAGATTCTCTAATGATCATGAGAACTTTGATTTTTTGCTTTCACTAGACGGAAAAGATGATGAATACATAGATTTTTGTTCGGCTTATTCTATTCCGCTTTTATATTCTGAGCAAAGAGAAGGGGTTGGCCTTTCGAAGAATAGGGTTTTAAGTGCCTTTTCTCAGTATGACTATTATTTTTTCATTGAAGATGATGTTGAATTACTGGATCCAAGTATTTTCTCACTGCACATAAAAGCAGCCTTGTTATCTAATTATCATCATTTTACTGTCTCTGCTATATCAATGCCATTAGAAAAGGAAAAAATTTCGAATGCAATAACGATTATTCATGCAGATCATGGTGGAGGAACATTTAACTTTTTTACCTCAGAAGGCCTGGAAAAAGTTGGAGGTTGGCATGAGGACTTTGCATCTCTAAAAAGGTATGGTCATGTTGAACATACGTTGAGGTTTGTAAATGCTGGATTATCTCCTTCACCTTTTCTCTTTATCGAGGAAGCTCAGAACATGATTCTAGTGCATGACCCAGAACATGTCTCATCTCCTGTTAAAAAGTATAAAGACACAATATTCTCCGAATTGGAGTATAATATCGTCAAAAAGAAACTGGATTTCTATCCCATTAAAACACTTTCAAACTATCACTTTAATCAAAAGGATATGAATTATGTTTCCGGATTGAAAAAAGTATTGTCTAAGAAATTAGAATACCCTCTATTGAATTTCTTTGAACGCCGGAAAGCTCTATCTGAAAAGTATTTGGTCTATTCTGGAAAAGATATACCAATAAGGTTAAAAAGGTTATATATTCTCAAATTTATCTTAAACAACCCTTTAGGCAAAAAAACCCGTTCGTTCTTTAAACAACGAATTACTGTATATTTGAACAGAATCTTTTCTAAAAAATGAAGTTAGATGTCTCAAAACGATAAAATCTCTGAGTTTTACGATGAATATGTTGCCAGGCAAAGACGAATAGGGGTCAACCTCAGACACCAGTCTATATTCCAAAAGGTTCAGAACGTTGGATTAAAAAGAAATCATAATGTTTTGGAAGTTGGTTGTGGTATTGGAACTTTTACTAGCCTCATAATTCCTTATATTGATGAAGGAAGTATTACTGCGATGGATATTAGTCCGAAAAGTATAGAGGTTGCTAAACATGATTATGAGTCGTCCAATGTCAACTTCTTAGCTCAAGATGCCACAGCGTACGATTTCAAAGGCGAGCTGTTTGATGTTATAATTTTACCAGATGTTCTTGAACATATTCCAATCGATCTTCACGACGGTCTTTTTAAAAAATTAAGCTCTGTATTAACTCACGATGGATTCATTTTTATTCACATACCGAATCCAGTATATTTAGAGTGGTGTCATAAAAATAAACCCGAAATTTTGCAAGTCATCGATCAACCAATAACCACCGATATTCTTGTTGAAAACACGTATAAACATGGGTTGTTTATTGAAGAATTGAAAACATATCCAATTTGGGTTGAGCACAACGATTATCAGTACATTGTTCTCAGAAAAAACAACTACCAGGACTTCAATCGAATTATTGAATATCCTCCATCCTTTCTTGATAAGGTAAAACACAAATTAAATGCCTGGCGAAAAAAATAATACGCTGTTCTTGTTCACTGCGGCTTATCCATACGGACATAAAAATGAGCCCTTTCTAGAAAATGAAATTGAATATCTTGCTAGAGAATTCAAAGAGGTTGTCATTTTTCCACATACAAAACCGAGCAATGAAAAAAGAGTCGTTCCGGAAAATGTAACAATCAACAACTGCATGGCGGAAGCTGATCAAAATCCTAAAAAGAAACATTTATTGTTAAACATTTTCTTTACACTTAAAATTCTACTCTATTCGGCGAGAAGCCTTAGAAGAATTAGAAGTTTTTGGCTAAATCATAAGTTATTATTGGATATAATTTCAATTGGAATAATACAGGGAACTGCTCTAAAAAAAGAATTGAAGAATAAAGACTTGGACAATACAATCTTTTATGATTACTGGTTCTTCAATGCTAATTTTTCAATACAATACTTAAGAAAAAATCGAAAAATCAAAAAGTATATTTGTCGCGCTCATCGATTTGATATTTATGATGAAAGTTGGCCAACGGTGAATGTTCCCTTTTTAGAGTGGAGATTAAAAAACATCGATGAAGTTTATTTCATATCCAAACACGGATTAAATTACATAAAAGATAAACTGGATAGGGCTGATTATAATAAAAAATTAAAGCAGAGCTACTTAGGGGTGAGAAGACCCGTCTTTGATAAGAACAGAAGAAAATGTGATGAATTATTCACAATTGTATCATGTGCAAGAGTTGTTGATTTCAAAAGGGTCCATTTAATACCTAAAGTGTTATGTAAAATAAAGTCTAAAATAAAATGGATTCATTTCGGGGATGGCCCTTTATTCTCTGAATTGGAAAAAAATTGCAAGAATCTACCCGAACACGTTGAGTTTGAACTTAAGGGTCATACTTCAAATACTGAGGTGCATAACTTCTATAAATCATGTAAACCTGATCTGTTTATGTCTATCAGCGTGTCTGAAGGCTTGCCTGTATCAATGATGGAGGCAATTGGATACGGAGTTCCAATCTTAGCAGTGGATGCCGGAGGTATTAATGAAATAGTTTCTGACCAAACGGGTGAGCTACTGCGTCATGATATTAAACTTGAACGAATTGCGAAAACACTTGATGAATTTATAGATAATAAATCCTTTCAAGAAGAAAATGTTAAAGCATTCTTTGATAATAATTTTTCAGCAGGAAAAAATTATGGAAAGTTTATTTTAGCTTTGAAGAGCTAAACTCAATAACTATATTTCACTTTGATAGAAAAGGAAAGCACTTTGCATGTACTAGAAATACCGGCCTGGTATAAATCTAACGAGCATCCTGTTTCTGCAACTTTTAATGAGGATCACGCAAGGATGCTGATGAATAATGGAATACAGGTTGGACTTATATTTCCCGATTATTCTGGCTCTTTTATTAAAAGAATCAAGGGTGAACAAAACAGTTTAGAAATATCATTAGACAATGAGCTGCCCACATATCATTTAAAACTTCATCCATATGTACCCAAATTGACGAAGATCAATTATGACTTGCTGTTCCGATATTTTTGTAAAGCATATGAAACTTATGTTAGCAAGTACGGGGAGCCCCATGTTATTCATGCACATCACTGTTTTATGGCTGGATATTTAGCCATGAAACTAAAGGAAAAATATAGAATCAAATATGTCATTACGAAACTTTCTACACCATTTATTTACGAAACGAATAAGCTTAGTTCATTCGAAAGAAAATACATCGAAAAAATTATCAACAATGCTGATGGTGTAATGTTTATTAGTGAACACCAAAGAGATAGAATGGAGGAATTATATCAAATTGGTAACAAAAATATTCATGAAGTAATATATCTTCCATTAAACCCACTATTTGTTGAGGATGGTAGAAGACAAATAAAAACAAGGGAGAATAGATTGGATTTCATTAATATTGGTAAACTAATTGATGTCAAAAATCAAACTACACTTATAAAAGCATTTCATCTTTTCTTGAAATCATCAGACATAAAAAGTTGTTTAAAAATTTATGGAGAAGGACCTTTGAGAGTGAAGCTAGAAAATCTGATAAATGAATTAGGGCTCCAATCCAATGTTAAACTCATGGGCGAAGCTAGTCGAAAAGATATCCGAAATGCGATTGCAAACTCAAGCTTTTTGATTTCCTCTAGTAAACAAGAAACCATGGGAGTTAATATTATTGAAGCTCATTCTCAAGGCGTACCCGTTATTGCTTTAAATGCGGGTACTACCGAAGAGTTAATTAGTATTGAAAATGGTGTTCACGTCACCAAGAACACAGTTGAAGACTTAAAAAATGGTATTATTCATGCTACTGAAACTGACTTTGACTCAGATAGTATTAGAACGAATTGTCTTGCAAAATTCTCTAGTGAATCAATCTTCGAGAAAACTCAGAGACTTTATAATCAGATCCTGAAATAATGAATGATTACTCTGCACTTATAGTAATTACTACTTGTAATCGAATAAACCTGGTTAAACAAAATATCTGGGAGTATTTGAAATTTACGAATTCCAATGATCGATTCGATTTTTTACTTGCAGTTGACGGAATAAATAATGATTATCTGGATTTCACTGAAAAATATGATATTCCAATGATTCACTCTGAGCAAAGGGAGGGGGTCGGTTTATCTAAAAATCGAGTTCTTACGAAATTTTCCGATTACGATTACTATTTTTTTATCGAAGACGATGTCTATTTAGAAAACACAGAAATTTTTGATTTATACATAAGCACAAGTAATAAAGAGAACATTCCTCACATGATGGCTTATGGTTCAACGAATATTACTGAGGTCCTAAAGCAAGATAATTATACGCTTGTTTGTTCTCAATTTGGAGGAGCACAGTTTAATTTTTTTACCAAAGATGGGCTTAAAAAGGTTGGCGGTTGGCACACTCTCTTTGCGAAATATAAACGTTTCGGACATACAGAACATTCATACAGATTTTTCCATCAAGAACTACAAAGAAGTCCTTTTATAGCCATCAAAGAAGCTCAAAACAGTATTATTGTTTTTGATCCTCCGCATGTTTCTCAAATTAATACAAAATTAGAACTAGATGAAAACGGTTTATGTAAAGAGGAAAGAAACTTAATAAATGAAAATTCTACTTATTTTCCTTTGAAAACCCTGAGTCCATTTTACTTTAACGATAAAAACCTAGGGTTTAATCAACGCGCTTTTGATTTTTTAAATCAAAATTCAAAGATATACCCGCTATCTTCAGGTAAAGAGAGAAGGAAAATATTAGGGGAATACTTTGCCCTTAAAATTAGTATGTCGGCGTCTTTTTTAACCAAAATTTCGCTAATAACTAAGTCTTTTTTGATGTATCCGATGAATAACCCTTTAAAACATTATATAAAAACTAAACTTATTGGAAGGAAAAGATAAATATCCTCTTATAACTGTATTAATGCCTTGTTTCAATGCTGAAAAGTATGTGGAGCAAGCTGTAGATTCCATATTGAATCAAACCTACTCTAACCTGGAGGTTTTGTGTATAGATGATGGGTCTCAGGATGAAACTCTAGTTATTCTGGAAAGACTAAAGAAAAAAGATGCTCGCTTAAGAATAATAAGAAACGAGCAAAACCTAAAGTTAATAACAACATTAAACAAGGGTTTGAAATTAGCGAAGGGTGATTATATAGCTCGTATGGATGCGGATGACATATCATACCCTCATCGTATAAAGTTATTGTATGGGTTTTTAATAAATAACAACCTTGATCTTGCCTCTTGTAACGTCGATTTCCTCAATATGAATGGAAAGAGACTAGGTGAAAACTATTTGAAATGTCATTCTCAGGAGGAAATAGAGCTTAGTAGTTATTTTTTTACTCCAATAGCTCACGCCGCCATTCTCGTTCGAAAAGATGTAATGATGAATCATTTCTACAGTACGAATGAGGAAGCCCTGCATGTTGAAGATTATGAACTTTGGACGAGAATGATCAGAAACGGAATAAAGATGAGCAACTTAAGTGATGTTTTGTATTCTGTAAGAATTAACGATGAGAGTGTTTCATCAAAATTCGAACATCTTCAACGCAGTAATTTTGTGAAGTGTGGACTGGAACATCAAGGTTCAATTCTTGGTTATGAACCCGAAATAAAACATGCGAGAATTGCAATGAACAGAATCAACAATGCAAGTTTAAGTGATATGAAGAAAGGCTTTGAATTGATTGATGAGGTCTATAAAAAGTTTTGCAACGGTAAGGAAAGTAGTCAGTTAAGGCTAATTATTATCTTACATAAGATCGATATTCTTATAAATACAATTAAATTGCTCAACTTAGTTAGCAAAACCTGGGCGGTTTTCAAGATTTCAGGTATTATCATTTCGAACTTTGGAAAAAGTGGCGTGAGATCGTATTTGAGACATAAATTATAGCACTAATACAAGAAAAATGCATAAAAAATGCTTGATATGTAGTTCGAGTCAAATTGTACCGCTTGAAGGGTATGAAGAGCACTATTTGGTAAAATGCAAAAATTGTAGTTTTGTTTTCGCTCAAAAAATCCCAACCGAACAAGAGCTTATCGAACATTATCAAGGATACGGTAGAAACGACTACTTGTCACCATTGACAATTAAAAGATACGAGGAGCTTCTTGATAGATTTGAATCGTTCAGAAAAACCAACAAGATTCTCGATGTCGGTGCAGGAATTGGATATTTTCTTGAAGTTGCTAAGAAAAAAGGTTGGGAGGTTTATGGAACTGAATATACTGACGAAGCAGTAAACATTTGTCGAGACAAAGGAATTCAGGTGGAACAGGGAAAGCTTGACCCGTCTAAATATGATAAAGGTTCTTTTGATGTAATAACTTCATTTGAAGTTTTGGAACATATCAACAACCCAGTTGAAGAAATTAATAACTTCAAATCTTTAC
This sequence comes from Flavobacteriales bacterium UBA2104, assembly GCA_002331485.1. Classification (GTDB taxonomy): domain Bacteria; phylum Bacteroidota; class Bacteroidia; order Flavobacteriales_D; family Crocinitomicaceae; genus Brumimicrobium. The sequence goes on from DCYS01000036.1 coordinate 93,360, forward strand.
TTAGATCTGGTGGATTGGTTTACTTGACCACTCCTAATTTCAACTCCTTGCTAAGATATCGCTTAAAGAGCGACTACAATGTGATCGTTTATCCTGAACACCTCTCTTATTACACCCCTAAAACTCTTAAAAAACTATTCTTAGATTGTGGGTTCGAAAAACAAAAGATCCAAGCGACAGGAATAAGTTTAACGAGACTAAGAAAAAGCCAAGGTAAGAGCGAGCAAAAGATTATTTCCGAAACTTCTGATGATGAAGTTCTAAGAAATAAAATCGAAAAGAAGAAGCATCTGCAGGTAGCCAAAAGTATTGTGAATGGAACGCTGACAACTCTTGGTGTTGGTGATAGTCTGAAGGGTTGGTTTATTAAAAAATAAAAAAACCGACCCTCACGAGCCGGTTCTAAACTCAACAAATAAAAGCTTTATTGTTTAACAAATTTCTTCACTGAAGTGTGGCCACTATTTGATTTTATATGTACCAAATAAACTCCTGATTCCATCGCATTCACATCCATTGTTAAAACTGAACTCTCAGGTTGGTGTGATTGAATTAATCTTCCATTCATTCCATAAATTTCAACTGAGCTGGCAATTCCGTTATCAAAACTTACATTTAATTCGCTCGTAACAGGGTTTGGATAGATCGAACTAGCCAACTCTTCAATTTCCACAGACGCTGGATTATCATGCACTAAATCATAACGTTGATTTTCAAGTACTCCTCTCATCAAGTCGATCTGACCTTGAGTAAAGCTATTTTGACACTCCTCTGCTGAATAATCCATGTAGTTTTCGATCATATCTGGAAGATCCACATTTTGAATATTGTCTGTACATGTATTCTTAGTGTCATCACAATCGAACTGAGATTGATCACTTGCGTTCGGCGTATCATCGATCCCATCTTGTTCAGTACATCCGCCATCTCCCCAAATGTGGCGAAGTCCTAGGTAATGACCAACTTCATGTGTACAAGTTCTACCTAGTACGTTGATCGGACCTTGTCCCATATCAAGGGAGTTTGAGTTATTCGCTCCAAATGCCTGATATTGAATCACTACTCCATCGCTAATATTTGGGATGCTTCCAGGAGGCCAATTAGGTAAACCTGCAGGTGGACTTGCATACCCTAATAATGCAGGAGTATTGAATATCTCCATATTACATACCCAAATATTCAAATATCTATCTTGATCCCATGGATCATGTCCTCCTTCAGCTGTTTGTTTAACTTGCTCCAACGTGCTGAAATCACCCTGAATCAATCCTAAATCTCCAAATGTTTCAGTAGTTGTTTCTGTTCTGGTAATTCCAGTTGAAGGGTTTCCCTGAGGATCAATTTGCGCTAGCTGAAACTTAATATTTGGACTTCCTTTGACAATGTCAAAATCAGCACGCATGTTTACTGTATCCGCATTTAAGCGCTGATAATCCTCATTCAACGTTTGTATCTGACGAAATATCACACTGTCGGGAAGGTTCTGGTCTTGAGTGTTATATACAACATGTACAACTACAGGAATCGTATATAATTGGCTTTTGTTCGCCTTTGTATGATGATGTTGCTTTGCGATATTAAATTGCTGATCAACATGCGCTTTAAAACCAGGAGTTAAACTCTCTTGGTATTCAATGGCTTTATGAGACATACATCGCTCGACATTTGAAATATCTTGACCTATAGCAAATGTAGAGGCTATCAGAGGGATTAATAGAAGTTTTTTCATGGTTCAATAGTTTTCCACGAAGCTAAAGCAAAACCAGTACTCTGGGAATCTTAAATTGATTAACCGTAAGATAAATTTACAAACGGAAATTATCCATCATTCTTCGGGGTTGAAGAACGTTTCTTTCCAGGGAAATATACTTTTTGGCGTAATAGAACCATCACTACCCCTATGGAGATAGCAGCATCAGCAACATTCCATATAGCAGGAAACACCTGTGACCCTCCTAACCATGGAACCCACGATGGCCATGTGGCATCAAACTGAAACATGTCAACAACATTTCCAAATAAGAAACCTCTGTGTCTAACTTCAACCTCTTCAGTATAACCATAATAAGAACATTCCATTACATTTCCAGAACCTTCTAATTGATTGAATGGAATACAAGGGTCAAACATGTCCTTGAAAGCAAAGTCATAGAACATGGAGTCTATCAGGTTCCCGGCAGCACCAGCTAATATCAAGCCTGTCACAACTAAAAATTCTACAGAAGCATTTTTCCGTATCTGTTTGACGATGTAGTAAGTAATTGCAAAAATAGCTATGATCCTAAAGATGGATAATAGAAGCTTTCCCCACATTCCTCCGCCTAAAGTAGCACCGAAGGCCATCCCTTGATTTTCTACAAAGTTCAGCTTAAACCAGTCTCCGATCAGGTCTACACTAGGATCGTTATAATCAAAACTCGTTTTAACCCAAATCTTAACCGCCTGGTCAATAATGAGTACTAACAAGACAACACCAAATGTAATTAGGTATCGTTTTTTCAAGATGTGAATGGATTAAGAATTTTGTTGATTCTTTGCCTCAATGCTCAACGTCGCATGAGGTACCAGCTTAAGTCTTTCTTTTTTGATCAATTTACCCGTAACTCGGCAAATTCCATACGTTTTATTCTCAATACGAACAAGCGCATTATTTAAGTTCTGAATAAACTTTTCCTGACGAGCAGCTAACTGGGCCATTTCTTCTCTCGAAAGCGTCTCAGAACCATCTTCCATCATGTTAAAAGTTCTTCCTGTATCGTCTGTACCGTGATCGTCCTTATGAGATAAAGAGTTTTTCAAAAGATCAAGGTCTTCGTGAGCTTCTTTTAATTTGTGATTAATAATCTCTTTGAATTCCTCAAGCTCCTTATCACTATATCTTGTCTTTTCTTTTGCCATGTTCTTTATAGTTTGTAGTTGTTAAAATTGAGAATGAACAAATATAATCGAATTTCGTTTCTAGTCAATACCTTTTATAAATTACGAATAAAGTATTTTTACACCAAGAATTGATGCAAAGCACAATGGATATAATTGAAGCCTTAGAATGGCGTTACGCTGTTAAGAAATTTGACCCAAACAAAAAGATCGACGAAGATCAACTCGATCGAATACTAAGAGGACTGCAGCTCACGCCTACATCAATGGGGTTACAATTAATGAAGTTTATGGTGATTACAGATCGCGAAACACGAAAGAACATCACACCTATCGCATTCAATCAAAAACAAGTGGAAGATTGTTCCCACCTCATCGTTCTTTGCAGAAAAAAAGAAGTCGCTGAGGAAGATGTTAGTAGCTTCGTAAAACATACAGCCAAAACGAGAGAGATTTCAATTGAAAGTACAACAATGATCAATTATGAAAAAATGCTTTCCGGCAGCTTGAATCTATCTATTGAACAACAGCAAGCCTGGATGGAGAACCAAGTATATATTGCACTCGGAAACTTGCTTACTCTGTGTGCAGCCGAGGGAATAGACACTTGCCCAATGGAAGGTTTTGATCGAAAAAAACTAGATGATTATTTGAATCTGGAATCTGAAGGATATAACGCAGTAGTTATGTGTCCCATAGGCTTTAGATCCAAAGATGATAAATATAGCTCGGTTAAAAAGGTAAGAAGACCACTTGATTCATTGATCGAGAAAAAATAAACAGACATGGAAAATTTTGATTACTACAATCCTACCAAAGTAATTTTTGGAAAAGAAACGTACAACAAGCTTTCAGAAGAGATTAGCAAATATACGAACGGTCGTAAGATATTATTGACCTACGGTGGAGGAAGCATTAAGAAAAATGGCGTTTACGAACGTGTGCTCCAAGGACTAGATGGTTATGAGATCATTGAATTTGGTGGTATTGAGCCAAATCCTGAATATGATACTCTGATGAAGGCGGTGTCACAGGTAAAAAGTGAAAATGTTGATTTCGTACTGGCTGTAGGTGGTGGATCTGTTATTGATGGAACAAAATTTATCGTAAGTGCCGCTAAGTATGAAGGTGATCCTTGGGATGTTTTGATCAAAAAAGATAATGCATCATTTACAGATGCTGTTCCCTTCGGAACGGTTCTAACGCTCCCGGCAACAGGTTCTGAAATGAATTCCGGTGCAGTTATCTCTAGAAGTGATCTAAAAGAAAAAAGAACAATGGGTGGACCACAAGGCTTTCCTAAATTTTCATTTTTAGATCCTACAGTGGTTTCTACACTTCCAAAGCGACAAATAGCAAATGGTATAACTGATGCTTACATGCATACACTGGAGCAGTATCTTACTTATCCAACTGATAACCTTCTACAGGAAAGAATTGCCGAAGGAATATTGTCAACGTTGATTGAAATTGCTCCAAAAGTACTAGAGGATCCATCTGATTATAAAGCTGCAAGTAATCTGATGTGGTGTGCAACAATGGCTTTGAACGGAACGCTTCGCGCCGGTGTAGCATACGATTGGTCAACACACATGATAGGTCATGAATTAACAGCTCTTCATGGAATTGATCATGCTCGAACACTCGCGATCATTGCACCAAACCTCTTCAAAGTTAAATTTGAAAATAAAAAGGACAAACTTATCCAATATGGGCAGCGGGTGTTTGGTTTAGACGGTTCGTGCGGTGAAGAAGCAATTCTACGAACTAAAACTTTCTTTGAATCCATTGGAATTGAAACGTCAATATCACAATATACTTCAGAAACAGACAACACAGCGAATATCATAAAAAAGCGATTCGAAGAGCGCGGTTGGGATGGAATTGGTGAGCGCGGTGATCTAACTCCAGATCAAGCAAAAGAGATCGTTGAAATGAGTATATAGAATATGTTTGGAATTCGGCCTCCATTTAATATCTCCTCGCACTATTCGCCAGAGATACTGGACTTACTTAATGATACTGTTCTGGGATCAAATGGAGCTCGTTATCGTCATCGAGGTATTGAAAGTCGGATTAAAAAGTTAGAAAACCCATTGTATCTAAATATTTCCCGAAACGATAAGGTACTGGGAAATGTTACTTTTTGTAGACGTCAGAATGATTGGTACGTAAGGTATTTCGCTTTTGACAAAACTTTTCAGTCAGCTTTATCAGCCAAAAAAAAGTCGACATCCAACAAAGGTATTAAGGGTGAACTCAATAAATTCTTTAAAAATGCTTTAAATGACCAGGACGGTCCTTTCCGGTTCTACGCGTATATCGATCCAAAAAATGTTCGGTCACTCATGATGAGTGAGCAATTTAACTTCAAGGCCCAGTCCACGATCGTAACACAAACATTTAGCAGGCTGAAACCCAAAAATAGTCGAGACTTCAAATTGATCTCAGATAAAAAGAAGGTTTTAGAATTACTTGAAAAAAACTTCAAATCCCGATCCTTTTTTCATCCTTATCAAACCTTAAACTCAACGGACTTTTGTGCCATTCAAAAAGAGAATGAAATTGTTGCTTTTGCCAAAACACACACAGCAGAATGGGAAATTGAGCAGTTGCCAGGTAAAGGAGGTAAGACTCTCACGAAGTTAATCCCTTATGTTCCAATTATCGGATCAATGATAAAACCTAAATCTCATAAGTTCACTGTTATAGATTCAGTTTGGGTAAAAGAGGAAAACAAGAATTATTTTGAAGAATTATGTGGTGCAATTCTTTTCAAAAACCAACACAAAGTGATTCATTGGTGGGTAGATAATAAAGACCCTTTATGGGTGAAGCTAAGTGACAAAGTCAATTGGGGGCTTTTGCACAAAGTTAATGGTATACACGAAGTTCAACTTGTTGTACGTTCAAACGAACCAGTTGATAAGAATAAGGTCGCTTTTGTCTCTGGGTTTGACTTTATTTAGTCTTTATCCTCTTTTATTTCAGGGAAATAGATTCGATCCTTGACGATTATAGCTTCCGGAAATTCTTCTAACAATGTCGCTCTAACCTTCTCAGCATCTAATCTCGTTCGATAATTACCCAAAAGAAGGTTGTAATTTGGAGCTTTGTATTCAATGTAAGTATCCGCATTTCCATCCAGTTGAAGCATCTTTGATCGAGCTTCATCAACAGCCTTTCTGTCTTGATCGAAAAATAATTGAACGCGGAATCCGTCCCTTTTCGGACCAATTGCCGGTGGAATCTTAGCACCCTTAAATTTTATTAGCTTCTCTATTCTAGGATCCTGAGAGATCTTAACCTCGCCTTTCTGATAGCTTACAGTATCCTTTTCTGTAATTGCAGATATGATTGTGTCTTTTGTTTCCTCTTCTTTGTTATGTCCTCGTTTCCACCATTCTCCAGATTGACCAAAACTTGAAAACGCAAACAAAATGGTTATAAATACTAATAGCTTGTGCATATCTGCTCTTTTTTACAAAATTACGGAATTTATTGCTTCATAAATTCCAAGATTCATGCCACCTAGTACATATATAGTTTTAATGGATACCATAATTATTTTTTATTCAATGTTCAAAAACCTATATTTGGACTCGTGATTCGCACAAGGACATATAGTTTGATCTGCCTTTTAAGTATTTTGTTGTTCTTCAGCAACTCAATTTCTTATTTGGGAGATGTTCTATTCGATACCCTTACCGAGCAATCTATCGAGAAGTCTGATCTTTTAGAAAATGAAAGTGGAAATGAAGATACTGATTCCCTTGAAGAAGAGGAAGATCACGTACAATATGATGCTCATTGTAATCTAGCAAAAAAAGAAAAAAGACTTGTATTTTTCTATTCCTCTTTGCAATGGGAGAACCACTGCCCTAACAAACTTACTGAACCACCAGAAACAGCTGTTTAATCTTTTAAAGGACGTAAAAGACGTCTTTACTATTTTATCTTTTATTTCGAGCAATCAACAGCTCAAAACAGCTTTTATCTATATGCAAAATTCTTTCATAAAAAATCTAAAATTCGATATCCCTGCCGGACTCGTTGTCTTTCTAGTAGCTCTTCCGCTTTGTCTTGGAATCGCTTTAGCTTCTGGAGCTCCAATGTTTGCCGGTATAATTGCCGGTATAATTGGTGGTGTGGTTGTTGGGTCAATAAGCGGCTCACCTCTTGGGGTTTCAGGTCCAGCAGCAGGACTCGCGGTTATAGTCGCTGATAGCATAAAACAACTGGGAACAAACGCTTCGGGTGAATTTGACATGATGGCTGGTTTTCAGGCGTTCCTTGTTGCAGGAGTGATCGCTGGTGTCATTCAGATCATATTGGGTGCTGTACGAGCAGGTATAATTGGATATTATTTTCCTACATCCGTGATTCAAGGAATGCTTGCCGGGATAGGAATTACGCTTATTCTCAAACAGATCCCACATGCGCTAGGATGGGATAAAAACCCAGAAGGTGAATGGGAGTTTTTCCAAACTGATGGACACAATTCATTTTCTGAAATTGGTTATGCCTTTGAAAACTTCACAATGGGTGCTGTATTAGTAACGCTGATCGCATTGGGAATTCTGATCCTTTTTCAGCAGCCGTTCATGAAGAAAAACAAGGTGCTTAGCCTAATTCCGGGTCCTTTGATCGCTGTAATCTCCGGTATAGTCATTAACGAAATACTGAAAAGCTACTTCCCAGAATTCGCTCTTGTAAACGAGACTGAGGTTGTTAACGGTGAAGTTCTCGAAAACAATCATATGGTGAATATAAAAGCTGCAGATAGTGAAAAGCCCTATTATGGTTTACTTACTTTTCCAGACTGGAGCATTTTGAAAAATCCGAGCATCTATGTCATTGGTTTTACAATGGCTATCGTGGCAAGTTTAGAAACCTTATTGTGCGTTGAGGCTACCGATAAATTGGACCCTCAAAAAAGAATAACTCCAACGAATCGTGAGTTATTTGCTCAAGGAACTGGAAATGTTATTTCTTCACTTATTGGAGGGTTGCCGGTTACACAGGTAATTGTGCGAAGCTCAGCAAACATTGATTCTGGAGGAAAAACCAAGGTTTCGGCAATTTCGCACGGATTTTTCTTAGCAACTTTTGTAATACTTCTCCCCTGGTTATTGAATTTGATACCATTATCATGTCTAGCTGCGATTTTATTGCTCGTTGGATATAAACTGGCCAATATTAAACTCTTTAAAAAGATGTATCACAACGGATGGAGTCAGTTCATACCTTTTGTTGTAACAATATTGGTGATCGTATTTGCGAACCTACTTTGGGGAATAGTTGCAGGACTGATCGTTTCAATATTCTTTATTTTAAAACAGAGTTATCAAAACGCTTTATACTCTAAATTCATCGCTAAGCAAGAAGGAGTTCGTAATACAACGATCATTAAATTAGGTGAAGTTGTTTCGTTCTTTAACAAAGGTAACTTACATAAAAAATTAAGCGAAATCCCTGAAAACGCGGATGTTGTCATTGATGGGAGAGCAAACAAGCATCTGGACTATGATATATTCGATCTTTTCTCTGACTTTGCCGAGGGAGCAAAAAATAAGAATATGAACCTTCAGTTTGTTGGTTTTGATACTCAACGATCCGAAAAACTGAATAACTTTGCAAATGAAATAGTACAACTTATGAATACTCAAACAAAGGAAACACAGCGCAAGCTTACCCCAGAAAAGGCCCAACGTTTACTGATCGAGGGTAATGAACGTTTCATGAAAGATGAAATGACTCAAAGAGATCTTCTGGAACAGATGAGACAGACAACAGATGGCCAGTTTCCCCATTCTGTTATTTTGAGTTGTATTGATTCCAGAACCTCTTCAGAGCTAATTTTCGATCAGGGAATTGGAGATATTTTCAACGCACGTGTGGCAGGGAATGTGATCAATGATGATGTACTTGGTTCAATTGAATATTCATGTAAAGTAGCTGGTTCTAAACTGGTCGTTGTACTTGGACATTCAAGTTGTGGTGCAGTTACATCTGCTTGTAAACATGTTGAGCTAGGAAATATTACTACTTTATTGAAGAAGATCCAACCAGCGATTGATGTCGTTGCTCCAAAAGTTGATGATATTACTGCTCCTGAATCTGTTCAAATGGTAGCTGATGAAAATGTTAAGCACGCAATAGAGGAAATAAGAAATAAGAGTGATATTCTTGCCCAGATGGAAAAAGAAGGAGAGATCAAGATCGTAGGTGGAATGTATAATATAGAAACTGGAAAGGTTACTTTCTTCGAGTAGTACCTCTTATGAAAATCAAAAATAAAAGCGACCTCAAATGAGTCGCTTTTTTCTTTTTATTGATATCGTTTTTTTAGCCTTCCGCCTTATGAGCATTCTCTCTTAGGTATTTGATCAAATAAAAACCATTTACAAAAACGATCGCCACATTAGTGATAATGATCGGCCATGAACTGATCAAAATACCATAAGCGATAAAAAACGAACACCCAATAATATTAACTGTACGCAGCGTTCCGATTTTCTTCATTACAAATGAAAGCAGCACAAATAAGGAGGCTGCGTAGCCTATAAACTCAATGTAGGTTGGCATAATAATGTTTTTTAGTTTTCTTCCTGAAGATCAAGGTCTAAACCGAGCTCCTTTAATTGTTCCTGGTCAATCGTTGCTGGAGCGTCGATCATGATATCTCTACCCGCATTGTTTTTCGGGAAAGCGATATAATCACGGATAGAATCTGAACCTCCCATCGTTGCAACTAAACGATCCAAACCGAATGCTATTCCTCCATGCGGTGGAGCACCGAATTCGAATGCATTCATTAAGAATCCAAACTGCTTTTGTGCTTCTTCATCAGAGAAACCAAGGTGCTTAAACATCAGTGCTTGAAGATCTCTGTCATGGATACGAATCGAACCCCCACCTAATTCTACTCCATTCATTGCCAGATCATAGGCATTTGCTCTTACCCTACCTGGATCAGTATCTAGCAATTCTATGTCTTCTTGTTTCGGAGATGTAAACGGGTGATGCATTGCATGATAACGTTCTGTCTCATCATCCCATTCCAATAGTGGAAAATCCACCACCCACAATGGCTTAAATTCATTCGGGTTACGTAAGCCAAGTTCATTACCCATATGTAATCTTAGTTCGTTCATTTGCTTACGTGTCTTGTCTGCTTCTCCACTTAAGACAAGCAATAAGTCACCAGGTTTTGCACCCAAGTGATCGGCCCATTCTTTTAAATCTTCCTGACTGTAAAATTTATCTACAGAGCTTTTGAATGAACCATCTTCATTATACTTAACATAAACGAGTCCCTTCGCACCTACTTGAGGTCGTTGTACCCATTTTGTCAATTTATCTAATTGTTTTCTGGAATATACCGCACAGTCTTCTGCTACAATTCCTACTACTAATTCAGCTTCATCAAATATTTTGAAGCCTTTATTCTTAGCGACTTCGTTCAGATTATTGAACTTCATACCAAAACGAATATCTGGCTTATCTGAACCGTATGTTTCCATTGCCTCAGCGAAAGTCATTCTCGGAAAGTCTCCTTCAAACTCAATTCCACGGCAAGCTTTAAACAAGTGCTTCACTAAACCTTCAAATGTGTTCAAAACATCTTCTTGCTCGACAAAAGACATCTCGCAGTCCACCTGAGTAAACTCTGGCTGGCGATCTGCTCTTAGATCTTCATCACGGAAACATTTCACAATTTGATAGTAGCGATCAATTCCTGAAACCATCAATAACTGTTTGAATGTCTGTGGTGACTGAGGTAAGGCATAAAATTCACCTTGATTCATTCGGCTCGGAACCACAAAATCACGTGCTCCTTCTGGAGTTGATTTGATCAAATATGGCGTTTCAACATCCATGAAATCTTCTCCATCAAGATACTTCCTAGTTTCAAGTGCAACTTTATTTCTTAATCTTAGTTTCTCTTGAATTACAGTTCTTCGAATATCCAGGTAGCGATGCTTCATTCTTAACTCATCTCCTCCATCTGTCTCCTCCTCGATCGTAAACGGTGGTGTTTTCGCCGCATTCAATACCTTGAGTTCATTTACTTTGATCTCAACTTCACCTGTTGGAATATTCTTATTCTTACTTGAGCGTTCGATCACTTCGCCATTGATCTGTACAACGAACTCTCTACCTAGTTTACGTGCAGCCTGATTTAGATCGTCGTTATCTTCTGTATTAAAAGCAAGTTGCGTGATTCCATAGCGATCGCGAAGATCGACAAAAGTCATTCCTCCCATTTCTCTCGTTCGCTGAACCCATCCCGCCAACGTTACAGTGTTTCCGACATGTTCAATTCTTAATTCTCCACAGGTGTGTGATCTATACATAGCACTCAAATATTTGAACTGCAAAAATAGAAAGATTTCATCGAACCTGTAAGTATAAAAGCTACATTGTTACGGCAACTGAAGTCAAGAAGGCGTTTTCTATTTTGTTTTTTCTGTACTTCCACGTACTTTTGTACCCACTTTAAACAAGGAATGGCAAAGATTCGCGACATAGAACTTGGTGATTTTCCACTTTTACTCGCTCCAATGGAGGATGTGAGCGACCCGCCATTTCGTGCTTTGTGCAAAGAGAATGGGGCAGACCTCATGTATACTGAGTTTATTTCATCGGAAGGGTTGATCAGAGATGCAGTAAAAAGCGTTCAAAAGCTTGATATCTTTGAGTATGAACGTCCAGTGGGAATTCAGATCTTCGGAAGTGACATCGAAAGTATGAAACGAGCTACTGAGATCACCGAGAAAACGAATCCGGATATCATCGATATTAATTATGGTTGTCCTGTAAAGAAAGTAGCTTGTAAAGGAGCAGGAGCAGGAATATTACAGGATATTCCAAAGATGGTCAGTATGACCAAAGAGATCGTTAAAAGCACGAATCTACCAGTCACGGTTAAAACTCGCTTAGGCTGGGATGATAACACCAAATACATTGTTGAAGTAGCAGAACGATTACAAGATGTAGGTATTGAAGCGATCTCGATCCATGGACGTACACGTAAACAAATGTATAAAGGCGAGGCAGATTGGTCGTTGATTGCCGAAGTCAAGAATAATCCAAGAATGCGTATTCCTGTTTTCGGTAATGGAGACATTGATTCACCTGAGAAAGCAGTAGAATACAAAGACAAATATGGTGTAGATGGATTGATGATCGGTCGTGCGAGCATTGGATATCCCTGGATCTTTAACGAGATAAAGCATTACCAGAAGACCGGGAAGCACCTCCCTAAACCAACGTTGAAACAGCGTGTTGAAGTAACCAAGCGCCACTTAGAAATGAGTATAAAGTGGAAAGGCGAAAAGCTCGCTATTGTTGAAATGAAGCGTCATTACACAAATTACTTCAAAGGAATTCCTCATTTTAAACCCTACCGAACAAAGCTAGTAACTACTTTTGATCTGAACGAGATCTTTGACACACTTGATGAAGTGGAAGAACGATTTGGTGAAACGGAATTCTTGGTTTAAACGGTCGTTCTAAAAACTTTGGCAGATTTTTTGTATCTTCTTATGTGAATTTAAAAATGAACGCCATGAAGAAATTGATCACAATACTTACTGTCGCGGGCTTGATCGTAGGAATGACAAGTTCAACAAAGATCTATTACCCTACAGTAAAATCGAAAAGTTTTAAAAGTGGTGAGAAGCTTCGTTACCGTATTACTTATGGAATTATGGATGCGGGTGAGGCTGTGCTTACAGTTAATGAAACATCTGAAAAAGGTGCAAGTGGTCGTCCTTTATACCATGTTAAAGGGGAAGGGAAAACACTTGGTGCATTCAGTCTGTTTTTCAAAGTAGAAGATATTTACGAGTCTTATATTGATAAATCTGGTGTGTTTCCTTGGAGATTTGTTCGAGATGTAAATGAAGGTGGATATGAGATCAATCAAGAATATAAATTCCGTCAGGATAAGCAAAAAGTAATTGACGATAAAGGAAAAGAATATAAAGTTCCAATGGGTATACAGGATATGATCTCCTCGTTTTACTATGCAAGAACTTTGGATTTTAAAAACATGAAAGTTGGTGATGTTACTACTTTTAAATGTTTTATGGACGAAGAGATCTGGCCATTAAAAGTAAAGTATATTGGAACTGAAGAGATCAAGATCAGAAAAGGAACTTTTGAATGTTTGAAATTCCAGCCTGTTGTTCAAGAAGGTCGTTACTTTGAAAACGATGATGATGTTGAATTTTGGGTAACGAATGATGCGAACAGGATTCCAGTTCTAGTGAAAGCTAAAATTCCTGTAGGTACCGTTAAAATGCACCTAGTTGAATGGGAAGGTTTAGTAGGTAACCTGGCAAAAAAATAAAATTGTTTTTGAACATTGAACCCCGAAGCACGCAGAACATCTTGCGTGCTTTTTCTATTGCTAAGGGATGATCTCGATACTTTTCTCTTTTCAATCGAAAAACTCGATCACCCCTTTTCAAAACACAGTTTTTATAGTTCTTTCATTAACTTTGTAACATGGTAGTTTACAATGTAACAGTAAGTATTGATGAAAATGTGGCCGACGAATGGCTAAAATGGATGCGAGAAACACATATTCCTGATGTAATGAACACTGGTCATTTCAAGGAAAGTCGATTATGCAGGGTTCATGGGGAAGAACAAGGTGGAGTAACTTATGCAATTACTTATCTTTCTTATTCTGAGCAGGATCTTAATACCTATCAAGAAAAACACGCTCCTCAGTTACAAGCTGAGCATACGGAGAAATTTCAGGGAAAATTTGCAGCTTTTAGGACCTTACTATCAGTAATTGATGAATTCAAGAGTGAATGAGTGTTAAACCTAAAAAACACTTAGGTCAGCACTTTCTCGTTGACAAAAACATTAGCCGAAAGATCGCTGATAGTTTTATCGGTTTTCGAGGTGTAACAAATGTATTAGAGATCGGTCCGGGGACAGGTGCGATAACTCAATTCTTTGTTGAGCGAGAAGAGTTGAATTTCCATGTAATTGATCTTGATCTAGAGTCTATTCGATATCTAGAAGATCACTACCCTCAGTTAGATGAAAAAATTCACGAAGCTGACTTTTTGAAAATGGATTTTACAACTGTTTTTGGAGATGAACCCTTCGCAGTTGTCGGTAACTTTCCTTACAATATCTCCTCACAGATCTTATTCAAATGCCTGGAAAATCGAAATCAGATCCCTGAGATCATGGGTATGTTCCAAAAGGAAGTTGCACAGCGAGTTGCAGAGTCACCAGGGTCAAAACAGTATGGAATTCTGAGCGTAATGCTACAGACATATTACGATATTGAATACTGTTTTACAGTCAGCGAAAATGTATTTAATCCTCCACCAAAGGTAAAATCTGGTGTGATCCGTTGTACGCGAAACCGACGTGACGAGCTCCCAGTTGATGAAAGCCTTTACGAAAAGGTTGTAAAATCAACATTCAACCAACGCAGAAAGACAATTCGTAATGGATTAAAGACTATTGTTGATGTTAAAGAGCTTCCAGATCACCCATTTTTGTCAAAAAGAGCTGAAAAATTAAGCGTCGAAGATTTTATTGAATTGACGCGTTTTGTTTCAGAGCATACCGTATAAAAAACCTCATCACTCGGGCAATTGCGTTTTTCTTTCTTAAATTTGGCCAAACTTTCCGAGGATGCGGTTCGAGTTAACAAAAGAGTATTTGGATGAAGTGCGAGAATTGATCGCACAGAACAATAGTGCTTTTATCGACCAAAAGATCATCCATCTTCACCCAGCGGACGTAGCTGAAATTATTGATGAGCTTGATAATGATGAAGCAAAATTCGTTTTTGCTCATTTGGACAATGACCTTCAGGGTGATGTTCTGATGGAGCTGGATGATGAAGTCCGTTATCAATTTGTAGAATCATTTGCCACTGAACAACTTGCGAAGCAACTCGAAAACCTGGACTCCGATGATGCCGTGGATATTTTAGGTGAGCTTGAGGTTGATCGCCAACTTGAAGTGATCGCGGAGATGGAAAGCGAAAATGCTGAGCAGCTTGTCAAGCTTTTGAACTATGATGAGAATACTGCCGGTGGTCTGATGCAGACCGAGTTCATAAGAGCTAAACTGGACTGGCCTGTGAACCGCTGTGTTATCGAGTTACGTCGCCAGGCTGAAGAAGTTGAAAAAGTATATACGATCTATGTCGTTGATGAAGAAGATCGACTTGTTGGTTTTCTATCACTCAAGTCTTTATTATTTGCAAAGGCAAAAACGCAGATCAAAGATATCTTTCAAGATAAGAACATGGTATATGTTACTACGAATGTTGAGGCAGAAGAAGTAGGTCGAATCATGGAAAAATATGACCTCGTTTCTATACCCGTTTTAAATCTTCAAAAGAAACTTGTTGGACGCATTACTATTGATGATATTGTAGATGTCATTCGTGAGGAAGCTGATAAAGACTTCCAGATGGCTTCTGGTATCTCTGAAAATGTGGAGGCTTCAGCAAGTATATGGAGAATGTCTCGCTCAAGATTACCCTGGTTAATGATTGGAATGTTGGGAGGAATCCTTGGTGCCCAGGTGATCGGAAACTTTGAAGGTCAGATCGGAAAAATACCTGCTTTGGCATTCTTCATCCCTCTCGTTGCCGCCATGGGAGGAAATGTTGGTGTTCAATCCAGTGCGATAGTTGTTCAGTCAATTGCCAACGGATCTAATCAGTTTAGCAGTATTTGGTCCAAAGTTAAAAGAGAGGCTGGTCTGGGTTTACTAAATGGTTTGATTTGTGGATCTGTCATTTTTCTGGTAACCTGGCTTTTACAAAGTATGACCTTAGGTATTTCGGTTAGTATCGCACTCTTTATAGTAATAGTCTTTGCAGCGATCTTCGGAACACTAATCCCTTTAGTTCTCCATAAATACAAAATTGATCCTGCCGTTGCAACAGGACCTTTTATTACCACCCTTAATGACGTAGTGGGGCTGTTCATTTACTTCATGGTAGGGATGTTTATTTTCGGGCTTTAACCTAGCAAGTCAATTAGATTCTTTTCAAACTTGTTTTCGAATCAAAGATTTTTTACCTTCATTTACTGGCATACTATTTGATTACCAGCTTATTAAACTAATAGCTATGAAAAAACTACTACTTCTACTAACCCTTTTCTCAATTTCTTATTCTTTCGCTACCATAAAAACTACAGTTGCGGATGGAGACTGGTTTGATGCAAATAACTGGAATCCTGCAGGAGTTCCTGTGAATGAAGACACAGTTATTATTAACCATATTGTTTCTGCTACAGACTTGATCGGTCTTAATACTAATTGGCTTATCATTAGTACTAATGCAGAAATCATATCCGATACTACTTTTACACTTAATGGTAATTATAAAGGATTTGGAAATATGACTGCAGAATACTTTATTACTGGTGGTGATTCATCATTGGTTTACGGTGAAGTTAATGGGGATCATTTTGGAGCTGGAAGTACATATAACATAAACTTTGGATCAATATTGGCTGATACCCTTACGGCTAATTTATCATTTGAAAACAATGGATTGATAGACGTGAATATCATTTCCACAGGAGGTTCAAACTTTATAAATAAGAGTAATGCAGCTATCAACGTAAGTAATTTAATAACACTTGGTTCAACGATCTCCTCAAATGAAGTAGGTGCAACCATCGTTTGTAGCGAATTCGTTACGAACGGAGATTTTACTAATGATGGAGATGTAAGCTGCTCTAACTGGACTCACGGAGCCGGAACAGTTACAGGAACAACAGGTCGTTTCTGTGTTAACATGTGTTTCGTAAACAATGCCACAATAAATGGTACGGTAGATATCTGCGACGCTTCTCCTGGAAGTATTTGTGATATTGATATGGGAACTATTGCTGGAACAGTTACGAACTGTGCAAATGGGGCCTGTGGCAATAACGTTGGTATTGAGGAAGAACAATTATCGCTATCGATTTATCCCAATCCTGCGAGTGATAAATTATTTATTGACGGTTTCTCAAGTAATGCAGAACTCAAGATCTTCAGTATTACCGGACAGGTTGTCAAAAGCGAAAACATTATCAACGAGAACTTACCAATAGATATTTCTTCTCTGAAACGAGGGACGTATTTGGTGCAAGTTGTTGAAGGAACTCAATCAGAAATTCTTAAACTGATCGTAAAATAGTCGAAAGCTAATTGACAAAAGTAAGGTTGGATAATTCACTGTGAGCATGTAGGTCATTAAAAAGACTATTTTCGCGGGAGTGAGCAGCCTTGGAAAATATCTAAAGCGTAACCAATACTTACTGGGATTTGGTTTTCTATTAACCTTCTTATCGAGTTTCGGTCAAACGTTTTTGATCTCTCTATATGTTCCGTATATCCAGGAAGCTTTTGAGATCAGTGATAGCCTTTTCAGTTCGATCTACGGAGGAGCAACTATTGCAAGTGCTTTTACTATTACCTGGGCTGGTCGATTCATTGATAAAATTAGATTAACCCGGTTTACGATAATAGTCATGATCGGTTTGGTCTTCTTCATGGGACTATTATCCATGTCCTACTTTCTTCCTCTATTGTTTATTTCGATCTATGGATTAAGGCTATTCGGGCAAGGTTTACTTTCACATACAGCCATTACAAGTATGGCTCGTTTTTTTGATGATGAACGTGGGAAGTCGATTAGCCTTGCGAATTTAGGTCATCCATTTGGTGAAGCTATATTGCCTATAATTCTCGTTTCACTCATGGCGTTTCTTGGATGGAGATATACATTGGTGACAACGTTAAGTTTTGTAATTGTCTGCATCCCTTTGGCTATTTATTTATTGCGTAAGAACGTCAACTTTACTCAATTGCGAAAATATATTCCTGCACCTTTTTCAAAAGAAGAGGAAAAACAATCAAGGCCATGGGAGGTAATGAAAACACCTGCATTCTGGGTGATAATGCCAAGTAGTTTGGCAGCAGCAAGCATAGGAACAGGGTTTTTACTTTTTAAACTAAAATTAGGGCTGGCCAATAACTGGACACCTACTTTTATTGCCGCAGGATTTACAGCATATGCCATTGGTAACGCACTAAGTAATCTCTTTGCTGGATTTCTTGCTGATCGGTTTTCAGGAAGATCACTTTTTCCAATATACTTACTCCCTGCTTGTTTAGGTTTTTTGGCGTTAATGTTTTTTACAGATCCGTGGGTCTATATAGCTCTTGTTGCTGGAATAGGTATCACAAATGGGTTTGGTAGTACAGTCAAAAATGTTGCTCTTGCCGAATTATTTGGTATTCGAATTATAGGATCTGTTCGAAGTTTGTTTACTACGGTTATGGTGTTTTCAACTGCATTAGGACCGCTAGCTTTTGGAATTCTACTTGATTATGGTTTTGACTTTAGTGATATCGCCATGTTCTCGCTCATTTTCTATGGAGCCTGTACGTTAAATGCATTGCGAATATTAAAGTTCAAGATAGTTTAACGTCCACCAGGGGAAAATGATGTCCCTGAATTGGTTCCCTCTATCACGCGAATACCATTCTCGTATTTTTCCTCCTTTATCAATTCTCCTTTTTCATTATACACCTTAACCATTCCATGTTGTTTCCCATCCTTGTAATTGACAACCGAGATGAGTTGATTTCCTTTGAAGGAATACATTTCCATCGGACCATGCAGTTTACCATTCTTATAGTTTGATATAACGGCTGGCAATTCACCTCCTGGATGATAGGCGATCCATTCACCATGTTTCTCGTCATTCTTGTATTTTCCAGCTAACGTCTTTTTATAATCCCTGTCCGAATATGAAATAAACTCACCATGCTTAACCGAAACGCGCTGAACACGGTCTTTCATTGGTCCGTATTTCCTCTTAGACTCTGACTTTATGATCTTGAAATTCTCAACATCTTTGAGCATACCATTATCAAAATAGATCTTCCACTCATCTGTTTTAAGACCTAGATCATAGGAGCCTTCGTTTAACTTAACACCTGATTTATAGTACGATGTCCAATTTCCATCTAATTCTCCATTGGTAAAATTTGCAAT
Organism: Flavobacteriales bacterium UBA2104; assembly: GCA_002331485.1. Lineage (GTDB taxonomy): Bacteria > Bacteroidota > Bacteroidia > Flavobacteriales_D > Crocinitomicaceae > Brumimicrobium. The sequence goes on from DCYS01000036.1 coordinate 112,297, forward strand.
ATTCTTTAATTGCCCATTTTCCCAATAGTTCTTCCATTCTCCTTCTTCCTTATCATTTTTATAATCACCTTCCATCAAGAGATTTCCATTCTCATACCATGTTTTCCAAGTACCATTTTTCTTATCTGCCTTAAAAGTTCCAGTCTTGAACTTCGAACCGTCTTTATAGAAGTATTTCCAAGTGCCGTCTTTAAGGCCTTCCTTGTATTCAGCTTTGTAAGAAAGTTCTCCCGTTGGGTAATTGTAAGTCCATTTTCCATGCTGCAAACCTTTTTTAAAGTTTCCTTGCATATCTATTTTCCCCGAATTCGTGTACCAAGTCCATTGACCAGACTTTTCACCATCAATAAAGTTCCCTCTAACGTTCAGTTCTCCATTATCATAGAAATACTTGTATGAGCCGTTAAGTTTACCATTTTCATAATGAGATATTTTTTCAAGATCTCCTGTGTAATAATAATAGCGCCACTCTCCGTGTGGTTGGTTTTCACGAAACTCCCCCTTCATGAGGTAATATCCATATATAGAAGCCTCTTCAAATGGTCCATGTTTTAGACCATCCTTATAATTGTACCAGGATTTTAGAGCCCCATTTGTATAATAATCCGCCATTTCACCATTACCGTCTGTAACGGTTTGAGTATGTGCAGTATCAGCAGCATAAAACTGCCATACATATGATACTGAATCTACTATCTCTTCAACTAGTTTTAGAGCTCCATCACGATAAAAATATCTCCACTCACCAGTAGGGTTTCCTTCATGATAATAACCGACTTCTGCTGTGTCACCTGTCACATAATATTTTTGATAAATTGAATCCTGAACACCTTTTTCAAAATAACCTACATCTTTCAACTGACCGTTCGTGAAATACGTTTTAACTTCTCCTTGAAGATCATTTTTATAGTAACTCCTCTCTTCGACTAAGGTGCCTTCTCTATCATAGAATTTCCATTTTCCATGTCTCAATGTAGTTTCCCCTAGTTCATCAACATAGTAATACCCTTCACTTTCAACCATTGTCTTATTAATAGGATCGTAATAGAAATATTGACGCTTAGATAAATTCTCTCTTTTTATCTCTTGAGCAAAAGTGATAAGTGAGAAAAACAGAATTGGAATTAATAGGATCAATTTATTCATTGAGTACTTGATTTACTTAAGCTAATAACGATTCTTATCTCTAATAGTTACGTTATCTAGCGCATCCATATGATGATGCTATTAATGACTAGAAATATTCCGAAGATCATTAGAATAGCACCTGTGATTTGATTCAATGATCTAAGCAGGTTAGTGGTTATGAAAGGTCTCAATCTTTTCGCGCCAATGATCTTTAGAACGTCGATCGAGAAAAATGTAATAAGAATAACTGCGATAAAAAAGAACATATCCCAACCGGTGAAGACCGTTTCCGCTCCTGACTGTCCTAGGGCCATGACTGAAAACCAATAGAACACAACCAGTGGATTTGCCAAATTTAGAAGAAGTCCTTTTACGAACAACATCCAGTAATGACCAGCAAAAGATTTTCCATTGGGCTTAATGCCCATCTGCATAGACTTCACTTTTTTGAAGTAAGTGATCAAACCGTATGCAATGAATAATCCTCCCCCGATCATTCGAATCATTGCATTATCTGCTCCTGTAGAAAGATCTTCTACTTGCTGGAAAAAAACATAGGCAACAACAATGTAGATAACATCGCTGAAAAGAACACCTGCATCAAATGCTAAAGCAGAACGTATACCTCTTCGTATACTAGTTTCTAGCAATAAAAAGAAGGCCGGACCAAGCATTACACTTAGTACAAGTCCTGTTACTACCCCTTTAATGATTAATTCGAGCACAATTGTTAGTCTATTCCTACAAATTTAACAATTGTACTAAATTGTACGTTGTATTGAGAAATGAAGTTTGTCAGTTCTTTGAAAGAAATAGAATTTCACTAATCATTTAGCTTGAGAACAGCTAAAAAGGCTTCTTGAGGCACTTCAACTTTACCTACCTGACGCATACGTTTCTTTCCTTGTTTCTGCTTCTCAAGTAATTTTCGCTTTCGAGAAATATCACCACCATAACATTTTGCAGTAACGTCCTTACGTAAAGCCTTGATCGTCTCACGAGCGATGATCTTAGCCCCAATTGCTGCTTGTACCGGAATCTCGAACTGTTGTCGTGGAATAAGCTCCTTCAATTTGTTACAGATCTTTTTACCCAGATCAAAAGAATTTGAACGGTGAACTAATGCAGACAACGCATCAACCTGTTCATGATTCAGCAGAACATCCATCTTAACCAGATCTGATTTTTGATAGCCGATTGGAAAATAATCGAAAGAAGCATAACCTCTGGAAACAGACTTCAATCGATCATAAAAATCAAATACGATCTCTGCCATTGGCATGTGGAATGTGATTTCAACTCTGTCTTGAGTCAAATAAACTTGGTTTTGAAGCTCGCCTCGTTTTTCAATACAAAGGTTCATTACTTGTCCAACGTAATCAGATTTCGTTATAACCTGTGCTTTGATGTATGGTTCTTCAATAAACTCTACTCCTGCAGGATCAGGTAGTTCTGACGGATTATTAACGATAATTCGTTCCTCAGGATTTTTTTTCATATAACAGAAATACGATACGTTGGGAACCGTCGTAATAACTGTCATATTAAACTCTCGTTCAAGTCTTTCCTGAATGATCTCCATATGAAGCATTCCCAGAAAACCACATCTAAAACCAAACCCTAGTGCAGCGGAAGATTCCGGTTCGAAGACCAAGGACGAATCATTCAACTGCAATTTTTCCATAGAGTATCTCAACTCCTCAAAATCGTCAGTGTCAACTGGATAAATTCCCGCGAATACCATCGGTTTAACATCTTCAAAACCTTTGATCGCTTCTTTACAAGGATCTTCAAGTAATGTAATTGTTTCCCCTACTTTTACTTCTTTTGCCTGCTTTATTCCAGAAATGATATAACCTACATCTCCAGCTGAAACTTTATTTTTAGGAACTGGCTCCATCTTTAAAATACCAATTTCATCAGCATCATAGGATTTCCCAGTATTTACGAATTTAACCTTGTCTCCTTTTCGTATAGTTCCATTCATTACCCTGTAATAGGCAATAATACCTCGAAATGGATTGAACACTGAGTCAAAGATCATCGCTTGAAGGGGAGCTTTTTCATCTCCTTCTGGAGCAGGTATTCTATTGATAACAGCGTCAAGTATTTTCTCTACACCTAATCCTGTTTTTCCAGAAGCTGGGATAACATCATTTGGATCGCATCCGATCAGATCAACAATTTGATCTGTTACCTCCTCAGGCTCTGCTCCTGGTAGATCCATCTTATTTAAGATAGGAATGATCTCCAGGTCATGCTCTAGAGCTAAATACAGGTTTGAAATGGTTTGTGCTTCAATACCCTGTGATGCATCTACAATTAACAAAGCACCCTCACAAGCCGCTATAGATCGAGAAACTTCATATGAAAAATCAACGTGTCCTGGAGTGTCGATCAAGTTCAATACATAGTCCTCTCCATTATGATTATAATCCATTTGAATAGCATGACTCTTGATTGTGATACCACGCTCCCTTTCAAGATCCATGTCATCTAATGCCTGCTCTTGCATGTCGCGGTCAGAAATCGTTCCAGTCGTCTGCAGTAAACGATCTGCTAATGTACTTTTTCCGTGATCAATGTGAGCTATGATGCAAAAGTTTCGAATATTCTTCATGAAAATAATTTGTTAACTGGAGATTGACATGCGCAGCCAAAATCACTGCGAATTTAAGGGAAATTAGTTACTTTTCCATTGATTCTTAAAGGAGATTATATCTTATTTCGCATCAAGGACTATAATAGAAAAAGAGGAGTCAACGGGCGTCAACTCCTCTTCTCAAACACTACTACTTATGAAACCTAACTTTAAATATTTTTCCAATTATTGTGCCAATTTAAAAAGCGGAAAGAAAATCAACTCTCCGCTTTCTAAATAAAATAAACCGTTTACCATAAAAACCAATTGCTTAAATAACACGGATAAATTAATATTGTTCAACGAAAAAATAAATAAACGAAAAGAGGAGGCGGGCGCCTCCTCTTTTGTTCACACTACTACTTATGAAACCTAACTACTACTTGTTACCTATATAAACTCGAAATATCTTGATTTGTTACACGGTCAAACAAAAAAAATGTTAATCCTTTTTTAAAAAATGAAAAGAGGAGAGAACGGGCGTCCTCTCCTCTTTAACTAACACTACTACTTATGAAACCTAACACTGTAATAACACAGCAATTTCAATAATGTTGTAATGGACATGTAAATAAATGTTAATAAAAAAGGGGAGCCTTTCGACTCCCCTCAATATGCTTTGTCTTGGGTGAATTATTTATTCACTACCAAACGACGAGTAACTTTGTTTTCTCCTGCTGTAAGCTCAAGGAAATAAACACCGTTAGCGAAAGCTGCTCCATCAATAGTGAAAGAGTGCTCACCAGCTGTTTGGTTTCCTTCAGATCCAGAGATAATTACATTTCCAGCCATATCAACTACGTTGTAATCTACAGCAGATGCTTCTTGCAAGCTGTAGTTTACAGTTGTTTCGTTAGCGAATGGGTTTGGATATTGAGAAACTTTCAATGCAGAGATCTCATTGTTCTCTACTGAAAGAGGAAGAGACTCATCAAAGTTCATTCTTACAACTGGAGTAGAGTTAGTAAAGTACCAAGCTACACCAGCAGAACCAAGGTCACCATAAATCAATGATGTTCCATCTGGAGAAAATCCTGAAGTTGCTACTGAGAAATCAGTCGCAAAAGAAGCTACAGTAACCATGTAAGTTTTACCAGCTTCTAAAGGTTGAACTGCAGGGAAAGGAAGCGTTAAAGATGCGTTAGCATCATTAGCTCCTGTCATGTAGTAATCAGTTTCTCCGATAAATACTGGATCAGCCGCGTTTGGATCGATTTCATACAATGTACCATAGATCTCGATTCCTTCAGCTACAGTACTTCCTAAAGTAACGTCAATAGCATAAAGATCATCAGCAGCAAAAATATCGAATAATGGTCCTACTTCAATAGTTACTGGAGGTGTAAGTCCAGAACCAGAAAGTGATCCACCTGGGTTATCAGTATCTCTTGCGTAGATGTTTTGACCTACTTCAAAAGCATATGACTCTAATTGATTGTTACTTGGAATATCGTCAGTTGCATCATTCAAAATAGCAAAATCAACATTGAATGTTCCTTGACCAGCTGGAGTAAATGCTGAAGCAACAACTAATGAATCTGTTGCATCAGGTGCTACAGATACTGCTGGAGAAGTTGAAGTGTAACCAGAACCTCCTGTTTCAGTAGCCTCTAATTGAACTCCTGTTTGAGCGTTGATACCTGCGTTTCTTACATTAACTGTAAAATCGATAGGAGCTATTTGTGTTTCTGGAATCTGGAAATAGTACAATCCAGCTGTTCCGTAGTACTGCTGACTTGTTGAGATATCATTATCTGGAAGCGTTGATACGTTTACATCATCAACCATCCATGCATAACCACTACCAAAGTTATCATCATCACTAGCGTTTTCCCATCTGAAACGGAATTTCACTTGAGTTGCACCGTTCACCTGGAACTCTTGGTAGATTGTATTCTGTACTGCTGGGTCATTGTTCGTTGGAACATCAGCATTTACGTCTACAGCACCTTGCCAGCTCGCACCATTATCAACACTAACCTCAACGTAAGTAAAGTCACTATTGAAGGCCATGTAACGCTGCTCGAATGATAAGATCACACGATTGTAACCTGAACAATCTACAGGGTTCGTCATCTCGATCCATGCATTTTGTGGATCAACAGCTCCATTAACTAGAAATGGAACTCCATCAAAAAATGCAAATCCATCGTTCGCTGTAGTTGATGCCATTGGTCCATAAAAAGTATAATCAGTAACGATCATTGGATCTGCGTTCGTTCCAATTACCCAATCACCTTGTTGACCGTCACCACCGATTGTCCAATCTGCTGGTGTATCAAAAGTACTGCTCCAAAGAGAAATACCTTGTGCTTTCGGAGTGTAAACCGCATCATCAGCTGGTGCAACACCCGAAAAATCTGCTTGCTGCATCATTTTGCTTTGTCCGATCGTATATGATCCGAACATAGCCATAGCAGCTAAAACGTAAATTTTCTTCATAATTCTTTAATTTTTGAACAAATATATAAAAAGTTTAGTAACGAAATGTTAACAAACATGTCGTGTAACCTATAAAAACGACAATCTTCACGAAAGGGTTGGAAACAGAAACTAATTTCACAAAATATAGTCTAGTCTAGCAACAATTTTATCGCTGCATTTAGTTGCTCATCAATACCTTGTATAGCTTTGCCTGGAGTAAGAGAAACTCTAACATCTGGCTCTAGTTGTTTATTCTCAAGATATCTACCATCATTGATCTTAACTCCAACTTGAGGAATTCCGAAAACTAGAGTTGGATCAATTTGAGTTTCCCACCAAACAGCAGTTGCTGTTCCTGGAACAGGCATTCCTACTAACTTTCCGATTCGTAAAGCTTTATAGGTTTCAGGGAACATGTGGGCATCAGAATAATTACCCTCTCCCATAAGTACAGCTGATGGTTTATACCATTTAAACATGGGTTCGGCGCCTAGATTTTGACCACGAGGTGACAATTCGAAATATTTTTCACCATTCAAAAATGTAGCGAGGTCATCGTGCAACCATCCTCCACCGTTGAAACGAGTATCCACTATTAATCCTTCGCGATTTGAAAACTTGCCTAAAGTCTTATCATAAACAACCCTGAAACTGGCATCATTCATACCTCGAACATGCACATACCCAAGACGCCCATCAGAAATTGAATCTACTTCGTATTCCCTGTCTTTGACCCATTGATGATAAGCCAGGTTGGATAATTTACGTCGACCAATTGGCTTTAAAACTACATCATATTCGTCTTTACCTCTCTTGAATCTGAATCGTGTTAACTGATCCGATAATCGATTCATCAATTTAGCAAGCGGTTCTTGTTCGGAAATAACAATATCGTTAACGGCCAACAGAATATCCCCTTTCTTGATTTTGTCATTAAATGCGGCCGGACTTTTATCAAGTATTTTCTGGATCTTCATCCCTTTTCCGGTGTATTCTGAGTCGTAAATTACTCCTAAAGAAGCGGTTTGATCCCCATTCTTTCTCCTTGGTCTATACCTGCAACCTGTGTGAGATGCATTCAACTCCCCAAGTAACTCACTCAACATCTCCGCGAAGTCGTAATTGTTGTTTATGTGTGGGAGAAACTTCTCGTACTCCTTTTTGTAGAAATCCCAATCTACACCGTGGAGGTCTTTCTTGTAGAACTTCTCCTCAACCTGTTTCCATGCGTGATCAAAGATATAAGCGCGCTCTTGTGCACCCTTCAGTTCAAAGTCAGCAGAAAATTTGATTCTTTCTTTCTTTTTATTTGATAAGGTCAACGCATGGGGAGAACCGTTAATGATCAGGAATAACTTTTTATTATCCTTGCTTAGTTTTAAGTTCCCTGCTTGACGCGCATTTAATTTAGCAACTATCTTAGTTTCATTTTTGTAAAAACTATGAACCCAGAGGTCATATCCCTTTTCAAAACTACTCAAGTAATAAAGGTGCTTGCCATCATCTGTTAAAACGGCTCCCCCTAAATTTGAAGAGTGAATCGTCAACCGTTCTTTTCTGTCTTTTAGACCATTAAAATCGATCGTGATCTCTGACTTTGTCTCTTCATCATCCTTATTTTCCTCTTTTTGTTTTTCCTCGATCAAATTCAATTCAGCTTTTGAAAGATGAAAACGATCATAAGATTCCTGAGTGAAGAACAGGCCATACACGTCTCCCTGGAATCCCCAACTAGCATGGTTTTTCATTCCATTCCTACCACTGTAATAGATCATGGTTTCTCCTCCCATCATCCATGTTCCTCCTGATGCACCATAACCTGACTCTGTTAGGTTAATGATCTCATCACTTCCATCAACTGAAATTAATCCAACTTGGGAGATCCAACTTCTTGGCGTTAGAAAGTTTGATAGGATATAATTACCATCTGGAGACCAGTCATAATATTGATCTCCATCCGAGTATGAATAATTCTTATCTGCATCAAGCAGTGTTCTGACTTTTCCAGTTTCGAGATCTATGATCTTGAGTGCTGTTCTTTCCGATAAAAAAGCTACTTCATCTCCATCAGGACTATACTTTGGAAGAAAGTTCTCATTAGTATCAACCACTACTTCATCTTCAACTAAAACAGTTGAACTAAAAAAGAACTCCTCATCTTTGTGCTTGATCGAACTTTTATAAACTCCCCAATGACCGTCTTTTTCCGCAGCAAATAAAATTGATCTCCCGTCTGGTGAAAAGCTTGCACTTCTCTCTTGATATGGCGTATTGGTAATACGTTTTGTTATTCCCGATTCAAGACTTGCTACAAAAATGTCTCCCCGAAGGACAAAGCAAATTTCTTTTTCATTCTTAGAGAGGTCAAACTCAGATACACCAGAACTTTTATCAATTAATTCATAGTCTTTTGTTCTATCCCCTGTCTGAATAACAATGTTTAACTTCTTAGGCTCTCCTCCTCGATTCAAAACATAAACTTCACCATCATAGTTGAAACAGAGCTTTTCATTTATGCTCATACTAAGGTTTCTAACAGGATGATCTTCAAAAAAGGTGATTTGTTTTTTGGTTTGTGATGCAATAGAATATCGCCAAACATTGAACGATCCTGACTCTTCACTCAGATAATAGAATGACACTCCATCAATCCAAACAGGATCTCTATCTTCTCCAGGTCTATCAATCAATTGAGCGTATTCACCTTTTTCAGGATCATACATCCAAATGTCTCTCGTAACCGAAGAAGTATGATGCTTTCTAAAAGGGTCTTCGTATCCTTTCTTATCCTGATAAAGCCATTTCCCCGACTTTCTATTAATATTCATTTCTTCCATCGGCACAGAAGTTACTTGTTTAGGGTTTCCTCCATCAACTGAAATACTGTATGCTTCCGGCAGACCTCCGTAAGGAAAATATACACTGCTCGCATCGTCAAGTCGTGTCGAGCTGAAAATAACTTCATTATCATCCTGACTGAAAGCATAAGGATAGTCATTCGAAGAGTGATAAGTCAATCGCTTTAATGAACTACCATCTTTATTCATAATGAACACATCGTAATTTCCATATCGATCAGATGCGAAGGCTATTTTCTCTCCATCGTTAGACCAGATCGGCATGAAATCTCTGCCTTCAAATTGAGTTAGCGGAATTGCTAAACCACCTTCGGCTTTTACTTTGTATAAATCTGCCTGATACGAAAACAATATTTGATCTCCATTCGGAGAAATACTTGTATACCTCATCCATAGAGGTTGTGACCATGACGTAATAGAAATAATAAGTAATGAGATTAAAATTGATACTGCTTTCATTCTGAGATTTTTAAAGAGTGGTCTAATTTAAACAATGTTTTTTCAAAATCACACCTATATCACAAAGGTCCTAAAGAAATGGTTATCACAATATTTTGACTATTTTCGTTGGTGTTGCAATATTTGTAACAAGCTATTCACATTTGATTCAAAAAAACGTTTTCAATGTTTCAAAAAATACTCCTTACACTATCTATTGCTTTTATAACTACTTCGTTATTAGGGCAAAAAAAAGTTATCGACCACACTGTTTACAATGATTGGAAATCTGTAAAAAGATCGATCATTTCTCCAAATGGAGACTATGTTAGTTATGAAGTGAACCCTCACCGTGGAGATGGATATTTACATTGGTTGAACACAAAAACAAAAGCCCATGATTCAATAAAAAGGGGTAAAAACGGTCATTTCAGTCAAGGAACTGACGTTTTGGTGTTTTCGCTCGATCCGGGGTATGATACGATTAGAACGCTTAAACTGAAAGAAGAGAAAAAAGACAATTGGGTAAAAGACACTTTGGGAATTTTATACCTTTCTGGAGATTCGAGTGAATATATACCAAACTTGATAGATTTCAAGTTATCTGAAAAAACACCGTTTGTTGCATATCGCATAGAAGCTGATTCTTTAAAACAACCTGAACCGAAAAAGAAAAAATGTAAGTTATTCGGCAAGAAAAAAGAGGAAGAAGAGATCAGTAGTAAGGGTGAGACTTTATTTGTAAAAGATCTATCTAAAGGTAGCAAATCTTCATATAAACATGTAGTCAAATATGTCCTTAGTAAAAAGGGTAACGCTCTCGCTATGGTAACACATAAAAAAGTTGAAGATGCAGACAGTTTTCAAATACATTTATTAGACCTAAAAACAGCTGAATTAAAAACAGATCCAAATCGCTTTACAGCTGTAGATCAGATGAACTTTAGTGAAAAAGGTAGAAAATTTGCCTTCGTTGCTTCGACAGATACAAGCGAAAATAAATTAAACGCATTGTTCACATGGAATGTAAGTGAAAACAAATCGAAACGACTAGTACATTCTGAGAGAGCCGATCTTTCGGAAGCAATGAACGTAAGCAAGCACTACAAACCGTATTTTTCACTGAATGAACAGAAACTCTTCCTGGGATTGTCTGATATGCCAGAGGAAGAAAAAGAAGACACACTTCTCAAAAGCGAGAAGGCCAAACTGGATGTCTGGCACTATAAAAACAATCGCCTTCAACCTCAGCAACTCCTGGAAAAAAAGCGAGACGAAAATGACAGTTATCTAACCGTTGTTCATTTATCATCTAATGATCTAGTAATACTTGAAGATGATACGATGAATATTCGTATTCTGAACAAAGGAAATTCAGATGTAGCCATGGGTTACTGTAATGAGCAATATGCACAGACCTATAACTGGTCTTTTCCGTGGCCAAGTGATTATTACTTGGTTGATCTTAAGACGGGAGAAAGGAAAGTGATCGCTGAAAAACTTAACTATAATCAAGGGATTTCTCCAGATGGACAGTACTTTGTCTATTTCCTAAGTGACAGCAACAATTATTATTTCCTCGATACTGAAACAGGAGATTCTGACTGTATGACTTGTTTTATGAAAGATTCAGTAGAGTGGAAAAGTGACATCAACGGAATGCCTTTTAAAGCTGGACCTATCGGAACATACGGGTTCTTGAGCCCAACTGAGATTGTATTACATAGTAAATATGATATTTGGAAATATGAATTCACTGGACGTCAACTAACTTGTTTAACACAGCGTAAAGGAGAATACATGAACACTGAGCTCAGACTAAAACGATGGAATAGAGATAGTGTTTACATTGATCTTGAGGAGACTTATGTTCATGGTACGAACCAGGAAACTATGAATGAGTCTATATACAATTATGTTGAAAATAGAATTGATCCGCACTTAACTTTGCTTTACGAAACAGATCATAAAATACTAGGTATCCGAAAAGCTGATAATTCTGATGAGGTTATCTTCAGACAAATGAATGTAAAAGATTATCCAGATGTTTATTTGACTGATCATTCTTTCAAAAGCCCTGAGAGAATATCTGTTGCCAATCCTCAACAAAGCGAATATATCTGGCCGACCGTTGAAAAGGTTTCGTGGACCACCTATGAAGGAAAAGAGATAGAAGGGTTGTTATATAAGCCTGAAAACTTTGATAGCACGAAAAGCTATCCACTATTGGTTTATTTCTACGAGCTTTATACTCAACGAAAACACAACCATTACATCCCAAAGCCTACAGCTTCCATAATATATGCAACAGAGTATACTTCTGCTGGTTATGTCGTGTTTATTCCTGACGTTCGCTATGAACCAGGACACCCTGCGAAAAGCGCGTATGATTGTATTTTGAGTGGAACAGATCACGTACTAGATCTTTATCCTAATATTGACAGTACGAGGATGGGGCTTCAGGGACAGTCATGGGGTGGTTATCAGACTGCTCAGCTTATAACAATGACCGACCGATATGCTGCTGCAATGGCTGGTGCACCTGTTAGCAACATGTTCTCCGCTTATGGAGGTATTCGCTGGGGTTCAGGTTTGAATCGTGCGTTTCAGTACGAGCGAACTCAAAGTAGAATAGGCAAAACAATATGGGAAGCTCCAGAACTTTATGTTGAGAACTCTCCTCTTTTTGGGGTTCCAAAGATTGAGACTCCTTTACTAATTATGCATAACGACGGAGATGGTGCAGTACCATGGTATCAAGGGATTGAAATGTTTACGGCAATGAAACGACTAAATAAACCTGTTTGGATGCTGAACTACAATGGTGATGAACATAATCTTATGAAGAACGCCAACCGTATGGATCTCAGTATTCGTATGCGACAATTCTTTGATCATTTTCTACAAGGAGAGCCTGCTCCAGAATGGTTGGTTAAAGGTGTTCCCGCAACTGAAAAAGGGGAGAATTACGGACTTGAAGAATATGAGGAAGATTGATCTATTCTACTTCGTCTCAATTATAGGTTTCCATTATCTTTGCCGTTCAGAAAGTTAACGATCAATGGAGAAACAAAAATATACGATTACTGCGGCTCTGCCCTATGCTAATGGTCCGCTTCATCTGGGACATGTTGCTGGAGTTTACCTTCCTGCCGATATATTTGTTCGGTTTTTAAAGCACAAAGGACACGACGTGGCTTTCATATGTGGAAGTGATGAGCATGGAGCTGCAATCACTTTGCGTGCAAAAAAAGAAAATGTTTCGCCTCAAGAGATCGTGGATAAATACAATAAGATCCTAGCGGATTCTTTTGAAAAATTCGGTATTGATTTCGATATTTTTCATCGAACAACTACAGACATTCATAAAGAAACAGCTCAGGATTTTTTCAAAAAATTGCATGACAAAGGTTCGTTTACTCAGCAAACGAATGAGCAATACTATGATGAATCGTATAATCAGTTTTTAGCTGATCGATATATCGCTGGAGAATGCCCTAAGTGTGGGTATGGTGAGGCATATGGAGATCAATGTGAAAAATGTGGATCCGCTCTAAGCCCAAACGATCTTATCAATCCTGTATCAAAACTAAGTGGAAAACCTCCTGTTTTGAAAGAGACAACTCACTGGTTCCTTCCGATGGAAAAACATGAAAAATGGCTTTCTGAATGGATAAAAGAAGGCAAACTTGATGGTGAAAAACAACATGACCCAAACACCTGGAGAAAGCAAGTAGTTGGTCAATGTATGAGTTGGATCGATGGTGGATTGCAACCAAGAGCCATGACTAGAGACCTGGACTGGGGTATCCCAGTACCATTAGAAGGTGCTGATGGAAAAGTACTTTATGTATGGCTAGACGCACCTATCGGCTACATTTCTGCTACAAAAGCATGGGCACAAGAACAAAATAAGAATTGGAAAGACTATTGGACAGGAGATAGAAAGCTAGTCCATTTCATTGGAAAGGACAACATCGTTTTTCATGCGATCATTTTCCCTATACTGCTGAAAGAGCATGGCGACTTTATATTGCCAGATAATGTCCCTGCATCTGAATTCCTGAATCTTGAGGGAGATAAGTTTTCTACTTCAAGAAACTGGGCAGTTTGGTTACATGAATATTTAGAACGACACCCTGATAAAGTAGACGAATTAAAATATACATTGACTTCTATTGCCCCGGAAAGTCGAGATAGCGAATTCACTTGGTCTGACTTCCAATCGCGGGTAAATAATGAACTTGCTGATGTACTTGGGAATTTTGTAAACAGGGCTTTAGTCCTCACCCAGAAATATTATGATGGAGTAGTTCCAGAATGCGGCGATTTATCAGCCGAAGATCAAAAAGTCATTGAATTCATCAAAAACATCCCCGCAAAAGTCGAGGAAAAACTCTACAGTTATAAAATTAGAGAGGCTCAAGCAGAGGTTATGGGTCTTGCTCGAATTGGTAATAGATATTTAGCTGAAACTGAACCTTGGAAATTAGTTAAAACGGACAAGGAGAGAGTAAAGACGATCATGAACATTGCGCTACAAGTAACTGCAAATCTCTCTATACTTCTTGATCCGTTTATGCCTGAAACAGCTGGAAAAATAAGAGGGTTTCTTGGAATGAATAGTTTTGAATGGAGTCAGGCCGGAAAGGTTAACCTTCTTTCAAGTGGAGAACAGACTGAAAAGCCAAGCATTTTGTTCAAGAAGATCGAGGATGATTTCGTGGAAGAAGAACAAGCAATTCTAAGAAGCACTGCAGAGGAAAGTGAGTCAAGCGATCATGAACCTCAAAAAGAGGATATTCCTTTTGACGACTTTTTAGGTATGGATATCCGGGTAGGGGAAATTTTGGAAGCCAAAAAGGTAAAAAAAGCAGATAAGTTACTTGAACTACTTGTGGATACTGGTTTGGACAAGAGAACAATCGTATCTGGTATTGCTCAACATTACTCTCCAGAGGAAATTATTGGTAAAAAAGTAAGTGTTCTTTTAAACCTCCCACCAAGAAAGATCAGAGGCGTAGTTTCTAATGGTATGATTTTGATGGGCGAAAACACAAAAGGTGAACTTTCATTTCTTACCACGGATAAAGATCTTGAAAACGGAAGTGTAGTTCGTTGAAACCGAGACAAGTATTTTGATTATTTTTAGTCTTAGCGTGCAACCAATTACGACTGGTTGACGTTACTTATTAGCTAACACTAATTTTTAATTGATGACTACTACTCAAGGAACCAATTCTATTTGGTCATTACTTTTGTTGACCTCTCTTTTTCTCTCTCAATTTTCTATTGCTCAGAAATCTGCATTAGAAGGAATGACTTCTAAAGCCAGGAACTTTGAAACATTTGATTCAGAGAGGGCTTCAAATGTAGAAGCTTGGAAGAAACACAACGATGAATCTTATTATGATCATCCTGATTTTGGGATTTTGCTCGAAAACGCCCCTTGCAGGAATTGTGTTGAAGACCTTTCAAAGAGAGAAAAAGATCTAAGACATTTTATTGATATTGAAGATCCAACACGTTTTTATATTCAGAAAGCAAAGGGTCTACTCCACCATAAGGTAAATGGAAAGTGGGTTAACATCAAGCATAAACTTGAAGAACACGGGCCATCATCATATATTTCTCCTTTTTATCTCAATGAGGTACAAATAAATTGTAACGATCAAAGCGTAACGATTAGAGAAGGTATTAGAGAAGTTTCTTTTAATAACTGGTCACTTTACAAGACCCTAAATGATGAGCAAATTAAGGTCAGTGAAGCTAACTGGACAAATTATTCTGCGGGAGAAGATGGTGTTTACGTAACTGATATTTTTCCTGGAATTGACGCCGAATTGATTATTTACCCTGGTTCTATTAAAACAAATTTCGTGATCAACGAGATTTCGATCAATAACTATGATGCACTCATTTTCAAAGATGATATAAATACTAACGGAAATACTGAATTGGATTTTATTCCAATTCCGAATGGACAAAAGGGTGTTGGTGACATTGCTATTAGCAGTGATGGAAGAGGTATAGCACAATATGGTAGAGCAGTGGCTTATCCAAGAGGCGGAGAAAAATCTATGATCGAGGAAATTCCGTATGCTGTATCTAAGAATTCGATCAGTATGATCGTTCCTAAAGAATGGATAAATAAGTATAAAGATCAATACAAATTAATCATTGACCCTTTGGTTTCTGCTTCGAACACTCTAGCTCAAGCATCAATAACTGGATCAGAATATAATGCGAGCTGTAACTTTGATAATAGTTGTGATCAATTCCTAACAGTTCCTGCACCAGCAAATGCGACTTTTGACGATGTCTTATGGACATTCACATATGAAGCAATTAATGGCGCGTGGTTAAATGAAGGGGCTGTTAGATTTGCAACTGGAGGTTGTGTGAGTCCTAGTCAGGCAGGGTTTTATTGGTTTTGTAACTTAACGGGAGGAGGAACATGTGAAGGAACAAACGTATCTGTTTTTTCTGATCTAGGTTCATGCTTGCCAGCTCCATCTTGTAGTCCTCAAAATGTTAACTTCACAATGCAGTTTTTTAGAAGTTGTTGGGGTACAGCTGGTTGTAACAACGATTATATTGGGGCGTTTTCTCCGTGGACAATGACGATCACAGGTCAAACGATCGATTATACAAATATCTCAAACCCAATTAACGTTTCATCAACGACTGTTTGTGAAGGTGGAAGCATCAATGTCAATACATCCGCTCAAGATGGGGTTCCGGCTTATACATATAATTGGAGCTTTGACCCATCAGGGTCTCCTTCTGTAGGAAGTGGCGCAAATACAAGTATTACATTCCCTAACTCAGGAACAGTTACTCTATATTCAATCGTAACTGATAACTGTGGACAAGTGAGTACAGCAAGTCAAGTGATCACAGTTAACCCTAACCCCACTCCGACCATAACAGGAGATACTGAATATTGCCAAGGACAAAGTGCGTCAATCTCAACTGGTGCGTTTAGTAGTTACAGTTGGTCTAATGGCGCAAACACTCAGAATACAACTGTTACAACAGCTGATAACCCAATTACTGTAACTGTTACTGATGCCAATGGTTGTTCAGGTACTTCTGCTCAATACAACGTAACTGAAAACCCCAACCCTACTCCAACGATTACAGGATCTTCAACTTATTGTGCTGGAAATACAGCAGCCATTTCTACACAGGCAGGTTTTAGTAATTATTCTTGGTCAAATGGAGCCGGAACACAGAGCACGAATGTAACTGACGCAGACAATCCGATCACTGTAACTGTTACTGATGCCAATGGTTGTTCGGGAACTTCTGCTCAATTTAATGTCACAGAGCAGGCCAATATAACATACTCAGAAACAATAGAAATTTGTCAGGGACAAAGTGCAACTATTCATGGTAATACAGAAACGACTGCAGGAACCTATCAGCAAACTTTTACAACTGCAACTTGCGATAGTATTGCAACTATTACGCTAGTCGTAAATTCTTTACCAACCATAACAGCAAGTGCTACTCAAAACCCTATCTGTGACGGAGAAAGTACTGACCTATCTGCATCAGGTGGAGCGACCTACAGCTGGGATAATAGTTTGGGAGCTGGCGCTGGACATACAGTTAACCCTAATACAACTACCACATTTACAGTAATAGGAACTGATGCGAATGGATGCGAAAATACTGACCAAATTGAAATTACCGTAAACCCTCTTCCTACAGTTGATGCAGGATCTGATGTTACCGTATGTGACAACCAAGATGTAACATTAACTGCCTCTGGAAACGCAACTTCTTATTCCTGGGATAATGGAGTAACAGACGGTGTTTCTTTCACCCCTCCAACAGGAACCACAACCTATACAGTTACTGGTACTGATGCCAATGGATGTGAAAACACTGATCAAGTTGATGTTTCAGTTGGTTCTTTACCAACTGTTAATGCAGGTGCCGATTTTGAGGCTTGTGAAGGAGAAATGATCACTCTCACTGGTTCTGGAACTGCAACAACCTATAATTGGGATAATGGAGGTGTTGATGGCGTACCTTTTAGCGCAACAGCAACTACGACTTTTACAGTAACTGGAACTAACAGTGCTGGTTGTTCCGATACAGATCAAATTACGGTTACTGTCAACCCTCTTCCGACAGTCGACGCAGGTCCTGACATAACTATTTGTGATGGTGAGGACACAACATTAACTGCGTCTGGAAATGCTGATACTTATACTTGGGACAATGGTATAACGGATGGTGTTTCATTTACACCTACAGTAGGAACAACAACATATACAGTAACTGCTGAGAACACAAATACAGGATGTACAAATACAGATCAAGTGGATGTAACGGTGAACCCTAATCCTACAGTAAACGCTGGGCTGGATACGACTATTTGTGAAGGTGAATCTTTGACACTAAGCGGCAGTGGCACAGCAACTACATATACTTGGGATAATGGAGTAACTGATGGAACACCTTTCACTCCTGGAACCGGAACCACAACTTATACTGTTACTGGTACAGATGCAAACGGATGTTCGGCAACTGACCAAATTGATGTTAATACTATTCCTCAACCTGTTGCTGATTTTTCTGCTACTCCAATGAGTGGTGCTCCTCCTTTGGAAGTTGATTTTTCAAATCAATCATCAAATGGAACTTCATATGACTGGGATTTTGGGAATGGTTCTACTGCGAGTAATCCATCTAACACTGATGAATCTGAAACATACAATGCTACTGGAACTTACGAAGTTATCTTAGTCGTTTCAAATGGTGATTGTGCTGATCAATCTTCTTTATTCATCGTTGTCGAAGAGTCTCCGTTGAACTATGTTATTCCTAATGGGTTCACACCGAATGATGATGGTACAAACGACATTTTCCATATGAATATTTCGAATGCAGAAAGCGTAGAAATAGAAATATTCAATCGTTGGGGGAATATGGTAGGAAAGATAACCTCATTAGATCCAAGTAATGGATGGGATGGAAACGACTTTAGTGGAAAACCGGTAACAGATGGAGTATATTTCTACACCTATAAGATCATTGATCTTCAAGGTGAAGAACACACGGGACATCAATACTTACATTTAGAGAGAAATAATTAAGATCAAACAGACGAGAACAAGACCCCCTCTTTCAAAGCCGCTGGTGAAAAAACACAGCGGCTTATTTTTTGCTTTTCTATTACCCACAGCGTCTGCAAAGCAGCAATATGAATCATTCTGTTTCTGTAATTCGGAATCCAGAAGTTCTGTTCACGCTCCTCTAGATCGCTTGCTATTAAACCCTCAAGCACTTTGATCAGTCCATCAAATGGGATTTCATGAGTTGAAAAATCGTCATATGAGGTGTTTTCAGTTACAAGTTGATAAAACGTTTCAAAACTTCCAGCTGCACCTATCAAAGTTTCATTATGATATCTGCTAAACAACCCATCCTCAGCATCCTCCATGAATGATACTATCTCTTGTTTCTTGATGCTATCTATTCTACCCGGTATATCAAACAATTGGAGAATCCTTGAAACACCAATATTTAAGCTGATAACCTCATCATAACCACTTGAATTGGCAAATATAAATTCTGTACTCCCTCCACCGATATCCATAATACAAGAGGGTTCAGTAAAAGAATGAATCCCGTTAACACCTTCATAGATCATCTTGGCTTCTGAATTCCCATCAATGACCTTTATATTTATTCCGAAAGAAGACTGAATTGTTTTGCTGAATTCATCAGTGTTTTTTGCATCCCTCAATGCTGAAGTTCCGAACGCATAGATATTCGAAGTCTTTACTTCATACTCACGACAGGCTTGGAAGAAATGCTCAATTGTGAAAACTGCCCGCTCTGTTGCAGACTTCGTGATCCTTTTCTCATTTATACCGCCCTCTCCAAGACTAACGAAGGACTTATCGGTGTACAGAACAGAAAACTTATTCGTGGTTTCATCCCGATCCACGATGATCAAATCAAAGGTGTTTGTCCCTAGGTCAATTACTGCAACTCTCATTCACCTTACTTTTTGATCCATCTCAACAATAAGGGCAATTTCAGACGATGACCAAACTGTAGTATTCCGTTTCGATAGATCCTGGATGCAAGAATAAGGAAAACTATAGCACTAATCATCAATATGAATAATGACAAATATAGTTTCCAGGCTCCGCCATTAGAAAAACCGTATGATAGCTCAACCATCATGACTGTTGGAGCGGTAAAAGGAATATATCCTAACCATTCACTGAGTAAGGAGTCGGGATAATAGATCTCATAGTATCCTGCGACAATTGCAAGAAGTAAGATCATTACGATTGGAATAACAAATTGCTGACCGTCTGATTCTGAACCTACTGATGAACCGATCATTGCAAAGAACGCACTGTAAAACAAATAACCTGCAATGAAGAATAGCGAAAAGAATACAAGCATATTTGAATATTGAATTTGCTTATAGATCAATTCGACAAAAGGGCTCTGTTGAGCAAAACTATTTACTTCATTTGCTTGCTCGCCCAGTTGATTGGCTACCATAGCAGGGTCTAATAGGTCTGGGAAAAACACAATGCGAAGTATCCACAACCCTAAACTTATGAGGACTCCCCATACAACAAATTGAATAAATGCCGCAAAACCAATTCCCAGTATCTTGCCAGATAGCAGCTGACTTGGTGATACACTGGACAATAGTACCTCAACTATACGATTAGATTTTTCTTTAGCGACACCTCGAAGCATCGTCATACCGAAAGAAAGGATAAAAAAGATGATGATCGAGCCGAACACAAAACCAACCCAACCTGAAGTCTCAGACCTCTTATCTCTTGGGTCATAGGTGTCTTTTAGTGAGAATTGAAGTGGTTGTTTAATCGCTCTAAACTCTTTCAGAGACATTGAGCTGAACTCTTTCACCAATATTTCCTCTAACCTTCGCTCAACGTGATGCGCGAGCCTCCTTTGTACCAGCTCCGACGGTTTTGACCTGTAGGAAATAATTACATTCTTATTCTTTAGAACGCGCTCATTTACCCATACAGCCAAATCGTATTTTTGAAATTTCTTATCGTTCGCAAACTCGTCATAGTCAATATAAGCATTGATAAAATCGATCGAAAAAAGTGGATCCTTCTTTGGGTTAAGTTTGTTTTCGAACAGTTCAGTCTCATCCATGATCAAAACTTCCCAAGACTGCTTCTTAGCACCAGTGGAGGACAAAAATATGTAGAGTAAACCAAGTACTACCAACGGTCCAATGATCATTAATGAGATGTAAGACCGTGTGGTTAGACGCTCCCATATTTCTCTTTTTGCTATGAGTAGTATCTTATTCATCTTCGACCTCTTTTTTAGGTTGAACCTGCTGAACAAAGACCTCATCCATTCCCGGTAAAACCTCATGAACCGATAAGATCTTAACCTGACCCATCACCGCATTTAAGAGGTCGTTAATTGAGTTTTCCTTTCGCATTTTCAACCGAACACAAAATTGATTCTCTCCTTTATCGATCTTTTCAATAATTTCATAACCTACCCATAAAGCATTAGCAAATGATATCATATTGCCTTCAAAGCAGATTTCATATAAACCCTCTTTATGTTGATCCCGAAGGTTTGTTATACTTCCTTCGAGTAGCATTTCTCCTTGGTTAATGAGTACTGCTCTATCACAGATCGCCTCAACACTATTCATATTGTGAGTTGAGATCAGAATAGTTCGTCCTTCTTTCTTAAAACGTTTGATCTCATCCCTGATCAATTCTATATTCACAGGGTCAAATCCACTAAATGGCTCATCTAAGATCAATAGTGAAGGGTCGTGAAGAACTGTAGCGATAAACTGGATCTTTTGAGCCATTCCTTTTGACAGCTCCTCTATACGTTTCTTTCCCCAATCCTCAATGCTAAATTTCTCTAGCCAAAAATTGATCTGTTGCTTCGCGTCCTTTTTACTCATACCACGCAGTCTTGCAAGGTAAAGTAGTTGTCTGTGCACAGACATCGTTTTATACAGCCCTCGTTCCTCTGGAAGATAACCGATCTCCGCAAGATCTGCCGACCTCATTACTTTTCCCTTAAAGAGGATATGTCCTCTATCCTGATCAATGATCTGGTTAATAATCCTCATTAGGGAAGTTTTACCAGCACCATTAGGTCCTAATAATCCCAGGATCTCTCCTTCCTTGACACTGAAGTTGATGTCGTGCAAAATCTTTTGACGACGATAACTTTTTGATATTTCCTCTATTGTTAGCACTAGATTATGCGGTTTCTTCCATTTCGAACGCACTCAATAACTTAATCTGATTTCTATATAATAAAAGGAGATCATCGTTCTCCATTTTTTTGAGTAATCTAGAAATCACAACTCGCGAAGTGGCTAGATCTCGTGCAATTTCTTCATGTGATAAATTGAGCAGTTTGGATCCCGAATGTTTCGACTTTTGTTGAAGATAATGTTTCAGTCGCTCATCAAGTTTTTGGAATGCGATCTGATCGATCGTGTGTAACATTTCGTTGAAACGACTTCTGATCGTACCCATCACAAAACTCTTCCACGTAGAATATTTCCGGAGCCATTCATCCATTACAGAGATAGGTACAGTCAACATTACAACATCGTCCTCTGCGACGGCTTTAATTTCACTCGGAAATTGTTCCATACAGCAAGTAAATGTCATTGCACAACTTTCTTGAGCATTCACGTAATACAACAGTATTTCCTTACCGTCCTCATCTCTTCGAGATACTTTAACTGTTCCCGAGGCGATGATCGGCATACTTCTAACGATCTGACCATAATCCAATATGGTCTCCCCTGCTTTTATCTCAACTTCAGTAGCTTTTTCTTCAAATTCTTCCAGCAATTTTGGCTCAAAGATCATTTTGAATTTTTCTAATGCATCCATACATCAAAAATAATTGATTTTATCAGAATTCAACCGCTCCAACGATGTTTTCAGAAATCGTTCGGGAGATGTCCCGACAAATCACGATATTTGTAAAAAATTTCTTGGTATGGCAAAAATTACCACTCTTAGTGAATTCATAATGCAACGACAAAAGGACTTCCCTTATGCAACAGGTGAATTAACAAGTCTGCTTAACGACATTTCGATCGCTTCCAAGATCGTAAATCGAGACGTGAATCGTGCAGGACTTGTAGACATACTGGGTGCAAAAGGTGAAACAAATGTTCAAGGGGAAGAGCAACAAAAACTGGATGTTATCGCCGATGAAGCATTCATAAATGCATTCAAAACAGGAGGTGAAGTATGTGGTATCGCCTCAGAAGAAAATGAAGATTTTGTGGCATTTGAAGAAGAACATTCGAAAAATGGTAAGTATGTTGTTCTTTTCGATCCACTTGACGGATCGTCAAATATAGATGTTAATGTATCTATTGGAACGATCTTCTCCATCTATAGAAGAAAATCAGAAGTTGGAACATTAGCAACGAAAGAAGATATGTTGCAAAAGGGAACTGAACAAGTTGCTGCAGGATATGTTCTTTACGGATCTTCTGCTATGCTTGTATATACCACTGGAAAAGGAGTAAACGGATTTACATTAGATCCATCAATCGGTGAATTTTGTCTTTCTCACCCAAATATCAAAATGCCGGAGACAGGGAAAACATATTCTATGAATGAAGGAAATCTCGATCGATGTGACCCGGGATTAAAAGATTACGTAAAATATTGTCGTGCTGACGATCCTTCAACCAACCGGCCATATTCAGGAAGATATATTGGATCGCTTGTTGCGGATTTTCATAGAAACCTTCTTAAAGGTGGAATTTATATTTATCCAACTACGAACAACTGGAAAGAAGGAAGGTTGAGACTCTTATACGAATGTAATCCTCTAGCATTTATTGCAGAACAGGCTGGCGGTATCGCAACAGATGGTCATCATCGAATTATGGAGATCGAACCAACAAAACTGCACCAACGATGTGGTTATTATGTAGGCTCTTCTCAAATGGTTGAAAAAGCAATGAGTTGTTTACAAGAACGCCCAGCAACAGTTTAAACATTAGACCCGTCATGAAAAAAATATTTCACCTTTCAAGTTGTAATACGAACCAAAAGATCCTAAAGGAAATTAACCCAGGAGATGATGTAGAGCTTCAAGACATCAAAAAAGAAAATATTGACGAGAAAACGCTTGATTTTATCAAAAGCAAAGTTGGGTCTTATGAAAAAATGTTCAGTAAACGTGCAATGAAGTATCGTTCTATGGGTCTTAACGAAATGGATCTTTCAGAACAGGATTATAAAAAGTACATGTTAGAGGAATACACTTTTCTAAAACGACCTTTTATCATTCTGGAAGATCAAGTGTTTGTTGGAAATGCGAAAAAAACTGTAGAAGCCGCTAAGCAAGCATACGAGTCGCTTCATGAATAAAGTTATACTCGCCCATTTTGCGCTTTTCGCCCTTAACATGTTGTATGGAGCGAATCATCTTCTGGCAAAAGGAGTAATGCCGGATTATTTAGGGCCAAATGCTTTTATTTTTCTTAGGGCGGTAACAACTACCCTTCTTTTTATTGCCATCTTCTTGATCTTTATTAGAGAAAAAGTAAATCGTAAAGATCTTCCAAGACTCGCAGTTACAGGGTTTTTTGGGGTGGCTATGAATCAGCTTTTCTTTTTTAATGGTCTCGAATTAACTTCACCAATTAATGTAGGGATCATTATGACTTCAACGCCAATTTTAGTCGTTATCCTGTCTTATTTTATACTTAAGGAGAAAATTACCATATTAAAAGCAGTTGGTGTCTTTGTTGGGGCAATTGGAGCAATAGCGTTAACAACACTCGGAAAAGAACCCGGATTCGATTCTCCAATGGGTGACCTTTTCATATTTATAAACGCCTTGTCTTTCGGAATATATCTGGTTATTGTTAAACCACTTATGAGTAAGTATAAACCTTTAACTGTAATCACCTACAATTTTATTTTTGGGATTGGATTTATACTTTGCTATCCCGGTGTATGGTCAGATCTCAGTGAAGCTCAGTTCAGTTTGTTTCCTGATGTAGTTTGGCTAAAGATCGGATACGTAATTTTTGGAGCCACCTTCTTAACCTATTTACTCAACATTTTTGCAATCAAACATGTGTCACCTAGCGTAAGCGGAAGTTATATCTACACGCAACCTATGTTGGTCATGATATTCACTGTGCTATTTGCTTATTTTGGCTGGACAGAGAGTTTTGTTGGAGCAATTTCACTTGAAAAGATCGCTTACATGTTAATGATATTTTTAGGAGTATTCCTAATATCTCGTTCCACTTACCTTCAACGCAAAAGAAAAGCAAGTGGAGATAAGGATGATTCTGATCTTTAGTTCCTGGCAGTTTTTACTTTTCATTAACATACGTTACTTGACGTAATCGTATATTTGTTTCAAACCCATAACTATGAAAAGAAGAGATTTTTTCAAAAATTCATCATTAACAGCTGCAGGAGTCGCAGTTTCACCACTTTTGCTTGCTTCGAATAATAACGTGGATCAATCACAACTATATGATTCACTACAAAATGGTGAAGCAAAAAATATCATTTTCCTGGTTTCAGATGGGATGAGTGCCGGCACATTAAATATGGCCGATCTCTTTGCTCAGCGTATGATGGGAAAGCGCTCAACATGGGTTCAAAACATCATGGATGGTACATTTAAACGTTCAATGATGGACACTGGTTCTGCAAGTTCTCTCGTTACAGATTCTGCCGCAGGAGGTTCAGCTTGGGGAGGGGGACAACGTGTTCCAAACGGATCGTTAAACGTTAGTGAAGAAGGAGAGAATTTTAAACCTATTCTTCAAAAATTTAAGGAGCAAGGTAAGGCTGTAGGATGTGTTACAACGGTTCCAATTACCCATGCAACACCCGCTTCTTTTTGTGTGAATCAAGCCTCTCGTAAAGACCAAGCTTCGATCGCACTTAAATATTTAGACCTCAAATTCGATGTTATGATGGGTGGAGGACATGAGTACTTCTCATCTATTGAAAGATCTGATAAAAAAGATGTCTACGGTGCATTTGAAAAAGCTGGATATGCCGTTGCTAAGAACAAGGAGGAATTACGTGGAAAAATGAATACAGAAAAACCTCTACTTGGAGTTTTTAATACTTCTGCATTACCATACACTGTAGATCGACTCAATGATGAAAAATTGATGAAAACATCTCCAACGATCACCGATCTAACGGCTGTTGCGATCGAAAAAATGAAGAAAAATCAAAATGGATTTGTTCTGCAAGTTGAAGGTGGTAAGGTTGACTGGGCAGCACATTCAAATGATACTGGAGGACTTATTTATGATCAATTGGCATTCGATGAAGCGGTTCGAGTAGCCATGGATTTTGCTAAAGAAGATGGTGAGACATTGGTCATTGTGACCACAGACCATGGAAATGCAAATCCAGGACTTTTCTATGGTAAAAATGCTGATCGAAATTTTGATCGAATAAAAGAGTTCAAGCATTCAAACAAATGGATAATGGATGGTATTACAAAGGATACCACTCCAAAAATGCTTCAAGAACTCATCACGTTTGCACAAGGTTATAAGGTTTCTGATGAAGAAGCAAAGTACTTGATCGACCTGATCAATCCACTGGATGAAGAAGAGATGTACGATGATTATAAAAAACCGTTTGAGGAATTGGCTCGGATACAAAAAAATTATACGTCTGTTGGTTGGGCCGATATGCATCACTCTTCTGATTATGTTGAAGTTGGAGCATATGGACCGGGAAGCGAACTTTTACCTCCTTATATAGAAAACACGTTCTTGCACAATATGATGCTTACGGCTGCGGGTATAAAAAAAGAAGTTAGTCCGCGATAGCTATTGTTGCGAAACTCACTTTTATTTCAGGATTGTAAGTCTTTATTTCTTGAGCCGCTGATTCAAGAGTCGAACCAGTTGTCAACACATCATCTATGATCAGGACATGTTTGATGTCTTCGCATTTTTCAGGTACGACTTGAAATATGGAGCGTACGTTTTCCCATCGTTCCTCCTTGCTTTTTCTTGTTTGAGATTCATGATGCCTTCTTCTTGATATACCTTCAACCACCGGAATAGAAACGACATCCGAAAATCCATCTGCAATTAATCGGCTTTGATTATACCCACGTTTGAAGTTCTTCTTTGAGTGAAGTGGAATAGGAAAAACGGCATCTACTTCTTCTATCCATTTTGAAGCTAAAAGTCTTTTACCCATAAGTCTTCCCATATACTCACCAAGTTTTTGTCCTTCTTGATATTTGATCTTATGTAAGATACTTTGAGTAGTTGTTCCTTTTTCATAGAAAAGTAAAGAATAAACGTGTTCAATTTTTATCCTTCCCCAAAAAAGTTCATCCGCTTTAGTTGGCTCATCATATTTTTCAAAATGAGTATAATGAAGATCACCAAAACACTTAAAACAGATCATGTCATTTTGATCTGGTAATTCAGTACCACAGATGACACAGTTATTTGGATAAATAAGAGAAAAAAATCCTTTTACTGATTCATTCAAAAATGTCAAAGCCTTATTCCGCATGAGGTCTTTAAATTTATCCTAATTATTTAACAATCAATTGTTATTAAGATACACCAATTTTCGTTTTTCGTGGGGAAACTTTCGCTTAATTTTATAGAGCGTTCTTATACAAAGGGTTTCGGCGATTAATTGAAGTTCTCGAGGGATAAAATAATATTATTTATAGATAAACAAGATTAAATTTCTGTGAATATCTTTTAAATTGATGTTAATAATGTTGGCTTCATGCACTAATCAAGGAGTTGAAAATTTTATCCACAATTGAAACTAAAAATTGTGAATTTCTTTAATTGTGAGAGCGGAAATATTTGACAACTTTTGTATTGCTCTGAGACCACAAAATGAACTACTATTTTTGGTCGACTTTTTAAGCACCGAGCACTATAATTTGAACGTAATAAGTTAAACAAGTAATGCAGTAGAACGGGCTGCATGAACAACATATTTTTGCACAATAAAAACGGTTAACAAATGGCACAAAATGAACCAATTTTAGAAGAGAACAAAGACCGCTTTGTTTTATTTCCAATCAAGCACGATGATATTTGGGCGTTCTACAAAAAAGCTGAGGCAAGCTTTTGGACAGCTGAAGAGATCGATCTTTCACCAGATCTAGTAGACTGGGAAAACAAATTAAATGACGATGAACGTTATTTCGTAAAACATGTATTGGCATTTTTCGCTGCATCAGATGGAATTGTTAATGAAAACTTAGCTGAAAACTTTGTAGCCGAAGTTCAATATACTGAAGCTAAATTCTTCTATGGTTTCCAAATTGCAATGGAGAATATTCACTCTGAAACATATTCTTTATTGATCGATACTTACATTAAAGATTCTAAAGAAAAAGCAGGTCTATTCAATGCAATCGAAACAATGGATTGCGTTAAGAAAAAAGCGGATTGGGCTTTGCGCTGGATCGACGAAGGAAACTTTGCTGAACGACTTATTGCATTTGCAGCTGTGGAAGGAATCTTCTTCTCAGGATCGTTTTGTTCGATCTTCTGGTTGAAGAAAAGAGGATTAATGCCAGGTCTTTCGTTCTCTAATGAGTTGATCTCAAGAGATGAAGGATTACACTGTGACTTCGCTTGTCTATTATACAACAATCACTTGAACAACAAGTTGTCTAAAGAGAAGGTACGTGAGATCATTCTTGACGCTGTTGAAATTGAGAAGGAATTTATTCTTGAAGCGCTACCAGTTAAATTGATCGGTATGAATTCTGACCTTATGTCTCAATACATAGAATTTGTTGCAGACCGACTTCTATTGGAGCTTGAGTGCGAAAAAGAATTTAACGTTACAAACCCATTTGATTTCATGGACATGATCTCGATTCAAGGTAAAACGAATTTCTTTGAGAAGCGTGTTGCTGAGTATCAGAAAGCAGGCGTTATGTCAGGAAAAGAGGATCAATCTTTCAGTACTGATGAAGATTTTTAGAACCCATTTTATTAAACCCATTATAAACTTACCAGCATGTACGTAATAAAAAGAGACGGAAGAAAAGAACCAGTTAAATTTGATAAGATCACGGCGCGTATCGTGAAAATGTGTTACGGTCTAGACCCATTAGTATCGCCTGAAAGCGTTGCTATGAAAGTAATCGAAGGGATCTATGACGGAGTAACAACGAGTGTATTGGATAACCTTGCAGCTGAAACTGCAGCATCCAAAACTATTGAACACCCAGATTACGCTTTGTTAGCTTCGCGTATTTCTGTGTCAAACCTTCACAAGAACACGAAGAAAACTTTCTCTGAAACAATGGAGGATCTTTACAACTATGTAGATCCTAAAACAGGGAAAAACGCTGCTTTACTTGCAGATGATGTATACGAAGTGATCAAGAATAATCAAGAGCGTTTAGACTCAAGTATTATTTATGATCGTGATTTCCGTTATGATTATTTTGGGTTTAAAACGCTAGAGCGTTCGTACTTGTTGAAGTTAGATGGAGAAATTGCTGAACGTCCTCAACACATGTTGATGAGAGTAGCAGTTGGTATTCACAAAGAAGATATCGATTCTGCGATCAAAACGTACAACTTAATGTCAGAAGGTTGGTTTACTCATGCAACACCAACACTTTTCAATGCTGGTACTCCTAAACCACAGATGTCTTCATGTTTCTTGTTAACAATGAAAGAAGACAGTATTCAAGGAATTTATGAGACACTTCAAAACTGTGCTCAGATCTCTCAATCTGCTGGAGGAATTGGATTGTCAATTCACGATATCCGCGCAAAAGGATCATACATCCGCGGAACAAACGGTACTTCAAATGGTATCGTACCAATGTTGAGAGTATTTAACGATACTGCTCGTTACGTTGATCAAGGTGGAGGAAAACGTAAAGGTTCTTTCGCAATGTACCTTGAACCATGGCATGCAGATGTGTTTGATTTCCTCGAAATGAAGAAAAATCACGGTAAGGAAGAAAACAGAGCACGTGACTTATTCTACGCTCTTTGGATTCCAGATTTATTCATGGAGAGAGTTGAGCAGAATGGAGAGTGGACATTAATGTGTCCAAATGAGTGTCCAGGATTATCTGATACTTATGGTGAAGAGTTTGAGGCACTTTACACGAAATACGAAAAAGAAGGTAAAGGAAGAAAAACGATCAAAGCTCAGGATCTTTGGTTTAAGATTCTTGAATCCCAAATCGAAACTGGAACTCCTTATATGTTGTACAAAGATGCAGCAAACAAGAAATCAAATCAGAAAAACCTGGGTACGATCAAATCATCGAACCTATGTACAGAGATCATTGAATATACAGCTCCAGATGAAGTAGCAGTATGTAACCTTGCTTCACTTGCCCTACCAAAATATGTAACTGAAGATGGTTTTGATCACGATAAACTATTCGAAGTAACGTATCAGGCGACTGTGAACCTGAACAGAATTATTGATGGAAACTACTACCCTGTAGAAGAAGCGCGTAATTCAAATATGCGTCACCGTCCAATAGGGCTTGGTGTTCAAGGATTAGCAGATACATTCATCAAGCTTCGTATGCCATTTGATTCAGCTGAAGCGAAAGCATTGAACAAAGAGATCTTTGAAACGATCTATTACGCGTCGATGACTGCATCTAAAGATCTTGCAAAAGAAGAAGGACCATACGAAACGTGGGAAGGTTCTCCAATTTCTAAAGGACAGTTCCAGTTTGATATGTGGGATGTTCAACCAACAGACAGATGGGAATGGGATGTGCTTCGTGAAGAGGTAAAAGAGCACGGTGTTCGTAACTCATTGTTACTTGCTCCTATGCCAACAGCATCTACTGCACAGATCTTAGGAAATAACGAATGTTTCGAACCATATACTTCTAACATTTACACACGTCGTGTACTTTCAGGAGAGTTCATTATCGTGAACAAGCACCTGTTACGCGACCTTGTTAAAGAAGGACTTTGGAACGATAACATGCGCCAAAAATTGATGGCAGCAAACGGTTCAGTTCAGGATATACCAGAGATCCCACAAGAGATAAAAGACTTGTACAAAACGGCATGGGAACTTTCTCAAAAAGATATCATTGAACAAGCTGCTGATCGTGGAGCATACATCTGTCAGTCTCAATCATTGAACATCTTCATGGAAAATGCAAACTTTGGTAAATTAACATCAATGCATTTCTACGGATGGAAAAAAGGATTGAAAACAGGTATGTATTACCTTAGAACTAAGGCAGCAACAGACGCAATCAAATTTACAGTTGATAAAAGCGTTACTGCTCAAGGAAAAGGTGAAGAAAAGCCAATGACAACTGAAGAAATTCAATCGCAAGTATCTTGTTCATTGGATGATCCAGATAACTGCGAAATGTGTAGTGGTTAATAATTGTGCCGTTTTTATTGCACTACTCACACAAGAGCACGTCTTTGATAGACGTGCTTTTTTATTTTTAACAACTGTGAATCGTCAAGTCATGTCAAATCTTTATTTTTGATATCAAATTAAACAATAGAACAATGAGTAATACAGACGCAGTTAACCAGGGAGATGTAAAATATTCAATCGATGCTAAAGGAATAGCAACCGTAGTGTTTCATCATCCATTGAGTAACTCACTTCCCGGTCGTGTACTTAAAAAACTAGCAGACACAATAACAGAAATTGGTCAAAATGATGAAGCAAAAGTGATCGTTTTAAAATCTGAAGGTGATCGTGCGTTCTGTGCAGGAGCAAGTTTCGATGAACTGATCTCAATCAAAGACCTGGACACTGGAAAGAAGTTCTTTATGGGATTCGCAAATGTTATCAATGCATGTAGAAAATGTCCTAAATTGATCATAGGACGAGTTCAAGGAAAAGCAGTTGGTGGAGGTGTTGGATTAGCCAGTGCTGTTGACTATTGTTATGCAACTAAATTTTCTGCAATCAAGTTATCCGAACTTGCTATAGGAATTGGACCTTTCGTTGTTGGACCAGCTGTAGAACGTAAAGTAGGAACTTCTGCTATGAGCCAATTGGCTATTAACGCGACTGAATGGCAATCAGCAGAATGGGCCACTGAAAAAGGACTATACGCTGAGATCTTTGATGACGCTGCTAAAATGGATGAAGCTATAGATACATTAGCAAATAAATTAGCCGACTCTAATCCAGAAGCCATGAAACTTCTAAAAGATGTTTTCTGGCAAGGAACAGATCATTGGGATCAGTTGTTATCTGATAGAGCGGCGTTAAGTGGAGAATTGGTACTATCTGATTTTACCATTAATGCCATCAATGCATTCAAAAAGAAATAGCGATTGGATAAAGATTATATAACGTATATAAAAGAAGAGTTTTTCGCATTCATTAAAGATGTGGGACCGACTGCGATCAAAGCTATAGTAGCATTGATCGTTGGTCTTCTTCTTATCCGCCTGATCAAAAGCCTGATCAAACGACTACTTAGAAAAACGAAAATAGAGCTCTCATTACGCACCTTTATTGAAAGCCTCTCTATTTTCATCCTATACGGACTTTTATTTGCTGTAATTGGTATAATTCTGGGAATTCAAGCCACTTCGTTTATTGCGTTGTTTGGTGCAGCCGGAATTGCTGTTGGTTTAGCCTTACAGGGTAGTTTGGCGAATTTTGCAGGAGGAGTACTTATACTTGCATTTAAACCCTTCCGTGTTGGAGATTTAATAGAAGTCAATGGTAAGTTGGGAGAAGTGCAAAAGATCGATATTCTTTATACACGATTAGAAACGTTTGACGGACGTATCCTTACAATGCCTAATGGGAATGTTGCAAATAGTGATGTTGACAACAGAACAATGAATCCCATTAGAAGAATCGATCTCTTCTTAAAATTCTCATTTGAAGAGGATATTGATAAGATCAGAGAAGTTTTACTCACCGCCGTCTCTGAAGATGATCGGGTGTTAAGTAAACCAGCACCAGATGTATGGTTAGAAAGAATCGGAGATTATGAAATGGAAGTGACCGCTCGTTCCTGGGTTAATTCAGCAGATTACTGGCCAATGTATTGGGAGCAATTAGAAACAGCTAAAAAAGCACTTGATAAGGCGGGAATTCAACTGACTATACCTAAAAGAGGTGTTTATCAGTTAGGAGAAGACATTCCTGTATTCAAAAAGAAGGACAAATAATCAATTCTTGCAAAAAGTAGCCTCGAAATTACCATTAACAAAATTGTCATCATCCGAATAAATATCCATTCGTCCTTTGATGATGTTCTTGTTGACCGTATCGAATTCAGTTATCTCAAAAGCGCCTTCCAATGCAATTTTATTCATTGGCCCTTTGGCAGAATCCTGATCATAAACCATAGTTATTGTCTGGGCCTTAGATAAATTGAAGCTCATCTTTAACTTCTTAACACCTGGGTCAATATTCTTAGTTGAAAACATGACTTTACCAATATCATATGAAGAAAATGAACATGGTGCATTTTCATCCCTAAGATCTGAAAATTGAAACGACCAGGTTGTTGTAGAGTCTCTTTGAGTTAAGGATGCTTTACCATTTTTTGATACCCATTCTTTACCTCCAATTTTCCCCTGAAGTTCTTGGTCTTTGAAATTATGTTTATAATTTGACCCAATCTCTGTACAAGAGATCATGATTAAAAGCAGGAGTACGACAATAAACTTCATAATATAGCGAGTTAATTACAGCATTAAATATACTGAATTAATCGCTTTAACTGTTTCAGTCAGTCGAATACAAAAAGCCACGACTTTAAAAATCGTGGCTCTAAGTTTATAATAAGATGGATGGAATTATTGCTTCACCATCTTTTTTGTTGAAACTACTTTTCCATCGCAAATCAACGTATAAGAATATATTCCTTTGCTGAGTTCTGCTCCGAACACATTAATTTGTCCAGCTCCTCTTTCATTGATAGCAACTTCTTTAATCATTCTTCCTTCATTGTTGTAGAATAATAGTTTTGCTTCACCAACTGTTGCAGGAATACTATAATTAATTACTGTTCTTTCGGCAAAAGGATTAGGAATGTTTTGCTCCAAGATGATGTTTTCACCATCAAATAATTCTACCTCGATCTGGTGGAGTAACGCCTCTTGCGTTTTCTCATCATTCTGTTGTATCGCAGAGTTATTGATTTGACACAAAATCGGCAAAAGATTACTTAGACAGTTTTCTAGCTGGGTTAAGCGAGCATTTACGTCATTTAGAAGTGAATCTTTCTGAGCTAGTTCTTGACTCAAACTTTCAATTTTATCAGATTTTGACTGAGCATCCTTAACCAGAAAAGGAACAAACTGCTGCATGTCTAAAACCTTATAATCAAATGCAGGATTTACTATATTTCCAATACTATCCAATTCAGCAGGGTGTCTTGCAGTTGTTACAAATTGAGGAAATACTTGTTCAACTTGCTGAGCTAAAAACCCCATTCTTTTTCCTGAAGGCAGATTCAATCGTTCACCATCTCCAGTTTGCTTATAATCAAAGCTTACTGGATTCAATAGTTCCATTATCGAATCGGTGTCTTCAATTTGATCTATGTTTTCTTTAAGGTTCTCATCACTCCAAATAGAGGATTGATTCATAACTACCGGACCTGCAAAATAACCTGCGTAAGAATTAGGGAAACTTGTATCAGTTTCACCATAAACTGCATAGTTTCCTCCTGCAGCTCCTTTAGCAAAACCCATTACACCAAATCGCTCTTCCGTTGCACTAACTTGAGGATCCGTGAATCCAGGAGCAAATCCACTAGTACTACCAATAACTCCAACGTTTCTGTTTTGGGCACCGTGACCAGCGAAAACTCCACCACGTGTCTCATTCGTTAGACCTGGTGAGTTAGTAAATGAACCAGAAGCTGTCATATAAGTCCCAACTGTTGAAGAATTAACAGCTCCTCTCACATTTCCTCTAATTCCGTAGTTTGCAGTTGCTTGATCATCCGTTACCTCAACCCTTAAGCCTACGTTTTGTGATGACGTCAATGGGTTGTTCTCAATCGTGGCCTTCATTGCCCAGTTTCTAACGGCTCCGGTAGCAGCAAAAAAACCTCCAATATTTGTAGGTCTCAATTGTGGCGGATGAACACCATCTGCTTCTCCATAGACGCCGACATACGTGTTAAGTATATCATTCGTTACATCAGAGTTTATTCCTGATATAGCTGTAGTACTTTGATTTACTGTTGCCGGATGAATTTGTAAAACACTTAATTTAGCCTCCAAATTTTGTCCACAATTATATCCAATTCCTACATGATTTAAACCTAGTGCATCATTATTCTCAAAGTACAATTGATTATTATTTAAATTGACTTTGGAATCTGCGTTTAAATCTGCAGCACCAGAGTTGTCTGTACACTCAACAAATGCACCTCCACCAGTAGGGTTCACTGTTCCCCAAGTTCCATCACCCAACAATACATCATTTGGATCGTTTGTAAACTCCAATCTACGCAAGGCAACATCATCCGGATTGTTCGGGTCGATTGCCTTTCCAAGAATAATTGATTCTGCTGCTTCTTCAGGAATATATTCAAACCTACCGTTTCCGCGAACATGCAGTTTATGCGTTACAGGCAACGGATTTGTGTAGAAATCTCCTACGCCCAGCTTACCGAAGGAATTTGCTAAACCGTTTTGATCCTGAGTAGGTTCAAATCGACCCATTTCTAGCCCATCTGCACTTGTTGAAACTGGATCACCTGACCCAAGGCCCGTTGTAGAAGTAAATACAAACCTTAAGTT